>JAHEMR010000036.1 GCA_024643545.1 Crocinitomicaceae bacterium | reverse complement strand
AACCACACGTGAACATTGGTACTATTGGACACGTTGACCATGGTAAGACTACGTTGACTGCAGCAATCTCTAGCGTTCTTGCTTCTAAGGGATTGGCTCAGGTTCGTGATTTCTCTTCAATTGATAACGCGCCCGAAGAAAAAGAGCGTGGTATCACTATTAACACTTCGCACATTGAGTACGAAACAGCAAACCGTCACTACGCACACGTTGACTGTCCAGGTCACGCCGATTACGTAAAGAACATGGTTACTGGAGCTGCTCAAATGGATGGAGCTATTTTAGTAGTTGCCGCAACTGATGGTCCAATGCCTCAAACACGTGAGCACATCCTACTTGGTCGTCAAGTTGGTGTTCCTCGTTTAGTTGTCTTCATGAACAAAGTGGACATGGTAGATGATGCTGAGTTATTAGAATTAGTTGAAATGGAAGTACGTGAATTACTTTCTTTCTACAAATACGATGGTGATAATGCACCAGTTATCCAAGGTTCTGCTTTGGGAGCATTAAACGGAGAGCCTCAGTGGGTTGCAACGGTTGATGCGTTAATGGATGCAGTTGATACATATATCGAACTACCTCCACGTGATGTTGATAAGCCTTTCTTAATGCCAGTTGAGGATGTATTTACGATTACAGGTCGTGGTACAGTTGTTACTGGTCGTATCGAAACAGGAGTTATCAACTCTGGAGATCCGGTTGAAATCCTAGGAATGGGTGAATTGAAATTGACATCTACAGTTACAGGTGTTGAGATGTTCCGTAAAATGTTAGATCGTGGTGAAGCAGGTGATAACGCAGGTTTATTATTACGTGGTATTGAGAAATCTCAAATCAAACGTGGTATGGTTATCTGTAAACCAGGTTCAACTACACCTCACCAAGAATTTAAAGCAGAGATCTATGTATTGAAGAAAGAAGAAGGTGGTCGTCACACTCCTTTCCACAATAAATACCGTCCTCAATTCTATTTCCGTACAACAGACGTTACAGGAGAAATCTTCTTAACAGATGGTCGTGAGATGGTTATGCCAGGTGACAACGTATCAATTACAGTTAAATTGATCGTACCAGTTGCAATGGACAAAGGACTTCGTTTTGCAATCCGTGAGGGTGGTAGAACAGTAGGTGCTGGACAGGTTACTGAAATCGTAGCTTAACAAGAAACAACATAGTTTAAAGTAAGGGGAGTTTAACAACTCCCCTTTTTAAACGGGTGTAGCTCAGCTGGTAGAGTGGTGGTTTCCAAAACCATTGGTCGTGGGTTCGAATCCTACCGCCCGTGCTCAATTAAAATTGATACAAGTGTCAAAAATAAAAACATATTTTCAGGAAACTTCCAATGAAATGCTTCACAATGTGACGTGGCCGACTTGGAAAGAACTACAAAATAATACCATTTTGGTAGTTGTTTCGTCTGTTCTCATTGCACTTTTGATCTTCGCAATGGACTACGCTTTCGGTATTTCCGGAGAAGAAGGTTCATTGTGGAAAGGATTATTAGGTTTTATATACGGATCATTCTAAACAAAATACAGTAATGGCAGAAATTGTTAAGAAATGGTATGTAGTTCGTGCCGTAAGTGGTAAAGAAAAGAAAGTTAAGGAGTATTTAGAGTTAGAAATTACTCGAATGAAACTTAATGACTATGTGAACCAAGTTTTAATTCCAACTGAAAAGGTTTTTAAAATCCAAAACGGAAAGAAGGTAAATAAGGAAAAAGCTTTTTTACCAGGTTACGTGTTAATTGAAGCTGCACTTGTAGGTGAAGTAAGTCACGTGATTAAGAGTATTCCAAATGTTATTGGTTTTCTTGGCACAGTGAAAGGTGGTGAACCTGTTCCAATGCGATTAGCCGAAGTAAATAGAATTTTAGGTAAGGTAGACGAATTGGCTACAACAGAGGAAGAATTGAAAATTCCTTTCGTTGTTGGTGAATCTGTTAAAGTAATTGATGGTCCATTTAATAACTTCACAGGAGTTGTAGATGAAATCAATGAAGAAAAGAAAAAATTAAAAGTAATGGTCAAAATATTTGGCCGAAAAAACCTTTTGGAACTCAGCTATATGCAAGTTGAGAAAGAAGGTTAAAAGTTGTATTAACCGTAGGAGTGAGTCCGATGATTAAAGCTTCCCATCACCGATTCACGTTGACTACATAATTTTAATATATATGGCTAAAGAAGTAGCAGCATTGATCAAATTGCAGATCAAAGGAGGCGCAGCCAACCCATCACCGCCAATTGGACCTGCTTTAGGTGCGAAAGGTGTAAATATCATGGAGTTTTGTAAGCAGTTTAATGCTCGTACTCAAGATAAAATGGGTAAGGTAGTTCCTGTTGTTATCACTGTTTATGGTGATAAATCCTTTGATTTCGTTCTTAAAACACCACCAGCGGCGGTACAAATCATCGAGCACACAAAAATCAAAAAAGGTTCATCTGAGCCAAATCGTGTAAAAGTTGCTTCCATTTCTTGGGATCAAATTCGCATGATTGCTGAAGATAAATTACCAGATTTGAATTGTTTTACCGTTGATGCAGCAATGCGAATGGTTGCAGGAACAGCAAGAAGTATGGGGGTAACCGTTAAAGGTGGAGTCGCTCCTCAATCCAAATAATTAATTGTTATGAAAAGAGTTTCTAAAAAAAGAAAAGAGATCTTGTCTAAATTTGATTTGACAAAGGTCTACACTCTATCTGAAGCATGCGATTTGGTGAAGGGAATTTCTACTACCAAATTCGATGCCTCTGTAGATATTTGTGTTCGTTTAGGGGTTGATCCTCGTAAAGCGAATCAAATGGTACGTGGAACCGTTGCATTGCCTCATGGAACTGGTAAGGATATTAAAGTACTTGTACTTTGTACTCCGGACAAGGAAAAAGAAGCAATCGAAGCAGGTGCGGAATATGTTGGACTTGATGACTACATTGATAAAATCAAAAGTGGTTGGACAGACATCGACGTAATCATTACAATGCCTTCAGTTATGGGTAAAGTAGGTGCACTTGGACGTGTTTTAGGACCACGTGGTTTAATGCCTAACCCGAAAACAGGTACAGTTACCATGGAAATTGGTAAAGCTGTAACTGAGGTGAAAGCTGGTAAAATTGACTTTAAAGTTGATAAATACGGTATCATTCACTCTTCGGTAGGTAAAGTTAGTTTTGAAGGTGACAAAATTCGTGAGAATGCGAGTGAGTTGATTCAACAACTAGTTAAATTAAAACCATCTGCTGCAAAAGGTACTTATATTAAAAGTATCTACCTGAGCTCTACGATGAGTCCAGGGATACAAATTGACGCGAAGTCTGTTACTGCTTAATACTTAAGAAAATGACAAGAGAAGAAAAAGCGAAGTACATCAGCGATTTGGCGGCAGATTTAACTGCTAACAATGTGTTGTATCTAGCAGACACAGCAGAATTAACAGTAGAGACAATTAACGCATTGCGTAGAAGATGTTTTCAATCAAACATATCTATGCGTGTAGTTAAAAATGCATTGCTTCAAAAAGCGATGGACAAAGTAGAAGGGAAAGATTTCGGTGCATTGAGAGATGTATTGAAAGGATCAACTTCTGTTATGTTCAGCGAAGTAGCGAATGCTCCTGCAAAATTGATTGCTGATTTCCGTAAGAAATCACCGAAACCAATTTTGAAAGGTGCATACATTGATGAAGCAATTTTCATTGGAGACGATCAATTAAAAGTTCTAGAATCACTGAAAAGTAAAGAAGAATTGGTTGGTCAAATCATTGGAATGTTGCAGAGTCCTGCTCAAAATGTATTGTCTGCTCTTAAAGGTTCTGGTAATACAATCGCTGGAATCCTTAAAACGCTCGAAGAACGAGCATAAATTAATTAATAATAACCTTTTTTAAATTAAAATAAAATGGCTGATTTAAAGCAAATTGCAGAAACGTTAGTTAACCTTACAGTAAAAGAAGTAAGCGAGTTAGCAACAATTTTAAAAGATGAATACGGAATCGAACCAGCTGCGGCTGCTCCGGTTATGATGGCTGGTGGTGCTGCTGATGCAGGTGAAGCTGCTGCTGAGAAAACGGAATTCGACGTAATCTTGAAAGCTGGTGGACCAAACAAACTAGCTGTAGTTAAACTTGTTAAAGAATTAACAGGAAACGGATTGAAAGAGTCTAAAGACTTAGTAGACGGTGCTCCTGCAACATTGAAAGAAGGAGTTTCTAAAGATGAGGCTGAAGGTCTTAAAAAATCTTTAGAAGAAGCTGGAGCTGAAGTTGAGATTAAGTAATTAATCCCACAATATTACAGGAAAGGCACCGCTTTTTAGCGGATGCCTTCTCCTGTTTTTTCGCATGTTGATTTTGACAGAATAATCGAATAACTAAAAAACAAAAGCCTTGGCAACATCAAATAATTCAACCCGAATTAATTTTGCTTCAAGCAAAAATCAATTTGAATACCCAGATTTCCTGGAGATTCAATTAAAATCCTTCCAAGAATTCTTTCAGTTGGAAACAACACCTGAGAATCGTGATAGTGAAGGTTTATTTAAAGTTTTCGCCGAAAACTTTCCAATTACCGATACAAGAAACCAATTTGTATTGGAGTTTTTAGACTACTTCGTAGATCCACCAAGATATTCTATTGAAGAATGTATTGAACGCGGATTAACGTACAGTGTTCCTTTAAAGGCTAAATTGAAATTATATTGTACCGATCCTGAACATGAGGATTTTGAAACAATCGTACAAGATGTTTATTTAGGTACAATTCCTTATATGACCCCAAAGGGGTCTTTCGTTGTAAACGGTGCTGAACGTGTTATCGTTTCCCAGTTACACCGATCTCCAGGTGTGTTCTTCGGCCAAAGCCGTCACGCAAATGGCACAAAATTATATTCTGCACGTATCATTCCTTTCAAGGGATCTTGGATTGAATTTGCGACAGATATCAATAACATCATGTACGCTTACATCGATCGTAAGAAAAAATTGCCTGTTACAACTTTGTTCCGAGCAATTGGATACGAAACAGATCGTGATATCCTAGAAATTTTTGGATTGGCTGATGAAGTCAAGGTCAATAAAGCCAATTTGAAAAAATTAGTTGGACGTCGATTAGCAGCACGTGTGTTAAAAACATGGATTGAAGATTTCGTAGATGAGGATACAGGAGAAGTTGTGTCTATCGAACGTAATGAGGTAATCCTTGATCGTGAGTTAGTAATCGGTGAAGAGCACTTAGATTCTATCATGGATTCTGGTGCAAAATCGTTGATTTTACATAAAGAAGATGGTAATTCTACGGATTATACCATTATCTACAATACTTTACAAAAGGATACTTCCAACTCTGAAAAAGAAGCGGTTGAACACATTTACCGTCAATTACGTAACGCAGATCCGCCCGACTATGAAACGGCAAAAGGAGTGTTTGAGAAATTATTCTTCTCTGATGCGCGTTATGATTTAGGTGAGGTAGGTCGTTTCCGTTTGAATAAGAAACTTGGTTTAGATGATTCTGAAGAGTCTCGCGTTCTTACGAAAACAGATATCATTAACATCATTAAATATTTGATCGAGTTAATTAACTCGAAAGCAGATATCGATGATATTGACCACTTATCAAACCGTCGTGTTCGTACAGTTGGTGAACAATTGTATGCGCAATTCGGTGTTGGTCTTGCAAGAATGGCGAGAACGATCCGTGAGCGTATGAACGTGCGTGACAATGAAGTATTTACGCCAATTGACTTGATCAATGCGAAAACACTTTCATCTGTTATCAATTCATTCTTTGGAACGAATCAGTTATCTCAGTTTATGGATCAAACCAATCCACTTTCTGAAGTAACACACAAGCGCCGTCTATCGGCACTAGGACCAGGCGGACTTTCTCGTGAAAGAGCAGGATTCGAGGTTCGTGACGTTCACTATACACACTATGGTCGTCTTTGTACGATTGAAACTCCAGAAGGACCAAACATTGGTTTGATTTCTTCTTTGTGTGTATTTGCGAAAGTAAATAAATTAGGATTCATTGAAACGCCTTACCGTCGTGTTGAAAATGGTAAAGTTGTATTAAATGAAGAGCCTGTTTATTTAGCAGCTGAAGAAGAAGATTCAAAAATGATCGCACAAGCAAATGCTGTGATGGATGATAAAGGAAACTTCTTGTCAGATGTTGTCAAAGCACGTTTCGAAGGTGACTTCCCTGTGGTAGCACCGAAAGATTTGAATTTGATGGACGTTGGTGCCAATCAAATTGCATCGATTGCCGCTTCATCAATTCCTTTCTTGGAGCATGATGATGCCAACCGTGCATTGATGGGATCAAACATGCAACGTCAAGCAGTTCCATTATTACGTCCAAATTCTCCAATTGTTGGAACAGGAATTGAGCGTTTGGTTGCACGAGATTCTCGTGTGTTAATCAATGCTGAAGGAACTGGTACAGTTGAGTATGTAGACGCAAACGAAATCGTAATTCGTTACGATTGGAACGAAGAAGATAAAATGGTGAGTTTCGATAGCGAAGTAACACGTTACGGCTTAACGAAATTCATGAAAACGAATCAAAGTACATGTATCAACTTGAAACCGATTGTTCAAAAAGGCGATCGCGTTGAAAGAGGTCAAGTGCTTTGTGAAGGATATGCAACACAAGCTGGTGAGTTGGCTTTAGGTCAAAACTTGAAAGTTGCGTTCATGCCTTGGAAAGGATATAACTTTGAGGATGCGATTGTAATTTCTGAAAAAGTTGTTCGTGATGACATCTTTACAAGTGTACACATAGATGAATATTCTTTAGAGGTTCGTGACACAAAACGTGGAATGGAGGAATTAACTTCAGATATTCCAAACGTGAGTGAAGAAGCGACAAAAGATTTAGATGAGAATGGATTGATTCGTATCGGTGCAGAAATCAGAGAAGGCGATATTTTAATTGGAAAAATTACACCAAAAGGTGAAACAGATCCATCTCCAGAGGAGAAATTATTACGTGCAATCTTTGGTGACAAAGCAGGAGATGTGAAGGATGCTTCATTGAAAGCAGGTCCATCTTTACGTGGTGTTGTCATTGAGAAAAAATTATTCTCAAGAGCTGTTAAAGACCGTAAATCTAAATCTCAAGATAAACCAATCTTGGAAACAATCGATGCAGAATACCAAAAAGATTTTGCTGATTTGAAGGAAAAACTTGCAGAAAAATTGATGGTCATTTTAGGTGAACACAAATCTTCAGGTGTATTTAACAACTTCAAAGAAGAATTGATCAAGAAAGGAACGAAATTCACGAATAAGGCGTTGATGGCATTGGATTATTCCATTGTTAATCCTTTGAACTGGACTTCGGATGTGAAAATTAATCAATTGATTAGTCGTGTAATTCACAACTTTAATATCAAAGCGAACGATTTACTTGGTAACTACAAACGTCGTAAATTCCATATTTCAGTTGGAGATGAACTTCCAGCAGGAATCGTGAAATTGGCGAAAGTTTATGTTGCTAAAAAACGTAAATTGAAAGTGGGTGATAAAATGGCGGGACGTCACGGAAATAAAGGTATCGTTGCGAACATTGTTCGTCAAGAAGACATGCCTTTCCTTGAAGACGGAACCCCAGTTGATATCGTATTGAATCCACTTGGTGTACCTTCACGTATGAACCTTGGTCAAATTTATGAAACTGTTCTTGGTTGGGCAGGTGAAAAATTAGGCATGAAGTTCGCAACGCCAATTTTTGATGGTGCAAAACCATCAGAAATCGACGAATGGACAGCGAAAGCAGGTGTTCCTAAATCTGGTAAAACGTACTTGTATGACGGAGGAACAGGAGAGCGATTCCACCAACCAGCAACCGTTGGGGTAATCTACATGTTGAAATTATCTCACATGGTAGACGATAAGATGCACGCTCGTTCAATCGGACCATACTCTTTGATTACGCAACAACCACTTGGTGGTAAAGCACAGTTCGGAGGTCAGCGTTTTGGAGAAATGGAGGTTTGGGCATTGGAAGCATTCGGTGCAGCAAACATTCTTCAAGAAATCTTAACGGTTAAATCAGATGACGTAATGGGTCGTGCGAAAGCTTATGAAGCAATTGTGAAAGGTGATAATATTCCTGAACCAGGAATTCCTGAATCTTTCAACGTATTGTTGCACGAGCTACGCGGATTGTGTTTGAACGTATCGATGGACTAATTGATTAATAACGAAAACATTATATAAAAAATGGCTTTCAAAAGAGAAATACCAAAAAAACAAAGTAGCTTTAATAAAATCACCATCTCATTGGCTTCTCCAGAAATTATTTTGGAGAACTCAAGTGGTGAGGTATTAAAACCAGAAACAATCAACTACCGTACGTACAAACCAGAACGTGACGGTTTGTTCTGTGAACGAATTTTTGGACCAGTTAAGGACTATGAATGTCACTGTGGTAAATACAAACGTATTCGTTACAAAGGAATCGTATGTGACCGTTGTGGTGTTGAAGTAACTGAGAAAAAAGTGCGTAGAGAACGTATGGGACACATCTCTTTGGTGGTTCCAGTTGCACATATCTGGTACTTCCGTTCGTTACCGAACAAAATTGGATACTTGCTTGGTTTACCAACGAAAAAGTTGGATCAAATCATCTATTACGAGCGTTATGCTGTGATCAATCCTGGTGCTGCATTAACACTTGATAATGTCAACTTGAAAAAATTCGACTTCTTAACGGAAGAAGAATATTTAGACATCGTTGATGCACTTCCAAAAGAAAACCAATATTTGGATGATTCTGATCCAAACAAATTTGTTGCCAAAATGGGAGCAGAGGCGTTATATGATTTATTGAAAGGATTAAACCTGGAAGAATTATCTTATACACTTCGCGATCAAGCAGAAAACGAAACTTCTGTACAACGTAAAAATGAAGCGTTAAAACGTCTTCAAGTTGTTGAAGCAATGAAGGATTCTCAAACGCGTATTGACAATCGTCCTGAATGGATGATCGTTAAAGTTGTTCCAGTTATTCCACCTGAATTGCGTCCGTTAGTTCCACTTGATGGTGGACGTTTCGCAACATCGGATTTGAATGACTTGTACCGTCGTGTGATTATTCGTAACAATCGTTTGAAAAGATTAATAGAGATCAAAGCTCCTGAAGTAATCCTACGTAATGAAAAACGTATGTTGCAAGAGTCTGTTGATTCATTGTTTGACAACTCAAGAAAATCAAGTGCGGTTAAAACAGAATCAAATCGTGCCTTGAAATCACTTTCTGATTCATTGAAAGGTAAACAAGGTCGTTTCCGTCAAAACTTACTTGGTAAACGTGTGGATTATTCAGCACGTTCAGTAATTGTTGTTGGACCAGATTTGAAATTACACGAATGTGGTTTACCAAAAGATATGGCTGCCGAGCTATACAAACCGTTTATCATTCGTAAAATGATTGAACGCGGTATCGTTAAGACTGTTAAATCTGCGAAGAAAATCGTTGACCGTAAAGAACCAGTTGTTTGGGATATTTTAGAAAATGTATTGAAAGGTCACCCAGTTCTATTGAACCGTGCCCCTACACTTCACCGTTTAGGTATTCAAGCATTCCAACCAAAATTAATTGAAGGAAAAGCAATTCGTCTTCACCCGTTGGTAACAACAGCCTTCAATGCCGATTTCGATGGTGACCAAATGGCGGTTCACTTACCATTAGGTAACGCTGCAATTTTGGAAGCGCAAATGTTGATGTTGGCTTCACATAATATCTTGAATCCAGCGAATGGAGCACCAATTGCTGTACCATCTCAGGATATGGTCTTGGGTCTTTATTACATCACAAAAGGGAAACTTTCTGTTGAAGGTGATATCGTGAAAGGACAAGATGGAATTTTCTATTCTCCGAAAGAGGTAATTATCGCTTACAACGAGAAGAAACTCGATTTGCATGCGCGTATCAAAGTGAAATCTTATGACCTAGGTAAAAGCGGTGAACCAGAATTAATGCTGATTGAAACGACTTGTGGACGTGTAATGTTCAACGAAAAAGTTCCAAGAGAAGTTGGTTACATCAATGATGTATTAACGAAAAAAGCGTTGCGTGATATTATCGGTGAAGTATTGAAAATTTGTGGTACATCACGTACTGCTCAATTCCTTGATGATATCAAAGGTCTTGGATACGAAATGGCCTTCAGAGGTGGTTTATCGTTCAACCTTGACGATATTATTATCCCGAAAGAAAAAGAAGTTTTAGTTGGTAAGGCTGAAAATGAAGTGAAAGAAGTCATGATGAATTACAACATGGGTCTTATCACAAATAATGAGCGTTACAACCAAATCATTGATATTTGGACACATACTAACTCACGTTTGACAGCTACATTAATGGATCAATTGAAAACGGATCGTCAAGGATTCAACTCAATTTACATGATGTACGATTCAGGAGCACGTGGTTCGAAAGAACAAATTCGTCAGCTTTCTGGTATGCGTGGATTGATGGCGAAACCACAAAAATCTGGTGCGTCCGTTCAAGAAATTATCGAGAATCCGATCTTATCAAACTTTAAGGAAGGTCTATCAATCCTTGAATATTTCATCTCAACTCACGGTGCTCGTAAAGGTTTGGCCGATACAGCCCTTAAAACTGCCGATGCAGGTTACCTGACTCGTCGTTTGGTGGATGTTGCACAAGATGTTGTAATTAATTCAAATGATTGTGGTACCCTTCGTGGAATTGTAGCTACTGCATTGAAGAAAAATGATGAAGTCGTTGAACCTTTATACGATCGTATTTTGGGTCGTACATCAGTTCATGATGTTTACTTACCGGATACGGATGAATTAATCGTTGCAGCTGGTGAGTTGATTTCTGAAGATATCGCAACAACAATTTCAAAAGCTGGAATCGAAGAAGTTGAAATTCGTTCTGTATTAACGTGTGAAATGCGTCGTGGAGTTTGTTCGAAATGTTACGGACGAAACCTTGCTAATCACCGACTTGCACAAAGAGGAGATGCTGTGGGAGTAGTTGCGGCTCAATCAATTGGTGAGCCAGGTACACAGTTGACATTACGTACATTCCACGTTGGGGGTACGGCGTCAAACATTGCAGATATTTCTGACTTGAAAGCGAAAGCAAACGGTAAATTGGAAATCGACGAATTAAGAACGATCGAACGTAAAAATGCAGATGGAACGAATCAAGTCATTGTAGTTGGACGTTCAGCTGAATTGAAAATTACGGACGAGAAAACAGGAATTACTGTCATGACAGCAAATGTTCCTTACGGTTCTGAGTTAATGGTTTCTGGTGAAACAAAAATTAAGAAAGGTGATGTAATTTGTAAATGGGATCCATACAATGCTGTAATTATCTCTGAAGTTGCAGGTAAGGTTGTATTTGATAGCATCATTGAAAACATCACATACCGTGAAGAAGTCGATGAGCAAACAGGATTTACTGAAAAAGTAATCATCGAATCCCGTGATAAAAAGAAAAGTCCGGCGATTCACATTATAGACCCGAAAACGAAAGAAATTTTAAGAGAATACTCAATTCCTGTTAATGCGCATATTTCTGTTACAGAAGGCGATAAAATTGAAGCGGGTGTGATCATGGTTAAGATTCCTCGTTTAGCTGGTAAAACCGGAGATATCACCGGAGGTCTTCCACGTGTAACTGAGTTATTCGAGGCAAGAAATCCTTCAAATCCAGCAGTTGTTTCTGAAATCGATGGAACAGCAGCATTCGGAAATGTGAAACGTGGTAACCGTGAAATTATCATTACATCGAAATTGGGAGAAGTTAGAAAATACTTAGTTCCACTTTCTAAACACATCCTTGTACAACAAAACGATTTCGTTCGTGCTGGTCAACCATTATCTGATGGAGCAATCACACCAAACGATATCTTGAACATCGAAGGTCCTACGAAAGTACAGGAGTACATCGTAAATGAAATCCAAGAGGTATACCGTTTACAAGGGGTAAAAATTAATGATAAACACTTTGAAGTGATTGTACGTCAAATGATGTTGAAAGCACAAATCATCGAATCAGGTGATACACGCTTCTTGGAAGGACAATCCGTTCATAAAGCTGATATCATGGAAGCTAATGATGCGCTTTACGGAATGATGTTCGTAAAAGATGCAGGTGATTCAACGGAATTGAAAAAAGGACAATTAGTTTCTGTTCGTCGTTTAAGAGATGAGAACTCGAAATTAAAACGTGAAGATAAAACATTAGTAGAAGCGAGAGAGGCTATGCCAGCAACGTCAACTCCATTGTTACAAGGTATCACACGTGCGTCCCTTCAAACACAATCGTTTATTTCTGCGGCTTCCTTCCAGGAGACAACGAAAGTATTAAACGAAGCAGCTATTTCAGGTAAAGAAGACCACCTATTAGGATTGAAAGAAAACGTTATCGTTGGACACTTAATCCCGGCTGGTACTGGTGTACGTGAATACCAATCAATGATTGTTGGTTCACAAGAAGCATACGATGAAATGCTACAAGACGCTTAATCGAAAGATAAAATAAAAGGAAAAGGATGATCGAAAGGTCATCCTTTTTTTTATGCAATGCGACCCCAATTAGGACGAGATTTCAATACCTGTCGCATGCGTTGGTTTAAAGGTAGGTTCTCTGCTAACAAAAGATCTGGGTCCTTCTCAAGTATTTCTCTGGCTTTTTCTCTGGCCAAACTAACAATTTGACCATCTCGCGATAAATCCGCTAGTTTTAAATCCAAAACACCACTTTGCTGTGTCCCCATTAAATCACCTGGACCACGAAGTTGTAAATCAACTTCTGAAATTTGAAATCCATCATTTGTCATGACCATCGTATCCATACGTTTCATGGATTCCTTGGATAGTTTATCTCCAGTCATTAAAATACAATAGGATTTTTCCGCTCCACGACCAACTCGCCCACGTAACTGATGCAATTGTGAAAGTCCGAATCGCTCCGCACTTTCAATCACCATTACCGAAGCATTAGGAACATTCACCCCCACTTCGATGACCGTTGTCGCCACCATGATTTGTGTTTCCGCCTTTACAAATCGCTGCATTTCTGCATCCTTCTCGATCGGTTTCAATTTGCCATGAACCATGCTAACCTGGTATTGTGGAGAGGGGAAAGCTTCGGTGATTAATTCATATCCTTCTTGTAGATTTTTAAAATCTAACTTTTCGGATTCTTGAATCAAAGGATACACAATGTAAATCTGCCTCCCAATGGAAATTTGTTCTTTAATAAATTGCAATAATTTTGGACGGTGGTTTTCTCTGCGATGAATCGTTTGTATGGGTTTTCTACCTGGAGGCAATTCATCAATGATGGAAACATCCAAGTCTCCATAAAAGGTCATCGCTAATGTACGTGGAATAGGTGTTGCGGTCATGATTAATACATGCGGTGGAGTGGAATTCTTCCCCCACATTTTTGATCGCTGCGCAACCCCAAAGCGATGTTGTTCATCAATCACAACGATTCCTAAATTCGCAAATTGAACGACATCCTCCAACAACGCATGGGTTCCAATTAATAGTTGAATGGATCCATTTTGGAGTCCTTCGTGTATTTCTGCTCTTCTCGCTTTTTTCGTGGAACCCGTTAATAAAGCGATTTCAATGGGTAAATCCCCAACCAATTCACGGAGTGATTCGTAATGTTGTGTAGCTAGAATCTCGGTAGGTGCCATCAGTGCTCCTTGAAAACCATTGTCGATTCCCATGAGTATTGTCAAAAGAGCAACCAGTGTTTTCCCGCTTCCAACATCACCTTGCAAGAGTCGATTCATGTGCTCACCGTGCAGAAAGTCCTTTCGAATTTCTTTTAAAACCCGCTTTTGAGCATTGGTCAACTCAAATGGCAGGTGTTTGGTGTAAAAGGTATTAAAAAGACCCCCTAATTCTGAAAAGATAAATCCTTTCATTTTTTTTGCTCGAATTTCTTTCCGAAGCAATAATTCTAGTTGTAAAAAAAATAATTCCTCAAATTTTAAGCGGTAACGTGCTTGCTTAAATTCGACTTCATTTTTTGGGGCATGAATGGAAAAATAGGCTTGTTCTTTCGAAATAAGGTGGAGTTCTTCGGTTAAATAACTTGGAAGTACTTCTGGAATTTGATGTTTGATTTGAGGAAGAAGCCCTTGAATGATTTTCCCAATTCCTTTCGCGTTCAATCCTTTCGCATTCAATTTTTCTGTTGACGGATACATGGCTTGTAATCCAAGGTCGTTCGATTGCTCTCCCCATTTTGTCAACTCTGGATGGGGAATGGTCCAATTTTGATTATAAGCTTTTGGTTTTCCAAAAAGCAGGTATGTTTCTCCAACACGTAAATTAGCTTTTACCCATTGTATCCCTTGAAACCAAATTAAATCAACGGTTCCTGAATTGTCCTCGAAACGTGCAGTTAATTTACGGTGACGCCCTGTTCCAACTTCACCCATGTAGGTTATTTTCCCTTTTAATTGCAGGTAATTATCAACCAAATGAATATCACGGATTTCATGAAAAACGGATCTATCCTGATATCGAAATGGAAAATGATTAAGGATATCACGGAAAGAAAAAATCCCTAATTCTGTTTGTAATGTTGCTGCACGTTGTGGTCCAACACCTTTTAAATATTCTATGGGCGTGGATAACAAGTCAGTCATGAATGGGTGATTTTATGGTGTTTATTTCCAAACACCCATCTGACAGAATTTTTCGATGCGGTCTTCAATTCGTTTATCCGGATTTTGTTTCTCTAATTCAGAGATGTAATCCTTTATTTTCGCTTTCACCACTTGAAACATTTCTTTAGAATTGCGGTGTGCTCCGTTGGATGGTTCTGGAATAACTTCGTCTACAAGTCCATTTTTTCGCATGTCTGTTGACGTTAATTTCAACGCATCTGCTGCCGTTTCCTTGAAATTCCATGAACGCCATAAAATGGAAGAACAACTTTCAGGAGAAATGACAGAATACCATGTATTTTCTAACATCACAACTTTATCCCCAACGCCAATTCCAAGGGCACCACCCGATGCTCCTTCACCAATGATGATACAAATTACAGGAACTTTTAAGCGCATCATTTCATAGATGTTTCGAGCAATTGCTTCTCCTTGTCCACGTTCCTCAGCTTCTAATCCAGGGAATGCTCCTGGTGTATCTATGAATGTAATAATCGGCTTATTAAATTTCTCAGCCAGTTTCATTAGTCGAAGTGCTTTACGGTATCCTTCAGGATTCGGCATTCCAAAATTGCGGTATTGACGCATTTTCGTATTAATACCTTTTTGTTGTCCGATTAACATTACACTTTTTCCATCAATCATACCAAATCCACCAACCATGGCTTTGTCATCTTTCACACTGCGATCACCATGTAATTCGATGAATTGTCCACCTGTGATGGCGTCAATATACGCTAAAGTGTAGGGTCTGTCCGGGTGTCTTGAAAGTTGAACGCGCTGCCACGGGGTTAATCCTGAGAAAACTTCTTTTGTTTTTTCTTGAAGAACTTGTTCTAATTCCGCTAATTTTTCGGTCATGTCCACATTTGTGGATTCACCTAATTCTTTGGTTTGCGCAATCTGTTCTTCTAAGGCTTTTAATGGTTCTTCAAAATCAAGATACGTAGACATAATGTTTAAATTGAGTAGACAAAGTTAATTGATTTTCTGATACCATCATTTCCAAACAGCATATGCAAAAAAGTTCACTTGAAAAAAGTACATTTGTTTCATGATTTTATATCCACCAGCGAAGATAAACCTAGGACTAAACATCCTTCGAAAAAGGGAAGATGCATATCACGACATCGACACGTGTATGGTAGAAATACCGTTTACGGATATTTTAGAAGTGACAAAAGCAGGTTCTTTTGAATTTCTTCAAACAGGAATAAAAATTAGCGGGAATGGTGGCGTAAATTTATGTGAGAAAGCATATTTATTGTTGCGTAAAGAATTTGAAGTCGGACCCGTTCGCATTCACTTAAGAAAACAAATCCCAGTTGGCGCCGGACTTGGTGGTGGTTCTGCGGATGCAACGTATACCTTGATCGCATTAAATGAACTTTTTCAATTGGGCTTATCCAATCAAAAACTCAAGCAATTATCAACTGATTTAGGAAGTGATTGTCCGTTTTTTGTGGATGGCTTGCCTCAAATTGCCCAAGGAAGAGGTGAAGTACTTTCTACGGTTGAGCTTGATTTATCCAAGTATTATTTGGTCTTACTAAATCCGGGAATTCATGTAGGAACGAAGGAAGCTTATGCGGGGGTTACTGCTAATGAGCAGGTGATGGCTGTTCAAGAAATCTTAGAAAAACCTATTCAACAGTGGCAGCATTTGCTAAAAAATGATTTTGAACAATCGGTATTTCACCTGTTTCCGGAAATTCAAAAATTAAAGAATTCCCTTTACGAATCAGGTGCAATTTATGCAGCGATGTCCGGTTCGGGTTCTAGTGTTTATGGCCTTTTTTTGAACGAAAACACCATGCTGGAATTTACATCCCCACATCTTATCTACAAAGGAAGGTTCAAAAATCCATCCTAGAAAATTAAAAACTATTTCTTGGTTTCCAATTTTATTTTTATTTTTGAAGTTGTCAATCTGACACTAAGTATTTTTTAACCTTTTAAAAATTGAACTATGAAAAAAATGTTTACTTTTTTAGCTACTGTATTTATTAGTGTAGCGTCTTACGCGCAGTTCCCTGCGGTAGGTATTATTGGATCTGCAGTTCCGCCTTATGACTGGTCTGTTGATATCCCAATGCAAACAATGGATGGTAACGTCTATGCAGGAATTGTTACATGTGTTGCTGGTGAAGCGAAATTTCGCCAAGATGCAGCATGGACAGTTAACTGGGGTGCAGCTACTTTTCCAGCTGGATTAGGAGTGCAAGATGGAGCAAATATCCCAGTTCCTGCTGGAACTTATTTAGTTGTTTTTGACCGTACAACTGGTGCTTACAACTTTATGACAGATTACACTGCAACGTTTCAAGTTGATATCACAGCTTATTTAGCAGGTGGTGCAACATTGGCTGCAAATGGAATCCGTGTTGGAGGTACTTTCGGTACACACCAAGGTTCAGTTGCTGCAGGTGCAATGGTTGACTGGTCTCCAGCAGATGCAAACTCTGCAATGACAGACTTAGGAAACAACATCTGGTCAATCGATGTTACTTTCCCAGTTTCAACATTACAAGACACATTATTGTACAAATTTGTGAACGGTGATTGGGGAGCAAACGAAGGAACTGACCCATTAAACACAATTGCTGTTGATGCTTGTGGAGTATCTGATGCAGGTGGAAACATCAACCGTACTTATACACTTTTACCAGGTACAGTATGTTATGTTTGGGATGCATGTACTGCATGTGGTGGATCTAACGTTGCAGAAAACGTGATCAACAACTTGACAGTTTCTCCAAACCCTGCTTCTGATGTTGCTAACTTCAAATTTGATGTAAACAATGCTTCTGAAGCTACGATCAAATTATTTGATTTAACAGGAAAAGAAGTTGCAGCGAAAACAATCGCGGTTTCTGCTTCTAACAATGTTGAAGTAAATACAGCTAACTTATCTGCTGGTTCTTACATTTTCAAAGTGTTCGCTGGTGACAAAGTTGCTACTGGAAAATTGATCAAACAATAATTTTTTAATTATTTATTGAGAGCCTAAGTTGAAATATACTTAGGCTTTTTTTTACCTTAAACATTTCTAGATGAAACATGTCATCCTTACCGTAATCGCTAGTATTTATAGCTCAGTTCTCATCGCACAAGTTTTAGAAGTTTCCCCAGCTTTTCCAACCGTAAATGATGTGGTCACCATCACCTATGATGCCACACAAGGAAATGGAGCGCTGATTGGTCAGTCTCAAATTTATGCCCATGCAGGATTAATTACAAGTGCAAGCACATCGCCATCAAATTGGCAATACGTTCAAGGGAATTGGGGAACAGTTGATCCTCAAGTGGCAATGACAAACATTGGAAATAATAAACATACCATTACGATTGATATCGATCAATTTTACGGATATCCAATCGCAACAACAACGGTATTAAAACTTGCTTTCGTTTTCAGAACAGCAAATGGAAGCATTGTAGGTAGAGCAGCCGATGGCGGAGATATTTTTTACGACGTTTATCCCGTGAATGCTGGCTTACTTGGCCAATTTTTCCATCCGAATAATGGAAGTATCTACAACCTTAATGATCAAATTACGATAAATGCTGAAGCGAATACTCCTTCAACGTTATATTTGAAAGAAGATGGAACGATTCTTTCCACGCTTACAAATGCTACCACCTTGAATTACAACTTAACAGCCAGTAATGCCGGAACACATTTGTTAGAGTTTGAAGTGAATGATGGCACGTCAACACTTATTGATAGCGTATATTACACCGTGAATCCAAATGTGAATGTGGTTGATCCTTCTGTTTCAGGATTGGTGAACGGCGTGAATTACATCAATGATACAACGGTGATTTTTCAATTGTACGCTCCCCAAAAACAACACATTTACGTTATAGGTGATTTTAATAATTGGACTCCGACGGCGGCTTATCACATGAATTTATCAACGAATAATGCCACATGGTGGTTAGAAATCACTGGCCTCACCGCAGGACAAAAATACGGTTACCAGTATTTTATTGATGGATCCATGAAATTTGCGGATCCATTGAGCAGTTTAATTTTAGATCCAAATAACGATGGAAACATCAATGCTGCTACCAATCCGAATCCACTTCCTTATCCAACTGGACAGACAACAGGATTTGTTTCGGTCTTTCAACCGGGAGCAACTCCCTATAATTGGCAGAATACAAGTTTTCAAGGACCAGCGAAAAAAGACTTGGTCATCTATGAATTATTGGTACGTGATTTTGTTGCGAAACATAATTATCAAACATTAATTGATACCTTATCTTATTTGGATAAACTTGGAATTAATGCAATCGAATTAATGCCTCCTGCTGAATTTGAAAACAATGAAAGTTGGGGTTATAATCCATCTTTTCATAAAGCCTTAGATAAGTATTATGGCACTCCAGAAAAATTCAAAGAATTCGTGGATAGTTGCCACAATCGTGGAATTGCAGTCATTGTAGACATGGTGATGAATCACGCATTTGGACAAAATCCAATGGTGAATATGTATTGGGACGCGGCAAATAATCGTCCCGCAGCAAATAATCCTTGGTTCAATGCCATTTGTCCACACGAACCTTATTGTTGGGGATATGATTTTGATCATACCAGATTAGCAACTCAGGCGTATATTGATCAAGTGAATAAATATTGGTTAGATGAATACCATGTAGATGGATTCCGTTTTGATTACACCAAAGGATTTGCGAATACCGCGTCGTCGTACAGTTTGGAGCGCATTAATATTCTGAAACGAATGGCGGATCAAATTTGGAGCGTTAAAGCTGACGCCTATGTTATCTTAGAACATTGGTGTGATAATTCCGAAGAAATTCAGTTAGCAACTTATGGAATGATGCTTTGGGGAAATTTGACTTATGGATACCAAGAAGCGGGAATGGGTTATCCGAGCACCTCAAATATAAGTTCAGGGATTTATACCAATCGCACTTGGACTGTTCCACATTTGGTCACTTATATGGAAAGCCATGACGAAGAGCGAATGATGTACAAAAATATCACATTTGGTAATGCGACGAATCCAAATCATAATGCAAAAAATTCATACGTGGCATTGGGACGAATGCAAACGGCAGCTGTAATTTTCTTGACGCAACCTGGCCCTCGTATGATGTGGCAGTTTCAAGAATTGGGATACGATATTTCCATTGAAAACCCTTGTCGTGTGTGTAATAAGCCAATTCTTTGGAATTACTTTACGCAAGCGAGAAGAAAGCAGCTATATGATGTTTATGCCGCTACATTGAAATTGAGAAATGATTATGAAACTTTTCGTTCGCTGAATTTCACATATAACCTTAGCGGTGCTTTGAAAAAAATGAAGCTTTCAGATCCATCGATGAACGGAGTTGTCATCACCAATTTTGATGTGAACACGCAAATTGGATCTCCAAATTTTCATCACAATGGATGGTGGTATGAGTATTTTACAGGCGATAGTTTAAATGTTTCTGATGTGAATATGAGCTTCGCATTTCAACCTGGAGAATACCGTATTTATACAGACGTCAGATTGGAAAAACCAATAATTACAGATGCACCTGCATCAATTGACGAACTTTTGGAATCTCAATTCCCATTGAATATTTACCCAAATCCAAGTGTGAGTGATGTCCATCTTCTTTTTAGTGCGAACGATATGAATGCAATGGAGTTAAAGGTTATAAATGAGGCTGGACAAGTAGTGCATTCAGAAATTGGCGCAACAAATCCAGGAAAAAATGACATTCTTCTGAATGTGCGAGATTGGCAAAATGGTGCTTACCATGTGCTGTTACGTGTAGGTCAGTTCTATTCGAATGAAGCATTTATTATTCAACATTAAATGAGGGTCATTTGTCTTTTCATCCTAGTTGTTTTCACGGATTTAAGCCTAAAAGCACAATTCGTTCATCCAGCTAACAACAATGCATTTCTTCAAAATGAAGTCGCAAGTGTGTATGTGACCATGTCTGCTATCGATGCACAGAAAATGGTTACGGATAGTGTATATTCTGATTTTCCTTTCGTAGCCTCGGTGATTTATTCTTCGATTGCTGTTCAGGACACGTTAACGAATGTTGGTATTCACGTTAGGGGAAATACCTCTAGAGATGCGGCAAAGAAGTCTTTTGAACTGTCATTTAATAGTTATGTTTCCGGTAGGAAATACCGTGGATTGGAGAAAATGAAATTGAATGGCGAACACAACGATGTTTCAATTTTGCGTTCCAAAACGTCGTATAATCTATTAACGCAATGTGGACTCCCTTCGCCTCGAACGAGTTATGTTAAACTGTACATCAATAATGAATACAAGGGTTTGTATATTCACATCGAACATTTCGACGAGGAGTATATCCAAAAAAGATTTCCGAATGACAATACAGGAAATCTGTTCAAATGTTTTTACGGATCTGATTTAACCTATCACGGGACTAATCCAAGTTATTATCAAAATACGTACAAGTTGAAAACGAATGAAACCGTGAATGATTACTCCGGACTCATCCATTTTATCGATGTATTAAACAATTCGACGACAGCAAATTTCGTTTGTGATATTCAAGAAGTTTTCGATGTAGATTCGTATTTGCGAACACTAGCATTTGAACTATTGATCGGACAATGGGATGGTTATGCCTACAATAAAAATAATTACTTTTTATACGAACGACCTTCGGATGGTAAATTCATTTTCATGGAATATGACCTCGATAACACCTTTGGGATCGATTGGTTCAATATTGATTGGTCCACAAGAAACATATATTCTTGGGCGAATGCGAATCGACCACTCTACGCTAAATTATTGGCTGTTCCTTATTTTAAGGACCGTTTTAATTACCACATGAAAGACATACTTACGAATTATTTTGTGCCTGCAACAATGACAAGTAGCCTTCATACGATTCAAAACATGATTTCAAGTGCGGCTTTAGCTGATGATTATAAAGGATACGATTATGGATTTACGGATCAAAATTTCTTAGATGCGATTGATCAAGCATGGGGATTTCATATCACGCAATCAATCAGTGAATACATTCAAAGCCGATATAATTCAGCCAATAGTCAGGTTTTAGCTTGTCAAAACATTCAGAATCCATGCATAAGTGGACTAGAAGAATGGAACACAACGGGAAATGGACAGGCAATTCATGCATTTGATATGTTGGGTCGAGAAATTCAACTGGATGCAAAGAACTGTTTAAAAGTAATTACCTATGAAAATGGAACAACAAAGCAAGTGTATGAAATTGAGTAAGTGGACTTTTAGTTTATTGATAATCCTTATCGGCAATTTAAATGCGCAAGTATTAAAACATGTCGAACCATCAAATTGGTGGGTTGGGATGAAACACGATGAGGTGCAAATCTTATTGCATGGAACCAACATCGCAAACTATGAAGTACAAGTATCAGGACTACCAATAAAAGGGATACTTAAAACCGAAAACCCGAATTACTTGTTTGTTACCGTCGAAACGAAGGACAAAGTTGCCGGTACTTATCCCATAAAACTTATGGACAAGAAAAAAGAAGTATGCCATTTTGACTTTAAGCTGGAGGAACGAATGAACAACAGCGCTCAGCGCGAAAGTTATTCTTCTGCCGATGTCATTTACCTCTTCATGCCAGACCGTTTTGCAAATGCGAATGAAGGACTCGACAAGCATCCCGATACGAAAGAAGCTACAGACCGTTCAAATCCAGGAGGAAGACATGGGGGAGACATCATGGGAATTATTCAGCATTTGAACTACATCAAAGAATTAGGAGCAACTGCCATTTGGACAACTCCAATGTTAGAGGATAACGAGGAGGTGTATTCTTACCATGGTTATGCGCAATCAGATTTGTATAAAATTGATCCGCGTTATGGAAACAATTCCTGGTACAAAGAAATGGTGTTAGAGGCGCATCGTCAAGGACTGAAAGTGATCAAAGATGAAGTGCCAAATCATTGGTCCAGCAAACATTGGATGATATTAGACTTGCCAACGCACGATTGGATTCATCAATTCCCGGATTTTACACGTTCGAGTTACCGCACCAGTACGCAAATGGATCCCTATGCTTCAAATAAAGATAAACATGCTTCTGAAGATGGTTGGTTCGATACTACTATGCCGGACATGAATCAATCAAATCCACTATTGTTAACATACCTTATTCAAAATACCATTTGGTGGATTGAGTATGCACAATTAGATGGGCTTCGTGTAGACACCTATTCCTACAACGAAAAAGAAGCGATTTCTACTTGGACTAAAGCAATTACAGACGAATACCCAAATTTGAATATCATGGGCGAGGTATGGATGCACAACCAAGCACAAATTTCTTATTGGCAAAAAGATAGTCCGGTTGGAGCCATAGACTCATACAATAGTTACCTTCCAACAGTTATGGACTTCCCGATGCACGATGCGTTCATGCAAGCGTTCAATGAACCTAAACAAGATTGGGACAAAGGAATGGTGCGATTTTATGACAATATAGCCAACGATTTTCTGTACAAAGACCCATCAAACATACTTGTGTTTTTTGAAAATCACGATACGAAACGCTTCAATGAATATTGTCCGAACATTGCAGATTATAAATTAGCCCTTACCCTCATTTCCACAACAAGAGGGATTCCCCAGATTTATTACGGATCTGAAATTGGAATGAAAGGAAGTAAAGATGCTGGTGATGCGGACATCCGTAGAGATTTTCCAGGTGGTTGGGCAGCGGATAGACACACTGCTTTTTGTAGTAGCGAAGATGTAAAATGCCATGCATACCAAACGGGTAGAACAGCGGATGAAGAAGCGTATTTTCAATTTACCAAAACCTTGCTCAACTGGAGAAAAAACAATAAGGTTATCCATGAAGGTAAATTGATGCAATTTGTCCCAGAAAACAATGTATATGTTTACGCACGTTACACGGAACCGATTAACCTGTATGATAATCCGGGTAAAGTAGTACTCGTTATAATCAATAACTCCACAAAAGACGAAACGATTCATTGGGATCGCTACCAAGAAATAATCAAAGGGAAAGAGTCGGGTGTCGATGTGATCACGAATCAAACCGTTAATTTCGACCTCAAAACAACCATTATTCCTGCAAAAACGGCTTACATTCTCGAATTAAAATAAGTATGAAAAACCTACTATTTTTCCTTTTTGTTTCTACAATCAGTTGGGGACAAAATGCAACACGTCAATTTGCTTCGATTGAAAAATCAAGCAATGGATTCAAAGTAACTGTCTCCGATGGCACCTATTATTTTTCGGCTTGGTCCGGAAAGATTGTTGAAACGACTTTTATCCCCAATGGACAAGTGCATTCGGTGACATCACATGCTGTTGTGGCTCCGGTAAATTCGGACATCCTTCAGATGAGTCAGTCAAAAGGAGTCATTCGCTTGTACACCTCGGAAGAATTCATAGTGAATATTCAGCAATATCCATTTCAAATCAGTTATTGGTACAAGAATAAACCAGTAATCTCTGAAAATTGGGGCTACGAGAAATCGGTTGATTCAGAGAAAATACATTTCAATTTAACCCAAGATGAGCTGTTGTATGGCGCAGGTGCACGCGCATTAGGAATGAATCGCCGTGGTTACCGCTTGCAATTGTATAACCGTGCGCATTATGGTTATGAAGAACATTCTGAGTTAATGAATTACACGATGCCAATGGTCGTTTCGAATAAATGTTACGCGATTCATTTTGATAATGCACAGATTGGCTACTTGGATTTAGATTCGAAAAAGAACAATGTATTAACCTATGAAACCATTGGTGGACGCAAAACCTATCAAGTAATTGTGGGGGACGATTGGAAGGATCTTTTGTCAGAATACACAAATTTAACCGGACATCAACCGATGCCACCTCGTTGGGCATTTGGAAACTTTGCGAGTCGTTTTGGCTATCATTCTGAAGCTGAGGCTCGAAATGTGGTGAATCAATTTCGTAAAGATTCCATTCCGTTAGATGCCATCATCTTCGATTTATATTGGTTTGGAAAAGAAATTCAAGGGACACTTGGAAATTTGGCTTTTGATACGGACTCTTTTCCTCATCCAAAAGAAATGATCACTGATTTTAAAAACAGTGGGGTGAAAACCGTCTTGATTACGGAGCCGTTTATTCTGACAACATCGAAAAAATGGCAAGAAGCACGTGACAAAAAACTATTGGGTACAAATGAACAAGGTGAACCCTTTACCTATGATTTTTATTTTGGAAACACGGGATTATTGGATGTCTTTAAACCAGAAACAAGAACGTGGTTTTGGGATATTTACAAAGATTTACACAGTTATGGAGCTCGCGGATTCTGGGGAGACCTTGGAGAACCGGAAGTACATCCAGCCAAATTGAAGCATGTAGTTGGATACGCAGATGAGGTACACAACATTTACGGTCACGAATGGGCAAAATTGATTTACGAAGGATACAAGAAAGATTATCCAAATGAACGTCCATTTATTTTGATGCGTTCTGGTAGTAGCGGAACTCAGCGCTTTGGAATCATTCCATGGTCGGGTGATGTAAACCGTACTTGGGGCGGATTGCGTCCACAAATGGAAATTAGCATGCAAATGGGACTGCAAGGCATCGCTTACATGCATTCGGACTTAGGTGGATTCGCAGGTGCAAATGACGACCCAGAATTATATGTGCGTTGGTTGCAGTATGGTGTTTTTCAACCCATTTTCCGTCCACACGGACAACAAGAAGTGCCAAGCGAAGCCATTTTCAAGGATGAAAAAACCAAACAATTAGCGAAAGAAGCCATCGAATTGCGCTACCAACTTTTACCGTACAATTATACCTTGGCATTTGAAAACCACCTGAATGGAACACCGTTAATGCGTCCAATTTTCATGGAAGATTCAAGAGCAAATTGGTCTGATTCACTGGCAACAGAATACATGTGGGGAAGTTGTTTTTTGGTTCAGCCAATTACGAAGAAAATAGGGGAGAATACTTTGCCAATTGAACTTGTGCATGCAACGGCTGATACTTGGTATAATTTTCATAGTGGGAAGGAATTGAAAAATATGAGGCCAACTAATTTGACCTATGTTCCTCGTTCAAAAGAGAAAGAAAATTATGAGACAACTCATTATCAAGAAATAAAAGGTCAAATATTCTTAATGGATGGACAACTTACAAGAATTCCTGTTTTGGTGAAAGGAGGTTCTTTTGTACCCATGGCGCCAATCATTCAATCCACAGAGGCGTACGCGGATTCGCTAGTGACCATTCATTACTACGATGGAGCCGAATTAACGGAGAGCAAAGGGATGTGGTACGAAGATGACGGTTTGACCAATGAAGCATATGAAAAAGGCATGTTTAAATTGTTACATATGAACATGAGTCAGAACAAGAAAAAGACTAAATTATCCTTTGAACCAACATACGGTTCAAACATGAGTCAACATTCCTTTAAATATGACGTAATGATTCATTCTTCTCGCATACCAAAAAGTATTTCCGTGAATGGAAACAAAATGAAAGTGGATGTTATTGACCAAAAAATCAAGCTACCAATGGCTTTAACAGAAAAGGTTCAAAACATTCAAATCAATTGGTGATAAAAAATCTATGTGTCAACTTGACATTAAGGAAAATAAAAAATATATTTGACTCTCTAAAACGAGAATTTATAAACTAAAATTACTTCTATGGTTCAAAAAATTACACGAACTTTTGCTGTTTTTGCGGGTTTTATGTTGATTTCAATCGTTTCTTTTGCACAAAATGCAAGTGTGATCGGTACGGTGAAAGATGCAGATGGACAAGCATTGTATAACGCATCAGTCACAGTTGAAGGTAAGTCTAAAGGCGCTATGACGAATGAAAAAGGTTTCTATGAAATCAAAGGATTGGCAGCTGGAAGCTATACCTTAATCTACCGTTTCATGGGAATGGAGACTTTAAAAGAAACCATTTCATTAGAGGAAAGTCAGTCATTAGTGAAGGACATAACCTTGAAAACCAAAGCCAAAGAGGAAGGCGAGGTTGTTGTTATTGGATACGGAACTTCCCGAACAAAAGATTTAACAGGTGCAGCAACAGTGATAAGCGAGAAAAACTTCGTACAAGGTTCTCTTTCCACACCTGAACAATTAATTATGGGTAAAGTTGCTGGATTAAAAGTTACATCGAATGATGGAGCTCCAGGTTCAGGAAGTACATTGCGTTTACGTGGAGGTACTTCAATCAATGCAAGTAATGACCCATTAATCGTTGTAGATGGTGTGCCATTAGATAATGGTGGAATTGCGGGAGCTGCTAACCCATTGTCTTTGATCAATCCAAATGACATCGCATCTTTCGTAGTGTTAAAAGACGCATCTGCAACAGCTATCTATGGTTCACGTGCAGCGAATGGTGTCATCATCATTACCACGAAAAAAGGTGATGGAGGAAAAAATGCACCGTTGAAAATTGTTTTGGACTCCAAAATATCTCAATCAACCATTGCAAAATATGCAGATGTGTTGAGTGCTGATTCTTTGCGTTCTTTGGTAAATTCTAAAGGAACAGCTGCTCAAAAAGCACTTTTAGGTGATTCAAGTACAGATTGGCAAAAACAAGTTTTTCGAAATGCGCTCGTATTGGATAATAACTTATCAGTTACAGGCGGAATCAAAAATTTCCCTTACCGTTTGTCCATTGGAAACAGAACTGAAAATGGAATCTTAAAAAGAGATCAATTTAGTCGTACCTCTTTAGGGTTGAACATGAATCCATCTTTTTTAAATAATACCTTATTGCTTGAATCAAATATCAAATACGTTCAAACGAGCTCCTTCTTTGCGAATCGTGGTGCGTTAGGTGCTGCCTATTTTGATCCAACACAACCAGTTTATTCTGGAAGTGAAAATTACGGTGGATATTTCGAATGGGTAGATAACAATAAACCAAATACACTTTCTGCAAGAAATCCTTTAGGGTTGATTAACCAAACTGAAGATGTTTCTAAAGTAAACCGTGCAATCGCGAATGCAAAATTAACGTATAGTCTACCTTTCTTGGAAGGATTAAAAGCGATTGTAAATGTTGGAGGTGACTTTTCTGAAGGGGCAGGACATGTGATTACGGATTCAACTTCTGCTGGTGGATATTACACAAGAGGTCGATATTCAGAATACCTTTCTAGAAAAGAAAATAAGTTACTAGAGGCATATGCTAATTACAATTCTGGCAAGAAATTCGGAGACCACGTTTTAGACGTAACGGCTGGATACTCTTACCAAGATTGGATGAGCCGTGGACCAAATAATCCTACTTATAACCAAGCGAAAGATTCGATTATTGGCGCAGCTTCAAGTCCTTATCCGAATTACACGAAAAATGTATTGTTGTCTTACTACGCACGTGCGATTTACAGCTTCAAAGGAAAATACATTTTGAATGCTTCTTTACGTCGTGATGGATCATCTCGCTTTAGTCCAGAACAACGTTGGGGATTGTTCCCTGCAGTTTCTGGTGCTTGGATCATCTCAGAAGAAAATTTCTTGAAAAATTCAAAAACAATCAACATGTTGAAATTACGTGCTGGTTGGGGTGTAACAGGACAACAAGATGGAATTGGTGATTATGCTTACATCGGAAATTATTTCTTAGGTGCAACAACAGCTCAGTACGCTTTTGGTGGTCAATACTACCAAGTTTTACGTCCAGCAGGATTCGATGCAAACTTGAAATGGGAAACGACAGCTAGTTACAACCTTGGTTTGGATTTTGGATTTAAAAACGATCGTGTATCTGGAAGCATTGATGTTTACCGCAAAGAAACAAGTGATTTGTTGGCAACTGTTCCAGTTCCTGCAGGAACGAACTTCACGAACATGATTTTGACAAATGTTGGTGGAATGAGAAATCAAGGTATTGAAGCGAGCTTAAATACAGGTTTGATTGCGAAGAAAAACATGCGTTTAGATTGGACCATCAACGCAACGTACAACCAAAACCGTGTAATGCAACTTTCACGTGTGTCTGATCCAAAATCACCAGGAGTATTAGTTGGTGGAATTGGTGGTGGAATTGGTAATACTATTCAAGTTCACCAAGTAGGCTATGCCACATTTACATACTTTGTTTTGGAACAACAATATGACTCGAATGGTAATATGATTCAAGTTGGTGAACAGGCTAATGTTGATTTGAATAACGATGGAGTGATCAACAGTTCTGATAAATGGAAAGACATCAATGCATTTAAAGATATGAATGGTGATGGAATCATTAACGTAAGCGATCGCTATTATGCAGGTCAAGCAGCACCGAAAGTATTCCTTGGATCTGCATTTAACTTTACATACGGAAAATGGTTTGCTGGTTTATCTATGAGAAGTGAACTTGGCGCGACAATCTACAACAACATTCACTCAAACAGCGCAACTTTCCAAACAATTGACGGAACGAAGAAATACTTGAATAATATCAGTTCATTGTATTACGACGACGAGGTTCAAAAAACAACGAATAACCAACTTCTTTCGGATCATTACTTAGAGAAAGCAAACTTCTTACGTATGGACTTTGTGAACATTGGTTACCGTTTTGGTAAATTGAAATTCACAGACAATAAACTTGGATTAAATGCAAGCTTTACTGTTCAAAACGTATTCGTAGTTACGCATTACAAAGGACAAGACCCAGAGGTTAATGGTGGAATTGACAATAATTTCTACCCTCGACCAAGAATGTATTCATTGAATTTGACATTTGACTTCTAAAATTGATAACCATGAAAAAGATAATCGCTTTTACTTTTATTACGGCTTCCTTGATATTGGTGTCATGTAATAAACAATTAAATCAAACACCTAAATACGGATTAAATGCCGAGGCTGTTTATAGTAATCCAGATCAATACATTCACGTTCTTGCGAAGTTGTATACTGGAATGTCTATGACCGGGAATAGTGGTCCAGCAGGATCTGCTGATATCGCTGGAATTGATGAAGGATTCTCTGCGTACATCCGTGTATTGTGGAACCTACAAGAACTTCCAACCGATGAAGCAATTTGTGGGTGGAATGACCCAGGAATTCCAGATTTGAATAAATCGCAATGGAATGCAGATAATGTATGGGTAAAAGGTATGTACTACCGTATTTATTACCAAATTACACTTTGCAATGAGTTCATCTGGCAATCACGTGAAGAGAAATTAACTACTCGTGGATTCTCAGAAGCGAAAATGGCGGAGATCCGCACTTATCGCGAAGAAGCACGTTTCTTACGCGCTTTGGCGTACTACCATGCAATGGACTTGTTTGGTAATGTTCCTTTTGTGACCGAAAATGACCGTGTTGGTGCTTTTGAACCAGAACAAATTCAACGTGCAGACTTATTCAAATACATTGAGGATGAGTTAAAAGCCGTAGAAACAACTTTGATGGATCCAACTGCAGTTCCTTACGGACGTGCTTCTAAATCAGCAGCACAATCATTAATGGCGAAAATGTACTTGAATGCTGAAGTATATTTAGGAACAGGAAATGATCGTTATGCAGAATGTGCAACGTATTGCGAAAAAGTAATGAATACCGGTGCATTTGCATTGGATGACCACTACCAAGATTTGTTCTTAGCGGATAACAATACTTCTCCTGAAATCATCTTCCCAATTGTTTATGACGGATTGTATGCGCAAACATGGGGTGGGACAACCTTCTTGGTTTGTGCTTCATTAGGTGGAAGCATGGTAGCTGCTGATTACGGGGTAAATGGTAAATGGGGTGGACTTCGTGCAACAGCACCGTTCATTGATAAGTTTGTCGATACAACCCAAGATACACGTTGGATGTTCTATACAGCAGGACAACAAAAAGAAATCACCAGCATGTCTACCTTTACACATGGTTATGCGAATCCGAAGTTTAAAAATAAAACATCTACGGGTGGAAGCGCATCAAATAATGCAGTTTCACCTCATACGGACATCGATTTCCCTTTATTCCGTTTAGGAGATGTGTACTTAATGTATGCGGAAGCACAATTGCGTTTGGGTAATTCAGCAACAGCTATTCAATATGTAAATTACATTCGTGAAAGAGGATATGGAAACTCTTCGTTCAATGTTTCGACTTTGACTTTAGATGACATCCTTGATGAGCGTGCACGTGAAATGCAATGGGAAGCAACAAGAAGAACCGATTTAATTCGATTCGGATACTTTGCTAGCTCGAATTATGTTTGGCCTTTCAAAGGTGGTGACGTAGCGGGAGTTGGTGTTCCTTCTTATGTGAATTTATACCCGATTCCAACAGCGGATATCGTGTTAAACAGAAATTTAAATCAAAATCCTGGTTACTAATATTCAACGCGTTGATTGATGGAAAGGGGAGGTCTTCGGGTCTCCCTTTTTTTTATTACAAACTTTTTGAATAACCTAAACGGATAATTCCATTCAAAATACCGCTATCGTATTTTTGTCGAAGTCCATAAGTTATTTGAAAGGATTGTTTGTTGTTAAGCTCGATTTCTGTCCCAACAAAATAGCGAAACTGAACAGTACCTGGAACGATCATCACATCTGTTAATGTGTAGATAACGTCTTTATTCCAACGGTAGAAATGTTCTGCTGATAGTACTGGAGTAAAAACAGAATTCTTCACATCGTATTTCCATTGAATGCGATTTCTAAGCATAGAAACGCTGCGTTTAACCGCACTTATCTCAAATTGCTGTTGAATGGTCCAGCTGATGTTCATCCGACCATTACCGATGTCAAATAAATCTATAAAGTTTACCTTCAATCCAAATCCAAAACGATGCAAAGTAGCTTCGTTTAACGGTGTAAGACCGGCATTTGACGTTGGCACTAGTGAAAATCGATAGGCTAAAAATGGATCTAATCCTTTTGTGATTGGGAAAATCTGTTGAGTATTGATGTACGCCTTAGTAAAACCATTTCCAATTTCGCTGCGGTACTCCGAGCCAATGGTGCTTTGAAAGTGTTTAGACCATTTCTTTGAAACGTCGATTCCAGTCCAAACATTCATTTGAGCATGCGCTTGAACGATCAATAATGAACCAATACAAAGGATTCTTTTGTGCATTAGAAATAGATATCAAATGTGCCTAAATCCTTGATGGATTCTTTGCTATCAATGGTAGTCGTTTTCTCTTCTTTAAGGCTTGCATTCGCATGTTGCGGGTCGTTTCCTAAAACGTAAATGGTATAAGAACCATTTCGTAAACCTTCAAACGAGAATTCACCGACCTCATTCGTGCGAACAGTATTTGAGTAGTAGGCATTCTGTCCGTAAACAATATATACTCGTTGGTCTCCTGCTGGAGCGGTACTTTGTACGCCATCGTATTTTCCTTGGTTAGCAACATCAATGGCGAAGGATGTGGTCCCATTATCCGCGTCAGGAACAGTCGCATCGGTCGTGTGAATAATGTGTAAAATATCTTGAGTTCTTGTTACGGTAAAAGGAGCTGCAGATATTCCAGCCAAAGCAGTTTGTGTTTTCTGAGCAATGTCCAAGTTCGAATCACTGTAATTGAAGTTCACTGCAATGCCAGTTCTTCCTGCTAAATGTGGATCCGCATCTGATATCCAAGTTGGATTCACATAATAGATATAATAATACTTAGAAGTGTTGGCACTGTTTAATAGCCAATAGTCCCCATGTTCAAGATTGGCTCCACTTGTACAAATCACTTCTGTATTTTCTGCTTGGCCTGAAGAAGCTAGTTTTGTTCCAATGACTTTACCACGAAGTGCCGAAGTCCCCCCAGTTCCTTCTACTTTTTTACAAGCAGAGAAAAGGACTAAACCAATGATGAGGAAGTTAGTTAATTTAAACATATCAATGAAGAATTATAAGTTTGATCGGTTCTTGTGATGATTCGGAAAAATGCACAAAATAAAGACCGTTGGTAAATGAACGTACATCGATGGAATTTAATTCTCCCTGAGATTCGAAAACGTGAACTAGCTGCCCCAGTTCATTTCTGATTTCTAGACGCTTTCCAATTTCTAAACCTTCTATATAGAAAATGTCTGAACTTGGATTAGGGAAAATACGCACATTCGATTTGTCTTCTACTTGCAGTCCTAAAGAATGACATGTTCCAAACATATTTGCATCCATCCAAGCGGTTCTGTCTAGAATCCAATTTTTCATGTAGTTAATTTCTTCCTGGTAGGTATTACCTACATAATTATTTGGCCAAACATATACACCAAGGATAGGCCAGCGATTGTAATTACGTTGCGCTGGTTCGGTTAACATGTTTGCCATGGAATCAATATAGTGGATTAAAGTAGAATCACTTAGAATGCTCGTACGCAAATCTATCCACCGGCAATTTACATTGTTTGCGAAGACCGTGTCTTGTAACATGCGGTTGAACCAAAATGGATTCATATTGGCGCCATTTCCTTGACACACTGAATTGAAATTGATTTCCCATCCGGAAGTTTGTCCACCTTGACAATAATTGGCGTTACCCCATCCCAAATTATAGTCCCATAATGGTCCCGCATATAGTTTACCACCTTCACTAAACCGTCTTTTATGTAAAAAAGTGGAGATGCGGTATCCATCTACATTTTTAGACAATTCATTGATGAGCATGTAATCAATGAATGATAATTCGTCCGAAAAAGCCCTGAATCCGATTTGGGGATTTGCGAAATCAGGACCCTTAAGTACGGTTTCCCAATTATTGACATAGTCATGTATATAATCCAACTGAAGCGGATGTAATTCACTGATGTCTGGATCGTGCATTTGAAAATACATTGGACCCGTACTGGGCGCTTGAGCAGTAAATGGAGAGGTCCAAGCAATGACGCCGCCCGCAGTCGTTTTATCTACTTTTAAAATGTAACCACCGGTTAGGTGATTGTCGAGCGTATCGGTATATGACAAGGGATCAACGTTTACACGTCCTGGATTTATTTTGATTCTTTCCATCAAAACATAGACGCCGATGTATGAACCGTTTAAAATGACTTCGCAAAGTTTTGTTCTTGGTGCGTAGTGACCCATTTCTCTCCCTAACTCATAAGTCAACACATTACGAATCATTGCTTTGTCCGTATAAGGTGCATAAAGAATCCAATCATTATCGCTTGGCCAATCGAACAGTGATACATTGTAATTCACTGAATCTGGACCACGCGTTTCAAGTCCATATGATTTCATTGGGAAAGAATTCGAAGATGAACCACGTTTTTCTATGGCGATTTGACCGTAAAATTCATTGAATGGATCAGTAATGTGATTCGTGTTGTTGTCACCATTAAAGATAATCCCCATAGTACCGTCAATTTTAGGCTCGTCGGGAATGTCTACACCAAAAGTGTTTAGTACCACAATGGGTAAGTTGGAAGTCGTTAAAATAACAGGAGGAACAAACCAGGACGGAGTAGGAGCGTTATTAATTACGGAGCTTGATGTACCAATATGCAGAAATGCACGTGAAGTGAGATCACTTGAACTTGCCGTTTGATTATGAACTTCAACACATAAACAGTTCTGTCCAGAAACAAGCATTCCATTTAATTGCGACTGATTAAAATAAAATTGATCAGGGTACTGATTTTGATAAAGTAAAGCTTCATGTGAAATGGATGCCACTTGGTTAAAGGTGGGTTGTCCACTTCCTGTTAGTCCGTTACGGGCAATTTCAACACCATTTAAATAGGCTATAAATCCGTCGTCGTAATCGACATTCAGAACAAGTCCAACAAGTTCGCTTAGATTGGAAATAGTGAATGTAATTCGGGAATAAACTGAAACGGAATTGGTAGGAAGTGTTGTGTTGTCATCGTTGTCACCGAAGCCAAATCCTCCAGGACCGATGCTCCAAGAACTAGCGTCATAACTCGGGAAAATCCAAGTGGAAGAAGTCGTTGAATTAGGTACTTTATATGACCAATTATTGTTGTCGTTCACAATTGTCTCCCAGTGATGCACTTGTGAATGTGCAACGTTAAAGATCAGAATGAACAATAAAACAGAAAAATGGATAAATTTCATTAAGTCAAAGATACCTATTTCTTTTTACTTAATAGAACCTTAACAATGGTACCTGAGAGGATTAGAAGACAGAGGATAGCGGATAAAACACCAATGTAATCTCCGTGTTGAGAATAGAAGGTCATTTGTTCTAAAAGTGGTATGGAATGCGTAAATGCTGCATCTTTCCAGTACTTCGTTTCTTTTTTAATCCGACCATACTCATCAAAAACGCCACTTTTTCCCGTATTCGCACTTCGCACAACCCAACGTCTATTTTCAATCGCGCGCAATGAGGAGAAAGAAAAGTGTTGTTTGTATCCAGGGGAATCTCCCCACCAACCATCGTTGGTGATAACAGTTAAAAAACGCGCGCCTTGTTTGACTTGTTTCGAGACGAAGTCGCCATAAATGGATTCATAACAAACAATCGGCGCTAGTTTTTCTTTCGCTGAAAAAATTTTCGGTTCCTTTTCAATTCCTAGTGTACCGGATGTCCCACCGTTTTCTATGGCTAATGTCTCCAAGAACGGAAATAAATTCGAGAAGGGAATCATTTCTACACCGGGTACTAGTTTGGACTTGTGAATGAAAGCCGGCTTGCTCTTTTGGGGAATGTGTAAGGAACTATTGTAACTTTCGTAGTATATTCTTTGTCCAGGTATGTACACACTCGCACGGGAATGTTTGGTATCAAATAATTCTACAGTCGATGCACCAATAAGCAATTCTGCCTTACCCCATTTTCTCATTTCGGCTTGAATCATCGAGTAAAACGGTAGTCCTGGCAAACGAGACTCGATGAATCCTTGACTAATCGCTGTTTCTGGTCCAACGACTAAATCGGTGGTGGAGTCTACAACGGTATTGGCAAGCATGAAAAAGCGTTGAAGTTGTTGCTCGTTACTCGTTCCTAAAGCAAACTTCTCGTTGTATGGATCAACATTGGGTTGAACAACTGCTACTTTATAAAGTTGTGTGCCTTTGAATGGCAAAATTGGCATTTTCGTCCAACTGTCATGAATAGGTAAGAGTATACTTAACATCGTTCCAATGAACCACCTGTTCCATTTTTTCTTTTTTTGAATCCATACGGAACGAATCCACAGAAATAAAAAGATATTGACGATAAGAATCCATGTGCTTCCTCCAAATACTCCCGTATATTCATACCATTGAATCCAAGAGGTTCGTATACTAAAAAAGTTTCCTAGGGTTAACCAAGGCCAAGAAAGATCCCAGTTAAAATGAAAGTATTCAAAGCTGATCCAAAGTGGAACGAGTGTCCATACTGCCCAATTGGACTTCAATCCTTTCTTTACGAAATGAAAAAGGACAAACGTCAGCGACATGAACAAGGTGTTGAAGACGAAGGCTAAAAGTGCTCCAATAAAGGAAGAATTTGCGACCCACCAAGTAGTTCCCAAATTGAAAACTAGAAAAGCTAAATAGCACTGAAGTAGTAAGTGCCATCCACATCTGGATTTTTCTTGTAAATCTTCAGAAATAAATAGGAGTGGAACAAAACCGATGAAAACGAGGGGAGTTAAACTTCCAGTGAACGGAAAGGAAATGCTCAGGAGGATTCCGGAACAAATACTCAATAAGTAACGCTGCGCTCGGGTAAAGTTCATTTTTTACGTTTGAATAAAGGTACTGAATTTGACTTAATCTATTCTGAATAAAAAATATCAGTCAAAAAAAAAGACCGCAATTGCGGTCTTTTCAATAGTATCAATTACTTCTTATGCGTTTGCAGCTTCAAATGGAACTACAGATACAAATGAACGATTGTCTTTTTTCTTACGAAATTCTACTAAACCATCCGTTAAAGCAAACAATGTGTGGTCTTTTCCAATTCCAACATTGTTACCTGGGTGATGTTGCGTTCCTCTCTGACGAACAATAATGTTTCCAGAGATTGCTGCTTGTCCACCAAAAATTTTCACACCTAAGCGTTTGCTATGTGATTCACGACCGTTTTTCGAACTACCGACTCCTTTTTTGTGTGCCATGGTTTCTCTATATTATTCCTGAATTCAGGATGATTATGCTTTAATATTTGTAATTGTAATTGCAGTAAACTGCTGGCGGTGACCGTTTCTTTTTCTGTAACCTTTTCTACGTTTCTTTTTGAAAATAATTACTTTGTCTCCTTTCACGTGGTCAATTACCGTTGCGGTAACGATTGCACCTTCTATAGCTGGGGCGCCAAGTGTGATTTTGCCATCATTGTCAACTAACAATACACGATCGAATTCTAATTTCGCTCCTGCCTCTGCTGCTAAACGATGTACAAAAACCTTCTGGTCTTTTTGCACTTTAAACTGCTGCCCTGCTATCTCTACAATTGCGTACATATAGCTTGTTTTAATTTATTATTTCGCCCAAAATTGGAGGGCAAAGATACATATTTAAATTCAAATGACAAATGAATTGACATTTTTTCACCCTTGTTTTTTCAATAAATGACCATAATTGGCCAAAAGCACTCCGGATATGACAATGAACATAGATAAAATTTGCGCAAACTGAATGTGTTCATGAAAGAAAGAACCAATGATCACAGCGACAATCGGAATCAAGTAAGTCACACTACTCGCAAACAAGGCGGAGGAAGATTGAATGATGCCATTGAATAGGAAAACAGCAAACGCGGTTCCAATGACCGCCAAGATGGCAATGGCTGTAAAGCCACTTAATGCATCTGGATTTGCGCGAAAGACCGATAAGGTATCAAACGCGAAGAAGCCAATGATGGACGGAATAAAGACCATAAAGAATCCACCAGATGCAACGTGAATCGGTTTGTAAGCAGCAAGTTTGAATTTAATCGTATTGAGACTGATGCCATAAAGAAAGGTTGCTAAGACGATAGCTAAGGATGGAATCAATCCTTCACCGTCAGCGGAAATGTTTCCACCCGTTAATATCAGTAAAGTAATTCCACCAAATCCAATGCACGTGCCAATGACTTGAAAAGAGGTGATTTTTTGAGAGAACAATAAGAATCCAACGAGCAACGTAAAGATGGGCGTAAAAGAGTTCATGATTCCCGCTAGTCCAGAGGAAAGATGCGTTTCAGCATAGGTAAACAAAAAGGCCGGGATGAAATTCCCACAGACACCCACAATTGAAAAATAAAGCAGGTCTTTTTTCTGTTTCAACTGCCGCATTGCTTGAATGGAAAATGGCAAAAGGCTCAATCCAGCCAAAAGCATGCGCATTGTTCCAACTTGGTTCGATGAGAAAATCACTTCGCCCTGTGCATTGTACATTCCTTTTTTCATGAGAATAAAGGAGCTCCCCCATATGCATGCGAGCAAGGCAAGTAGTAGCCAACTTTTTACATTGTTTTTCACGGCTCAAAAGTACACATAATTTCAAGAGTGAATTTGTGTATAACCAAGGGAAATGAACAGGTTGTTTAAAAGTCTCCCACTAATTCCCACAAATGCTCTTGAATTATTGATTTTATTGGATTTTACCTTTGTTTATTTTGTTAAAAACGAAACATTAAATACCTTTGAACGTTAGAAGTTATTAACAATTAAAAATCCAGTGGTAAAAAGTGGTAGAAATCCACTAATTTTACCCATTATAAAGCTATGGCAGGATTAGTAGGAGAATTTGAAGTGAAATTGGATGAAAAAGGCCGATTTCTTTTGCCTTCCGGATTACGGAAGCAACTTCCTCCTGCGTCCCAGCGAGATTTCATGTTGAACAAAGGATTCGAAGACTGTTTAACGCTTTACCCACTTTCAGATTGGGAATTAATTAGCGCTAAACTTTCTAAGTTGAACTTGTTTAAACCGCAAAACCGAATGTTTTACCGTTTGTTCCATCAAGGAGCAAAACAATTGGCATTAGATAACGCGGGACGTTTATTGATTCCAATTGCTCACATGGAGCGCGTGGGATTAGTTTCGGAAGTAATGCTTATTGCATACAACGACAGAATTGAAATCTGGGACAAATCCAAATACTTCAATATGATTGAAGGAAACATGGCTGATTTCGCTGATTTGGCGGATGAAGTAATGGGTGATTTGGACAATGGAGAATAATACAAACTATCACATACCGGTTCTTTTTCAAGAAAGCATAGATGCCTTGGTGATAAAGCCAAATGGTACGTATGTTGATGTGACCTTTGGTGGCGGTGGACACGCAAAAGAGATTTTCAAGCACCTAACTGCTGAAGGAAAATTAATTGTGTTTGACCAGGATTCCGACGCTAAAAAAAATGCATGGGAGGCTCCAAACTTCCATTTTGTTGCAGCAAATTTTGCTTTTCTAAAAAATCACTTGCAATTAATGCGTACGAATCAGGTGGATGGAATCCTCGCTGATTTAGGGGTTTCATCTCATCAATTTGACACAGGTGAACGAGGGTTTTCTATTCGCGAAAGCGCACCCTTAGATATGCGCATGAATCAACAGTCAGGAAAATCTGCTTTTCATGTTGTCAATGAATACGAAGAGCATGAGCTTATCCGCATTTTTAGAAATTACGGTGAGTTGAAAAATGCACGTGGAATTGCCTCTGAAATCATTCGTAAAAGAGCAGATGGCGTCATCGCAACTACGGGTGACCTAATGCATATGTTAAAACGCTTCGCGCCTAAATTTAAAGACCATAAATTTTATGCGCAGGTTTTTCAAGCCATTCGAATTGAGGTTAATCAAGAGTTGCAAGTATTAGAGGACATGCTTACTCAAGCCGCAGATGTTTTGTCGCCAGGAGGAAGATTGGTCGTGATTTCCTATCATTCCCTTGAAGATCGCCTCGTTAAAAATTTCATGAAACGCGGATCCTTTTCAGGTGAAATCGAAAAAGACTTTTTTGGAAATGTACAAAAGCCGCTAACGGAAGTTGTTCGACATCCCATTGTTTCTAGCGATGCAGAAAATGAACGCAATCCACGAGCGCGCAGTGCGAAATTAAGAATTGCAGAAAAGAATGCATGAAGATGAATACATAGTAGGTGGTAAAGCGCCAAAGTCGGAAAAACCGAAAACTTCGAAAAGCGAAAAAAGCACTTCGAAAGCTTCTGCTTTTACTCAAATCCTCAACGGAGACTTTCTTACGAAGGAATTTGTTTTGAATAACTTGAATTACATTTTCTTCATCATGTTTTTATTGATTTTACTTGTGGCAAAAGGTTATTACGGCAAACAAGTGAACAAAGACTTAGACAATGCACAAAAAGAACTAGATCAAAATGCTGCAGAATACATTGAAGCTAAAGCGCGACTAGAATTAAGAACAAGAAGGTATAAACTAGCTGAAAAGCTAGAGAATCGACAAATAAAAGAAACAAAAAACGCAACGAAAGTCATTCGTTTGAAACGAAAAGATAATGAGTAAGGACTTGGATAAAAAATTCTTGAAACATCGTGCCTATACGATTTACTTCACATTCGTGTTTTTAATACTTGTGGTGCTTTATAATACCATCACCTTGCAACTCGAAGGAAGGGAATCGCTCTTTGGTAACGTGGATAAAAAATTACCAGTCCAAACAGTAAAAAGAGTTCCTCGGATGGGAGAGATTTTGGACATGAATGGAATTCCACTTGTTACTTCTGTTACGTTTTATGACATTCATATGGATGCCACTGTTGTGGACCAAAAGTTATTTGATGCGGAAATTGCCGGACTAACTGCCGGTTTACATAAAATGTATCCCGAAAAGTCTGCACGAGAATATGAAAACGAAATTCGAAGCGCAAGAGCACGCAAATCACGTTACTTGTTGATTCGAAAACGCGTTACGAATGACGAGCGCAAAATGTTGAATAAACTACCCATTTTCAAAGAGGGTCAAATGAAAGGTGGAATCATTGATAATGAAGAAACCATTTTACGTAAAAAACCTTACGGAAATATGTTAAGTAGAACCCTTGGGTATTACAAATTCGACAAAAAAGAGTACAAAGTGGGGATTGAAGGTGCCTTTTACCACTACTTAAAAGGTGAGGATGGAATTGAACTTGAGCAAAGAATTTCTTCAGGATGGAAAAAAACTGGAAAAATAATAAAGGATGCGGTTGAAGGAGCGAATGTAATTACTTCCATTGATAAAGAAATCCAAGAGGTTGCTCATTCAGAACTTGAAAAACAAATGATTTACATGAACGCACAAGAAGGGTGTGTCATTGTAATGGATGTTAAAACTGGTTTCGTTCGAGCAATTGCAAATTTGTCTAAGCAAGAAAAAGGCGGTTATGCTGAATCGTACAATTTTGCCATTGGTAATGCAGAGGTTCCTGGATCGACCTATAAGTTGGCTTCCTTAATGGCCGGACTTGAGGATAAAAAGTTTAAAATCACCGATAAGGTTAACGCAAGTGGAACGTATTCTATAGCTGGTGGAAAATTATCTGATTCCAACCATGGGATGGGTTATGGAACAATTACGATTAAAAAAGCATTTGAGAAATCTTCGAATGTGATTGCGCAAATTTGTTACAAAGCCTACCGTTCAGAACCTGAAAAGTTTATTGAACGCTTGGCATCTTTTGGATTAACGGAAAAATTAGGGATCGATATCGAAGGAGAAAAAAAACCTTTCGTACGCAAACCGGGGATGCCTGGCTGGTCAGCTTTGTCCATTCCGTGGATGTCGATTGGTTATGAGTTAAAACAATCCCCAATTCAAACACTGGCGTTTTACAACGCAGTTGCAAATAATGGAACGCTTGTTCGTCCACAGTTTGTCCAGCAAATAACAAGATCAGGCAACGTTATAAAAACATTTAAGCCAGTGATTATCAAAGACCAAATCTGCTCAAAAAACACATTGGCTGTGATGAAATCTTGTCTTGAAGGTGTCATGATTAATGGAACTGGACATGATTTGAAAAGTTCTTTTTTTACCATCGCTGGAAAAACGGGTACGGCCAAACTTTTAGGCGACAACAAGAAATTTAATGATGAAAAAATGAGTTTTTATCAAGCGTCTTTCGTTGGTTATTTTCCGGCAAACAAACCGATTTATTCATGTATTGTAGTTATATCAAAACCGAAAAGAGAGTATTACGGCGCAAGAGTATCCGGAACCGTTTTCGCTGAAATCGCAAATAAAGTATACGCCTCCGCATTGCAATACCACAAAGCGGTAAACTCCAAACGAGCTGTAAAGTCAACTGACCTACCGAAAGTAAAAGCTGCTGCAAGTCGTGATGTTACCCAGATTTTAAAATCATTTAACCTAAGGTATCAATTAAATGAAGAAACTGAGTGGATTAAGTCTGATACATTAAAAGGTTCCATTCACATAAATGGCAAGAAAATAAATAAAAAATTAGTGCCAGATGTTACTGGACTTACAGCAAAAGATGCAGTTTACTTATTGGAATCGGCTGGGTTAATCGTACAAATTTCAGGTAAAGGGGTGGTGAAAGCTCAATCTGTTAAGGCTGGAAATCCATTAGTTAAAGGTCAATTAATTAAAATATCGCTGAATTAACATGCACTTACTTTCCACCATACTGAAGAAAAGTTCCTTTGATGTAATTCAAGGGGAGCTTACGATGGAAATCACTTCCCTAACCTTTGATTCTAGGAATGCTAAGGAAGGAAGTTTGTTTTTTGCAATTGTTGGTTCTATCAACGATGGACACCAGTACGTTCAATCGGCATATGACTTAGGATGTCGGGCTTTTGTTGTTGAAAAAAACGTTAATTTACCCACAGATGCAAGTGTAATTCGTGTACCAAAAACGGATACAACCCTCGCGGAAGTTTCCTGTGAGTTTTACCAAAATCCATCTAAGGAATTAAAATTAGTGGGTATTACCGGGACGAACGGAAAAACAACTACGACAACCTTACTTCATGATTTATTTACGAGTCTCGGTTATTCTTGTGGACTTATCTCCACAGTGGTAAATAAAATTGGAACTAAAACGAGTCCATCCACGCATACCACACCTGATCCCATTCGACTAAATGCTTTGTTACGCGAGATGGTGGATCAAGGTTGTACGCATTGTTTTATGGAAGTCAGTTCACATGCGATTCACCAACAACGCATCCATGGCATTTCATATGCAGGTGCTGTTTTCACGAACATAACGCATGACCACCTCGATTACCACAAGACATTTGCCGAATACATCCGGGTGAAAAAACAATTTTTTGATGAATTACCATCCAATTCATTTTCATTAATCAATGGAGACGATCGCAATGGTTCGGTAATGCTGCAAAATACTAAAGCAGAAAAAAGAAGTTTCGCCCTTAAATCACCAGCGGACTTTAAAGGAAAAGTATTAGAGAATGAGATTTCAGGTTTAACACTGACGATAAATGGTGTTGAACTCTGTTCGCGTCTAGTTGGTGAGTTTAATGCACTAAACCTTTTGGCAGTTTACGGTGTAAGCACACTTCTAGGATTGGACTCAATGGATGTGTTGAGAGGAATGAGCAACTTGGCCTCTGTCGAAGGAAGATTTCAATACATACGAAGTCAAGGTGGAATTACTGCAATTATCGATTATGCTCATACACCTGATGCACTTGAAAATGTATTAAATACAATCGCTGCGATTCGCAAGGATGGACAAAAAGTGATTTCTGTTGTTGGGTGTGGCGGTGACCGTGACAAAGAAAAACGTCCAGTGATGGCGGCAATTGCTGCGAAAAAAAGCCAACAAGTAATACTTACATCCGATAATCCACGTACCGAGGATCCACAGTCCATATTGAAAGATATGGAAGCTGGACTTTCATCCGATGCTCAAAATGCATTAACGATAATTGACCGTGCTCAAGCAATTAAAACAGCAATCATGCTCGCTCAAACGGGTGACATTGTGTTGATTGCGGGCAAAGGACATGAGAAATACCAAGAAATTAATGGAGTTAAACATGACTTTGACGATTTCAAATTAACCGAAGAATTTTTTAACCATTTGAAAAAATAATCAGATGCTATACTATTTATTTGACTACCTCAATTCTTTAGATTTCCCAGGAGCTGGCTTGTTTCAATACATTTCGTTCCGTGCTGGACTTGCGTTGATTTTTTCACTCATCGTTTCCATTGTTATTGGTAAGAAAATCATCAATAAATTACGTCAGCAACAAATCGGTGAAACAGTACGCGATTTAGGTCTCGCGGGTCAAATTGAGAAATCGGGAACGCCAACCATGGGTGGAATCATTATTCTTGCGGCTATTTTAATACCGGTTCTTTTATTTGCCAAACTACATAACATCTACGTCATCACGATGATTGTTGCAACGATTTGGCTTGGTCTGATTGGTTTTTTAGACGATTACATCAAAGTATTTAAAAAGAACAAAGAAGGATTAAAAGGAACATTTAAAGTAATCGGTCAAATTGGTGTCGGCTTAATCGTCGGATGTATTTTATACTTCTCAGATGATGTGGTGGTACACAAACGAGTTTCAGCAACCTACCAATTACAACAAGATGAAAAATTTGTGACGCACTTACACGTCCAAAATCAAGGTGAACATTTCAAATGGATCAAAACAGATGACATGACGACCACCATTCCATTTATTCGTGGAAATGAGTTTAACTACAATTGGTTAATTGGTGATTTACATAAATCCTACGGATGGTTGTTGTTTATTCCAATCGTTATTTTTATTGTCATTGCTGTTTCAAATGGTGCAAATATGACCGATGGATTAGATGGTCTTGCCACCGGAACTTCCGCCATTGTGGGTATGGCTTTAGCAATACTTGCTTACGTTAGCTCGCATGCGAATTTCGCTGATTACCTCGGTGTAATGTACATTCCAAACGCCGAAGAATTAGTAATTTTTATCGCCGCATTTGTGGGTGCTTGCATTGGATTTTTGTGGTACAATTCTTTCCCTGCGCAAGTTTTCATGGGGGACACTGGAAGTTTAGCTCTTGGTGGAATCATAGCAGTTTTTGCAATTGCCATTCGTAAAGAATTATTAATCCCGGTTTTATGCGGTATTTTCCTCATTGAAAACCTATCTGTTATCATGCAGGTTGGATATTTCAAGTTTACTAAAAAGCGCTTTGGAGAGGGACGTAGAATCTTCTTAATGGCACCATTGCATCACCATTTTCAGAAAAAAGGAATCCATGAAGCGAAGATTGTTTCGCGCTTCTGGATTGTTGCAGTGTTATTGGCAGTTGTAACCATCGTAACCCTTAAATTAAGATAGAAGTGAACGGTCAAAATAAAAATATGGTCATTCTAGGCGCTGGTGAATCCGGTGTTGGCGCAGCTGTGTTGGCTGTTCAAAAAGGATGGAATGTTTTTGTTTCTGATTTTTCAGTGATTAAAGAGGTTTTTCAACAAGAATTGAATCATATCCATGTTGAATGGGAACAAGAGAAACATTCCATGGAGCGAATTTTAAGTGCCGATTTAATTATAAAATCTCCCGGAATTCCAGAGAAAACTCCGGTCATGAAAGCAATTCGTGAAAAAGGAATAAAAGTTATTTCGGAAATAGAATTTGGCGGATACTATTCAACCGGTAAAACCATCTGTATTACGGGAAGTAATGGAAAAACGACAACATCCATGTTGACGCACCATATCCTTAAAAAAGCTGGTTTTGATGTAGGATTAGCGGGAAATGTCGGTTACAGTTTTGCGAAACAGGTGGCTGAAGGAGATCATGAATGGTATGTGATTGAATTGAGTTCATTTCAACTAGACGACATGCATGATTTTCATGCACACATCGCTGTATTAACAAACATTACTCCAGATCATTTAGATCGCTATGAGTATGATATGCAAAATTACGTGAACTCGAAATTCCGCATTATACAAAATCAAACAACAAACGATTGGTTCATTTTCAATGCAGATGATCCAATCATTTTCAGTGAAATGAAAAAAAGAACACCTCAAGTGAATTTGGCTCCCTTTTCATTGAAGGAAGAACAAAATCCTGGAGCTTATGCAATAGACAAACAACTAATAATCAATATAAACCAACAATTTGCCATGTCAATACATGAATTAGCTTTAAAGGGTAAGCACAATACCCAAAACGCTCTTGCTGCAGGGATCGCAGCGAGATTAGTAGAAATCCGTAAGGATATTGTACGTGAGAGTCTAGAGGACTTCACGAATGTGGAACACCGTCTTGAGTTTGTTGCGAAAGTAAATGGAATCGAGTTCATTAACGATTCAAAAGCAACGAACATTAATTCTGCTTGGTTCGCATTAGAAAGCATGGAAAATCCAACAGTTTGGATCGTAGGTGGTGTGGATAAAGGGAATGATTATTCCGAATTGACGCAACTAGTGCGAGACAAAGTAAAAGCAATTGTTTGTTTAGGTGAGGATAATCAAAAAATCATCGAAGCATTCTCTGGTATTGTTGAGACAATTGTTGAAGCAAAATCTGCAATGGAAGCTGTTGCTTTCGGTTATAGATTAGCACGAAAAGATGAAACCGTTCTTCTTTCTCCTGCTTGCGCAAGTTTTGATCTATTCGAAAACTATGAAGACAGAGGAAATCAGTTTAAACAAGCTGTTAGATTGTTGTAATTTATCGGTAGATGACGCAGGGTAAACGCAATCATATTGAATCTATTTCAACCAAGGATTCTTCACGTAACGTAGAGCGTTCAAGCATTCGTGCACATGGGAAATTGAAGGGGATTGATGTGTTTACTTGGATGCAACCTGATCAAATGGCATTGGAAAATTTCATCGAATCAATACCTACTGAAATCATTTGGGTTGGAAATCCTGCGGAAATTGAATCGGTATTGAGCACCAAGCCACTTTTTTCTCGAAAATTTCAAAGCATCTTTTCTTATGGTGAGAATCGAACTGGTTTTATGTTGGAAAACGAGTTTAATGACATCCAAGATGTGTTGAATGGATTAATAACAGAATTAAAAGCACCCGGCACTTTGCTGTTCACTTGTACGGAAAACGATAGTGAGTACGTATCTCTGAAAATAGCTGCTTACCTCAATTTGGTACAATTGATATGAGAGATTATTTAAAATATTTAAAAGGCGATCCTGTCATTTGGATTATCACCATCCTTATGATGTCTTTTTCACTCGTAACGGTTTATAGTTTTGTTCCAATTTTGGTTAAAATTGATGGCGGTTCTCCATTCGAATACCTATTAAAACATTTAATGTACGTGGTAATTGGCTTCGGATCAATGTTTGCCATTCACCGTGTAAACTCGAAGTATATTAGTCAATTAGCAAAATTCTCCTATTACGTTGCGATAGCGTTGTTGCTCTTTACCTTGTTTTTTGGAACAGAAGTAAACGGAGCTGGACGTTGGATACGCATTCCTTTCGTGAAATTAACCTTTCAATCTTCCGATTTCGCAAAATTGGCCTTGATTATTTATGTCAGTCGAATTCTGGTTAAAAAGAAGGATAAATTAGCAAGTTGGAAAGAAGGAATTCTTCCGTTAATGATCCCAATTGGAGTGATTTGTTCACTCATTGTAAAGGATAATTTCTCGACAGCAGCCATGTTGTTTATGTTAAGTATGGCCATGCTATACATTGGACGAGTTCCTTGGGGAAAATTACTCGCCATGGGCGGTATCGGTATATCATTAGCAACCTTAGCCGTTGTCTTCCACATGGCTTTTCCTGAAGTTGGACTCTTGCCACGTTTTGATACATGGAAAAATCGACTCACCAATCGCATGGAGAGCGATTCTCAAGATATCAAAACTGCTCAAGCAAATGCACAAGCAAAAAATGCACAATTGGCCATTCATGTTGGATCTTTGTTTGGACAGGGAGTAGGTGATGGGAAATTAAAAGAATACCTACCTGAGGCTTACGCAGATTTCTATTACGCCACTTTTGTGGAAGAGTTTGGATTTTTGATGGCAGTCTTCTTGGCATTATTATATATGATTCTTTTATTTAGAATCATCAAAATCGCATTGAAAACAAACGATCTATTTCAATCCTATGTTTCCCTGGGAATAGGAATTCATTTGTTGACACAAGCTAGTATTAATATGTTGGTTTGTACGGGTGTTTTTCCAGTAACCGGACAAAATATGCCTTTTCTAGCAATGGGTGGTTCCGCATTAATTATGGCATGTGTTTCTATTGGAGTGATTCAAGCATTTGCTAAAGATTTAGAAAAAGATAAAGACGAAGTTTCATTCGAACAAGCATAAATTTAAACGCGTAATGAGCATTCAACGGGTAATTATTTCGGGTGGTGGAACAGGAGGACATATATTTCCTGCAGTTGCCATTGCGGATGAAATAAAACGAAGAAATCCAACTGTATCCATTCTTTTTGTTGGGGCAATTGGAAAAATGGAAATGGAAAAAGTTCCACAGGCGGGATACGAAATCGTAGGTTTGCCAATCGCTGGATTTCAACGAAAATTGACGTTTTCAAATTTTCTGTTACCATTCAAGATTCTGAATAGTTTGTGGCAGGCACGTACAATCGTGAAAAAATTTAATCCGCAATTGGTCATTGGAGTTGGAGGTTACGCAAGTGGACCAACCTTACAAATGGCAAACTTATTGGGAATACCAACACTCATTCAAGAACAAAATTCCTTTCCTGGAAAAACGAATAAATTATTAGCGAAAAAAGCAGCAAAGATTTGTACGGCATACGCGGGAATGGAACAGTTTTTTCCTAGTTCAAAAATCATTCAAACCGGAAATCCAGTGCGAAATTTGGTATCCAAGCATTCGGAATTATTGGATGAAGCACGATTATTTTTTCACTTAGATTCTTCAAAGAAAACAATCCTAATCATCGGGGGAAGTTTGGGAGCACGTACACTCAATGATAGTGTATTAAATCAAATACCGTTGATTCAGTCATCGAATGTTCAAATTATCTGGCAATGTGGAAAAAATTACCTCTCCCAAATTGAAGATCGTTTTGAAGAGTCTTGGCGCGAAAACATTCAAGTTCATGCATTTATTCAACGGATGGATTTAGCATATGCTGCTGCAGATGTGATTATCTCACGTGCAGGAGCATTATCGGTCTCAGAGCTTACCCTAATAGGGAAACCTTGTATTCTAGTCCCTTCTCCAAATGTAGCCGAAGATCACCAAACAAAAAATGCGATGGCACTTGTTCGAGAGGATGCCGCATTGATTATTCGCGACGATGAGGCCAGAGAACTATTGATTTCCAGTACCATTGAATTACTGGGAAATCCTGTGCGTTGCGAGCAATTAAAAAACGCCATAATTCGTTTAGCAAAACCAAATGCGTGCAATGAAATTGTCGATGCATGTGAATCAATTATATCCTAAGAATGCAGCAGTTTAACCAATATAAAAGTGTGTATTTCATCGGAATCGGTGGCATTGGTATGTCTGCATTGGCGCGTTATTTTAATCAAAACGGACTCAGTGTTGGTGGGTATGATAAAACGCCATCTCCCTTAACACAGCAATTGGCGTTGGAAGGCTGTTTGATTCATTTTGATGATTTGGGAGAGGAAATCCCGGATACATTCAAGGATAAACAGAGCACACTCATTGTTTACACCCCAGCAATCAAACAGTTGGATGAAATGACCTTCTTTAAGAATGGTGGATTTACCCTTTTGAAGCGGGCAGAAGTGCTCGGAATGTTAACGCGGCAATCAAAAGGATTGTGCGTTGCCGGCACTCATGGAAAAACAACGACAAGTAGCATGCTCGCGTTCATTTTAGATCAATCTACATGGAAGTGTAATGCCTTTTTGGGTGGGATTGCGACTAATTTTCAGTCCAATTTGGTATTAAGTAAGCAAAGTTCATATACCGTAATTGAAGCAGATGAATTTGACCGCTCCTTTTTGCATTTATCTCCTTTTGCATCCATCATTACTTCGGCTGATCCGGATCATTTAGATATTTATGGGACGCCTGAACAATTCAAAGAAGGTTTTAGGCAATTTGCCATGAAATTGGATCCTAAAGGCATTTGTTTGCAAAAAGAAGGACTGAATTTACCTACATTGGGAACATCCTATACGTATGCCATTGAGTCAGAAAGTGCCGATTTTTCTGTTTTCAACATCCAATGGATTGATGGATTCCTTTGTGGTGATGTTCGCTTGAAAAATACCTGGTGGCGCAACGTTGAATTTGGCTTACCTGGCATTCACAATGCTGAAAATGCGTTGGCGTGTTTAGGTTTGCTTTATGAGTTAGGAATGGATGAAAGTCAGATTCGTTCAGGACTCAAGAATTTCCTTGGCGTTAAACGTAGGTTTGAATACATCATACGCACGGAAAAATTGGTGTACATCGACGATTACGCGCATCACCCACAGGAAATAAATGCCTTGATTTCTTCTATCAGACAATTGTACCCCGAAAAGAAAATAACTGGAATTTTCCAACCGCATCTTTTTTCGAGAACGAAAGATTTTGTGGAAGGCTTTGCGAAGGAGTTATCGGAACTGGATGAATTAATTCTCTTGCCGATTTATCCAGCTCGTGAAGAACCGATTCAAGGTGTTTCAAGCGAGTGGCTGCTTTCCATGTGCAAAAATGTGCAAAAATCAATAAAAAGACCAAGTGAGGTTCTTCCATATTTGAGTCACTATTCCGATGGAATTCTTCTGACGATAGGCGCGGGTGATATTGATCGAATTGTTCCTTCCTTGAAAGAATTGTTAACAATAAATCTTGCTGATTGACATGAAAAAGTGGATGAAAATTAGTTTGTGGCTTGTTGCGATGTCTGGAGTTATCACAATTTTGGTTTTTGCCAGCCAAGAAGAATCTAAAAAGAAATATGAAAATCCGAAAATTTCCATTCATGTGGAAGGCGATGGCGATGTTTTTTTAACGGAAGAGGAACTTGTTGATCGATTAGAACTTCACCGTTTAATTCAAGAAAATCAACAGGTAGGGAATCTAAATATTCGAAAAATTGAATACATGATTTCACTTATGCCAGAGGTTAAAAAAGTAGATGTTTTTAAACCGATTGGAAATGAGTGGGATATACAGCTTGAACTCCGGAAACCAATCGCTCGCATCTTTAATAAATTTGGACAAAGTTTTTACCTAGATGAGGATGGATATTTGATGAATCGATCGAGTCTTCATACCGCGCGTGTACTCGTTTTTTCTGGTGCAATCAGTGATCGTTTTTCACCGAATTCAATCATTAAAATTATTAACAACGATTCCTTGAAAAGTATTCGAAATTTAGATGATATCTATCGAATTTCAAATTATGTTTGTAATGATCCAATATTGCATAAAATGATTGGTCAAGTTTACCGTGAAAAGAACGGTGATTTTGTACTAATTCCTATTGTGGGAGATCAAAAAATCATTCTCGGAACAGCCAACTCGGATGAAGACGTGAAAGATAAATTTGAGCGCATTTTGGAATTTTACAAAGAAGCCATGCCTTACGAAGGTTGGAATAAGTATAGCGAAATAAGTGTAAAGTATGAAGGACAAATCGTTTGTAGAAAAAGAGCCAACTAGCGAGGTAAAGCGAAGTAAAATTGTTGTTGGACTCGATATCGGGACAACAAAGATTGCTTGTTTTGTTGGTCGTAAAAACGAACACAATAAAATTGAAATCGTTGCTCTAGGGAAAAGTGAGTCCCTAGGTGTGATGCGTGGAGTCGTTTCTAACATCGAACGCACCGTGCAATCCATCAATGCTGCTGTTGAATTAACACAAGCTTCTGTTGAAGGTGATTTAAGAGTGAAAAACGTGAATGTTGGTATTGCTGGACAACACATTAGCAGTATGCAACACAGAGGAATGTATACACGTCGCGATGCGCAAGGAGAAATTACTCAAAACGACATCGATGCTTTTGTTGATGACATGTACCAATTGGTCATGACGCCAGGAGAAGAAATTATAACAGTGATTCCACAAGAATACATTGTCGATAATGAACCAGAGATAAAAGATCCGATTGGAATGGGTGGTGTTCGTTTAGAAGCAAATTTCCACATTATTACTGGACAAGTAAATAACGTGAAGAACATCAAACGTTGCGTTGATCGCGCTGGATTAAACGTGAAAGAAATTATCTTGGAACCGATTGCATCTGCTGAAGCAGTGCTAAGCGATGAAGAGAAAGAAGCCGGCGTTGTTTTAGTGGATATCGGAGGTGGAACAACCGATGTTGCGATTTTCCAAGATGGATTAATTCGCCACACTGCTGTTATTCCATTTGGCGGAAACGTGATTACGGAGGACATTAAAGAAGGATGCCGCATCATGCAGCGTCATGCAGAATCATTAAAAGTGAGATTTGGTAGTGCATTGGCTTCTGAAAGTAAAGAGAATGAAGTGGTTTGTATCCCAGGTTTACGTGGACGCGATCCAAAAGAAATTACGCTTAAGAACTTAGCAAGTATCATTCAAGCACGAATGGAAGAGATCATCGAATTGGTGAATTTTGAAATTAAAAATTCTGGTTATTCGAAAAAAATAATCGGTGGAATCGTTGTAACAGGTGGTGGGGCTCAATTGAAACACTTAACTCAGCTGTTTGAATACATGACAGGAATGGATACGCGAATTGGATATCCTACGGAGCACCTAGCAAACACAAACGATTTAGAGAAATTAGCGAGTCCAATGTTTTCAACAGGAATTGGATTGGTATTAAAAGGGTTTGAAGCGGCAGAGAAATCGGGATTGGATTTCGTCCAAAAAACAGTGGAAGCGCCAGTTGGAAAACCAAAAGCAATTACACACTCAAATCCAAAAAGAGATGGTGGGTTTTTTGACAAGATTAGACAATCAGTAGGTGATTTTTTTGATGATAAAGATTAATAGAAAAAAATAATGGATATGGAATTTGACTTACCTAAAATGGGAGCAGCAGCAGAGAGCAACGCAAACTCAATTATCAAAGTTATTGGTGTTGGTGGCGGTGGATCAAATGCGGTAAATCACATGTTCTTGCAAGGAATTGTTGGCGTTGATTTTATTGTATGTAATACAGACCGTCAAGCATTGGATATTTCCCCTGTACCTCACAAAATTCAGTTGGGTCCAAACTTGACCGAAGGAAGAGGTGCTGGAATGATTCCTGAAATGGGAATGAATGCAGCAATTGAAAACATCGAAGAAATTCGTGAAATCCTTTCGAAAAACACGAAAATGGTGTTTGTCACGGCAGGAATGGGTGGTGGTACCGGAACGGGTGCTGCACCTGTAATTGCACAAGTTGCAAAAGACCTAGGGATTTTGACGGTTGGTATCGTTACTGTTCCTTTTAACTTCGAAGGAAGAAAACGTCGTCAACAAGCTGAAGAAGGATTAGATAAAATGCGCCAAAATGTGGACACATTACTAATCATCAACAATGAGCGCTTGCGTGAATTCGGTAAAAACATGTCGCTTTCAAGTGCGTTTTCTCATGCAGACAATGTATTGACGGTTGCAGCAAAAGGAATCGCAGAAGTGATTTCGGTAACTGGAACAATCAATGTTGACTTCAATGATGTAAATACAGTTTTGCGCAATAGTGGTCAAGCAATCATGGGAAGCGCAGTTGCAGCTGGTGAAGACCGTGCAATTGTTGCAGTGAAAGAAGCATTGACTTCTCCTTTATTGAACGACAATGATATCAATGGTGCAAGTTATGTATTACTAAACATCACTTACGGTGATCAAGAAGTAATGATGGATGAAATCACTGAAATCACTGACTACATTCAAGATGCAGCCGGTGCAACAGCTGATGTCATTTGGGGTCACGGATTTGATGCTACGTTAGGTGATAAACTAAGCATCACATTAATCGCAACAGGATTCTCTTCATCTCCGATCACGGGTTTTGAGAGAGCTCCAGAGCGCAAGATCGTCGCGCTGGAGGAAGAGCAAAGAAAAGAGATTGTTAGTCCGCTAGAATCTCCAGTTCAACACACAACGATCCAGAGTGAAATTATTCAAGAGCCTTTCTTAAAAGCAGAGGACATTGTTGCAACACCAATTGTTGCGCCAGTGAATGTTGTTCAAACACCGATTGTTGAGCCCACTCGTTATGAATTAGAGGAGCCAACGGCAATTGAACCAGTAAGCTATCGATTTGAAGAACCTTCTAATTCAGTGGCTGATATGCCGGCATTGGATGTAGAAGCATCGGATTCAACTTTTGAAGTAAATGAAAATGCATTTACATGGGATGTAATCGATGCGAGTTCAAGCGTGGACAATCGTTCGTTCGTTCAAGAGGAAGAAGAAATTGTTTATCAAGCACCTATTCAAACAGTTTCTCACGTAAATGAACCAGAAACAATCGTTCGTCACATGTTGGAAGATGATGCTGAACAACGCATGAGCATTGAACCTGTTCAACGCATTCTTTCTCCTGAAGAGCAGCAAAGAAAAGCACAGGAACGTGTTTCTCGTATTCAGGAATATACCGCTAAATTGAAAAAAGCAGAAGGCATCGTAGAATTTGAAAATGAGCCTGCTTTTGTTCGTAGAAATATCAGTATCCATCATTCGACTCCAAGCACAGAAGAGCGTTTTTCGCGTTTCGGTTTGTCGCAAGATGAAGATGGAAGAGTTGGATTGAGAACAAGCAATAATTTCTTACACGACAACGTAGACTAATGGGATTTACTGAAATAATCAACGAAGACATCAAAAAAGCAATGCTTGCTAGAGAAAAAGAAAAGTTAGCAGCTTTGAGAGATATTAAATCCAAACTTTTATTGGAAGCAACTTCTGGTAATGGCGATGTGAGTGATGAAGTAGGTGTGAAAATTTGCATGAAGTTGCACAAGCAACGCATGGAAACCTATGAATTATACATAGCGCAAAACCGCCAAGATTTAGCAGATGATGAATTGTTTCAAGCGAAAATCATTGAGGCATACCTACCGAAAATGATGAGCGAGGAAGAAGTGAAGGAAGAAGTAAAAGCTGCTATTCAATCTGTTGGTGCTCAAGGACCACAAGATATGGGGAAAGTAATGGGTGTCCTTAGTGGCAAATTAGCCGGAAAAGCTGATGGAAAATTGATTGCTACCTTGGTAAAAGAAATGTTAGCGAACTAATATAACAAACAACAAATGAAGAAAAACGCATCATTGGTGCGTTTTCTTTGTTTATATCTCATAAAAATGAAAGCTAAACTAGCTGAAACAATTCGAGCATATCATGTGAAGGGATGGTCTCCTGCAACATCAACGAATTATTCATTTAGGGAAAATGGTCAAATTTGGGTTTCCCGATCTGGTGTGGATAAATCAACGTTCCAAGCAGAGGATTTTATTGCAATAGATGAAAATGGATGCGTTCAAGCTCCATTCATCGGTATGAAACCATCGGATGAGACAATGATTCATGTGCTAATTTATCGCCTCTTCCCTGAGGCTCAAGTTATTCTGCATAGTCATTCTAAAAATCCAGTATTGATTTCAACGAAAAACGATCAATTTTTCACTGTTGGAAATTATGAAATACAGAAAGGATTTTCAGGTGTAACTACGCACGACTGCACGCTTCAAATCCCGATTTTTGAAAACGCACAGGAAATGAGTTATTTCGAACAAGAACTTCCTTTACGTTTGTCGGAAATGAAGCAACATTGTTTTATTATCCGTCAACATGGGACGTATGCTTGGGGAGAAAATTTGTTCGCAGCGAAGCGACATTTGGAAACCTTGGATTATCTTTGTGAATGTGAATTAGAACGAATCTGATGGCAATTTTATCTATACCAAATCAACAAGTTCAACTGAACGACCCGCAAGAAATAAGGGCATTCATGAACCAACGAGGAATTTTCTTCGATCAATGGTTTTGTGATGTTGTTTTTGATGATTCTGCGAGCACAGAGGAAATTTTGGCAGCTTACGCAGCAGATCTCGATCCATTTATGAAACGTGGCGGCTATCAAACTGCGGATGTTATTTCCATTAATTCCTCCACTGAAAATTATACAGCCATTCGCGCGAAGTTTCTGGCAGAACATACGCATTCCGAAGATGAAATTAGGTTCTTTGTCGATGGACAGGGATTGTTCTGGTTTCACCTTGAAAATGAAGAAGTGTTCAATTTATTGTGTGAACGAGGAGATTTGATTTCAGTACCGGCAGGAACAAAACACTGGTTCGATGCTGGTGAAGTAAATCCTTTTGTGAAAGCCATCCGTATTTTTATTGACATGTCTGGCTGGATACCTGAATACACCAATTCAGGAAAAGAAAATGAGTTTTTAGCGTTTAATATTCCAAATCGTGGATAAGCAAATAAAGTATATTCTTTGTGATATTGAGGGAACAACTACCTCGATATCTTTTGTTGTGGATGAATTGTTCCCATATTTTAGAGAACACATTCAAATGTTGCCTAAAATGGCACAAGTAAGTGAGGTGAAGGAATCTTTTGCTCAAGTGATAAAATTAGTAAAGGAGGAGGAAGGAAAAAGCATTACAACAACAGAGGAAGTAATCGCTTACCTTGATCAATGGAGTCTTGAAGACAGAAAAGTCACACCATTGAAAACCTTGCAAGGTTTTGTTTGGAAAAAAGCATACGAGGATGGAGACATCAAAGGTCATGTGTACGATGATGTTCCTACCTGCTTTAACAAATGGAGAACAAATGGATTGAAAATTGGAATTTTTTCATCTGGTTCAATTCATGCGCAGAAATTATTATTTCAACACAGTTGCTATGGTGACTTAAGCAAGCACTTGTCAAATTACTTTGATACGAAAACAGGTCAGAAACGAGAAGAAGCGACATATAAAACGATTGCAGAAATTTTAGATCTTGAGCCGAATCAAGTACTTTTCTTGTCGGATATCATTGAAGAATTAACGGCTGCGGATGTGGTGGGATATCAAACCATGCAATTGGTGCGACCAGGAACGAAAGGTAGTTGGAAAAATACGGCATCAAATTTTAATGAAATCTAACGAGTTTCCAAAAAAACGAAAATAGTACACATAAAAAAAGCCGATCAATTGATCGGCTTTTCTTTTGATAAGAGAAATTTCTTAGTTGTTTGTCGGTGCACCTGCGTTATTTACTGGTGTTCCAACTTCTGGAGCTGGACCAACTTCACCTTTAATACGAATTACTTTGTTCGGCTCGTTAATAGCGTTAGAAGTAATGGTTACATTTTTATTGATTGGACCTGGACGGTTTGTATCGTATTTCACACGAATTACTCCTTTTGCTCCTGGTGCAATTGGTTCTTTCGGCCACTCTGGAACCGTACATCCACAAGATCCTTTTGCGTTCGAAATGATTAATGGCTCATCTCCTGTGTTTTTGAACTCAAATTGACAATATGGCTCACCTCCGTATTTGATGTTTCCATAGTCATGCGTTTCTTTAGCAAATTCGATTTTTGCACCTTTCTCAATTTGTGCATTAACTGTGTTCATTCCCAATACCGCGATGAACATAATCCCAAGGGATAAAAATAAATTTTTCATAGTCGTCAATTTTATGAATCAAACTTACAAACGAATCTCCTGCTAAATTTTTATTTAACTAAATGTTAACAGATTTTAGTTTAGACACAAGTGGATGAACAGGTCGGAAGAACCCCTATTTTTTTAACCAGCCTTTTTTTCGAAAGAGGGCTAATAATCCAACGCCAATTGCAAACATTACGCCAATGACGGTGTAATACCCAAATGGATATTTCAACTCAGGCATATGTTCAAAATTCATTCCGTATACGCCGACGATAAATGTTAAGGGAATAAAAATGGCACTAACCACTGTCAAAACACGCATGATTTCATTCATTCGTTGTCCTTGTGCAGCATAATATAAATTGGCCATTCCTTCTAAAATTTGTTTGTTGGCATCAATTTCTTCTAAAACACTTAAGCAAGAGGAACGTAAACTGCGGAAATAATGCAGGTTGCTGCTTTGTATAAAAGGACTCTCACTATTTTCCAATTGGTTGGTGATATCACGCATCGGTTGGGCAATTTTACGCAATTCGATGAGCTTGCGTTTTTCTAATTCGATGCTCGTTAAAATGGATTTATCCTGAACAATGTGAAGTTTGGTGTCAATTGTTTCAATTTGAATCGAAATTTCCTCCAAGACTTCAAAGTAATTATCGATAATTGCTTCCAACATACGAAACATTAAAAAATCACTTCCTTTCGTTCTGATTTTTCCACGTTCTTTTTCAATCCTGTTTCTCACATCCGTAAAGTGATCAGAAGGTTTGTCTTGAAAGGAAATCAAGTAATTTTCTCCCATTAGGAAAGAAATTTGATCTTGATGCAAATACGGGTTTTCCACTTCCTTTGGTAATGCAGACATGACATAAAAGGACATGTATTTGCCGTATTCTTCAATTTTAGGTCTACGAACTTGGTGGTGAATGTTCTCGATAGATAATTTATCAATGCCCAGTTTCTGACACAAATGTTCGATGGATGCAGCATCCTCAATTCCATGAAAATTTAACCACGCGACATGATCTGGATCGAGTTCGGACTCTAAAAATTCATTGGCGAAATATTCAGCTGTTTCTTGTTTTACCGAATAAAAAGTAGCATTGTACTTGTAAAGTTGAACGTTTGCCATATGCTTGTTACTCTTTTGTCAGTGTTTGATGTAACGCGCAACCTTCACATGAGGAATTCTTTTTGGAGAATTGTTTCCAAATCCTTCTTCCCAAGTAATACATGGAAATTCCAAGTGCGAGAATAATAATGAACAGTTGCATATCTTAACGAATGTAAGGATTATCCGTGAATTACGAAAGTATCACAAAAGTGAACCACGCCGCCAAATAGGCTAAAACACCCATAAAGATCAATTGAATGATCGGCCACTTCCAAGAATTGGTTTCGCGTTTTACCACCGCTAGTGTCGCCATACATTGCATAGCAAAAACGTAGAAAACCATCAATGAAACACCACTTGCCAAGTTGAAAACTGGAGTCCCATCAGCCTTTACTTCGTTTCGCATGCGGTCAATTAATAGGGCTTGTTCTTCGCTATCATCTTGTACAGCATAAATTGTAGCCAAGGAGCCAACAAAGACTTCTCGCGCAGCAAAGGAGGTAATCAATGATATCCCAATTTTCCAGTTATAACCCAAGGGTTTTATGATCGGTTCCATTCCTTTTCCAAGGATTCCAATGTATGAATGAGAAAGTTTACAAGCATCCATGGCAATTGTTTGTTCCTTTTTTGTCATGGACTGGTAAGTACGAGTTTTACTAAGGCCATGTGCTGCTCCATCCATGTCTGGTCCAAAACTCGCAAGAAACCAAAGGATAATGGAAATCGCTAAAATGATTTTACCTGCATCAAGAATAAATATTTTGACCTTTTCCAATACGTTGATGAACACATTTCCCCAACGTGGATTCTTGTAATCAGGCAATTCTAAAAGTAGAAAACCTTTTTCTTTTTGCTTGATCATCAATTTCAAGAGGAATGAAATCAATAAAGCAAAGACAATCCCTAAACTATATAAAGCGAAAAGCACAATCCCTTGAAGATTGACAAATCCAAACAAATAGGTTTTTGGAATAACCAATGAGATAAGCAAGGTATACACCGGAATGCGCGCACTGCAACTCATGAACGGCGCCACTAAAATCGTTATTAAACGTTCCTTCCAATTAGAAATGGTACGTGTCGCCATGATTCCAGGTATGGCACAAGCCACACTAGACATCAGTGGAACTACACTTTTCCCATTTAAACCAAATGGACGCATAAGTCTGTCCATGATGAAAACAACCCGAGATAGGTATCCACTTTCTTCTAGAATGGAAATGAAAAAGAACAGCATGGCTATCTGTGGTACAAATACCACGACTCCACCAATTCCAGGAATAATTCCCTGTGAGATTAAATCACTGACCATTCCTTTCGGAATAACTTCGCTACTCCACGCTGAGAAATGTGAAAACAGGAGGTCAATCCAATTCATGGGTGCATTTGCGAACGTAAAGATGAATTGAAAAATCACCATTAAAACGAAAGCAAAAATGAGGTATCCAGCTATTGGATGAATTAAAATCCGGTCTATTTTCCGAGAAATACTTTCCGCTTCTGATGATTTTGTTTGAACGACTTTACTTAAGGCTGTTTTGATTTTTTGAAGCCGCTCTTCCGCTTCCAATTTCTGGCATTTGACATCTTCGACCTTGCAAAGTTTACCTGAATTGTAGAATGGTTGAAATGTCAATTGGTGATCTCCGAATGATTTAATTGCCGTTAAAATCCGATCTTTTCCTAGTCCAATACGTGCATTTGAAGTAACTATTGGGACTCCTGGAAAAAGTGCTCCCAAATCCTCTACAGAAATAGTAATTCCTTTTTTTTGAGCAAGATCCCACATATTTAATACCAAAACACAGGGAATTCCTAAATCATAAACTTGTGTGAAAAATAATAAATTTCGTTGTAAGTTACTGGCGTCAACAACAAAGATGACTTGATCTGGATGCTGAGAATGTGTGGGGTCAGAAAGCACATCATAAACGACTGTTTCTTCTTTCGAACGAGGATAAATACTGTAGGTTCCTGGGAAATCGATGAGTTCATGTTGAACTTGATCTATTTGGATAAATCCACTTCGTTTGTCAACCGTTACTCCCGGGAAATTCCCCACCTGTTGACGCAAACCTGTCAAGAGATTAAATACAGAACTTTTGCCTGTATTTGGATTGCCGAGTAACGCAATTTTCATGGTTTGCAAACTTATTAATTTTGAATCAAAGCATTACGCTTTTACCTCAATAAATTGCGCTTCTTCCAACCGAAGAGAAAGAACTGTTCCATTCAGTTCAATTGCAATCGGATCGCCAAATGGAGCTCTGAACAACGTCGTGATAAGTTGTCCTGAAACCAAGCCCATTTCCGTTAACTTAGAGGAAATAGGTGAGTGGTCAACAGAAACAATTTCTACAACTTGACGCAATCCAACATGATCCAATGTGTTTACCATGATGCAAAATTACGCTCAATTTAGAAAAATAGAAATACCTCTTTTAGGGTATTTACCACTTATTTTAACACGAAACGTGCGGTGTGTCGTGTGCGTTGTTGGAGGATGATTTCTTTTCCGACCGTGACTTGTTCGATGGTTTGTTCATCGTAATGACGGATTGTTACCAGGCTTAAATCTTCGTTGTATTTTACTTCGTAGTCATCTTGAAACAAGGAAAGTAATTCTTCTTTTTTCAATTTTTTTTGATCTGTTAAAATAGAAAAACTCAAAGCGGAATTTTGCATGAGGTTAATTTTAACGTTCATTGCTGATAATTTTCCAAAGATGACACTTAGGTTTTCTTCCACGATAAATGAAAAATCTTTCGGTGTAAAGGAAAATAATACCTGGTCAAATTTGAAAATATACGAAGGAATCAAATGATCTTTACTTGATGATGCCTGAATAACCGTTCCAGCTGCTTTCGGATCAATGAATGATTTTACAAACAATGGAATGTTTCGATTTTGCAACGGTTGTATGGTTTTTGGATGAATGACACTCGCACCATAATAGGAAAGCTCAATGGCTTCTTTGAAGGAAATTGACTCCAGTTTTTTTGTATTCGAAAAGTATTTAGGATCGGCATTTAACATACCTGGAACATCTTTCCAGATCGTCACACTTTCGGCTTGACCACAAAAAGCGAGAATTCCTGCAGTGTAGTCTGAACCCTCACGGCCTAAAGTCGTAGTGAATCCTTCCGAAGTATGCCCCATAAATCCTTGAGTCAATAGGATATCTGAGTCCTGGAATGCTGGCAACATCCGCTCTTGAACGAGTTGTTCCGTTTTCTTCCAGTCCACTTTTCCTTCTTGGTAAGTATGATCTGTTCGAATCAATTTCCGAGCATCCATCCATTGAACGGAGAAATCTTGTTCAATTAAAAAGGCACTGACAATTTGTGAGGATAATACTTCACCTAATGAAACAATTTGATCATATTCAAAACTTTTATTCTCGGAGAAAACAGCTTCAAAACGCGTTCTTAACGTTTCAAATAACTCTTCAATGGTTTGATAAATTTTAAAATGTCTTTCCGGAAATAGCGCCGCCATGATGTCCATGTGAAAGGATTCTAATTCATCCACTAGTCCAACAAAAAGCTTATGGTTTTTACTTTCCAAAGCATCCACTATTTCTTCCAATTTATTGGTTGATTTACCCATGGCAGAAACCACCACCGTGAGTTTTATTCCCGGATAAAGGGAAAGTATTGAAGCAACATTTCGAATAGCATCTGCATCTTTAACGGATGCACCTCCAAATTTAAAAACAAGCATTGGTCTGGTGTTAAGATAATTTTTCAGCAAGTAGGTTCATTTCTATCACAGGTGAAGTTCCACCATAAAGGATGTGGTAAACAGCGTTTAAAATTGGCATGTCCACCTCAAATTTCTTATTGATTTCTGTTAAACTGTTCGTTGCATAATATCCTTCGGCAATCATGTTCATTTCTAATTGCGCAGATTTAACAGAATACCCTTTCCCAATCATGAATCCAAACGTTCTATTGCGTGAGAAATTAGAATAAGCAGTTACGAGTAAATCGCCTAAATAAGCACTCGACTTGGTATCTCGGTGAACGGGACTAACCACGTCAATAAAGCGTTCGATTTCCTGAATAGCATTTGATATCAGCACCGCTTGAAAGTTGTCTCCGTAACCAATTCCATGGCAAATCCCTGCTGCAAGCGCATAAACGTTCTTTAAAACGGCAGAAATTTCCGTTCCAAATAAGTCGTCTGAAAGTGTCGTTTTGATGTAACGACAAGCGAGCGCATTCGCCATGTGTCCAGCAATGGATTGATCGCTACAAGCAATTGTTAAGTACGACAAACGTTCTAGTGCAACTTCTTCCGCATGACAAGGGCCACAAATAATTCCTATTTTTTCATATGGAACACCAAGTGTTTTATGAATGAAACGAGCTGGAATGGCATTAAATTCTGGTATGATACCTTTCACTGCCGAGAAAACGACTTTGTCCCGAAATAAATCCGTTGAAATAGATGCGAAGGTCTCGGTTAAAAAAGCAGACGGTGTTGCGATAATGACCACATCAGCTGATTCAATCATCTCTGTTAAATTGGTTGAAACAGAAAGTTTGGATAAATTGAATTCTACAGATTGTAAGTATTTTGGATTGTGTTTATGGCTCAAAATATGCGCCACGGAAGCTTCGCTTCTCATCCACCAATTTACTTTTTCTTGTGTGTTGCAAAGCAATTTTACAATAGCCGTTGCCCAGCTACCTCCGCCTATAACGGCAATTCGTTCAGATGTGTTCATCGCTGCAAAAATAGAAAAGTTTGATGGAAAAGCCAGTCATTGATCGAACTAGTTCAAATTGATGATGTCTCCGGCTTGTAACGCTTCAGAGAAAGCGTCACGCATTTTTTCCATTTTTAAGCGGGATTGTGGATTGCCCTCAATCGCTTGATTTTTCAGTTTATAATAGGTGTCTAAAGATTTCCCGAAAAGGTTTTGTTCGAGTTCGCCTTTGATTTTCATGATTTTGGAATTAACACTTAATAGATAGGATTCGATTTCTCCTAAACGAACAAGTTCGTGTTGTTCCAAACCGTCTTTCTTCAGAAGGGAATGGTAATTCGGTAACAATTGATGAAGCAATTCAATGAATCGCTCTAATTCCCTATCTAGTGCTCCTTGTTGTTCGTGAAAGTCTTCCATATGATCTACCTCTTACGATAAAAGTAAACAATATTATAATCCGAGTAACATTTTATTGTTTTCATTTTTCTTTGCTGAATTCCGATTAATTTTGAAAAAAAAACAACCATGAAAACGAATCACGAAATTGACTATTACATCCATGGGGAGGAAATGCAATACGTTGAAATTGAACTGGATCCTCAGGAAACTGCCGTTGCAGAGGCAGGAGCATTTATGTACATGAGTGATGGAATAAAAATGGAAACCATTTTCGGAGATGGTTCTGAACAACAAAAAGGACTAATGGGCAAGTTGTTTAATGCTGGAAAACGACTTCTTACCGGAGAGAGTCTATTTATGACAGCGTTTACCCATGAAGGGTTTGGAAAAGCAAAAGTAGCTTTTGCATCTCCCTATCCTGGAAAAATAATTCCCATTGATCTCGCTCAGTATAACGGAAAAATCATTTGTCAAAAAGATGCCTTCTTGTGTGCAGCCAAAGGTGTTTCCATTGGTATTGAATTCCAGAAGAAATTGGGGACAGGGTTATTCGGTGGTGAAGGTTTTATCATGCAGAAATTAGAGGGTGACGGAATGGCGTTTTGTCACGCTGGTGGACACGTGATGAAAAAAACACTGAGTCCAGGTGAAGTGCTCCGCGTAGATACAGGTTGTATAGTTGCGTATACCCAAGGAATTGATTACGACATTCAATTTATTGGAGGTGTTAAAAATACCTTGTTTGGCGGTGAAGGAATGTTCTTCGCTACGTTAAAAGGTCCAGGTGAGGTATGGTTGCAAACCTTGCCGATTTCCCGATTGGCTTCCCGTATTTTGTCGTATGGTGTTGGTCCACGTAAAGAGGAGGGAAGTATCCTAGGCGGAATTGGAAATTTATTTGACGGTGACGGCGTTTAATTAAGCGATTAACTCAATGCAATCATCCTTGATGATGATTTTTTTCCATCGGTATAATTTCCCTATAGCTTGCTTGAAGGTTTTTTTACTCATACCTAGTTGTTCTCTGATTTCTTCGGGGGATGATCTGTCACTCAATGGAAGAACTTTAACTTTCGTCAATTCATCCAAGATAAATTGAGAAGCTTCATCGTATTTTTCAAACGTAATCGGCTCCAAACGGATATCTAATTTTCCATCCGGACGCACGACGCTCACATATCCCTTCATTTCTTGTCCGCGTTCCAGAATTTTTGTTTGCTGATTCTTGAAAATCAATCCTTCGTAACGGTTGTTGACAATCACGTTTCGACCAAGTTTACCTTCTTCACAAATCAATAAATCAACAGCCTGTCCAACCATTTCTTGGTCTTCACACAAGTCCAATACTTTGCGAACTTTCATGCTCCCAAAAAGGCGATCTGTTTCAAAATCGTAGCGTAAGGTAAATAAGTATTTCTCTTCTTGCTCCAAGCGATGGAGTTGTTCACTAAATGGGACAAGTAAGTCTTTGTCCAATCCCCAATCCACAAATGCACCATATGGATTCACATGAATCACTTCCAGGTAACGGCATTCTCCTAAAAGAATATAGGGAACCTCGGTTGTACAAACAATGCGGTTTTCAGAATCTTTCATCACAAAAACATCGACAATACTGCCTTCCTCGTGTTCCGGTAAAATGTACTTATTTGGCAAGAGCACTTCGTTATCTTGTAAATCGATAAGGTATGCGCCTGGAGGAGCAAAACGTTTAATCGTCAATTGATTAATTCTTCCTAATTGCATTAGTCTTTTGTGGTTTTTTTGTTTTTCCTGCTGCGATCATCCGTCATCATTTCAGGATTGTGGTAACGTCTACGTTTGTTGTGCCGCGCTTTTGGTAAGTTCAAATTTTCAGCAGCCTCTTGATTTGGTTGTGGATCATCGGTTCTAGCGACATGTGTTCCATTTGATTCAACTTCTTTATCTTGTGGACTAATCCAATTTGCGTTCAATCGGTTTTTTTCCACTTTTCCCGTTCGGGCATTTAATGAATAGAATGATTTGTCCTCGTTTTTGTCCTCCGGATTTGTCATGATGACATCCTCTTGTAAAACCCAGACTTCAGCATCAAAATCATAGCGGTAAGCATCATAACTCATATCTGGAATGTAGTACGAGTATACGCCTTCCAAGGCAGGTGATTCAGGGGATAAATGGTCAAAAACGATTCGGCTTTTTTTCGGGTCAAAGCGCAAACTCATGTTAGATAAATTCGAATATTCAAAGACAACCCGCTTTAATGTTGTTCGATTCGTTTTAAACACGGGACTACCGAATTTCGGCGTATTGCCTGAGAATGTAAGTACATCCAATAATTTGAAATTACTTCCAGTTGTGCCTCCATCCCATCCAGCTAATAAGTACTCTGTTTTGCCGTGATGCCCAAAAGGTATGATTTTGTAATAAAGCGCACCATACCAATTTTTCGCATCGATGATTCCTTCCGGTTTTGGCGTATATGGGTCAAGTTTATCAATTAACTCGGTAACTGTAACTTTTTCTTTCCCTTCGTCTTTTTTCAGAACGAATCCAGCGTAACTATAGGAAAAATCCGTGTACTCAATGTTCCAATTAATGATTCGAACAAGGTCATCTTCACTGTCTAATACAGCAATTGTTTTTAAAAGGGTAAATGGATAATCGAAAGCTCCTTCCAGTTTAAGAAATGCTTCCATATCTTTTTTGAAAACCCCGTTAAGACGGTCCATTTCTTCGTCTGTTTTTGCATTACGCAAGGCCAGTAAACGTTCGTTTAACGCCTCCTCTGAACGTTGCAATTCGTTTTGAGCAAACGTCCACGTACCGCAAATAAAAAAAAGGAAAAGAAAAACGAGTTTCATACAAGGTTTGTTAACGTTGAGAACCGTTTATGGTTACGCTTACAGCGATTTTAACTTGGAAATGGTTTCTTGTGGTGAAGAAGAGTTAAAAACGAAACTTCCAGCGACAAGTGCATCTGCTCCGGCGTCCGCTAGTTGTTTTCCGGTTTCTAAGTTTACACCACCATCAATTTCGATGATAAATTGTGCGTTTTTTGCTGTTCTTAATTCTACCAGTTTCGTTACTTTTTCAACACTATTTTGAATGAATTTTTGTCCGCCAAAACCAGGATTTACAGACATGATCAACACCAAATCTAAGTCTGTAGCAATTTCTTCCAAAACAGAAACAGGTGTGTGTGGATTTAATGCAACTCCAGCTTTCATGCCTAATTCCTTAATGCGGGCTACGGTACGGTGTAAATGCCTACAAGCTTCATAATGAACTGTTAGAATGTCCGCGCCAGATTTTTTGAATTGCTCCAAGAAATCATCGGGATTTTCAATCATGATGTGAACATCTAAGGTTTTATTGGTGTGTTTTCGAATGGCTTCGAGCACAGGAAAACCGAAAGAAATATTTGGAACAAAAACACCATCCATGACATCAATGTGAAGCCAATCTGCTTGAGATTGATTTAGCATCTCAGTGTCGCGTTGAATGTTGCCAAAATCACAGGATAATACGGATGGAGAAACGATCATAATTTTTTTTGTACAAATTTAGGGATTATTTAGCTAGCGTGATTCAGGTTAGTTTTCGTGAAAAGGTAAAAAAAATCAAACGTTCATTTGGTGAGAATCCATAAGTACGTAACTAAATCAAATTGATTACATTCATGACTAAACGGAATATCATTAACTTCGGTAGTTCGTTGAATAGTAAAACGAATCTTTAAGCGCTATTTATGTTAGTAATCATTCTTGTTGCAACAGTTATCATTTCACTTTGGGCCGATAAAAACCTGGCGTACAAAGAACGCATGTTGTTTATTCCATACCGCATTAAACACCACAACGAATACTACCGCTTTATTTCACATGCGTTTATTCATGCTGACTTTCCACATTTGGCATTTAACATGATGACGTTGTATTTCATGGGGGAATACCTTTACCTCGAATGGATGAATATTTACGGGAACTCTGGAATCATCTATTTCTGTGTTTTGTATTTTGCCGGTATGATCGCCGCAACTTTTTTACCGATGTTGAAACATCAAGACCAACCAGGATACCGCAGTTTAGGTGCCTCTGGGGCAGTCTCTGCCGTGTTGTTCGCTGTCATCTTATGGAATCCAACATTATCCCTTTCTTTGATGTTCATCCCGATTCCAATTCCAGCCTACGTTTTTGGACCACTTTATTTACTTTTCGAATATTATTCGTTAAAAAAAGGCAATACCGGGATCGCCCATGATGCGCACATTGGCGGTGCAATTTTTGGAATATTATTTGTGCTTATGTTGGATCCTTCCAAAGGAATTCAATTTGTAAATTTGTTTTTATAATCGGTAAAAAAACGACTGATGGCTTTACTTTACATAAATAACAATGGCACCATTCTATCGAATGATGCTCCAACAATCCACCCTGGAAATAGAGGGCATTTGTACGGTGATGGTGTTTTTGAAAGCATCCGATTGATAAATGGCAAGCCGTTGAACATGGAGAATCATGTCAAACGAATGTTAGATGGAGCCAAAGTCATCAAAATGCGAACTCCTTCGTATTACACTACTGAATTTTTCGAGTCCAAGGTTTTGGAACTTTGCACACGTTCTTCGATTCTCGAAGGTGGACGCTGCCGCTTATCTTTAGACCGTGTGTCCGGTGGAGCTTATTTGCCGGAATCAAATGAATGCACGTTCTATATTGAAGTGTATCCTTATGATGTGAATCATTTTGAACTCAATGCAAAAGGACTTGAAGTTGACATCTATCAAGACATCAAATTGGAGAAAAACTTTTTATCCAATTACAAAACAAAATCCGGCTTGACCTACGTGATGGCGGCACTTTCTGCACAGGAAAAAGGATTGGATGATTTGTTTTTGGTGAATGAACGTGGCAACATTCTGGAAACATCTTGTTGTAATATCTTCATCGTGAGTAATGGAGTCTTGTATACACCGGGATTAGAAGAGGGATGCCTGGCTGGAACCATGCGCATGCAAATTATTAACATCGCCTTGGCGAATGGCATCAAAGTGTACGAATGTGCAATCCTCCCTCAGAATGTTTTGGCAGCAGATGAAATTTTAGTCACTAACGCCATTCGTGGAATTAATTGGATTGGTGGTTATCGCACGAAACGTTTTCAAAACAATATGGCTCGAAAATTAGTCGTTTTGCTCAATGATCATTGGGAAAAACAATTGGGACTTTAATCCATAAACTTCAAGTGACTCCAATCGTATGTCTCAAATTGAAATTCTTGAAAGCACTTTTGATTCACGCAATCATTGTTAATCATATCGTAGGTTCGAACATAGTCGCTAGTAACTTTTAATTCAGACCAGGATTCATTTTTCATCGTGTATTCCCAGAGTGATGCTCCTTTCGGAAATGTTAATAATCGAATGCGTAATGTAGCCTCCTCCCCGAATAAATCTAAGGTTAGTAAAAGTTCGGAAGAACGAATGTGTTCCGTTTTTTTGATTCGGAAATAAGTGATGTCCGAAGCGATTTCAACTAAGAAAGAATCTGAGATATAGTCTGGACGATTCGCCATCCAATCACTTGGGCAATACACAAAATAGTTCCCTTGGTATTCGTAAAGGCTATTCCAGTAGCGCGGAAAATTACTTATGTACTCTTGCGGGTTAAAGAAATGAGCGATCTCAGGGAAATTCACATCAATGTCGTTGGAGTTCATCCAGCTTTTAGGATCCGGACAAAGCCAATCATACAAGTCACACTGATGGTCCCTCGTGATGTACACACTGCCGTAAGAAGTTTGATAAATAACAGAGTCTCTGCGGCAATGATAGTCGGATTCTTTGAATTGTGCCAAACTTTTGAAATGGAAAGATAAAAGGGCAAGGGAAAGGAGGAAACGCATGAATCAATTTTAGATAAATGTAGTGAAAAACGAGAAAGAATAGTTTTCAACAATGGCAAAAAAATGACAGACAAATCCCTAACTTTAAAGTTCCTTTTTTACACAGCACATGTACCTAATTTTTGACACCGAAACCACTGGATTACCAAGAAATTATAACGCGCCGATTTCGGATACGTCAAACTGGCCACGTGTTGTTCAGATTGCTTGGCAGTTGCATGAGGCTGATGGGACTTTGGTTGAACAAAAGGACTTTTTAATTCGTCCGGATGGATTCAATATTCCCTTTCAATCGGAGCAAATTCATGGTATTTCTACGGAATTAGCAAGTTTAGCTGGAGAAGATTTAGGCGACGTATTATTTTTATTCAAAAAAGCACTCGAAAAAGCGGATTTCATCGTTGGACACAATGTTCGATTTGACATCAATGTCATGGGCTGCGAGTATTTTCGCTTGAACGAAGAAACGCCACTCACCCTTCCCATCTTGGATACTTGTACAGAGCGGACTGCGGAAATGTGTCAATTGCCAGGAGGACGTGGAGGAAAATTTAAATTGCCGACCTTAACAGAATTACACGACTTTCTTTTCCACGTTGGATTCAATGAGGCGCACAACGCAACGGCCGATGTCGAATCAACGACTCGTTGTTTTTTAGAATTGATCCGTAAGGAACATTACACCTTGGAGGAACTTCTTCAAGAACCAGGGTATTTTGAATCCTATAAAACAGCGAATCCAACCGAAATTCAAACAATTGGATTACAGCACGTCAACTTAAAAGCAGAAAGTGCGAAATTACGCGAAGCACAAAAGGAAAAAGAAGTTATTCAAACGCCTGTTACGCCTGCTTCTTCGGAAAATTTAACGGGTGTAAAATTCGCGCATTTACACAACCATACACAGTATTCGATTTTGCAGTCTACCGCAGAAGTTGGACAATTGATCCAAAAAGCGGCAGAATTAAAGCACAGGGCGGTAGCCTTGACAGATACTGGAAATATGATGGCGGCTTTTCACTTTGAAAAAGCGGCAAGTAATTATAACGCTAAAGTTCGTGAGGAGCGAAAATTAGCAGAAGAAAATGGTGAATCATTTGATAAAGAAGAGATTATTCCGATTATCGGATGTGAGTTCAATGTCTGCCGAAATCTGAATGATAAAAGCGTGAAGGATAACGGTTATCAAGTCGTATTGCTGGCGAAAAATAAAAATGGTTATCAGAACATTATAAAATTAGCTTCCATTGCCTACACGAAAGGAATGTACTATGTTCCGAGAGTAGACAAGGAGGTCATCGAACAATACAAAGAGGACATCATTGTCCTTTCTGGAAATTTGTACGGAGAAATTCCTAATTTAATTTTAAATGTAGGGGAGAAGCAGGCAGAGGAAGCACTCCTTTGGTGGAAACAGCAGTTTGGTGAGGATTTTTACATTGAAGTAAGCCGACATCAATTAGAAACTGAAGACAGGGTCAATCCGATTTTAGTGCAATTAGCGCGCAAACACGAAGTGAAAATCGTTGCAACCAATAATACCTATTACCTGAATCGCACGGATGCACAGGCGCATGACGTATTACTGTGTGTGAAGGACAATGAACTGGTGGAAACTCCAAAAGGAAAAGGTCGTGGGTTCCGTTATGGATTGGAAAATGACCAATATTATTTCAAGTCAACGGAGGAAATGGTTTCTCTGTTCGCCGATTTACCCGAAGCGATTTTGAATGTACAGGAAATCATCGAGAAATGTGAGCCATATCCATTAGCGCGAGAAGTACTTTTACCTGCATTCGATATTCCTTCAGAGTTCATTTCTCCGGAAGATGCTTTGGACGGTGGTAAGCGCGGTGAAAACGCCTTTTTACGTCACCTTACCTATGAGGGAGCAAAAAAACGATACAAGGAAATTACACCGGAAATTCAAGAACGAATCGATTTCGAATTAGCTACGATTGAAAAAACAGGATATCCTGGTTATTTCCTCATCGTGCAAGACTTTTGTCATGCTGCACGTCGTATGAATGTATCTGTGGGACCCGGACGTGGTTCCGCGGCGGGATCTGCCGTTGCCTATTGCATTTACATCACGAATGTCGACCCAATCAAGTACGACCTACTCTTTGAGCGTTTCTTGAATCCAGATCGCGTATCAATGCCAGATATTGATATCGACTTCGATGATGAAGGCCGAGGTCGTGTCATCGATTATGTAATTAATAAATATGGTTCGAATCAAGTAGCACAAATAATCACCTATGGAACGATGGCAGCAAAATCTGCTATTCGAGATACGGCAAGGGTAATGAATTTACCGTTACCAGAAGCGGATCGACTCGCAAAATTAATCCCCGATATTTCCCTTAAAAAGTTATTCTCTTTTTCGGAAACAGAATTAATCGATAAACTGAAAAACCAAGAAGCGGTAGCCAATGCGAAAGAATTGCGTCGAATAGCTGCGGGTTCCGATTTGCAAGGACGCGTTTTACAGAAGGCAACGGAAATTGAAGGTTCCGTAAGAAATACCGGAATTCATGCGTGTGGGGTCATTATCACTCCAGATGACCTGACCAACTTTGTCCCTGTTGCGACCGCGAAAGATTCAGAAATGGTCTGCACGCAATACGATAACTCCGTTGCAGAATCTGCCGGATTGTTAAAAATGGACTTCCTAGGATTAAAAACCTTGACTTTAATTAAAGATGCCGTTCGTTTAGTAAAGGAGAATAAAGGAATTGATTTAGATCCAGATGAATTTCCGATCGATGATGAATTAACGTATGGCTTATTTCAACGCGGTGAAACAGTCGGAATATTCCAATATGAATCTCCTGGAATGCAAAAACACTTAAAGGAGTTAAAACCAACGGCATTTGCGGATTTAATTGCCATGAACGCCTTGTATCGTCCAGGACCGATGGAGTATATTCCATCTTACTGCAAACGTAAACACGGAGAAGAAGAAATCATCTATGATTTAGATGATTGTGAAGAATATTTAAAGGAAACATACGGAATTACCGTTTATCAGGAGCAAGTAATGTTACTCTCGCAGAAGTTGGCAGATTTCACCAAAGGTGAAGCGGATACACTGCGAAAAGCGATGGGTAAAAAAGACCGAAAGGTATTGGATAAAATGAAACCAACGTTCATTGAGCGAGCAAGTGGTAAAGGACACAAGCCTGATAAGTTGGAGAAAATTTGGAAGGACTGGGAAGCCTTCGCTTCCTATGCCTTTAATAAATCCCACTCGACATGTTATGCTTGGATTGCCTATCAAACAGCTTACTTAAAAGCAAATTATCCAGCGGAATACATGGCGTCTGTTTTGAGTAATAACATGAATGACATCAAACAGGTTTCTTTCTTTATGGAGGAGTGTCGTCGCATGGGAGTACCTGTATTAGGTCCAGATGTAAATGAGTCTAGTTTTACGTTTGCTGTGAACCAAGCTGGTGCGATTCGCTTTGGTTTAGGTGCGGTTAAAGGACTTGGTTCAGCACCGGTTGAAGCCATTGTTGAAGAGCGTAAAAACGGACCATTCACGTCGATTTTTGATATGACAAAACGGGTAAGTTTGCGCATTTGCAACAAACGTGCCTTCGAAAGTTTGGCGTATGCTGGCGGATTTGATTCATTCCCAGGAGTTCACCGTGCTCAGTATTTCGCAAATGATCCAAGTGGAAGAAGTTTCTTGGAAAATGCCGTTCGCTATGGAGCAAGTTTTCAGGAACAAGAAAATTCGGCACAAGCATCTATGTTTGGGGAGTCTACGGGTACGAGTATGCCCGAGCCTCAAGTTCCACGTTGCGAAGAATGGCCGGCAATTTATAAATTGAACCGGGAGAAAGAAGTCGTTGGGATTTTTATTTCGGGCCACCCGCTAGATGATTTTAAAATAGAAATCGATTCCTTTTGCACAGGAAATATTGGGGTATTAAATGATCTTGAGCAGTATAAAGGACGTGATTTACTCATTGCAGCAATCGTGACCAATGCGGAACACCGTTTCACGAAACATGGAGATGGATTTGGTACCTTAACGATTGAAGATTACCAAGATGCGTTTCGCTTGAATTTGTTCAAAGAGAATTACTTGAAATTCAAACATTTTATGGAGCCTGGGACGTTCATCACCTTGAAAGGACGCATCGAAGTTCCCCGTTTTCGTCAGCAGTTAGAATTTGTGGTTCACAGCATAGATCTACTTCAAGATTTACGTGAAAAACGTACGAAAAGCCTTCACTTGAAATTTTCATCTAAAGAGGTGGATCACTTGATGATTGATAAATTAAATGAATTGTTTAATCAGAATCAAGGAAATTGTCAATTGCATTTTACGGTATTCGATCCTATAGAAGGATATGAGGTAAACTTACCATCACGATCTGTTAAAATTCAACCATCTTCCAGTTTGTTTAAAGAGTTGGCAAAATTAGATGTGGAGTTTAGGTTAAACTAATAGACAAAAAAAAAGCTTCCAAGTGGAAGCTTTTTTATACTAAGATGGTTGTTATTCCTCTGTACCTTCAACTGGAACTAGGATACGTCCACAGTGCTCACATACAATAATTTTCTTTTTTGTAACGATGTCAAGTTGACGTTGAGGTGGGATTTTGTTAAAACATCCACCACAAGATCCGCGCATTACTTGAACAACAGCTAATCCATTTTTTGCATTTTCACGAAGGCGATCATATGCAAATACCAAACGGCTTTCAATTTTTTTCTTCGCATCGTCTGAAGCTTTCATCAAACGATCTTCGTCTTTTTGTGTTTCGCTAATAATCGCATCCAATTCAGACTGTTTAAGGTCTAAATCTGCTTGTTTTGAATTCAAACGATCTGTTGCTTCTGTCAACGTTTCATTTTTCAAATCAATTTTGTAGCGTGCTTCTTTTGTCTTTTTCTCATGTAATTTGATTTCCAATTCTTGGAATTCAATTTCCTTGGAAAGAGATTCAAACTCACGGTTATTTCGAACATTGTTTTGTTGCTCTTTGTACTTTACAATAGCTGCTTCTGAATCTTTGGAAGCGATTTTTCGGTCAGAAATTTCTGTTTCTAACTCTTGCATCTCATCATTGATTTTTCCAACACGTGTTGTAAGTCCGCTGATTTCATCTTCTAAATCCTGAACCTCTAATGGAAGCTCACCACGGATGGTACGAATGCGGTCGATTTCAGAATCAATTTTTTGAAGCTCAAAAAGTGCGTCCAATTTTTGTGCGATGGTCACCTCTTTTTTTGTTGCCGTTGCTGCCATATGCTATAGATAATTAATAGGATTCGTATTTAAATCAGTTAATCGGACTGCAAATTTAGTAAATTTTTCTTTAAGTTTCTCAGCTAATAATTGCGGAGTGAATTGTTCACTTTCAAAATGACCAATATCAGCAATAATTAAGTGATTTTCCGCATCGAAAAACTCATGGTATTTGAAGTCACCAGTTATAAAAATGTCTGCCTTAGAACGGATTGCATCAGCTAATAAAAAACTACCTGATCCACCACAAATCGCGACTGTTTTAATTGGTTTAGACAATAGTTTTGTATGTCGTATCACTTGACAGTTGAACGTTTCTTTGAGTGATTTCAAGAAGGTCATCGCATCGATTTCATCGGGTAATTCCCCAATCATACCAGCACCTAGACGCTGATCTTGATTTTCAATTGGGTAAATTTCATGCGCAACTTCTTCATAAGGATGCACCTCAAAAAGTGTGCGTAAGGTAATTCCGATTCGGGATTTTGGTACAAGGTATTCCACACGAAATTCTTCTACTTCCTCTCGGTTATTATTTGTTCCAATTGTTGGATTCGCCAAATGATTTGGTTTGAAAGTTCCGATTCCTTCGGTTCTAAAATGACATTCTGAATAATTTCCAATGGATCCAACACCCACGTGAAAAAGTGCAGAATCAATGCTCTCTAACGCATATTTTGGCATAAAAACCACCAATTTGTAGAGTTGATTTTTCATTGGACGTAAAATCCTTCTTTGAACAAGTCCAATTTTATTGGCAATTTCACCGTTCACGCCATCGATGTGATTGTCTAAATTGGTATGAATTGCGTATAGAGAAATTCCATGTTTGATGCATTTCTCTACGACACGTTCGACGTAAGAAACGCCGGTTATTTTCTTTAATCCTGTAAAGATAATCGGATGATGGGCGATGATTAATTGACATTCTTTTTCGATTGCTTCATCTACCGTTGCTTCAAGACTATCTAAACACAATAAAACGCCTTGAACTTCTTGATCCATTCGGCCGCAAATGAGCCCGCAATTGTCATAGGATTCTTGAAGAGAAAGGGGAAATGATTCCTCTAAAAAATGAATTATTTCCTTTACCTGCATGGTTAGAATTTTCGTGTTAATGCAACTCCTCCTCCGATTCCAGTTGAGAAATGCTTGAAATATTGATATGGACCGTAAGTGTTTGTTAGTTGATAGCGGTAATTCAAACTAAAACGAAGTCCATAGTTGCTTTTAAAATGGAGTTGTACACCTGTGCTTGCCAATGCAGAAAGCACGAAGGACTGACACATGGATTTATCCTCGAGCATTTTACTACCAGCATTACCTAAAGAATCGGTCCATGCGATCTCTTGTTTGTACGATTGAAACAGTTGTGGCATTATGCCTACGCCCATAAAAAACACGATGTCTTTCCCCGTTTGAAATTTCAACTGTAAAGGCATCCCAAAATAGCGGTATTTTGTCGTGTAACGATAGCTTGAATCAGTGGTCGTGGAATTCCAGTCATATTTTTCTCCTGTCTGAATCATGGCCAATCCTCCATCAAACGAAAGGTTTCTTGCAATTGGTGAGCAAAGCCCTAGTTGATAGGACCAAACTTTCAATGTCGTTTCATTTGCACGTTCACCTAAAGGAACGGTAAGAAATGCTGTGTTTTGCGTTAGATGTGGGGTTGTATTCAATCGTTGGAAGTCCATATACAAAACGGAAGCACTGTCTTTATCCTTATTTTTCTTTAGAGGTGCAGCATTCGTTGAAATGATTTGAGCCTCTATGGAGCTATAGAGAAAAATAACAATAAAAAGCTGAAGTAATTTCATATGTCAAAAATACAAAAAAAATAATGCGTTAGAGTCATTCTCTTAACACAGGTCAAGTATATAGCACGTGTTTTGATCTTACCTTTGTCAAAAAAAGAAAATATGGATACTAAATGGACAATTGACGGAATGCACAGTGAAATCGGTTTCAAAGTGCGTCACATGATGATTTCAAATGTAAGTGGAAAATTTGGTCAATTCGCTGCTGAGGCGTCAACTTCTGGAGATGACTTCAGTACGGCAAACTTCTCATTTAATGCTTCAATTGATAGCATCAACACAGGAGTTGCAGATAGAGATGGACACTTGAAATCAGCTGATTTCTTTGATGCAGCAGCTCACCCAGAATTAACATTTCATTCTACTTCAGTTAAGAAACTTAATGAAAGCGAGTTAGAGATTTCAGGTGATATGAATATTAAAGGAGTTGTTAAACCAGTAACGTTATTGGCTGATTTTGCAGGAATTGCTGTTGATCCTTACGGACAAACAAAAGCAGGTATGTCAATTACAGGCAAAATCAAAAGAAGTGAGTTTGGTTTGACATGGAGTGCAGTTACTGAAGCTGGAAATATTGTTTTGGGAGATGACATCAACTTGAATTGTGAAGTTCAGTTAATCAAACAATAATCAAACAATAATCAAACAAGAAATAAGTGTGAAAAGCTGCCAATAGGCGGCTTTTTTACTTTTTATTCAATTGTAAATGAACGTTCGTAAGTTGGTGTTTTAAAAACTCCATTTCCTTTTGCAGAATGATTAAATCGTGCTTAATTCCGGATTCAACCAGGTTCTTGTCGTAATTATCATGAGATGAGGGTGACTCTTCTATGAACCACTGAGGTGTTTTACTCAGAATCCTAGAAACTTCAAACAACCGAGAAATGGTGATGTCAGAAACACCTCTCTCCAGATTGGAATAAGCGGCAGCTGTAATGCCTAACTCATCAGCCATGTTTTGCTGACTTAGATTTTGTTTCAATCGCTCTAAGCGAATTTTTTTTGCTACGATATTTTTCACTTAACAAATTTACATTTCTTCAAACAAGAAATGATTACAAATACCTTTAAAAAATTTACATTTGCTTTATGAAAATTAGTAAAAATAAATTCAAAATACGAATGAAAATATCTGTAAATCAAGTAGTTGAGTAGGTATTGTCGTCAATACAAATATAGTGAAAAAAAAATTAGAAATACTATAGTTTATTCTAGTATAAATTAAAATAACTTACAAGTTTCAGCTGCAATTTTCTTCAAAAAAATAGTACATGTACTAAAAAATAGGGTGAAAATACTGATTATTTTTGTGTGCGACATTTCCATATTTGACTGGAAAATCATGCTAAATGATTGCGAAGAATGATTATTTCATTCCAAATGAAAGAGCGTAAAATCAGTTTTTACGCAGTAACATCAAGGCAGCATCAATGTGTCCAATTGGATCCAATTGGGAATTGAAAACACCAATAACGATTCCTTTTTCATCAATGATATAAGTTACTCGTCCTGGGATTAAACCAAAAAGATTCGATGGAACACCGAATAATTTCCTAACCATTTTGTTTTGATCCGACAAAAGTGGGTAAGGTAATTGGTGTTTTTCGATAAACCCAACGTGTGATTTTTCTGAATCTGAAGAGATACCAAAAACGGAACAGCCAATTTCTAAGAAATCAGTGTATCGATCTCGAAATTCACAGGCTTCTTTTGTGCAACCGGGTGTGTCATCTTTAGGGTAGAAAAACAAAACAAGCTTTTGTTTACCGATGTAATCTGAAATATTCACGAATTCTCCGGCTTGATTTGGTAAAGAAAAGTGTGGACAAACGTCGCCCACTTGGATGGATTTATTCATTAAGTGCTTTTTTAAATCTGCTAAGAACACGTTCTCGCGCAAAGACGTGATCAATAATTGGACTTGGGTATGCGGGAGTTCCAAATTCTGGCACCCATTTCTGAATGTATTTTTTTTGTTTGTCGAATTTTTCTTGTTGTGCGGTTGGATTAAAAACACGGAAGTATGGAGCGGCGTCACAGCCACAACCTGCGGCCCATTGCCAACCACCGATATTACTCGCTAATTCAAAGTCCATTAGTTTTTCAGCGAAATAAGATTCTCCGCGTCGCCAATCAATTAATAAGTGCTTTGTTAAAAAACTAGCTACTACCATTCGAACTCGGTTGTGCATAAATCCAGTATCATTTAACTCCCGCATTCCTGCATCAACAAGTGGATAACCAGTTTTTCCCTCACACCAAGCTTTGAAATGTACCTCGTTTTGTTCCCATTCTATTTTGTCGTATTGCTTTTTAAAGGCATTTTTAACAGAATGTGGGAAGTGGTAAATTATCATTTGATAGAAGTCCCGCCAAATAAGTTCGTTGAGGTATGTCTCATTTCGTTCCATCGCAAACCGTGCTAATTTACGAATGCTAATTGTTCCAAATCGTAAATGTAAACTGAGTTTACTTGTTCCATTTACCATCGGAAAATCTCGGTTTTCGTGGTAATCCTTCACAACCGTTTCTGGAAAGGATCTATTTGGAAAAGGGAAAAGTTCCACATCATCAAACCCAAGTTCATTCATGGAAATTAATTCTTCCGCATCTTCACTTTGTAGGAAATGTAATTGGTATTCATCAATAGAATAGGAAGATAGCGAAGATTCACTCAAAGTGGCTTTCCATTTTCTTGCATAAGGCGTAAAGATGGTATAGGGAAGTCCATCATCTTTCGTAACCTCAGATTTCTCGAAAATGACATGATCTTTCGTTCCTATAAATGAAATGCCGAATTTTTCCAATGACGCATAAATGTTTTTGTCACGTTCCAATGCGTAAGGTTCATAATCTCGATTGGTGTACACTGCTGAACAGGAGAATCGCTCGGCGATGGAAGGAATTAATTCAATTGGATTCCCAAAATATACCTTTAGGTCGGAACCTAATTCTTGATATTCCTTTTTTAACCGTTGAATTTCCTGATGGATGAAACGGACACGTTGGTCGTTTCGAGGTAATTCAGCCAGAATTAATGCATCGAAAATAAATATGGGTTGAACCTGATCATTTTCTTTAAGCGCTTTGAATAATCCTGCATTGTCTTCAATTCGCAAGTCCCTGCGATGCCAAAAAAGTACCATGATTTGTTATTTACCTGCGTATTCGACACAATTATTTTCGGTCTCCCATAATTTTATTGTCAAAGCCAAATGCTGTGGTAATTTATTTCTTAAGAGATTCCAAACGACAACGGCAATGTTCTCTGCGGTAGGATTCAAGTCCTTAAACTCAGGACAGTCAAGGTTTAAATTTCGGTGATCGAAACGCTCATCAATTTCTGATTTTATGGCGTCTTTCACAATTTTGAGGTCAATAACGTATCCCGTCTCTTGGTCTATTTCACCATCCAAAATGACTTCCAACACATAATTATGTCCGTGGTAATTTGGATTACTACATTTTCCAAAAATTTCTACATTTTTTTCGTTTGTCCAATCAGGGCGAAACAATCTGTGTGCTGCGTTAAACGTAGCTCTTCTACTAACTTTCATGTTTCATTGCGTTTTGAATGGCTGAAAAATGATCAACCATTAATAAGTTAAACCATGCCGTATATTTATCCGGATGGGCGTTCATATCCATTTTTAGATCTGTAAGATTGATCCATTTATAAGACATTACTTCGGTTAAATTTATCCGAGGATTATCATTTGTTCTTCCTAAAAAGACGTGATCGATTTCATGCTCAATTAATCCATCATCAAATGCTGCTCGATAGGTAAATAGAAAAATCTCAGTTAACGGAACGTTCATTCCTAATTCTTCTTTTAAGCGTCGATTGGCTGCGTCTAGATTGGACTCGTTAGGTTTCGGATGACTGCAACAAGCATTCGTCCAAAGTCCGGGAGAATGGTATTTTTCAAGTGCTCGTTGTTGCAAAAGCATTTCCCCTTTTTCATTTATCAATAAAATTGAAAACGCACGGTGCAATAATCCTTTTTCGTGTGCTTCCAATTTCTCCATCGTTCCGATGGCATTATCATGCACATCTACTAAAATGACCTTTTCAATCATATTACAACATATTCAAGTTGTGGCGAACGTAGGAGGTAAGAAGAATGCGCATTTTTCGATAGTTTGGAATGCGAATACGTTCAGTAAGAATGTTTTGCGCAGATTTTTCTTTAATTTTTTTAAATAATTTAAAGTAGTATTTATACGCCATGTATACGCCAAACCGTGCATTTTTCGGGAGTTGTAAAATTCCTTCATATCCAGCACGAAAATCTGCTTCTATGTCTGCTTCAATTTCTTTTTTCACGGTTGCATTAAACTCTTCCATGTTAATACCTGGAAAGTAAGTTCTTCCTAAAGTTTGAAAATCATCTTTCAAGTCTCTCAGGAAATTGATTTTTTGAAAGGCTGAACCAAGTTTCATAGCGCTTGGTTTCAGTCGCTCATATTCTGTATCATTTCCTTCAACGAAGACCTTCAAACACATGAGTCCGACAACTTCTGCTGAACCAAGAATGTACAATTCATATTGTTCTTTGCTATAGAATTGTTTGTTTAAATCCATTTCCATGGAATTTAAAAAGGTATCAATCAATTCCATTGGAATAGCATATTTATTTACCGCCCATTGGAAACTGTTTAATATTGGATTCAATGAAATTCCTTCAGCAATCGCTTTGTAGGTTTGAATTTTAAAATCAGCTAACAAGGCTTCTTTGTCAAATCCGTGAAAGGAGTCAACAATTTCATCCGCGAAGCGAACAAAACCATAAATGGAATAAATCGGTTTATGAAGATCGGAATCTAAAAAGCTAATTCCAAGGGAGAATGATGTGCTATAGCGTTTAGTCGTAAGCTGACTCATCTCTTGACTGATATCGTCGAATAATTGTTTCATAGCCGTTAGTTTAGCGGAAATTCTTTCATGATTTGTTTGGCCACCACTTCTCCGGAAATAATGGAAGGAGGAACTCCCGGTCCTGGCACTGTTAGTTGTCCAGTGTAATAGAAGTTCTTTAATTTTTTATTTTTCAAACTAGGTTTTAAAATTGCTGTTTGAAGCAAGGTGTTGGCTAGTCCATAAGCATTTCCTTTAAATGCGTGGTAATCACTTTTGAAGTCATTTATGCAGTAACTTCTTTTGTATACGATGTTTTGACTGATGTCATTTCCTGTAATATCTTTCAATCTTTTTACAAGAATGTCAAAATATTTCTCGCGAATCTCATCCTCATCTTTCAAATTGGGTGCGATGGGTACAAGAAAGAATAGATTTTCGCATCCTTCAGGAGCTACAGATGGATCGGTAAGGGATGGTGCGCTCAAATAGAAGAGCGGTGCAGTTGGCCAACTTGGATCCTTGTAAATTTCTTTTCCATGTTCTTCGAGTGATTCATCGAAAAACAAGTTATGGTGTTGTAAGTTTTCTACTCGTTTATTGATTCCGACATAGAAAATCAAACACGAAGGGGCCATAGTGCGTTTGTCCCAATATTTATCAGAATAATTTGCTTTGTCCTTCAGTAATTTACTTTCTGTATGCTCGTAATCGGCTCCGGAAACAATGACATCAGAATCGAATAATCCTTTTTCGGTTCGTGCTGCTGTTGCCAATTTTTGATTGGTTTCGAATCCGGTAACTTCTTGATCCGTTAAAATCTTCACTCCTTGGCTTTTTGCGATTTCTGCAAAAGCTTCAATGAATTTGTGCATTCCACCCATTGGATACCATGTTCCTAAGGACATGTCCGCGTAATTCATTAAGGAGTAAAGTGCTGGAGTCTCGTTTGGCATTGCCCCTAAAAATAGTACAGGGAATTCCAATAGAGATAATATTTTTGGGTGTTTGAAGTACTTTCGAATATAGGTTGAAAAGGAGGACAATAAATGCATGTTCAATAATCCACCTAACACGCGTCTGTCTGCAAATTCCAATAAACTTAAACTTGGTTTGTAAACCAAATCTTGCATTCCTACTTGGTATTTGTATGCGGCATCTTTTAAAAACTTGCGCAACTGAATCGCGCTTCCAGTTTCCATAGATTCGAACCAATTTTCCAATTCAGTCATTGAGGCAGGAACATCGGTGTAACTATGGTCTGGCCAGTAAACACGGTAAGAGGGATCTAAACGTTTTAATTCGTAAAAGTCACTTGAAGTGTGTCCAAATTGATTATAAAAACGTTCAAATACATCGGGCATCCAGTACCAACTTGGGCCCATATCAAACGTGAATCCATCTGATTCAAATTGACGTGCGCGTCCTCCAATGTGACTGTTCTTCTCTAATATGGTGACGTCGTAACCTGCTTTGCCAAGAAAGGCAGCAGTGGACAAGCTGGAAATTCCAGCTCCAAGAATGGTAACTTTTCTACTCATAAATTAATTTGCTGAAAAGGCAAAGTCTGGTAAACATTCCATTAACTTTTTACGTGCAATGAAAATTCTACTTTTCACTGTACCAATCGGAATGTTTAATTTGTCCGCTATCTCTTTGTATTTGAAGCCTTGAAAATGCATTTCAAAAGGCTCCTTGTATTCTTCTCCTAAGTTATCAATTTTTCCCTGAATATCCTTCACAGAAATGATTTCTATAGCAGATTCTTCGTGACTTGGTGTATTGGAGACCAAAAATGCTTCTTTTGAATGATCAAAAATAGCACCGGATTTTACCTTACGGCGGTATTGATTGATAAACAAATTACGCATAATCGTAAACACCCAAGCTTTGAAATTCGTTTGTGGTGTGTAATAGTTGCGATACGTGATCGCTTTTAACATGGTTTCTTGCGTTAAATCTTTCGCATCCTCTTGATTTCGAGTAAAACTCATAGCAAAGGATGTTAGATTATTCTCTAAACCAACGAGTGCTTCATTAAATTCTAAGGTTGACATATTATTTTGTTTAACAATTGAGTGATAAAATTAAACAAAAATGTTTAACAAAGAACAAAAAAGATTAAACAAAATATTTTTTTAAAGTAAAATTAAAGCTGCAACCCAAGCCCAGCCGAGAATCTAAGACTTGAAACGGAGTGAATATTTTTTGAAATCGATTGTCCAGTTACAAAATGTCCTTCTAGAAAAAAGTGAAAATGCGAACTAATGTATATTCGATATCCTCCATTAAATGCTAAAATGGGGATAATTTGATTGCCTTTTTGAGTTAAATCATTCATGGAGTAAACCCCGAAGCCAGGTTGTATTCCCGTGTAAATGTCGTTGATTGATTTTCTCCAATGGTAATTCAAACCAAATAAAAGTTGATGTTGACTAGAAAAGGTTGGATTCGAATGTGTTGAACCTAAATCATAAAATACATCTCCAGCAAATGAAATGCGTTGCCCCGAAAACACATTCAATTGTCCATGCAGATAGAAGTTATTCTCTTTTTCTTTTATCAAGTGATTTGGGGAAAAAGTCAAAAAAGCCGAAGAAATGATTTTCGGACCAACTTCTTGTGCTCTGAAAGTTTTAAGTGTCAATAACATGAGTGCAATCATCCACCCTAATCGCGATAGTTTCTTCATTTTTTCTTCAATCGGTAATTAATACTCAGGGTTGTTAGTAAATGTCCTTCAAATGCATTGTCGGTTTTTCCTACAATCGTGAATCCAGTGGGTGTGTATTCGGTAGTCAGTTCCTTTGTTAAGTGAACCATGTATTGCGTCGTTAGAGAAAGATCAATTTGCGGAGTGAGAAAAAAGTGAGTTCCTAATCCCCCTTGAATTGCTGAACCCCATCGATCACCGTATACTTCAGGTTGACTATTTAATGAAAGTTTATTGTAGTCGAAGCAATGTCCTGCGAGGATATATGGTTGAAATTTTCCAATAGTTTGCTCCAAAGGATAAAATAAAACGGACCATCCAATATGTACGTATTCACTTTTCGCAATCGATTGATGGTCAACAACAATGTAATCTGCAAACCAATCTGAATTTACTCTAGAAGTAAAACGTAAACGAAATTGACCTCCTGTTCCAAGTCCTGTCCCGTCATCACTGAAAGCACTGTATGTGCTCCGAACTCCAAGGGATAGTTTACTAAGTTCCGTAGATTCTTGTGACCAAATGCCCAAAGTAAGCAATGAGAAAAAGTATAATATAGAAAACCTCATCTTTTCATTTTTACTAAAGATAAGTAAAAATTAACTGTTGGTTTCAATTACACGCCTTTCGTATTTAAACCTTAACGTGTTCCAACATCTCATTCACCATCGCATCTGTATCGAACAGAGCTTTCCATCCCCATTCGTTTTGTGCGTATGAATCATCGATACTATTTGGCCAACTGTCGGCAATGGCTTGACGAAAATCGGGTTCATAGGAAATGCTGAAATCAGGCAAGTGCTTTTTGATAGATGTTGCCAATGCCGCTGGGGTGAATGAACATCCAGCTAGGTTATAAGCTGAACGGATTTTAATTTTTTCAACTGGTGCTTGCATTAATTCAATGGTTGCACGAATGGCATCGTCCATGAACATCATCGGTAACGCTGTATCTTCTTTTAAGAAACAAGTGAAGTTTCCATGCGATTTCGCTTTGTAAAAAATGTCTACAGCGTAGTCTGTCGTACCTCCCCCTGGTAAACTTTTGTAGGAAATCAATCCTGGATAACGGATGCTTCGAACATCCACTCCAAATTTATTGAAATAGTACTCACACCAACGTTCACCGGCTTGTTTGGAAATTCCATAAACGGTTGATGGTTCCATTACGGTATGTTGAGGAGTTAAATCAGTAGGAGTTGTTGGACCAAAAACAGCTATTGAACTCGGCCAAAATACTTTTTTCACATGTCCTTCTTTCGCTAAGTCAAGAATCGTAAACAATCCTTCCATGTTCAACTTCCATGCGAAATCTGGATTCTTTTCTGCTGTCGCTGATAAAAGTGCTGCTAATAAATATACTTCGTCAATTTTTTCCTCTATTATGAAGGAACGAACCGCTTCACGATCAAGAATGTCCATTTTTAGGTAAGGACCATTTGCTAAAATAGTGGGACATTCATCCTTTAAATCTGCTGCAAAGACAGCCTCATTTCCATAAATAGAGCGCAAGGCTAAAACGAGTTCGGTGCCAATTTGACCACAAGAACCGATGACGATGATTTTTGACATGTTCAAAGTATTTGGACAAATTTAAGTTTTGCTTTCTTACAAAATAGGATTATATCCAATTATTATTTCTCTTAAAACTGATTAAAATCATTTATTAGTCATTCAGAGCTCGTTAGTTTTGCTCGTAAATCATCTTTTTAACTAATTTTAGACGGATTGTTTTAATAAACATAAAATAGAACTATGCCTTTTTATCATCAACTAGGGAAAATTCCACACAAAAGACACACTGTTTTTCGCCAAGATAATGGTGAATTGTATCATGAACAGCTTTTCGGAACTGCTGGATTTGACGGAATGTCATCCCTTTTATACCACATTCAACCTCCGACTGTAGTGAAAGAAATTCTGGGACAAAAAGATATTGCTCCGGAAATTGCTGTCGAAAAAAACATGTTAATGCGCAGTTTTCGTGGGTATGACCTTCAGCCAAACGAAGATTACATTGAAAGCCGTGTTCCCGTTTTAGTGAATAGCGATGTGTACATTGAATTAGCTGCGCCTACGAAGTCCATGACGGAGTATTTTTATAAAAACGCCGATGCGGATGAGGTGATTTTTATTCACCGCGGATCGGGTAAACTACGCACACAGTTAGGAAACATTGATTTTAGTTACGGCGATTATTTAGTGATTCCTCGGGGAATGATTTATCAACTTGAATTCAAGGACAGTGATAATCGCTTATTGGTGATTCAATCATTTCACCCAGTTTTTACGCCAAAAAGATACCGCAACTGGTTTGGACAATTACTCGAACACTCGCCTTTCTGTGAGCGCGATATTCGTCGTCCGCATGAACTAGAAACACATAATGAAGAAGGTGACTTCTTAATTCGTATCAAAAAACAAGATGTGTTGTACGATTATGTTTATGCGCATCATCCATTTAATGTTGTTGGTTGGGATGGATATAATTTCCCGTATGCTTTCTCGATTCACGACTTTGAACCAATCACTGGACGTGTGCATTTACCTCCACCGATTCACCAAACGTTTGAAACGAGTGCATTTGTGATTTGCTCATTTGTACCTCGTTTATATGATTATCATCCGGATTCCATTCCAGCGCCATATAACCACAGTAATATTGACTCCGATGAGGTCCTTTATTATGTAGATGGTGACTTTATGAGTCGAAATAACATTGAAAAGGGACAAATTACATTACATCCATCCGGTATTCCTCATGGACCACACCCAGGTGCGTATGAACGTTCAATCGGAAAAACAGAAACGCAGGAATTAGCGGTGATGATTGATACCTTTAAACCATTAAAATTGACCAAACGAGCAATGGAAATGGAATTGCCAGAATATGTGAAGTCTTGGATTCACTAAGTCCTGAATTTTCGATAATATTGCAAAGAATTAGAAATTATGTCAGCAGAAATTAAAAATTTAAAAGATCTACAAAACGTAGAATACAGTTTGGAAAAGTTGTTTTCCGAAGCAGAAGACTTTCTTCCATTATTGGGAACAGATTATGTGGAATTATACGTTGGAAATGCGAAACAATCCGCGTTGTATTATAAAACTGCGTTTGGATTTCAATCGGAAGCATACGCTGGATTAGAAACGGGATTGAAAGACCACGTTTCGTATGTGTTGAAACAAGATAAAATCCGTTTGGTCTTAACAACACCCTTAACTTCAGATAGTCCGATCAATGAACACCTACAAAAACACGGGGATGGTGTGAAAGTAATCGCGCTTTGGGTGGAGGATGCAACGAAAGCATTCGAAGAGACAACCAAACGTGGAGCGAGACCATTCATGGAACCTACAATTGAGGAAGATGAAAATGGACAAGTAGTCCGTTCTGGGATTTATACCTACGGAGAAACGGTTCATATTTTTGTGGAGCGTAAAAATTACCAGGGAATTTTCCTTCCGGGATACCGTAAATGGGAATCACATTACAATCCGGAACCTACAGGACTCAAATTCATCGACCACATGGTTGGAAATGTAGATTGGAATGAAATGAATACATGGTGTGAGTTTTATAAAAAGGTGATGGGCTTTGCACAAATCATTTCCTTTGATGACAACGATATCTCAACGGAATATACTGCTTTGATGTCTAAAGTAATGTCTAACGGAAACGGACGCATTAAATTCCCAATCAACGAACCAGCAGAAGGAAAGAAGAAATCACAGATCGAAGAATACATTGATTTCTATAACGGAGCAGGAGTTCAACACATTGCCGTTGCAACAAATGATATCGTAGCAACAGTTTCCGCAATGCGCGACCGTGGAGTAGAGTTTTTATATGTGCCAGAAACATATTACGATGATTTGCTTGAACGCGTAGGAGATATCGAGGAAGATGTAGAAGTATTGAAAAAACACGGTATTTTAATTGACCGTGACGAAGAAGGGTACTTATTGCAATTGTTTACGAAACCAGTTGTGGATCGTCCAACAATGTTCTTTGAAATCATCCAACGAAAAGGAGCACAGTCTTTCGGTAAAGGAAACTTTAAAGCTTTGTTCGAATCAATTGAACGAGAACAAGAAAATAGAGGGACGCTTTAATCGAGTGACTTTAGATATAAAAAAAGCCCTGACTATTCTATTGTCAGGGCTTTTTTGTTGCGTTTTATATTCGTTATAGAAGTTCAATAAGTTCGCTTATTTCTTGCTGAATGGATTTTGTATGATCTAAATTATACGCATTTTGCAAGCGCTCAACCAAAATGGAATGATCTGAGATTCCTTCAGCTTTGGTATCCGTCACCACTTGTTGAATTGATTTTGGTCGAGGTCCCCAAACAAAAACTTCTTGGAAGTCTTGATCCAAGCAAATTAATTTCGGAATGGATCTACCCCCATTTGTTAAGTATTGATCCATGATGCTTAAATGCTCGTCTCGGAGGATGATTTTCAAATCGATTTTCGAATTTTGAGCAGCAATTTTTCCAATAACAGGGACAATTTGAGCTGCATCGCCACACCATGCTTCGCTGATGAGAATCCAAGTATACGGTGCTATGATTCGCTCAAGGTTCGCCTTAAGTTCTTCGGATAAAACAGTCGTCTTTTCAATGCGTTTCATACGCCTTGCATTTAACTCGGTAAAATGGATGAGGTCTTCACGTTGTTCCGGACCCGACGTTTTTCCTCGTTCAACTAATTCTGTAACAAATGATTTGTAGGATTCATAGGAATAACAATTTGTTAAATGTTGTGGTAAAAAAAGGACATTTTTTCTCATCTTATACTAGTGTTATTTTCGTGTTTGAAAGTTACAATGATTTTGTAATATGAAATGTCACAAAGGTTTCTTTTCAAAAACTATAAAAAAAAATGAAATGAGTTTGGTGTAGAATTACGTATATTAAATAAGATTTAATATATTTGCACCCACGTAAAACGGAGGTTGTAGCTCAGTTGGTTAGAGCGCCGGATTGTGGTTCCGGAGGTCGCGGGTTCGAGACCCGTCTCCCTCCCTCGTTTAAAGGCTGTAGGAAACTACAGCCTTTTTTATTTCATTTCTTTTAAGGTTTGTTCGCATAATACCGCCAATGAAGTTGGTAATTGGGAACTCATCCATGGATGTGTGGCTCCAAAAACGTGATCCGCACCTTTGATAACTTGCAACGTTACATTTGCCCATTCTGCAAGTGAATGTCCTTCTGAAATTGGAACAGAAGTATCTAGATCCCCGTGATAAATGGTGATCGGGATTTTTAAGTGCTGTATGGCTTGCTGAATGTTTAATTCTTTTTCGTGTTTTTTGAAATCTTCGTACAGTGAAAAATACTGAGGTAAATTTTGATGGGTGCGTCCATTCGTCACATAGCGAACGCCATCCAATCTCCATTGTTCCAATTCCATCCCGCTTGGAAAGCGCATGCCGATATCTGAAATTGCTGCCCAAGTATGAATGGAGGCAATAGGGTAGGAGTTCGCGAATTTCTGTCCAGCTAGTATAACGTCGCCACCACCACGTGAATGTCCAATCAATCGGATTTTTTTCAGTGCTGAGACATTACGAATTGACCAATTTAAGACACATTCAATGTCATTTACTTCATACGAATAACGGTTGTTTCCAAATGCTTCTTCGTCCGGAAAGTCCATTCCATTTTCAATGGTTCCTCCGTTATGAGTTAGATTAAATTTACAAAAACCGTAATTCTCTTGAATAAAGAATTGTTGCACTAAATTCCACGCGCCCCAATCTTTGAATCCCATGAAACCATGAACGAAGACGATGAGTTCTCCATTGAAATTTTCAGGAATCTCTACATCAATGAGGCTTTGTCTTCCTGCTGAACCGGTGTAAGTACTATTCAATAATTTCATCTTCGCTTTCCCCTGGTAATTCCAATGCTTTGACACTTTGAATGGCATTTCCGGCAATTCCTCTTATGGATGCATGCATGTCAATGGTATTCATAATAACTTTCTCAATTTGTTTTTCGCGTTCTTTCCAAATTCGTTGCATGGAACGTTTTTCTGTTTCGAGTCCATTTTTCATAGATGTGAATCCTTCTACGATCGCTTCTACTTGCATTCGGAAATTTGTACTGGTTAGGAAATCATATAACATGTGCATTTTATCTCCACGGTTTACTTGAGCTCCGAGAGCGGCATGTACTTGAATGATTGTTTCACGAAGTACACCCGACAATCCTTTGAATTCTTCGTACGTACAGACATAAACGCCATCTTTCATTCCCATTCGTTCTAAATCGGAGGGCATAGCTTCGGTCACTAAAACACCGATATCGGCTCCTTTCTCGCGCATGTCGGCTTTGAATTTGGCAATCCATCCGGCCTGAAAATCTTTCGTACGTTTACTTTCGTAATATATTTTCCCGCAATTTTGATCGCTTCGTGTGTTCACGATTTGAATGCAATCCCCACCGCGCGCTCCTTTTTTAATTTCTTCAATTGTATCCAGTGGGAACTGTGCAGCCAACCATTCTTCAATCGCTAATTCTTGTACTTCTCCTTGTAATTGCATGGATCCTTGCTCCTGTTTCCGTTTCATTTCTTCTGTAAGGGATTTTTGGTCATCCAACTTTTTCTGAAGCTCCTTGATACGAAGTTCATTGCTGTCCTCTACCAATTTTTTGATTTTCTCTTTCTCAAGTTGAAGAATTTCATTCATTTTTGTTTCAGCGGCCAATTGAGCGATGGATTGCGCCTCCTCTTTTTCTCGCTTTAGTCGTTCGACTTCAGCTTTCGTTTTGTTCAGTTCACTTACTTGTGCAGACTTTTCGTTCAGTTCTTTTTGCAGGGCTTCAAATTGCTCACCTTGCTCTTGCGTGATTTTCAATTTGAGTTTTTCCTCGATCTTACTTCTTTCTTCAGAAATGGATTTTTCCAAACGATCTTGAAAAAGTTCATGGTCTCTTTTTTTTGACTCTTCAAAAGCCATTTTCTCTTCGCGAAGTTTTTCAAGCATTTCATTCATCTTTGACTGTTCGGATTGAAGTTGCTTTTGAAATTTTGCTTGATATTCTGCTTCGAGTTGATGTGAAAGGATATTTGTCACATCGATGTTTGTCCCACAATTTGGACATTTAATTTGTTCGTTCGCTGACATGAAGGTGTTTATTTTACGTAGTCTTGTTTTTGGACCAACATATATTGGTCATTGTTGAGTCGAATATAACCAAAATCGTAACAAAACACGTAACTGGATCCTTTTCTTGTGGAATAAACATTCGTGTAATAATGAAAATTGAATCCTTCCTCTGCTAGGAGCATTCCTTCAATGGTTCTTTTTCCATCTGGATTGAGGTTGGCAAGGATTCTGCGATTTTTTCGCAAAATGGCATTTATCCGTCGGACCACCATGTTTGCATCTTCATTGATTCGGTTGTTAAAAGAGTTGCGGCAGTAATCCGAACAAAATTTTTGGTCTCTTCTTCCAACAAGTTTAACGGCACATTCTAAACATTGACGATTTTTCATGAAAGTTTTTTTTATCTATAACTGCTTTTTTTTCTCTTTCATATATTTTTTGAAAAATAAATTTAATGGTAAGTCAATCAATCATTTGCGATATTCGCTCAAGTGTGCTCAATATTCATTTAGTTCTTGTTTTGGCTCGAAAAAACGTTACTTAATAAAAAAAAGTGCGTTAAAACAGAACCTTTTCTTCTTTATGTAAGTAAAAGGACACGCAACAATCAAAAAAAATGAGGCAGTTAAAAATCGCAAAACAGGTTACCAACAGGGAAACCGCATCTTTAGACAAGTATTTACAGGAAATCGGTCGTGTAGACTTGATCACTGCAGAAGAAGAAGTTGAGTTAGCTCGACGCATCAAAGCAGGTGACCGTGTCGCACTCGAACGCTTAACGAAAGCGAATTTACGTTTCGTTGTTTCTGTATCTAAACAATATCAAAACCAAGGTTTGGCCTTGCCAGATTTAATCAATGAAGGAAACTTGGGATTGATTAAAGCCGCAGAACGTTTCGATGAAACACGTGGATTTAAGTTCATTTCATACGCTGTATGGTGGATTCGTCAATCGATTCTTCAAGCATTGGCAGAACAAGCGCGTATCGTTCGTTTACCATTGAATAAGATTGGTAACATTAACAAGATTAATCGTGCGTATTCCGAATTAGAGCAAAAATTAGAGCGTCCACCTTCGGCGGATGAATTAGCTGAATTCTTAAACGTTACTCCGGAAGAAGTAAAACAAACACTTTCTCAAAACGGACGTCACGTATCCATGGATGCACCGTTAATTGAAGGAGATGAATCAACTTCTAGCATGTACGATGTCATGCAAGGTGATTCGTTACCAAGTCCAGAAGCAAATTTGGTTTTGGAATCTTTGAGAAGCGATATTCGCCGTTCATTAACATCCTTAACACCAAGAGAAAGCGAAGTAATCAGCATGTTCTACGGTTTGGAAGGAAAAGCGCCACTTTCTTTGGAAGAAATTGGAGATAAATTTGACCTAACTCGTGAGCGTGTTCGCCAAATCAAAGAAAAAGCGATTCGTCGTTTGAAACACACAACAAAAAACAGAGTACTGAAAAGTTATTTAGGATAATTCAAGGCGGGTCAATAACCACCTACCACCAGTAAACCACTTGTTGGCCGGCTTTGAATAGTATTAAAAGGGAGTTCGAAAGGACTCCTTTTTTTATGTCTTGTAATTACATTGGATCGACGTCGATCACAATTTTAACAGACTTATTTGCCGGTTTCGCATAAAACTGGTCGATGATTTCCCGTATTTTTTCTTTGACTTTTCGTTCCGGTGCACTGCGTTCAATTTTTAATTTGATTTCTTTCAAAAAGTAATTTTGAATGCGTTTGATAATTGGAAATTCTGGTCCTAACACACGTTCCTTGAATACTGACTTTAGTTGATCTGCTAACTCTATCGAGGCCGCATGCACCAATTGTTCGTTCGGATGTTTCAAAGTCAGTTGAATCATTTTGTAGAACGGCGGATAAAAAAAGTTTTTGCGTTCAATGATTTCTTGTTGATAGAATCCTTTATAGTCGTGCTCTTGCACTAATTGTATCACCCAATGATCGGGATTTCCAGTTTGGATGATCACTTTTCCACGTTTATCTTTTCTTCCAGCTCTTCCAGCTACTTGTGACATAAGTTGATAGGATCGTTCGTATGCACGAAAGTCTGGTCGGTTCAATAACATGTCCGCATCGAGAATTCCCACCATGGAAACGTGATCGAAATCCAATCCTTTGGTGATCATTTGGGTACCAATGAGAATATCTATGCGTCGTTGTTCAAATTCTTCGATGATCTCCTCATAAGCATGTTTCGAACGCGTGGTATCTAAGTCCAAACGTTTTACCACTTTATTTGGAAACATAATTGACAATTCATCCTCAATCTTTTCCGTACCAAATCCAAGCATTTGTAAGCGATTACTTCCACAGGCGGTGCAACTTCCAACCGGAGCTGTGGTGAAGCTACAGTAATGGCATTTTAATAAATTACTGTGTTTATGGTAAGTTAGTGATACGTCACAATTCGTACATTTTGGTGTCCAATTGCAGACTTCGCATGACCATAACGGCGTGTAACCTCTGCGGTTTTGGAAGAGCATGATTTGCTCACCTTTGTTTAGTGCGGATTGCATTTCTTCCAAAATCATTGGCGTAAAATGCGACTGCATGTTTTTTAGTTTGCGTTCGCGTTTTAAATCTGCACACCAAATCTCAGGCAATTTGAGCCCCTTGTAGCGTTCGTTTAATTCAACCAAACCAAATTTTCCTTGCTTTGCATTGTAATAGGTTTCCAATGAGGGAGTTGCTGTACCCAGAAGCACTTTTGCTTTGTGTAAGGAACCAAGTACAATTGCTGCATCTCTAGCATTGTAGCGCGGAGATGGATCATATTGCTTAAAGGAACTTTCGTGTTCTTCATCGACAATGATGAATCCAAGGTCCTGAAAAGGCAAGAAAATTGCGCTGCGCGCACCAAGAATGATGCGGTATTTATTTGGGTCATTGTGTAATACATGATTCCAAATCTCGACGCGTTCATTCTGATTAAACTTCGAATGATATACTCCCACTTGTTCACCGAAATAGGCAGACAAACGTTGAATTAATTGTGTCGTCAAGGCAATTTCTGGAAGTAAAAACAGAACTTGTTTACCAAGGTCCAGATAGGATTGAATCAATTGGACATAGATCTCTGTTTTTCCAGAACCGGTAACTCCGTGAAGTAAGGTTACTTGTTTTTCTTCAAAACTTGCTTCAATCTCTTTGAGCGCGGTGCCCTGTGCTTCGGTCAATGGTTTAAATCCATTCAATTCGGTAGATAATCCACTGAGTCGGTCGATTTGAAAACGCTCTAAGACAAAGAAACCTCTTTTCTCTAATGTGCTAATAGCCGATGCGCTCACCTGATTTTCCAGGAGTATTTTTTTTGAAATAGGTAGGTGAATCCCACCTTGTTCCATTCCGATTTTCATGAATTGAAGTACGGCATCAACTTGTTTTTGAGCGCGTGCACTTGCTTCTAATTCTTGAATAAATTCATTGAGGTGGTTTTCATTCAAATAGGCTTCGCTTAGAGAAACACACAAGATCGTTTTAGGAGCATATCGATCGTTTATTTCTTCACTTGAAGAAACGATGCGTCGCTCAATCATTGCTTTGATGAGCGGTTGGATAGTCTTAATGCCTAGAATATCAGAAAGTTCTTTTAAACTCAATTGATCTTTCATTTCTAAAGCTTCAACAACTGTTTTCTCTCTGTCTTGAAGTAAATCAACGGCCGTATCAAATTCAGGATGTAGACTGATTTTTGTTTCGCTGGCTAATTTGAAATTGGCCGGAAGTGCAGCATTCATCACATCCCCGATTGGTGCCATGTAGTAGGATGAAATCCAATCCCAAAATTGCAATTGTTTAGGAGTAATGATCGGTTGATCATCGAGCAAGTGAAGAATGTATTTTGCTTGATAAACTGCTGGAATTTCTTCGTGAATGCGGGTAACGATTCCGGTGAGAAGTTTGTTTTTTCCAAACGGAACAATGACTCTTAGTCCAGCTTGGACATGCTCGTTTAATTCAAATGGAATGCGGTAAGTGAAAACCTGATGTATGGGAACAGGCAGCAGGACATCTGCAAAATAAGTTATTCTTTCACTCACAAGTGTAAAGATACGAACTCTTCGAAGTTAACTCTAGGAAATTATTGACAAGCGTAGGATTCTTCCTGATTAACGATGTTATCTCCTGGGTGATTTGAACAGAACAAATAGTTTCCGGTTATTGGTCCTTGGCACAATTCACGTGTGCTTTTCTTGTCGATTGCTCGAATGTAAGCTTGTTGCGGAGAGGTGTAAAAAGGTTTAAATATTTTCAATGTTTGACGAGAAGAGAAAATACCGACAACACGTTTTCCATTTGTAACAGAAAGATTGGTATAACTTGGTTTACTTTGAGCAAGTCCAGAGCTTGGTTTGTTCACTGTGATGTAATTATAAAATTCTTCTGCACCTCCGGTAATCGTGATGTAAATTCCTTTCATGGTTCTCTTTTCCACAAGTGCGTTTTCTACAATGCTTTGCTTCATTAAGTCATAAAACGATCGGCCACTCACTGAAAATGTTACGGAACTGTTTGGAGCAACTTCTTTTTCTCCTACTTTCCAGTTGTACATTTTTGCAGTTGGAATTCCACCGATGTATTCATAATACGCAACATCAAGTTGTCCGTTCATCACATAAGAATTACCCGTATTCGAGACCGCCAATCCAGAAGATAAATACTCACCTGGACTATCTGCGAATTTGAAGGTGTAATTTTGGGAACTTGAGTTGGATGTAATACCGCGAACCAAACCTGTTTCACCATTTACTTCAAATGCACCGTTGTTGATACTGGCAGAAAAGCGGTATCTAGCGGTTGGTTTCAATGAAGATTTCATTGGGTCTGGTGACGTTTGAACGACTTCGTTTACACCAGTTGGTAGCGTTTTGAAATAATATACTTTTTGTTCTGGACCGTAGAAAAACCCGTTTGTGTCTTTGTCTTGAATAACGGTGTCTTTTAATATCCATGTACGAGTGACTGTTCCATTTACGACTTCAGAAACTGTTGCGTCAACTTGGTCAAAATAACTCGAGTCAGCAATTTGGGCAATGTCCAAGGCATTTCCTGGTCCAATGAATGCACGCGTTATTTTCACGTAATGCAAGGAATCAGCTTGATCCAACAAACCATAAACAATTGCTGTTTCTTTGAAGTCACCAGCTAGTTTCACATCTTCTGAACAACTTTGCAGAAGTAATGCCGCTAAAAAAAGAAGGGAGAGAAATTGTTTGATCATTTGAATGTGTTTGAATCAAAAATACAATTATTTAGCGAACTCCTTGAGGGGCGATTCCTAAATCAGGTGTTTCACTTTTTTCGATAGCGATTAATTCTACCTCAAAAATAAGTGGGGAATAGGGTTTGATGATGGTGTTTGGTGGAGGATTTCCGCCGTAAGCTAATTCTTGAGGAATGAAGAATTTGTATTTCGATCCAACATTCATTAATTGAATTCCTTCGGTCCATCCTGGAATCACTTGATTTAAAACAAATGAAACAGGTTCTCTACCAATGGAACCATCAAAAATACCACCTTCTGGAACACTACCTTGGTAATGAACTTTTACGGTAGAAGTTGCCGACGGATGTGCGCCTGTCCCCGTTTTAATCACTTGGTATTGAAGTCCACTTGCTGTTGTGATAATTCCTGGTTTTGTTTTATTCATAGCCAGGAATCCTTCACCCGCTGCTTTGAACTGCTCAGTGATTTTTGCATATTTTTTATTCATCTCTACCTCAAAAGCAGCCATGATTTTCTTGCGGTCTTCGTTTTTCAAGACTTCGATGTCAAGTTTATTTAGTCCGTCATAGAATCCTTTTTCAACCATTTTGATGTCAATCAACGGTAAGGCATCTAAGTCCTTGAAGTATCCTTCAAAACGTTGACGGTTAATCTTTCCAACCGCTAATGAACCTTCTGAATTGAATTTTTCATTGAATTCTTTTCCTGTTTTACCAATACATTTTGTAACAGTTTTAGAAAGCCCCTCAAATTCAGAGTCAGCAACTTTGCATTTAAATCCTTCCACTAACTTTTCTTTATCCATTTTATTAAATGGACTTTCGGTAACAAAAGGCTTGGCGATTTCTACACCAAGTACATAGGAGTATTTCTGTTTGATGGTTTTCAATTCAACTTTCTCTTCTCCTCCACATGCTTGAAGAATAAGGAATAAGGCAATAAATAGGGAATAACGTATCATTAGTTAATGTTTAAAAGTTCAACTTCAAAAATAAGGGCACTAAATGGTTGGATGGGACCTCCGGGATGCGGATTTGCTCCGTAAGATAATTCTTGTGGAATGTACAGGCGGAATTTCGATCCAACAGACATTAGTTGCAATGCTTCTGTCCATCCTGGGATTACTTGGTGAACACCAAAAGTTGCTGGGGTTCCACGTAACATCGAACTATCGAAAACAGTTCCATCGATTAAAGTTCCATGGTAATGTACAGTTACGTTGTCTGATGCGCCAGGTTTTGCGCCATCACCTTCAGTTAAAATCTCGTATTGCAATCCCGAGAAGGTTTGGTGAATGCCTTCTTTTTTCGCGTTTTCCGCTAAAAATGCTTCTCCTGCTGATTTGTTTGCGCTAAATGCCGCATTTTTTTTCTCATCCAAGTATTGTTGAATGAAAATATTTGCTTCATCCGGAGTTAAAGCGGGAGTTTCGTCATTGAAAACCGCCTGAATGGCTTGCATCATCAAGTTGACGTTGATGTGCTCAAGTTGTTGATTCTTCAAACTCTCACCGATGCTCATTCCCACACCGTAGCTCGCTTTTTCTTCTAAAGATTGCATTTAATTGATTTTAAGGACACGAAGTTAAGAAAAATGCGTCGGAGATCTTTGAAAAAAAACGGCGAATACCCGAATAATTGTAACAACATGATAAAATGCACGTTGAAGGCTGTATGCAAAAATCCTTTCACTTTGATTATGAGCTTCATTCCACTTGGGAAAATCTAGCCGAATCAGATCTTTACTTGGTTGAATTAGCCTATGAGGCGATGGATTTAGCCTATGCTCCCTATAGTCAATTTAAGGTTGGAGCAGCGGTTCGCTTATCCAGTGGACTAACACTGAAGGGAAACAATCAAGAGAACATTGCATACCCATCCGGACTTTGTGCAGAACGCGTAGCTCTCTTTTATGCGGGAGCAAATTACCCAACGGAATCGATTGAAACGATTTGTGTTGTAGCCAAAGGAGATTTGATGCCGAGTGAATTTTTATTATCTCCGTGTGGATCTTGTCGTCAAGTCATGTTGGAAACAGAAAACAGACAAGCAAAAAAAATCCGTGTCATTTTAGTGAATCAGGACAAGCGCACCATCGTGCTTCATTCGGTGAAAGATTTGCTTCCTTTTGGATTTGGGAAGTAGGAAAACGGACTTTTTCAAATGAACTGATGGATTAAGAAAAACAGTTTTCAAAAAAGATACTAAAAAAAAGAATAGTAGAAGGTTCACTATTCTTTTATAACGTATATAAAATCTTGTTTAAGTATTTTTTTATCTGATTTTAAGATGTAAAACAGTGTAACATCGCCGGATATTTGATTCATGACATTTTCATTCGGAAAATAGGTTTCATCTTTTGACTCAAAGATGACATTTCCCCAACGATTCAATACAATGAATTCAAGGTTTTCTTTGTGTAAAAACTCCAAACTAAAACCATCGTTGATATGATCATTATTCACTGTAATAACATTTGGAACAACAAAATGAGTTGGTATAATTTTAACATCATCTAAATGATAGTATGTTAAGGTATCCCAGATCAAGGAATTTGGAACTATACTTTTGAATTCGTCATCGGCTTCTGATGGGTCATATAAATACCTTCCAAACATGATATAGTTTTCGAAGCCCTTACCATAATAATACTCAACGACATCTACCCAATTCGCTGTATCATTCAACTCAAAATTCAAGCGAAAAGCATCTGGATTCACTGGTTTTTCATCCCAAGGAAATGAATTCTGATTTTCATAAAATGCAAAGCCAAAATAAGGATCAGTGAAATAAGATAAATCACTTAAATTAATGCTATAAGACACCTTGTAAAGACTATCTTCTTTCAATGTTTGTGAGATTTTTCCCTCCAAATATTCACCTCCATTTTCCCAATGCCAAGTCTGTTGTGGTTCCCACCAATTGTAAGAAAGACCTTCTGTGTACATTCCAATAAAAGTTTGACCTGATTTCGGTGTTTGAATCTGATCGGCAAAGCTATAATTATTACAAGGGGTACAAACTTCAATTCCAAATGGACTATCATTACAATATCTCCACGTGTTCAACCCAAAAACGCTACAACAAATATCTGGACAAGAGTCCAAAATCTCAAAATCGCCGTTTATCATTAAATTTTGACTGAATGTATTTAAGTAGAAAAGAAATGGAAGGAAATGAACTAATTTCATATGGGCACATCAATGTTATAAAGAAACCAACAATTCAATATAAACATAAACAATATTACGGACTTTTTGAAGACAATTCAAATGTATGTAATTGATAATGTTCTTTAAATAATAGATCTAAATTTTAGAACATGTACTAATCAAATTAGACTTCTTTTCTAAGTGTGAATACAAATAGAAAATACTACGTCCAATAGATTTGATTAGTAGGAACTGGAAATTGTTATCGCACCAGCTTCCTTATCTTTTTAAGTACTCCTCCGCAGTCATGACTGGAATGGATGAATGTTTGAAATCCTTTGCATTTCTCGTAATGATTGCGGAACAATTTGCTTGAAGTGCGCTGTAATATTGAACGGCATCTTCAAAATCTTTAAAAGCAGAATTTAATCCTTTTTCAATTGTTTCTTCGTTGACCTCACCAACTTCACAAATGATTTTAAACTTGCGAAGTTTTGCGCGGACCGAATCTTCGGACTCATATTTATTCAAAATAAAATCAACAGTTGTAAAAGAAAGGGGAGAGCTCACCAAAACGAGTTTCTTTTGATCAGCTAAGGTTGCGAGCCGAGCAATGGAATCAAAATGTGGTTCTCGATGTGCCAACAAATCTAAAATAACATTGGTATCCAAAAATAACCTGCTCATTTGTATTTCTCTTCTAGGTAGTTTAAACGGTCTTTTTTGAAATCAACATCCATTGGGAGTTTTGTTCTGGTGGACATACTCTTTACAAAATCAGAGATTTGAAGCTCCTCATTCCTTTTTTCAGAAATCAAGGAATTCAAGTAGTTTTCAATCAATTTAGACAAACTGACCTGATGATTTTTCGCATAGGTTTTAGCCTCGTTAATAATCTCGGCATTCAGATTTAAGGTGAGTTTTGTGTTCATCATCATAATTATACGTGTAAAAATAAAAAATAATTACGTGTAAATCAATTTTTATCAACGATTGACTGAATCTATGGGATCCATTGGTCCAAAAAAGAAACGAAAATGCTTCGTATTTATTTTATAGAAGAGTATATTGGATTGTCGCCTATTCACCTAAGATCGAAGCTTGCTAATGCTATTTATGCTTAAACCAACAATCTTTACGGTCGTTTTCGTATGCTTTGAAAACCGTATTCACCGGCGTTCCGTGCTTGATGCTTTCGTTAAATCGGGTTCTCGCTACATAATTGAAAGCACCCATGTCCCCGGTAAAGGCGGTTTTGTTGTCGCTGTTTCCTTTTAGGTGAATTTCGCACAACTGTTGAATAAACTCGAAGAATAAAGGCGATTTTCCACCGATGATTCCGCAGTTTAAGAGTGTTGCATCTGCGAACGTCTGTTCGTAATCTGCATAATCTGTGATGTTTTTGCGTAAATGCGTCGAATGATCGTTCATCCAATCATTGTTCAGTATTTTGGGCTCATCCCCACAAAAAAGAGCGCTTGGATTTTCAATGAAAAAGGGATCTGTAAATGGATTCTTCATTAGTGTAACATCAGAAACATCCGTCACGAAAAGATTGTCAAACCGTTGCATGTTGAGCTCGAGAAAATCACGGTAAACAAAATACCGAAATACGTTTGGATTGAATGCGGGGTTGTAGTTGACGCGAATAAAAGAAATGAATTCATTTTCGTGTTTCAGGCAGGTTTCCGCGCTGAAGTTGTTGTGAAAAATGATTCCGTGTAGTTTTTGCTTTGCGATGGATTCTGCCCATTCACGCACCAATTCATAGTTGTCATCGTTAAGGGTTTCATTCCGATTTACGTCGAACACTCCTGAAATGTGACAGGCCATGATCAGATTTCTGTCTGATGACATCCCTTTAGTATCCGAAAAAGTCATCAATTAACAGTTAACTAAGTTGGCTTTCTTGATGGTCGAGCAAATGCTGTTAGGCATGTTTCGGTGATAGATGTAGGTTCTTAAGTCTGCTTTCTTCACGCGAAATTGAGTCCCAGCTTTTTCGTAAAAATCGGCATCCGCAGCGAATCCATTTCTAAAATCGATGCTCGTGAACACTTTTTTTATTCCGAACAAGGTACCGAAAAGGATGACCTCGTCTAAATGAATGAGTTTCGTTTGGTCATTTTTGTCTGGAACGTAGTAATCTTCTGCGGTATCGACGATTGTTTCGGTAGTGGAGCAAATCAAATCTACGTTTTCAACTTCCTTCAAGCACTCCGTTAAATGATTTGGTTTGTATTGATCGTCACTATCCAGGATGGTAATGTAGTCGCCCATGCTGTAAAGTACGCCGCGGTTGATGGACGCAGACTGTCCGCGATTGCTATGACGGATGTAAATTATCTTGTTCTCGTGTTGTTCCACATATTGCATCAAGGCCTCGCGGTTATTTTGTGTACTACCGTCATCGATGATGAGCAGTTCAAAATCTTGAAAATCCTGATTTAAAACGGAGTCGATTGCTCTTTTGATGTAAGAGAAATCGGTATTAAAAACAGCCATTAGAACGGATATTTTTACTTGCTTTAACATAAGTGCTTGGTCTAGTGGTTGCGGCGCAAAGATAGGTAAATGTTTGGTTAGGTGTTCGTTTTCCGTTTTTCGATGTTCGTTATCGTTTTCCGTTTTCCGATGTCCGGTTTTCGTTTGACCTCGCTTTACTGTGTCGGAACTTAGGCTGTGTGTTTAGCGTAGATTAGTTGACAGACCTTATCCATCGCTTTAAATAATGCTAAATCAAATTTCGGAGATGTGGTCAACTTAGTCATGGAAGAAACGGCATCGAACAGTAATTCATTTTGACTTTGAGGTATCCGTTCAACGAACGTAATGTCCTTACTTCCTTTTTCCGATGCGGAAACGATGACTTCTTTTGTATTTAAATCAATGGCAAATAAAATGGTCTTTTTCATGAGATTAGGTGCGTTTAAACGTTAATGCAGGTAACAACGTCCGCTGGAATTGGTTGTTTTGTTTTTGCACCTCGCTCCTTTTTGAGTCGTTCCAGTGCATTGCCTTGCCGCAGTAGTTGGTTGTTTTGTCGAGCCACCATCACAGCAATTGGTTCCAACCGTTCGATCGTGTATTTTACAGGTACAGCTGTTCGATTTACTGCGGTTACAGGACATGCACAGCAGTTGAATGTTCGACGCTTCACTGCTTCCACCACACGAAAAGGGAGTGATGTGGTCGTATTCGAGATTGGAAGAACTCCCACAACAATTACAGGAGCCTCCGTCGCGCGTAAAGACGATTTTTTTGGTCGTTTCAGAGATATACCGACTTTGTGAAAAGGCGGAAATATTGATGATTAGGAATGCGAGGAATAAGTGTATTTTTTTCATTTTCATTTCCTCCTTTTTTTATACCATACCCCAATTAAGACAAGACCTCCTAGAAACAGGAGCGAAAGGAAGAGGTAAGTCTTGTAATGATTGACTGGTTCTTTGTGTTCAAAATAAGAAATAGTTCGCTCGACAATGAAGTAATTCCCATTATCGTCGATGGTCATTTTAATCCAATTCCCCTGATCATCATATTCGTATTGTTTGTGCACAATTGCAATAATCTCGCCATCTTCATCTGTTTCTGTGTACTTTATTTCATTTCCATTCTTGTAAAAGCTATAGATTGACGCAATGACTACGCCGTCTTCAAAGTCACAGTTGTGTTCCTTTGTTTTCAGATTGTTCGCATATTGATAGGTGGTAGATTCAATCTTCCCATCTTCGCTATTTATCCATTCAGTTTTGATTAATTGATGTTGCTTATCATATGCGTTCATTTCAACATCTGCATCATTTTCCATTAACGTAATGGTTTTGATCAGCTTGTTAAAGGCGTCATATGAATAGAGTTTAATGCAAATCAGTTCATCGGAATCAAATTCCTCTTCTTTGATCAGTTTATTTTTCTTGTCGTAATAGTACTTGTGGGATTCGAATTGAAAGCCCCATTCATTGAGCACTCTACTTGAACTGATGTGATTGAAGGAATCGTATGTAAAGTAGGTGGTGTGATTGAAATCCTTCAGTTGAACAACTCTTTTATTTGCGTCCAATTTGATGGCATAACAGCGACTAAATGTCCCGTTTTTATTCACTTTTCTGAGTCGTAGTAGTCCAAGCGTATCAAAGATCAACTCCTCGTCATTTTCCCAAGTATATTGCCAACCTTTGCCCGCTTTTTCAATGATCCCATTGACTTTTTTTGCTTTAAAGGAGCTTGTTGATACTTTTCTAACTTTTCCTTTGAGTTCGTTACTTTCTAGGTTCTCAATGTAACTTGAAGGGGGTTGTCCAAAGGTGATTTGCTGACAAAGGCAAAATAGGACTAGGTGGAATGCTTTTTTCATGTTTGTTGTTGGATGTGTCCTCCCATAAAATTACGTTATTCCGTTTATATGGCAAGTTTAGATGTTCATCCGATTGTAGAATTGGGAAAACAGGAAAGAAAGGAGTGCAACTCGGACGATCACTTCACTAAGAACACCAAATACTTTTCACTCGGAACACTGAATCCAAAGTCGGGATTGTATGTGTAGACCACTATGCGGCAAATTCCGATTTTAGTAGATGGATTGTCAGCGCGGTATGCTTTCACGATGGCAAGATTCGAGATTTTTGACCATATTTCAGTGGGATCTATTCCGTTTGGATTCGGAAACCACTGAATTTTTGTTGTGTCCAATGGAAGAGGCTCACTCGTTTTTTCGAGTTGATCGACGGCTATTTTCGGTGCATAAAAGTTCATTTGATTGGCATGCTGCTCATATAAAAGGGGCTGATTGGATGCCAGTTTCCATCCACTATATTCTTCATTTCCGTCGTTCATTAACACATGGATCAAATGGAAAGAGTCTTGCTGAAATGCGGTGGATTCCATCTGGTACTCATAGATGCCTTCCAAATCCTCGCCAACTTGCAAAAGCATCATGTTTCCGCGGGATTCGTAGAAAGATTGCGTTTCTTTAGGATGAATTTTCTCCTTTGTGCAGCTGAAGAAGAGGAAGGATAGAAATAGAAGGATGGAAAAGTTTTTCATAGGTATTTTTTAGGGTAAATGTTAGTCTCCAAATAATGAATGTTGAAGGTGTCAGAGTCTTAAAATCACAACGTATGATTACTACATGAAGTGGTGTGAAAGAATGATTACAACTCTTTGAAAATTTTTCCCCTTACCTCACCACCAATTTCTTCAACCATTGCTGTACACCTTGTGTTTTAAGTGCAAAATACACTCCTCATTTAAACGTTCATCACAAAAAGGTTTTTTTTTTCGATTGAGGTAAATCGCATAGGACAAGACAACGTTGTACAAGATGACGAAGGAATATATGAAAGGAAATAACCGCAAATAAAGTGAAAGGTCGCTTCGTATGATGTCTTCAAATATGAAATACAAAATGAGTGTAGAATAATAGGTAAAAACAGACACGGCGAAGAGTTTTTTGCCATCTTGAAGGGATTCTTTTGAACGAACTACGAGGAAAAAATAGACGAGAATCACAAGGGAATAAGTGTATATCGTTGCATACCAGTTATTCACCCAAAAGTCGCAGGTTGTAAGAAATTCAATCAGAGCAATCAATAAAACACTTGCTTGAATCATGCGAATGGATCTTGTTTTAAACAGTGCTTGACTTCGGGCAAGTTCCAAGTAAAAAACACCTTCGCAGACCACCGTAAAGTGAGCCATTGGCAAACTAGAATCGAGTTGTTTTTCCAAGAAAAGACTGATCACATCTGTTATACATCGGTAAAGAAGAAAGGTCAGAAATAGCTTGTTGTAGTTGGAATGCTCCATGTTCCGCCACCATTTCAAAAACAAAAATGCTGGAAGCAAACTCGACAAGGAAGAAAAATAATAAAAGTAGATCATTGGACTCAAATGTTATTGTATTTAGGTTTTCCTTACCTCACCACCAACTTCTTTACCCATTGGTTTTCACCTTGCGAAATATGCGCAAAGTACACACCAGGTACTTGATCACTCAGGTCAAAAGAGTTATTAGAAGAAAGTTCATTGAGTTCAAAAAGGGCCACTTGTTTTCCTTGTTGGTCGAGCATGGTGATATGCATAGGTTCTTCACTTAAGCTAGAAACTTGAAAAATACCATCGGAAGGGTTGGGTTCAATGGATAAAGGGACTTGGTTTGACTCTACTACGGAAAGCAGTGAAAATACATCACAAATAAAATAGGCTGAATTGTCATAATACCCAGTACCCAAATATCCCCAATAATTGGCTCCGGCAGAGCAAATATTCAATTTATTTTCTGTGATACAAAGGGTGTGGTAGCCAAAGGGTAAACTTCCGCCCTCCGGTAAGCAAGGTCCACACGGAATAGCAACTTGATCATACTTGGCATTGTCCAGCGAAATGAGTGTAGGATAAGTGATATTGTCCAAAGTTCCGTTGCCCATTTGTCCATCACCATTATAGCCCCAAGCCCAAAGTCGAAGGTCGTTCTTTATGCCGATAAAGTAAGACGAACCCGCATAAATTTTTGACCAATCGGAATCTGTTCCTATTTTAGTTGGTGCCAATCGATCATCTGTATCTCCAAAGCCTAGTTGTCCTGAATAATTAAAGCCCCAAACCCATAAAGTACCATTTGTTTTGATTGCTGCGGATATTCCGTTTCCAGCACTGATGCTGCTGTATGTATTTGTTCCAATTTGAATTGGGGTGTATTGAATATCACCGTAGTTAAACCCCCAAGAAATTAACCCCCAAAAAAATAACTTTCCATTGTCTTTTAGTCCAAGAGAATGACATGTTCCCAAGGAAATTTGATTCCATGTAGTATCAGTTCCTACTTGTGTTGGTAATGGAACCCATTGCGTTGTGTCATTGCCTCCGAGTAGGACGCCGTTCTTTCCCCAAGTCCATAAGGTACCATCTGCTTTGATTGCTCCCCAGAAATCATATCCAGCCGAAATTGAAACAAAATTTGAGTCGACACCAATTTGTTCAGGAGTATAAACGATAATGTGTGACCCGATGGTTTCTAGTTTTTTTCTACCCCAACCCCAAATAGTACCATTGGATCTTAGTGCAAGTGTATACGCCCCACCACAATCAATCGCCACCCAGTCATGATAGGGGGTAAGTACTTGAACGGGAATATTTCGACATGCTTCTGGTCCGTTAAATTCCGCCGTACCGATTCCCAATTGTGCATGGTTATTGACTCCCCAGGACCATAACGTTCCATCGGAATGCAAGGCCACACTGAATCCATCACCTGCGCTTACCGATTTCCATGTGCCTTGTCCTAAGGCAGAAGATGTCAGTGAAATTAGGAGAATCACTTGAAGAAAAAATTGTTTCATAGCATTCATTTTGATTATTAAAACATGTTGATTAGAGATTCATAGTTACCTCACCACCAACTTCTTTACCCATTGGTTTTCACCTTGCGAAATATGCGCAAAGTACACACCAGGTACTTGATCACTCAGGTCAAAAGAGTTATTAGAAGAAAGTTCATTGAGTTCAAAAAGGGCCACTTGTTTTCCTTGTTGGTCGAGCAGGGTAATGAGCATTTGTTCTTCACTTAAGCTAGAAACTTGAAAAACTCCGTCAGATGGGTTGGGGAAAATACCGATTTCTGTCGGTGAAGCAGTGATCACCTCCAAACCTAGGTATTGTCCAGCTGGGTCGTACCCATCTGGATTTGTGCGGTATGTGAAGAAATAGGAAGTGTCTGAACTTGCCATGCCGGCACCTGCAAACAATAAATCTCCATTGTTGGCTATTGTCATAGAAGTTAAATATTGATGGGGATCACCATTGACAAAAAAATGTTTACAAAAAATGCGATTGCCAGCCATATTTCGTTTTTCTAGAAAAAACAGACTCTCCGATGCGTTATTTTGGTTCAATACTTGACCGTATGATATGATGGTGTTCGTAAAGGTGTCGATTACAACTTGTGGATTCCTGTCATATAAATATTGATTATGGGGGAGTGTTCCAATCTTTTCACACCATTGTACATTGAATAAAGAATCAATGATATTGACAAATACTTTAGCAACATCTTCACCATTATTGCACGTTTGTGAACGAACCGTAAGAAATGCTAATTTATCCTTTTTTAAATCAGAGGAGCAAACATAATCACATGCAATAGACGAACTGTGAGGGCTAAAATCCTTATATATTTCTTGGAAAGAAATGACAGAATCTTGATTCCAATACCATATTGTTGGAGAACCATCAAAATAGTTATTTCCTGGATGTAGACCATCGGCTCTTATTTGTTCTCCAATAGATAGGTATGCATTTTTAAATGGAAATGTATATTGCAATTGGCCTTGAAGAATAGGTAAGTTTGCATAAACATTACCCAGTGGTAATACTATGGAATCTACAATCGTAGCATCATTTTGAAGTAACAAAACGTACGGTTTGGTATAACCCCATCCGATCAAAGGAAAACTAATGTTTGGATTGAAAAATGTTTTACGTCCTGATAATGCGGATAAATTATAATCAAGTTCTGTGAAATGTTTAAAACGTTGTAAAGTATCAATTGCGAATTTATTTTTTTGAATGATACCAGAATTATAATCAAACAAAGCCACATTTAAGGAATCATCATTACTTTGATCTTGTTCTTCGTTATAACTTATCATAAGTACATCCGAGCGTTTTACAAGATCTTTTGACATTGTGTTTGTTAATTGAACGTGCAAATGTGAAGTATCCATGTATTTCCATAGAACTGAATGATTATTTTTATCAATACTAATAAGTCCAGCATATCTACAAACACTAATTGCGCCACCACCGGAAAGGAAATAGTGGTCGTCAATTTCATCAATTGATGTAGTTAAATAAAATGATTGCGTTAAAGGAAAATCACCGATGAATGGTGTCTGGTATGTGTATAATCCTCGAAGAGGATTAGTTGTCTGAGCTCTTCCATTAAAAGATATCAAAAGAATAAAAAAAATAAGTTTTAGTAATTTCATAGTCGTTGGTTTTAAAAATGTATTTGTCATAAGGGACGCAGAGCAAGCTTAGGAATTCGGATCTCTAAGCCGCTGCATGCGTCGTTCTAACTTTTCTATTTCGGAGGCTTCGATTTCTGCCTGTATTTCTTCGTTGGTTCTTGGGGTATAAAATCCATCCAATATGCTCAAACGCATGAGCTCGTTCGAGGTTTTGACCTGATAAGCCTTGAGTAAGCGCGTGCGAATCAAATCGACCGTTTTTTTGGAGGTACTGATTCGTTCTCCGATTTCCTTGCTGGTTAATCCGTCACATAAATACTGCAATACCCTTAAATCACGGTCCGAGAATCCACGGAAAATTTGCTTCTGCTGACGCTTGTGGTGTCGGTATTTCTCGTTCTCAAATGAACTTTCGGAGAAGGAACTTAGAAAAGCACCGTGTTGGTGGACTTGTTCAATGGCGAATTTCATTTCATCTATGGAACATTCTTTCAATAGGTAAGATGCGGCCCCTGAGCGCAAACATTCCAAGGCAATCTCTGGATCGTTGTGCATCGATAACATGATGGCTTTCACCTCCGGATGCGACGAACTCATTTGCTGCAAGGTTAGAATCCCGTTCAATACCGGCATTTCGATGTCCAGAAGTACGATGTCTACCGCTATAGTTTCCAACTGATCTAGAAATTCTTGTCCATTGGCAGCTACAATGACCAATTCCAACTGCGCATAGGCCATGAGCATACTTGCTAATCCTTGCCGCAAAATGGCATGGTCATCGACAAGCGCTAGGCGTATTTTCGTGTTTGTTTCAGTCATCTACGCGAAGGTAAGAGCGGTTACTAAATGTATTTTTCCTTTGTTTGCATGGCGTTTGAAGGAAAGATTGGCGGAAATTTGGTCGCAACGATAGCGAATATTCTCTAATCCGAGTCCGGTTGTTTTTTTATGGAGCACTTCATAATCAGATTCGCTTAAGGCAATGCCATCGTGTTGAATTTCAAGTTGAATATGTGGCGCTTGGTAGTCCAATGTCATTTTCACCTTTTTCGGCTGACTGTGTTTCATGAGGTTGGTCATGAGCTCACTGGCAATGTAAAAGAAATGCGTCATGGTTTCTTCTTGAATGACCAGTTTGGTTGGCAGGTTGGACTCGAACTTGAAATCTTCACTAAGCACATTTGTCTTTTGTTGACCCATGCGCTCAAGTCCTTTCGCCAAACCAAATTTCTGCAAGTAAAAGGGCATTAAATCGTTACTGATGGTTCGAATTTCTTCGATGCTTTGTTGGATTAAATTAGATGCATTGGAGACCGTTAATGATTGTTGCGGAGACAACTGAGATTCATCTTCGAGCAATTGCAGGTTTTTTTGCGCCATGGACAGTAAGGCACCGAGTTCATCGTGGAGTTTACGTGCGATTTTACTGCGCTCTGCTTCTTGGGTGCTAACGGTTAAGGCTAATTTATCATTTTCTTGTCGTTCAATTTCATCCTTCAGCAACTGTTCACCCAAAGCTTTGATCTGCCGATTTTTATCCGCCAAAAAAATCATACCGATTCCCATGACGAGCGAAAAGAGCATCCCAAGGTTGATCAATAAAGCTAATTCTTCTGGATTATTCATTTGTAATAGTGTGTATTTCTAAAGTTACGTAATCTTGAAAGGAAGGAAAAAAAATGAAACGAAATAGTCGGGTAAATCCCTCATGTTTAGTACTGAGTCCTAAAAAATCGTCCCAAAAACAGCTTTCAGTGAGTAGTCTTCAAGGAAGGATTATTGGATGATTGTTCAGGCGAATATCGATTTGATTTAATCAATGCCCACATGAAAGCAACACTGAACAAGGCATTAATCAGTGCAAATAGTGGAAATACCATTTCTAGCACATACGGAATGACAATCATCAAATTTGAAAAGGATTCGTGAACGAAGCATGCCAAAAAATACAGGAAAATAGGAGCGATAAACCAACTTTCTTTCGTTCTTAAACCTATTTTATAAATGATTCGAAAGGCAAAACAAGCATTGGCGAAAAAGTAGATAACGCTACTAATTTTGATGTAGTCAAAAAGGGAAGAAGCCCAAAACGCATCCGCTAAAAATGGAAGAATACCAGCGATGGCAATGACTTGAATGTGTTTTATTGGTTTGATCGCATGAAACAAGTAAAGTAGGATGTAAAATTCGATGCAAATCGAAATATGTGCAGCGGGAATTGGGTTTGAATGTAAGAAATCAAGCAGTATGATCTGCGATGCGTGGTGCAGGACACTGTAGATAAAATATGCCATCAATCCCCTTCGAACCTGTTTCGAAAATCCATGGAGTGCTTTGGGGAGCAGGGCAAGTGTTATAAAGGGAAGGATGCTTGTTGCAACGGTTGTGTAGTAAATAGTGTCAAAAAAGTTCATAGTGTCTTAAATAAGTGAATATCCGTTTGATGAAGTTTCTGTATGAACGGATTTACGCTGTTTCCGAGGACAGGTACTTCCGATTGGAATGAATCACTCCCCATGACATTGCTGCATAAAAGAAAATGTGGATCAACATTAAAACAGGCAGCACCCGGAGAATGATACTTTTGTTCTCGATGATAAAATGATAAAACACGCCATATACCAGGCAGCATAAGAAATACAAAAAGAACGAAATAGAGAAGAGGTATTCTTTTCCCTCAAAGCCTCTTTCGTAGATGATTTTGTAGGAGAAATAAATGCTTGTAGTGGCATATACAACAGTGCTTACGATGCATTCGTTCATTAACGTGGAGGTCCAAAACAAATCCAACAGAAAGGGAATGACTCCTAGCCAGGCAATAAATCGTATGTGTTTGATTGGTCGGATGGCATGAAGCACGTAAAGCATTATATAAAATTCGAAAAGCACTGAAAAATGTGCGGCAGGTTCGGAATCTCGAATCCAATATTCGAGGATAATACAGGTTACATGATGCATTACCAGGTAAACAAAAAACCAAATTAAGCCCTTGCGTATAGCCTTGCTAAATCCTGCTAAGGAATGAGGGAATAGGAGGTAGGTAATTATGGGCAATAAACTGGCTGAAACAGTAATCCAATAAATAAAATGAAATAAACGCATAGTTGATGTGGGTGTAGTATGTTCAATTCGCCAAACAGAAAGTTAGGAATAAAACGGATGTTTTAAAAATGAAGGGACAACATGCTGTCGTTTTTAGAACATGTACTAACGTTTGAATACTGACAACGATTAAACTGTGATGTTTTTAAAAGGCCTGATTCAACTTATTGAAGCACCACTTTCTTCACCCAAAACTGATCGCCTTGTTTTACATGTAGAAAGTATATTCCTGGAGCTTGGTTTTGTAGTTGAATGGTTGCTGTAAATTGATCTTCCAACTGAATTCTTGACC
>JAHEMR010000007.1 GCA_024643545.1 Crocinitomicaceae bacterium | reverse complement strand
CAAGTATGCTCAACGTCGTTGCAGTCGCACATTGTCCAGAAGTTGGAGTGAAAGTGTAGGTCGTTGTCGCTTGGTTGTTCAAGGCCGGACTCCACGTTCCATTGATTCCATTCAGCGAACTAGTTGGCAAGGCCGTTAAATTTCCACCTTGACAAATGGGACTAACAGGATCAAATGTGGGAGTAATCGTGGGATTGACAAGTATGCTCAACGTCGTTGCAGTCGCACATTGTCCAGAAGTTGGAGTGAAAGTGTAGGTCGTTGTCGCTTGGTTGTTCAAGGCCGGACTCCACGTTCCATTGATTCCATTCAGCGAACTCGTTGGCAAGGCCGTTAGATTTCCTCCCTGACAAATGGGACTCACCGCATTAAAAGTTGGAAGCACTGGCGCATTCACACTGATAATCAACGTGGTTGTAGTCGCACATTGTCCAGAAGTTGGAGTAAAAGTATAGGTCGTTGTCGCTTGGTTGTTCAAGGCCGGGCTCCACGATCCGGTGATTCCATTCAGTGAACTATTTGGCAAGGCCGTTAGATTTCCTCCCTGACAAATGGGACTCACCGCATTAAAAGTTGGAAGCATTTGCGCATTGACGCTAATACTCAATGTTGTTGGATTCGCACATTGTCCAGAAGTTGGAGTGAAAGTATACGTCGTAGTTGCTTGGTTATTCAATGCCGGACTCCACGTTCCAGTGATTCCATTTAGCGAACTAGTTGGTAACGCTGTTAGATTTCCGCCTTGACAAATGGGATTTACAGCATTAAAAGTTGGAAGCATTGGTGCATTGACGCTGATACTCAACGTCGTTGATGTCGCACATTGTCCAAAAGTTGGAGTGAAAGTGTAGGTCGTAGTCGCTTGGTTATTCAATGCCGGACTCCACGTTCCAGTGATTCCATTCAGCGAACTAGTTGGCAAGGCTGTTAGACTTCCTCCCTGACAAATGGGACTTACCACATTAAAGTTTGGAAGCACTGGCGCATTCACACTGATACTCAACGTCGTTGTAGTCGAACATTGTCCCAAAGATGGAGTGAAGGTATAGGTTGTTGTTGCTTGGTTATTCAAAGCCGGACTCCACGTTCCAGTGATTCCATTCAGTGAACTAGTTGGCAAGGCTGTTAGACTTCCTCCCTGACAAATGGGACTTACCGCATTAAACAAGGGGATAGTATTTGGATTAATGGAAACAATCGTATTACTTACAACCGTGCAAGGTCCTTTCGTAGCTGTAATGGTATAGGTTATTGTTTGTATTTGATTCGAATTATTAGTCAACACTTGATTAATGGAAGCCCCAATGCCATTAGTCGCCCCACTAACGAAGGGATTTGAACTCGCTGTCCATTGTATGCTCGTTCCAGTTGGAATGGAATTCATCACACTAATGTTCGTGCTAGCCGAACTGCAAATGGTTTGAGTTGCTGGATTAATTAAAACAGGAGGTGCAGTTACTTGAATATTCACATATTCGGTAGCTTGACATCCAAACTGATCAAATCCGTTAAGGATTCCAAGAAAATAACCAGGATTGGAATAGGTCATCGTGAATGGTCCGGTACCAGTTGCGGTCGTTGAATTTGCGCCATTGGAAAAAATCCAATTTAATCCACCGGCAACATTTGTGGAACCGATTGCATTAAATGTTACAGAACTTCCTTGGCAAATAGAAGTGTTTGTGTGGTTAAGAAGGGGGTGAGGTCCTAAAAATGTCCCGGGATTATTCGTATTACCTGTATTGAAACTTATGGTGAAGCCCGTACTCGCACTAAAGTTGTTTATAAGAATGGCATATGAAACGCCGGCAACCATGTTGATGTACTGACAATATGCATTTTCACCTGGATCGCAATTTGGCCATTCATCAAAATCCAAGTCTACGAGGTTTAATCCAGTTGACCCAACAGGATTCAGACAAGAAGAGGAATTGCACCGAATCGGTGTCCGTGGTCCGCATGCATCCGTTCCGGAAAGTTGGTACAAAATAAAATCAATGTCGTCGTTTGCATTGATTGGTGTGATGTCAAATGTCAAAGTTCCACTCGTTTGACACGTCCATTTAAACCAAGAAGAATTCCCTTCATCCGGGCCCCAAACATCCAAGCATGTTCCTGGTTCTGGTTCATCGTTATCGAGTCCCCCACCACTTAGCGAGGCAACACTTACGGAATTTTGATTGCATAAATATGCTGCTCCACTGCAGTCTGCGCCTGGATTGAGGTTCGGTGTGTAGCAGTTTGCACATAGAATAAAAGAACCCTGATTACTCGGTAATGAACTAACCCGAATCAAATACGTCGTTCCGGGTGCCAGTGCGCCTTCATAAAGTTGAGTTGAGCCATTTCCAATAACACCTGGAGCGCATCCAAGTTCAAATAGCAAGGAACAATTCCCATTGTACAAGGCAATATTTGGAGCAATCATAGTTCCTCCGCTGCCACTTCCATTGACGGAAATAAGTACATCAGTTCCTGTTGCAATAAATTGGAACCAAACATCCTGGGTTGCTGTGGTTGGCCAACAAGCGGGTAAGGAAGTCAGACCAGTTGTTGCACCCACATTCGTGAAATTTGAATTTGTGGAGCAAAAGTTGCTCACGTTTGGCAGGTAAGTTGCAGAAAGACAGTCGTCTCCTTGTCCGTAAGCAAGGCTCATGAACATTAGAAAAAAAACGAGTAATCTCACTGTTTTCAAGTTGATTTTAATTAATAGTTGAAGATAATGAATATCAAACGTTTAAAAAAATATAAGTTGCTTTTCTCATAAAATTCAAGTAGCTTTAACTACCTAATCGAAGATATGCAAGTTTACACAGGGCCTTGGACAAAAGCAGAAGCAGCTCATTTATTGAGAAGAACAACTTTTGGTGCTACAAATCAACAAATCCTAACGGCAGTTGCAAACGGCATGAATGCAACGGTTAATTCCATTTTGCAAATTCCAATTTCGGATGAACCACTGGCTTATGATGCCGGTGAAACAATTGTCCCTCAAGGAAGTTCATGGGTGAATGCAGTTTATCCTGCCAATCAAACCCAAAACCAACAAACCGAGAATGCTCGATTTAAATCTTTGGGTGCGTGGATTGCAAAAAACATGAACCAAGAGCAATTGTGCATTGCTGAAAAAATGGCTTTCTTTTGGCAGAATCATTTTGGTGTCACAGCATCTGCGGAGGCGCGTGCGATGTATCATTTTCTTGCGCTACTTCGTCAAAACTCATTGGGAAATTTCAAGCAATTAGTAAAGGATGTGACAATTCATCCTGCTATGTTGTTATTCTTGAATGGCGCGACAAACAATGTATTTTCTCCAAATGAAAATTATTCGAGGGAATTGTTGGAATTGTTTTCCATTGGAAAAGGAAACCAAATTGCGACGGGAGATTATTCTACCTATACAGAAATAGATGTTGCTGCAGGTGCAAAAATAATGACCGGATACACTGTTTCGGGAATACGAAGCAGCACGGCAACGCAAGCGACGGCAAGTTTTAATTCGATTTTACACGATAATTCAAGCAAAACGCTTTCATATCATTTCAATGGTCAAGTAGTTTCTGGAGCTGGAGCAACGGAGTATGCAAATTACATCGATGTTATTTTTGCTCAACCTCAAGTGGCTAAGTACATTTGTACCAAACTTTACCGATATTTTGTGAATTATGACATCACTCCTTCCATTCAAACGGATGTAATCGATGTACTCGCACAAACGTTGATTACGAATAATTACGAAATTTTACCTGTCATGCAGCAATTGCTGACAAGTGATCATTTTTATGATATGTCGGTTCGTGGTGCGATTATTCGTAACCCAATTGAAATGATCATGGGTGCAATGAATCCAACGCAAACAATGCCAAATTTCGGATTGGTTGGTGATTATCAAACATACATTTCAATCTATTACGTGGCTGATACCATGGGGCAGTCATATCTTGTTCCGCCAAGTGTTGCTGGTTGGACCGCCTACTATCAAGCACCGGCGTTTTCTAAACTTTGGATCAATTCAACGTATATAAAAAAACGCTTCGATATTGTTTCCGCGCTTGTTTATTCCGGTGTACCGGTTGGAACCAACGTCCTAAAAATGAACTTACTTGGTTTTTTAAATGGATTATCAAATCCTTCGGATGCTCCTCAAGTCATCGATGACATGTGCGACGTATTTTTTCCAAAAGCAATCAATGCGGCTGATAAGCTGACCTTAAAATTGATTCTTACCAATGGACTTCCGGATTTTGAATGGACGTTGCAATACACGGATTACCTTGCTAATCCAACGAATACAACTTACTTTACGCCTGTAACCCAACGCATGCAAGCAGTGATGAATGTGATTTTAAAAATGCCTCAATTCCAAACAATCTAACGATGAAAAGAAGAGACTTCCTTAAAAATGCTTCTTTAGCATCTTTATCCCTGCCGTTTGTTTCAAATGGATTTTCCATGCAAGCTGTTGCGAAAGAATTGTTTGAGTATTCAAAGAATGCAGAGGATCGCGTACTTGTGCTCATTCGCATGAATGGTGGAAATGATGGATTAAACATGGTTTTTCCGATCGATCAATATGCAAATTTGGCGATTCAACGTCCCAATATCCTCATCCCTCAAAATCAATTGTTAAATCTGACTTCAGACCTTGCACTTCATCCAAAAATGACGGGGATGCAAGATATGTTCAATAACGGTAAACTATCCGTTATTCAAAATGTGGGTTATCCAGAAGCCAATCGTTCCCATTTTCGATCCATGGATATTTGGTCAACGGGAGCATTGGATATTAATCAAACAAGTGGATGGTTAGGACGTTATTTCGATAGCACCTATCCAAATTTCCCGGCGGATTATCCAAATGCAAATTTCCCTGATCCATTTGCCATTTCTATGGGTTCAGAAGTTTCAACGACGTGTCAAGGGTTAATGGGGAATTTTTCTCACGCGGTAAATGATCCCTTCAATACCTCAAATTTGTTGTTGACGAGTGTAACGAATGATGGAACGTATTACGGTTCTCATATTGAATACATTTCCACACTAATTAATCAAACGAATGAATATGGTACATCGATAAGTGCTTCTGCGAATGCTGGAAATTCGTTGTCGACCATGTACGACCCCTTGAATCCATTAGCCGTTCAGTTGAAATACATTGCTCAAATGATTTCGGGCGGACTTAAAACGAAAGTGTACATTGTCAATATTGGCGGTTTTGATACGCATGATTCGCAGGTGGATCAGACTAATTTATCGGAAGGGAATCACGCACTTCTATTAAAAATGATCTCTGATGCCGTTGCTGCTTTTCAAAATGATTTACATCTGTTGGGATTAGAACAACGTGTCGCAGGAATGACTTTCTCGGAATTTGGACGTCAAATTGCAAGCAATGGTTCATATGGGACAGATCACGGTGATGCAGCGCCAATTTTGTTGTTTGGTTCATGTGTGAGTACGGGAATAATTGGACCGAATCCAACAATAGACAATCAAATCAATGAGCAAGCGGGTGTTCCCATGCAAATTGATTTCAGAAATGTATATGCATCCATACTCCGCGATTGGTTTGAAGCGCCAGAACCGAGCATCCAAGCTTTGTTTGAACAAAACATCAGTTATTTAGATATCTTATCCGGATGTAGCGTTGGCATTGCAGAACAGGAAGCATTGAAGCTGAAACCATTGGTTTATCCAAATCCTACGCCTTCAAATGTCACTTTGCGCTTTCAATCAAAAGGTGAACAGTATCAGATTTTCATCATGGATCAACAAGGAAAAGCACTTGCTGTTGCATTCGATGGACAGCTGAATTCAGGAAAACAAGAGATGGCTTTGGAAACGTCAAAACTTCCAGCAGGACATTATTATTTCTTGATTACCTCGACAAATACACGAGAGTTAGTCGCGTTTCAAAAGATTTAATTCTTCTTTTGTAGCTCGTCCACACGCAATTGTCGTTGCATTGGATTTTCTTTTCTGCTTTCTTCTTGCTTGTATAATTGGTAACGTGTCGCTTGCATTTCACGTGGCCAAGTATTGTTATTCAAGTCGGTATCAGCTGTTTCCAAGAATGGATCCAAACGAAACGATTTCACTTCTTTATCGAAAATAAACACTTTGCTGACTTTCTCCTCATAGATTCTCCAGATTTCTGCAGGTATGCGACGAACTTCTGTTGTTCCATCCGCGAACGTAAATTCAATGATCAATGGCATAACGAGTCCACCAACGTTTTTAAAACTGATTTCATAGAATTGTTTGTTGGAATTGAGGTATTCCAAGTCTTTAGCATCTAATTTGGCGCAAAATTCTTCGTATTCCTTTTTGTCCAATGCATCGACAAAATAGATGTTGCGTTGTCCATAAAAGTCATCAATATTGGGATCTTTTTCGTTTACTGTTTGGGCAATGCTTGTCTTGTTTCTCGTATCACCAATAAATGGATCTTTTTGTGCATTTTGCTCTTCCTTTATTCCTTTTTCGATTGTTGGATTCATGGTATTCAATTGAAACCATTTCACATTATCAATCGTGATGTCTACATTGTCTGTCCCATAGAACCATCCTCTCCAGAACCAGTCAAGGTCCACAGCTGAGGCATCCTCCATCGTTCTAAAGAAATCTGCTGGAGTTGGATGTTTGAATTTCCAACGTTCGCAATATGTTTTGAAGGCGTAGTCAAATAACTCTCTTCCCATGATCGTTTCACGAAGTATGTTTAACGCGGTAGCTGGTTTTCCGTAAGCGTTGTTACCAAATTGCATGATGGATTCAGAGTTTGTCATGATTGGTGAAATCGTGCTTTTGTCACCGCGCATATAATCCGCCATCATGTAAGCAGGTCCTCGGCGAGATGGATAACCCCTTTCCCATTCTTGCTCGGTAAGGTATTGTACGAACGTATTTAATCCTTCATCCATCCATGTCCATTGACGTTCATCTGAATTGATAATCATCGGGAAGAAATTGTGCCCAACTTCATGAATAATCACCCCCCACATTCCATATTTCTCTCCTTCAGTATAGGTTCCGTCTGATTCAGGTCGGCCACCATTGAAGCAAATCATAGGGTATTCCATTCCAATCCATTTACTGTGAACCGAAATCGCCACTGGATAAGGATAATCTACGGTATATTTTGAATACGTTTTAATCGTGTGTGCTACTAATTTTGTTGAATAGCGTTCCCAAAGCGGATTCCCTTCTTTTGGATAGTAGGACATACACAAAACGTTTTTACCATTCACAGGCATGTTTTGCGCGTCCCAAATAAACTTGCGTGATGTGGCAAAGGCAAAGTCGCGTACGTTCGTCGCTTTGTATGTCCAAGTTTTTGTTTGTTTAGACTTATTCGCTTCTGCTTTTTCTGCTTCTGACTGCGTAACAATAATCACGGGCACATCCGATTTACGCGCTTGCTCTAAGCGTTTCTTTTGATCGGCAGTAAGAATACTTCCGTAATTTTGACATTCACCGGTTGCTGCAACAACGTGATCTGCAGGAACAGTAATATTTACTTCGTAATCGCCAAACGGAAGGGTGAATTCACCTCGTCCAAGAAACTGCTTATTTTGCCAACCTGTTACGTCATTATACACACACATTCTAGGGAAAAACTGAGCAACGGTGTACAAGTAATTTTGATCTTTCTCGAAGTACTCATAACCTGAACGTCCACCAACTTGCATGCGGTCATTGATGTTATACCACCATTTTACCTGAAAGGTGATGCTCGAATTCGGCATCAACGGTTTTTCTAAATCGATGCGCAGCATGGTTTTATTAATGAAATACGTCAGTTTCTGTCCTGATGTATTGGTGATTTGCTCGATTTTAAATCCACCATCGTATTTGAAATCACGTTTGCGAATATCTCCCATGGATTTAAAGTCCTCCATTTTCTCCACTTCGATTAACTTGGTGTCGGAATTTTCATCGTAAATGTTTTGGTCTAATTGCAGCCAAAGGTAATCAAGGCGATCAGGCGAATTATTGGTATAGGTGATCGTTTCGAATCCGCTTAATTTCTGGGTTTCATCATCAATGACCAAATTCATTTTATAATCCGCTTTTTGTTGATAATAGTGATGTCCGGGTGCTCCAGAAGCTGTATGGAATTCATTTGGAGTAGGTAATTCTTGATCCAACTGTGCAAATTTCTTTTGAGCAGAAACACTCATGGAAATCAATAATACGAACGAAAGAATGATGCGTGTTTTCATGGTTTTAAGGCAAAAGATTGTTGGTAATGGTATTTAGTGAAACTCAGTGTTTCTTTTAATCCGCGGTAAATGAAGCTAACTTTATTTTGTTGTTCTGGAAAAGCATCCATTAGGAAGCGACAGCTTACCTGTATTTGTTGATGAATTTGTTTGACGGCGGCTGAAAAATAAAGTTCGATGTTTCCATTTGTCAATACTTGAAAGGATTCCAAATCCCAATTAATGGCGCAATAGGCATCCACCGCATTAGAATCTAGGCTACATCCGTATTGAACTAATAAAAATTTATTGAGGTAATTTTCAACGATTTGGGCTTCTTCTGAAGTTGGATTCAGTTTTTCTAATTTCGTTTTTAATCCGTAGTTTTTCATTAACGCAGCTTCTAAATCGTGACTAGTTGCTACTAAAGAACCTTCAACTTTTTGTCCGACCTCGTTATATTCGATTTCGACTGTTGCAAAAAAATACTGGTGCCCCCAGCTAACAGAAGACGCTAGCAAACAGATGTATATAAGTAGAAGAAATTCAAACCTTTTCATGCAGTGCGAAAATACAAAAATTAATGATGTTTTAATTAGTCCTAATCACTTTGGTTTTACTACTTTCATGGTATGAAAAGAATTTTAAGTTTTTGCGCTACACTTGTGCTTCTTGGTGCTTGTGCAAAAGAACCAACTGCGTGTGAATGTGGGAAGAATTTAATGAAGAATAGCAAAGAACAGGATATGGATTTATCTGCAGCTTGCGAAAAAGTAGCTTCTTCTTTGCCTGAATCCAAGCAAATGGAATGGTACAATGCGAGCATGGAATGCATGAATGAACAAAATTAATTCAGACTCGTTTTTTAAGTAGTCAAGCAATAGGTACGTTTGAAATTTATCAGATATGATTCACAATAATTCGCTTCAATCTTCCGTATTTAATCGCTTCATGAGCGAAATAAGAGACGTGGATATTCAGAAAGACCCGGTTCGTTTTCGTTTGAACATGGAACGAATTGCTGAAATTTTAGGCTATGAACTATCCAAAAAACTGGAGTCAATCGCTTTGGAAACGCAAACACCACTTGGACTTTCTCAAACGATGGTTCCAAACGAAACGCCTGTGTTAGCAACGATTTTACGCGCAGGATTATCAATGCATAACGGACTGCTTCGCATGTTTGACCGAGCAGACAGTGCGTTCATTTCTGCTTACAGAAAACATACAACGGCAGAGGATTTTGATATTCATGTTGAATATTTGGCTGCGCCTAATTTGGACAAGCGTATTTGGATTATTAGTGATCCGATGCTCGCAACCGGAAGCTCCATGATAGCTGTATATAAAGCGCTTCGAAAAATGGGTAATCCAACCCAAATTCATATTGTTTCAGCCATTGCAACACCGGATGCGTTGGCGCTCATTAAAGCACATTTGCCCGCAAATACTGAAATTTGGGTAGGCGCAATTGATCAAGAATTAACAGCGCAATCGTATATTGTTCCTGGTTTGGGAGATGCAGGCGATTTAGCGTATGGAATAAAATTATAGAGATGAACTGGACAGGATTTTGGAGTGTTTTTTTATTTGCAATGGTAAAGTTCTCCGTTTCAACAGTGCCTGGACCACGTTTAGGGATGACATTTTTTGAAACGGCACTAGCTTCCTTCGCAGGTGCTGCAACATGTGCATTGGTTTGTTATTTTGCGAGTGACCTAATCTTACTTTTTTTAAAAAAAAGAGCTCAAAAGAAAAAAGAACTACAGGAGTCACAAGGAATTACACCTAAGTTGAAAAGAAAGTTTACATGGATGAATAAACTGATCATTCGAATTAAAATGAAATTCGGACAAGTTGGAATCTGTTTTTATGCTCCCTTTTTTCTATCGGTTCCTTTAGGAAGTATGGTTGTTGCAAAGTTTTACGGGAAACGCTGGGAGACATTCCCACTTATTTTACTTGGACTTGCCGTGAATGCAAGCCTTACCTCAATTTTAGTTTATTTTGTATTCTAACAAACATATTTTTTTTGATTTAGATCGTACCCTTTGGGACTTCGATCGAAATTCTGAAGCAGCTCTTCGTCACATTATCCAAGAAGAAAACCTGATTCCTCAGGTGGAATCCTTTGAGCGTTTTCATAAAGCATATGAACGGCAAAACGCACATTTATGGAAATTGTACGGACGAGGAAAAATCAAAAAAGAAGAACTCCGTTATGAGCGTTTTCGTTCGACTTTTCAAAAATTCAAGATACGAGATGAGTCTTTGGTAAGGCGAGTAGGTGATGCCTATGTAGAGATTTCACCCCGCCAAACCGGACTTTTCCCAAATGCAATTGAAACGTTAAAGGAATTGAAGTCGATGGGTTTTTCGCTCCACATTATTACCAACGGATTTCAAGAAGTGCAATTCATCAAATTAGAAAATTGTGGCATGCATTCCTTCTTCGATGTGATTGTGTGTTCTGAGTTTATTGGTAAAAACAAGCCGGATCCTGCGATTTTTCATTACGCGATGAAAGAGGCAGGTGCAAAAGCACAAGATTCATTAATGATTGGCGACGATTACCGCATTGATGTAGCCGGTGCACTTCAAGTTGGTATGCACGCCATTCACTTTGATCCTATTGGAAAAAACAAATACAATTATGATTGGATGATTACGGATCTAGCTCAATTACCAGAAATGCTCATTCGTTTAATGCGCTGATTAACCGCGGATTTCTTGTCTCGTACGCTCGTAAAAAACCATTCCTGCAGCAACGCCAACATTTAATGAAGCGATTTCACCTTTCATTGGAATTCGAGCTTTAATATCAGCCATATTCAATAAGTCAGATGTAATTCCGCTTTCTTCAGAACCCATAATAACAGCAACTGATCCGCGAAGATTGGTCTCATAGAGCGGTACATTTCCTTTTTCGGTACAAGCAATAATGCGCAATCCTGATTGTTGTAAGTAAAACAAGGTGTTTTTTAAATCATTTGTTTTGCAAATCGGAATGCGGTTCAAAGCTCCAGCAGAAGCTTTCATGGCATCTGATGTCGCCAAAGCTGATCCTTTTGAAGGAATTAAAATAGCATGAGCTCCTTGACATTCAGCCGTTCTCGCAATTGCACCAAAATTACGTACATCCGTAATTCGGTCTAAAACAACAATGAACGGTTTTTCATCGTTTTCTAGCAGTGCATCAACCAACGGTTCAATTTCCTGGTAAGAAATGGGTGGAATCATGGCAATAACTCCTTGGTGGTTTCCTTCCGTAAGGGTATCTAACTTTTGTACAGGAACAAATTGAAGAAAGTAATTTTTCCCTTGAAGTGCAGCCTTTAATTCTTCAAAAAGTTCTTTGTGTAATCCTTTTTGAATCAAAATTTTATTTAATTCTTTGTCTGCATTTACTGCTTCAATGACGGCGCGAATACCAAAAATGATATCTTCTCGTTCTTTGCGGTATTTTCTTTCTGTACGTTGTTCCATTAGATAAAATTAAACTCGAGTTCAACATTTCCTTCGAGTGTGAGTGCAACTGGACATGCTCGTCCGGCCATGATGACTTTTTTGCGCGTGAGTTCGTCCCAATCATTTCCGTTTAAGTCCATGTTCACAACGACTTTTGCAATTCGACGTGGTCCTGAACTCATGTGTTTCACTACCGTTGCTTCACAAGATTCAAAGGTGATTCCATGTGTTTGGCAATAGATTCCCATGATGGTGATCATACATGAGGCAAGGGATGTAGCTACTAAGTCAGTGGGTGAAAATGCTTCACCTTTTCCTTGGTTGTCAATTGGTGCATCGGTAAGTATTTTTGTGCCAGATGCAAGGTGTTCACATGAAGTGCGAAGATTTCCTAAGTACGAAACGCGTGCTGTTGCCATGGCGCAAAGGTACGGATATTATTAGAAAAGAATTCCTCCTTTCACGGAGATACTTCGCAATACTATAACAAAACGGATGCTTAGTATTTTAGTTCTACAAATCCATGTTTCACAATAGGCTCTGATCCTTCGAACTTCGCATCAATGCGGTAGAAATACGTTCCTTCGGAAACAAGTTCACCATTTTTTGTCTTTCCATTCCATCCGCCTGCGGGATTATCATATTCATAAATAACATTTCCCCAACGATTTAATATCGTACAATGGAACGTTTCTAATCCAGAATACTGAACGTAGAATTGATTGTTGCCGACAGTCGAAGAAAGCGAAACAATGTTTGGAGCGACTAGATCACATGGTTTGATGCCAATTGTCGAGGTGTCTGACACACTATAACATTGATTTGATAAAGTGAAAATATAGTTTCCTGCTTGTGAAATAATTAATGGTGTAGTTGCATTTGGTATATTCCAAAGCCCAAGTTGTAGTGGTACATATGTGTCTTGTAAGGTCCATACATTGTTCATGGTGCTGTCTTTCGCTGAATTTACTTGTAGTGGCTCAAGAGGGAAACTTGTCCCATTACAAATATTTGTATCAAGAACTTGTGTGTACAAATAAGGTGGGAATTCAATTTCTGCTGATAACGTTTGATTACAAGCAATGTCCGTGTAAGTAATGGTATAGATACCTGCGTAGTTTGTTGTTAAATGAGGATTGTCAGCTGTTGGATCTGAAAAGTTCAAACACGTATCTGACGCAGTCCAAACTCCACCCAAAGAAGAAGTTGTACCTGTAATGTAGTAATTATAGAAACATGCTAAGGAATCAATGTCGATGCTTGGTAATGTGTAAAGTTGGATGGTCGTATTAGCAGAATGATTACATACATTATCCGTATAAGTCAGCTGATAAGTCCCTGCAGCGCTGGCAGTGATTGTTGGATTTGCACTTGTATTTGATGGATTGAAGTTAAGGGTCCCACCACTTGGCGTGGTATAAGTCCAAGTTCCACCTGCTACATCTGTTACAGTTCCACTGACATTGTAGGTCAAATTACATTGATTTACATTGGAGAAAATCGTTGGACTGATTGGTAAGGTTACCTCTGCAGAATGTACCTGGTTACAGGTATTGTCGGTAAAAGTAATCGTGTATGTCCCGGGTGTGTTTACTGTAACGAGCGGATTCAAATTTGTTGCACTGTCAAATGTGACTTGATTCGAACTAGCGGTCCAAGTTCCTCCTTGAGACTGTGTATTTGCAACTTGTAAGGTTGGGGAGCAAATAAGCGTGTCACTCATAATGGAAGCAGCTGTTGAACCGAAAACAGTAAAGGTTGTATCCGTTGTACAGAATCCTGCGGAATCTACAAGTGTAACTGTATAGGTTCCTACTGGTAAGTCAACAGAAAATAAGCTATCAACCGAAGGATTTGTTAATCCCCAGGTTATGGAAGAATAATACGGTTCATTTGGAACACTGATACTTGTTGCGGTATCCGGCGGACAATATGTCAAGACCCCTTGTAAATTGACCGGTACTGGATTCAATACGATAATCGAATCACTTACATGTTTATAACAGCCATCCTTACTAACCGTTACCCCATAAATTTGAGTTGATGAAACAGAACTTGTTTGAGCCATGGTAAAATCATCCCAAAGGTATGTATCGTATGGTCCATTTGAAACACTTAAGTCCACATTGCCACATGCACCAGTACCTATTAGCGCAGCCGAGTCTAAGTTATTTACGATGGTATCAATGACGATAACAAATGTTAAGGCCGTAACTCCTGGTGTTGGAACAGCATCATCTGTCGCCGTTACTGTCACGGTATATGTACCGATGGTTGCCAATGATCCAATAGCTTGTAAAATGATCGAACCTGTATTTCCTGGTATGTTCGCAACTTGAGTTAAGGTTGGAAGTCCACCATTGGTGTAGGTCATTGTCGTAGTTTGTGTTGCTTCTGGAGAAAGGAAATTTATCGAGAATTGAGCAGTATCTCCAGCTGCACAAATTTTAAAAGTATCACATGATGCAATTCCTTCAGGTATAGGAGGGATGTTCCCACTGTTGGATGCATCAAATGCGAAGCTTTTGTAGTCCAACCAACTGATTCCATCTGGATTCCCTAAAGCTCCATCAAAGTCAACTCCAGGGTGGTCAAAACGAGAAATCAAGAAGTAGGCAAGTCCATCTCCTTTGTTCGCTCCACAGGTAGCTGGAATTCCGTAAAATCCGTTCACTCCTGATGACGCAGAACCCGTAGTCCACTGCATATCTTGGTAACAAAACGCTACGTTTCCTTGATCAATTACTGGGTCAGAACCGTTAGTGATGATTAATTGGAAAGTATTTAATTTATCTCCCTGCATCGAATAGTATCCTACATCTTCCCAGTTCACGTAAACAGCGGTTGGGGTAATTTTATAGACAACTTGACCATTACCATTTCTGGTATCGACATCTGCCCAAAATGGAGCAACAATGGCATTTCCAGTGGATGGAAAAGCAGTTGCACTAAACGTAGAAAGTGGTCCGTTGAAAGTGATGTTTCCGTTGTTGTTTATGTAAATGGAATTGAATGTTTGACCGTATAAATTGAAATTAAAAGGAATTGGAATTACCCCCGTTGATCCATCGTCATTTGGTTGCATGGCCAAAATGTAGCTGGAATCTGGCTCGATGTAACAATCACATGCATTTGCTTTCTCATTTGATGAAGGCTTCACATGAGGTTTTCCAGTTGGTTTTCCAAGGGAATTACCTGGTGATGTAACCACTTGACCAAGTTGACCAGATGCTTTTAGCTTTTGGTATAACGGTGAATCAGTAATTACTTGTGCGAAAAATGATTGACTGATAAATAAACAGAGGATAAATAGTATTTTTTTCATAGGTATTTTGTTGCTCAATTAGGCAGTGCTTAGACTCCACATTTTAATGAAAAGTTGCACATGCAAAACAGTTTCAAATAGGAAGCTAAGTTACGAAATTTCACTAAAACAGAAATGCGGGTTTATTTAGCCCTGAAGAGTGTCCTGTACATGTGTCGGAATTATTGTAATTTTAATCCTCAAATTTGATTTAAGTTCCTATGAAAAAAACGATTCTCTTCTTTGGATTACTATCAGCAATGAGTGTTTTTGCTCAAAAAAAATCCGCAACAACCGAAGTAGTTAAACCACCTTTTGATGCCGGAACGGTTGGCGCTTTATCCTTTCGAATGGTTGGACCAGCCTTAACTTCTGGACGTGTAATCGATATTGCCGTAAATCCAACGAACAAAGATCAATGGTATATTGCGGCTGCATGTGGTGGTGTCTGGACAACGAACAATCATGGAATCACTTTTTCACCCATCTTTGATGGCTACGGATCTTATTCAATTGCATGTGTTGAACTTGCACCATCAAATCCAAATACAGTTTGGGTGGGAACAGGGGAAAACAATAACCAACGTTCTGTTGCATATGGTGATGGCGTGTATAAGTCTTTAGATGGTGGGAAATCATTTACCAATATGGGATTGAAAACGTCAGAACATATTGGAAATATTATCATTCATCCGACGGACGAAAACACCGTTTGGGTAGCTGCCTATGGTCCTTTGTGGAGCAGCGGTGGTGAACGTGGGGTGTACAAAACTACGGATGGTGGGAAAACATGGACAAGAACATTGTTCGTTTCGGACAACACTGGGATTTCTGAAATTGCAATCGATCCATCCAATCCGAATATTCTTTACGCTGCAGCTCACCAACGTAGAAGACATGAATGGACGTACATAGGAGGTGGACCAGAATCCATGGTGTATAAATCAACCGACGGTGGCTTAACTTGGCGTCCGATTAATGCGGGATTACCAAAGAATGACATGGGACGTGTAGGACTTGCCGTTTCAACAGTTGATCCAAATTACGTATATGCCATTGTTGAAGCGCGTTATGGAAAAGCGGGCGTATTTCGATCAACGAACAAAGGAGAAAACTGGAGCAAACAAAGTGATTTCAATACAAGTGGCAACTACTACCAAGAAATCATGTGCGATCCTTTAAATAAAAACAAAGTTTTCGCTATGGATACCTATATGCACCATACAGAAGATGGTGGAAAAACATTTAAACAAACAGGTGAAACAAACAAACATGTTGATAACCACGCGATTTGGATTGATCCAAGTAATACGGATCACTGGCTTGTTGGTTGTGATGGTGGCTTGTATGAAACGTACACACATGCAAAGGAATGGAAATATTATGCGAATTTGCCGATTATTCAATTTTACAAAGCGGTTACTGATAATGCGACGCCTTTCTATAATATCTACGGAGGAACACAGGATAATAATTCCATGGGTGGACCTGCTGCAACTAACAACGCTGCGGGAATTCTAAATTCAGATTGGTTCATTACAAATGGAGGAGATGGTTTTGAATCCGCTACAGATTGGTCTAATCCAAACATTACGTATGCACAAGCACAATATGGTTGGATTGTTCGTTACGATCGTGCATCAGGTGAAAAAGTTCCCATTCAACCGATGCCTGGAAAAGGAGAACCCGCTTACCGATGGAATTGGGATTCTCCCTTGATTGTTTCTTCACATGATGCAGCTACCCTGTATTTTGCTGCTAATAAGTTATTCAAATCAACAAATCGGGGTGACGATTGGCAAACCATTTCACCTGATTTAACGCAGCAAATCGACCGAAATGAAATTGAAGTGATGGATCAAGTTTGGACCATCGATGCCGTAATGAAAAATGCGTCGACAACCATCTACGGAAACATCGTTGCGTTGGATGAATCACCAAAGAAAAAAGGATTACTCTATGTTGGAACGGATGATGGACTCATTCAAGTTTCAGAAAATGATGGTCAAACATGGAGCAAATATGCAACATTTACTGGGGTGCCCGTGAACGCACGTGTGAATATGCTTACGGCATCTTTACACGATGAAAACACGGTTTTTGCTGTTTTTAATCCGCAACGTTCCGGTGATTTCAAACCGTATGTCTTGAAGTCAATGGATAAAGGTAAAACGTGGACCAATATCACGGCGAATCTTCCAGTTCGAGGTAATTCGTACTGTTTGAAACAAGACCACGTTGATCCTAATTTATTGTTTGTTGGAACGGAGTTTGGTGCATTTTTTACGAATGACGGCGGATTAAATTGGACTAAACTATCTGGATTGCCGACGGTCGCCGTATACGACTTGGAAATTCAAAAACGAGAAAACGATTTGGTCGCTGCGACATTTGGACGTGGATTCTATGTATTGGATAATTATACTCCATTACGCACTTTGTCCAAAGATAACCTTGAAAAGAAAGCACATTTATTTCCTGTGAAGGATGCGCTTTCATACGTGCCAGCAGATCCACTCGGATTAGATGGAACTGGATTCCAAGGTCACAACATGTGGGCTTCGGAAAACCCATCGTTTGGCGCGGTGTTCACGTTACACCTGAAAGAAGAGTATAAAACGCTGAAAGATTCACGTCAGGAAAAAGAACAAGCGCTTGAAAAAGATAAAAAGGATGTTGCATATCCGTCTTTTGATGAATTGCGTAAAGAACAATTGGAAGATGCCGCAAAACTTATTTGGATCATTTCAGATGTAACTGGTAAAGAAGTGCGACGTATGTCCGGAAGTCCGTCAAAAGGAATTTCACGTACCGTTTGGAACCTTCGCTCAAATACAACGAATCCGATTGGTTCAGGTGGGAATGGATTTTTAGTTGCTCCAGGAACCTATTACGTAAGCGTTTCATTGGTAAAAAATGGGACAGTAGAAGAATTGATTGTGAAAACTCCTTTTGAAGTGAAAGCATTGAATAACCAAACGTTGGTTGCGAAAAACCCACAAGAATTAGCAGCGTTTAGGAAAGAAGTTGCAGAACTAAACCGAAAAGTTTCTGGTACTGGAAGGTTGATGGATGAAGCAAATGAAGAAATAGAATTGCTGGAGAAAGCATTGCTGAACTATCCAAATACGGACATGAGTTTATTGAAAGAAATTAAAGAATTGAAAACACTCATGTACGATTGTAATATACTTATGAACGGCGATGGTATTCGTGCAGCTCATGAATTCGAGGTAGCGCCAAGTATTCAATCTCGTTTAGGAATGGTGGAATACCAATTGTATGACAATACAGCTGGTGTAAGCAACACGCACAAAGCAAACAAGTCGATTGTTGAGGCAGAGTATGCGGAACTTCGTGCAAAATTAGATGAGGTCATTAAACGTGTTCAAGTATTGCAAACAAAGTTAGACGCTGTTGCGATTCCGTATACAAAATCAAAAGACAACTGGAAAGAGGATTAAATCCCTGAAAGTTTGGATCATAAAAAAGCCCCGACAGATCGTCGGGGCTTTTTTAATGTTTTTAAATTGGATTATTCACCAAATTTTTCAATTACCTGTTGCGTAACTCCAGTATTGGAGAATCCACCATCGTGGAATAAATTCTGCATGGTAACGTATCTTGTTAAATCAGAGAACATTGTTATGCAGTAGTCAGCACAAGCCAAAGCAGAAGCATTTCCAAGCGGTGACATTTGCTCCGAGAAATTAATGAACTCTTTGAATCCTTTGATTCCTTGTCCCGCAGTTGTTACTGTTGGAGATTGTGAAATGGTGTTAACACGTACTTTTTTCGCGATTCCATAATGGTACCCGAATGAACGTGCGATGGATTCTAATAAAGATTTGGCATCAGCCATGTCATTGTAATCAGGGAAAATACGTTGTGCAGCAATATATGAAAGTGCAATTACAGATCCCCATTCATTCATGGCGTCTTGTTTGTAAAGTGTCGCTAGTGTCTTGTGTAAAGAAATAGCAGAAACATCCATGGATTGATTGTAGTAATTGTAATCATTTTCCGTGTAGTGTTTTCCCTTACGAACGTTTGGCGACATACCAATTGAATGCAAAACAAAATCAATTTTTCCACCAAGAATTTCTTGAGCTTGTGTTACTAGGTTTGTCAAATCTTCAACACTTGTTGCATCTGCAGGAATCACTTGACTTCCTGTTTCAGCCGCCAACACATTGATTTCTCCCATTCGCATTGCAATTGGAGCGTTTGTTAACACAAAGGTTGCACCCTCTTCGTGTGCTCTTTGAGCGACTTTCCAAGCAATGGATTGGTCGTTCAATGCACCAAAAATAATTCCTCGTTTTCCTTTTAGTAAGTTATTTGCCATGTATCTTCAATTTTAAACAAAAGTAATCAATCTTATTTTTCTAACACTGATTTTAATTTTTTGAGTCCACCATCAAGGTCTTTTCCAATCATTTCATCCATGTTTAATAGGTAGGTCATTGCATTCCAAGGATAGGGTGAATTCCCTTCAAATCCCCAAATTACACGCGTGTTTTCTGCATTGATACTGCTTGTTTCAAAGTAGGCATCGTCTTCATTTTCAAAAGGAACTTTAAAGCGGATGTGCATGTCGATGCGTTCTCCCGGTGTTAATTTCATTAATTCCATTGAACCAGTTCCAACTTTTTTATCCTTACTTTCCCATGCGGAAACGAATCCAACGATTCCATCTTGTCCGGTGTAAGTTTTTTTCATTTTAGGATCCTGTCTGGCCCAAACACTAAATTGATCCTGATTTTTGAGGAATTTCAAATAGTGGTAAACACTGTCTTTCGGTAAGGAAACCTGAATACTGCGTTCAATTTTAAATTTCCTAGGTGCAAAAAGTCCAATAACTAGAATGAGGGCAACTAGGCTTAAAATTAACAGAAAAATTCGTTTAATCCATTTCATAATTTGTTCGTTTTGAACTGCTTTACGCAGTTTTTAATAAAAAGTTATTTTTTATCTTCTCAAATACTTTTTCTCTGCCCAAAATGTCCCAAAGGGAACAAATGACGCAATAAACAATACCAGAGAATTACCAAAAGAAAAATGTTTTGTAAAGAAGAAAACCGCCAAATAAACGCAGTAAGCAATAAATAATATTCCGTGAATCCAACCAATAATTTTGTTAGGCCAAATCATTTCGAATTGATACTTCAATACCATCGTAATGAGCAGCCCAATCCAAGAGAATCCTTCGGCAATGGCAATTTTCTGAAATTGTTGTAAACGTGTCATGCTTATTTTTTTAATTGTGTTTCAAGTTCTTTTAATTGGTCACGGTAGCGTGCAGCTTCAATAAAATCTAGTTCTTTTGCTGCTTTTTCCATTGCTTTTTTGGTCGCTTTCATGCGTGCTTCAAGTTCTTTTGGATTAAAGTAGGTTTGTACCGGTTCTGCCGCAAGTTGCGCTTGGGTTTCTTGGGTGTACTTTAATTGTCGACTTGCTGTGTCGCCATCGGCAACCTTTGTCGATTCCATGATTTTCTCTTTCGATTTATTCAATGCGGTTGGAACCAATCCGTGCTCCAAGTTGTAGGCGATTTGCATCGCTCTTCTTCGCTCTGTTTCTGAAATCGTTCTCCGCATGGAATCGGTCATTTTATCGGCGTACATAAGTACTTTACCATTTACATTTCGCGCTGCGCGTCCAACAGTTTGTACCAAGGAACGTTCATTGCGAAGAAAGCCTTCTTTATCCGCATCTAAAATAGCAACCAATGAAACTTCTGGAAGGTCTAATCCTTCACGGAGTAAATTCACACCGATGAGCACATCAAAATCGCCAAGTCTTAATTGACGAAGGATTTCTACACGCTCAATCGTGTCAATTTCACTGTGAATGTAACGACAAAGAATCCCTAGTTTATCTAAGTATTTCTGTAATTCTTCCGCCATTCTTTTTGTCAACGTTGTGACCAAAATCCGTTCTTTTACGGCTATGCGTTCTTGAATGGCCGCTAATAAATGATCGATTTGATGTTTTGATGGATGTACCTCGATAATGGGGTCCAATAGTCCAGTAGGTCGAATTAATTGCTGTACCATGATTCCATCAGAGCGTTGCATTTCATAATCTGCTGGAGTAGCGGAAACATAAATCGTGTTGTTTAAGAATCCTTCGAATTCTTCAAATTTCAGTGGACGGTTATCAATCGCCGCTTGAAGTCTAAATCCGTAGTCAATCAAATTTGTTTTTCGCGCCCGATCTCCTGCGTACATTCCTCTAACTTGTGGCAATGTCACATGACTTTCATCAATGACAAGTAGAAAATCGTCTGGAAAATAATCGAGCAAACAGAAGGGACGTTCTCCGGGTTGACGTCGGTCGAAATAACGGGAGTAATTTTCAATCCCCGAGCAATAGCCGAGTTCGCGAATCATTTCTAAGTCGTAATTTACGCGTTCGTCCAATCGTTTCGACTCCTCTAACTTACCTTCTTCTTTAAAGTTTTGAACTTGAACAACGAGGTCATCTTGTATTTGCTCAATTGCTTGGCGCGTATTCTCAGGACTTGAGACAAATAAATTGGCTGGAAAAATATCAATTTCCTTAAATGTTTCTATACGTTCGCTTGTTTCAGGGTCAATGGATGAAATGGTTTCGATTTCATCTCCCCAAAAGCCAATGCGAATCGCGTAATCAGCATAGGCTAAGAAAATGTCTACTGTTTCCCCGATGGCACGGAACATGCCACGCTCAAATTTATCTCCAGCTCGTTGGTATAAATTTTCAACTAATCTGAATAAAAATTTATTTCTAGCGACGGATTGTCCGACCGTTAAATGCAAAATGCTCTCACGGAATTCCTGTGGATTCCCAATTCCATAAATACAAGAAACGGATGCAACCACCAATACATCTTTGCGTCCTGAAAGCAATGCGGAGGTTGCGGATAACCGCAATTTTTCAATTTCATCGTTGATTTGCAAGTCCTTTTCGATGTAAACACCAGTGGTTGGTAAATAGGCTTCCGGCTGATAGTAATCGTAATAGGAAACAAAGTATTCGATGGAATTATTTGGGAAAAACTGCTTGAATTCTCCGTATAGTTGAGCTGCAAGCGTTTTGTTGTGCGAAAGAATTAAAGTTGGACGTTGAATTTGCTGAACAACATTTGCAATCGTAAATGTTTTTCCGCTACCAGTAACACCTAACAAGGTTTGATCCGAAACGCCTGCTGCTAATCCAGCCACTAATTGTCGTATCGCATCCGGCTGATCACCCGTTGGTTGAAAGTCTGAAACAAGTTGAAAGTCCATGGTCACAAATGTAAGGAATATCAAGTGACGCGTAGAATGAATTCACACTTTTCCTATCTTTGTTTTATGGAACAAGAGTGGATTGAAGTAGAAGCAATGATTGAGGCACCCATCAACGAGGTATGGGAAAAATGGACTACAAGTGAACACGTGACAAAATGGAATTTCGCACACGTTTCTTGGTGTTGTCCGAAAGCAACAATCGATTTACGAGAAGGTGGTGCCTTTTCTTTCCGAATGGAAGCGGTGGATGGTTCGGTTGGATTCGATTTTAATGGAACATATGAAGAGGTTGAAGAACAAGAGTTTCTGTCGATAACGCTTGGTGATGGACGCAAATGGGAAGTTGAATTTTCGGATTTAGGAATGTCCACGCATGTAACCGAACGTTTTCATCCAGAGTCGGAAAATCCAATCGAAATGCAACAGGCCGGTTGGCAGTCCATTTTAAATCAATTCAAAACCTATTGCGAGGAGTAGGATGCATCCAGAAGTTGAAGCACATATTCGTTCTTTTCCAAAGGAGACCCAAGAAAAATTAGAGGAACTTAGGTCTTTCTTATTGAATGCTGTTGATGGAATGGAAGAAACCAAGAGTTATGGAATCCCAACCTTAAAATTGAACGGTAAAAATTTCATCCATTATGCGGGTTACGCGCATCACATTGGACTATATCCAGGCGCGGGACCAATCAAAGAATTGAGCGAAGAATTAAATGGATTTAAGTTTGCAAAAGGATCCATTCAATTGCCATTAAACCAAGAATTACCGTTGGAATTGATTCAGAAAATCATCCAAATCAAATTGAAAAGCATAAAAAAGCCCTGACAAAATTGACAGGGCTTAATTTTTAGTTTTTACAAATGAATACGATTTGTTTTTTAAGTTTTTTTGCTTCATGCGCCTTGCTGTAATTCAGAATGAAATCAAGTGCAGCATTTGAAGGTTTCAACTTCGCTTCATTTTTCACTAACGTTTCGGAGTAATTTTTTTGAACCATAGGCTTGTTAAATGTTTACTCTTTAACGCATGGATTTACAGATTATTGTTTGGCGGGTGTAATTTCTTTCGATTTTTTGAAAAGCACTAATTCAGCTTCCTTCATCCGTAGCGAAAGGGATTGTTTTAGCCAAAAATATCAAGTGCGTTTTGACCTAATTTTACTACTTTTGCGACATCAATCAACAACGCAATGAGTAAATTAATCAAATCAGGTGTAGCAACAGGGGATGAAGTTCAAGCGATCTTCAAACTTGCCAAAGAAAAAGGATTTGCCCTTCCAGCGGTAAATGTGACTAGTTCTAGTACGGTGAACGGAGTCATGGAAACTGCTGCAAAGTTAAATGCACCAGCCATCATTCAGTTTTCAAATGGTGGATGTCTGTTTTTTGCTGGAAAATCACTTTCCAATGAAAACGAGAAAGCAGCAATTTTAGGAGGAATAGCAGGCGCAAAACATGTTCATGCCTTAGCTGAAGCCTATGGTGCGACAGTTATTCTTCACACAGACCATTGTGCAAAAAAAATACTTCCATGGATTGACGGATTGTTAGATGCGGGAGAACAGTTTTTTAAAGAAACTGGGAAACCCCTTTACAGTTCACACATGATTGATTTAAGTGAAGAATCTTTGGTGGAGAATTTAGATATCTGCAAAGGGTATTTGGAGCGAATGTCCAAAATGGGAATGACCTTGGAAATCGAATTAGGAATTACAGGTGGAGAGGAAGATGGAGTGGACAATTCAGATGTTGATAATGCTAAATTGTATACTCAGCCGGAAGAAGTAGCTTATGCATACGAAGAGTTGATGAAAATCAGCCCTAGGTTTACAATTGCTGCCGCATTTGGCAATGTTCATGGCGTTTACAAACCGGGAAATGTTCAGCTGACACCAATTATCTTAAAGAATTCTCAAGAATTTATTCAAGAGAAATATCAAACAGAACCTAATCCAATTGACTTTGTATTTCATGGTGGATCCGGATCTACTTTAGCCGAAATTCGCGAAGCGATCGGTTACGGTGTTATAAAAATGAACATTGATACCGACTTGCAGTTTGCATTTACAGAAGGAGTTCGTGATTATGTTGCGGAAAATATGGAGTATCTTCGCACACAAATTGGAAATCCTGAAGGGGATGATTTACCCAATAAAAAATACTATGATCCAAGAAAATTCATGCGGGAAGGTGAATTAACATTCATTAAACGCCTTTCGCAGTGTTTTGAGGATTTAAATAATATTAACACACTTTAAATTGAAGGAAATGTCTTGGTTTAAAAGAAGTAAAGAAGGAATTACAACAGCAACGAGTGATAAAAAAGAAGTTCCAGAAGGACTTTGGGTGCGTTGTTCAAATTGTAAAACACTGTTCACCAGCGATGACTTAGCGAAAAACAACTACGTTTGTGACCGTTGTTCCCATCATGAAAGAATTGGTTCTGAAGAGTATTTTCAGTTGATTTTCGATGACGGAAAATACACTGAAATTGCTGCGGATTTAAGCTCTGGTGACCCACTTGAATTTACGGACACCAAGAAATATGTTGACCGTGTTGCCGCTACCCAAAAAGCGACAGGATTAAAAGATGCTGTTCGCACAGCAAAAGGAACCATCGAAGGTCAAAAATTGGTGATTTCAGCGATGGACTTTCAATTCATTGGTGGATCCATGGGGTCTGTGATGGGAGAGAAAATCGTTCGTGGTATCGATGAAGCAATCAAATCGAATGCAGCATTCATGATTATCTCTAAATCCGGAGGAGCAAGAATGATGGAAGCAGGGTATTCTTTAATGCAAATGGCCAAAGTTTCAGGTAAACTTGGACAATTGTCTGAAGCGAAGTTGCCGTATATTTCTTATTTGACTGATCCGACTACAGGTGGAGTAACCGCTTCATTTGCCATGTTAGGTGATATCAATATCGCTGAGCCTGGTGCATTGATAGCTTTTGCTGGTCCTCGTGTTGTGAAAGAAACAATAGGTCGTGATTTACCAGATGGATTCCAAACTTCTGAGTTTTTATTGGAGCATGGGTTCCTTGATTTTATCGTTGACAGAACAGAAATTAAAGGAAAATTAAGCTTAGCCATAAAGATGTTCATGAGCTAGTTCTCCATGAAAATCACAAAACTAAATGCTGATAGTTCTTGGCTATGGGAAATCAATGGGCTAAACGTGTTAGTTGACCCATGGTTTTCGGAAAGTCAAGTCGATTTTCACCCGCATTTTTCGACACAATATCACTTGGAACGACAACCTGAGATTTCGGATATTCCTCGTCCAGATTTTATTTTTATTTCACATCCGTTTACAGACCATTGCGACCGAGAAACATTGGTGCAGTTATCAATGGAGATACCCGTCATTTGCTTGCCGGTAATCCAACGAAAAATGCAAAAATGGAAACATTTTAACCAATTTCTTTCCCTCCATGAAGCGCCATTTCTTTTAGAGAAAATCTCAAAAACTGGTTTTTTAGATTTGGTACATCACGCGTATTTAATTTCAGATGGTGTTTCTTCCATGTGCTATGCTCCACATGGCACGAGAAAAATACACGATGCGAAAGCAGCAGACATTCTACTCACGACTGTAACCACGTACGAATTGCCTTTCTACCTGGGCGGAACCGTAAACCTCGGATTAAATAAAGCACTTCAATTAGCTGAAATTTTGAAGGTTAAAACAATAATATCCACGCATGACGAGCAAAAAAGACAAGCCGGAATTGTGGCACAATTGTCAAAACGAAAATATACTCCTTCCAATCAGTTTCTGACCTTAACCCAAGGTCAGGTTTTCGAATTTTAATATTTTTTTTATCTCCTGACTAATCCGTATTTTAGAGCACTCTAATGAACGGCTATGCGAAAAAATTTACTTTACCTTACTTTTTTGATTCTTGGATTTAATGCGACTGCACAAGATACAACTTGGGTTCAGACATTTACATTCGATTCAATTACGACTCGTCGATCTTGGTTTCAATTCCCTCAAGAATTGGATACCATGCGTTTTGAAAAGGTGATGATGTATTACAAGTTGAAATGTAGTCCATTAACAACTTGGGATCAATACGATTGCGGAGAATGGGATTATTTAACATACACCCGCGTGTTTGATCACACAGGAGAATTTGACTCTATCGCACAGAATTCTAGCCGTTATTTATCTAACTGGACAGCACCAAATGTCATCGATTTTACGCCCGTTCCTTACGCTCAAATGAACATACATCTAAGGGACGAATGGACAAGAACCCTTAGCGGACTAGGTTATTCGATGCCAAATACCGCAACAAGTGCGCAGAATTGGCCCTTTAAAACGGATGAAAAAGGTGGGCGTTTTCAATTGTTACTGACTCAAGCACAGTTGGCGCAAGCAGGTGTGCAAGCGGGAGATTTGCAGTCATTGCGCTTATATTTAAATGACATTGCAGTTGACGGCAAATTATTCTACCCAAGTATCCGCATCAAGTCAACCAATGAATCTCTTCTGCAAAGTTTTCATTCAAGCGGATTCATGGAAGTTTATAATGCTTCTAGGGGAATTGCTGGTGGACAAAGTCCCTTGAGTATTGGTGCGAACGAGTTGGCATTTTATCAGGCATTTAATTGGGATGGTATTTCCAACTTAATCGTTGAATTTTATTTTGAAAATGACATTCCCTCCGCGAATTCATTGAGTTTTGAAACAAGTTCAATTACGACAGATCAAGCCCTTTCGTACAAAGGAAAAAATGGCTACCTATCTTTTAATGGAAATAACTATACGATGTTGGAGTATTCCGATGAAAACATGGGAAATGAGGTAACCATAGAATGTTGGGTCAAAGGAAATGGTGTGGCGGGAACAAATACTAGTTTCCTGGAAGCTTATGATACACTGGGAAATCGAATCATGAACATTCACATGCCTTGGAGCAATAACAATTTATATTGGGATGCAGGGAATCAAACGGGATATGATCGAATCAATAAGGCAATGACTACCAGTGAAATCGACTCTGTATGGAACCACTGGGCATTTGTAAAAAAACAAAGTACTGGTGAGATGTTCATTTATAAAAATGGTCAATTATGGCATTCTGGCACAAACTTAAATCGTTCAATTGGATACATTCACCGATTCATTCTAGGAGCAAGCAAAGATCAAAGCATCAAATGGAAAGGAAGTATTGATGAATTTAGGGTGTATAACGCAGCACTTTCTCAAGCTACGATTCAAGCAAATTATCAAAAGAAAATTGATGCGAGTCATCCGAATTGGTCCAATTTGAAAGTATATTATGACTTCGATAATGTCAACTATGCGATAGATCAATCCCCCAATCATTTTAAGTTAATGCCATCTGAATTTGAGATGATAAAGTTTGATGAATTGCCATTAGCAGGAGCAAAACAAGAGTCTTTCATGCCATTGATCTCTTTCGGTCAGGGAACGAGTAATGCAACAATTCAAACGAATGTAGTGAATCAAAAGAAATTCATCGAGCCAATCATTATCTTCTCTCAGTTGCCAGTGTTTAGACATTTTAATATCGTGGAAAGTTTCGTTGGTGTTCCGCAAGGGGATTCATATGTTTTTGATCAAAATAATGTGGTTATTAGTCAAGCACCGTACACCACGACTACTCAATTACTCAATGCGCCGATTGTTTGTTATAATCCGCCATTTGAATTAATTCATGATGTTGAAATCGCTCGGTACATCACACCATATGGAATTCAATTTGACCTTGGTCCAAACGGATTTACTTGGAAATATGATGTAACGGACTATCAAATGTACCTGAAAGGTTTGGTGGATTTAGCTGCGCATAATACGCAGGAACTAATTGACCTTAAATTTGCGTTCATTAAAGGAATCCCGCCAAGGGATGTGCATGCACGTCAACCAATTTGGAGTGACTTTAAGTCGTACAATTTTGCGCAAATGGCCAATGATGTTGTCCTTCAGGACACGCCGATTATTTTGTCTGACACTTCTGAAATGTTCAAAATTAAAACCAGAATGTCCGGACACGGTCAAGTTGGAGATTTGGCTTGTTGCGAATGGGTAGCAAATGACCATCAAATAAAAGTGGATGGTGTTCCGCGTTTTAACTGGAATATCTGGCAGTCGACAGAATGCGGAGACAATCCAAATATCGGGCAAGGTGGAACATGGCCTTATGCACGTGAGGGATGGTGTCCCGGAGATCGCGTGAAAGAACATGAATTTGAATTAACACCGTTTGTCACTCCAGGTGATACCGTGAAATTGGATTACGTTATAAATGCGGTTCCTGGAAACGACCCCGGACAAGCTGGAGGAAATTACATTGCGGCTTATGATTTGATTTCTTATTCTGCTCCAAATTTTCAAAATGATGCAGCTATTTCGGATGTTTTGAATCCAAATAATTGGGAATATTATAGTAAATGGAATCCAACTTGTCAAAATCCACGCGTCGTCTTGAAAAACACTGGGGCTCAGCCCTTGACATCTTGCCGGATCTTTGCCTGGATTACTTACGGCGTAAACATTGTTTATGATTGGACTGGAAACTTGGACTTTTTAGAAGACACAGTAATCGAATTGCCTGTGAATGACGTTAACTGGTGGATGGATTATAACAGTAATCAAACATTTACGGCTTGGGTTGCTGATGTAAATGGAATCATTGGTGAAGATGAATACAATCAAAATAGTTTAAAGTCGACAAAATTTGATGCCCCAGAACGCATCGATGGTCCCTTTTTCATTTGGTTGACTACAAATAACAAAGCAAGTGAGAATAAATACCGATTGGTAGATCATGCCGGAAACATTTTATTTCAACGCGATGTGTTAAACAATCAGACACAGTATAAAGACACATTTAACTTAGCTCCAGGTTGCTATTCCATTATCATTGAAGATTCGGATAGCGATGGACTTGGTTTTTGGTATTCGAATCAAGTAGAAGGTGAAACAACAGGTCAAATGCGTTTGCGCCAGGTAGGAGGATCCTACATTGAATTTTTCCCTGCTGATTTTGGGAATTATCACCGATATGATTTTTCTGTTGGATTTACACTCGGTGTAAAGGAATCGGATTTAGCACACGAAATTGCGATATTTCCGAATCCAACAAATGGCGTGACAACAGTGGAAGTGAGTGGTTCCGTTTACAATGACGCCTCTATAGAATTGTATGATTTATCCGGAAGAAAATTGCTGCAGGAGAAGATGAACGCAACGCAGTTTTTTGCTGAATCGTTTTTGGATCTTTCTTCGATGAACGCCGGAACTTATTTGGTGAGAATCATTACCAATCAACGCGTCTATACAAAGGAATTAATTAAGCAATAATTAGCGTTTACCTAAGGCATCAATGCTGAGGGTAATGTCTTTCATCATTTCTATTTGTATTTCTTGAATTTCGAAGAGATCTCGTTGTTGGTGAATGATTAGGTGGTCCAATTTTTCATGTAAGGTTCTGATTTCTAATTCAGATTTAAGGTTGACCATGTAATCAAGTTTGGATCGTTCCCTGTCCTTTTCTTCCTGCCTGTTTTGGCTCATCATAATGATAGGGGCTTGCAATGCTGCGATACAAGAAAGGATGAGGTTAAGTAAAATAAATGGATAAGGGTCGAAGCCTTTGTTTAGAAGTAATACGCTGTTTAAAAGTATCCAAACAAATAAGAAAAATCCAAACGAGATAATAAAAGTCCAGCTGCCACCAAATGATGCAACATGGTCCGCCATTTTTTGTCCTCGCGACAAAGGAGTGTTGTCTTGATTTATAGCCAAATTGCTTATTTGGTCACCATTCGATATCGTATCAAGAACAATTTTCTCCATGGAAGACAGTTCACCGAGTTGATCCTTTAATTTTAAGGAGATGAACTGAACACGAAAAGCGCTTAATTCGCTAATCGACATGAGGCTATTTTCTTTGAATTCAGGGTGATTGGATTGGATGAACTTGAATAAATTATCCGAAATTGATGAAGATGTTACTTTTTGAGATAAAGGAAAGGATTTCTGACTTAAATCACTAATAAATTCATTTGTAGTTGGGTTATTTTTCTTCATGATTACAATTTTAATCTAAGTTAGTATTTTTTGATTCGCTAACGTAAAACAATGTGTTGTGAGTTTGACTCCTTGGCATCTTGTTGCACGTTCAATCCGTGCTAGAATAGAAGTATATGTTCCAAAATTTTACTTATTTTTACTTCATGAATTGGAAAGAAACGATCATTAAATATTTCCCGGATGTTTGGCAGTATTTAATCATAATTGTCATTTTTATTTTTGCCGCTATTTTTATTCTTTAAGAACACAATCATGCTGGTATTGCGCAACTTAACCTTGAGTATTATTTTTTTTCTTGTCGGATTTCAATCCAAGGCACAATTGAATATTGACTCTTTGTCACACATCGACTATCAGCTGCTGCATCAGGCCAATCTTAACGATGTGTGGGGTTATGTGGATGAACTTGGGAATGAATATGCGATCGTTGGAACATCTAAAGGAACCTCTATCGTAAACATTACAGATGGAGCTAATCCACAAGAAGTATTTTGGTTGCCTGGTACCGAATCTATTTGGCGTGACCCGTGTGTATATGGTGATCATGCATATGTCACAACTGAAGCGGAGGATGGGCTTTTAATTATTGATTTAAGTCCCTTACCTCAATCTACCAATCTAAGCACTACACTGTATACAGGACCAGCCAATAATCCTTGGCAATCTGCACACACTTGCTTTACGTCGCCAAATGGTTATGGATATATTTTTGGGGCAAATCGTGGAAATGGCGGTGTCATTATGCTCGATCTTCATACAAATCCGATGAGTCCTGTGGAAGTTGGGACGTATGATCCATATTACGTTCACGATGGTTTCGAACGGAATGATACCTTGTATGTCGGACACATTTATGATGGATTTTTTAGTATTCTCAATGTTGCGGATAAGGCTAATCCAATTTTAATTGGCACGAAAACTACACCGAACTCCTTTACCCACAATATTTGGCCATCGGCGAATGGACAATTTGTGTATACGACAGATGAGATTTCAGGTGCATATGTCACAGCATATGATATCACTGATGGATCCAATATTCAGGAAGTGGACCGCGTGCAAAGCACACAGAATTCATTTGTTATTCCACACAACGTTCATGTGCGTGGTGAATATTTAATTACAAGCTATTACAGTGATGGCATAATCGTTCATGATGCAACGTATCCGTATAACTTGGTTCAAGTTGGAAACTATGACACCTACATTGGACAAACACCGGGTTTTGACGGGTGCTGGGGAGTTTATCCTTTCTTTCCATCTGGAAAAGCTGTTGCGGCAGACATTACAAAAGGTTTGTTTATATTGGGTGTTCACTATAATAAAGCATGTTACTTGGAAGGAATCGTAACGGATGCTGTCAGTGGATTAACTTTGTCGAATGTAACCGTTCAACTTTCGAGTGCGGTCATGCAGGAGAAAACAAATCAACAAGGATTCTATGCAACAGGTACGGCGTTATCTGGGGTATATACGGTCAGTTTTTCAAAGTCGGGATATTATCCCATGACGGTGACCGTGTCCCTGATAAATAATGAATTGATCAACTTGAATGTTCCTTTAATTCCCATTACTCCATTCAATGCGAATGTAACAGTCTTGGAGTATGGAACTAATACCCCAATTTCAGATGCTCAAATTCGATTTTTTCATCCCATGATACAACACGATGGTGTGACCAACGGATTAGGCGTTGAGGATTTCATGATGTACTATCAAGAAAGTTACCGTTTAACAGTTGGAAAATGGGGGTATCAAACTTTTTGCATCGATACAACAGTTACCGCAAACTCGAATGTCTTAACGGTTTATTTGGTGCCGGGATATTACGATGACTTCGAGTTCGACTTTGGCTGGAGTGTTTCCGGGGATGCCACAACGGGTATGTGGGAGAGGGGAGTACCAAATCCTACGACCAATACAGTTCAAGCGTTAGACGCAGAATGGGATTGTGGAAAGATGGCTTTTGTGACTGGAAATGCGAGTGGAATGAATCCAGATCATGATGACATCGATAATGGATTTACACAGTTGCTTTCACCCCAAATGGATTTTAGTAATTTAACGACACCCTTCATCAATTTTGCACAATCCTTCTTCTGCTACCATGGTCCAGGATTATTTGACGATACACTGAAAGTTTACTTGTCCAACGGCACTACAAATGTCTTAATCTTTCAAGTTGGAGCTCCAGTTAGCGCTCCGATGACATTCGATTATGTGAGCATTCCGGTTTCTGGTCTTTTACCGTTTACGAATACCATGCAGTTGAAATTAACCATATCTGATTACGCACCGAACATTAACATTACTGAAGCTGGATTTGATCATTTCACTGTAACAAATGAACCGACGGCACAGGTCAATGATGTCGTAAAAGATGAATGGACAATTTACCCAAATCCAACCTCCTCTAATTTGTATATGAACGGGACTTCATCCATTGGAAATTGGAACATTTTTGGAATGAACGGACAAGAGCTTTTTCATGGATCAACTCAGGATACGCATTTGGAAGTTCTCGTTGAATCCTTAAAGCCGGGAATGTATTTCATTCGTTTTCAAAACGAAGTTCGTCCTTGGGTTAAACAATAAATGAAATATTGGTAACTTTGACTCTCCTATGATAGAAGAAATAAACGTCTCCATTGTGATTCCACTCTTTAATGAGTCTGAATCCTTGCCCGAGCTACACCGTTGGATTCAAGGTGTAATGAATGATCATTCCTTGAGTTATGAAGTAATTTTTGTAGATGACGGAAGCAAAGATGGTTCATGGGAAATAATAGAAGATTTAAGAAGAAAAGATACACATGTAAAAGGAATAAAATTCCAGCGAAACTATGGCAAATCAGCTGCCTTGCATGTGGGTTTTGAAAAGGCGATGGGAAAAGTAGTCATCACGATGGATGCTGATCTACAAGATTCACCAGATGAAATTCCTGAATTGTACAACATGATTATTCATCAAGATTACGATGTTGTTTCGGGTTGGAAAAAGAAACGTCACGATCCCATTTCAAAAACCATTCCTACAAAATTGTACAATTGGGCGGCACGAAGAATTACGGGTATTCATTTACATGACTTTAATTGTGGATTAAAAGCATACAAAAATGCAGTCATTAAGAGCATTGAGCTCTATGGCGATATGCATCGGTACATTCCAGCTTTAGCAAAGTATGCAGGATTTACGAAAATCGGAGAGAAAGTTGTGCAACATCAAGCGCGAAAATATGGTGTCACTAAATTCGGATTAAATCGGTTTTTAAATGGACCATTGGATTTGATGACGGTTGCGTTTATGGGTAAATTCGGAAAAAAACCAATGCATTTCTTTGGTGCTTGGGGAATGCTCATGTTTGTTTTAGGTTTTGGATTATTCCTTTATATGGGAGTTGATAAACTGTTCTTTAATAAAGCTGCACAAAGACTTTCTGAACGTTCCGAATTTTTTGTAGCCTTGATTGCGATGATTATTGGAATTCAATTTTTCCTTACTGGATTTATCGCTGAATTAATCGGACGCAGTTCCTCCACTCGAAACCATTACCTTGTTGAAAATGAATTGTTCTAATGGGGAATTTGGTTCGTGTAGATAGTAGCTGGACCCTTTTTTTAGACAGAGACGGAGTCATCAATGAACGCGTTTTTGGTGCGTACATTTTGAATTTTAACGATTTTCATTTCAAAAAAGGTGTGCTTGAAACGGCAAAAGAGTTGTTTAGTAAATTCGGAAGAGTAATTGTCGTTACGAATCAGCAATGTGTTGCAAAAGGCCTCATTTCCATTGAATCATTGAATGTTCTACATGGTAAAATGAAAAGTGAATTTCAACATGTGGGAGCTCGAATCGACCAAGTTTATGTGGCTGTTGAGCGAAAAGACGAAGCGCCATTTATGCGTAAACCAAATTCGAAGATGGCTGAATTAGCCAAAATGGAGTTTCCAGAAATTGATTTCAATAAGTCCATTATGGTTGGGGATACAGATGGAGATTTAATGTTTGGAAAAAAACTAGGCATGAAAACAGTGCTGATTCGCAGTGAAGAAAAGATTTCGGAGGACCGAGATTTGGAACTAGATCATTTAGGGGATTTAATCAAATTCATATGAAAAACGTGTTGATTTTAGTGTTGTTTTTTGTTCAAGTATCCTTTGCACAGGTAAATCAAGTGGATGCAAAAGGATTGAAACAAGGGCCTTGGCATAAGAATTATCCGGGAACGAATGTTCACATGTATGAAGGAAATTTCAAAGATGACAAACCAGTTGGGACATTTATTTACAAGTATCAATCCGGAAAGCTAAAGGCTGTTATTGATAACAAACCGAATTCAAATTTATCTGCGGTAAAATTATATTTCGAAAATGAAGCTTTAATGGCAGATGGATTTTATCGTAACCAGAAAAAAGACTCTGTTTGGATGAATTACAGCGAGCGAGGAGAGTTAGTGAGCACCGAAAGTTATAAAAACGATAAGCTGAATGGTAAAAAAGTGAATTATTACTTGAATGATCAATTGGAAGCCGGTTCATTGAATGTTCTTTCAGTAACATTTTTCGTGGATGACATCAGAGAAGGTGCTTTCAAAGAATTTTATCCGAATGGGAAAATGAAAATATCCGGAACATATGTGAAAGGATTACGCACAGGTGAATGGGTGGAATATTACAATACTGGTCAAACAATGTCGCGTGTTCGTTATAAAGCGGATTACTTACATGGATGGTCCTATTATTATGATAAAAATGGCACTCAACTTTCCAAAAACCTTTGGAGAAAAGGTGAAAAAATAGAGGGGAAAGAGTTAGAGACTTATCTGAAATGGTGCCAGGATAAAAATATAGATCCAAATCTGTAGAAGTGAGCAAACTAGGAAAAATAACTTTTTTCTCAGCCTTGCCACCTTTTAGGGGAGGGATTGCTCAGTTTAGCGAACAATTTCGACAGGCGCTGGCAAAAAAAAGAAATGTAGATTCATATACCTTTCAAAATCAATACCCCAATTTCCTTTTCCCTGGTCAATCTCAGTTTGAGGATCAAAAACCAAATTTTAAGCATCCGAGAATTGTTTCAACGTTTCGACCTTGGACCTATTTCACTTCTTTAAGGATCCTGAGGAAATCCAAAGGTGATCTGTTCATCACAAGTTATTGGATGAGCTTTTTTGGCCCAATGATGGGTTTTTGGTCCAGATTTTTATCAAAAAAAACGGTCAAAATTGCTTTGATTCATAATTTGATGCCTCATGAAAAACGCTTTTTTGACGGAGTGTTTAATCGGTATTTTTTAGGTGGATACGATGGTTTTGTATTGCTTTCCGATGCCGTAAGGTCAGAAGTATTGAACATGAAACCAAATGCACAAACACTTGTTCTGAAGCATCCGAGTTACCAACAGTTTGGGTCGAAGATGGACAAGATGCGAGCAAGGGAAATATTGAACCTAGATCCAAGGAAAAAAACACTGTTGTTTTTTGGCTTAATTCGAGATTATAAAGGGTTGGATTTATTATTAAAGGCGCATTCCAAGTTAGATGATTCCTTTCAGTTACTTATTGCAGGTGAAGTATATGGCGACAGAAATGGTTACGATAATTTAATCCTTCAATCAAAAAATAAACACATATCCTTTGTGGATCAATTTATCCCAACGGAAGAAGTGAACGTTTATTTTAGTGCGGCTGATCTATGTGTTTTACCCTATAAAACGGCCACGCAATCTGGCATTAAGGCAATGTGTGATGTTTTTCATTTGCCTGTTTTAGTGAGTCGTGTAGGTGGTTTGCACGAGGAGATTTCTGAAAATGAAACCGGATTTGTCATGCGAAGCGTTTCCGACGGTACTTTTGCCGAGCAAATCGTTGAAATATTTTCTGATTCTCGCTTAGAAAAGGTCGCTCAAAATGTCCAAAATCAACTTCGAAATAAGGAAAATGAGTGGGATGAATTTGCAGATTCAGTGTTGAAATTTGCGGACATGATTCAACAATCGAAAAAATCACACTGATTATCTTGTCGATTGTTCAGGAAAGGCGAATTTTTATTTGACTTTCAGGATACTAAATTCTATATTTGCAACCTTAATTAAATTTCAAACACGAATTAACATGCGTTTAAAAGGATTTTTTTGGTTTCTGACGATTGTATTGACTGCTGTATGTGTATACCAGCTGTCCTTTACTAGTGTAGCAAGTAGCGTAGAACGCAAGGCAGAAAAAGAAGCCGTACTTAAAGTTGATCAACTTAAAAGAGAAGCAAAAGAAACAGGTGATTCTGTTTTATTGCCAAATAACACGAAAGTTGATATCTTCTCTCCAGAAGGTGCTGAATTGGCGAAGTCAGCTTTTATCAATGAGATTTTACGTTCAAAAGCCGAAAAACCAGTTTACCCTGTATTGGGTGCTACGTTCTCGGAAGTGAAAAAACTTTCATTGGCATTCGGACTTGACCTAGTAGGAGGGATGAGTGTAACAATGGAAATCTCTTACCCAGATTTAATTCGCTCACATGTAAAAAATCAAAAAGACCTTAAATTCACAAAACCATTCGAAGCTGCTATGGCAACATACGGACGAAATGGTGGTGATTTCTTGGATATTTTTATTGCTTCATATCAAAAAATCAACAAAGGGCTCCCTTTAAACTACATCATCAAAGCTGATGGATTAGGTATTAAATCTTCAGACAACGACATCGAATCTTACTTTAGAAAGTTGATCGCGTCTTCAATGGACGGTGTAGAACAAATCATCAGCCGTCGTATCAATCAATTTGGAGTAGCACAACCGAACATTCAACGTGATTTATCTACAAATAGATTGTACATCGAGCTTCCAGGAGTTCAAGATGAAAACACGGTTGCTAAAAAGATTCAATCCACTGCGAACTTAGAGTTTTTCGAAACTTATATGCCGGACCAACTTCAAATTCAATGGCAAGACGCAAGCCGTTTGTCAACTCAAAAAGAAGTGGAAGAAGTTGCTGAAGTAATTTCAGATACGGTTGCAAAGGACACGACAGTTGCGGAAACTAAACCGGATGCTGGACTTTCATTGAAAAACATGAACAATAAAACGAAATCATTAGCTGAGCTAGTTAAACCAGTTGGTGGATTCGCAATGGGTTATACGGAGTTAGCGGATAAAGCAAAGGTTGATGCAATTTTACGTCGACGCGATGTGCAACGTGCATTCCCAGAAGATGTACAATTTATGTGGTCAGCAGAACCTGAAAAAGTTGATGACAAATCGAAAAAAACAGCATATTTCCTTTACGCTTGTCGCATCCCTGAAGGAGGAAAAGCACGCGTGAATGGATCACACATTTCGAAAGCATCAACAGGATTCGATTCTCAGGATGGAAAAATCACGGTTGACTTGGAAATGACTGCTGAAGGTTCAGACGAGTGGGGTAGAATGACAACAGAAAATAAAGACCGTATCATTGCAATCTCTATGGATAGCGTTGTATACAGTGCACCACGCGTAATCAATCCAATTACAACAGGTAGAACTCAGATTTCGGGAAGCTTTACATTCCAAGAAGCAGAAGACTTGGCGGGATTGTTAAATGGTGGAGCTTTGCCTGCACCATGTGTCATCAAAGAATTACAAAAAGTTGGTCCAACAATTGGTGCTGAAAACTCACAAGCTGGTTTAATTTCATTTGCTGTTGCGTTTTTGGCAGTATTGATTTACATGTATTTCTACTACGGAAAAGCAGGTTTGGCAGCAAACATTGCCTTAACGGTAAACGTTGTATTAATCTTTGGATGTTTGGCTTCATTTGGAGCTGTATTAACATTAGCAGGTATCGCAGGTATCGTGTTAACAATTGGTACGGCCGTCGATGCGAATATCTTGATATTTGAACGTGTTCGTGAAGAACAAGCTGCCGGATTAGATTTAACTTCTGCCATTGGTGTTGGATTTAGAAAAGCCTTGCCTTCAATCATCGATGCGAACGTAACGCACTTCTTGGTTGCCTTGATTTTGAAAATCTTTGGAACTGGAGAAATCGAATCATTCGCAACTACCTTAATCATTGGTATCTTCACATCCTTGTTCTCCGCAATCGTTATTGGTGAGTTGATCATCAATACGTGGTTGGCAAAAGGAAAATCAGTTTCCTTCAATACGACGTATTCAAAAGGACTTTTCCAAAACTTTAACTTCAACTGGGTTGGTAACCGTAAGTACTTTTATATCTTCTCAATTTCGGTGACGATTATTGGAATGATTGGACTTTATTCTCGTGGATTAAAACAAAGTGTTGAGTTTACTGGAGGATATACTTTCTCAGTGAAATTTGATAAAAAAGCGGACATTGAGTTTATTCGTACGAACTTGGAAAAAGTGTTGGTAGAGAACAATGAAATTGCTTCTATCGACTTAAAAACAAAATCGAATGATTACAATGTGGATATCGTGACCAACTACTTGTTGAAAAAAGAAGGTGCGATGGAAGAAGTTAAAACGAAATTAACCGAAGGATTGAACGCATGTGATGCCAAACTTGGTGAACACAAAATCACAGGACAACGATTCATTTCAGCGTCTGTGTCAAGTGAATTGTGGTCTTCTTCCGCAATCGCATTGTCATTAGCGATGTTGGCAATCTTCGCGTACATCTTGTTGCGTTTCGGACACTGGCAATATTCAATTGGTGCCATTGTTGGATTAGCGCATGATGCATTCTTCGTTATTTCCATCTTCTCTTTACTTCACGGTTTCTTACCATTTAGTTTAGATGTGAATCAAGCCTTCATTGCGGCGATTTTAACGGTTATCGGTTACTCGATGAATGATACCGTGATTGTCTTTGACCGTATTCGTGAGAACTTACGTAAGAGTTCCGCAACGGACAATCACCACGAAATCATTAATCAATCTTTGAATAGAACCTTAAGTCGTACATTTAATACCTCAATGATTTTATTTGTTGTTGTATTGATCATGTTCATCTTCGGTGGACCGGCAATTAAAGGATTCTTATTCGCTTTATTGGTTGGGGTAATTATTGGAACATATTCTTCACTTTGTGTGGCGACTCCAATCTTAATTGACTTCTCTAAGAAATTGAAAGCGTAAGCTTTTATTCAATAGTGAAAAGCCGTCCAAATGGACGGCTTTTTTTTTGTGAAGCAATTTGGATTAAAACAGACTTATGCTATTTTTCATTCGTTTCTTTTGTTGATCAAACTAAAGAGACACAGTTCATTTATAAATCACTTATGGCATCAAACGAAAAGGAAGATTGGAAATTCACGTTTAAGCGATCAGGAGCACTTTTGGAAGTGAATCCGAATCCATGGTCGGAAATGCATGCAAGGATGGCCTAGATTCGTTTGTTTTTAGTTATAGTATCGTTGTGTGAACAAAAGTTGAGTAATAAAAAGCTGGAAGAAGCGCTTAGACCATTATTTGTTCGGTACCTATTCATATTGCTCATCCTATGTTAAATGTGATAGCGGAGATTTGAATGCAGCATATTTTGAAAAAGACTCATCTGTATGGACTACTTTTAAAGCTATAGCGAATCAGGCCGGAACACGAGTTATTTGCATGGTGCATTTTTAACTGACAAAAGCCTCCCTTCCGTTTAAAGAAAAAACAGTTGTTAGATATGGAGGAATTCTCCAGGGAATTGAATTCAATCCGAACGAATCGGCTAATTGGATCATGTGACTTACGGTGACTAATGCGTTTATTCGATCACCTCAGTAGGCATAAAAAAAGCCAAGCGAATGCTTGGCTTAAATCGTTAAGAAACATTTTTTTATTCTTTTATAAACTGTTTCACGACAGCTTTACCATTTTGGTATAATCCAAGGTAATATGTTCCAGCTGCTAATTTTTTACTCATTTCAATGGTTTGTTTTACCTTTCCGTCCTGAACAATTAATTCAAAAGAACTAACATGTTGTCCAGATACATTGAAAAGTTTACCCTCCATTTTCGAATCAGTGATTCCATCGATTTCAAGTTCAAATATTCCTTTGTTTGGGTTAGGGTAAATATGAACAAAAGCAAATCCTAATTCATCAATTCCATTTGAATTAATATTGACTTCCATGCTGCTGATACATCCGTTGGCATCTTTAATGTATACTGTATACACCCCAATCGCTAAGCCAGAGAATAAAGAACCTGAATAATAATTGGTGCCATCTATACTGTAAGTATACGGTAGGTTACCTCCTGATCCTGTTACAGTAATTGTCCCGTTGCTTCCATTAGACACTGTAGGTACACAAGTTAAACTTAAAGGTGTCGGTGAGGTAATTGTGGTAGAGAATGTTTGTTGACATCCGTTCGCATCTTTTACGGTAACAGTATAATTTCCTGCGGATAAACCATTAAATGTGTTACTAGTAACAAAAGTAGTTCCGTTAATGCTATAAGTTAATGGAGCAGTTCCTCCTGATGCGCTAACAAAAATTTGTCCGTTGTTCAAACCGGCACAAGAAATCATCGTAGGCACAGCATTTATTCCAATCGCTGCAGGTTGAGTAATTGTCAGTGTGTTTGATCCAATGCAACCGTTGGCGTCCTGTGCATAAACGGTATAAGTTCCTGCACCAAGATTGCTGAATGTATTGGAGGATTGGTAGTTTGTACCGTTAATGGAATAACTATATGCAGCTTGTCCACCATTCGCTGCAATAGAAATGGCAGCATTTGTATTTCCGTTACAACTGATAACTGCTGTTTGTGTTGGAGTCGCTGTAATCGTAGCAGCTGCAGGTAAGTTAAATGTTCCTGTTCCGGAACATCCACCATTTTCAGTAATTGTATAGGTGTAATTACCCGGTGCTAAATTAGCAAATACCGGAGATGCTTGAGGTGTTCCATTATTTAATGAGTACATATATGGGGCTGTTCCTCCAGTTGCAGTAAGGGTTACTTGACCATTGTTTGAAGTACAAGTAGGGGCAAAGTTTACGGTCATATTCGCTGTAATGGCAGAACCGCCACCAACAGTGATTGTTGTCGTTTTTGTGTTGTTACAAATGTTGTCATCCGGGGAAGTGCCGTTAACCGTTGTTGTAGAAATAGTGAGGGAATTGCTCCCTGTTACTAATCCATTTACGGTAACAAAAATCGTATCCATCGCACCAACACTTGTTAATTGATTGGATGTATAGTTTACCGAGTTAACAGCTCCAGTGCCCACTTGCCAAGTTAAGACTCCTGAGGTAATGGAAGAACTACCCGTTTGTTGAACAACCACACCAACTTGCGTGGAAGATCCACATGCAGCTCCAGTTCCAGGAACGAAAATTGATGAAATAGCAGCGTCTAAAGCATCTGGATTCATGCGGATAGAACTCACGTTAGACTTCGTCTGTGTGTTTTGATAAAGACCAGAATAATAGAAGGTCACTCCATCAAAATCATCAATAGACATATGGTGGTAGTCTCCCCAACGTGTATCTCCTGTTTTTGAGGATGTACCTGCAATAATAGTAGTTTCCGGCATGGTCATTTGACCAAGTGGATCACATGGTTTTCTTCCTGTCATTTTAATCGATGGATAGTCTCCTGCGTTGTTACTAGAGGTAGAATAAGCCATGATGATATTTCCATACTTGTCAATATTAATCGCAGGCATCCAGCGACTTGTTCCCGTTCCAGGAGCGTAGGTTCCTTCTTGGTAGTTCACCCAAGTTGCCGTGGTAACATTAGCTGCACGTCGTAATTCAACCCATCTAACACCGGCGCGATCTGCACCATCTACATCTGTAGCCAATGCGGCAAGAATTGTTTGATGGTCATCAAAAATACGCATGGGTGCTTTTTGCATCACCGGTTCGCGCAGTGGGTCAAGCGTGTTTGTTGTACCTGGTTGTTTGATACAAGCAAAACTTGTTAGACCACATAGTTTTGAATCGATTTCAGTAATTGAAACATCTTGAATTTTTGTTACACTTGCAGTGTTTGCGGTCCAATTTATGGTCATTTCCCATAATTCCAACCAGTCATTTGTACCACTGTCCGGAGTACCATTTGTATGTGATTCGTCATCTCTATGTCGGATGAATAATGGTTTCATTCCTGCGGGAGCAGCATTGTCACCTTCTAAATCCACTGGTGTAATTGATTGAAAACCAAATCCGTTTAAAGAATACCCAATGGTTGTTTTTATGAATGGAGAAGTTGCGCCCGTTAACATGGCACTAATTTTCATTGCATAAATACTTGGAGGACCTCCTTCATTAGTGCTGGCAATAAATGCATCTGATGTTGCGCTGAAAGCGTATTTTGGGTAGTCAGGAAAAGCGGTACATGTAAATGCATAGGTATAATATGCACCCTGTGGATTACTTGTTTGAGAAACGTGAATTAATAATTTATTACCTGTACTAGAAAATTCCGTTAAAAACCATCGTTTAGCTGGTTTGTAATAAAGCACAATAGGGTCACCAAGTCCAGCTACGCCACCTAAACTTTGCATTGTTACTGAACTTGCAATCGTAGCACCAGTTGATTTATTGAAAATGCGGTAAACTGCACCTCCATTAGAGTTAGTTGATTCGATTACTACCGTACTGTCAGCATCCACTGTTGGATCTGGAGGTGATAAGTTGGTTCCCAATCCTTGGTTTGCCCATAATACGGTGGCTGATGGAGTTTTTTCGGTTGCTTGGTGTTGTTGCCAAACCCAATCCGGGTTGTGTGTGTTGCTCTGGTCAACTTCAATCAGTTCTCTTCCTTTAAAATTCGGTTTAATTACTTGTTGGTGAGGTGCAGCCTGACTTGCAGTTGCAGGAACTAAGTGAGAAATGGTTGGGGTGAAATATCCGATGAATTGTGAGTCTTGAGCAAAAGACACCACATTCAAAAGAGCGAAAATTCCAAGGTAGAGTAATCGTTTTTGCATAGTTTATAGTTTTGAGCATTAAATTTAAGACATTCTTTTCAATTAGCTATCTTCGCAAACAAAATACATCCTTCATGAAAATTCTTTTGTCACCAGCCAAAAACTTGAATTCGCAATCAAGTTTGACACATGAAAAATCCATTCCTGTTTTTGAAAAAGAGGCGTATCAAATAGTTAAAGACTTGAAAAAAATCAAAAAGGTTGGATTGCAAGAATTAATGGATATTTCGTTGGATTTAGCCTCCCAGAATGTCTTAAGATTTAAACAATGGAAAAAAGCATCTCTTCAACCTGAAAATGCGTTAACTGCAGTAGAAGTTTTTGATGGTGAAGTATACCGTGCATTAAATGTTTCCACATTGGATCCGTCAAAATATGATGTATTAAACAAGGATTTGCGCATCCTTTCTGGATTATATGGTGTTTTAAAACCATTTGATTTGATTTATCCGTACCGCTTGGAAATGGGGACAAAATTTTCACCAAAAGAGGAACAAAGGAATTTATATGAATTTTGGGGGGACAAAGTCACAAAGACCTTAAAAAAAGAACTCGAAAAAGATGAAGTCATTATAAATTTGGCTTCTTCAGAGTACTTTAAAGTCATCCGGCAAAATCTTTTGAAGAATCGAATCATCACACCGATTTTTAAGGAATTCAAAAATGGGCAATATACAACGGTGATGATGTATGCAAAACATGCACGTGGAGCTATGACGCGTTATTTGATTGAAAATCAACTTTCGGATGTGGAAGAATTGAAAATGTACGACGTGGATGGATATCAATACAATGATTTACAGTCAACTAAGGACGAATGGGTTTTTATTCGCTAAATGAAAAGTCGGGATTTCGTTCTAGAATATCCCATGTATGATCAGCAAGTAACTTTACCGTAGCAATAAAAGTTAACTCTTGACCGGACTTACCCCATTGAGTGGGTCCAACCAAGGATAAAGAAAATTTCCCCGTATTTCGCTGGTATAGGTGATAAGTATGATTAATGAAAGGTTCGAATCGCATTTCCGCCTGGTAAATAAAATGAGAAATTTCTTTACGTTCATTTAGCTTTTTCGCTTGTGAAGCAAGTAATTGCATTTGTTCATACAATTGCGATAGTTGCATGTCGGTTTGATGCTCCATCGCACTAACGGCACGACCTTTAATTTTTCCTTGATCTTCGGGTTTGATGATGGCGGATCCTGCGTGATGTGCGTATTCCAAAGAATGCGGATTTTCCGTGATCTTGTCTGGATCAATGGGATTTATAAATGCTTTTTTTCCTTCTGCTTGACTCACGAAAATAATTTTGATAGTTGCTTTCCAACAGATGCGCCAATTGCAACACCCATTCCTCCCATACGAACACCAAAAGCAACGTTTTTGTTCATTTTTTGAATGATTGGCTTTTTTTCGGAGCCGACAGCCATGATTCCTGACCACGCATAATCAATTTCAAACGGTGTATTTGGAAGTATGATTTCCAAGAGGTATTGATTAAGCTTTTCTTGGATCACATTCGTTGTATCAAACTCAGTAGTCGTTTCTCCTGAGAAATCCACGTTTCTTCCTCCGCCAAATAATATTCGATTGCGAATGTTTCGAAAATAATAGTATCCAGATTCCATATGGAAGGTTCCGTTGATGGCAAGATGAGGAATTGGTTTGGTGATGAGCACTTGCGCGCGAGCTGGTAGAATGTCTGGCAGGTATTCTTTTGCAAATGCGTTTGTGCAGATGACAAGATTCGCGGTATGCAGTGTTCCTAGAGCTGTTTGGATTTCGACTCCTGCGTCACTAGAATCGAAAGAAAGGACATTCACTCCGAAGAGGGTATTAATTCCCTTCATGGAACAGGCGCGTTGTAATTCTTGGATTAATTTCCCTGTGTGAATAGATCCTTCCAAGCGGTTGTGATAAGTTGTTTTGATTCCTTGAAAACCGGAATTTAGGTGCTTTGTTTGATCCTCAGTATAGACCGTTTTCTCTCCAGTAATTTCGTGTAATTTTTCGTTCAAATATTCAATGAAGTCAGGCGTTATAGCTTCGTCCTCATTTCTTATCATGTCCCATGAACCGCATGCTTCATATTGAATTTGAGTGTGATCTACGAGTTCGAATAATTCTCCTAATCCTTCCAAGCGCATGGAAACGGTCTTCCAAACGCTTTTTTCGTCCATTTTACTTAAGTCATCTTTTAATTCGGTCGGACTTCCAAAACAAGTAAAACCGGCGTTTTTAGTACTTGCACCTGTTGGTAAATAACCCCGTTCTAAAATGGTTATTTTTGCTTGTGGATTTGCTTTTTTTAGGTGCAAGGCTGTGCTTAATCCCACGATTCCAGAACCCACTATTGTGAAATCCATTCCTTCCGTGTAAATTGTTCGTTCCCAGTAACTTAATTTCGAAAAAGGAATCATTTTTTTAACTCGTTAATTTTTAGCAAATTTGTCTTTGAAACAAATGTAGGATTTTACGTTGATTCTATGTTTTGTTTTCAACGTTACAGCTATGAATAGACTCGTTATTTTTCTTTTATTTTTTGGGATTCAATCGATGGTGATTGGACAAACACCAGTACTGATCACTTTGGAAGGAACAGTGCAAGATTTTGTAACTGGACAAAAATTATATGGAGCAACAGTTAATCTGATTCAAAATGAGGCGTCTGTTTCTCGTGTAATTACAGATATAAAAGGTAATTATTACGTTTCAGCTAAAGTGAATCCAGCCCAAATTGTAGCACTCGTGGTGGCGTCAAATGGATATATGACGAAAAAATTGTCCTTTGATTTGAAAACAATTGTTCCAAAAGCAAATGCCACGAATGGGGTAAGGTTAATCGATCAACTTCCGTTACAACTTTATGTGATTCGTCCAAATGTTGATTTGAATTTCACAAAAGAAGGATATGCGGAAAAGTTTGTTTGGGACCAATCAATTTACAAAGCAATTCCAGATGCTCAGTTGAAAGCTGATATGGATAAAAAAGTAAAAGATGTGTACAAAATTGCCCGGGACAAAGAGAAGCTAAAAGCATATGTGGCTTCTGCTGATTTGTCGGTAAGCAGAAAAGAATTTGATAAAGCAATCATGTATTATGATTCAGCATTGGTCGTTTCACCAACAGATGCAGGAATTACTGAAAAGAAAAAAGCGGTTCAAACAATCATTAATATTAATGAAAGTGAAGCAAAACGTAAAAAAGAGTTTGATAAATTTAAATTAGAGGGTGATGCCGCCTTTGCCGCGAATAATTGGAAATTAGCTGAACAACAATACAAATTTGCGGATCAGCAAATACCGAAAGACCCATACATTTCAGGGAAACTTTTGAAAATCACTGAAAACATTGCGTTGGAAACGAAAAATGCTGCCAACAAAGCACAATACGACAGTGCAATGAAAGCAGTAGCAACCTTGAGCACAGCTAAAAAATACGATGAAGCATTAGCGAAACTTGAAGAAGCAAAAAAACTTCAGCCCAATGAAAAAGAAAAGGTTGATGCTGAAATTGCAAAAATCAATGCCATCAAAGAGGATGCTGCAACGGAGATTGAAGTGAAAAAGCAATTAAAATCTGCCAATGATTTGGTTACTCAAAAGAAATTTGACCAATCCCTTGAGATTTTTAAGAAAGCTGATTTGAATATTGCCAAATTTAAAAAACAAAGCTTAATTGATCAGTACTCGAAAGAGCTCCAAAATGGCATGAAAAAGGTCATGGATTGGAAAGCTTCACAAGATCAAATATACAAAGACCAACTTGCGAAGGCTAATGAAAACTTTTCCAAAGGACCACAATTTTATTCGGTTGCGAAGACCATCTTAAATTCCGACCCAATGAAAAGCCGACAAAATGAGCCAGCGGTTATTGATTTAAAAGAGAAAATAAGTAAAATGGAGGCCTATTACTCACAACGTAAATCTGCCTATTCAACCGTTAAATCTAAGAATAATGAGTTGGCATTAAAAGAGCTAAAAGCCGTCCAATCGCTTGCTAATGCAAATACCAGTTCTTTGCCTAAAACCGAATTGCCGCAACTTCAAAAAAGCATTGATTCACTCTCAAATCTGAGTAAACCAGTGACAACAGTAGTTGCAACCACAACGCCTGTGGTAAAAGAAGATGTTGTTGTGGGTAAACAATTAAAGGCGCCGGGAGAACGCTCAAAGGGAACTCCTGAACAAGCTTTTAATGATTTGAATAAAACAACACAGCAAAAGGCGGAACAACCGCAACAGCAAATCCAAGAAATTAAGGATGTATTTGACTATCAAAATCATTTTAATGAAACGGTCAGTGCGATTCATCAAGAAACAACCGATAGTAACATAGAGGGTTTCAAGGCGGAGCAGACGGTCATTGATCGGAAAAATCAGGAAGAATCAGTTGAGCGTCAAGTCGATCTTCAAAAGGCTGTTCAGAAAAATGAAGTGGCAATTACCACGCGTAATAAAGAACAAGAGGATAAACAAGTTCAAAATGCACAAAGCATCAGTAATTGGAAGGATGCAAAAGATGTTTCGAATAAAAACGAGCAAATTGCTGCCGATAATATCCAAGAACTCGGAATGGCAAGATCAAACCGTGCCTCAAACGAAGAGTCCATGCGCGTAGAAAACTTAAAAGTAAAAGAAGAAAAGGATTTAAAAGTCCAACAGAAAATGAAAACGGATAATGAAATTGCGACTTCTAAAAGAGATGAGGAAAATGCAGTGACGCAAGATAAGCAATACGAGCAGGTGCAAAAAATGGCATCCTCTAAACTTGAATTGGTAAATACACCAAATAATTTAAAGGATGAAGATGGTATTTTATTTCCAAAAAATGCCATGACCGAACAAACCTACACTCAAAAGAATGCTCAAGGTTTCGTGACAACAGTGATTATTCGCAGAGTCGTAGTGGATAAAAATGGTTATGGAGTTGTGTATGAACAGACGACTAAAGAGGATGGTGTGAATTTTTTCACACGAGATGGACAATCAATCACGGATTATATTTGGTTTAATGAGTCCACTGGGGCAAATGTGATTGAAAAGTAAATTCATACTTGATTGTCAGTAACTATTCTGTTCCTTTTCTGAATAAGTTTTCCTTTCTTGTACTTTCGTTAAAATTCATTTCATGAGAGTACATTTTATTGCCATTGGTGGAAGTGCGATGCACAATTTAGCCATCGCCCTAAATCGAAAAGGAATTCACGTAAGCGGTTCAGATGACGAGATTTTTGAACCTTCAAGAACACGTTTGGAAAAAGAAGGAATTCTACCAGCGACAATCGGGTGGGATACGAACAACATATATGCTGAATTAGATGCCGTTATTTTAGGGATGCACGCACGAGAGGACAACCCAGAATTGTTGCGAGCGAAAGAACTGCAAATCCCTATTTACTCTTATCCAGAATACTTGTACGAGCAGAGTAAAGATAAAATGAGAATCGTTATTGGCGGAAGTCACGGAAAAACAACAATCACTTCCATGTTGTTGCATGCGATCAATAAACTTGGGTTAAACGTTGATTATATGGTTGGTGCTCAATTGGAAGGTTACGACTGTATGGTTAAATTGACCAATGACGCAAAATTCATGATTTTGGAAGGAGATGAGTATTTGAGTTCTCCAATTGACCGCCGTCCAAAGTTTCACTTGTATCATCCAAATGTGGCACTAATTAGTGGCATTGCTTGGGATCACATCAATGTCTTTCCAACGTTTGAAAACTACGTCGAGCAATTTGAAATTTTCTGTGATTTAATCGAACCAAATGGAAAGTTGATTTACAACACAGAGGATCCTGAAGTTTGTAAATTGGGCGAGCAAGTGCGAGAAGGAATTACATCTATTGCCTATCAAACACCAACTTTTGAACCGACGGAAACGGGAACTCTTTTGCATTTCGAAGGACAATCTTATCCCTTGCTTGTTTTTGGTCCGCACAACCTTCAGAATTTAATGGGAGCGATGAATTTAGCGAAAGCGATTGGAATCAAAAATGCCGATTTTTTATCTGCAATGTCGGATTTTACCGGAGCAGGAAAACGCTTGCAAAAAGTGATTGAGCGTCCGGACTTTGTGATGTTTAAAGATTTTGCCCATTCACCCTCTAAATTAAAAGCAACAACTGCAGCGGTAAAACACCAGTATCCGAATAGAAAAGTGATCGCATGCATGGAGTTACATACGTTTTCTTCCTTGAAAAAAGAATTTTTACCTCATTATGAAGGTGCGATGATTGCTGCAGATGAAGCATTGGTCTATTTCAATCCAGAAGTCGTTCATCACAAGAAATTGGAACCGATTTCCACTCAACAGGTGTTTGATGGATTCGGTGGAAATGTCCATGTAAAGGATACAACGGATGAAGTTCTGACGTTCATTCGTTCTCAAAAATGGAACAATGCTGTGTTGTTAATGATGTCGTCTGGAAATTTTGATGGAATTGACTATGACCAATTGGGTGAAGAGTTATGTGCAAGTTTATAAGTGCTATTGTTCTGGCGCTTTTCATCTCAAGTTGTGGGTTGCCAAAATTCCAAGTTGAAAAAGCTGCTTTTCTAGACTTGAAGAAGGAGGAAAGTTCGTTATACTCGTTTTCAGTGGTGATCTATGATTTAAAAACGGAAAAGTATTTCTATTACAATGATTCCTTGTTAAATGTTCCTTTTTCACCAGCTTCAACTTTTAAAATTCCAAATACCTTAATTGGATTAGAAACGGGTATTTTGACAGATTCAACAACAAAGTTGTTACAAGATTCGATGAGTAATTTAACCCTGAAACTGGCTTTTCAGCATTCAATCGTTCCTTATTACCAAGAATTAGCACGAAGAATTGGAAAGAAGAACATGGATACTTACGTTGAGCGATTTCACTATGGAAATGAAAAAGCGAGTCCTGAATTAACGACTTTTTGGTTAAATGGGGACTTGCGCATTTCAGCGTTGCAGCAAATTGACTTTTTATACAAAATTGAGAAACAAAAATTGGGTCTTCGTTCAGAAACGTACCAAACCTTGATGGAGATTTTCGAACTGCGTCGGAGCCATCCATTTAACATTTACGGCAAAACCGGATGGGGATTTCAGGATGGAAAAGACATTGGCTGGTTAGTCGGATTTGCAGAGTGGGGTAAAAGCCGCTATTTGTTTGCTACGGTCATGACTTCCCCTGGAGAAGCATATGGGAAATTTGACTTTGGAACGAAACGTATTTCTTTAACGGAAGCTGCCTTTCAGGAAATGTTCAAGCACTAATTACGGAAAACAATTCTTCTAAAAACGAGTGAAATCAATAGTGAATTCATGGTGGTGTAGAAAAGTAAAGCTAGTAAGGAAATCATCATCGTAAATTGAGGATCCAATTTATTTTTCCAATCTTTAATAGCCAATTGCTTAATTTCTACATCGCTCTTGTTTTCTAATTCCGGTTGGTTTTTACGAATGGCATCCAATTCTTTTTTGGTATCGATGCGCACGTATACTTCGTTCATTTTCTTTTCACGAAATTCAGGGAAAATTTGTCCGTAATAGAAAAACAAGAAAACACTTACGACCGCAGTATATGGAACACCGGCTAACATGCCATTTTTAATGTCAACAAGTAAATTACTTTCCGTTTGGGTTCGCTTATGCTTGTAGATGCTCCATGTAATCACAAATGTGAGGAGAAACATATTGAAAAGCCCAAAGTATTTGATGTCATATAAAGAAATACTCAAGGCCAAAGCCCCCATTTTAACTGCGATCCAAACAATGCTGGCAATCAGTCCGTATTTTACTGCTTTGTTCATTAGTTATTCATTGAAATCAAAAACTCTTCATTTGACATGGTATTTTCCATATGCGATTTCAAGAATTCCATCGCTTCCACTGGATTCATGTCTGCGATGAACTTACGTATTAGCCATACGCGTTGTAAAACATCTTTTTTCACGAGTAAGTCTTCACGTCGGGTTCCAGAAGCAGTGATGTCAATTGCTGGATAAATGCGTCGATTCGAGATTTTACGATCCAACTGCAATTCCATGTTACCTGTTCCTTTAAATTCTTCGAAGATAACTTCATCCATTTTAGATCCTGTTTCCGTCAAGGCAGTTGCCAGTATGGATAGTGATCCGCCATTTTCAATTTTACGAGCAGATCCAAAGAAACGTTTTGGTTTGTGTAATGCATTTGCATCTACACCACCAGAAAGGACTTTTCCAGATGCAGGAGAAACCGTGTTGTAAGCACGTGCTAAACGTGTAATGGAATCAAGAAGGATACATACGTCGTGTCCACATTCCACCAATCGTTTCGCTTTTTCAAGAACCATGTTCGCAACTTTAACGTGGCGTTCTGCGGGTTCATCAAAAGTGGAAGCAATGACTTCAGCTTTTACACTTCTTGCCATGTCTGTTACCTCTTCCGGACGTTCGTCAATTAAAAGAACGATTAAATATGTTTCAGGATGATTGGCTGCAATTGCATTCGCAACATCCTTCAAGAGCATTGTTTTACCCGTTTTAGGCTGCGCTACGATCATTCCGCGCTGTCCTTTACCAATCGGAGCAAACAAGTCCATAACACGCGTCGAAAGTGTCTCTTGCGCATGACCTGTTAATTTAAATTTCTCAGATGGAAATAAAGGTGTTAAATATTGGAATGGAACTCTGTCACGAATGTATGAAGGGTGACGTCCATTGATGGACTCAACTTTTACTAATGGGAAGAATTTTTCACCTTCTTTAGGTGGACGAATACTTCCTTTTACCGTATCTCCAGTTTTTAAACCAAATAATTTGATTTGATTTTGGGAGACATAAATATCATCTGGAGAAGGCAGGTAATTGTAGTCAGAAGAACGCAAGAAACCAAAACCTTCTTGGATTACTTCCAAAACTCCTTCCGCAGAAACGATTCCCACTAAATCATAATTTGAATCATCGGGTTTTTCTACTGATTCAACCGGTGTATTTCGTTGATGTTGTTGTCGTTGTTGATTCGGATTTTGATTTGGGTTCGGATGCTGATTTTGATTTGGGTTCTGTTGACGGTTGTTATCTCGTCTATTTTGTTGATTTGATTGTTGATTTGTTGGAGCGTCATTTGGTGTATTTTGACGTTCCGTACGTTCATGGCGGTGAACAGGTTTGCGAACTTCTCTTACGGGTGTATCTTGTACGGATTCAGCTGTAGGATTCGCAGGCTCTTTTTCAATTGTTTTAACCTCAGTTACTTCAGATTCCTCAGTTACTTCCGTTGTTTGACGAATTCTAGGTTTACGTTCATTTCGAATCGTTCCATCTGACTCTTCACGTTTGTTTATTTTCACAGGACGTGGCGATTTCACTGCTTTTTCAGCCTCTGGTTCACTTGATTTTGATGGAGCTGCTTTTTCAGGTTCATCTCCAGCAATTTTGGAAATGAGTTCTGTTTTTTTCAACGAGTCACTATTTTCGATACCTAGGGTTTGTGCAATAACGCGAAGTTCTGAGATTTTTTTTGTCTCTAATGTTTTACGATCCATTAATGATTGTCTATGTAAATAACGTGTGATTTTGGAGAAGCTTGAACCGATGGTTCGAAAGAATTCACCGCAAGTTTACTAAAAAATGTTTATTCCCACACCATTTTGTAGAAAAACTATGTTTTTCTTTTCTTCTTTTTCGCGGCAGGAAATAGTATGTTGTTCAGTATCAATCGGTAACCGGGTGAATTTGGATGTAGGCTTAAGTCCGTATATGGGTCACCTACGTAATGTTGGTAATCCTCTGGATCGTGTCCTCCGTAGAACGTCCATGTACCTTGACCCATTTCTCCGTGGATATAGCGCGCGGTATTCGCAACCTTGTTTTCTCCTAGAATCAATACGTTAGATTTGATGAGGTCTTTTCTAAAGTCGGTTGTCTGACCCATAAAACCATTTACGACATCCACATGACATTGTGTTAACATCGTTGGAACAACATCCCACTTAGCCGAGAAATCAAATAATGTAAATTGATCCATTTTCTCTGTGATTTGTCCTTTGGTACGTAAATCACTGGCGTCAATGTCACTGTATTCGTAAACTAAAGGATCTTGAACCAAATGAAAGTCGTGAAAGGCAAAAGTTTGATCGAAATTGAGTTTTTCTTGGGCCCTTGGATCGGCTGGATCTCCGTCAAAAACTGAAGCGCAAAGATCAACGCCTTGTGCGGCTAATGCAATATCGAAACTGTCGGTACCACTGCACATCGTGAATAGAAATCCACCACCAATGACAAAGTTTTTTAAGTTTTGGGCAACGGCTAATTTTAACTCAGAAACTTTATTAAATCCGAGCATTTTTGCATTCTTTTCGGCAACAGCGACTTGTTCTTGGTACCAAGCTTGGTAACGAGCATTCGCATAAAATTTACCATATTGACCTGTGAAATCTTCGTGGTGCAGGTGCAACCAATCATACTTTGGTAAAAGTCCCATGACGATTGCTGAGTCATAAATTTTGTCATAAGGAATTTCGGCATATTCTAACACCAAGGTCACCGCATCATCCCATGGTTGTTTGTTCGGCGGCGTGTAAACAGCAATTTTAGGTGCTTTTTCCAATTGAACAATTTCCATATTCACCTCTGGATTAGAAATCTCGGATCGAATTTGATTCACTTGTCCATCAGCCAATACTTGGTAGCGAACATTTCGCAGAATCAACTCCTCCTCCAATGTTTTTAAATGGGGAACAAGAAAGGAACCTCCGCGGTAATTTAAAAGCCATTCTACGGTTATGTTATTTTCAAGACACCAAAATGCAATTCCGTAGGATTTCAAATGATCCGTTTGAGTTTCATCCATTGGAATCAACAACTGGGTACTACGTCCAGAAAAAGAAACAATAAAGAAAAAGGAGAAAAGGAGTATGCGCATTTGTTAGAAAGGATTATCGTCTGAACCACTATTATCAAAAATATCGGAATCTTCACCTTCATCCATCTTACTCTTGATGGTATAGGTGTTGAAGTCTTGATTGAAAGAATTCATTCCTGCCGTTGCATTTCCACCAGCAATATCTAATTCAGGAACTTCATGTAAATTCTCAAATCGCGCATATTCAGGAACAAATCGTAATTGAACAGAATCTAACGCACCATTTCTATGTTTTGCAATAATGATTTCTCCAATACCATGCAATGAATTCCCGTCGTCATCTTGGGTGATGTTGTAGTATTCTGGACGGTAAATAAAGGAAACAATATCCGCATCCTGCTCAATGGCACCAGATTCACGTAAGTCAGAAAGCATCGGTTTCTTATCGCCTCCACGCGTTTCTACGGAACGACTCAACTGAGACAAGGCTATGATTGGAACATTTAATTCTTTTGCAATTTCTTTGATGGATCGAGAGATAGTTGAAATCTCTTGTTCCCTGTTTCCGCCACCTTTTCCATCTTTAGCAGACATCAATTGCAGGTAATCGATAATGATTATTTCAATGTTGTGTTGTGCTTTTAAGCGTCGACATTTTGCACGGAAGTCAAATATGCTAATACCTGGAGTGTCATCAATAAAAATAGGTGCAGTTGCCAATTTTGAAATGCGGGAGTGTAATTGTTGGAATTCGTGTTCTTTCAAATCTCCTTTACGTAATTTTTCCGCTGATAATCTTGATTCGCTGGCAATTAAACGTTTGACTAACTGAACAGAGGACATCTCCAATGAAAATATCGCAACGCCCATGTTGTAGTCAACTGCTGAATTTCTTGCCATGGATAGTACAAATGCCGTTTTACCCATACCAGGACGTGCAGCTAATACAATCATATCCGAACGTTGCCATCCCGACGTTATTTTATCCAGTGCATGGAATCCAGTTGGTACTCCTGAAACTCCGTCTGTGTTTTGTGCTGCTTTTTCAATTTCTTGAATCGCTTCACGAACAACGGATTGCATGGAACTTACTTGCTTACTCATGTTGTTCTCGGCGATCTGAAATAAATCAGATTCTGCTGCATTTAACAAGTCAAAAACATCTCGTGTCTCATCGTAAGCATCGCGAATGATTTCACTACTCACACGAATTAACTCTCGTTTTATGAATTTCTCAGAAATGATGCGTGCGTGGTGTTGGATGTGTGCAGATGACGCAACACGATTTGTTAATCCTGCGATGTAAGCCGCACCACCAGCCGCCTCCAATTCTCCATTTTTTTGAAGTCTTGAAGTCACAGTCACCAAGTCAATTGGATTTGTCGAAGCAAATAATTCATGAATGGCTTTGTAGATGAATTGATGTTTTGGATCATAAAAACTGTTTTGATTCAAAATATCAATTGTATCGTTCACTGCATTTTTCTCCAGCATCATCGCGCCAAGTACAACTTGTTCAATGTCAACTGCTTGAGGTGGTATTCTCCCAAGATCGTTGATCAGTTGGCCTTGTGTTTTTAAGCGTGTGATTGGTTTTCGAATGTTATCCGGATTGTCCATGAAACAAATATACGGATTCGAAAATCAACCTCCGATTCTCCGATTCAATTTCTTATGAAAAAGATGTGAAAGGTACTTATGAACAATTGTTCATATCACTTTAATTCCATCAGGGCCTTTTTCGTCCCGATGTGACATGTAATATAATCAAGTTCTTTTTTAGGACTTCTCGCCGGGGAATGTGAGCGACCATAAAAGATAATTTGCAAATGTAGTTTGTTCCATGTTTCCCTTGGAAAAAGTTTTTTAGCGTCTTTTTCAGTTTGCACAACGTTTTTTCCGCTGGTTAGTCCCCAACGAGTGAGCAATCGATGGATATGTGTATCCACTGGAAAAGCGGGATGTCCAAATGCTTGTGACATGACCACTGATGCTGTTTTGTGTCCAACTCCTGGTAATGCTTCTAAAGCTTCGAACGAATTTGGAACGTGTCCTTCGTGCTCTTCTAAAATCATGTGGGACAAGGTCCAAATGGCAAAAGCTTTTTTTGGTGAAAGTCCGCACGGACGAATAATCGCTTGAATTTCTGCGATACTCAATTTGATCATATCAGTTGGATTCGCTGCTTTTGCAAAAAGAAGTGGTGTGATTTTATTCACGCGCTCATCGGTGCATTGTGCGGAAAGTAAAACGGCGATGAGTAGGGTATAAGCATCTGTATGGTCCAATGGAATCGGTGTTTCAGGATAGATTTTATCTAATTCCGTTTGAACATATTGTGCTTTTTCTTTTTTCGTCATGTTAATAAAATCCAAGTGTGAGTAAATGATACCATCGATCCTGACTGATAAGGAAATAAAGTAATAAAATGCCACTGGCGTATCGTGAAAAATAAGATCCCATTATAAAAACCGCATCTTTTTTTCGGTAAAAGAGAAAAATATTTGGGATAAGTAAAAACGGAAAAAGAACGAATTGTGCCCAGTAGAAACTAAAATGAATAGGAATTACTTGAAGTACATTGTTTCCATAAGAAAGAACGGAAATGGATTGATGTAAAATCGCTGTTTTCTCAATTTGAATAAATGGATTAACATCGAAAAAACCATTGGAAAAAGCATTCAGGAAAAAACTTTCACCCTTCGATGTTTTCGCCAAACTAACAAGGTTACCATTCATACTTTGGTAGGTGTCGGTAGAGTAGGACGCAATGACATCCGAAGCATAATGATAAGGTAATACAAAGTCGAGGATTAAGGCAATCATCACGAATAAGCTTGTGATTGCGATGATTTTATGCCAAAGAAAAATGGGGCCAGTCTGCAAGCGCACATATAGTTTTTCAAGATCCTCGGCTTCTTTTTTCTTGCGTGCTTGGTATTGCTCACGTGCGTAGTTTCGGTATTCAGTGTACTCTGTTTCGAAACTTGTTTTAGGAGTTTCCTCGACAGTAATTTGCTCCTGATTGTCCGACATTAATTCTTCGTAGGCTTCTTGGATTTCGATGAACTTCCTCTCCGCATTGGCATCTTTGTTCACATCGGGATGGAACTTCTTGACTAATTTCCGGTATCGTTTGCGGATTTCTTCCTCACTCGCACCTGGTGTTAATCCCAATACATTATAGGCTGATCCACGCATCATCTTGACATTTTTGGAGCGTACGGTCACGTTGTATTTTACCGCTATCTGTTAATACCATGGACACAGTTTGGGTGAATTTCGGAATTTCATGTGCGGAAAATTCATCTGCAAGCGTCGTTTTGTTCAGTGAGATCGGTTGCTCGGTTAATAAAACAAGCGCTTCTCCCCATATAGGATGAGGGATGGAACTTAGAAAAAAACGACCTGAAATGTAACTTGAAAGCCGCTGTTCCAATGCTTCTGGATGGATTTTCTTTCCGCCACTATTGATGACAAAATCTGCCCTGCCTTTCCAAATAAAACGCTGTTTATCAAGTAATTCAACCTGGTCTGTGGTGTGAATCGGATTTGGATTTATTTCGGGATAATGAACGGTTAAGCAGTTGTGATCACATGTGAATTGAATTCCTGGAAGTGCATGGTATTCAGTGTTAGTTCCAATTTCCCTCAACGCAACATGTGAAATCGTTTCAGTCATCCCATAGCTTTGATACGCCTTAATTCCATGAAGCTTTAATAGTTCAACGAGTTCGTTTGGGATTTCAGCACCACCAATTAACAAGTGTTTGACTAATTTTAATTTGGAAAGTGAGGAGGGATTCTTGAGTATATGTGAAACTTGTGCTGGGACTAGCGCCACAAAATCAATTTGCTCTTCAAGTGCATCAAATGGATCCAAAGATGGATTCGTGATGTTGAGTGTGTAGTTACCAACGAGGGCTCTCACCAGCATCATTTTCCCTCCGATTGTATCTGGAGACAAGCAAAGCAAGGCTTTTGTATTTTCGTTTAAGTCAAAAAATGCGATGGTTTTTTTAGCGGATTGAATGAATTGTTCTTTGGAAAAAGAAATTTCTTTCGGCTTACCAGTGGATCCAGAAGTGAAAATACGGATAGGAACTTCATTCTCCCATTCCTGGCAAAATGTTTCCACTTTTACGAGCAGTTCTTCTTTGAGATGAATCGATTTAAAAAGCGGATGCATGGTTAATATTCGATGTCTAAATTGAAGAGGTTTTTCAGTGTATGTAAATTTGGATTCTTGCGTGCAAGAGCACTGAATTTATCTTTCCCTGTTAGGAATTTTGTTTCTTTTTCAGGTTCATTACTCATAGACAATTGAATGTCTACATGGTAATTTTGAAGGCTTTTACGCATGAATTCAATGAAGCCAATCAGTTCAGCTTGAATGTAATCCATTTGCACTTGGTTATCCACGACAATGCCAAGTACTTCTTCACTAACCAATATAGGATCTCGTTTGATTAATGCGTTGTAAAATGTCTCAAGTCCATTTTCCTTTACAACATAGGCGTATTGCTTCCAAAACATTTTCACATGTTCAATACTAAATCCTTCCCGTGGTAAATCTTCGAGGTTTCCTTGCTGTTGGGATTCCTTGATTTTCTCGATGGATTCTTTTATCGAAAGGTGCTTAGTAGGAATGTTACCTTGTGGACTCGTTAATATTTTATTCTCAACAGCTTGTTCTACGGGAATACTAACGGTACTCGCAGGTTTGTTTACCGGGGTAGAGGTGCTAGATTTTCTGAGTGTTTGTTTTGGAGAAGGTAAAATATCAATTCTCTCCGTCAGTCCTTTTTTTTTTCAGACTCTTGTTTTAATGAACAGAGTTGCATAAGTGCTACTTCGATGAGTAGTCGTTGGTTTTTCGAAGATTTGTAGTCGACATCTGTTTTGCTTAGGATGTTCAATGCTTTCATGATGCGCTGTGCTTCAATCTCCTTCGATTGTTCGATGAATCGTTGGCGGACAGTATCAGGCACATCCAATAAATTCGAAGTGCGGGCATCTTTACAGACCAATAAATTACGAAGGTGTTCTGCTAAACCAACCACAAAATGGTGTCCATCGAATCCTTTTTCATAAATATCATTCAAAATCAAGAGAGAAGAGGAAATATCTTCCTTTTCTGCCGCATCCATTACTTTGAAATAATATTCGTAATCAAGAATGTTTAAATTATCTAGCACATCCTTGTAAGTCAAAGTTGTTCCAGCAAAAGTTACAATTTGATCAAAAATGGATAGGGCATCCCTCAAAGCGCCATCCGCTTTCATCGCAATTTGATGCAGTGCCTCTGGATCAGCGGAAACGCCTTCTTTTGTTGCAATTTGAGCAAGGTGATCAGCAATATCTTTTACACGAATTCTACTAAAGTCGAAGATTTGACAGCGTGAAAGGATGGTAGGAATGATTTTATGCTTTTCGGTAGTTGCCAAAATGAAGATGGCATGTTTTGGCGGTTCTTCAAGTGTCTTTAAAAATGCGTTAAAGGCATTGTTTGACAACATGTGAACCTCATCTATGATGTAAATTTTGTGTGTCCCTAATTGAGGTGCAATGCGCACTTGGTCAATTAAATTACGAATGTCATCAACTGAGTTATTCGATGCAGCATCTAGTTCGTAGATGTTGAGTGAATTTCCAGTATGAAAAGACAAACAAGAATCACATTGGTCGCAAGCCTCGATTTGTTCAGTCGGGTTAAAGCAATTGATTGTTTTGGCTAAAATACGCGCTGTAGTCGTTTTTCCAACTCCACGAGAACCACAGAATAAAAATGCTTGAGCTAAATGTCCGCTTTTGATGGCATTCTTCAGTGTATTCGTAATGGTATGCTGTCCAACAACCGTGTCAAAGGTTTGTGGACGATATTTGCGGGCGGAAACGACAAAGTCACTCATGGAACAAATATACCGTTTAAATTCTAATTGTCAATGCTTGATGAGGTGATATTGATACCGTTTTTCTTGCGAAATGATTAGTAGTTGATATGTTCCCGTTGGGAGCGATTCAAATGGGAGCAGTGACGATTCAATTTTTCCGTTTTGAATGGACTTACCTTCTGATGTGATCAAATAAAAATCAGCACCAATGAATTCTTTGGAAATTGAAAGATCAGTGCTCACTGGATTCGGAAAGACCATGTATTCAGGCTCTGGCAAACTAATAATCAGATTTGTCGAATCATAAATTCCTCGTTTGCTAAAATAGATTTTTAAACTTCCAGATCGGACGTCGCCCCAGATCACATTCAAGGTGTCGTTTTCGAGGATTACGTTCATAAAATCATTTCCTGATTCTTCTAAAATTGGTAGGTGATTCGCTGCTTGATCACTTACTGAGAAATCAGTGAGCCAGGTGTTTGTAATCGAATTTCGAACAGTGCAGAATAATTCACTTGGAACTGAATATCCCGTCCCACTCGCATTTCTTCTATCGCGCCAGCACACAGCTAAATCACCATTTGATGCGTAATCAGCCCAAATTAAATCTTGTATTTTTCCATTTCCAATTGGATCTTGATTGATGCGTGTCGGACTACTCCAAGTAAGGCCATTGTTGCTTGTTTCGATGAAAGTAATATCCGATTCTCCAAAAGCATCACTTAAAAAGAAATAACTCATTTGATTTGCGTTGGTAGGATTTGCTCGTAACAATGGTCCGGCTTTTACAAGTGAATTGCTTGTTCCAAATCCTTGTCCTTGATACGCGGTATCGTATGTGTAGGTTTGTCCTTGGTTATTCGATTGTACACGGATCAATCGTGGCAATAAACTTTGACTAGGTAAATAGCTCGGATAAAGCGCGATGAAACGACCATCCGAAGTAACTACCGGAGAAGCCATAGGTTGAGGAATAGTTGTTCCAGCTAGGAATCCAGTGGCATCCAATGGTTCTGATTGAAACGATTGTCCCCCATCAGTACTGATGGAAACATACGGATGATATGGTGGCGTAATCAGTGTCGGTTGATTGGCATTCATGTTTGTGATGTAAATCGTTCCGGAATTTGGTCCAGATGTTTGATCGATGACCATCCACGGACGATCGATGGCTACTTGATTGGGAAAGGTACTGACATCTAGTGCGGTGATTGGATTTCCCCATGAAAGCCCACCATCGATGGATTTGCGTACAAGTACTTTTCCTGCGCTAAAGTTTACGTTATCGTAATCAATGTAAGACATAAACAGATTCCCTTGGTGATCGTATGCGAGTGAAACATCTGCACTGGAAAAGGTAGGGTCCAGGTGTGTTTGCCAAATCGGTGTCGACCAAGTATTACCGCCGTTATCAGATACGGAAGTTTTAATAACGACCTTGTTGTTAAATTGAATTCCCATCCATGCCGCCACTAAATGCTGATGATTTGCTGGACTCATAACGAGGTATGGCTCGCCTTCAAAAATGTTTCCCTCGGAAACAAGTTGGTTTTGCGCAGTGATTTTTGCACTGAAAAAAATGAAAAGCACTACATTGAATACAACTATTTTCATGAGATAAAGGTAAAAAAAAACGCCATCCGTTAAGAATGGCGTTTAATTCGTTATTCGATTGTGACTTATTCGAAAATTTTCAAATCGATTTTACCGTTAACGGTTAAAGAAGTCACCGTTCCAGAAAGCACCATAGGTCCAACTGATTGGGTAATGGAATGCGCAAATTTCATTCCGTTCACCTCTTTGAAGTCACCGTAAGTAATCGTAGATTCCATTGTTTCACCATCTCGGTTCATCACATTGATGGACTTTTCTTTCATAAAGGTTGTTTTATTGAAGTAATCAAAGGATTCATTTTTCCCATCTATTGTTTTCAATACATAGTAATCTACACCGTTGATGTTTTCAATTCCAACAAGTTCGTGGGCCAATCCATTTTTGACAAAGTTCATCTCTGGAATAATTCCGTTGGACTTCGCTTTCGAGGATAATTCTTCTTCGGTCAATGCTGTTTTTCCTGTTTGCATGTTGAAGGTAAATCCACTTTTACCATCATAGAAAGACTTTTGGAATACCATTCCTTGTCCTTCTAGTTTTTGCCCTTCGGTCATTGGTGCAACAAAAATTTCTGTTGATTTTAACGCAAATGGAATTTGGTCACCTTTTAACTCATATACGCGCTCGAAGTTTTTAATCGCTTTTATTTTTTTAGCAGCTGCTTTTTTCGATGTGGTATTGGTTAACGCCATGACGTAATTATCGATTAACTGAACAGAAGTAATGTCAGCTGGTTTGGTGTCCTTCATGACATTTCCAAAAGCGTCCAATACTTCGATTTTCCCATCCGCATCAAAACGTTTTAATTTCTCCACTACCTCTTCGTTACCTACAACAATAATGTTACAGTTTTTAGAAGTGAAGTATTGCTGTGCCATTTGAAGAATATCTTCTTTAGAAACACCTTCTAAACGTTGTAAATACGTTTGATAATAGTCATTTGGCAATTTGTTTTTGATGATGTTCAAGGCAAAACGCGCGATTGTTTGCGGACGTTCTAATGAGCGAGCAAATCCACCGGCCATATTAGTTTTTGTTAAGTTCAATTCTTCATCGGTAACATATTCATTGGTGATTTTTTGAAATTCCAATAGAATTTGTTCAATTGCTGAATCAGTAACGGCATTCTGGAAATTTCCACCTGCCGACATCCATGAACCATCTTCGGTGATGTTTAGGCTTGAATAACAACCATACGTGTAAGCTTTGTCTTCGCGTAGATTCTGCATCAAACGCGTTCCAAATCCACCACCACCAAGAATTCCGTTTAATACAGTCAATGGCAATTGATTTTTATCTCCGGTTTTCATTTCAATTGGAAACGTAACGTATACCACTGATTGAACAGCTCCTGGTTTTTTAACAAAAACAACTCGGTTTCCTTTCGTATAACTTCCGGAATTAGGTTGATCGGTATACACGTTACCGCCTGTCCATTTGCCAAAATAAGCATTTACCATCGCCTCTGTTTGTTGTCGTGTAATGTCACCAACTACCACTAAATAGGATCCTGTGGGAGTGAAGTTTGCTTTATAATAAGAAACAACATCTTCTCGGCTAATGTTATTCAACGTTTCCTCTGACATCACATCACTAAATGGGTGATTCGGGAAGTTGATTTTTACCGTTGCATTTTGGGCCATTGTCCCAGCATCAGATTTCGCTGACATTAAACTGGAAACGTTTTGTTTTTTAATGCGATCAAATTCAGATTGTGGAAAATTCGCATTCAACAAGACATCTGACATTAGCGCTAGACCTTTGTCCATGTGTTTTGTTAAACAAGACATGGAAATAGATGATTTGTCCGCTCCGATAGAAGCACCGATAAAATCGATTTCCTGGTCCAATTTATCTTTTGTTCTCGTAGATGTTCCCGACATTATCAGTGAACCTGCCATGTCTGAAAGTCCTGCTTTGGAACCCTCTAATCGTGGATCTGAACCCATGTTTAAGTCAAAGGAAACCCTTGGCAATTTGTGGTTTTCAGAAAGGATCACCGTGATACCATTTGACATGGTAAAAACTTCAGAGTCTTTAATATTGATTTTTTTTGCTTGCGTTGGTGCAGGCATAATCGAGCGATCTACTTGAGCTGTTGTCCAAGTACCTAGCGCCAGAAAGCAAAGTGTGAATATCTTTTTCATGTTTCAGTCGATTATTTTTCTTTTGGTAAGTAATGTAAGATGACACGTGCATCTTGCGTCAAGTATTTCAAAGCAACTCGTTGAATATCTTCTCTGGTTACTTTCATGTAATTTTCCAGTTGTGTATTCACGCGATTTGCATCACCGTAATACACGTAATTATCTGCTAGGTTTTCGGCAATTCCAGCAATGGATGCGTTGGCAGATACTAAGTCATTCTCGAATTTATTTCTTGCCTTTTGAAATTCTTCCTCGGAAATTAATTCCGTTTGCATTAAACGAATTTGCTCGTCGAATTCTTTTTGAATATCGTCCAAGTTTACATCCTTCGCTGCGATTGCCGCCATGATTCCAATACCAGCATCCTCTAATCCGTAATTGAAAGAAAAGGCATACTGAGCCATTTCTTTTTTCTCTACGATTATTTTATTGATGCGAGATGAACTACCTCCAGAAAGAACCTCATTCATCATTTCAAGTGCATAAGTATCTGGATTTGTTTGTTCTGGGAATTTATAGCCCATGAAAATCGCTGGAAGTTGAATATTATCGTAAATAACCTCTTTCTTTACCCCAGTTAATACTGTTTTGTCCTTTGCAGTTCGGTTGATTACAATTGGTTTTGCCAAGTAACTTGCGATCATTTTTTTCGCTTCAGGACTTGTGGAAGACATGAAGTTTTTCCCGTCAAACTTGCTTTTTGAAATACCGTAACGTTTTTCAAAATCTGCATCTGATTGGTTAATGAAATCGCGGTAAAGATTAATTGCTTGTCCTTGCGGAATCGAAGCAAAATACTTGTCAATCCATGCTTTTGTTTGCGCAACATCTAAGTCTCCAGCAATGGAAAGTGTTGCGTTAGAAGGAACGTAGTAGTTTTTATAGAAATTCACATAATCCTCTTCTTGCGCAGCATCAAGGTGATCCATGCTTCCAATCGGAGCCCAATTGTATGGATGTGTTTTGAATACGTTTTTGAACATTTCTGTAAAGAACGAACCATAAGGTTGGTTGTCTACACGCTGTCTTTTTTCTTCTTTTACTACGCTACGCTGTGTTTCGATTCCTTTGATGTCCACTTTTGCATGAAGCATGCGTTCGCTTTCTAACCAAAGTCCAAGTTCTAATTGGTTCGAAGGAAGAATTTCATAGTAATACGTTCGGTCTTGCGACGTATTCGCATTCAATGTACCTCCGTTTTTTTCAACTAGTTCACTGTATTCTCCGCGTCCAATGTTGACAGATCCTTCGAACAACAGGTGTTCAAAGAAATGCGCAAAACCTGTGCGGTCTGCATTTTCGTTTTTGGATCCAACGTGATACAAAACGGAAACCGCGATGATCGGTGTGGCGTGCTCTTCGTGAATGATTACATGTAAACCATTCGGTAAATCATAGGAGATGTATTCTATTTTCTTTTGTCCAACACTAAGGAAGCTGAACGCAGAAAAACATCCGATTAATACTAACTTTTTCATTTTCAAAATTTGGAACACGAATGTAGTTCAGAAAATTGAGGTTTACTAAAAAACTACTTGGAATTTTTCTCTTTTCTATAAAGGCGTCAAATTGGCCCAAAAATTGGTTAAATTTGACTCATGCGTTTTATACCCACAAAAATATACTTGGGATTTTTAGTTCTCATTTCATCAATCGTTCACGGACAATTGGTTGTTCCTACCATGGACTTTAATAATTTCTTTGTGAATTTTCAAGAAGGATTTTTCCGACCAATTGAAATTCAACCCATTCTTAGTTACAAAGCAGGTGATGATGTGGTTGCCTACATCGATACAAGAGGTAACATGCGGATTTATGATGGAATCGAACGCAAAGATGTGACGGCATTAAATGTCGAATACCAAGTTTCAGATCATTTGGTGGGCTACAAAATCGCGAATGGACTTCGTATGTGGGATGCGGGTAAATATACACCATTGACGAATTTCGGGAGAGGCTTCATTGTGAAAGATAGCATCATTGTTTTTGAAGACACCAGGTATCAATCGTTAAATGTGTATTGGAACAAACAAGTAATGCCTTTAGTTACCATGACAAATGGGCTATTAATGCCATCAGCGGTCGGTGAAAATATTGCAGTGTACAAGGATAACAGCGACACCTATTTTTGTTTTTGGCAAGGTAAAACATATGAAATTGGCACCTATAATGAGGAGCCTGTTGAGTTTAACATTGGGACGGATGTATTCTGTTTTAAAAATCCATACACACAATCATTTATGATGTTTGACAAAGGTGAATTTTTAGAAGTTGAATCTTCACCGATAAAACAGTATAAGTCGGGTAGGGGATTTATTGTTTACGAAGATTTGAATGGGAATTTATGGATGTTTAAAAACGGAGAAAAAATTGCACTTTCAAATTTTTCAACCTCTTTTTGGGATGTAAAAGATGACATGACTGTTTGGCGAGAAAACAGCTATTTATTTGCGTATTCCAATAACGAGAAAATTGAAGTTGCAACTTACTTCCCAGGTCAGTATTTATTGAAAAACAACACATTTGTTTTTAGAAACATTGTTGGTGGAGTAAGTGCGTTGGTCAATGGTAAGGTTCAGGAAATCACAAATATGCGTGACGCGGAATTTGAAATTTATGGCAATAAAGTTTTAGTGAAATTGTTTAATAAAACATCGATTGTCTTTTCGGAAGGAAAAATATATACGAACTAGGAATGAATAGGGTCATCGGATTTCTTTTGCTCTTTTTGAATTTTCAAGTGCTGTCCCAGAATCCAGCAATTGACCACCTAGAAATGTTATATGATCAAGGATATTACAAAATGGTTTACCGAAAATCAGCACGTCTGTTGGATAAACCTGAATACGACTTTACCAAACTTCCGGGATATTACCGTTCGATTGCTTCTCTTCAATTGGCACAAGATGAACATTGGTATAAGCGACATCTTGCAGAAACGGAACAAGCGAAGGATTTTCTGCTCCAATTAAGGAAAAGTGAAAAGGGTCAAAAAATAATTCTTGCGCATATTTCCGAACTTACTTTCTTGAAAAAGGACCTAGATGCTTGGTTTACAGTGAAAAAACAAAGTGACTCATTCCGCCTAAACGAATGGAAAGATTTTTCAAATGCGTTTTTTGCTGATTTACCTTTAATCGAGGTAGATGAAAAAAAAGGGGACTTCCAATTTGCAAATCGCCCGGAATTAAAATACCGAACCGATTTAATTGAAATTGCTAAAAAGCAATTAGGCGCTCCTTATGTGACTGCGGGCATTGATCCTAGTGGATTTGATTGCAGTGGATTTACAAGTTTTGTTTTGGAACAAACCGGACAAAAGATTCCACGTCGAGCCAAAGATCAATATGCCGCAAGTGTCAAGTTATCCGAAACGGAAGCTCAAATGGGAGATTTTGTATTCTTTTCTAATGGTGAAGAGGTTAATCACGTAGGCATTTTAGTGAGTGAAAGGGGACAAGTGAAAACAATGATTCACGCGAGTAGTTCGAAAGGAATTTCAATTGTCGAAATAGAAAATTCTACTTATTGGAAACCACGAATTGTTGGATACGGTACGTTTATTTCTCAGAAGAAATAGGTTTGAAAAATAAAATCAATCCAATAAATGCTAGAAACAATAATTCCATTCCACCGGCACTCCAAATACTTGGATAGAGAAAGAAGCTTAACGTGCTAGGTATTAACATGTAAAAAAGGATTCTTCCTATTTTTTGTATCTGCTCGCTACGCTTCTGAATCAATAAAAACAAGGCGAAGTAAACAAAGTAAATCAGAGGTAGAAAGACCAATTGCGCATTATCCTTAAGTAAATCCGGCTGATTGAAAAGGATCAACGAAATCAACCATTCGAATCCAATAAAAGCCAAGGTAGAAATAATGAAGGTTTGTGAATTTCTGTCGCGGTGCAGGTATTGAATTACCCCAATTAAGAACGTGAATAGACTTAAGATGACCACTTGCAGCCACGGAAAAAATTGCCAATTTAGAAGTTCGATGCTTCCGTACAATCCACTGAAGAATGCGATGCCAATGATGGAAATGATTCCGTACTGTTTGAATTGATCCATTATCCTTGGTGATTTCTTCTTGATTTTTCACACGCACAGACTAACTGCCATAATGCTCGTGCTCCGACATTCGCGTCCCAGTCTCCTTCCGGACCTGGAGCGACTTCATTTAGGTCAAATCCAATGATTTTTCTTCCGGAGTTAGCTAATTTAAATAAAAGGTAACTGATTTCTTGTAATTCGAATCCACCAGCAACGGGTGTTCCTGTGTGTGGGCATAATTCTGGTTTTAATCCGTCAATATCGAATGAAACATAGACATTCATCGGTAAGTGCTGAATCATTTCTTCCACTTGCTCCGACCAGATTCTGCCTGCGTATTGTTCGTTTTTTATGCTCCAATCGTAATACGTCTGAACACGGTCCGAATCCCTACTTAAAAACACTTCCCGTTCGGAGACATCACGTATTCCCACTTGCACTAATTTGGACATGTTTTGTGCGTTTTTAAGAACGTTAAACATGATGCTCGCATGTGATTGAGAAAATCCTTCATATGCGTCGCGTAAATCGGCATGCGCATCGATTTGTAAAACACCAAAGTCTTCGTAGGTTTCATTTAAAGCTTCGATTAAACCAAGCGGAGTAGAATGCTCGCCGCCAAGAACAGCTGGAATTTTTCCTTGTTTTAATAAGTCTAAACAACGTTCTTTTAAATTGGCTCTTAATGCTTCATGAGCTTCATTGATTTCATCCAACGTGGATTGGTATTTCATCAACGCTTTTTCCTCACCGTGTGTTTCCAAGTATTGAATGTACTCCATTCCTTGTTCGCAACAATGTGCATTGATCTCTTTCCACTCTTTCGAAATGGGTGACATATATACTTTTGTATCATAGGCACGGTCTAAATCGGGATGAAAAAAATCCAATTGAGTAGATGCCTCTAAAATCGCTTCTGGTCCATCACTTGTTCCTTTGCCGTAGGAAGCTGTTGCATCCCATGGAATTGGGACAATAACAATATTCGCTTCTGCTTCGGTGTACGGAAATCCAAAAATATTTCCATTAGCGATACCAACGCCATTTGGATCAAATTCACTCATTTTATCTGCTTAAAAAATTCAACTGCTTTTCGAACCGACCCATGCTCCAATAAAAGGTCCTGTGCTTCAGACATGGAAATTCCGGTCTCTTCTGCAACCATTCGTGCGCCACGATCGACTAGTTTGTGGTTGCTTAACTGCATATCCACCATTTTATTTCCTTTGACTCTTCCAAGTTTAATCATCAAGCTGGTCGAAATCATATTTAATACAAGCTTTTGGGCTGTTCCGGATTTCATTCGGGTACTTCCAGTAACAAATTCAGGTCCGACAACTGGTGCAATAGGAAACGCTACCGCTGCGGCTAACGGTGAGTCCGGATTGCAGGAAATTCCTGCGGTTAACAGTCCATGTTCTTTGGCTTTTTCGATTCCACCAAGAACATAAGGTGTACTTCCGCTTGCAGCAATTCCAACAACCGTATCGAATTTATTCAAGTCGTATGCTTCGAGGTCAATCCATGCTTGATTTCGGTCATCCTCTGCAAATTCAACGGCTTTTCGGATTGCGGCATCTCCTCCTGCAATGAGTCCAACGACAATTCCATGATCGATTCCAAAGGTTGGTGGACATTCACTAGCGTCGACAATACCAAGTCGTCCGCTTGTTCCTGCGCCAATGTAAAATAACCTTCCGCCTTGGGACATGCGTTCGCTACACGCGTTGACAAAAGCTTCAATGGCCGGAATTTCTTTTTCAACGGAAAGGGCAACTGTTTGGTCTTCCCGATTGATGTTTTTTAATAAGTCCAAGGTGGACATTTTATCTAAATCTTGATAATTTGAACTTGATTCGGTTACCTTTTTCATATCAATGTAAATATGCTTTTGAATCCGTTTCATTCAAATCAACTTCCACGTGATTTTTTAAAGTGGTAGATAAGCCAAGTCCGGCGAAATCGGTTTTAATGGGATAACGGCGGTGCTGACGATCAACCAAGGCAACGGTTTTTATCGCTTTAGTTGCTTGCTCCAAAAATTTCATGAGTGCATATTGCATTGTTTTGCCAGAATTGATAACATCATCCACTAAAATGATAAATCCTTTTTTCAACTCTTTTTCATCAATGGATAATTTAATTGCTTCACTCCACGGTTCATCCTTGTTTACTATAATATCAAAACAAACAACTTCTATTTGGCTATTTGCGCGAATGATTTCGGCTAGTTTCTTAGAAATGATGCTTCCGTTCCCTGTAATTCCACCAATGAAAATACGTTCTTCCTCGAAACAATTTTCCATGAGTTGGTGCCCAATTCGGATGATTTTTTGCTCGATTTGCTGATGGTTCAGGATGATTTGCATAGTGTAATTGAATTATGAATCAAAGTTAATAAACAAACGACTTGTTCGAAGTTTCGGGCAAAAAAAAATCCCGACAATGCCGGGATTTCTTCGTATGGTTTGGAAACTTAACGTTTCATCACTTTTTGGCATGTTCCGTTGATGTGTACAAAGTAAATTCCTGCTGGAAGGTTTGAAATGTCCAATGTGCTTTCGTTGCTGGAAAGAACTGTAGTTCCATTCAAGTCGATTAGATTGATCACGTCATTAGTTGATTTACCTTGAATGGTAATGATGTCATTCGTTGGATTTGGAGAAATACTAAAGTTCGTTATCGTTTCTGTCATTCCAGCGGAAGAACGAATATCGAAGACAATTGTACCAGGAGAAACACCGGCAGCAAATTGGTGAATCTCTGTATTCGATGCATCATAAATATAAACCGTTCCTGTTGAGAAGAAATCGGTTGATGAGGCATAAAAATCTCCGCTTAAAGGCTCTTGCGCCAATTCGTAGAAGTTCATGTTTATTCCATTCACTGGTCCTATGTTATTCATTCCGTTTACATCAAAATTATTTAGGCTTGTTTCAGCTGAAATTTGATAGGTGATTTTGTCATCGCGTAATGCAGAAGTACCACATCCAGCGATTGCATTCGTAATGTTTACAGTGGAAGGAGTTAAGGTCGTCAATTCAAATTTGGAAATCGATGTCCCTGTCCAATCTTTGTTATTTACCGTGTAAAGCGCTGATCCAAATTTGATGAGGTTATCAGGATTTTTTCCATCTGGACCTAAGTCAACTTCGTTTCCGTAGCTTAAGTTGGATAAATTCAATTGTCCAATGATCCCTTTTTCATTTCCCCAATCGTATGCGTTGTTCACAACGAGGTAAGCAGTAGTCCCGTCGATTACGATGTTTTGAGTCGCCCATTTTGGACCTGTTATCGTATCGAACGCTTGCACCAACTGTAAGTCTGATGTTTGGTAAACGTGTAAGTACGAATCGTAAGTAGTCAAATATTCACCGCGAGTGGCGATCAACTTATCTTGATAAATCGCTAGGTTACGCACACCCGGACAAGCAACATTAGCGATTTCTTGATGCGTATTTAAGTCCATTTTGAAGATTTTTGAATCCGCTGCTACGTAATAGAAATTTCCGTCAATAACGAGGTCTGATGCGAAACGCATGTTTTCTAATGTATCGACAACTTGGTATTGTTGCGAAATTGGATCGTAACTTCCGATGGTAACCGGCTCAACGATTGAACCAGTTTGGTAATCATAAAAACCTTCATTTACAACCAATACTTGGTGTAATTGATTTTGCGCAAAACTCCATGAGCTTGCAAATAAACTTAATGTAATCAATGCCTTTTTCATTCGTTCTGTTTTTTTGAATGTGAAACAATAAAAACTAGAAGAAGAAAAAAGTAGGAAAAGCTAGGATGCACAACATCCTTGGCGAGTCCGACCTTTATCTGAAGTCTTCTCTCTGTTCATGGGCAAGTCTTCTGGCTCATGTCCCTTTCAATCCGTCTTCCCAATTGCTCAGTGACTAAATGAATTGCATTTTAGACATTTACAGCTGCAGATACAGCTCCGGATTCTAACCGGATTCCTTATTAATCTCGAAAACGAGAACCTATGGACGGTGCAAAGGTAATAATTTATCCAAGGTTCACCTTTATTTTATGATTTAACTAGACGAATGAGAAATTTCAATTAAGAAAAACTCAATTTTAAATAGTTTACTTATATTTATCCCACTAACCTTAAACTATAATGCTATGAAATTTGGAATTAAACACCAAGAAACGTATTCTCGCGGAGAATTAATTTTAAGAACATTGTTTGGAGCGCTGTACATCGCACTTCCTCATTTTTTCTTACTTCTTTTTGTCTTGATAGGCTCCATGTTTATCAATTTTATTGCTTTTTGGGCAATTTTATTTACAGGTAAATTCCCTGAAGGGATGTTTAATTACCAAGTAAATGTTCAGAAATGGTCGCTGAGAGTGAACGCTCGTATGTTGAACCTTTCTGATGGCTATCCTGCGTTTGGGATGAGTGGTCAAGATGACAACACGTTGGTTGAAATCGAAAGACAAGAAAGTTACAATCGTGGAACTGTGTTGCTTCGTCAATTGTTTGGAATTATTTATGTGCTCATTCCCCACATGTTTTGTTTGTTTTTCTTGCAAATCGGAGCAGCGTTTGTTCGATTAATTGCATTCTGGGTAGTCCTTTTCACAGGAAATTATCCGAAAGGCATGCACGACTATATGGTTGGAGTGCTTCGATGGAATTTCAGAGTTGGAATGTATATGTCCTTTTTAACAGACAAATACCCACCTTTCTCTCGTTCAGGAGATGAAGCAACCTTTGAATAGTCGCTTATCTAGACAATTGTTAGGAAAAATTAATTTGGCACTTCTGAAAACTATGCCTATCTTTGCACCCGTATTGACCAAGGGTGTCAGTCTACATAATAATCATTTACATAAATATTAGCATGTATTTAAATTCAGAAAAGAAAAAAGAGATCTTCGCTCAACATGGTGGATCTGAAGTAAACACTGGTTCTACAGAAGGACAAGTAGCATTATTTACTTACCGTATCAGTCACTTAACAGAGCATTTGAAAAAGAATCGTAAAGACTTCGGAACACAACGTTCACTTCAACTTTTAGTTGGTAAACGTCGTAGTCTTTTGGATTATTTGAAAAGAAAAGATATCGAGAAATACAGAGCGTTGATTAAGGAATTAGGACTTCGTCGTTAATCCGATCATCGATCACATTTTATTGGAAGAGGGGACTTCGGCTTTATGTCGCAAGTCCCTTTTTTGTACATTAATTAGTAAATAAATAAAGATGAATATAGGTTTAAAAAGGTCAATTGTTACCGGCGGCAAGGAGATAAGCGTCGAGACAGGTAAGTTGGCAAAGCAAGCGGATGGTTCCGTTGTTGTGCGCATGGGCGACACAATGTTATTGGCTACTGTTGTAGCTGCTCAAGAAGCAAAAGATGGTGTGGATTTCCTTCCGTTAACAGTAGATTACCGTGAGAAGTATTCTGCTGCTGGACGTTTCCCTGGTGGATTCTTCCGTCGTGAAGCTCGTCCATCTGAAACAGAAATTTTAGTGATGCGTTTGGTTGACCGTGCGCTTCGTCCACTTTTTCCAGATGATTACCATGCAGAGGTTCAGTTGATGATTCAATTGATTTCTTATGATGGTGTGAACAATCCAGATGCTTTGTGTGGATTTGCTGCATCAGCGGCAATCGCAGTTTCAAACATTCCGTTTAATGGTCCAATGTCTGAAGTTCGTATAGGACGCATCGATGGAGAATACGTATTGAATCCAACAATGGCTCAAATGGAGTTGTCGGATATCGATATCGTTATCGCTGGAACTATGAAAGACATCAACATGTTGGAAGGTGAAATGCAAGAGATTTCTGAAGCTGAATTAGTAGAAGTTTTCAAAATTGCACACGTTGCCATTAAAGAACAATGTCAATTCCAATTGGACCTTGCAGCAGAAGTTCCTGCAGCAAATCCAAAAAGAGTATATAGCCATGAATCACACAACGAAGAAGTTCGTGCGAAAGTGTATGAATTGGCAATGGAAAAATGTAAAGATGTTGCACGTATGGGATTGGCTAATAAGTCAAAACGTACGGAGTTATTCGATGCAATTAAAGAAGAAGTGAAAGCTTCTTTCTCAGAAGAAGAATTAGCTGAGGCAGCGAAATTTATTTCTCCTTACTTCTCTGAAGTGAAGAAAAAAGCGGTTCGTTGGGTAATGTTGAATGAACGCAAACGTTTGGATGGTCGTAACTTCGACGAAATTCGTCCAATCTGGGCAGAAGTTGATTACTTACCAATGGTTCACGGATCTGCAGTATTTACGCGTGGAGAAACACAATCATTGACAACACTTACATTAGGTGGTAAAATGGATGAGCAATTAATCGACGGCGCAACATTCAAAGGAACAGAGAAATTCTTATTACACTACAATTTCCCTCCATTCTCAACAGGTGAAGCGAAACCATTGCGTGGAACTTCTCGTCGCGAAATCGGACACGGTAACTTGGCGCTTCGTGCCTTGAAACCAGTTTTACCAGACGACAATCCGTACACAATTCGTATCGTTTCTGATATCCTTGAGTCGAATGGTTCGTCTTCGATGGCGACAGTTTGTGCTGGAACATTGGCATTGATGGATGGTGGTGTGCAAATCAAAGCACCAGTATCTGGAATCGCAATGGGATTGGTAGCTGATGAAGGTAAATTTGCTGTATTGTCTGATATCTTGGGTGATGAAGATCACTTGGGTGACATGGACTTTAAAGTTACAGGAACTGCGAAAGGAATTACGGCATGTCAAATGGACATCAAAGTTGATGGACTTCCTTACGAAGTTTTGATCCAAGCATTGGAGCAAGCGAAAGCAGGAAGATTGCATATCCTTGGTAAAATTATCGAGACAATGCCTGAGCCTCGTAAAACATTGAAACCGCAAACACCACGTATCGAAGCATTCAATGTGCCAAATGATGTGATTGGTGCAATCATCGGGCCTGGAGGAAAAATCATCCAAGGTTTACAAAAAGAGACAAGAACAACGATAACAATTGAAGAATTACCAACAGGCGAAGGTCGTGTTCAAATCCTTTCTACAAATGGTGATGACATGAATGAAGCCATTCGTCAAATTCGCTTGATTGCATTCCCTCCACAAGTGGAAGATGGTGCAACATACGAAGGAAAAGTGAAATCAGTGAAAGACTTCGGTTGTTTCGTTGAAATCCTTACTGGTACAGATGGATTAATTCATATCTCTGAATTTAGCTGGGAAAAAGTAGCTAAAATGGAAGATGTCGTAAAAGAAGGAGATGTATTGACATTTAAAGTGATGGGTCGCGATCCAAAAACAAAAAAATGGAAATTGTCTCGTAAAGTTCTTTTACCGAAACCAGAACGTCCTGCTGATGCGCCTCAAGCGTAATCAACACAGATTAAAAGTTATAAACAAAGGCGGCTTCGGTCGCCTTTTTTAATGTTAAGACAATGCGGAATACACATTGAATCCTTAATTTTACAAAAAAATAATTTTATGAAAAGAATTTTACTTGTATTAATCGTATTTATTGGATTTCAAGGCTTTAGTCAAGCTTTTGAAGCCTTTAACTTTACAGGTGCCGCCAATGCAAACGGATGGTCAACGCAAAGCGGTACAGCTGGTGAATTATTAGCAATTACAACACCTTCTAGCTCTGGTAATAGCCTTTCTTATCCAGGTTTACAAGCTTCTGTTGGTAACCGTATTAATTTGACTTCAACCGGTACAGAGGATATCAATAAAGCATTTGCGCCAACAGGTACAACGGCTTATATGTCTTTTTTATTAAAAGTTCAAAATACTACTGGATTAACTGCAGCTGGAGCTTATTTCACGGGTTTTGGCGGAACATCCGGAGCGACGGTTACCATTTATTATCCTCGAATTTATGTTAAATCTGGAACGACACCTGGTACTTTTCAAGTAGGTATTTTAAATACTTCTGGTGGTGTCGTAACTCCTACATTTGTATCTACCGAATTCACGCCAGGAACCACCTTATTTATTGTTGTAAAAGCATCATCTACAGCAGTTGGAGGTGTCATCACTTCATCCATGTGGGTGAATCCAATTCCGGGAGCAGCAGAACCTGCAGCTGCGGTTACAAATGCAGCAGGGACGAGTACTTGGCCTACAAATGGCGTTCAATCGGTTATTTTGCGTCAAGCAGCAGGAACTGGTAATTTAGAAGTGGATGAAATTCGTGCTGGTACAACTTGGGCAGCTGTAACACCTGCGGCGGCGGCTTCATGCACCACGTATAACACGATCACAACAAGTGCTTGTACTTCATACACATTAAATGCACAAACATATACCACATCAGGGACATATGTTCAAACATTAGCAAACGCAAATGCAGTAGGGTGTGATAGTGTAATTAATTTGAATTTAACAATCCATCAACCATCTTCTTCAACCATCAATGTAACGAATTGTGGTCCATATACCATCAATGGTCAAACGTATGCAACGACAGGATTGTACATGCAAATGTTAACAAATGCAGCTGGTTGTGACAGTATGTTACATGTGAACCTTTCTGTAGTTTCGAATATTACCTATTACCAAGATTTAGATGGTGATGGTTATGGGAATCTAGCTGTTTCACAAGTTGGTTGTGCACCCATAACTGGATACGTAACAAATAGCACTGATTGTAACGACAACGACAATACAATATATCCAGGTGCCACAGAAATTGAGGCGAACGGAATCGATGAGGATTGTAATGGGGTAGACGCTCCATTGTCCCCGGTAAATATGGGATTATACGAATTTACGGATGTTGCCAATTGTCCGGTCCTTGCGAATAACGTGACCGCTCAACCAACAAATGCAACCTTCGGAACGTTTACAAACATGGGTTCAAACTGTTCTCCAACGGCAAACGTATTCAATAACACTGCTTGGAATACCACTTCGACCGTAGATATAAACCAGTACAATCAATTTTCGATTGCTGGAAATGAGTGTTACAACTTGAATTTAGCAAAAATTGCGTTCAATCACCGAGTATCATCAACGGGAGGAACTCCGGTTATTTACATTCGTTCAAGTTTAGACAATTATACAGCGGACATCGATACTTTCGCTTCTGCTTGGAATGGTAACGTTATGTTAGATGATACGATTTCCTTACCTGCAACATTTGCGAATGTTCATGCTGTTACATTCCGTTTCTATGTGACTTCTATGGCGACGAATACTTCGACATTCAGAATGGATAATGTTTCTTTATGGGGAAATACAGTGTCCGTGACACCAACAACTTTTTATGCAGACGTTGATCAAGATGGATACGGTGATCCAGCGAACGACACCTTAGTTTGTACGATGCCAAATGGCTATGTTGTGAACAGCCACGATTGTAACGATACAGACGCAGCGATTAATCCAAATACAGTTTGGTACATGGATATGGATGGAGATCTTCAAGGTGATTTAGCAGTTACTTTTACTGGATGTAATCCTCCAATTGGCTATGTGTTGAGCTCGGGTGATTGTGACGACATGAATCCAGCGATAACAGCTCCGACAATGTATTATTCTGATGTTGATCAAGATGGATTTGGGGATGATACAACCGGAGTATTGGCGTGTACGCAACCTCTGAACACGGTAACAATTGGTGGAGATTGTAACGATGCAAACAATGCAATCTATCCAGGTGCAACGGAAATCTGTGATGGTTTTGACAACAATTGTAATGGTGTAAACGACGAAGGATTGGTATTTAATACGTACTATCTTGATTCAGATAACGATCAATTTGGAGCAGGACTAGGTTTGGTTTCTTGTCAAGTAAACCCGCTACCAGGTTATGTTTTGGTGAATGGTGACTGTGATGACACGAATCCAAATGTATATCCGGGAGCAACAGAGATTTTAGCGAATGACATCGATGAAAATTGCGATGGAGTGGATGGATACCTTGGATTATCTGAATTGTCGAACGTTCAAGTTGGACTTGTTCCAAATCCATCAAACGGAGCCTTTGCTGTACAATTCGACGCTGAAGTTGCAAATGCAACGATTCAAGTTACTGATATGAATGGTAAAATATTGTTCCAAGAATTGATGAATGGAGCGAGCCTTGAAGTAAGTAACTTAAAACTTTCAACAGGTGCGTACTTGGTTCATGTAACCCTTGAAAATCAAAAAGAAATACTCCGTTTAATCATTCAGTAAGCGAGAAATAATTCTAGAAAATAAAGAAAAGGCCGAAAGGCCTTTTTTTGTAACCAATATTTTCAATTTTACCTCTAACTTTACATTTGAAAATTAAACATTCATCTATGCGTAAATCCGTTTTAACCTTTGTCATTTTATTGATATCTAGCACCTTATTTGCACAGGATTACTGGCAGCAAGAAGTGAATTACACCATTCAAGTTAGACTCAATGATAACAATCATACCTTAAGTGGATACGAAGTATTTGAATACGTCAACAACTCACCAAATACCTTAGATCGCATTTATATGCACGTTTGGCCAAACGCTTACAAGAATGAAAGTACTGCATTGGCAAAACAATTATATAGACAAGGTGATGCTAAATTGTCCTTCGCAAAAGAAGAAAATCGCGGATACATTGACTCATTGAATTTTAAAGCAGATGGAACACCATTAAAATGGGAATTTGATGCCGTGAATCAGGATATCTGTGTAATTTACCTGAATACACCTTTGCGTAATGGAGATCGTGTACGCATTACGACACCATTCAAAGTAAAAATTCCTTCAGGAGAAATTTCAAGAATGGGACACATTGGACAATCCTACCAGATTACGCAGTGGTATCCAAAACCTGCCGTGTATGATAAAAACGGTTGGAATGCGATTCCGTATTTGAACCAAGGTGAATTCTATTCCGAGTACGGTTCATACGATGTAAGCATCACCTTGCCGAAGAATTACATCGTTGGTGCAACGGGAGACTTGCAAACAAAAAGTGAAGTGGCTTTCATGGATGAACAAGTGAAATTAACCAGCGAGAATATGGAAACGTGGGTTTCGCACACTGGAGATGAAAAACTGAAAGCCTTTCCCGAATCTTCTACCGACTGGAAAACCATCCGATTTACACAAAACAAAGTGCATGATTTCGCTTGGTTTGCGGACAAGCGTTATGGCGTATTGAAAGGTGAAGTGGAATTACCTCATTCAAAGAATAAGGTAAGCACATGGGCATTATTCACCCCTGAAAACGCAGCGTTGTGGGAAAACGCCATTGAATACATTAAAGATGGAGCTTATTACTATTCTCTTTGGAATGGCGACTATCCTTACGACCAAGTGACAGCCGTAGATGGAACGATCAGTGCTGGTGGCGGAATGGAGTATCCGAACGTAACAGTCATCGGTAACGCCAGTTCAAAGGAGGAATTGGAAGTTGTAATTGTACACGAAGTTGGACACAACTGGTTTTACGGAATATTAGGTTCCAATGAGCGCGTTCACGGATGGATGGATGAAGGAATGAACACCTTGAATGAAATGCGCTATATGCAAACCAAATACCCAAACAATACGCGTTTCTCTGATATGATCCTGAATGGTCGTTTCCACTTAGAGGACCTAGATCACCATGATTCAGGTGATATCACTTACTCTTCTTTGGCTTCACTTGGTTTAGATCAACCGATCGAAACACATTCCGACCAGTTTACGAGCATCAACTACGGTGGAATTATGTACCAGAAAACTGGACTTGTTTTCTTTTACCTGAAGGATTATTTAGGTGAAGAAAAATTCAATGCTGCGATGTCCGCGTATTTTGAAGCGTGGAAATTTAAACATCCACAACCGGAGGATATGCGTAAAATCATCGAAGCAACGAGCGGAAAAGACCTTTCTTGGTTATTCGAAGATTTAATTCAAACGACGAATCACGTGGATTACAAACTGAAAAATGTCGGAATTGGTAAACTAGGTGCAATTGTAAAGGTGAAAAATGTTGGGCAAGTAAATGGTCCAATTGAAGTGAATGTGTATGCAATGGATAAAATCGTTGAAACACATTGGTTAGAGCCGGGACAAACAACGGCAACCTTGAAAACACCTTACAAAGAAATTCAAAAAGTGATCATCGATGAATCAAAGGACATTCCTGAATTGAACCGCAATAACAATACTTGGAGAGCGAATACATTGTTTCATAAAGTTGAACCGATCAAACAAGAATTTTTATTCAGTGACAACGAAGCGGATCACAACAGTTTCCGTTGGTTACCAATGATGGGTGGAAATGTATACGATGGATTCATGTTAGGAGCAAGCTTCCACAATTTAGGACTTCCATTCCAGAAGTTTAGTTATGTCCTCACGCCAATGTTCGGATTCTATAGTAAAAAACCTGTTGGAATGGCTGAATTTTCATATACCATACTTCCGAAAAAAGGATTAAAAGTAGAACACCTTGGACTATCTGTTAAATCTTTCTCGAGAAACAGTTATTCAGGCGAGAATTTCGTGGCTTTGAATCCATATTGGTCAGCTACGATTGGTAAGCGCAAAAACCGAAGCAACATCAGCCAGGATGTGCTCATCAAAGGACTTTACGGATTGAAAACTTCAGAATTCGGCTACAATGAAAAAGGTGCAATGGCACAATATGCGTTTCAGTATACACATCCCGACCATCAAATTGGTGTGAAGTTGAGAGCGGAATATGTCAATGGGGAACAAGTTAAGGTTGGTCGTGTATCCTTGACAGCGAAATATGACTGGCGTTACATGAAAAATAAGATGGAACGAAAATTAGAATTGCGTGCGTTTTTTGGAACAAATGTCGTGTACAAACAAACATTTTCTCCCATTCAAACGTTTTCGGATCGCTATTCTTTAAGCATGAGTGGTGGACGCGGAAACCAAGATTTATTCTACGAAGAATACAATTTCGCACGAAACGATGTTTCCGGTTTTTGGTCGCAACAACGCATGGAAAACTACGGAAATTTCAAAAGCACGAGCAATTTCGGTGTGACTTCAAAATGGTTGGGTAGTGTGAACCTTTATTTCCAACTCCCAATCAAACCAAATCTTTTTGGCGTATTTGCTGATTATGGGGCATTTGCAAATGGTACGACAATTCAAACGGCATATAACGCTGGACTTGGTGTTCGATTGACGAATGTATTGAGTATTTATTTTCCGCTCGTTCGCAGTACGAACATGGGTTCACTTTGGACAAATTACTCCAATGAAATTCGATTTAGTTTAAAACTGAACCTTGTCAATTCTACAAATCTTTTTACACGATTTAAATAACCGTTTATGTCAGATCAAAAAATCTCTTTCGGCAAACTCTTTTGGCCGAGTTTTGTTGCGGTAATGATTGCCGGACTTGTTACCTTGTTTTTGTTTTTACTCGTTTTAGGAGGCGTGATTGGATCTTTTGGAAACTTCGGTCCAGAACCATTGGCCATTCGCAATTCAACCATTCTTCAATTAAAATTGACGGGTGAATTAAAAGATAAAAGCGATGAGTCCTTGGATATTGCCAATTTCCAAGTGGATCGTACGGTTGGACTTCCAGACCTACTTTACGGAATTGAAAAAGCGAAAACAGATCCAAAAATCAAAGGGATATTCTTAGAACTAGGTTCACTTACATGTGGACTTGCTAGCGCAAAAGAACTTCACGATGCCATCAAAGATTTTCAGAAAAGCGGAAAATTTGCTGTCGCTTATTTGTCTGGAGAATATGTATCGCAAACAGCGTATTACATCAGTTCCGCAGCTAAGGAAGTATATGCATTTCCTTCTACAACAATGGAATTTACGGGCGTGGGAGTACAGTTGATGTTCTTTAAGAATTTATTGGATAATCTAAACATTGAGGTGGACATTGTACGTGGAACTAACAATGACTTTAAAAGTGCAGTAGAACCGTTCTTTCGCACAAATATGAGTGACTCGAGTCGCTTGCAAACACAAACATTCTTGCGTACAATGTGGCGTACCATGCGCAACGATATTTCCTTGAATAAAGGAATTGATACTTCGATCATTGATAACCATGTTGATTCACTGCATGTTTTAGACTGTGAATCTGCTTATAAGGCGAAATTCATTAGCGGTTTGCGTTACCGCGATGAGTTCATGGGGCTTTTGAAGAAAAAGTTGAACATGAGTCAGGATGAAGAATTAGAAATTCAATCCATGGAAAAATATGCCTTGAAAGCTTTTGCTGACCGACAATTATTGGTGAAACGACAAAAACCAAATGTCGCTGTGATTTTGGCCGAAGGTGATGTTGTTACGGGTGGCGAAGGAGTTTCATCTGCCAGCATTTGCAAGTTATTTCAAAAAGTGAGAAACGATAAGAATATTACAGCTGTCGTTTTCCGTATCAATAGCCCAGGGGGAAGTGCACTTGCGAGTGAAGAAATCTGGAGAGAAGTTTCCATGACGCAAAAGAAGAAAAAAGTCATTGTTTCGATGGGGGATGTGGCCGCTTCAGGTGGGTACTACATTGCAACGCCAGCCAACCGCATTTTCGCAGAACCAACAACAATTACAGGTTCTATTGGTGTTTTTGGAATGATTCCTTATACAGGGAAATTTATGGAGAACAAACTCGGAATCACTTTTGACCGGGTCCGCACGAATCAGCACTCCTTAACTTCATTGAATACGAAATTGACTCCTGAGGAATTAGCCATTATTCAAGGACAGGTGGACAAAATCTACACACAATTCTTAACCCGAGTTTCAGAGGGACGACACATAAAAATGGAGAAGGTGGCGATCATCGCACGTGGAAGAGTGTGGAGTGGGGAAGATGCAATGCGTATTGGACTCGTTGATGAACTTGGTGGATTAGACAAAGCGATCGCCTATGCATGTAAAGGTCAATCATTACCAAAAGTCATTTACTACCCGATTGTGAAGAAAACGACGCTGTCAGAAATCACTGAAATGATCGAACAACAACAAGAAGAAGAGGAGACCTCTGTCAAAATGGATGTTGCGATTCCTTCAGAATTGAAAGCGATCTACGCACGTATCAAGAAAATTGAAAACATGGCTGGAATTCAAATGCGCATGCCGTTTGAGTATGTGATGGATTAATAATTCACAATGGAACAATCATCGACAAAAACAATTTTTAAAGAAATTACTTACGGAGGATCTGAATGGACATCAGCTGTAAAACTTAGGGAAAGTATTCTCAGAGAACCGCTTGGTAGTTGGTTTACGAACGAAGAACTGGCAGAGGAGAAAGACCATTTTCAAATTGCAGGGTTTTTAGGTCATTCCATCGTTTCAACTGCCGTTCTCGTTCCTGAAGGTAATCGCATGAAAATGCAACGAGTGGCAGTTAAGGAAGATCTTAGAAATTTAAATATCGGTTCGGAAATGATGCATTTTTGCGAGCAATTTGGTTCCGATAAACATGTAAAAGAAATGTATTGCCATGCGCGAGACACTGCTGTTAACTTCTATCTTAAAAATGGTTACGAAGGAGTTGGTGATTATTTTGATGAGGACGGAATTCCACATTTAAAAATGAGTAAAACCCTTTTAGCAAGATAGTTTAGGCTGTAAACTTCCACGTCCATTCGAAATGAACATTTCTTAAATAAGCAGGATTAATTTCTCTCGCGTGTTTTTTTTGACTAAAAGTCGAAGGTCGAAGTTACGTTATCTTTCGCACTCAGAAATTTTTTAAACTAATCAATACAAACTCGGAAACTTCTTAGGATCAGCTTCGTGCATCATCGCGTATACTTTTTCAATGATGTCATCGATGCTAGGTTTCGAGAAGTAGTCTCCGTCAGAACCGTAAGCTGGACGATGGTCTTTCGAACTCATGGTTTCTGGTGCGGAATCAAGGTGGTAGTATCCTTTTTGTTCAACCAAAATTTTATCCAACATAAATCCTGTTGCACCACTGCTGACGTCTTCGTCTACGATTAATAAACGATTCGTTTTCTCCAAAGAATCGCTAATCATGTGCTCGATATCGAATGGCAACAAAGTCTGAACATCAATCAACTCAACGGAAATGCCCATGTGTTCTAATTGTTGCGCAGCCACTTCACATAAGTTGAAAGTTGAACCGTAAGAAACAAGTGTTAAATCTTTCCCTTCTTTTACGATTTCCGGCATTCCCAAAGCTTCTGTAAATGATCCAAAGTTGATTGGCATGCGTTCCTTTGTGCGGTATCCGTTCAATGGTTCTATCACCAGTGCTGGTTCGTCTGCTTGCAAGAGCGTGTTGTAGAATCCTGCAGCCTTTGTCATGTTTCTTGGAACACACACATGAATCCCACGAATGGAATTGACAATCATTCCCATTGGTGAACCACTGTGCCAGATTCCTTCTAGACGATGTCCACGCGTGGAAACAATCAACGGTGCTTTTTGTCCACCTTTCGTGCGGTATTGTACCGTTGCTAAATCATCCGACATGATTTGAATCGCATACAACAAATAATCTAAGTATTGAATTTCAGCAATGGGACGCAATCCGCGCATCGCCATTCCAATTCCCTGTCCAATGATGGTGCATTCGCGAATACCCGTGTCAAACACGCGTCCTTCGCCAAATTGATCTTGCAAACCTTCTAATGACTGATTTACACCACCAATTTTTCCAGCATCCTCACCGAAAACCAATACCTCTGGACGACTCTCTAAAATCGTTCGGTAGTTTTCACGAAGAATGATGCGTCCATCCTCCATTTGAACATCGTCTGCATATTTCGGAGCGACAGCAGGAACATTCATAGCTGAATGAGCAGATTGAGAGTGTAAATGGGAACTGTATCGTTCGAAATTACTTCCCAGCATGCTTTGAATCCAGTTACCTAATGTTTTTTTCGAGCTGATGTTTTCCTCACGAATTTGACGCAGCACTTTACGTGCAACGGTCAACATATCGCGGCGAATTGGTTCTTTTGTTTTCTCAAGTGCCTCGATGTCCTTTTGAATGAACACGGACTGGGAACTTTCCCCAGCAACGGTTTTCAACACAGCAATTAAATCTGACTGATCTTGTTTCATGCTATCCGTGAAACGCGACCACGCCGTATTTTTCGCACTGCGCACCATTTCTTTTGCTGCTGCCTGTATCGTATTTAATTCTTCTTCTGTTGCTATCGGCATTCCTTTCGCTTCAAAAGAAAGAACCCATTCTTTGAATTTTTGAATGCAATCAAAAGTTGTTTCCCATTCTAAACGTTCCGCTGATTTGTAACGCTCATGAGATCCGGAAGTAGAGTGTCCTTGTGGCTGATTTACCTCTTTTACGTGAACTAATACTGGAATGTGTTCTTCTCGTGCTAGTTTCACCGCTTTTTCATAGGTTTCACACAAATGTGCGTAATCCCAACCTTTGGTGATAAAAATCTCGTATCCAGGTTTGTCTTCTGTGCGTTGCATACCTGAAAGCGCGTCAGAAATACTTCCTTTCGTTGTTTGCAATTCTCTTGGTACGGAAATTCCGTAACCATCGTCCCAAACGGACATCACCATAGGAACTTGTAGAACACCAGCTGCGTTGATGGATTCCCAGAAAGGACCTTCACTCGTTGATGCGTCTCCAATCGTTCCGAAAGCGACTTCATTTCCACCATTGGTGAATTTCTCAAATGCCGGGTTATTTTGTAATGCAGTTTGTTGACGGTACACTTTCGATGCTTGGGCAAGTCCAACCAAACGTGGCATTTGTCCAGCCGTTGGAGAAATATCCGCAGAACTGTTCTTTTGCAACATCAAGTTTTTCCATTCACCGTTCGCGTCCAAATTACGTGTGGAATAATGCCCACCCATTTGACGTCCAGCGGACTGTGGCTCCACGTCGACATCTGTGTGTGCGTACAATCCGGCAAAATATTGTTCCACTGTTAATTCGCCAATCGCCATCATGATTGTCTGATCACGGTAGTATCCTGAACGAAAATCGCCATTTTGGAATTGTTTCGCTAATGCAATTTGAGCGAGTTCTTTTCCGTCGCCAAAAATTCCAAATTTCGCTTTACCTGTAAGTACTTCTTTTCTTCCTAGAAGTGAGGCCTCACGGGATTCGCAAGCTAATTGATAGTCCGCAAGAACTTGTTTTTTGAACGCTTCAAAATCCATTTGATCTTGCGTGTTGGGTGCTTTTTCTTTTGCCATTGTTGATTGTAATCGTATGCAAATATAAGGAAAAGCCGTGGCGTTTTTGTATGGAATTTTTTAGCAAATTTGTGCAGCAATTATTGTCCTATGAAATTAGAATTATGTGCTGCATCAATTGAAGCTGTTTCCATGGCAAAAACACTTGATTTTGATCGCATTGAGCTTTGTCAGAATTTGGAGCAGGGTGGACTCACTCCTTCCGCAGGTTTGATTCGTTTTGCGCAGGAACTTGGTGTCGAGACACATGTGTTGATTCGTCCGAGAGCAGGTGGATTTTGTTATTCCAGCGAAGAGTTGGTGGTGATTGAACGCGATTTAGCTTTTTGTCAAAGTGAGGGTGTGAAAGGAGTCGTCATCGGATTTTTAAAGTCAAATTTTGATTTAGACAGCGAGCAATTATCCAATTTAAAAGAGAAATACCCGGATTTTGTTTGGACCTTTCACCGAGCATTTGATGAAAGCATCGATTGGAAACGATCTATGGACTTGTTAATCAAACTTGGTTTTCACCGGATATTAACCTCTGGATTTGCCAGTCATGTAGACATCGGTTTACCGAATTTAAAGGAAATGATGGCGTATGCGAATGGACGCATTGAAATCATGGCAGGAGGCGGAGTGAACGCTGGAAACATTGCGAAGATTGCACGAGATGCACAGCCCGATGCCATCCATTTTTCCGGCACGAGTAAAGTCCTCTTGGATGAAGATTCTGCCTTCTCCGAAACGATTTTAAAAGTGGATGAGCACCGTGTGAATCGCATCTTGGAATCGGTACGAGGGACCATGAAATAGATTATCCGGTTTATTTACAGTACATTTGTGCAAATCCTGGGTCAATCATTAATGTATTTGTTCAACCGTAGGATTGAATATCTATATGAAATTTAATGAATTAAATCTTTTAGAGCCGATTTTAAACGCTCTTACCAAACAAGGTTATACCGAACCAACTCCAATCCAACAACAAGCAATACCATACGTACTCGAAGGACGAGATGTCATGGGGTGTGCGCAAACAGGAACAGGAAAAACAGCGGCATTTGCCATTCCAATTATTCAACGCATTCACGCATCTAAACAAGCGGATAACTCGAATAAAATCAGGGCCTTAATTGTTACGCCAACACGTGAATTAGCAATACAAATTGAAGAGAGTTTCAAGAATTACGGAAGCGAATTAAAATTGCGTTACACCGTTATTTTTGGTGGAGTAAATCAGTCACAACAAGTGAACCGTTTGAAAAATGGCGTAGATGTGTTAATCGCTACTCCAGGACGTTTATTGGACTTGCAACAACAAGGATTTATCAAACTAGGAAACTTAGAGATTTTTGTGTTGGATGAAGCTGACCGTATGTTAGACATGGGGTTCATTCATGATGTGAAGAAAATCATTAAAATGATTCCGGCGAAACGTCAAACTTTGTTCTTCTCTGCAACGATGCCGAAGGAAATTACTTCTTTAGCGAATTCGATCTTAACAGATCCTGTGAAAGTGGAAGTAAATCCAGTTTCATCGACAGCAGAAATGATTGAGCAAGCTTTGTATTACGTGGATACGCCTGCGAAAAAAGATTTGCTGGTACATGTTTTGAAAGAAACGACAGCGCCAAGTGTGTTGGTTTTCTCTCGCACGAAACACGGAGCAGATAAGATTGTGAAGTTGTTAGCTAAAAACAAAGTAACTGCGGAAGCCATTCACGGAAACAAATCACAGAATGCACGTCAGCGCGCCTTATCTAATTTCAAAGATAAAACGTCCCGTGTATTAGTAGCAACAGACATTGCTGCACGTGGAATCGACATCGATGAATTGTCTTTTGTGATCAACTACGACATTCCAAACATTCCTGAAACGTATGTACACCGCATTGGTCGTACAGGCCGCGCAGGAGCTTCTGGAATTGCTGTATCATTCTGTGACAAAGAAGAACGCAAGTACATTCGCGACATTCAAAAATTAATTTCCTTGGAGATTCCAGTGGTGAACAATCACCCGTTTGCGAGTCGCTAATGAGAACTTTATAGAAAATAAAAAAGGAGCTTGAAAAAGCTCCTTTTTTTATGTTGTTGGATTTAAAAACCTAGGTTTAATTGGCTTTTTAGGTCCCTAACGAAACTGATAGGCAATTCCAGCTTGTGCGTTCACGTAAAAGCTCGAAAAGTTTCCTTTTGGAGACATCGCCACTCCATAAGAATTTACCCCACCAGGATTACTGAGTGAAATCGTTGATCCCAAGGTGTAGCGCAATGATTTCCCTGATTTCAAGGTTTGCACTTTCGCAAGTTCTATGGAACCGAGTAGCACAAAACGATTGTAAGCAGGATTGTTTTTCTTTGTACGAATAAAATCAAAATAACCGTCACTCGTTTTATAATTTTCGATGGAAACACAAAGGAATGACGGGGTTAAGTATGCGCCAATTTCTAATCCTAAAGGTAAGGGCCTATGGAAACCCAGCATCAGTTGCGCTTGAAACATACGGTTCGAATAGTTCACATAATTCATCTGTCACAACGAAGAATCAATATAGTTTGGAGATGAAAAATTTTGGTATTTCACATTGGTAAACTGCAGTTGAGTCCCAATAGAAAGCACATTCTTTTTCCAGTTTTTGCGCAGAATAATGTTTGCAGCATGCGCACCGCCTAAACGATAATCATGTACATATCCCACGTTTGTGATACTTGGGTTGTAGATAGTGGCAACGCCACTTTTTATTCCGGCTTCTAATTGAAAAGAGGTTTGACTATTCATTCTCCCTGCCAAAACCAACAAAAATATAAACAATGTAATACGCTTCATCTCTTGTATTTAGTTTAAAACCCATTTCAGATCGCGGTATTCACTACCTATAAGTTTAGTGCAAACTCCAGTGATTTCTATTTTTTTATATTTATTTACCGTCAATTCACCTGTAAATGTCGATTCACGGGTTTGCATATTTCTCCAATCCTTTATCACTCCATGAAGATGCGTTTTATCATCAAAAAATAAGGTATCTGTATCGTCTGATTTTAAAATAAGAAAATCCTTATTTCGCTCTACTAATTTATACATTTGGAATACTGATTCAGTGACATTTCCATTTTCATCGTATACAGTTAAGTTATATGGATGCAATTGCTTTTGGTATTGCAACTCACAACTAGCGAGCAGCAACACAGTGAGGAAAAGAATTGTTTTCATGGGTTTATTCATTTGGTGAATATTTTTTTTATGTCATGCCTTCTAAATCAATCTCAATGACATTTCGTGACGACTGAAACAAATGTATATTTTTTTTTTTTGATTTTCAGCGCTTTAAGGAAATAAATCAAAAAAAAAACATGGCTGGCATCGTCCTTTACGCCTTAAAGCATCAGTTGATTTCCATCTAAAACAAAAAAGGAGCCCTAAAGCTCCTTTTTTTATTTCTTGTATTTCGGTTTGAATTATACCGCTGCAATTTTATCTGAAACGTATTCACCTGCTTTCAACTTACCAACGATTTTAGAGAAACACTCAATGGTGTATTTCACGTCCTCTAAGGTATGTGTTGCTGTTGGAATCAGACGTAGGATGATCATTCCTTTCGGAACTACTGGGTAAACAACCATTGAACAGAACACATTGTAATTCTCACGTAGGTCATAAATCAAATTGGTCGATTCTGGAATCGATCCATTCAAGTAAACCGGTGTCACACATGTATTTGTTGGGCCAATCTCGAATCCAGCTTCTGTTAATCCTGATTGCAATGCGCGTGTGATTTCCCACAATTTCGCTTTGTATTCTGGGTGATTTCTCATCAATTCTAAACGCTTCAACAATCCAACTACCAAAGGCATTGGCATTGCTTTCGCGAAGATTTGTGAACGCATGTTGTATCGTAAGTATTCAACAACTTGCTCATCTGAAGAAATGAATCCACCGATCAAAGCAAATGATTTCGCGAAAGTACCGAAGTAAATATCGATTCCATCTTGACAACCTTGCTCTTCACCAGTTCCTCCACCAGTTGCTCCAAGAGTACCGATGCCATGCGCATCATCTACAAATAAACGGAAGTTGAATTTTTTCTTTAAATCAACGATTTCTTTAATGATTCCTTGGTCTCCACGCATTCCGAAAACACCTTCTGTAATCACAAGGATTGCTCCTCCGGTTTCAGCTGCTAATTTCGTTGCACGTTGCAATTGTTTTTCACAATCTTCTAAATCATTGTGCTTGAATACGAAACGTTTTCCCATGTGTAAACGCACACCATCAAGGATACATGCGTGAGATTCTGCATCGTAAACGATTACATCGTGACGGTCTACTAAACAGTCAATGGCAGAAACAACTGCTTGATAACCGAAGTTACATAAGATGGTGCTTTCTTTTTGAACGAATGCTGACAATTCACGCTCTAATTGTTCGTGGTAATCTGAGTTTCCACTCATCATACGTGCGCCCATTGGTGAACCTAGTCCGAACTCAGCTGCTGCCTCGCCGTCAATTTTTCTTACTTCTGGATGATCGGCTAAACCCAAATAATTGTTCAATGACCAATTTAAACGGGTTTTTCCACGGAAAATCATGTGAGGACCAATTGGACCTTCTAATTTTGGAAAAGTAAAATATCCATGTGATTCTTTCGCGTGTTGTCCGATAGGTCCGCGATTTGCCTGAATTTTTTCGAAAATATCTGCTGACATGTATTGTATTTTTATGCAAAGTTAAAGGATTCTAGCTATGTGTATTCTGGACACCATGTATTTTATTAACAGATAAATGCACAATTTTACTTTTGCTTCAATTTATCCTTTAAAAACGCTGCTGTTTCTGTGTTTTTTGCTGCTACCATTTCCTCCGGTGTCCCTTCGAAAAGTAGCTGTCCGCCGTGTTCTCCTCCCGTTGGACCCAACTCGATCACATGATCTGCGCACTTGATGACTTCCATGTTGTGCTCAATAACGAGAATCGAGTGTCCACGGTCAATTAATGCGTTGAACGCGATCACTAACTTATCGATGTCGTAAAAGTGTAAACCTGTTGTTGGTTCGTCAAAGATAAACAGGGTAGGAGGAGCCTGCGTTCCTTTGGATAGGAAGGATGCGAGTTTAATGCGTTGCGCTTCACCGCCACTCATCGTACTGGAAGATTGTCCAACTTTTAAATACCCCAAACCGACATCTACTAATGGTTGTGTTTTCTCAACGATTTTGGCATCAAGTCGATCTTGTCCTTCTTTGAAAAATGCCAATGCTTCATCCAAGGTCATTTCTAAGATGTCATAAATGGATTTTCCACGGTATTCGATTTCCAATGTTTCAGACTTGTAGCGTGTTCCTTTACACGCGTCACAATTCAGGTGGACATCTGCCATGAACTGCATTGCTACGGTAATGCTTCCTTCGCCTTCACACATTTCGCAACGCCCACCTTCAACGTTAAAACTGAAGAAGCCAGGTTTGTAACCGTGCATTTTTGCAAGTTGTTGTCTAGCAAATAGTTCTCGTATGTCATCGAAAGCTTTAACATAAGTGATTGGATTGCTTCTTGACGACTTTCCAATCGGGTTTTGGTCGACGAATTCAACGTGTTTGATCGTTTTTATATCTCCAGAAATCCCATCGCATTTTCCAATTAGGTCTCCACTCAATCCGAGCTCTTTTCGAATGGATGGATACAATAGCGATTTGATTAAGGTTGATTTTCCCGAACCTGAAACACCGGTGATGCACACGAGTTTATTCAGCGGGAAATCAAGCGTGAGATTCTTTAAGTTGTTTTGACGTGCGCCGTGTAAAGTAATGCGGTTTTTTCCACCACGGCGTTTTTGTGGCACAGGAATTTCCTGTATTCCTAGTAAGTAGTTGGCTGTCAGACTGTCTTTGGCGTTGATCAACGCTTTGTAGTCTCCTTGAAAAACGACTTCGCCACCATGTGATCCTGCTAATGGACCAATGTCTAAAATTTCATCGGCTGCCATCATGATTTCTTCTTCATGTTCGACAACAATCACTGTATTTCCAAGTGCTTTCAGGTTGAGTAAGACTTTGATGAGTCTGGCAGTGTCTTTTGGGTGGAGTCCAATGGAAGGTTCATCCAAAATGTAAATGGATCCTACAAGACTACTTCCAAGGGAGGTTGCCAAGTGAATGCGCTGCGATTCTCCACCAGATAAGGTGTTTGCTCCACGGTTTAAGGTAAGGTAACCGAGCCCTACGTCCTGAAGGAATCCCAATCGCTGTTTGATTTCTGGAAGAATGTGTTTGGAAACTTGGCGGTCGTATTCGTTCAAAGAAAGTTCTTTAAAAAACGCAGCGGCGTCGTCAATGGATTTTAATACCACATCCTGAATAGAGCATCCGTTGACCTTTACAAAAGCAGCGTCACCACGAAGTCTTGTTCCTTTGCATTCCGGACAACTTGTCTTTCCACGGTAGCGTGAAAGCATGACACGGTATTGTATTTTATATGTTTGACCTTCAATGAATTTAAAGAATTTACTTAAACCTTCGAAATAAGTATTTCCTTCCCAAAGTAGCGCGTATTGTTCCGGGCTTAAGTCCTTTACAGGACGATGAATTGGGAAGTCAAATTTCTTTGCGTTGTAGGTTAATTGATTTAAATATTCACCCATCGAATCACCTTTCCAGGGTGCAATTGCTCCTTCGTACACACTTAGGTTTCTGTTTGGAAAGACGAGTTCTTCATCAATTCCGAGTACCATTCCATATCCTTCGCAGGTTTTACAAGCGCCATAAGGATTGTTAAAGGCGAATAAATTCACACTTGGCTCTTGAAAGCTCATGCCGTCTAATTCGAAACGGTTGCTAAACCATTGAAGTTTTTGTTCTTTGTGATGAAGAATAGCGCATATTCCTTTTCCTTCCGTAAAAGCAAGTCCAAGTGAATCCGTGCAACGGTTTAAATTGCTTTCGTCGCTAAAATCATTCGTAAATCGATCGACTGCTAAAAGGAATTCTTCATCGAAATCAGTGCTTAATAAGTCTTCAATTAATCTAAATGATTCATTTAAGTATACTCTAGTAAAGCCTTGTTTGTAAAGTGATTCTAATTTGTTTAAGTACGTTTCAGTCTCAAAAAGTGTAACCGGACATAAAATGGCAATCGCCTCGTTTTTCCAATTCTTACTGAGGAAGTCCACCACATCTTTGATCTGGTGTTTTTGTACTTCATTACCAGAAATTGGTGAATAGGTCTTTCCAACTCGCGCATAAAACAGCTTGAGGTAATCGTAAATTTCAGTCGTTGTTCCAACGGTGGATCGCGGATTGCTCGAAATGACTTTTTGCTGAATGGCAATCGATGGCGCAATTCCTTTAATGTATTCCGTTTCTGGTTTGTTCAGTTTTCCTAGGAATTGTCGAGCGTAAGAAGACATACTTTCGATAAATCGACGCTGTCCCTCCGCAAAGATCGTATCAAAAGCCAAGCTGGACTTTCCCGATCCGGATACGCCTGTGATGACGGTTAATTTCCCATGGGGGATTTTTACATCAATGGATTTCAAATTATGAACCCGTGCTCCTTTTATTTCTATGCATTTTTCCACCATACAAAAGTAACAGATGAAAAGGAAAGCTGTTCGTATTCTGCAGAAATCTTAAATAATTTCCTACTTTTAGTACCGCTAAACAACGAACCTATGTCTTGGAATTCCCTATTTCGAAAAAAATCAGTGCATGACATTTTAGAGCAAGTCCGCTTGAATGATGAAAACAGCGATGCACATGCTTTAGGAAAGCACTTGAAAGTAAGGGATTTAGCTGCATTTGGAATCGCTGCAATTATAGGTGCTGGAATTTTTAGTACGATCGGTGAGGCTAGTTCGCAAGGTGGTCCGGCAGTTATTTTCCTTTTCTTGTTTACAGCGATTGCCTGTGGATTCGCCGCGTTTGCCTATGCTGAATTCGCATCTATGGTTCCCGTGTCCGGTTCTGCTTATACGTATTCCTACGTTGCCTTTGGAGAAATCATTGCATGGATCATCGGTTGGGCATTGATTATGGAATATGCAATTGGAAACATTACGGTGGCAATTTCTTGGAGTGATTATTTCACGAATATGCTAGAAGGTATTCACATTAAAGCACTTGGAATTCCAAATGGCATTCATCTTCCTTCGTGGATTCAAATGGATTATTTGTCCGCATCCAATGGATTCCATGAAGCAAAAACCTTATTGGCAGCAGGCAAGGAACTCGTTGATTTGGACTCTTCTTTGATTTTAGCGCGCGAAGCGTGGATGAGTGCACCGCAAATTTTTGGCTTCCATTTGATTTTTGACCTACCGGCGTTGTTCATTATTGTATTAATTACGTGGTTGGTTTACAGAGGAATGAAGGAAAGCCGCAATGCATCAAACATTATGGTGCTCATCAAATTGGCAATTATTCTTTTGGTTATTGGCGTTGGGATGTTTTACGTGGACACGAATAATTGGAGTCCATTTGCACCGAATGGAGTGAGTGGAATCCTTAAAGGTGTTTCAGCTGTGTTCTTTGCCTACATTGGCTTTGATGCGATTTCAACAACTGCAGAGGAATGTGAGAATCCTCAACGCGATTTACCGCGCGGTATGATGTGGGCGATCATCATTTGTACCATACTTTACATCATTATTGCCTTGATTTTAACTGGAATTGTTTCGTATGACAAACTTGCGGTTGGAGATCCATTGGCATTTGTTTTTGATGAAATCCACTTGCCGAAAATGGCTGGAATCATTTCCATAAGTGCTGTTGTAGCCATGGCCTCTGTATTATTAGTGTTCCAAATGGGACAACCACGTATATGGATGAGCATGAGTCGCGATGGATTGTTGCCAAAACGTTTTTCGAAAGTACATCCTAAATACAAAACCCCATCTTTTGCAACGATTGTCGTTGGATTTGTCGTTGCCGTACCGGCCTTGTTCATGAACTTAACCATGGTTACTGACTTGTGTTCCATTGGAACCTTGTTCGCGTTTGTACTCGTGTGTGGTGGCGTACTCGTATTGCAAAACAAAACAGATATACCACGTGGGAAATTCAAAACGCCGTACATCAATGGTGGGATTTTCATGCCCGTGCTGTTGATTGTAGCCATTGCCTTTTTATTTACTTCCTACCAAGGTGAAACCTTTTCCTTTATTCAGAATAAACCAACGGTGAAAACATCCGAAGAAATGTTGTTACAATTGAATGAAGATCAAATCGAAACCTTGAAACAGCAAGCGATGAGCATCAATCAATCCTTGAGTCCAAGTAAAAACGTAGTAGAATTGGACGAGGTGTATGCGGAGGAAAAAGGTGCAACGTTGTTGGCATCTCACATTCAAGCTCAGGGATGGAAAGATATTTCTATTAAAAACGAAGGCTGGTCGCACTTTGCGAATAAAATCCCAAGCTGGATTTTCATCCTTTTTACCATTTTCATCACGATTATGGCTGTGCGAAACAAATTATCACTCATTCCAATTTTAGGCTTGTTGAGCTGTTTGTACATGATGAGTCAGCTGGCTTTGGCCAATTGGATTTACTTCACCATTTGGTTGTTGTTAGGCTTAGTGATTTATTTCTTGTATGGTCGCAAGCATTCAAAGTTGGCCCGGCATGCAGCGTAAGATTCGCATTCTTTCCATTTCGATTTTACTTTCATTGACAGCCTGCACACCGCTTATTTTAAGCACAATGGGTATGAAAAATCCTCGGGTCATTTCTGAGAAAGAAATGTATGCCTACGGCAGAAAATGGAACATGAGTATATATTACCAGCAAACCCTGTTGCCGACGTATGTGGATGAAGTTCAAAAACTAGATTCCCTTTATCCAGCACTTGCGAAGAATTTGTTGCAGCCCATTCAAGCGATGTATTTTGATTCAAGTGGCAGGCTGATTTCGTATCACATCAATTGTTATGCGGGTGGTTATCCCAATTTGAACTGGAATCGAAACGGAAATTTTGACGTTTTCCCAGCGAAAACACAAGCTCCTTGCGATTCTATGATCACATTATCAAGGCTTTTACCTCACCTAAAACCATTGGAATTTCCTTGTGTAAAAATGAAGAATTTGAATTATACGGTCGTTGTTTTTTGGAGTCGTTGGACCGGAAGACAAAGCCGACATTTGGTTGAATTCGTACAGAAAAACATGAAACTGGCTTCGAAAGAAATCCGAATACAAATCATGTACGTCAATACGGACGAAGTTTTTACAAAATTATTTTAAAGTCCAAGTGAGTGTTCGATTCCTAGAATCAAGGAATGAATGACTTTGATGTGAATTTCTTGTGCGCGATCTGCAAAGTTGGAATGTGGTGCACGGATTTCAATGTCCGCAAGTCCAGCGAGTTTGCCACCATCTTTTCCAGTAAGGACAATCGTTTTCATGCCTTTTGCTTTTGCCGCTTCTACAGCAAGAATGACATTTTTCGAATTTCCAGAGGTTGAAATACCTAATAACACATCGTTTTCCTGTCCGAGTCCTTCAATGAAGCGCGAAAAAACGAAGTCGTAACCGTAATCGTTGCTGACACAAGACAAATGTGAAGGATCTGAAATACTGATAGCTGCTAAAGCACGACGGTTATCTCGAAAACGTCCACTTAATTCTTCAGCGAAGTGCATGGCATCACACATCGATCCGCCATTTCCACAACTAATGATCTTCCCACCGTTTTGAATGGCTTGACTCATTACAGCGACTGCCTGAGCGATCAATGAAAAGTTAGCTTCCGATTGAAAATTCACCAATGTTTGTTGGGCTTCTTCGAATTGCTGTTGAATCAAGTTGCGTAGTTCCATGTTCGTCATTTGACTTCAAATTTAAACTAAATTCTCGTAGAGCGCGACATGAAGCGGGAGTTTCGTATCTTTGATACATCATGAATTCAAGTTATTTTCATCAAAAAGTCGTGTGGATTACCGGAGCATCCTCTGGAATCGGCGAAGCGTTGGCCCGACAATTAGATCGCGCAGGAGCAAAATTAATATTGTCCGCCCGAAACGTGGATAAACTCAATGACTTGAAAGAAAGCCTTCAGCACAGCGCGCAACATATGGTCTTGAAAGTTGATTTGGCGGATACCGCAAACATTGACGTTTTGACACAGGAAGTACTGTCTCAATACGGACGAATCGATGTGTTAATCAATAACGGAGGAATCAGTCAGCGCGCAACAGCATTCGAAACATCGATGGAAGTCAATCGTCAAATCATGGAAGTAAATTTCTTTGGGAACATTGCCATGACGAAAGCTGTCTTACCCATTTTTCGTCAGCAAAAGTCCGGACAAATTCTGGTGATTAGTAGCATTGCAGGAAAATTTGGTTTCCATTTGCGCTCAGCATACAGTGCTTCGAAGCATGCGCTTTTTGGCTATTATGAAAGTTTGGTCATGGAGGAAAGCGAATACAACTTAAAGGTGACGGTTGCTTGTCCTGGAAAAATCAATACGCCCATTTCAACGAATGCAGTCACTGCTGAAGGTAAAGCCCATGGACAGATGGATCATAATCAAGCAACGGGTATGCCGGTAGATGAATGTGTCAAACAATTACTTCAAGCATTGGTGAAAAACAAGCACGAAGTGTTGATTGGGAATAAAGAATTGCTTGCGGTGAAAATGAAACGCTTTTTTCCGCGTTTATTTTGGAAAATCATTCCAAAACAATCACCGACTTAGTATACATCAAGTCCGACAATCGGACAAAAAGTGAGTATAAAAAAAATGCTTTTTTGTTCTTACTTTTTGGCATCGCCCCAAAAAGTAACAAAAAGGTCTAGCGCTTAAAAGATGAAACGACCCTCATCTTCCTTGTTGCTAAAATTTCTGAAACTCGCTCCCGTACCTCGGCTCAAACAGCCAGAAATTTTTACGCAACTTCGTTGTGAGTGTTGACGTTACATCTTTTCATGCGCGTGAAAGTAATCTCGTGAATGACGGTTGTTTACACTTCGAAGAGAAAAATTATAAATAGAACTAGGACCGACATAGAATTCGATGTTTTTCAAGGAGCATTGTCACGCGCGAATGCTAAGCATAGCTGCAAGCTCATGCGCCAAGCATCGTGTGACAAAATCCGAAGAAAACCCTTTGCTTGAAGAGAGGTGTGCCCATTCAGAGTAAAATCTGCAAAAGGAATCGAATTCGAATCCCGAAATATCGGGACGAAATATCGGGACGAAATATCGGGATTGATCTTTTTGCGAACTTTTTGGATCAAGCCAAAAAGTGGAAGAATAAAATGAAAAGAAGAATATTCTGTTTGTTTATTGCACTACTTTTTGGCATCGCCGAAAAAAGAAACAAATTCAGAAGTATCGGGAAGAACTCTTAAGAACGAAAAATGAAGACAAAAAAAATAGGCTTCCAATTGGAAGCCTATTTAATTAAGTAGAAATTTCTTCTTAGTTTACGCTTGAAGAAAGTTCAGAACCTGCTTTGAAACGGATAGTGTTTTTTGCAGCGATTTGAATCACTTCACCTGTTTTAGGGTTACGTCCGTTACGAGCGTTTCTTTTAGAAAGATCAAAAGAACCGAATCCAACTAAAGAAATTCTTTCTCCTTTTTTCAACGCTTCTGTAGTAGCTCCTACAAATCCGTCTAATGCTTTTTTAGCATCTGCTTTTGACAATCCTGCTGCTGCAGCCATTGCGTCGATTAATTCCGCCTTGTTCATGATAACGTGTTTTAATAATTAGTAATAAATTTTAACGTAACAAATATATCTGAATATCAATGCGAGTGGAGGTTTCAACGAAAAAAAATGTGCAAAATGTTGAAAAATCAGGCATTTTGTTAATAAAGCCGGTCATTTTCATTGATTTTACAGGGGATTCCTGCGTTTTTACAGCGATAAATTAAGTCAAGACTTTGCGTGTTAACTAACTTTTTAGCCTCATCTTTGTTAAAGTATGATGAAAGTTGCAATTGTTGGTGCAGGAACAGGCGGGATGGCTAGCGCAATTCGTTTGGCAAAGCTTGGCTATGATGTTTCTGTTTTTGAAGCGAATGATTTCGTTGGGGGGAAAGTAAATGAAAAATGGATGGGGGAGTATCGTTTCGATATGGGTCCTTCGGTATTTACAGAGCCTTCGTTAATTGATGAACTGATTTCGCTGTGTGAAAAAGATCCAAGCATCTTTTCTTACCGGCAATTAGAAGAGTCCTGTCGTTATTTCTTTTCAGATGGACAGCAAGTAATTGTTCCAGTCGGTACGAAACAAACAGCAGAGTCCTTTGAAATGGCTTTTGGTGAAAATCGAAAACGCACAGAGCGCTTTTTAGAACGCTTATCTAAAAATTATCATGCAGTTTATCCTGTTTTTATTCGGGCATCTTTACATCGTCTGAATCAGTGGTGTAACAAAGGTGTATTTCGAGCGGTACTGCGCATTCCTTATTATGGGATGATTCGAAGCATGAATGCGGTAAATAAATCTCGCTTCAAAAATCCGAAAACAGCTCAGTTATTAAATCGAATGGCTACCTATAACGGTAGTAGTCCATACCGAACGCCAGGATTGTTAAACATCATTAGTCATTTAGAATTCAATGAAGGTCCAGCAATGCCAATAGGAGGAATGGTGCAAATCTCGAAAACTTTGCATCAATTGTGTTTAGAACTTGGTGTCCAATTTTTCTTGAATGAACGGGTGGAGGAAATTCTTCACGAACAAAATAAGGTAAGTGGCATCCGAACCAATAAACAACAAGTTGACTGTAACATCGTCGTTTCGAACATGGATGTTCATTTCACCTATGAGCGCCTATTAAAAGGAATGCATGAGCCTAAAAAGATTTTACGTCAAGAGAAATCAAGCAGTGCCATTGTTTTTTATTGGGGAATCAAAGATTCCTTTAAAGAATTAGGTGTACATAATATCTTTTTCGCTGCGGACTATGAAGCAGAGTTTGAGGCGATATTCACCACGAAAACGAGGTATAAAGATCCAACAATTTACGTACACATTACCTCAAAAGTGGAAGAAAGTGATGCGCCAAAAGGATCAGAAAATTGGTTCGTAATGGTCAATGCACCAATAAATGTCGGACAAGATTGGGATGCGTTTGTTGCTGAAACACGTCAAACGTGCATCGAAAAATTATCGAAAGCATTGAACCGGGACATTGAATCACTCATCGAAGTTGAGTCGAACAATGAACCAAGAAAAATTGAATCCGTTTATTTCGGGAAACAAGGATCCATTTATGGAAATTCATCCAACAGTGCTTTCTCCGCCTTTTATCGGCATCCAAATTTCTCCAAAACATTAAAAGGTTTATACTTCGCTGGAGTAACCGTTCATCCTGGTGGTGGCATTCCATTGGCTTTAAATAGCGCAAAAATTGTAGAGCGTTGTGTGAAGGAGGATTACCAATAATTCGAAACACTTCCTTTCTTCTCGATAAAACTTTTTTTCCTATCATTTGTTCAGTACGTTAACAAATAAAATAGTAATAATTATTATTTTAATAGTAATGCTATTATATTTGCACGTAAATAAACTCAAATGAATCAACTTTTTTCAAAAATGTCCATTCCAATGAATGAGCATTTGTACTTAAAGGATCCAACTTCCTCTGAACTAGGACAGAAAATCCTTGACGGCAGTATTTCCATGATTTCTTCCCTTGGATTTGAGAAGTTCACATTCAAAAAGCTTGCGGTAGAAATTGATACCACGGAAGCATCGATTTACCGCTATTTCGAGAGTAAACATAAATTGCTACTGTATTTAATCAACTGGTATTGGTCGTGCATGTGGTTTCGCATTCACATGGGCACACAAAATATTCCGGATGCAGAAGTTCGATTGAAAAATTGCATTCATATTTTAACGGCCATTCCAAATCCATCGCATGAACTTGTGTTGGAAAATGAATTGGACTTAAAACACATCGTTATAAATGAGTCCATGAAGGTTCTTCTTACGAAGAATGTGGATGACGAGAATCAAAATGGCGCATTCACGGAGTATAAAAAGGTTGTCGAATTTGTTTCAGCGATTATCCTTGAAATTAATCCTTCGTATGAATTTCCAAATATGTTGATTTCAACAATGATTGAAGGAAGCAATCAACAGCGCTTTTTTGCAGCGCATTTACCTCGTTTGACGAACATCCATCAGCAGGATGATTTGGTAGAATCCTTTTTTACGGAGACCATACTTAAAGTAATTAAAAATGAAAAATAGTTCACCAAAATTGTTTACAAGGTTTTGGTCCATGTTGCGACCGGACACCAAGGAAATTAGAAACATCTATCTTTTTTCTGTACTTAGTGGAATTCTATCGCTCGGATTACCGCTGGGCATTCAAATGATCATCAATTTCATTGAGCTTGGACAAATGAGTACATCCTGGTTTGTTCTGGTGTTATTGGTGGTACTATCCTTAGGTTTTTCTGGTGTATTGAACATTTTTCAATTAAGAATTACAGAAAATCTCCAACAACGGATCTTTACGCGCTCTGCATTTGAGTTTGCTGAACGCATTCCTCACATCAAGTTAACGGAACTTTTGAAAAAGTATGCGACGGATTTAACCCATCGTTTCTTTGATACCTTAACGATTCAAAAAGGATTGTCAAAATTATTGATTGATTTTACCGCATCCATATTGCAATTGGTATTCTGCCTAGTCTTATTGTCATTCTACCATAGTTTCTTCATTTTTCTTGGCGTTTTCCTTGTATTTACCTTGATATTAATTGTACGCTTTACCGTTCAACGAGGCATGCAAACAAGCTTAGAGGAGTCGAGTTATAAATATAAAATTGCTCACTGGTTGAAAGAGGTTTCCCAAGCACGCTTCAGTTTTGGTTTGTCGGGAAAAAACAAACTTCATATTAGCAGAACGGACAGTCATTTGAATGGATACTTAACAGCACGAGATGAACATTTTAAGGTCCTTGTCAAGCAATACATTTATTTGATTGTTTTTAAAGTAATCATCGCACTTGTTTTCTTGATTATTGGAGGCTTACTTGTCATCAATCAGCAAATGAATATCGGTCAGTTCGTGGCGTCCGAAATTATTATTTTACTTGTATTAAGTGCTGTTGAAAAATTAATTTTAAGTGTAGAGGTTGTTTACGATGTGCTTACAGCCATTGAAAAAATTTCTCAAGTAACGGATTTGGAATTGGAAGATGAAATGAGTAACGGTTATCAATTAGCATCTTCGGAAGGATTTTCTGTCCAACTGGAAAATGTTTCATATCACATTCAAGATTTTGATATGAACGTTTTATCGAACATTTCATGTCAAATCAAGCAGAATGAAAAAGTATGTATTGTTTCGGACTCATCCGTTTCAAGCAATCTACTGTTTCACTTAATCGTTGGTTTAACCGAGCCCGGACAAGGTACTATTTCCTTTAATGAATTGCCCATTGAAAATTTGAATAAAGAATTTTTAAGGGGACAAATTGGTGCTGTTGTCGATCAAGATTTGTTGATTTTTGGAAGTGTCATCGATAATATTTCTTTTGGTAGAAATCACATTGATTTGAAGAGAATGGAGGAGGCAGTAGCTGAATTGGAGCTAAAACCATTTATACAGGCCCTACCACATAAGTATGAATCAGTATTGAATGCGGATGTGCAGTTCATTCCTCGCGACATCGTCAAAAAGATTTTGATTGCCCGTGCAATGATTGGAGATCCACGATTGGTATTATTGGAGGAGCCTTCAGCGGGATTAACAAGTCGTCAAAAAAACACCATTTTAAACCGAATTTTAAAAGAGAACCAATCGACCCTAATTGTCGCAAGTTCAGATCTCGAGGTCATTCGACGTTTTCCTAGAATCATAGAAATTTTCGAAGGCGCGATCGTCTTTGATGGAAATTATGAAACATTTAAGCTGAAAAATCCATGCTAAATTTATCGCCGCAAAATAAAAGTAAATTGAATGTAACGAGTTTAGATTCAATGAATAGGGTGGAAAGTAAACAATCCTCAAAACGGTTAATCAACGTTGTTTGGGCAATAGTTGCTTTGCTCTTACTGATCCTCTTTTTACCGTGGACTCAAAACATCCGAGGCAATGGAAAAGTCGTAACCTTGCGTCCTGAGCAACGTCCGCAAATGATTCAATCCATTATCGCTGGTAAAATTGAAAAATGGTATGTGAAGGATGGCGATCAAGTGAAGAAGGGTGACACCATTCTTTTTCTTTCTGAAATTAAGGAAAGTTACCTAGATCCTGATCTTGTTGGACGGACGAATAAGCAGTTGAAAAACAAAGAGTTGTCTGTAGTGTCTTATGGTGGTAAAATCAGCGCTTTGGATAACCGTATTGATGCATTAATCGAAACAGGTAAGTTAAAGCTACAACAGGCGAAACTTAAGTTAAATCAGGCCTATCTTAAATTAAAGACGGATAGCATCGAATTTCATACTACCCAAATCAATACGCGAATTGCCGAACAACAAGTAGAGCGATTTGAAAAATTATATAAGGATAATTTAAAGTCATTGACGGAATTAGAAACGCGAAAATTGACCTTTCAAAGAGCCCAAGCTTCGCAAATTGCAGCCCAGCAAAAATACTTGCAAAGTGCCAATGACATTATCGATGCACGTGTAGAATACCAGTCAATTGAGGCTAAATTTCGCGATGAAGTGTCAAAAGCAGAATCAGATAAATTCTCCACACTTTCATCTTTGTACGACACCGAGGTGGATGTCATTAAGTTGCAAAATATGTCCGCGAATTATTCCATCCGAAATGGAATGTATTACGTTTTAGCGCCGCAGGATGGCGTCATCACAAGGGTTTTGTCTAGTGGCATCGGAGAGACCATCAAACAAGGCGAATCCATCGCGACAATTATGCCTAAAAATTATGATTTGGCCATTGAGATGTTTGTTCAGCCGGTGGATTTACCCTTATTGCAAAAAGGTCAAAACGTACGCATTCAATTTGATGGCTGGCCGGCAATGGTTTTTTCAGGCTGGCCGAATACGAGCTTTGGAACCTTTGGTGGTGAGATTTTTGCCATTGATAATTTTGCGAACGAGGAAGGAATGTTCCGAGTTCTCGTTTCACCGAACAAAAAGGAAAAAGATTGGCCTCAAGCTTTGCGCGTAGGTGGCGGTGCGAAGTCAATGATTTTATTGGATAATGTACTAGTCGGATATGAATTGTGGCGGAAAATTAATGGTTTCCCACCTAATTTTTATCAAACGAAAAAATCAGAAAAAACAAAAAAATGAAACAATCCATTCTAGCAATTTCATTCCTTTTCTCGCTCTCGTTTAGCTGGTCACAAACAGTTTTAACTGAAAAAGAATACTATGAAATCATCTTGTTAAATCACCCAATTGTGCAACAAGCTGGAATTAAACCTAAAATGGGTGAACGTCAATTATTGAAAGCAAAAGGCGGATTTGATCCTAAGTTGTTTTCTGAATTTGACCGTAAAAACTACAATTCTGTCACAAATTATCAAAAATTGAATGCTGGATTATCCATTCCAACCTGGTATGGGATTCAAGTGAAATCAGGTGTTGAATCCAATAGTGGTCCTTATTTAAGTCCGGAGAGTAAGACGCCAGCAGGTGGACTTTGGTATGGTGGAATTTCCGTTAGTTTGGGACAAGGGATGATGATTGACCAACGAAGAGCTGAGTTGTTTAAATCAAGAATATACCAAGAAAGCACACGCTTAGAACAACGTTTACTGTTGAACGAATTGGTGTACGAATCGGGATCCGCTTATTGGGATTGGTTTCTAGCACATTACTCAAAGGCTGTCCTTCAAAATTCATATGAATTGGCACTCGTTCGATTACAAGGTGTGAAAAAAACAGCTGAACTCGGCGATCGACCAATCATTGATACCGTAGAGGCGCGAATTCAAGTGCAATACCGACAATCTTTACTGAACAATTACCAAACGGATTTACTGAACGCAAAAGTGAAACTTGAAACTTTCCTCTGGACAGAATTTCAGGAACCTTTGGAGTTGGATGATACAACCTTGCCCTTGGAACTCGATTCGGTGTCCATAGCGATTTTCACCAAGTTATCTGAAATGGAGATTGATTCCTTGGCTGGAAATCATCCCTATTTGAACATGAATAATTTGAAAATAAAGTCCTTGGAAATTGATCAAAAGTTGAAAAAAGAACAGTTAAAACCAAACCTAAATCTCAGTTACAACTTTATAAATGAACCGATTAATTATAATCCAATCACCAATTTAAGTCCCAACAACAATAAAATAGGGGTGCAACTGGAAATGCCAATCCTCTTTAGAAAAGAACGAGGTGAGTTTGAATTGGCTAAATTGAAAGTTCAAGATGAACGCTTGACGCTCCTCAATAATCAGGCATACATCAAAGCAAAAATAAAACAAGCACAAAACGACGCCATAAACGCGCAAAATCAGTTAGATATTTACCGTCAAACTGTTTTGGATTCACGTCAATTGTTTGAAGCTGAACGTAGCATGTTCGAACAAGGTGAAAGTTCACTTTTCTTAGTGAATGCACGGGAGTTGGCATTCATTCAAGCGAAATTGAAATACTTAGAAGTGTTAACCAAGTGCCAAAAAGCAGTTTTGTCCTATGAATTTTCATTGGCACGTTTAATTCCCTAATGAACGCATGGACTTCTTCAAAGATAGATCGCTTTTTATTGCCTCTATGCATGGAAAAGAACAAGCCATCGCTCCACTTTTGGAAAAAGAACTTGGGGTCAATTGCTTTACCATTGAGGGATTTAATACAGACTGTTATGGTACATTTTCTGGTGAAATCGAACGCGAAGGGAGCCCTTTAGAAACCATTCGCAAAAAGTGCATTGCCGGAATGAACCTTGCGCAAAGTGAATTAGGAATTGCAACCGAGGGTTCTTTTGGGCCGCATCCGTTTTTATTCGGTGTTCCCGCTCATGAAGAAATCCTGATCTTAATTGATCAGAAAAATAACATAGAAATTACAGCAAAATCCTTGGTGACTGAAACCAATTTCTTGGGACGTGAAATTCCGAATGTACAAGCGCTCATGGAATTTATGGTTGAAGTGAAATTCCCGAGCCATGGAATCATTTTAAAGGATAAGGCTACTCATTTTCTAGAAGCTTTCAAAAATGCTCGTTCAAACGATGAGCTGTTTGCTCAATTTCATGCGTGTCAACAAAAATATGGATCCGTTTATGCAGAAACGGACATGCGTGCGATGTACAATCCAACACGGATGAGTGTCATTAAACGCGTATGCCAAAAATTGATTGAAAAAGTAAAAAACACCTGTCCCTTGTGTTTGACCCCCGGATTTGATGTGGTGGAAAGAATTCCCGGTTTACCATGTTCGTTCTGCAAAATGCCAACAGATTCCATCGTGACTGAGCGATTTGCTTGTCAAGCATGTCAACATTCACAGCAGAAAACGCGGGGAGATGGAAAAGTTTTTGAAGACCCGATGTATTGTTCCGTTTGTAATCCCTAATTCACTCCTCATGAAAACAGTTTTAAAAAATGCGACACTCGTCAATGAAGGAAGACGAATCATTTCTGACGTATTGATCTCCAATCAACGCATAGAAAAAATAGCCAAAGATATTGGTGTCGATAAACGGCAAAAAATAACGGAAATCGATGTGGCTGGAAAACTGCTTATTCCTGGAATGATTGATGATCAAGTGCATTTTCGAGATCCAGGATTAACACATAAAGCAACGATTTATTCGGAATCCCGTGCTGCGGTAGCGGGTGGAATTACCTCCTTTATGGATATGCCCAATACGGTTCCAAACACCTTGAGCTTGGAATTATTGGAAGAGAAATACCAGTTGGCAAATCAGACCTCAATCGCGAATTATTCCTTTTTCATGGGGATTTCAAAGGGGAATTTAGAAGAGGCATTGCGGATCGACAATGAACGGGTCTGCGGTATTACCGATGATGGATTATACTTCAACGATGAAGAGGGGATTTTGGCCAACTATCCAGATTTCTTGGAACAACTTTTTCAGCGCTCAGATTCTCTAATTGCCCTACATTCAGAGGATGACGCCATAATCCATGAAAAAACGCAGCAGTTTTTCAAACAATTTGGCAGGAACATACCAAGTTCTTTTCATTCAAAAATCAGAACAAGTGAAGCGTGTGTGACTGCAACAAAACGCGTACTCGAACTAGCGAAAAAATCCAATGTGCGCTTACATTTCTTTCATGTATCCACTGGAGAGGAAGCTGAGTTATTTGAAGCAAATGCACATCCGCGAGACAAGCGAATAACGGCAGAAGCGTGTGTACATCACTTGTATTTTAACGAGGAAGATTACGCAACGTTGGGTGATCGAATCAAATGGAATCCATCCATAAAAACAAAGGAGGACAATGTACGATTATTGAAAGCGCTTGAGGAAAATCGAATCGACATCATCGCTACCGATCATGCGCCGCACACGTGGAGTGAAAAAACGGGAGATTATTTTGATGTGAAATCAGGAGGTCCGTTGGTTCAACATGCATTGTTGGCACTAATGGAATTGCATTTAGATGGATTACTTAGTTTGGAGAAATTAGTACAAAAAACGAGTCATCATGTAGCAGAACTTTACCGGATTATAGATAGGGGATATTTGCGAGAAGGATTTTTTGCGGACCTAGCATTAATTGATTTGGAGAAAGAAACCATTGTCAATAAAAATCAATTACAGTATGCATGTAAATGGTCACCTTTTGAAGGGAAAGTCTTTCGATCATCAATCCATCAAACATGGGTAAATGGATTACTTGTTTACGATCAGGGAAATTTTCCAAGTACAGCGAATGGCATGCGAATGGGCTTTGAAAAAAACCGATAATTAGTTAAAATCCAATTGGATACGCTTTCGATTGTACACGGCCTCGTTTTTTTTGTCCATTAGAAAGAAAATAAAGTACAATGGTTCTTTCATTTCAGAGATTACTATGGATTTTTTATCCCTGTTTAAGTTTTCTGACACAAAAATACGTTCGATGGTTTTCGTTCCAATAACGCGTCCTTTCTCAACGATGGGATCTGGATCAAAGCGATGCCAAGTATCTACTTTTGGATTGTAAAACCAGTAAAAATAGCTTTCCGTCGAAACGATCATGTCTTTGTCAGCATTGTACTCTGGCTCGACGGCGATTTTCCATTGGATGAGGTCCGATTCGGGTAAGGATTCATTTAAAGCAATTTGAAACAAAGAATCACTGAAGGAACATGCGCCATAGACACCATCGACTTTTAGCAATTCAACCTGAATTTGAAAGGTTTTCTTCAACAGTTGGACCTTTTCATTGAGTACAGGGACTTCCTTACCATTTTGTAAAAAATGAATCCGGTAATCTTGTGCGAACAGTGCATCCACTGCGCCGAAACTGAAAAGAATAAAAAATAGAAGAGTTGATTTCATTCCTCAAAATTAGTAATCCGCTCGAATGACAATGGATTTATTTTCATTCAAATAGATGGAGCAATCTTCAAAAGAAGGTGCACTTAACATCGGCCTTAAATTGTTTGAAAACGCAAAACGTTCCGTTGGAATCCCGAAGAAATTTTTGTCGCATTGATCGTTGTTGTTTTCATCCAGATAAATGCACACCGCGTATTTTCCTTTCGGTAAGTTGTGAAAAGTCACCGTTTCTTCAGTAGCATCGACTTTCACGCGTAACATCCGATAGGTTCCGCCTACCTTCGTGAACTTCTCCGCATCCCGAAAGAGTCCAAATTCTACCATTCCTTTTTTCACCGCAATTCCAGCAACTTTCACGGTGAGGTTGTAGGTGGATGCCTGTGTGAAACAGTGAAAGGAGAGGAGTATACTGATACAGGCGGAAAGCAGTGTTTTCATGAATGCATGTTTTTCAAAGTGAATGAAAGTACGGAAATTTGTTTGGTTTTAGTTGATTTAGCATAAAATAAACGATGAGTAGTTAGGTTTTCAGGCTTTCCCACAACTAGTAAAAAGCCCCATATAATAGGGGGTAAACCCCTAATAAAATCAGTGGCAAAAGGTAAGTAATCGTTTAAAATACTAAATTGTACGGAAATAAATAAACCCGTGATATATTGTCTTTCATAATTTTACATCGTTTCACTTTTTATTCTCAGATAATTACTGGATTAATTCCTATTGGCGTCTTGCTTTATAAGCGAAAAAAATTCAATTTGGAAATCATTTGTTTATTGATTTTCTCTGTTTTGTCAACGATATTTTTACTTGTATTTGAAAGATTATTTCATAATAATCATGCGGTATTCAATGCGTATGCCATTAGTGAACTCGTTTGTCTTACGATTTATTTTTACCGTATAATTAGCAACAGCTACATACGGAAGTTGATTTTGGGTATGGCTGTTATTTTAGGGGGTATTTTTATGTGGGAAATGAATAGAACATCATCTCTTGAGGTTTCATGGCTTACACAAATAGCCTATAATATCATCCTTTGTGTACTTTTCTTTATAGCCTCACTCCAATCTTATACCGTTCCTAGTTCCATGCATAAAACGCAGGAAAAATTTGTACTTACTCTATTTCTTTACAGTTCATTTTCATTGATTTTTTTCTCTTTTCTTGACGAACTCATGATAACGGGAGTTTGGTTTCTTCACAACATCGTAGAAAGTTTAACTAAATTATTCATCGCATACGCCTTTTGGAAACTACCGAAAACAACACATTATTAGTCCTGATTCTCATTTTTTCAGGTTTTTTCGTATTCATGTCGGGTGCGTTTTATTTGCTATACCGTGCATTTAAAAAACGCTTGGAACGTGAACAGGTAGCGTTACGTACCGCAGAAATTAATTTTGAAAGGCAAATCAATGAAGCCACTATTCAGGCTGAACAACAAGAACGTGCGCAGATTGCCATGGACCTTCACGATGAAATTGGCGCCCTCGTAACCGTTCTAAAAATAAACATTTACAATGCGAAAAATCGAATAGATCAACCAGAACGCTTGTTTGGAATTCTGAATGAAACATCCGAATTCATTGAGAAAACAGCTGATACTATACGTCGTATTTCCAGTCGAATTTCGCCACCGACATTGGTCAAAATGGGTTTAGATACAACGCTTGTTGAATTGATGAAAACGATTCAATCAACAGGTAAAATGACGATTGATTACCAAAGTAATTTAAAAGGTTTTCGTTATCCGGTAGAATCTGAATTTAACATGTATCGGATTATTCTTGAAACTGTCAACAACATCCTAAAACATAGCCATACCGAACAACTTCAATTGTCGGTCATGCGTTCCGATGACAGCTTAAAAATAGCCTTTAACTATATTGGTAAGGGACTGAATAACGAACAGGTGCAACTCCTTTTGCGCCAAGAAAAAGGAAGTGGATTAAAAAGTATTCAATCCAGAATTAATAACTTTCGAGGAAATATCAGTTATGGGATGGATGAAAAAGGAAAGGCTGAAATTTTGATTAAAATACCAACCAATGAAATCAGAAATTAATGTCATTATTGTCGATGACCAAAAACTCATGCGACAAGGAATTATCAAAATGTTTGAAGATCACTCACATATTAATGTGGTGCACGAAGCCTCAGATGGAATTGAAATCATCAATTGGCTGAAAGAAAATAACAATCAAGTGCAAATTGATGTGATCCTTATGGACATGCAAATGCCAAACATGGATGGTTGGGAAGCAACGGAATTAATAACGCGTATGTATAGCGACATCAAAGTTATCGGACTAAGTTCTTATGATAACGAAGCATTTGTCGACCGACTCATGAAAAATGGAGGTAGAGGATATTTGTTAAAAGTTCAGGAAATTAGTGATATTGTTTCAGCGATTGAACAGGTAATGGAAATAGGTTATTATTTAAGTGAACGGGTTCCACTATCGAAAATCCAGGAATTCCTCAATAATAGCATTGTTTTCCCATCCTTTAATACTTCTGTTCTTTCAAAGCAGGAAGTAAGAGTTGTTCAACTCATCTGTGAAGAGAAGACCAGTAAAGAAATAGCAGAAGCCTTATTCATTTCACGAAAGACGGTCGAATCTCACCGTGAACGAATCATGGCAAAAATCGAGGCTAAAAACATGGTCGGAATTGCCATGTATGCAGTGAAACATCAATTGGTTAAATTTAAATAATGGTATGTTTTTGCGCACCCTCATTCAAGACAATAAAAAAATGGCGATGAATTTTGCTTCCTTGGCTTCCCAACGCTACAAGCGCATGGATTACCGTTATGATTTAATTTCCGGAAATGTATTGCGCATGAGTGTGCAAAATGGCAGTGCAGACCAATGGCACCATGCTTATTTATACGATGCAGATAACCGAATTACGGCGGCATATACCAATTCTCAAACGCCCATCATGCCACTCGCTCGATTGTCATCGGCCTTACAAAACGAACTCGTTTACAACTCCGATTGGGAAGAGGATGCCGCCTACTATTATTACAAACATGGTCCATTAGCACGAACTGAAATAGGAGAGGACCAATTACAAGGATTTGATTACCTTTATAACTTACAAGGTTGGATGAAAGGAATCAATGCCATATCAGCAGAGAATGACCCAGGGAAAGATGGAATTCAACCATCTACTGGATCCAATCCAAATCAGTATTTCGGAAAAGATTTAGCTGCATTTAGCTTGAGTTATTTCAATAACGATTATACACCAATTAACGGACAAGCGCCTATTGCTTCTGTGAATGCTTCCAGTCATCCAGCGAGTAATAGTTCAGAATTGTTTAATGGCAACATTCGGTATATGCAAACGCGCTTAACAGACCCAACAACGGGTGCTGCGATGCCGATGTTAAATGCCTATCAGTATGACCAGTTAAACAGGCTCAAAGCATCTAGAAGTTATGAAAGTGGCTTTAGTTCGAATGTTTGGAACCCAACGACGTATAACAATTCTTATTTCAATGCGTTTACATACGATGCGATGGGGAACATTTTGACCCAAGAGCGACACAAGCGTGATGGGACCAAAATTGAAGACATGAGTTACCAATATCAATATGCCAATGGTATGTTGCAGCGTAACCGATTGTATCACATCAACGATGCTGTTGCTTCCACCACTGATTTAACGGATATTGATGACATGGGCACCTTTAACTCAACGATAAGTGTCATAAACACCAACAACAATTACTCTTACGATGAGGAGGGGCGTTTAACCAAAGACGTACAAGAAGAAATTTCTAAAATTGTCTGGAGAGTTGATGGAAAGGTCAAAGAGATCCAACGCGGTTCGGACACATCTAAACGATACATACGTTTTGATTACGATGCCATGGGCCACCGCATTGCCAAGCATGTCTACGACAACACAGGGGTAAGCTTGAAAAAATCAACATACTATATTCTCGATGCTCAGGGTAATCAGGTGTCTATGTATGAGCATTTAGCCAGTGCACAAACGGCAAAATATTTATTGGTGGAGCGTAACATGTTTGGTTCTTCCCGTTTGGGAACGAAAGACGACCATCTGAACATACTCACCGCAACAGTGACGCCTAACAGTTATACGCGACTTTTGGGCACGAAGAAATATGAATTTACGAACCACTTAGGAAATGTATTGAGCATTTTCTGTGACGTAAAAGTGCCACTAGATAACAACTCAGACGGTGTCGTTGATTCGTATCGGGTCTGCTTGCAAAACA
>JAHEMR010000006.1 GCA_024643545.1 Crocinitomicaceae bacterium | reverse complement strand
TTCGCACAACCACCAGTTCCTGTTACGGTGTATGTCATTACTGAAGTACCTGCTGCAACACCTGTTACTGCACCAGTACTTGAATTAATTGTTGCCACTGCCGGAGTACCAGAAGTCCAAGAACCACCTGTTACGGTTGAACTAAGTGTCGAAGATCCATTTGAACAAATTGCTGTTGTTCCAGAAATCGTTCCTGCAGAAGGAGCAGCTGTTACGGTTACTGTCGCTGTGGTTGAAACATTCGCACAACCACCAGTTCCTGTTACGGTGTATGTCATTACTGAAGTACCTGCTGCAACACCTGTTACTGCACCAGTACTTGAATTAATTGTTGCCACTGCCGGAGTACCAGAAGTCCAAGCACCACCTGTTACGGTTGAACTAAGTGTCGAAGATCCATTTGAACAAATTGCTGTTGTTCCAGAAATTGTTCCTGCAGAAGGAGCAGCTGTTACGGTTACTGTTCTTGAAGCGGTAGCATTTGCACAGCCACCAGTTCCTGTAACGGTGTAGGTAATTGTTGCTGTTCCAGCTGACGCACCAGATACAATACCAGAAGCGTTCACCGTTGCAATAGCCGAATTGCTCGTTGACCAAGTACCTCCGGTGCTCGTTGACGAGAAAGTTGTGTTAGATCCTACACAAATGGCTTGTGTTCCGGAAAGCGTTCCTGCACTTGGCGGATTTGTTACGGTACCTGTTGCTGTAAAAGTTTGAGTTGTTGCACCCGTTGATGCAATACTTACAGATCCTGAAACAGAACCTGCTGCAGTTGTACTAGCAATTCTTAGGTAAACGGTTGTAGCGCTCAAGGTTCCACTTGCGGTAATCGTTACGGAACTTGCGTAACCTGAAGCACTACTTAAGCTCACTTCGTAACCTGTTGGAGCAGTTACTGTAACATTTGCTGTGAGATTTGATCCTGAAACAGTAAATGTTTGTGCAGTAGACGCCGTTCCTTGGCAAGAAGCAAAACTTGATATTCCAGATGAATTAACGGTAAGTGATTGAGCAAATACGGTTACGGTATAGGTAGTGGTTTGACCACAAAACGTATAGGTAATTGTAACTGTGCCAGCACCAACACCTGTTACAACACCTGTTGATGAATTAACGGTTGCTAGGTTATTGTTTGATGAAGACCAAGTTCCCCCTGAGAATGTATGAGATAATTGTAAGGTTGATCCAGCATTAACACTTGTATTTCCTGTAATTTGAGGTAAATACCCCAATACAAAATTACTACTGGTTCCAGTTAAAGCAAAATTAGTGATTGCGCCATTGTTAGCTGGTGCTGAATTATCAAGTAATGTAGTTATGGAGGTATTATTGCCGTTCACGACTCCTTGATTGAAATTGTAGTAATCAACAAGTCCAGATTCATTCCCAACCAATTCATTATTCATGGTAGCCTGAATTTCGGTTTGTGTTCGTGCGACATTCCAAAAACGAACTTCATCAAGTAATCCTGCATAGTAATTGTCAATAAATCCAAATTGATAAGGACCTGTGATGTTTATGGCTGTAGGAGCAGGGTTGGTTATGGCCAAAGTACCATTGATGTATATTTTATACAAATTAGCTTCTTTCACCAATGCAATATGGCTCCATACATTTTGAAGGATAAGAGCTTGATTTGTTAGGAAATCATAGCGAACCAAAGTATTGTCCTCATATGAATCCACGTGGATTTTACCTTGTAACAAGTAAAAGGAAGGATTTCTAGTATTTGCAGAACCTCCTGTTTGATTTCCGAAAATAGCGTGATATTGATTATCCCAGTTCGTGTTATTTGGTTTAATCCAACCTTCTATGGTAAATGCAGTAGCACCATCGGCAATGGAATTACTCGTCATGTTCACTCGGTCATTTGAACCATCAAAGCTCAAGGCGTTATTGGAGTAAACTACAACAGCAGTTCTCGTACTAGAACAACCATTCGCATTTGTTGCTTGAGCATAATAAGTGTTTCCAGCAACTAAAACAGTTGATGAAGCCAGAGCAGTACCACCTGTTGCAGTACTAAACCATTGTAAGGTTTCTCCATTCGCAACGGTTGCTTGTAAGTCAGCAACGGTATTATTTGGACAAATAATTTGTGGCGTTACAACTGTTGGTGCCGTTGGTTGTGAATTGACAGTAACTGTTGCCGTGCTCGTTGCATTGGCACATCCACCAGAACCTGTTACGGTGTATGTCATTAAAGATGTTCCAGCAGTTAGTCCGTTAACTACTCCAGTAGTCGAATTAATGGATGCTACAGCAGGGGTTCCTGAAGACCAAGTTCCAGTTTGCGTTGTCACTCGGCCATTTGTCCAGTTGGAAGTTGAACCTGTTAATGCAAAGTTTGAGAGTGTCCCATTCGCTGGGTTACCGCCATTATAGTTCGCCCCACTTTGATCAATTACTGTGTTGATACCAGTATTCGTTTGATTTGCTAATCCTTGATCAAAACGGTATAAAAGTCGTAAGTCTGTTTGAGGAGAAACAGGGATGTACATGTTATTCAAAATCTGCGTTTGGGTTCTAGCGCTTGACCAAATTCGAAGTTCACCAAATTTAGCATTTGCCAATCCGTCTGGCCAATTGCTTTTTCCAATATAACAATTTGCACGGCTAACATTGTCCGTATTCATTGTCCAAGTGTTACTTGAAGCAACTTGGTTACCGTTCATGTAAATTGTTGCGGTTGAACCATTTCGAACGGCCGCTAAATGCACCCATTGGTTCTGTGGAATTGTCGTTGAACTCGTTATCGAAACACTTTGACCTGGCGCAGTGTAATATTCAAAAACAGGATTTCCCGTTGTACCACCGCTTAATGCAAAAAGTACGGTTTGTTGACCAGCGCCATTTCCAAAATCAATTAAGCGTTGCCAAATATTATTCCCTTTCACATAAACCCAACCCTCAATGGTAAAGGTGTTGTCTTCAAAGTAAACACCTGCCGGTGCGGTGATGTAGTCGTCAATACCATCCATATCTACAGCACTACTGTTGTATGCAACCAAAGTTGTATTTGAGCCTACACACAAGGATTGATTTCCGTTGTTGTTTCCTGTTGTTGGTGCAGTCGAAATCGTTAAAACGATTTGGTCCGTTGAGGTATATGCGCCAACGACTGTTACTGTTAAAGTAACTGAACCGGCTAAAATATCTGCACCACTAGGTGTATAGGTTGCTGTATTCGTATTTCCATTTATAAAAGTTCCTGTCCCCGAGGTTGTCCAAGTTATTGTTCCGAATTGTGAACTACCGGCGGTTGTATAAGTGCTTCCAGCACAAATAGATGCGGTTGCAGGTCCGGCTTCGGCGATGGCACAGTTTTGCACTGTGAGAGGTAAACTTGCATTCACAGGATTCGGACATCCTGGTACATTGTACGTGTAAACAAGGTTTACGGAGTTGTTTCCTGTTCCAGTGAATGTTAAGTTATTACCACTTAACGTTGCAGCACCTGTCAAACTATAGGTTCCGCCTGGAGGAGTTGCAGTAATATCAATAGTAGTCCCATTGCAGTAATTTCCAGTGCTACTTAAAACAGGAGTTCCAGAAATGCTTACCTCTACATTGGTTGCACCACAAATGTATACTACAGCTGTAGCAAAGGTATAGGTAGATTCCGTAGTGGTGTTGTTTGTCCCGTCTCCCATACTTCCTCGGATTCGGTGTCCTACATAACCAAAATAGTCCTCACATTTTTTTGCTAGCATTGAGGTGTGACCACCGGTTTCAACAGCAAGAATTCTTTCGGAAGTTGTAATTCCATTTGGCATGCCTGGGTCTTGAGCAGATGTAGAGCTTCTGCCTAACATTGAATTGTTGGCATCTCCCCAGTTATAGTTAAGAGAATCTTTTGTCAGTACATTGACTGCAGCATATTTATAATCATGCTCATTAGGAGAAATCCAATGAATATTAGCCATTACCGGACCAGTAGTGGAAGTATAACGTGGCTGAATCCATGAAAGTCTGTCTGTTGCTGTCCAATCTCCTAATTGACGCATACCATTGCCACCTAATGCATATAAATTTCCATTGGCATTTAGTACATAATAACTTGATTTCGAGTTAGAATCATCGCGGGTTGCACCAATCATTTTTATTGGATTCGCAGAAGGAAGTGTCATAAGGGTAGCGCGCGTACGGCTAGCCATTGCGGTATTGTTACCTAAAAAGGTCTCTGCTCCCCAAGTGTAAAGTTGACCTGTTGAAGTCAAGGCAAAAAGTGTCTTTTGTGATCCGCGTACACTAATAACATTTGTCAATGCTGGATTTCCAGTTGCCGAGGTGGTTACCTGAAGCCAAGTTGTTGCATTTGCTGCGGTTTGTGTTCCGCTAAGGCCTGTACCACTGTTTTCTGCTGTTTGAGTTAAAACAAAAACATTTCCAGAACAGGTAGTAAGCGCAATTGTTTGAGGAGTTACAAATAACATTTTTACATCTGTAGGTAAAACTCCAGCTGGTAAGCCTTGCGTATTTCCGGCAACAGTGATTTTTTGAAATGCACTGGAAGTTGTAAGGTTTGAATGTAAAACAGTTCCTTCTGCTCCCCAGGCAAACAAACCTGTCGTTGTTAAAATGATTCCTTGTACACCGGGTGTATATGTTGACGCAATATGAGCCTTCAATATGGTTCCTGTGAGTCCCGGATAATTTGCTACATTGATTTCTGTTGGAGCTAATAGGTTGTCAACACCGTTTCCTGCTACTCCTTCACCCCAAACTTTATAGGTTCCTTGCGAAGTTCTTACCACGGTTGAGTGGAACGATGAAATAAAGTTGTCGTACTCAATGGAGGCCGCATCTGTGTTTGATCCCATACCAAAATTCAAATAGTCCGTATTCGGACAAGTTGCTTGGAATCCACATTGTGCGATGGTATTTGTGGTTGAAAAAACTCCCAAAAACAAAATGGTTATAAGGCGGAATTTGGCAATATAATTTTTGTGCATATTCGTAAAATTTGACTGACTCATATTATAATGTTTGCGGGTGGTAGTAAGTTGTAATCGCTCCGTTTTGATCAATGAAATCGATCATGATGTAGCTCTGTTTTATGGAATTTCCTTTTAGTGAAAAGCGAAGGTTGTGTTGACCTGAAGTCAACGTATGATCTTGACCTGCAGGGGTTGCAGAAATAGCACAACCAACTCCTTGAACCATAACTTTTATTGCGTTAAAATCAATGGTTTGTGTAGAATTACTGTACATGTTTATGGTAACGGGTACATCAAGAAATAAACCGTTTTGTAAATTTTCCGTTGTGAGTGAATTCGAAAAACTTAGGTTAAGCACATCAAATTTCACTTCGTAATTGGAGACAGTGATTTCAAAGGACTGTGGAAGTCTTGAATGATTGCATTCCGATGGTTGTTTCTCTGCAATATTTGAGATGGATAACGAATATGTTCCGGGAATTGAAAATGAATAAGCATCTAGGTTTTCATTACTTTGATTCACAACTACTTCGTTGTTTGAATCGCGAATTTCCCAATCAAATGTGTCAGTAACATGTAGACCAAGTTGATTCAAATCGAGGTGGTGATTGAAAGGGATTTGAAGTTTGTTTTGCTCGTTTCCTTGTGATAAAGGACTTTGAGCGAACACTGTTGATCCTATAATGATAAAGGATAGGAAAAAGAAAGTCAATTTACAGTGACTGGATGTTAATTTCTGCATAAGATTATTCATTCACAAATGATTTACAATTAAAAAAGGCATGAGTTTTCATCTAAACACTCAACAATTCTCAAATAATTTCGCAAAGGTAAGGCCAATAATTAACACAGAAAAACTTACTTATAAACAGAAATATGCGCGGATGCTATTCATTTTGTTTAATAATATTCAAGAAAAATAGGCTGTTTTTTCCTTTAACTGATTGTTGTCATATTTTCTCATTCGTTTAATTGCTAAATTTGCAACAATGCGCATATTGAGCACCATATTTCTCCTCACAGTTTTACTAAGTAAAACCTTTTACGGTGTCTTTTGGCAAGTAAATTTTCGCATGAATCAGCGCGAGATTGCACGGATGGAATGCGAGAACAAAAATCGTCCGGAAATGCATTGTAATGGAAAATGTTACCTTGCAAAACAATTGCAAAAAGCAGAGGCGAAACTCGACGATAAAAAGCAAACATCATCTCGGTCGTTGGAACAAATAAAATGGTTGGAAACTGCCGATTTTGAATCACCGGTTTTCCCAGAAGTTTATTCGTTGATGAAGGAAGCCAAATTACGGAAACAACCTTTTTTTTGTTATTCGGAAAGTCTTCTAGTTAAATACATTCCATCGGTTTTTCATCCGCCATGTTAAGAAACAGCTTTCTGTAAGTCTGTTTAATTAACAATCATTCAATGAAATATTTCTATTTATTTGGCATGCTTTTGAGCTATGTCAAACTTTCAGCTTGCGACCTTTGTGGCGGTGTTGGAAGCAATGCATCTATCGGGATTTTTGCCGCGAATCAATTCCATTTGGTGGGATGGAGGTCCCAAGTGCGAAGCTTCGATTCTTACTTGTACGGGATCAAACATTCGTCAGAAACATTTTGGCAAAATGACTTAACTTTTCGTACGCAACTTGGACGTAAAGTACAAATCTATGGGACGATTCCTTTTCAAGTGGCACGACAAAAAACCGATTTTAACGCGACGTTGGTTCAAGGAATCGGCGATCCGAATTTACTCTTGACCTATGCTTTGATCGATCGTAAAGATTCCATGCATGTCACACAGGACTTTCTAAACCTTGGATTTGGAATAAAAATGCCTTTTGGGAAATCCGGTAACTACCCCCTTGAATTGAAAAATTTGTACCCGGGAACCGGTTCTTGGGATGGACTCTTACTCGCGAATTACACCCGTCGTTTGGATTCCCGTTTTTCCATTCAAGCCGAAGCAAGTCATACCTTAAAAGGAACGGATCAGGCTTCTTTCCGCTATGGCAATTCCACCCAAATTTCAAGTGTTTTCATTTACAACCGAAAGGTTAACAGTGCGCGTTTAATCACGTCATGTGGATTTCAACAAGATTGGTTTGCTTCAAGCAGGTATCAAGGTTCCATTTTAATGGAACAAGCAAACAATGGCTATGTAAGTTCTGTAAAAGCAAGCGTAAACCTTTTAACCTACCATTGGCTTTTTTCTCTGCAAGCGCAAAAAGCCATGTTTCAGAGTCTAAGTCAAGGTGCCATTCAACAAAAAATTGTCTTCGGACTCAATGTAAATTACTTAATTAAAAAAAAACAACATGAAAAAAATAATTTTTAGTTCGGCAGCATTTGTTGCTATTTTACTATTAAGCGCGTGTCACAAAGGTGACGCAACAATGGCTACCATTGAAATCATGGAGCCGATAGCAAATGACACTATTCCGTACAACGACTCCTTGCATTTGGAAGGGACAATTGTAGGAGATGGGAATATGTACGGATACAAATTAACATATGCGAATGCTTTTACGGGAGAGGAATATTTATCATTGACTTCTGAAGAAAAAGCAAAATCTTACGCCTTTCATGAACATTGGCACAATCAAGTAATGGATACCACTATGCTCACGTTAAAAGTGGAAGCGACGCTGGATCATAAAGGATTTAAAACGAGTAAATACCTCTACGTATTGTGTTTGCCACAGTAGTTTTTAGGTATGTGAAGAATAAAAATCTCCAATATTATATAATTGCATTAAAGCGTCAAATTAATACGTTGACGCTTTTTTTATCTTTGAAAACTATTGTCAATTCTATAAACACGATGTATCAATCATTTCATAAGGTTCTTTTCATGTTAGCATTGTTGCTTTCAGCTAATGCCTATTCCCAAAACTGGGACATCGATCTACTGAAGGAAATCAACCTAGAACGAAATAAGTCCTTGGATCCAAGCTTTAAATTCATCACGAATAGTGTGAGTCCGATGAGTATTGGGGCGCCAATTGCTGTTTTGGGGCTTGGACTCATTCACAAGGACAGTAGTTTAAAAAGTAAAGGAATATTCATGGTGGAAGCTTTGTGTGTGAATGCCATTACAACGACTGCATTGAAATTAGCATTTAAACGCGATCGTCCTTTTGTGACATATCCGTATTTGGACAAGCAGGTAGAGGCTGGTTCTTATTCCTTTCCATCTGGTCATACTTCGAGTGCTTTCGCATTGGCTACTTCTTTGAGTTTAGCATTCCCAAAATGGTATGTGATTGCACCGGCGTATTTATATGCAAGTGCAGCGGGATATTCACGGATGCATCTGGGAGTTCATTATCCAAGTGATGTACTTGCTGGAGCAATCGTTGGAACTGGCTCTGCATTGTTGTCGAATTACGTGCAACAGAAATTCACGAAATCAAGAAAAAAGAAAGCACTACGTTTGTAATAAAAGCTACTTGGAAACGTCGATTTTCAATTTCTTTCCTTTGATTTTTTCAGGTCTAATTTTGTTTAATAATTCACGCACATTTGCTCGTTTCACAGCCACATAGGAACTGAAATCCTGAACAGTAATAAGTCCAATATCTTCTTTGGTAATTCCCCCTTTTTGACCGAGAAATCCAACGATGTCAATTTTATTGATCTTATCTTTCTTTCCGCCACTGAAGTACAAAGTAATCCAAGGACTTTCTACCGGAGCATCCATTTCTTTGGGAAGTTTGAATTCTTCACGCGGCATTTGAAGGTAATCCGGTGTGCGTTCGCCTGGATTCATGAACAAGTAGGAAGAACCATTGGCTTTCATGCGAGCCGTTCGACCATTTCGGTGAATAAACGCCTCCTCACTTTGTGGAAACTGGAAATGAACGACGTGTTGAATTTCTGGAATATCCAATCCACGGGAACCTAAATCGGTGCAAATCAAGGTGTGAAAACTTCCATTTCGGAATTTGATTAACGCTCGTTCCCGCTCGTCTTGTTCCATGCCGCCATGGTAAACGATGGAATCAAAACCATTTTCTGCTAAATAGGTGCATACACTTTCGGTCGCTTCACGGAAATTACAGAAAACGATGCTTAATTCACCTCGAAAAGAGCAGAGTAAGTCAAATAATCGTTCAAATTTATTCTGATTTCGAACAGGAAACTTCCAAAAGGTAATGTCTGGATCTTCTGATAAATGCAACTGATTGATTACAGCTGGATGGTCAAATGATAGGTAATTGGGGAATTCTTTGTGCTCCGTCGCGGATACCAAGGTCAATTTCTCGATGCATCGAAATTCTTCGTTGATGTAACTCATTTGATCATCAAATCCGAATTCCAAGCATTTATCGTATTCATCCACAACGAATTGCTCGACCATGGATAAATCAATTGTCCCGCGTGAAATGTGGTCGCAAATTCTTCCTGGTGTTCCAATGAGTAGCGCTGGTGCTTCAGTCAAACTTTTCTTTTCTGTCGAAATGGAATGTCCACCATAACAACTCAATACTTTGAAATTGGTTTTCATCGAACGCCAAACGTCTTCAATTTGCAAGGCAAGCTCGCGGGAAGGTGCAAGAACCAAGGCTTGAATGTGCTTTGCTTCAGGATCTAAATTCAAAAACAAGGGTAGGAGGAAAGCAAAGGTTTTACCGGATCCCGTTTGAGAGAGAATGAGCACATTTTTAGATGTGACACTTTTCTCCAACGTTTCTTCCTGCAAGGAATTTAGAGAATTGAATCCGATAGCGGAAAGTACAGAATTGATTTTGGATTGATGCGCGTTCATTCAACAAAGATACGCCTACTTGAAGAATAAATGGAATTAAAACCAAACACCCATTCCGAAATTAATTTCCGAACGGATTTTTGATGGCGCTTGTTGGTATTGGAAAATATGTTGATTGTAATTGGATAACGCTCGGCATTCTATCCGGACAAAACTATTTGGTATCGGTTTAAATTCAATTCCGGCAGTCATTCCTACAATCTCCAATCCGACTATCGCATGATTCTCGTTCAAAACTGGTCCGGTAAGTATTTCATTCGGATCATGGAATAATTCACCGCGCACATAGCTTGCAAGTTGCGGAGTAAAACGGTATTTCACTGCTACAATCGAACTAAACATCATGGCCATCTGACTTGGATCGGATAAACTGGAATGAGCTTGTAAACCATAATTTGCTTCCAATCCAAGCACCCATTTTGTGGATTTAAAAGTCATGCAAAAGTTGTTGTAAAAGCGCGTTTGGTGAATTGGTGCTGTTGCGTTTGATTCATCACAAACAATATTGGAATAACTGATATTCAGTTTTTTTGTGGGCGCATAACTCATGGAGAATCCAAATGCTTTGTTTTTGTTGGTTTCAACAAATTGGTTGAAGGAATTGAATACATTGAGCTGCAACGTGAGTCGATCTGATTGTTGCCAAGTCAATTTTGCTCCACTTAAATAATACGGTTCAAAGTAGGTGGTTGTGGCCAAACTCATCGTGATGTTTTCACGGGCTTGAATGGACTCCAATCCAATATGCGTGCGAAAAAAGCCCATGTCCAACCAAAGTTTTTTATAAAGGTTAAAACCTAGGTTCGCTTCTTGAATGTAGTTGTAATCGCTGGACCACGCTGATTTTGGACAATCGCCACCAAATAAGGTAATGGTGGATCTGAATTTCGCGGAATTGTATTTTGCCGACAGTTGAATGATGTTTAATCCAAATTGCTGGTTTCGCGGACTAATCGTTGGGAATTTTTGAAAGCCATTTCCATTGCTCGTATCGCTGTAGTGTGAATAATACGCATCCACATAACCACTCACTTGCCATTTTCCAGTGGAATCAAATTCTTGTTGATATGGATTTATTTTTGTTCCATTAAAGGTTAAATCGATGCTGTCCTTGTGTCCATGTTGCCTTCCCCGCTGTGCATAAACAACTTGTAGAAAACACAAACTAATACACCATACAAGCCATTTTTTCATGGATGGAAAATTACTAAATTTTATTTTAATGGATCTTTTTCACCTTTAGATCATTTCGATAATTCAACAAAAGTTCTAACACGTGGAATATTCCTCCATTTCTAAATGTGACTTCCTCCTAATTTAGTTTCATCGTAAAGCTTACTTTTGTTCATATCATTTATTTATGTATTCTGTTCGACTCACAACCAAAGCTCATGGCGTAACTACGTTCCATTTATTCTTATTTATACTGATTTTAACGGCTTGGTTGATTTATACTTTTGGTTGGAATTACCTGGTAATATTCTGCGCAAGTTCGTTCGTTCATGGACTTATCGAAACAGGATTATTCTTCAGTGGACTTCGAAAAGGAGACATGTATTACCGTGAATTCAAGTTGCCGAAATTCTTGGAGATTTCGTTGAGATCAATGGTGGAAGGTCCTGCGTTTTGCGTGCCAGCGTTTTTTGTAGCGGATCAATTTGAAGCAGGAAATTTTCTTTTGGCGATATTCGTTGCATTCCTGGTTGTTGGCACCGCTTCCTTTTATTTGGGATGGTTTGACCGTAAACACCACCTCGAAGTGAAAAATTCGACGGAATTAATCATTAGTCGAAGGGCAATGACACGACCAAAAAGCCTCATGTTATTGTCATTGGTCAATTCCATTTGCATTATCGCACTGATGTTCATTCCAAACGCAGATCGGATTCATGCATTCACCTACATTTTTAGTTATGCGGGATTTGTTTTGTTATTCTATTTTATCAATTTTAATTTGGGAGTGCGTTACATTGAATCGTTCAACCATGAAACAAAAGCCTTTGAAAAACCTGGGCTTTCCATGCAAATTGCCGGACTCATTTACGATAGCGCTTATGAAATGACCTTGTTAATTTCTCCAGCATATTGGTTGACCTATTACCTTGGTTTGTTTTCCTAAGGTTATTTTTTTGGAAAGGGAACTAATTTTTTTTGTTCCTCATCCCAAACCTTTAAAGCTAACATACTCCATACTTCGGAGAGCGGAATCAATCGATATGGAATGGTTTGACCCAATGCTTTTGCTGCGTCTGGAAGTTGATAAAATGGAATCCCAGACATTAAATGATGAATGTTGTGGTAGACAACATTTCCTGTTAACCAACAATACCATTTTGGCGCTGCGATAAATGTCGCTCCATGAAAAGAGGCTTTTTGATAATTCCATTCGGAATCATTTTCCCAATACGTTTCTTCAAATTGATGTTGCGCATAAAAAGTATATGAGGCCACAAAATAAAAAAGCACCAGCGGAACATAAAAAATTACTAAGAGTTCAGTCCAAGATAGGTAGGACGAAAGTTTCCAAAGTAGGAAAACATAGATCAAGTCATGAACAAGCACGGACACATTTGCTTTCCAATTAAACTTGGGATGCATGAAACGAAATACAAGTCCGAGATTGATGCTTGGAACAATCGTGAATCGCGTAAATTTTGAGCGCATAAAACGATAAGCAAGTTTTTTGAGTAGAGGTGAGGATTGATACTCCTGAACAGTCATGGTCCAAATTTCAGGATTCAATCCTCGTTGGTCTAAATTTCCTACATGCATATGGTGACTGTGATGGATGAATTTCCAAAGAGAGTAGGGAATTAAAATTCCAAATCCCATCAGGGTTCCAGCGATGAAGTTACTTGTCTGAGATCGGTAATAACTTCCGTGTCCACAGTCATGCTCAATCACATAGCTGCGACACATAAAGAGCGTACTTATCGGAATGGAGATTAAAAGTCCCCAACGAAACTGAACGAAAAAATAATGACTTAGCACTAAACTCGTCCATAATATGAAAAGCGTGCTAAAAAATAACTTGTTCCCTCGGGTTATATCCTTGGTTGTAAACGATTTAAGAATCGCTACTGCTTGTTCAAAATCACCAGTAGAATTACCCATTTCTTATGTTTATTTCCTTCTCTCAAAAGTAAGGATAATTGGCATTGGATTTTCAAAGGCCTTGTTTTTCACTGAATCATGAAAAGAAAGTATATCTTTAATCCTTCTAAGATTTCTATGAACAAACAAGCGGTGGTTGAACTATTCTTCGGCGAATTCTCGAAACTCGAGGTTTTGGAATCATGGTTAGATTTAAGTCCCTCGGAGAAAAGCCGCGCTGCGAAGTTTCGCCAGGAGAAGGACCAAATTGCATTTACCATTGTACGATCTCTTCTAAAACGAATCCTTTCGGAAAAAACGGGCATGGAAATCCAACAAGTAAAATTCGAACAAAATAATTTTGGCAAATTAAGTTTTTCGCAAGTTCCTGACCTTCATTTTTCGCTTTCACATACAGATGATGCGTTTGTTCTTGCATTCTCAACGGCCGGTGCGATTGGTGTGGACATCGAATCCTTAAATAGGAAACCATCGATCGAGAAACTGGAATCTTTACTTTTTTCCGAAAATGAAATAAAAGGCTTTCGCTCGCTGACTGACACCATGGAAAAACAACGAAAATTCATCGATGTTTGGACAAAAAAAGAAGCCATCACAAAATGCTTGGGTCTTACTTTACAACAAGGTATGGAAGGATTTGAACTATTGGAAAATGAAACCGTGTTTTGCCGAACCTTGTCCAATGAACAAAAAAATCTTTCAATTAAAACTCTAGAAATCAATCCCTACATGATATCCATTGCACTGAATGCACCACATCAAATGGACTTTCAAGTTAGTACAAATTACATTCACACTTCAACAACGCTGCTCGCATAACATGACACAACATATTTTTCACGAATTTAAAAAATGCCTGGCGGAACATCCCGAACAGCTGTTATATGTATTCTTGGATAAACAAGGAAAAATCAAAGAATCGTATACCTATCGAAGTTTTGATGAACGAACCTATGCCATCGCCCAACTCTTACAACAAAAACAATCACTGGTCAAAGGAGACCGTGTTCTCTTGGCTTATCCACCAGGATTGGAAATGATTTGCGCTTTTTTTGCGTGTGCGCGTATCGGTTTAATCCCTGTTCCAGTTTATCCACCGGCAAACCAAGGATTCTTTTCATCCTTGCAAAAAATGAACTTCATCGCCCTGGACTGTGGTGCGAAAGCAGTTCTAACGGACCGAACGTATTATTGGTCCATGCAAATCAATCTTACGCGAAAAAAAATAGCCTCTTTTTCATTTAAGTCAGAAGCGGTTGCCTCGTTAGATTGGATTGTCAGCAGTGATGCACGAATGAAATCTGGATTAACATTAAAAGAAGAGGTATCCGAAATCCTATTTATCCAATATACATCTGGTTCAACGAATCATCCGAAAGGTGTGATGGTGAGTCACGAAAACATCATTTATAACGGACAAGCTGTAGTAGATCATAAACCAATCGGCGTTTCTTGGTTGCCACAATACCACGATATGGGACTCATTGGCTACTATTTGTTTTTTGCCATGAAAGGTGGAACGACCTACGGATTTTCTCCTTTGGATTTCATTCAACGTCCAGCGTTGTGGTTTGAAACCATTACGAAATATAAAGGAACTGCATCGTCTGCACCGAATTTCGCTTATGAATATTGTTTGCGTCCAGGAAAAATTTCCGACGAGGAATTACCGACCTACGACTTGAGTTCCTTGCAGTTTTTAATGACAGCTGCTGAACCGATTCGAAAAAATACGTACGATGCCTTTGTTCAAAAATTCGCTGCCTGTGGACTAAATCCTCAAAGTTATTTTGGCGCATACGGACTGGCTGAATTCTCTTTGGCCGTTTCCAACTATGGTCGAAAAAGTGTCAACCTTGACGCTTCAGCTTTACTGCGTCATGAAGTGCTTCCTGTTGCCGATAATTCTGAAAAGTCCTTTCACACGTTTATGAGTTGCGGAAGGATATTAGGTGATACACGCGTAAAAATCGTGAACATCCAAAATGAACCAATCGCAGCGGCAGAAAATGAAGTAGGGGAGATTTGGTTGGATGGCAGCAGCAAATGTTTGGGGTACTGGAATCAACCTGATTTGACTGAAGCACAATTTCACGCGAAATTAGCTAGAGAATCTCAAACTTGGTTGCGAACGGGTGACCTTGGATTTACCTACGAAGGTGAATTGTTTATTTGTGGACGAAGCAAAGACATGATCATAGTCCGCGGATTAAATTACTACCCACACGACATTGAAGTATTGGTGGAACAACACAAACAATTGCGAAAAGGTTGCTCGGCAGCATTTTATATTGAGGAACATGGTCGCGAAAAATTAATTGTGGTGGCGGAACTAAAATCTGGAAGTGAACTTACGGATGTTACCGAAATCAATCAGCGCATTCAACAATATTTAGGGATTTTAGTGGATGAGTTTGTCTTCATTCCTGCTCGAACGATTTCCAAAACGAGTTCCGGGAAAATCATGCGATCGAACATGAAACAACGCTATTTGTCGGGTGACTTGACTTTGGTTTCACGTGTGGAGATTCAAGGAGTACAAACGGATGAAAGCATCAATCAACGTTCAGTAGATTTTCCTCCTTCACAAGATGCCTTCACCCATTTATTTCACAAATACCAATTGACCGGATCTGAAAGTGAATCCTTGGCCGATCTCGGTTTTGATTCCATGAAGTTAGCTGAGTTTGCGCACGATTTAAAGGAAACCATCAGTGGAGAAGGATTTGAGGAATTGTCTTCGGAGATCGACCTGCGTTTGCTACAGAAAATTGCCATGTCTGAACTTTTTGAACTGGTTCAAGGATTAACAAAAGCGGCGCCGCAAGCAAAATTTCGATTTAAATCAGCGTTTAATCGAATACACGCAGAGTTTTCTTTACTGGAACAAGAAATGATGCGAACGGACGCAGTTTACGATTTAGCAAAGGAACTCGAATGGAATCCATCGAAGTCCTCCAATGGTGGCACTGACATTTTCTTGACAGGAGCAACCGGTTTCTTTGGACCTTTTCTCCTAAAAAGCTTGTTGGAACAAACCAATCAAAAACTTCAAATTCTCGTTCGTGCGGATACGCGTGATGCAGCCATGCAACGTTTGTGCGATGCATTTGAAACCATTCATCCCAGCGCTGATTTATGGAAGGCATTTGAACTGCGCGTTAAGGCGGTGTTGGGTGATTTGTCTAAACCATCTTTTGGATTGAGTCCAGCGGAATGGAACAAACTTGACGAAGAAGTGAATTGCATTTACCACAATGGTGCAATAGTGAATTACCTTTTGGACTATGAGTCCATGCGCGCGATAAATGTCGACGGTACCAATGAAATATTGCGCTTGGCGATGGGAAAGGTACACAAAGAACTGAATCACATCTCAACCACGTTTATTTTTGGTTGGTCAATCAAGGATACCTTGTTTGAAACGGACAGAAATGAAGAAATGGAACGTTTGGATTTTGGCTATAGTCAAAGTAAATGGGTTTCAGAACAGTTGGTCTTTAACGCGATGAAACACGGTTTGAACGCGCGCGTTTTTCGACCAGCATTGATTTCGCCTTCCATACATGGTGAAGGATATAATTTCGATATTTCCATCCGCTTATTGGCTTTTATGTTGAAGCATGGCATTGGCACCTTGGCACAAAATCAAGTGAGTTTTACACCCGCAAATCTTGGAGCCCACAACATCGTTTCAATTTGTCAAAATACAGAAAGTCTCGGACTGATTTTTCATGTGACGCGTGATCAGTATGCCAGTATGGGCGATATTACACAACTGTTAAGTCAGTTGACGGGAAAAGCATTTCAATCATTTTTATTGAAGGATTTCGTTCCCGAAGTTGTTGGACGTTGTCAAAAAGACGATCTCCTCTTTCCACTTTTGAATTTCTTGGTAAAATCCGTTGACAATATCAGTTCGATGGAATTCAAATTGTACAGCAACGCGAATTATCGTAAATTTAGACAGGCTTCGCAGAATGGCATAGAAGATCCAAGCCTGACTGAAGTTGTTCAGGGAATTTTAACATTTATGTTGAATCATCACATTGTGAACATTGATTAGAAAATATGAGTCTTTCAAAAATCACCAATACACCGAATGTGCCAACCTGGCAAGTTGCGTTGGACACACCTGCTTTGTTGGATAGTCCAATGCAAGTTTTCGAAAAGTATCGAAAACAGTATGGGAATGTGTTCTCTTTTCGTTTTGGCGTGAAGCGAACGATTGTTGTTGCTGATCCCGAATTATTGAAACATGTCCTAAAAGACAACAATGACAATTACCATAAATCACATATTCAAACGGAACGTTTCGTAGAATTTCAAGGAATTGGTCTAACAAACAGTCATGGTGATTATTGGCACCGTCAACGACGCTTGCTGAGTATGGGTTTTACACGTTCTCGATTAACGGAAATTCTGCCAATCCAACTGAAAGTTTTGGAGGACTTCATGAGCGGATTCGATGCTGATGTCGCAAAAGGACCGGTGGACATTCACCGACAAATGGTGATGTTTACCTTGCTTTCTGTTGGAAAATCCCTCTTCGGAAGTCAGATGAAGAAAAATGAATTAGAGCAATTTGCTGATGCGATATCGGAGGTGCAGGCATATTTGGTGAAGAAAGTGGTGCAACCGTATTTGTTTCCTTGGTTTGCTTTGACTGGGCAGGATAAAAAACACCATAAAATCCGTACGGAAGGAGAGCAAATTGTGATTGATTACATCGAAGAACGCCGAAAAAGCAATGACAAAGGATTCGACATTCTACAATTAATTTTAGATACGCCATACAAGGATACAGGAGAGTTGATGGATGACGAGACGGTGAAAGTAGAAATTCTTCAGTTGTTGGTGGCAGGAAATGAAACATCTACAACAGCCGCGACCTGGACGTTTTACCAATTGGCTCATCACACCGAGCATTTACAGAAAATCCGAGCAGAAATTGAGGCAGTATTTGGAGATGAAGAAGTATCCTATGCGAAATTACACGACCTGAAATACTTGATTAAAGTATTGGATGAATCCATGCGTACCTATCCGCCCTTCTGGATGATTGATCGCGTTGCGCTGCAGGACGACGAATTTAACGGAGTGAAAATTCCAGCAGGAACAACGGTTGTTCCGTACATTTATGGCGTTCATCACAATGAAACCGTTTGGCCACGTCCGGATGTTTTTGATCCAAGTCGATTCGACGAAAAACATCATCCATTTGCCTTTATTCCATTTGGCGGTGGACCAAGGGTTTGTATTGGACAAAACATGGCGTTAATGCAAATTTTATTGGTGTTAGCCACGATCATCCGAAATTATTCCTTCGAGGTTGTGAGCGACAAACCAATTGGAATTAAATCGATGATGTTGTTGCGTCCCGATGGACCAATTCCGATGCGTTTCACGCGAATAAAAGCTTAATCTTTAAAATACGTTCCCCAAGCATCTTTCAATGATTGAAGTAAAAGCGCATCCGTGACATAGTTTTCTGGTCGGTGTTCTTTGTTGGCCTCAAATAAGGCATTTAATTGCACTTCGGGATAAGATCCAAGTGAAAGTTGCTGGTAAACTGATCGAATGGACTCTTCCGGGTGTGAATGTATGTGTTCAAAGGAGATTTCACATAAATTTCCAACCGGAATCGAAGATTTCATTTTTTCATATGCGGCCATTAATTCTAGGTACGTCCATATCACATTAGCGGAAATTTCTTTCTCGTTTAATAATTGCAAACTGTTTTCTCTTTGGATAGCATTCCATAGATAAGTAGTCGAACCATAAATAGCATAGGAGGGACGACTAATCGACACAAATTTTGCGTTGGGATACAATTTTAAAAGTGAATTTATTCGGGCAGTGTCACCAGGAGATTTCACCACAACACGTTTGTTCCCGGATTGAAAGGAAAGTTTCCGGATGAGGTAGTCGTAATCACTTAAGTCTGCTTGATGAGCACTTTCAAATACATGCGAACGCATCCAAGCTCGGTATTTCTTCGGGAACAAATGTCCCCACGTATAGGCGCTGGTGGAACCAAGTGAGCAAAGTGCGGTATCCAACTCACCACATAAGCGTAAATCAAGCGCGCGACGTTGGAAAGAATAACGTACACCAACTAATTTGATGAATCCATTAAGGAAGGGGAGTAGCCATCGTTCTGTCCATAAAAAATGATCAGCACTTAACATTTCGTACAAATTCAAACTGACATGAGCAGGATCCTCGCTTAAGACCTGTTGCAAATGCGAAGTTCCCGAGCGCCAATGTCCTAAGATAAATATCGGGTCTTCACTTAAGACCTGTTTTTGAATGCGCCGCTCAAACAATAGGACCTCAATGATGCGCAATGGCTCACAAGCAATAAACCGAAAAACGTAAACCAAAAACAACGGGAGTTTTCGAGGGGAAATCCCACCTAATATGATACTCTGCCGCAAAAAAACAAGCAGTGGTAAGAAAGGAATGTATCGTTTGAAGGTGAATTTCACGGAATGAAGATACACAATTATTCAGGTCACTTGAAATCCAGTAAAAGCTATTTTTTCACTATTTTTGATTGACCTAAATCGTATATCCGTGAGGCTTAGCCATTCGTTTCAAAATCAAAAAGATACTGCCTTTGGTGAAACAGTACGTGAACGCGTTTCTGTGTATTTGAAAGAAAAGCACATCCAGCCAAATGCAACTTCAGGGATGGTATTGAAAACCGTGTCCTTGTTCCTTTCCTATTTAGGTATTTATGTGCTTTTGTTGCTGAAAGCATCTGAAAGTGTCGTGCTCCTGTTTGCCTGTTTTGGATGCCTAGGGATTTTACTCGGAGTGATAGGAATGAATATCATGCACGATAAAGTTCACGGCGCTTACGCGAAGAAACCCATTTGGAATTTTTTATTAGAAATCCCGATTTTGTTCATTGGATTGGAATCGAAAATTTGGTACATCGAGCACAATGTATTGCACCACAATTTCACGAATGTAGAAGGAATTGATCACGACATACACCACCGATTTGTCTTTCGTTTTTCCGAAAATCAACCCAAACGTTGGATTCACCGATTTCAGTTTGTGTATGCGCCATTTATCTATGGACTCTTATTGTTTGAATGGCTTACAGTGAAGGATTTCATCAAAGTCGTTCAGTACAAAAAGCGAGGTTTGATCGCCACCAAAAGAGAAGCGGTTCAATTAATCCTCCAAATATTCATCAAGAAATTATTCTTCCATTCTATTTTTCTTTTGGTTCCTTTAGTCATGATAGAACTGAATCCTTGGTTAATTGCAGGAGGATATGCATTCATGCTTGTTTGCGGTGGATTTTTTATGACGATGGTATTTCAATTGGCACACATTGTCCCAAGCGTAAAGTTTGTCGCTTCACACGAGGTAGATATTCCAGAAAACTGGTATGTGCATCAATTACAGACAACTTCCAATTTCGCAGTGGGAAATCGCTTCGTGACAGAAGCCATCGGTGGACTCAATTACCAGATTGAACACCATTTATTCCCAAGTATGTGTCATGTGCATTATCCGGAAATTGCCCCAATCGTTCAGCAAACGTGTGAAGAATTTGGCTTGCCTTACCATCAATTACCTACTGTAAAAGCAGCCGTAAAAGGTCATTTCACTGTGCTAAAGAATCTTGGGAATTAAGCTTATTCTTTGATGAAGTGTTCACGTTGAACAGTGCCATTTTTCAATTGTGCAACGAGTAGGTATGCACCTTGATTCAACATGGAAATGTTGCACTTGTTGGCATTTTCCGTTAGTTCCGTTGATTGTACTAATTTTCCGCTAACATCGAAGATCGATAAACGTTCCATTTCGGTTGTCCCGGTAATGTTTAGAAAATCATTCGCAGGATTAGGATAAACGTGAAGGATTTCTTGTGACGTCTCGTCGATACCTGTAACTACGTTATGAAATAATACATTGTCTACATACACAACACCACTTCCAGATGGATTCCCAGAGAAAATCAACTGTGCGATGTGGTTATTTGAAGCCAAGTTCACGAAGTTTGTCAATGGAATGTCTAATGTGATCCAGTTCTCCATAATTGGATTGAAGGTTAATTCATGTTCTGTGTCGTCACCACCTGCATACGTTAAGTCATTGCCAAAGTCTACTAATTTCACACGAAACTCAGTCATGTTTGGAGTCCAAACATTCAAGTACAAATGCGTCATATTGGAAACGTTCAAAATATTACTTCCTGTTGTCTCAACACCTACAAAGTTAAGTCCGGTGTATTTTTTCGTGTCGTTCCCTTGAATTTGAATGTCGTTCAAGGTTCCTTGTGACCAGCTTGTTTGCCATGTGTTCACTGGAACATCTGTGTAAACGTTACTAAACATCGAAATTACATCAACTGCAGCGAAATTTGGATCTGGTGCAGGTGTCATGGGTGTTCCTAACGGTGGACCGGTAACGCCAAAGGTAAGGTTGTCGAAGTAGCAAATATTCGTTGACGCTCTGTTTTGGAAATCTGGAAAAATAATCACTTGATTGATTCCGCTAGATGTTGGTAAACCTAGTATCGGAGTGAAATCAAACGTTAATTCTTCCCATTTGTTAATCTGTGTATTTGGCACCAATAATTCGCCAGTTGATGCGCCTGATCCAGTAGCAAATTTAATTCCCACGTTACTGATAACCGGTTTATTGACCATGATTTTTACGATGCAATTCAACGGTGTTAACGTGAACGTTCCTACATCGCCATGGGCACATTCTACTCCTGCATAAGGCATTCCGCCTTGAAGTGCTGTGAATTTTGCTGCTGTAGCGGATGAGTTTATTCCTGTTACATCTGGATTCGTTACCAACTCTAATGGTGGGTTGCCAATGTTTTCAAAGACAGTCCAAGTCCATGTCGAACCAAATTCACCCACTTCAAAAGTGATTGGACTATTTTGGGCAGTGGAAAGGAATGAAATAACGAACGTACAGATCAGTAATAACTTGTGCATAGCTTAGGTTTTGGTTAAATGTACAATAATTATTTGTTTTAACCGCCTTTTATTTGAGAAAGCCCTCGAGCTCCGCTGCAGTTGTACTGCTACGGGCTCCATTATTATGGATGTAATTAATCTTTTCCCACACAAATTTTTCAGTGAATAGTTCTATTGCATGATTGCCACTTTTCCAAAATTTGTACGTTTTATTCCGAGCATTTTTATCTCCCGCTTCTGCAAACTCTCTGAGCATCCATTCTCTTCGACTTTCGGGCTTATTGATTATCTGATCGATGATTGTCTTTACCGTATGTCTTTTAAAATCTCTAATCACATCTTTAAGTTGAAAAGGCTCATTACAGTTTACTACCATGTGCAAGTGGTTAGTCATCAGACAATATGCGTAAACATTTAATCCTTTATTTTTTATTCAATACCTTAGGGATTCGATAAGCGCATCTTTATGACTATGACGCGTAAATACATCTACCCAACCAACGATAGTTAGTGTTAAGTAATAGCTGGTATTTTTCTTAATGTTGTGTTTGACACCTTGTTGCATTCATTTAAGATAAGCAAAAATCTTGTCTTAAATAGTGATTGTTTTGAAAATTGTTCCGCAGCAGTGTAACTTGAATTGTTCCGCAGCAGTGCAACTGCAGCGGGACGACACACTTTTTACTTTCTTAAAACTCAAATTCCCCAAGGTCAACAACATCGTCTGTTACATTTAATCTACGGGTGATTTCTCGTTTATATTGAAAGGTCGTTCCATATTGCTTAAACAATTGAACACTCAAAGTTGCTTTGCCATTTACTGACGGACGATGATCACTGTAATAATGTGCTTGAATGTGGTATGTTCCATGTTTTGCTGCGTGAATCATGTATTCTTCCGGTCCGTAACCTTGCGTGAAATCATTTGAAATACGTCCGCCATTTGAAGTTAATGGGTACGAGTACATGCATTTTTCGCCATCAGGTTCTGTAATCCATAAATCGACATCTGTATCGTCGGTGTCCCAATTCAGTACAATGCGAATATCAACCGGCATCTTTTTAATGAATGCTTTATCGATGTAATCATACGTCAAATTTCGCGGGTGCTGCGCAATAATGTTATTGATTTCATTTAAGGCGATGCAGTGAATGCCTTCAAAGCGACCATCATACGGTTCTTTGACTACTTTATATAAATAACGAATCGCCTCGTTGTAATCGCCAATCTGCTCAAAAGCCAAACCTAAGTCTCTATAGGACTGTGGTTCTTCTGGACGTATTTCAATCAAATGTTTGAACAAGGCAACTGCTAATTTCTTCTCACCGAGTTGAAGGAATCGTTGAGCGACGATGCGCAGTAAACTGTGGTTTTCCATGTCTAATTCTGCAATGTTCGAAAGAATACGAATTCCTTCCGCATAGCGTTTTTTGAAAATAAAGTAATCACTGACATCCAGGTAAAAAGATGGTTGACTTGCATATATTTGACGTTCCTCCAAATAAACTTGGTAGGCTTGAGATATCGGAACACTTTTGATGTGCTTCATGTACGGCGACTTTGGATCCCAAGCTTTAACCCTCAATGAACCGCGATTAGCGGTATTTATTGTGCTGACACCATTCACATTCGTAACGGTTACGCTGTAGGTTCCTGCAGAAGCTAAAGTACTGGACATTACATTGGTATTAATACCGCTGGCCCATGAATAACTTACAGCTCCAAGGGAAGAACTTAATCCGTATGATAACTGGATGTCTGCTCCATGTCGCACACTATCTAGATGTACATTTGCGACTTCATCATCAGCTACTTGTGGTGGGAGGAATTCCATGGTTTGATTCGTTGAGTTGGCTGAAACTCGCGGTGGAGGTGGAGCCGATAGTTCTTCGCTTGATCCAACGGTTATATCACTGCTTATTTCTACATCATCTCCTGGCATGGGGGCAGGACGATTATTCGAACGTTGTTTTTTCTTTCTTTCCTTGCGATGTGTTTTCCACCAAGCTTGTTGTTTTTTCCATTCCTTTTTTATATTTTTCAGGTGGTCATTCTGCGTTGTTATTTCTGCTTTATCAGCAGCCCTTAATTGCTTGAAGTATTCTTTTTGCAAACTTTTTGGAGGAAGGATTCTATGCTGAACATAATCCTCTACTCGGTCTAAAATCAACATGGAGGTGAAATCACTTACAAGTCGGTACTTCAATCCCGTTTCCAGAATTTGTGCTTCGTTTTGTTTTGAGTTTTCTTGCAACTCATTCAATTGGTGAATTGCCCACATTTTATCCAAGTTCGCATTTGGACTTTTTTTATCGCTCACGAGTGAAATTCGTGTTTTTAGCAGAACTTTTGTCCCAATTCCAAATTTTGCGGTCACGAAGGGACGTACTTTATTTAATTTTCCAGAAACAGAAAGGATTCCATTCTGACCTAGCCCGGTACTTGGATAGTAATTTTTCAAGGCTGGATCCGCTTCGAATCCCATGAAATGAAGTGATTTGGAATTTAATCGTTCCAAGGCTTCGTTTTCACTTAAGGAACAGAGATCGATGAATTCTCCATGTGAACTACGGGAAATATTTTTAAGAAATCCATTATCCGATTTGATCGCACTTTGAATGCAGTAAATTTCTTTGGTCGTTTTTGGAGTCAGTGAACTTCCTAAATTTTGAAGTCCATCGGTAAAAAACAAAATTTCTTCTCCTTCACAAGAATTCCAAGGAAGTTGATTTAAGGTCGTTCCGCCATCGTAACTTAATTTTTTGATGGCCTCTACTAATTCCTTACTTTGTCCATTCTTAATGTGAAAGGATTGTTTTTTGAATGTTTTCAATCCAAAAGGAATGAGTTCAACCGTTCCTTTTTTCATGGATCGGAGGTACTTTTTTAATAAACTAATTTCTTTGGGGATTTGGGATAAAAAGCGGGAGCTAGAGACATCCCATAACACAGTGATTTTCTTTGGTGTTTTTTTTCGCGCATATTTTTGCGGGAGGTTTAGGTTCGTGTGAAAGAAAATACCATCGGATTTTTCTTCGCAAGCGGCGATTGTTTCATTTTGCCTATTTGGAAGTTGAATGACTATGGGTTTATTCGCCAAAAAATCTTTTTTTCGAACGGAGGATTTGTAGATCTTGGACACTTCAGAAATGGTGAAATCTTCCGAACAGGACCGAAGAATCGTTGGGTTTTCAGCTTCACCTATGATGGAAATTTGATAGGAGAATGAAGGGATTTTTTCTTTGAAAAAGAGTGGGAGATAGTAATATGCTTGTTTTGCATCCATCACTAATTCATGCATGTATTCAATAACAATGTGCTTTGTTCCTTTTGCCGGAACAGGAAAGACACGTAGTTTAAAATTATTCCCTTGCGTTTTTTCAATCAATCCAGGATCGATTCCTTGTCGCACTGTAGCTTCATAGGCAATTCGTGCTTTTATTTTCTCAACTGCTACTCCCGGTCGCATTTCACCATTGACATCCATCGCAAAATAGGAAATCGTTTGACCATCCGCTAATGGGAATTGCAATTCAGCTTCTAAATCACGATCTTGATTATTGAAAAAATGCATGTCATAGCGCGTTTTAGCTACGCCGTTTTCCACAACGGACGAGATGCTTAAATTCGATAATTTAACTGTTTTTTCACGGTCGTTAGCTAATTTCAAAACAGGAACTGCCTTGTTTTGAAGCAGAGTTTGTATTTTGATTTGTTGCTTTCCCTTTCTAGTGAAAAGTCCCGCATATGGATTTTTTTTAGGTTTGGTTACGGCGTTTGGGTTGAATAGCATAAAGCATAAACCGATGATTAAGGCACTCAATAGAATCAGTCCAAAACGCGTGTGTTTTTTTGATTCAGTAGGAAAAGAAAATTTCATAAGCAGTCGTTTAGTGAGCTTCCGTACAACGAAGTTAAGCTTTGGTTCAACGGAATGCCAAAAAAACGTGAAGTTTATAACTTTCTAACGAGCTAAATCAAAAGTAGAATTTCAAAGCACATTCCATTCCGAGGAAATTTGGACGGAGAATGGTTGATTTGGAAATGGATTTAAGCGCATAAGTGTACCTAGGTGAGAACATGATGGATGCATGTTTGGAAATGGGGTATTCAGCGCCAATTTGAAGCAATTGAAAATATGAAGTAGCGACTAGTTGTGGTTGCACATTTGTTCGAATCGGATTAAATCCGCTAATATTTACAAGTTGATTTGCCTGTGTAATGTGGTTATAAATCAGACCGGTTTTCATGCTTAATTTGAATTTATTCCATTGAAAAACATATCCTGCTGTGATGGGTACTTGAATACTTTTTATGGTGTTGGAAATTTTATAATTCAAATGAAACATAGTCGAATCTTGGAAATTTAATTCATTTTCTTCGTGATCCTCAGGGTCATCCATTAAATGATCTTCGTGAATTTGAAAAGAACTGATGGAAGATTCGAAATTGAGATGGTGATGAAATGGATCTACTCCAATCGCCTGGTTCTGTAACGTTTGTTCGGTTGAATAATGTGATGTGCCAATTCCTGTGCTAAATTCTAGGTGTTTACCAAGTTGCGCTTGAATGCCAAGTCGAACGTTTGCCGTTGTTAATCCTTTTTCTTTTCCTGAAAACGGAGAATTGGTTCCATAAACCTGATTTGACGTAAAGCGGTTATTCGAATTAGCTTCTACCCCCAAACTTGCTGAAAGTAAAACTGGAAAATGCTTCTTTTGAAGGCGATTGATAAAAGCTGGATGCTCAGATGTTAATTTCGCTGATTTTAATAAGTTCAATCGATCCAAGGGGAAATCCAGTGGTGCTAAATCACTCCCGTTCAAGGAAAAACTGGGAGAAACAGTAAGTAAAGGATCGAAGCTGTTTTCGTTCGTCGTTGCTATCAGTTGAATATTTCCGTTTAACTCGGTTTGTACCATTTCAACTTGATTGACTTTCGTTGAGTTGGTTTTTTCTTTTAAAGGATTGTCATTAAACAAGGTGTTAGCTGTGTTCGCTGCTAACGGCGTTGTCGAAGGCTGATAAAATTTGACCTTATTTTCATTGTCCGTATACGACATCTTAGCCAGATCCACTTTGTTGTTTTTTTCGCTCAATTGCTGGGCGATTTTCGTCTTTTTTCTTAATCCAACCGATGTTTTCTTAGCTAAAGGAGCTGATTCGCGTTGATTTAATCCGATGAAATATCCTGTACTAAGGGATAAAAGAACCAAAAGAGCCGTTCCAAGAATCCAATAGCGTTTTTGGGAATACACCACTTGATCCGATCGTACGAGTTCATCGTTCAATCGCTTCCATAGAATATCCTCTGGGAAATATGCTTTTCCCTGAAGTTTCTCCCTTAATTTGGACTCAAATGGATCTAATTCTCTTTTCATTTTTTTAACTAACGATACTGAATAGTTTGGTTTCTTGTAATATTAGTTTATTCTTTAATATGTTTTTCGCATCGAACAAATGTGATTTTGAAGTCCCAACGCTAATACCCAATTCCTCGGCGATTTCTTTGTGCGAGTAACCTTCAATGACGTATAAATTAAAAACAATCTTTGCTCTTGGCGGAAGGTTTTGCACAAGGTTTAATAAATCCCTGTGTGACATGTCGTCAAGAATCGTCGGTTCAACATCTGAAAAATGATCGATTACGTGTAAATGTTCGTTGGACTCGTATTTATTATTGGTTCGAATGTTATCTATTGCGGTATTGATGAAGACGCGTTTAATCCATCCTGGAAATTGATTTTTATTTGATAGTTTAGGTAAGTTTTCAAAGACTTTAATGAAGGAATCTTGAAAAATATCTTCTGCTTGACTTCTATTTTTCGCATAACGTAAACAAACGTTAAACATTTGTGCAGAAAACAAATCATAAAGTTCTTTTCGTGCCTTTTCATCTCGTTGAATACAACGGTCAATTAGTGCTTCGAAAATTTGAACTTCTCCTGGCATGATGTTAAAACGGCATTTTTATTAAATGGTTGGATTTGAGAATAAAAAAAATGAATAGTCCTAAAGTAACAAAAAAAAATGAAACAGAACCAAACTTTTTGTAAAGACTCAAAGTCTTGTCTGAAACAAAATATAATAAATGAAAAAATTTCTTTTTTACATCGTTATTCAGAGCTTAGGTTGGAACAGTTTTTGTCAAATTTGGGAAAATAAGGAATCTGGACAAGGTGATTATAGTGCTGCAATTAATGCTTCGACAAAAGATAACCAGGGTAACGTGGTTTTGTGTGGGTATACTGTGAATGCAGGAGTGAATAAAGATATTTTAATAATGAAAATTTCAAATTCCGGAGACACTATTTGGAGCCAAACCTATGATGGTCCAGGAAATGGAATGGATGAGGGGTTAGATATTGTAACAGATGTTAACAACTTTATTTACGTGACCGGTTATCAAAGAGGTGGGGCAACTGGAACCGATATGGTTACCTTAAAGGTAGACCCAAATGGACAAGTGTTGTGGGTCCAATCATATCTTTCAAATATAAACACTGATCAAACAGATCGCGGTAATTCAATCGCCGTTGATGCAAATGGTAATGTTTACGTAACAGGACAGACAGATGTAGATGCATCTGCGACCAACAACGATAACTTTATAACCATAAAATACAATAGTGTAGGTACGGTGTTGTGGTCCATCCTCAAAAATGGATCTGGAAATGCAGCCGACAGACCTGTTAAAATTTGTTTGGATGCACAAAACAATGTGTATGTAACGGGACGATCTTTTAATGGTTTTGATGATGATTATCTAACCATCAAATACAATGGCGCAACTGGTGCAACTGTTTGGGAGAAAATTTTAGATAGAACCCATCACGATCGTCCAACGGATATGGTCGTTAATCAGCTTAATGGAAACATCTATGTTACGGGAAGATCGAGAAATATTAATTATGATTATGTAACTGTTGCTTACAACACTGCTGGTACTGTTGTTTGGCAGGCGATTTACGATTATTTAGATGACGACAGGGCTACGAACATATGTTTGGATCCAAATGCAAATGTTATCGTTACCGGACAGTCTGATTTTGACCTTACAACAAACTATAATTACAATATTACTACAGTAAAATATAATGGAACTACTGGTACACAAATGTGGTCTGCCAATTATATTGGATCTATCGCTAGCGATGATGTTCCTGTTGATGTCCTCTCTGATAATACAGGGACGATTTTCGTTTTAGGTTGGTCTGATACGGATATAAGTGCATCTGTTTCAACTGATTTTATTATTCAAAAAATTAGTTCATCTGGCACTGTTTCAGGAAGTCACGTATACTCATCTTCAGCGAGTTCGAATGATGTCCCAACTTCCATGCTTTTATCCGCTTCCAACGATGTATTAGTTACCGGTTCATCTGAAAATGTACCGATAAGAGATGGGATATACCTTCTACTTTCTTCGTCAGGTCTGAGCTCAAATTGGGAGAAAAAGTACATTTCTAAAGGTGATAATTCAAATAATAGTCATGCTTTAACTGTCGATAGTCAAGGGAATACATACGTTGCGGGATATACTGTGCAATACTTGCAAGATCGAAATTACCTTTTAAAGAAAATAAATCCTTTTGGACAAACCTTATGGATATCGACACTTTCTGGCACCTCTACTACGGGAAGTATCGACGAAGCAATGTCCATCGCTATGGATCCACAAGGATTCCTGTACACTTGTGGATTTGTGAAAAATTCGGGAACATCATATGATGTCAAATTAGTGAAGTATAATTCACTGGGAGATACCGTTTGGACACGTAACTATGATTATGCCACCGTAAGTGCATCGGATAAAGCGTATATGCTTGTGATTGATACCGCGGGATTTATTTATTTAACAGGAAAAAGTGATAGTGATCCGACTACAACAGCTAATGAGGATGTACTTACTCAAAAATGGGATTTGAATGGGAATTTAATTTGGACCAGTCGTTACAATGGAACTAATAATGCCAATGATATTGCGAAGTTCTGCGTGCGCAGCTCAACGGGTGTTTATGTTGCGGGAAGAACTTTTAATGGTCAAAATTATGATGGCTTGTTGATTAAGTACAATACATCGGGTGTTCAACAATGGGTAAAAATCATTTCGGGAATTGGACATGATGAAATAAATTCTATGACAATCGATCAAAATGAAAATGTCATATTAACAGGTGTGACTCAAACTGTAATTTCAGATACAAATGTTGTAACGATTAAATATGATCCTAACGGAAATCAATTATGGAGTAAGGTATTTAATGGTACTGCACAAGGAACAGATATTGGGAAATTTGTAGCCGTCGATCAATCCAATAATGTCGTTGTTTGTGGAAATATGGATAGTGATGCGAATTCGTCTACATTGAACGATGACATACTTCTTCTTAAATATGATCCATCTGGAAATTTAATATGGGAAGATCAATATAGTGCTACAATAAATTCTGATGAGCTTGTGGAAGAATTACGTATTAATGCGTCTAACGATATCATTTTGGTTGGTGAGTCAGATAGTTTGACATCAACAGGCGCTAATTACGATTTCATAACCTTAGCATATCACGAATCCGGAATCCTTTATAAAACTTTCCGGTTTGAAGGAATGGCGGGAAAGAAGGATATCCCAAGTACCATGTTCGTCAATAATACTGAGATTTTTGTTAGTGGAGGTTCTATAAATCAAAATCAACAAAGAGACTTAGTTACCATTAAATATTCCACCGATCCCAATGCGGGAATTAACGAAAATGTAAAAAACATGTTGAAATTATACCCTAATCCAGCCGAAGGACTAGTTAATGTAGAATTTGATAATCATTCCATTCCCGATAATTTTGATTTGAAGATTACAAATATGAATGGTCAAATCTTCGATGTAAACTTTTTGTCTAGTCATGAGTCCATTTTTGTTGATGTTTCGTGCCTTCCTAATAATGTATATATCCTTTCAATCGAATTCGAAAATCAAATCATTCGTGAGAAAATTATCGTTTTTAATAAATAATTAATGAGATGAGAATAAAAAAAACAATTTCGTGTGCAGGAATTAATTACCAAAAAATAGATGCACATCACAATGCTATTTATACACCGAAAATCGGTGATGTTGCACTTTTTGAAGTTTTGGAAATTGGTAAACATAAGACCGTACAAAGTGATTCAAAACGCAACGTTACAATCCTGCCCGGTGACAAGATACTTGCTTCATTTGGACACAGATATGCGACATCTCAATTTGAAGGATATATACCAAATGAACCAACTCAAGTATTGGATATTTTAGGAGCTGGTGGAGCAATTGGATTGGTCAAATCAAAGAATGCCGATTTTGATGACATTGAACCGACAAGGTTAAAACTGCTTGGCTACGCAATTGACGAATCAGAAAAAATTGTCAATACTGTTTATCACGGGATGTCAAAAAGTGACTTTACAGGAACATTGCCAGGAAAATCAAAAGTTATCTTATCCATTGGTTCTACAATGGATAGTGGCAAAACAACGACTGCGGCATTTTTATCACGTGGAATTGCATTAGCGGAGAAGAAGGTTGCCTTTATTAAGTTAACTGGAACGTGTTATACCAAAGACAAGGACTTGGTATATGATTGCGGAGCGCAAATGGCAATTGATTTTCTAGATGCAGGTTACCCATCTACATTTATGTTGTCAAAAGAAGAACTATTGGATTTGTACCAAACTTTATTAGATAAGTTGGATGTTTTTAATCCAGATTATATTGTAATGGAAATTGCCGATGGGATATTGCAAAGGGAAACAGAAATGCTTTTAAGGGATAAACGTTTTATGTCTACAATTCATGAGGTAGTTCTTTCTTGTGGGGACAGTTTAGCGGCATTTTACGGTATTTCATTCCTGGAAGAAATTGATAAAAAACCTGTTGCAATTGCTGGACTATTTACAAAAAGTCCTCTTTTAATAGAAGAGGTTGAATTACGTTCTAAAATACCTGTTTTAGATTTAAATAAGTTATCAAACCCTAAGATTATTCGTGTTTTTGAATGATATGCCTGTATTCCAGAAATTGAAAAATGGAAAGTACTATATCATTTTTAATTTTATATTAGAAAATCGATACTACTTTATTTTGTCCTTTTTTATTGGAATCTTATTGTCGTGTTGCACGTTAATTATACCGCTGTTTATTGGAAAGTATTATCAATTGTTGAATCACTCGAATTCCAAACGTGGTGAAATATTTGATGCGATTATTCATGGAGTGAATTCGATGGAGTTATTTCTTATTCTATTCCTTCTGCTCATTTTTCTACGTTTTGTATTTCAATTTTCCCAAAGTGCGCTGAATGCTCGTTTGAACGAAGGCTTTTCGAGATTTATAAGACAATATTTGTTTGAAGCTCAACTATATAGTCCTTATGCAGAATTTGAAAAGAAACCAATTGGTAATTATCTGATGAGGTACAGCGGTGATATGAGTGCAATTACTCAATTCTTGACGAAAGGAATTTTAGTTTTTATCAATGATCTTGTATTTATTGTTCTTACTTATTTCATCTTTTTAAGCATGAATTGTTACCTGACTCAGGTCATTTTTGTCACGTTATTGATTTTTTTTTCAGTCTTTTTTTTACTTCATGTTAAACTGAAAAAACAAACGAAACGATATAGAGATCGAAAATCTCAAAACTTGGGCTTTGTTAATGAACGTTTGTCGGCTTTGTTTACCATAAAAGTCCTGAATAGAGAATTTGCGGAAAACGAGAAATTTAAAAAACGTTCGGAGAAATTGTACAAAACAGGAATAAAATATGTGACTTATAAGTCTTTGCTCGATAGTTTATTACCTTTTTCAAATTATATTTTATTAGCCATTATCTTAGTATTATCTTTCAGATTAAAAAGTAGCAGTGAAGAAATTGATGGTGCACAACTCATCATTCTTATTATGTTGATTATTCACTTAATGCCCGTGTTTAAAAGGATTTTAAAGGTAAATCAAATTTGGCAAACCGGAATAATCTCATTCAATCGTTTTGTGGAAATAAGTCAACATCGAAACATCGAAATGACAAAGGGTTCCATTAGATCCGAATTCAAATGTTTGTTGCACGTGAATCATTTAAGTTGTGTAAATTCCAATGGTCAGGAGGTTATTACTGATTTTAATTTACAGATTAACGAACCCGGAATATATCGTTTAAAAGGAAGTAATTCCACTGGAGAATCCTTCTTTTTCAAAATTCTTATGGGTATTTACGCATTTAATAAAGGAGAAATAAAATTATCTGATGTTAAATTTGGCGAAAATAAGGACCGAGAAATTAGAAAAAAGATTGGATATTTTTCAAATCAAATGGATTTTATTGGTCGTTCTATTTTTGAGATGATTACTCCAAATCGTTCGAAAGAATTTCAATTGACGGTTAAATCTACTCTGGATTTTTTTGAATTACATCATTTGTCATCTAATGAAAAATTGAATTCACCAATCATTTTAAGTGAACTCACAAATAACGATCGTAACTTATTGTCTTTTGCTCGACTTAGGTTAAGTAATAGAAGCCTCATCCTTCTTGATGAACCTTTTTTAAATTTAAACGAGCAATCAATTTCACTCGTTTTAAAATACCTCGATGAAATGAAAAAGGATAAAATCATATTGATTATCGATAAGTCTAATTTAACCAAAATAAACTATGCGAACGAATTTGAAATGTAATTTGAATTATTTGAGACAAACGGTATTTATTGTCACTATTCTATTTTCCTCTTATTCCTGTGAAAAAAAACCGGGTGTGGGAGGGGATGCAAAAATAAATGGCAAAGTTTATTTTAAACATTATAACTCAACCTTTACAACGTTAATCGAAGAAGGATATTTGGCAGATACCTACGTTTACATCGTTTATGGCGATCAATTATCTTATGGCACCAGATTAAAAACGAATTACAAGGGTGAGTATGAATTTAAATTTTTATATCCGGGAAAATATAAAATTTACACTTACGGACTAGACTCTTTAGCGATGGTCAATGCTCAAATGCCCGTAAACCAGAGGGTAACCTTGGACTCCTGTTTTATTACTAAGCGAAAAGAAGTAATTTCATTATCTGATTTATATGTGTTTAAGTAAATATATTTTGTCATTCATTTTTGTTTTCTTGAGCTGCTTTTATCAAGCTAATTTGTGCGCACAACGAAACAACATGAAACATATGCGTATCAAATCGATTCAATACAATCAACGTGAATTTAAATCCAGTAAATGGCAATTAACCAGATATTCCATTTCTGAGTTTGATAAAAAAGGAAATATCCTCAATAATCTTGAATTCGGCACCGATAGCATTTTTAAATCAAACGAAAAGACCATTTACAACGCCAATTTTGACCCCATTGAATTTACAATTTATGATCAATTTGGTCATCAAGTTCGAAAGACAATTACCTTATACAATTTTTTAAACCAAAAGATTGAAGAGCAGGTTTTTGGCGCAAATGAGGCACTTATTTCGAGTACACTTTTTGTTTATGACCAATTCGGACATAAAATTTCGGAAACAGAAAGAAATGAATCTAATGTTGAGCAATCTCAAACTACTTTTGAGTATAATAAATACGGTTCTTTAGTTCTGAAAAAAATTATTCGAAATGGACAATGTGTATATGAAAAAAGATATGTTTATGAATATTATTAAACATGAAATATAACAAATTGATCATTTTTGTTTTTGTTTGGATGAGTTATTCTCATGCTCAAGTGCAAAAAGACGCCGTTTTTTGGGGGACTTTGGGCCTAGATAAAAAATTAAATGATCGATTTTCTATCCAAGCAATTACGCAATGGTCATTTAATCAGAACATGCGTGAACTTAATTCAGCATTCATCGACCTAGGTACATCGATTAGACTTGAAAAATCATGGACACTGGGGATCAATTACCGATTTGTGGAGTGGAGAAATTTAGAAAATATCTACCAGCCTATTCATCGATTTTATATAGATGCGACTTATTTAAAGTCTCGAAATCAACAATTCTTCCAATATCGGTTTCGGGCTCAAAATCAACTTTATGATTTAAATTTCGGTGATCCATACAAGGATAATAAAGAAATAGTGAGAAATAAACTTTTATATCGTTATTCACTTGATCGTAAATATTCAATATATGGATCTTTTGAACATTTTTTTAGATTAAATCAGTACTTTAGAACTCAAGCTACAAGAACGGAAATAGGAGTAGTTTTGAAACAAGACTTGCATAATCGCTTTAACTTTTATTTTATTAATCAAGTTTCTTTTTTCACCAAATATCCAAGGATTGATTTTATTTATGGAATTACATATAATTACAAATTATAGTATGAAACGTTTTTTTTTATTTTTACTTGTCTTCAACCAATTAATCGTTATGGCTCAAAAAAACAAACAGAATTTTGCCATCGTAATACATGGAGGTGCAGGTAATTTAGTTAAAAAAAACTATTCACCTGAGGAAATAGTTGAATACGAAAAAACACTTTCATTTGCGCTAGATTCAGGTTATTCCATGCTAAAAAAAGGTGCAAAAGCTACTGATGTAGTAACGATGACTATTCAAATTTTAGAGGATTCACCGTTGTTTAATGCTGGTAAAGGTTCCGTATTTTCGAATGAAGGCAGAAACGAAATGGATGCTGCTATAATGGATGGAAGCAACTTGAAATGTGGTGCAGTTACAAATTTACAGCATATTAAGAATCCAATTACTTTAGCAAATTATATCATGACCAACTCTCAGTTTGTTTTCTTAAATGGAGAGGGAGCAGAGAAATATGCGAAAGAAAATGGATTTGAATTTGTAGATACTGATTATTTTTTTGTTGAAAAAAAGTGGAATGAATTGTTAAGAATTCGGGATTCAAGCAAAACTCAATTGGATAACGAAAATCGTGGTGATATAAATGATATTGATAAGCAAGATAAATACGGAACTGTTGGGTGTGTGGTACTAGATCAATTCGGGAATTTAGCGGCAGGAACATCAACAGGTGGAATTACCAATAAAAAGTATAATCGAATAGGAGACTCACCATTAATTGGCGCAGGAACATACGCTAATAACGAAACGTGTGCTGTTTCATGTACTGGTCATGGAGAGGATTTTATTCGTTTGGTTGTTGGACATGAGGTTCATGCATTAATGAAATATAAGCATTTTTCGCTGCAACGATCCTCGGACTTTGTTATTCAAAAAGAACTTACGGAAATAAATGGAAGAGGAGGTTTGATTGCAATGGACCAAAAAGGAAATATTGCAATTTCTTTTAATACAACTGGAATGTTTAGAGGATATATCAACAAGTATGGTGAAAAGAAAATTGGTATTTTAAAGTAGTGTCTTTAGGATAGTTTCTCTCTTTTTGATTTGTTAAATATCCAGAAAATAATTGGAAAAACCAACAAAGTCAGAATTGTTGCAGTGATTAATCCGCCAATGATAACAACCGCTAGGGGTTTCTGGCTCTCTGAACCAATTCCAGTGCTCAACGCTGCGGGAAGTAGTCCGATAGAAGCCATCAAAGCAGTCATCACAATGGGCCTTGTCCGAACTTTTATCGCTTCAAAAATTGCCTCGTTCAATTGAAGTTTCTTTTTGATGTTCGCGTGAAATTCACTGACAAGAATGACCCCGTTTTGTATACAGATTCCCAAAAGAGCGATGAAACCAACACCACCGGAAATCCCAAAATTGATACCAGTGATGTGCAATGCCAGGATTCCACCTATAACGGCGAATGGTACATTAATCAGCACCACAAGTGCATCTTTTAAGTTACTAAACAGGACAAAAAGCAACACTAAAATTCCAATCAAACTCACTGGAATGACGTTTGCCAAAGTGCCCGATGCTCGAATTTGATTCTCAAATTCCCCTGTCCATCCAATGGAATATCCTTTTGGTAAATTGATTTTGGCCGCTACTTTTTCCTGTGCTTCTTTAATGGTACTACCAAGGTCTCGATCACGTACAGAAAATTTTACTCCAATGAATCGCTTTGTGTTGTCTCGGTAGATGAAGGCTGGTCCAGTGATAAGTTTGATTTCCGCGATTTCCTTCAATGGTATTTGTACATTGTCAGTACTCGGAACCATGATGTTTTCGATGTCCTTCTCGTTTTTTCTAAAATGCTCATTAAAGCGGATTCGAACATCAAATTTCTTTTCATCCTCATATTTTTGCGTAGCAGTTTTTCCACCGATGGCCATTTCAATGACTGCTTGTGCCTCAGAGATTTTCACGCCAAACGCAGCCATTCGCTCTCGGTTTAAGACAATGCTCATTTCCGGTTGACCGACATTACGGAGTATTCCAACATCTTTTACGCCGTCAATATGTTCAATTTGTCGAATGACTTTGTTCGCAAGCTCGTTCAATACGTTCAAATCACTGCCATAAATTTTAACCGCATTCGATGCATTAATTCCGGCAACACTTTCTGCCACATTATCGATGATAGGCTGCGAATAATTATAACCAATTCCTTGGTATTGCTTTAAGGAATCATCCATTTGACGAACCAATTCATCCATGCTAATTTTTCGTGTCCACGCTTCTTTTGGTTTAAGGTTTACTTGCATTTGAACGTAGTAAAATCCACTGGGGTCCGTTCCGTCATTGCTTCTTCCGGCTTGACTTAGAACACCATTAACTTCTGGGAATTTGCGCAGTTCTTTTCTTAAGATGGCAGTTTGTGCAACGGTTTCTTTCAGTCCTTGACTCATTGGGAATTTTGCCTCTACCCATAGGGATCCTTCATTTAGTTGAGGAAGGAATTCAGTGCCTAGAAATGTACTTGAGATGAAGGTTAATAAAACAATAATGGAGGTAATTAATAGTGTTTTAACCTTATGTTTGAAGGTCCATTTAAAGGCAACTTCAACGATGCGATTCCAAAAATCAACGAAACGATTTTTCTTTTCTCGCACGTTTTTATTGAGTAAAATGTGACTCAATACCGGGACCAAAGTCAAGGTAAAGATCAGTGCTCCAAGCAAGGCAAAACCAAGTGTATAGGCTAAGGGGGAGAACATTTTTCCTTCGACTTTTTGAAAGGCGAAAATTGGCAGCAATGCGGTGATAATGATCAATTTACTAAAAAATATGGCGACGCCTAATTCCGTACCGGTCGATTTTATAATGCTTCCAATTGCCATTCGGTTGTATTTTTGTGCGCCATTTTTCTCGGCAAGGTGGTTGAGCGTTACAAATATTCCTTCTACCATAACGACGGCTCCATCAATGATGATCCCAAAGTCAACCGCGCCGAGTGAAAGAAGATTGGCACTCATTCCCATTAAGTAAAGACACAAAAATGCAAACAGTAAGGAAAGTGGAATGATAATGGATACAATCAAGGTTGTTCTCCAATCAGCCATGAACAAGAAAACAATCACTGTAACTAAAATGATTCCTTCTAGCATGTTATGCATCACGGTAGATGTTGTGTATTCCATTAATTTATCTCGGTCGTAAAAGGTCATCATTTGAACATCTGAAGGTAAAATCTCTGTATTGAGTTCCTTGATTTTCTCCTTAATGCGTCCCAGTACCTCTTTTGGATTTTCACCTTTTCTCATTACCACGATTCCTTCGACAATGTCATCCTGATTATTTAATCCAACTTGTCCAACGCGTGGTGCAGCACCCTCATTTACACTGGCCAAATCTTTGACTAATATTGGGTTTCCACTTTCTTTTTTTACAAGGATGTTCTCTAGGTCCTGCTTGGAGTTTAAGAGTCCAACTCCTCGAACAACATAGGCCTGTTTATTCTTTTCAATGACATCTCCACCGACATTCAAGTTACTATTTGTGACTGCTTCGTATACTTCGAGTGGCGTAACGTCGTATTTATTCAATCGATTTGGATCAACACTTATCTCATAAATTTTTTCTTGTCCACCAAACGCAACTAAATCAGCCACACCTGGAACTGAACGCAGTTGACGGTCAATGACCCAATTTTGAATCGTTAGCAATTCTTTTGAATCGCGCGTATCGCTTTTTAGCGTATAGCGAAAAACTTCACCAGTAGGACCATAGGGAGGTTGCACATCTGGATCAACTCCTTCTGGAAGCGATACACTCCTTAAAAGATTGTTGACTTGTTGTCGTGCAAAAAAATCCTCCACGTTATCCTCGAAAATGATTTTAATGACCGACAATCCAAACATGGAAATACTTCGAACACTTGTTTTCTTTTGAACGGAGTTCATTGAAATTTCGATAGGGGAAGTTACGAATCGTTCGATTTCTTCAGCACTTCTACCGTTCCATTCCGTTACAACAATGATTTGTGTGTTCGTCACATCCGGAAAAGCCTCTATGGGCATTTTCTTGAAGGCAAGAACGCCTGTAATGACCAACAGCGTCACCCAAAAAAACGTGAAAGGTTTATTAATTAATGAGAACGAAATGATGTTTTTGATGAACTTTTTCATAAGTAATTGTAAATTTCTTTGGATTGTTTTTTGTCCTTTTTAACATCGAAAAAGTGCTTCAGTTTCGCCACTTTCTTCGGGATACTAATTTGATAGGTAAATCCAAGTACGAAGTTGTTTTGATTTGAATAACTTGCATTTAAAGTTGGTTCAACTAAATAGAATACAGACATTGTTTGAAATTCATTGAAGTTATAGGATACTTGGGCAATGTTTCGAATCCGAGAAAAATAGGTGGATTTGTTTTTCTCAAGGTTTAAGTAGGGCTCTGTCGAGATAGAGAACACCCAATCTTGGTGATAGGGGATGTTCAAACGCAATCGGTTCCGCCATTCCGAGTATGGATTATTATAGTTGAAATCAGCACTAAAGTGATTCTTTTTTGTTTGGATGGAGCTTCGGTAATTCAGTTGCATAAACCCAATATTGAACCGGTAATTAATTCCGGTATAAAATGTATATTGATTATTGGTGTAACTTGTGGTATACTGCGTTAAAAGCTCAGCAGAAAGATGATTGGTGAATTTGTACTCTCCTGATAAAAAGAAATTGCTTTTGTCAAAGTCATTTGAATTGTGGTTAAAACGCGATTGAAATTGCGCATTCAAATTCAAATTTTTACTTGCCTTATATTTGAATTGTAGCCAATACCACGTCGAGAAATCCACATCATTTTGTCCATGCGCAGCAGTAGTTAATAGCCAACACATTAAACTGATTTTAGTCGTTAAGCGCATCATAAATAAGTAGTTGATTATGTGTGATGATTTTTTCTCCTGAAGACAATCCTGATTTCACGTAGGCCTCTTTGCCAATTTGACGATAAATAACAATTTCCCTTGTTGAAATGACACCATTTTTATCCACCAAAACAAAGGACTTGCTTCGATCAAACACGACCGCCGATGCTGGAATGGTAATCATTTGCTTGTCTTCAGAGTAATTTATCGTAATTGTAGCCCGCATCTCAGGTTTTAATTTATAGCCCATATTTGGCAACACGATACGGACTTGCATCGCTTTGGTCTGCTCATCAATCATATTGTAAATTTTATCCACCTTTCCGTAGGATAGATCATCTGGGTAACTAATGGTTGAAACCGTTGCCTTTTGATTTAATTGCACTTTTGAGATATCAGCTTCGTTGACATTTGCGATTGCCCAGACATCAGTTATTTCAGCGATATCGAAAATGTTATCGGTTTTATCACTTCGCAGTAACATGTTTTCATTGATGTTTTTTTGTATGATAAATCCACTGATCGGCGCACGAACTTCGAAAATGGCACCTTTTTTAATGTGATAAATTTGATATGTTTCTTGAATACGGTTTAATTGTGATTGTGCTTTGTCCAAGTTACTTTTCGCCAACATGACCTCGCGTTCAGAACACAATCGGCCGTTGAATAATTCTTGGGTAACTTTTAAATTATTTTTCGCTACCGCAAGATCATTTTTAGCATCTTCAAGTTCCATTTCGAAACTTGCTACTTCGGTACTTCGAATAGTGGCTAATAATTGGTTTTTTTGAACGTGGTCACCTAATTCAACGTAAACCTGCACCACATTTCCACCAACGACCGGAAATACTTCAATCATTTTATTGTTGTCAGCACTTATTTTACCGAAAAACACCAATTCATTATTGACAGTATCCATTTTAGCTAATTCATACTGTGCGCTTTTTTTCATTTTTGCACTGAGCTGAAAAGGAGCGGAGAGATCCTTTTTTTTAAGTTCTGAAGAACAGGAAAGTAGAGATCCGAGAAACAGGATTAAAGGTAAGGCCACAAAGGATTTGGAGAGGTTGTTAGAATACATTTTCTGAGCTTAAGTAATTAATGAAAAGTCGATTTAAAAGGATTTGTTTTTTTATTTCGTTTAGAAAAATGAAGCTTTGACTGTAGGATTCCATGAAATCTGTAAATTCTAATAAGGAGATATTTCGCAACGAAAAATTGGAAATTATCCCGTCGTACACCGCATTAAAATCTGACTGTTGTTGCTGTGTTTGTCGGTAGGAATCTTGATAATAGCGCAAGGATTCTAAGCCTTTTTGCAAATCTATTTTTAGTGTCAAAGCACTTTCTTTCTCGTTCAATTGTTCCTGGAAAACACGGTTTTCAGCGATCTTAATATGACCTGCATTTCTGTTCCAAATTGGAAGTGGTATTTTAAAGGTCAAGTTAGATTGGTTTTGGAAAGCACCACCGCGTTGGTCATATGCGGCTCCAATGGTTAAATCAGGAATCGCTTGTTTTTTTTCGTAAACAAGGTTTAGTTGACTGTTCTCAATCAAGTATTTAGCATAGATGTAATTCGGATTTTTTTGCAATGCTTGCTCCACAAGTTGATCATAAGAAACAAAAATAGGCTGGTCGAACGTTTTATTTTGATCAGGCAAGACTAATTCAAAATCATCCGCTGTTCCAATAATGAGTTTGATTTTTGTGCCATGTTCCATTTGCTCTTGTCTAATTTCAGCAATGGAATTTTTGATATTTAGGTTAAGGGATTGCAAGCGAACAACATCCTTCAAGGAGATGTTTTTTAATGAAACTTGCACATTGTACTTTTCAATTAAGGAATCAAGTTGATTGGCTTGAAATTCAAGTTGTTGAATGTTTAATTGATTGAAATAATAAGTGTAAAAATGCTTCCCTAATTCAAAACGCAAATTCCGCACCAGTTGCTCAAAAGATAGTTGCGCCAATATCACGTTGCTTTGAGCAAGTGCGATCTCACTTTTTCGTTTTCCTCCGATTTGTATGAGTTGTTCGATTGCCACTGCTTTTTGACCTGAATTTCCTATATCGAAGAAATGTTGCGCGGTTGGATTGTAAGCATTTAACTCTCCGGAAACAACAGGTAAGTCCCATATTTTTGCCTGAATAACTTCTGCATTAGCGGAGGAAAGTTGGTATGTTTCAGCTAACAATTGAAAGTTGTTTTTTCGCATGTATTGCTCACAATCTGCTAAAGTCAATTTCTGCTGTGCATGAACGATTTCCATCGTAGCAAAGACAAAAAATGTCAGAAATTTTAAATTCATAAGGTTGTACTTTTGGAAGTACAAAGGTTATACATCCTTCTTAAGGAGACCTTTACAAATGCCTTAAAAACACCTTAAAAATGTTAAATTAATATAGGATTAAAAGGTAATCGTAAATGTATTTAATTTCTGATTTTTACTATAGCTGATGTGAAAGCCATAGGTTTGAAGGATGCGGTATACAATGCGTAATCCTAATCCAAGTCCTTCTTTCTTTTTAGCATTTGATCCACGCATAAAAGGTTCATAAAGTAGATCGATTTCTTTATTTTTTAGCAAAGTACCTTTGTTCTGAATGCGAATAAAACAAGTTGTTTTCCTCATTCCTATGCACACAATGGGACTTTGTTCATCGCCATAAATCCAGGCATTTTTCAATAAATTACCAATGACGATTTCCAATAATTGTGCATTCATTTGTATGGAAAGACCAGCCTCCAATTCCATGCTATCCTCAAACTCAAGATGTACTTTAAACTTAGGGAAAAGAAGTGTTACCTTTTCGATACTCGAATAGACAACTTCATCTAAGCGGCAAAATTCATCCGAATATTTATTCGAGCCTTCCGTTTTAGAAAGGATCAGTAAAGACGATATCAGTTCATTTAACTGAGTCACTTCATCCAATTGTTTCTTGATAAACTGAATTTGATCGGTATTAACTTGGTTTAATTGGTTTTCGAGTTGAGAGCTCATTCGCGCTAATGGTGTGCGTAATTCATGAGATGCCTGAGCAGTGAATTCTTTTTGTTTTTGATATGCCTTAGAAATTCGTTGAATCATGTGATTAAATTCATTGCTAAGCAGGTGTATTTCGTTATTACTTTGAATAGGAACAACGAATGATTCATTCAGGTTTTGTTCGTTGATGCGGCTTATTTCGTGGTGAAAATCATCGATAGGTTTCAATTGATTTTTCACTATTTTGAAGGAAATAATCCACGTAGCAATGGTAAAAAGTAAATAAGCGCCAATGAGGGAATACCAAAGAAAATCTAATTGTTGAAGACCAAGTGTGTCTTTCGCTGCAATGATTGAAATAAAGGAACGTCGATTTCCTTTCATATAAATCCCCATGTATTCGATGTCGCGAATTCTCCAATAGTATTTTTTCGCTGTTTTAATTTGATTCAGAAGGACTTCATTCCATAAAATTTTACTTTTTGGATGAGTAGAATAGATAAGTTGGAAGTGTTCATTGAAAATGAGCGTATTGTCCTTATGTAATTGGTCTTCTTTGTGTTTATCAATGGCGTTTAAAAGTGGGACATTCACGCGGTTTAGTACGCGAAGGAGTTTTATCGTGGATTTAGATTTTTCTTCCAATCTTTCTTGAAATTCTTGTTTTCGAAAATTGGCAAAAAGAAAATAAACGGAAATGCAAATGACACCAAAAAGTACCGTAAAAGTAATACTCAGGTAAAAAGATATTTTGGATTTAATGGTCATTCGATTGATTGAATGTAGTATCCAAATCCAACCTTGGTGTGAATGAGTTTTTGTTCAAAATCTCGGTCGATTTTATTCCGTAAAAAATTAATATACACTTCGATCGTATTCAGATTTGTTTCCACATGCTCATCCCAAAGTTGATCGGCAATCTTTTGCTTTGATAAAACAATGCCTTTATGATCAATTAGTATTTGCAACAATTTGTATTCTTTTGGGGTTAATTGAATTTCTTTCCCGTTTCTTAGCACCAATTTTTGATTATTATCGATCGTTAGATCTCCAATTCTCAAGGAGTCAACTTGAATGCTGACTGCTGTTTTTCTTCGTTCTAACGCTTGAATACGCAACCATAATTCCTGTAATAAAAATGGTTTAACTAAGTAATCATCTGCGCCAGAAAGGTAGGCTTCACTTTTCTCTTCGATTTCACCGTAGGCCGTCGTCATGATTATCATGGCATCCGATTTCTTTTTCCGGATTCCTTTACACAACTCAAGGCCATTTACCTTCGGTACATTAATGTCCAAAAGAAATAAATCGTAGTCGTGGTTTCTTATTCTTTTGAGGAAAAGTTCTCCATCGTACACGTGGTCACAATCGACATTTTTAAGGCGTAGAAAGTCGGAAATTTCTTTCGTTAAAATGGGATCATCTTCTAAAAGTAAAATCTTCATGAATACCTTTTTAAAAGTGAATGTGTAAAAACAAGAAATTTACAGGACCTACTTCAATATCCCGCTATTGGAATTGCTTTATTTGATCATCAGCACCAACCATCCACCAACGGTACCCCCTAATGAAAGGATTAAAACGATGGCTTGTAGTGCTGTTATTTTGAATTTCTTCCCTTCTCCTTCACGAGCAAGGGAAAGCACCATTAGACGTATGTATAAGTACGCTCCAATCAAGGAAGCAATGATGGCCAAAATAACAAATGGTAAATAGTTTGAGAACGCACTAGAAAGCAATAAATATTTTCCGAAGAAACCAGTGAATGGTGGAATTCCAGACATGGACAACAGTGAAATAACGAGCGTGATTCCAATGAGTGGATTAGCATACCCAATTCCTTTCCAATTCACAATTTCATCGGTTTCATTTTCGACAATCATGTTGATTGTAATCAACGCAATGGTCGAACAAGCATAACCAATCATGAAAATCCATAACGAAACTTCACCGAATTGTGGGTTTAATACCGCGAACAAGGCAAAACCTGTATTCGCAATACTAGAGTACGCCATCATGCGACGGAAAGACGTTTGTTTTAATGCGGATAAATACCCAAGGAATAAAGAAACGATAATGGCAAATAAAACCAATCCAGATACAAATGGTGTTAGTCCACTAAACGTGTAATTAAACAAATGAACAAACGCATATAATGCCGCCAATTTCACGACAGATGCCATGTAAGCCATCACTGCATTCGAAGCCCCTTGATAAACATCTGGACCCCAGAAATGGAATGGAACCGCACCAACTTTAAATAAGAAAGCAGCCATCATCATCAACACACCAATGTTTAACATCGGTGAATGAGACATGCCCATATCAATTGCCATTCGAATTTCGTTGATGTCGAAAGATCCTGTTGAACCATAGATTAAAGCAATACCAAACAACATGATTGCTGTCGCAAACGATCCAGTAAAGAAATATTTCACCGATGCTTCAGAAGCCAACGAATTTCCTTTTTGAATTCCAACGAGTACATAAATCGGAATGGATAATATTTCCAGGCCTAAGAAGAACATGAACATATTACTGAAGCCAATCAAGCACAATGCACCTGTTAAAGAAAATAAAATAAGACCGTAGTAATCTGAAGTATGCTCTGTTTCTTCTTTGTAGAATACATACCCCATCCATACAGCCAGCAAGGTAAGCGCAATGGCTAATAGTCCAAACATTTGCTGAGTGCGTGAAAATGTCAATCCAGCGTAAGAACTAAAAATTGATTCGTAATCATTGATGAATAACATGGAAATAAAACCTCCAATTAATCCAATGGAAATGACAGCCAACGTTAATTCGCTCTTTTTTAACATTCCAACAAACAGACCAATTAGTCCTGTGATAAATATGATAATTAATGCGTCCATCTTTTTATTTTGTAAATGTTAAGTCTCCTGCCATCAATTCTTGTGTGAATTTGATGCTTGGTTTAATGAAATCGATGATTACTTGTGGATACAATCCAAATCCAACTGCTGCGACTGTTAAAATTCCGAAAACAGCATATTCGTTCCATGTTAAATCCGCAAACACGGTTACTTTCGAAGGACCAAACATCGATCCTTGGTAAGCTCGTAGCATGTATACAGCTCCGAAAACTAATGTTGTTGCTGCGGTTAATCCAATCACCCAATGAGCAGTGAATAATTCTTTTATTAAGACAAATTCTCCGATGAATCCAGCTGTGAATGGCACAGATACAGAGATAAAGGTCATGACAGCAAACCAGAATCCGAAGTGAGGCGCCACTTTAGCGATTCCACCCAAGTCTTCGATGTTTCTTGTTTGTAAACGTTGTTCGATAATGCCAGCACAAAGGAACAATGCAATAGCAACGATGCTGTGGTTGATGATTTGAACCATGGAAGCTTCAATTGCTGAAACCGTGAATAACATAATTCCGGCAGCGATTAATCCGAGGTGACTAATGGATGCATAGGCAAACAAGGTCTTCAAATCTTTTTGTTTCATGGCAATGATTGCTCCGTAAACGATTCCGATTCCTCCAAGAGTGATGACTGGCCATTTAAGGTAAACCAATCCTTCAAATCCGATAGGAATCATCCATTTAATCATTCCGTACAAAGCCATTTTCAACATTAATGCAGAAAGCAACATCGTTCCAGCCATTGGTGCATTTGTGTAGGTTGGTGCTTGCCATGTGTGGAAGGGGAATAATGGAATTTTCACTGCAAATGCGAATAAGATTCCACCCATGATTAAGGCTGCTTCAACCGCTTTTCCATCAAAGTTTGCTTGTACCAATTGGAAATACGAGAAGCTTGGAGAAAAATACGCTAATCCGATGAAAGATAATAACATCATCAAGGACCCTAACAATGTGTAAAGGAAGAACTTGAACAAGGCACGGTTGTTATCTTGTTTTCCAAACCAATAAAGGATGAGGAAAATTGGAATCAAGGTTAACTCCCAGAAGGTATAGAATAAAATTCCGTCTAATGAAGTAAACAATCCTAACAAGGCACATTGCATCAATAAGGTTAGTCCAGTGAAGCGTCCGTTGGAAGAAATGTCTCTGTTCCAATTGGCTAATAAAATAATGCTAATGACTGCATTTGTCAAAAGGACCATTGTTAAGGCTAAACCGTCGTAACCCATTTTGAATGTTAATCCAAGCGGGAAAATTTCAGCAGGATTCGAGATAAGAACATAGTTCTCTGGATCAAAGTTCATCAAATGAACAAAGGAAACAGCGAGTACACTGAGGCTTGCTAATAATCCAAATGGACGAACCCAATTAGTTGGAAGAAAGAACGCAATGATTCCAAGAATAAGTGGTAAAATGATTAGTTCCAAAATGTTGATTTTATGATGTAATAACTAATGAATCCGATGATACCCATAACCATCCAGAAAAGATAACTTGACAAAAACCCTGATTGCCATTTTTTTGTGTAATTGCCGCTTGCTTCAATCGCACTTGTCAAACGGAAAATCCCGTTGTTCAAGATGCGTTGCTCAAATTGACTCGCTAAGGTAGTGGACAACCACAAAATCGGTTGAACAAAAATGGTTTGGTAGATTTCATCGATGTACAATTTGTTGCTGGATAATTTCTCCCATGCATTCATGTCTGCATCTTCTTTCGCAACTGCTTGTTTCTTCACGTACGTTATATACGCCCATGCCATAACGGATAATGCAACAGTACTCGCGATACACATCAGAATGATGGATTGATTTCCATCCATGTGTTCTGTTTCAATCTGATTTAGTCCATATGTGGTACTTTCTAAAAAGTGTGACATCCAGTGTCCAGCATTGTGAAATACAATTCCCGGTAAATTTAATATCCCTCCGAAAACAGATAACACCGCTAGCACCATCAATGGAATGGTCATGGATAATCCACTTTCATGTACATGAGATTTTAACTTTTCACCACCTCTAAATGAACCATGGAATACCAAGAAATACAAACGGAACATGTAAATAGCTGTCATGGTAACAGCAACCATCAAGATGCCATATACAATTGGACTTGACATCCACGCATGTGCTAAGATTTCGTCTTTGGAAAAGAATCCAGATAGGAACGGGAATCCAGCAATCGCAAGTGTACCGATCAAGAAGGTAATGTGTGTGATGGGCGTTAATTTCGATAAGCCACCCATTTTACGGATGTCTTGTTCGTCTGACATCGCGTGAATGACACTACCAGAACCTAAGAACAATAAGGCTTTAAAGAATGCATGAGTCGTAACGTGGAATAAAGCAACTGTGTAGGCACCCATTCCTAACGCAACAAACATGAGTCCAAGTTGTGAAACGGTAGAGTAGGCCAATACTTTTTTAATGTCGTTTTGACGCATCGCGATAAACGCTGCCACTACGGTTGTGGCAATGCCAATTACTAAAATGATGTCTTTGGTAGTTGGTGCTAATTCGAACAAGAAATTTGAACGAACCGTTAAGTAAATACCGGCTGTCACCATCGTTGCCGCATGGATCAAGGCTGAAACAGGAGTTGGCCCTGCCATGGCATCTGGTAACCACGTAAACAAAGGGATTTGTGCACTTTTTCCAGTTGCTGCTAAAAACAAACATAGGGTAATGCATCCAGCGATTCCTGTGTAAAGTTCAGGACTAGCAGAAATCATTTTACCAATTTCCACAAATTCTAACGTGTGGAATTTATTTAACATCATAAATAATGCGAATAACAATCCGGCATCACCAATTCGGTTCATGATGAACGCTTTGCGCGCAGCTAAACTGTTTGCAATTCCTTTCTCCGCATCGTTGTAATGGAATCCAATCAATAAATAAGAACAAATTCCAACGCCTTCCCATCCGAAGAACAATACGAAGTAGTTACTTCCCAACACCAATAAAAGCATGGAGAAAATGAACAAGTTCAAATACGTAAAGAATTTGTGGTATCCTTCGTCATGGCTCATGTATCCCATCGAGAACAAATGAATCAATGATCCAATACCTGTAATGATTAAGGTCATCCAAATGGATAGCGAATCAAGTTGAAAATTTGCGTCTAAGGTAAAATCATCAAATTTTGCCACTTGAAACAAATGAACGATGGTGGTTTTATCTAATCCTGAAAATAACGTCAGTCCAATAAGGAAAGAAACAAACACCAAGATTGTCGCTAGCGAACCAACGATGAGTTTCGGCATTTTCTTTCCAAGCATACCATTGATTGCCGCACCCATTAACGGCAAAGAAATCAAGGTCAATAATAATAGATCTTTTCCCATTTTCTTAACCGTTTAATTTGTTGAACATTTCGATATCAATCGATTTACTGTTTCGGTACGCCATAATTAAGATGGATAATCCGATGGTTGCTTCCGCTGCTGCCACAACGATGATAAAGAAGACAAAAATTTGTGCATCTCCGTTCCCAAAGAAGGTAGAGAATGTTACTAAAAGCAAATTCACCGCGTTTAGCATTAATTCAATACACATCAATAAGACGATCATGTTTTTTCTTGTGAGCACACCAATCGCTCCAATGCTAAACAAAGCAATGGACACGAAAATGTAAAAGTCTAAGGATGCTCCTATGTTGTTTAATTGTTCCATAATTCTTTTCTTAGTCGATGATTTGTTTTTCTCTTTTCGCTAATAATACAGCTCCCACCATCGCCGCGATGAATAGGATAGAAGAGATTTCAAACGGCACAAGGTATTTTGAAAATAAAAGTTTACCTAGTTGTTCAACGAGTCCAGCATCTTGAACTGGAGCTTGTACGTATCCTTTTCCATATTGAAAAGTATCTCTCAAAGCCGTAATCATCACGAGGAAAAGTGTTCCACCTGCGATAACAGCCGTGATCACGCTCATGCGCGTCGTTTCCGGTTCCATTTCCTTGTTTAAGTTTAGTAACATCAAGACAAAAAGGAATAATACCATAATGGCTCCTGCATATACAATCATGTTGACAATTGCAAGAAACTGCGCATTCATTAGAATGTACATAGCTGAGATAAAAAAGAAGGTAATTACTAGGTAAATTACACTTCGAATTGGGTGTTTACTTAATACGACCATCAATGCAGATGCAATCGTTAAGCTTCCCAATATCACGGAGATCATTTGTAAACTCATTTTTCAGTTCTTTTTCCGGTGAATTGTCTTTTGGTAATATCGATTCTGTCATCAATCGCTTCGACTAGCTTGTCTTTCGCATAGATGAACTCGTCACGTTCAAATTCTGTTGTAACGATTCTATCCGTCAAGAAAATAGCTTCCTTCGGACAAGCTTCTTCACAAAGTCCACAGAAAATACAACGCAGCATATTGATTTCATAGCTTGATGCGTATTTCTCTTCTCGGTATAAGTGCTCTTCTCCTTTCAAGCGTTCAGCAGAAGTCATGGTAATTGCTTCAGCTGGACAAGCGACAGCACAGAGTCCACAAGCAGTGCAATTTTCACGTCCTTGTTCATCGCGTTTCAAAACGTGTTGTCCACGGTAAACAGGTGCAAATACACGTGTTTCTTCCGGATACTTGATTGTTTTGCGTTTGCGAAGCATGTGTTTCATCGTGGTCATCATTCCACCAACAATCGCTGGAATGTAGATCTTCTCCCACAACGTCATGGGTTTGTCCGAAACGACTTTCTTTCTATTTGTTAAACTTTCCATTTTTTATTTCTTTTACATCCATCCTTGATTCCAAGCCACTACAAGACCTGTAATCAACATGTTGACAATTGCAACTGGGATTAATACTTTCCAACCTAAATGCATCAATTGATCAAATCTGAAACGTGGGATGGTCCAACGAATCCACATGATCACAAAGATGAACAAGAATATTTTCAATGCAAATGCTGCAATACACATTACTGCTAATAGGTTACCAGAGAATGCATCCATTCCAGGGAAGTTATATCCACCAAAGAATAAGACAGACATTATCGCTGCAGAAACAAACATTGAGGTGTATTCAGAGAACAAATACAAACCGAGCTTCATGGAGCTGTATTCAGTGTGATAACCACCGATTAACTCCGATTCACATTCCGGTAAATCAAACGGTGCGCGGTTCAACTCTGCCAAGGAGGTGATAAAGAATATAAAGAAGGCAACTGGTTGATAGAAGATGTTCCAGTTTATTCCATGTTGACTTTGAACGATGTCATTTAAACTTAAACTTCCGGATAACATGACGATGGTAATCGCTGAAATCCCCATTGCTAATTCGTATGAAATCATTTGTGAGGACGCTCGAATCGCTCCGTAAAGTGAATATTTGTTGTTCGATGCCCATCCACCAATCATGATTCCGTACACACCAATCGAAACAACACCAAACACGAATAAAATTCCAATGTTGAAATCCGCTACTTGCAAACTGATGTCACGACCGAAAAGGTTTAAATTCGGTCCCCAAGGAATTACAGAACTGGTAATGAGTGCGGTAAACATGGAGATTCCAGGTCCAATAATAAATAACCATTTATCAGCTTTCGCAGGAATAAAGTCCTCTTTCAAGAACATTTTTGTTCCATCAGCAATCGGTTGAAGGATTCCGAACGGCCCTGCACGATCTGGACCAACGCGGTCTTGAATCCAAGCCGCTAATTTTCGTTCAAAATACGTTTGGTATGCTGCTACTCCAAGGGAAATGAGGAAAAGCAATAGTACCAAAGCTGATTTTTCTATGAGCATTGCTGTATCCATTATCCAATTTTATTTAGTCCTTTATCAATTTTTGTAGCGTATTTCCCTTGAGAAATAACAGAGTGACGATCGATTTTACGTGGACCTGTAATGTTCCAAGCATTCGGGTCTTTTTTCTCAAAACGACAATCATTACAAATCCAAGCTGTTTTGTCTTCGATGTTTTCTACTTCACCATATTTGTCCTTACGAGCTGTTACACGGTAAATTTCATTACCAAACATCCAAACAACAGCTTTACCTGAACATTTTGTACATGAACATTCTGCTTCCATCGGTTTTAAGAACCATACACGGCTTTTAAATCGGAAGGTTTTATCTGTTAATGCTCCAACTGGACACACGTCAATCATGTTACCAGAGAAATCATTGTCTACTGCATTTTCAATGTATGTACTGATTTCCGCATGTTCTCCACGGTGCATCACACCATGAACGCGTTTGTCAGTCAATTGATTAGCCACGTGAACACAACGGTAACACAAAATGCAACGATTCATGTGCAATTTGATTTTGTTACCTATATCAATAGGATCAAAAGTTCTTCTTTCCTCACGGTATCGTGTTTTTGCTGAACCATGCTCGTAACCTAAATCCTGAAGATGACATTCTCCGGCTTGGTCACAAATCGGACAATCTAGTGGATGGTTGATTAACAAAAATTCAACAACTCCGCCACGGTTATCATGAACACGTTGACTTGTTTTGTTTTTTACAACCATTCCGTCCATCACTGCAGTTGAGCAAGATGCCATCAATTTTGGCATTGGACGTGGGTCAGCAGTTGATCCTGCAGCAACCTCAACTAAACATGTTCTACATTTCCCTCCAGTTCCTGGAAGTTTGCTGTAATAACACATCGCAGGTGGAACAACCTCGCCACCAATTTGACGAGCGGCATTCAGAATCGTTGTACCCGGTTCTACTTCTACTTCAATATCGTCAATCGTTACTTTAATCATAGCGCTTTTATCTCTTCAACACGAGGTTGGATTAAACCATAATTTCTTGTTTGTGCTTCCGCTGGATGCGTGACGTGCCATTCAAATTCCTCACGGAAATGACGAATTGCAGCTGCAACTGGCCATGCAGCAGCATCACCTAGTGGACAAATGGTATTTCCTTCAATCTTTTTATTGATTTCTTCCAATAATGTGATGTCTTCCATTGTCCCATGTCCATTTTCTAAACGGTGCAATACTTTCTCCATCCAGCCTGTTCCTTCGCGACATGGTGAACATTGTCCACATGATTCATGCGCATAAAAACGAGCGAATGTATAGGTGTTACGAACGATGCACTGATCTTCATCAAATACAATGAATCCACCTGAACCCAACATTGATCCAGAAGCAAATCCACCGTCAGCTAAACTTTCATACGTCATTAAACGGTTTTCACCTGCAGCTGTTTTGGTTACCAAATGTGCTGGTAAAATCGGAACAGAGGATCCACCAGGAATACACGCTTTCAAACGCTTACCATTGGCAATTCCACGGCAATAATCATCACCGTAAATGAATTCTTCTACAGAAACACCCATTTCAATTTCGTATACACCTGGACGAACCAAGTTTCCACTAGCTGAAATTAGTTTTGTACCCGTACTGCGTTCAATACCGATTTTCGCATATTCTTCGCCACCGTTATTCACAATTGGAACAACTGCTGCAATCGTTTCTACGTTATTTACAACCGTGGGACATCCCCAAAGTCCCTTGACTGCTGGAAATGGTGGTTTCATGCGTGGATTTCCACGTTTTCCTTCCAAAGATTCTAATAATGCCGTTTCTTCACCACAGATATATGCACCACCACCTGGAGCAACAACAAGATCTAAGTCGTAACCTGATCCCAAGATGTTTTTTCCAAGCATTCCATTCGCACGAGCTTCGGCGATTGCTTTCTCCAGAATATGGAGAATGTACATGAATTCACCTCTAATGTAGATGTATGAAACATTCGCACCCAAAGCATAACTTGATGTAATCATTCCCTCAATCAATAAATGAGGAATTTTCTCCATCAAATAACGGTCTTTAAAAGTTCCAGGTTCTGATTCATCAGCGTTACACACTAAATACCTTGGAACTCCTTCTGGTTTCGCCAAAAATGACCATTTCATCCCTGTTGGGAATCCAGCTCCTCCGCGTCCACGAAGTCCAGATTTCTTTACTTCTTCGACTACCTCGTCTGGAGTCATTTTTTTCAAAGCTTTCTCCACAGATGCGTATCCACCGTTTTTACGGTAAACATCAAATGTTTCGATGCCTGGAATATGTACGTTTTCGATAAGTAACTTTCTACCTGCCATAATTCCTTAATTTACTAACGAAGCTGCACGATACGCTTCAATTATTTCGTCCACTTTCTCTTTTGTCAAATGCTCATGAAACTTGTACTTACATTGTAAAACAGGTGCATAACCACACGCTCCAAGGCATTCAGCAGTTTTCAAGGTAAACATTCCATCAGCAGTAGTTCCACCGACTTTCACGTTTAATTTCTCTTCGATGTACGCAATGATGTCATCACTTCCAACGATCATACATGGTCCAGTTCGACAAACTTCGAAAACATAATTTCCAACTGGATTCAAGTGGAACATCGTGTAAAAGGATGCAACTTCGTAAACTTCAATTGGTTGAATGTTTAATATTTCCGCTACCGTATTCATTGCAGCGACACTTGTCCAACCGTAATTTGTTTGAACAATGTGTAAGATTCGGATCAACGCACTCTTTGATTTTCCTTCTGGAAACATGGCGATTACCGCATTGATTTCAGTCATCATTTCTGCACTGAAAACAACTGGAGTGGAGTCTTGTGTACTTGGACTTTCTATTTTCATATTATGCATCTAATTCACCTGCGATGACGTTCATACTACTTAAGGTAAGAACGGCGTCACTAATGGACATACCAGAAATCATTTCAGGGTATGCTTGGTAATAAATAAAACAAGGTCTTCTAAATTGTAAACGGTAAGGTGTGCGTCCTCCGTCACTAATGAGGTAAAATCCTAATTCACCATTTCCACCTTCAACAGAGTGGTATACTTCTCCTGGAGGAATTTCTGTTTCTCCCATGACAATTTTGAAATGGTAGATCAATGCTTCCATGTTATTATATACATCTGCTTTTTCTGGAAGGTAAAAGTCAGGTAAATCAGCTTTGTATGATCCTTCTGGAAGATTTTTGTATGCTTGTTCAATGATGCGAACACTTTGACGAATTTCTTCTTGACGAACCATGAAACGGTCATAGGTATCTCCATTCACTCCGACAGGAATAATGAAATCGAAATCTTCATAAGAAGAATACGGATGCATGGCACGAACATCGTAATCCACACCTGTCGCTCTTAAGTTCGGTCCAGAGAATGAATACGCCAATGCACGTTCTGCAGAAATTGGTCCAGCTCCTTTCGTACGATCCATAAAGATGCGGTTACGTGCTAACATGGAGTCGAACTCTTCAAATGCTTTCGGGAAAGTTTTAAGGAAGGACTGTAATTTAGTGTGGAAAGCAGGTGTGAAATCACGTTCGAAACCACCAATGCGTCCAATGTTTGTTGTCAAGCGAGCACCACAAATCTCTTCGTACAACTCGTAAATTTTCTCGCGTTCCGTAAATGGATAAAAGAAACTCGTAAGCGCTCCCGCATCAACACCAATCACAGAATTACAAATCAAGTGATCTGCAATACGCGCTAATTCCATGATGATTACACGCATGTATTGCACGCGTTTTGGAATTTCTGCACCAATTAGTTTCTCAACGGTCATTTCCCATCCCATGTTATTAATAGGGGAGGAGCAATAGTTTAGTCGGTCCGTAATGGGTGTGATTTGGTTGTAAGGACGACGTTCCGATAATTTTTCAAATGCGCGGTGGATGTATCCAACCGTTTGTTCTGATGAAATGATTTTCTCACCATCAACCTTCAATACATTTTGAAAAATTCCGTGTGTCGATGGGTGGGTCGGACCAAAGTTTATTGTCGCAATGTTTCCGTCAATCGTTTCAGTTGATTGAGCAAAAGCTACTTTTGTTTTTAAATCACTCATCTTTATAAGTTGTTTCGTCCAAAATAACGGTCATCTTTATCTTCACGGGTATCATCTTCCAAGGCAAATTCTTTTCGCATTGGGAAATAATCCATGCTTTCTTCGTTTAGAATTCTACGCAAGTCAGGATGTCCTATAAATTCCACACCAAAAAAGTCGTAAGATTCTCTTTCCATCCAATTTGCACCTGGAAAAATATCGACCAAAGAAGCGATGGATACGTTTTCTTTCGGTAAATAACATTTTAAACGAAGTCTAAATTGGTTTTTCCAGCTATGTAATTGATAAACAACCGCGAACTCACGCCCAGCATCTTCTGGATAATGAACGGCTGCGATATTTGTCAAATAGTTCACACTCAATTCCTCGTGGTTTTTCAACCACTGGATCATTTCATGTCCTTTCGTTGCAGGAACCTCGATTGTCAATAATCCGTAAGGTTCTTCATGAAACAACACATCGTTCGGGAAAGCTCCTTGAATCAAGTTCAAGATGGCTTCATTATTCAGCTTTTCCATCTTCGATTTCTATGTTATAGTTTTGCATCAAATGTTTGTATTCGTCACTGTAACGACGACGATTGGATTCATTTTTCACCAATTCGTGAATGTTCATCACACCATCAATGATTTGTTCTGGTCTTGGCGGACATCCAGGCACGTAAACGTCTACAGGAATAATTCGATCGATCCCTTGTAATACACTGTACGTATCAAAAATACCACCTGAGCAAGCACACGCACCAACAGAAAGAACCCATTTAGGTTCAGACATTTGTTCGTATACTTTTTTCAGAACTGGACCCAATTTTTTGGAGATGGTACCTGCTACAATTAATAAATCCGCTTGACGGGGTGAAAAGGACATACGTTCCATACCGAAACGAGATAAGTCGTAAGCACTACCCATCGTTGCCATAAATTCAATTCCACAACAAGATGTTGCAAATGGAAGTGGCCAAACTGAATTCGCGCGCGCAAGTCCAATGGCTTTATCCAATGTCGTCAACTGATATCCTTCACCGTTGATGACTTCTACGTCGTCTATTTTTCCCATTCTAAAGCACCTTTAAGTCTAATGTATAAGAATCCAACAAGGAAGAATCCAACAAACATGATTAATGCTAGCAATCCTTCCATTTTTAATTCGTAAAAATTTACCGCGTATGGATAAAAGAAAATGACTTCTACATCGAATAACACGAAGAGAATGGCCGTCATGAAATACCTTACGGATACTGGGAAACGAGCATTTCCTTCGGATTCGATTCCACATTCAAAGTTTTCATCTTTTCGATCAGAATTGATGCGTGGAGTTAGTTTGTGCGTTACAAATAATGTAAATATCACAAATGCAGCAGCAACCACTATTTGCAATAAAAGCGGTATGTAACTAGCGCTTGTCGAAATTTCTTGCATAGGAACTGTTTTTGTCCGGTTCGTTAATCTTTAACAAATGTTTCCAAAATAGGTTTGTCAAAGCGACACAAATTTACCTTTTCATTTCAATTCCCCAATGAAAATGTGCATAAAAAGACAAAAAAAAGAGCCTCTCTTGCGGAGAAGGCTCTTATTTAGAATCATTATTGTTTAATCGGACTATATTTTCACTCGAAGTCCAAGTGCGGAACTCATTCCAGGACTAAAAGTAGTACCAATTCCATTGATGGAATTTATGTTCAAACTTGGTCTCGCTTCAGCGTATAAATGGAACGGCATCCAAAATTCACGTTTTTTACCAATGCAAAAGTCAAGTCCTAATGGAATGTACAATGCAGCACCCAAAGAATTTTTGTTTTTGAAAGTTTCGTTCTTTCCTGATTCGTTATAATAACCTCCTGTGTTACTGTTTATACTGGATGATTCCCAGTATCTAAGAGAGGTTGAAGCACGGTAACTCATTCCAATGGAAGCACCTAGTCCTGCATGCAATGACCAGCGTTTTTCAGGAAACATGCGGAAAATCAATGCACCGTCTAAACGAATTTGTTGATTAGAATAATTCATGTCATAGGACTTTGTATGACTTGAATCAATTAATGTTTGTTGTCCAGTTTGAGAGGATGTTAACGTGTCATATGGAGCAGATTCGTAAAATGAACCATGCGCAGACAATAAACCGAAATTGTTTACATGTGTTAATCCTACACGAAAAGTGATTTTGGGCATCTTGGCACATTGCAAGCCTAATTGTAGGCTCGTGGAGGACGAACCGGAGTTCATTCCAAATCCATTATAATAATTGAAATTGTAAGGGGTGAGTTGACTTAAATCCATGCCTAAAATTGCTGAATTTGGTGCCAATTTAGCGAAGTCGCTTAAGGTTCCATCTTGTGTTCCCATTGAACCGGATCCACTGGAAATATGAATCTCACTTATTTTTAAATTTTTTTGAGAAAAGGCAGCACTACTCAAGATGAGGGCTACAATTAGGGTCGCTTTTTTCATTTTTTTTTGTTGGTTTTTAATTTAGTGACTTAACGTATCCTTTACTTTTTTATTTGATGTAACATTGTTTTTCTTTGACCATTAGGCATTAAAAAACTAAAGATATAGGTTCCGTTACTTAGGTCATTTAGACGAATGCCTTCATTATTGGTTACATTTTGCATGAAAATTACTTTTCCACTCATGTCCATTACGCTTAATGAATAAGTACCTTCAGGTCCGTTGGTTACCTCAAAGTTTTCGTTACTTGGATTAGGGAAAACACATATGTTTGACGTTGGTTCTATTGAACTTATTCCTAAAACGAGTGATGGGTCCTGACTCACTGTCCCAACTTTGTTCATGATCCAATTATTTGGGTCAATAGTTGGTGTTCCACTCAAGGTTCCCAACTGATACACACTAAATTGATCTTGGTTGGAATGAAGGTTGAATCGAATGATGGTATCAGCTTGTCCTTGTCGTGTAAATCGAATATCAATTGGATTCGTAAAGGTTGGTGTTATCAATTGCATGGAGGTCATATGTGAAATTTCCAATGCGACGTCATTTCCAACTTGATTCCATTTCAAGGAGTATGTTGGGTAACCTTCACCAAAATACCATTGATTGAAAAACGGCGTGAGGTCAACGGAGGTGAAATTCTCCATGAAAAGTTTGAATTCGATACCTGTTGCTGTGCTGTCCATATATGCTACTTGAAAGGCGCGTAGTGCATCAAAAAACAAGTTATCATTATTGATTAGGTAACGCATGGAATGAATAATACCCGATCCTTTATCGTAGGTCAATCGACCATCGAAAATGCGGGCTTCATTTAAACTATCTAACACCCAAACGCTCCCACCGACTTGACTCAAGACGCTATTATGCACTTGTTGCATTTTTGGCCCTTCTTGTCCGGGATATAAATGTTCTAACATCAAGTATTCACTGTAGGAGGCAAATCCTTCGTTCAACCAGATGTCGCACCATGACGCACAAGTTACGTTGTCTCCCCACCATTGATGCGCCAATTCATGTGAGGTTAGCGATTTCTCAAAAAATCCTTGAGTAGTCATGGTTTGGTGTTCCATTCCTCCGGAAATGGGCGCCATGCAATGCCCATACTTCTCATCCTCAAAAGGATAGGGTCCATATAAATCGTAGTACAATTCAATGAAGTCTGCGGTTTCATCGATGTCTGCTTGGAAATTTGGAAGCGTTCCAGGGTTGTCGTAGATGTAATTTTGAATTAAAATGGGATTCGGTGCTCCAATTGGATGCGCATAAACGTTGTATTCTATATATTTTGCAACGGAAACGGAAATCAAATAGTAATCAATCGGATGTCGGTGTTTCCAATCGTAACGTGTTAATCCATTACCAAGAGGAGTCACGTGTTCAAGTAAGCCATTTGAACCTGCTTTACAACTGTCGGGGACTGTAATGGAAACGGCGCATGAATCTGCTTTATCTGTTAAACTTTGTTTACATGGAAACCATTCAAAGGCCGAAAAAGGTTCAGAAAGTGACCACACGACTTTATTCCCCCATGAGGGAGAAGCTGCGGCCGTCATTCCACTACCACCTAGGGGATTGGATTGTGCAGTGGGTGGAGTTCCATTGTAATCAACATCGATGATGAAAGACTGATTTGATTGAGCGTTAACCGGCACTTTAACAGCACTAAGTGCGCGGGAGAATCCAACAGGGATGTTGTTTACTCGAATTTGAGTGATCGTTAAACTTGAGAAAAGCTCGAAAAGTGCGCTATCCAGTGTTTGCTTCGCAGTAGCGTGAATACTTCCTGTTCCCATGACATGCGTGGAAATGTTATCCATACTCAAATCTAATTGGTAAAAATGCACGTCGTATTTTTCCGTTTCTGCAATTTGAGAAACAGTTAAAGTGGCACTTTTAGCATGTGGAATGCGGTGGTCTTTTTTGGAGCAATGGATCGCCGTTTCTTGCGCTTGAACTTGCCAAAAGAAAGAAAAGAATAAAATGGATATGAGAATTTTCATGGATGAATTTTGCATTAAAATTAATAGATTTCGGCTTTGATCGTTTGTTGCATGGTTAATTTAAAAAACACCAAGCTAAAATGAGTGTTGTTAATTTGCTGTTAAATGCAATTCAAACAAGCTGTTAACAGTTAAAATAACGTAACTTTGACACATGAGATTGATCAGTTTCGTACTAATGCTTTACTTTACTCTGTTATCGCTTGCGCCCAATTGGCAAGGGATACAGTTGTTAAATGCTTCTGCATTTATTGCACATTACGAAGATTATCAAGCGGAGTCCAAAGATGGAAATATCCTCACGTTTATTCAAGAACATTATTTTAATCAACTTCAAGATTTCGACAAGGATCACGAAAAATTACCCTTTAAATCGATGGTTCAAGTTGCTTCGATTTATTTTGCGGAAACGTTTGAGGTCCCAACACCTGTTGTTCATACTCATGAGGAAGTTATTGCCGGTGTGAACCAAAACAATAGCAAAGTGGATTCATTTATTTCAAATGATTTTCACTCCATTTGGCATCCGCCTCAATTGGGGTAATTGACCGAGTAGGAAGTACTGCTTTTCTTTTTCAATTACCTTATCAACTTATTTTTTTATGTTAAATCGAATCATTCATTGGTCGATTCAGAACAAGTTAATTGTCGCTGTATTGACATTAGGAATCATCGCATGGGGAGTATTTTCACTGGCAAAATTACCCATTGATGCTGTTCCGGATATTACCAACAACCAAGTTCAAATTGTCACTGTTTCACCATCGTCCGGTGCTGAGGATATCGAACGTTTTGTGACGTTTCCCGTCGAGCAATCGATGGCCACTACACCGGGAATCGAAGAAATACGTTCGTTTAGTCGCTTCGGTTTGAGTGTTGTTACCATCGTATTTACGGAGGAAACAGACATTTACTGGGCACGTCAACAAGTTTTAGAAAGACTTTCCGAGGCCAAAGCATCTATCCCTCCGGGATATGGCGAGCCATTTTTAGCGCCATTGAGTACGGGTCTCGGAGAAATCTATCAATACACTTTAAAAGCGAAGCCAGGATTTGAGAACAAATTTACACCTACTGAATTGCGTACGATTCAGGATTGGGTGATTCGTCGCCAGTTATTGGGCGTGAAAGGTGTGGCAGATGTTAGTGGTTTTGGTGGAAACTTAAAAACCTATGAAATCGCAATTGACCCTTTCCTTTTAAAGTCAAATGGAATTACCGTTACTGATGTGTTTCAAGCAATTGAACGAAACAATCAAAATACGGGAGGAGCCTATATTGAACGAAATTCGATGACGACATACATTCGAACAGAGGGACTTATTGGGAATTTATCGGATATCGAAAATATTCAAGTCAAACACAATGAATCATCGATGCCTGTTTTTATCCGCGATGTTGCCAAGGTACATTACGGAGCTGCAGTTCGCTACGGCGCATTGACCTACAATACCGAAGGTGAAGCTGTGGGTGGGATTGTCCTCATGTTGAAAGGCGCGAATTCTTCAGAAGTAATTGATTTGGTCAAGGAAAAAATGGCCCAAATTGAATCTAATTTGCCAGATGGTGTGGAACTCAATGTTTACCTTGATAGAACAAATTTAGTGGATCGTGCAATTTCTACAGTAACCAATAACTTAATGGAAGGAGCGCTCATTGTGATTTTCGTTTTGGTATTGTTTTTAGGAAATTTACGTGCCGGACTTATTGTCGCATCTGTGATTCCATTAGCCATGCTGATTGCCATTTCATTGATGAACGTATTTGGAGTTTCTGGAAATTTAATGAGTTTAGGTGCATTGGATTTCGGTCTCATCATCGATGGAGCAGTCATAATTGTTGAGTCAACGCTCCATATTTTGTACCATCGAGGGAGCATGAAGTTAACACAAAAGGACATGGATTTACAAGTGTACGAATCGGCGTCTAAATTTAGTAAGAGTGCGGTGTTTGGTCAAATCATTATTCTTGTGGTTTACTTACCAATATTGGCGCTAGTAGGTGTTGAGGGGAAAATGTTTAAACCGATGGCTCAAACAGTCATCTTTGCTATTCTTGGAGCTTTGGTACTTTCTCTGACGTATGTGCCGATGATTTCTTCTATTTTCTTGTCGAAAAACATTAACGTAAAAGTGACATTTAGCGATCGTATGGTGAATGCGATACGATCGAAATATACGCCCACTTTACAGTTGTTATTGCGCAAACAAAAATTGGTGTTGTCCATTATTGGTGTCCTATTTGTTCTCAGCATTTTTGCGTTCAAACAACTTGGTGCAGAGTTTATTCCGTCATTAGATGAAGGCGATTTTGCGGTGGAGACTCGCTTAATGACAGGAACAAGTTTAACTAAGACGATAGAAGCAACAGGAAAAGCATCCCACGTTCTATTGTCAAATTTTCCAGAGATAAAATCGGTTGTAGGTAAAATTGGGACGGCAGAAATTCCAACGGATCCGATGCCAATGGAAGCTTGTGATTTAATGATCATATTGAAAGATAAAGAAGAATGGACCTCCGCGCATTCAAAAGAGGAATTAGCCGATAAGATGCAGGCAAAACTTGAGGAAAGTCTACCAAATGTTTCCTTTGGATTCCAACAACCCATTCAAATGCGATTCAATGAGCTCATGACTGGGGCAAAGCAAGATGTGGTTGTGAAAATTTACGGTGAGGATTTTGAAAAATTAGCTTCCTATTCGAAACAAATCGGATCAATTGCTGCAAAAATAAAAGGCGTTCAAGATGTTTATGTAGAGGAAATGAGTGGATTGCCACAGATGATTGTTACCTACGATCGTGAGGCATTGGCGAAATATGGTGTTTCTTTGGAGGAAGTGAATCGTGTTGTGAATTTAGGATTTGCAGGACAAGCTTCAGGATTCGTGTTTGAAGGAGAAAAACGCTTTGAATTAGTCGTGAAACTTAAGCCTGAATTCCGAGATAACATTACCGATTTAAACCAGCTTTTTGTGGGGAATGACGCTGGTCAAGAAATACCCATTTCAGAATTGGCCCATATTTCCATAAAGAATGGACCGAACCAAATTCAACGAGATGACGCCAAGCGACGTATACTTGTCGGATTCAATGTGCGCGGAAGAGATGTGGAAAGCATTGTGAAAGAATTGGAGAGTGAAATGAGTAAGAAGGTAAAATTTGACACGGGTTATTTCCCGAAAATCGGTGGAACATTTGAAAATTTGATTCATGCGCGAGAACGTTTAATGATTGCGGTTCCAGTTTCTTTGCTGCTTATTTTCTTTTTGTTGTATTTGACTTTTCAGTCCGTTAAACAAGCTGCTCTTATTTTTTCTGCTATTCCACTTGCGTCTATTGGAGGGATTTATGCGCTGTTCTTTCGAGATATGCCTTTTTCCATTTCAGCGGGAGTTGGGTTCATTGCACTCTTTGGAGTCGCCGTGCTGAATGGTATTGTACTCATTGCTGAATTTAATACCTTAAAGAAAAGTGGACTCCCATTAATGATGGTTGTTGTTCGAGGAACAGCTTCTCGATTGAGACCCGTTTTATTAACAGCATCTGTAGCTTCATTAGGTTTCTTACCTATGGCTCTTTCGCATGGAAGTGGAGCGGAAGTTCAGAAACCATTAGCAACGGTCGTAATCGGTGGGTTAATAAGTGCGACCTTACTAACCTTATTTATTTTACCCATTTTATATGTCATTTTTGAAAAGCCGATGAAACGAATCAAACGAAAAAATGTGAGCCTGTTGATTGTAGTATTGTTGAGCATTCCTAATTTGTTTGCACAACAATCGTTGAATTACGAACAAGCAATTCAATTATTGACGGAACGAAATGGACAATATAAATCAGCTTTATTAGAGCAAGAAAAGCAAGCTTTAATTGGTAAATCAAACGCCGCAATTCCATCTACCACAATTAATGGAATGATTGGTCAATATAATTCCTATTACAAAAAAGATAATAACATTACCATCAATCAAACCATTCCTTTTCCTACCACCTTTCGAGACGAAAAGAACCTCGGTTTGGAAAAAGGGAAGTTGGCTCAAATTGAGGCGGTATTATTGTTGCGTGACCTGGAACAGCAGTTGGCACTTTCCTTTGATCAATATGGGTATTTATCTACACAGATTCGCTATTTACAAGGATTAGATAGTTCCTTGATTCAATTGGAGGAAAAATCAAAAGTTCGTTTGGATTTACAGGATATAAGCCGCTTGGATTATTCATTGGTTCAAACAAAGAGAATGCGTTTGGCGAATGATATTTCATTGTTGGAATCTCAATTGTTAGGTGAAAAACGAAAAATCGCGGCACTGCTTAATCTCGAAGAGTCCAACATGATTATTGAATCCTCCAAGTATCAAACAAAGTTGAATCTCAATATAAAAATGGATGTGAGCAAGCATCCCATCGTTCAATGGTATCAGCAACAAAACGGTGTCTATGAACAAGAGAAACAAGTGAATTTTTCTCATCAATTACCGGAAATCAACTTGGGGTATTTCAATCAATCCCTCGTTGGCATTCAAAATGTAAATGGTGTGGATACAAAATTTACCCAAGCAAATCGTTTTCAAGGTTATATGATCGGAGCGAATGTTCCCTTATTCTGGGGCGGGTATAAAAACCGAAATCAAGCAACTTCTTTATCGATGCAACAAAATGAACTGGAATCAAACCAAAGCCAGCAGGCAATGCAGCGAGAATTGAATCAGTTGACAGAGCGATTAACTTTATTGTCTGCGAGCATTGAAAAACTGGGTGGACAATTGAATAATGAACTCCGTTTTCTCACCGAAGATGCTCAAGTAAAATTTGAAGTTGGTGAAATCTCCTTTATTGAATTTCTTCAAATTCAACAACAACGTAGTGAATTGGAATTAACCTATTTACAATTAATTAATCAATATAATCAAACAAGTATCCAAATCAATTGGTACCGCTAAAAAATAGATCATGAAAAAAAGACAATATTTCCAACCTCTGGCCATACTTATCGTTTTGTTAACGATGATATCTTGTTCAAACAAAGCTCCAGAAACAACTGCCGCTGCAAAAGCAAATACCGCTCGATCGGTGTTGATTCTTACTGGAAAGCAAGTTAGTTCCCTAGGTATTAAAAGCAGTCCGCTTACGAAATCCTTAATGGGGATGAGCATCTTTGCTAATGGTATGATTGATGTTCCACCTCAAAACAAATCATTTATTTCTGTTCCTTTTGGTGGATATATCCGCGATATTAAAGTACTGGATGGCATGCGTGTCGCAAAAGGAGATGTTTTACTGGTTGTTGAACATCCGGAAATCATTCAGCTGCAACAAGATTACTTAGAAGTCCAGGGGAATATGGAGTATTTAAAAGCTGAAATGGACCGTCAAAAGGCTTTGCTCGATAAAGAAGCTGGAAGCGCAAAAAACTATCAATTAGCGAAAAGTAACTGGCAAGTAGCGCAAGCAAAATTATCTGGACTTTCTATGAAACTAGAAATGGCAAATGTGAACGTTTCTGCTTTGAAAAATGGAACCATCCAACGCGAACAAAAAATCAGGTCTCCATTTTCAGGTGTGGTAACGAAAGTAAATACGAATGTCGGTTCTTTTGCAGATCCAAAAGATAATTTATTAGAGGTCATCGACTTGCAACATGCTCATGCAGAATTAACTGTTTATGAGAAGTACCTTAAGTCATTAAAGCTAAATCAGTTGGTTAACTTGACGTTTGTTGATTCGGATGAAAAAACTTCAGCGAAAATATTTTTGATTGGACGTGAAATCGGTCCAGACCGAACATTTAAAGTGCATTGCCATTTTGAAAATCTACCGAAAGAAATAGTTCCAGGATCATATTTGAAAGCGGAAATCAACACGGATGAAATGGAGCAGGTTGTTGTTCCTACGGAATCCATTGTGAACTTTGGAGGAAAGGACATGATATATGTGACAACTGACAACCGTCATTTCATTCCAGTGGAAATTGAAGTGCTCTCAACGCAGGGTGACAAAACAGCGATACAAGCCATCAACGATATGGATTTTCTCAATCGAAAATATGTAAGTAAAGGTGCTTACGAATTATTATCAACCATGAATAAAGAAGAAGAATAAATGAATACAACAAAAATCAATGGATTTTTAGGTGCCGTCTTGATTAGTGCGGTAGCTGGTTTGAGTTTGAACTCTTGCGAAGGAGCGTTTAATTGTCACGAGGATAATATCAGTGCAGCTGGTTCAAACAAAAGTCATAACAAGGGACAAAACTGTATGGTTTGTCACACCTCGAAAGGTGAAGGAGAAGGCTGCTTTATAGCTGCCGGAACTTTTTATGGTTCCAACATGACAACTACCGTTTCAAGTGGTAAAGTGGATTTTTACACGGGCCCAAATGAAACAGGAACCCTCAAACAAACAGTTTTTATAGACGGAAAAGGTAATTTTTACACAACCGCGAAATTTAGTCCGGAAGGCTTGTATCCAGTAGTGACTGGTCCAACAGGAAATAAAAAAATGATGGGATCTTCCTTGTCAACGGGTGCTTGTAACTCTTGCCATGGAAGTTCTACAGACAACTTATGGGTTGACTAACGCTTTCCTGCGTTCAACTTCAGCAATAAAGAGCTCCTCGTTTTCTGGTGAAATGAGGAGCTCTTCGTATTTTTCATAATGCATGATAAGACAATTCCAGGAAGTACTCATCTTCCAACCTGCGTAAAAGCCATTTGACTTTTCAAATTTCCGAATCGATTGAAGCTTGATTCTTTTCTGAAAGAAATACATGGTTTGACACACCAGTGTTTCATTATCGATGAACGTGTAATGCGTACTTTTTACAATGAAATAAAAGAATAGTCCAAGTAGGACCCAAACGCTACCAAGTACATAGACTGGGCTAGCATCGTTTTCATGCCAAAAAATGACCGCACAGATTCCTCCATAAGGAATCAGAATGGCAAGCCAGATGTAAAACATAAAGTGATCTCGTTTTCCCGAGAAACGCATGTTTACCAAGCGAAAAGTGGACGATTGGACATCAATTCATTCACTTCCTTTCTCACTTGCGCAATGGCATTCGCATCGGTGCGGTTCATTAAAGCACGATCGATAAGTGAAACAATGAATTTAATTTCATCTTCCTTCACACCACGAGTGGTAATCGCCGGTGTTCCAATGCGGATACCAGAAGTTACGAATGGAGATTCAGTATCATATGGAACCATGTTTTTGTTGACTGTAATATCGGCAACAACCAGCGCGTTTTCAGCATCCTTTCCGGTAATTCCTTTTGAACGTAAATCAACTAACATGCTGTGATTATCAGTTCCGCCAGAAATGATGGTGTAATCCAAATTTATTAATTCCTGCGCGAAAACAGCAGCGTTTTTCTGAACTTGTTTCATGTAGGTTGTGTAGGATGGATCCAAAGCTTCTCCGAATGCAACAGCTTTTGCAGCGATGACATGCTCTAATGGTCCACCTTGGATTCCAGGGAAAACAGCTGCATCAAGCAATGCTCCCATTGAACGTAGGTTTCCGTTGTTCCATTTAATTCCAAATGGATTCTCGAAATTATGGCGCATCATAATGATTCCACCACGAGGTCCACGAAGTGTTTTGTGTGTTGTTGAAGTAACAATGTGGCAATGATCTAATGGGTCGTTTAATAACTTTGCTGCAATCATTCCCGCGGGATGAGAAATATCCGCTAAAACCAAAGCGCCAATTTCATCTGCGACTTTGCGAATGCGCGCATAATCCCAGTCACGAGCATATGCGGAAGCCCCACAGATGATCATTTTTGGTCTCTCACGACGTGCAGTTTCTTCCATTAAATCGTAATCAACTGTTCCCGTTTCTTTGGTAACTCCGTAGAAAAATGGTTTGTACAGTTTACCTGAAAAATTTACAGGTGAACCATGTGTTAAGTGTCCACCGTGTGACAGGTCAAAACCTAAAATTTTATCTCCAGGATTCAAGCATGCAAGAAACACTGCCGCATTCGCTTGTGCTCCTGAATGTGGTTGAACATTCGCCCAAGTTGCACCGAACAGTTGACATAAACGATCGATCGCTAATTGTTCAACTTTATCAACAACTTCACAACCACCATAATAACGTTTGCCAGGGAGTCCTTCTGCATATTTATTGGTTAGGACACTTCCCATCGACAACATGACTTCATCACTTACGAAATTCTCGGAAGCAATCAGTTCAATCCCATGTAATTGGCGGTTTTTTTCTTCGTTAATTAAATCGAAAATAGCTTGATCTTTCATCTTTCTGTTTTATGAGTGCAAATATCGCAATTAAAGTCTTTTTATACACGCTAAGGTATGGCTGAATTTTTCATATTCTTCGTTCCAAATTCCTTGTTCTTTTAATTCATCGATTCGGATTCTTCCCGAAGCATGGATGATTTGATGTTGTTTTCCAATTATTCCAACGTGAATGATCTTTCCGGAGGCATTTGAAAAATAAGCAAGGTCATTTTCCTGGCAATCTTCAAACGGAATATCGCTTCCAATTTCAGCTTGTTCATAAGCGTCTCTCGGTAAATTAAATCCGTGGATGCGAAAAACAGCTTGGACAAAACCCGAACAATCAATTCCCCAAATGGATTTTCCGCCCCAAAGATACGGTGCGTTTAAGTAAGCTAACGCTTCATCCCAAATGGATTTTTTCTCTTCGGAAGGATTTGTAAGGTGCTCAAATGTGACATCGCCAATTTGGAAGGACGCTTCTTCACTGATAAAACTTCCTTTCGATGTATAAATGGAACCAAATGGCGCAGCCAATTGAAGTAAAACATCTTTTTGATAAGAAAAGGCATCCATCCATCGACGAAACTCTTTATCTGTCAGTGGCAACACCTGTTTAATGTCCATGTAGCCTTCATAGCCATCAAGTACCGTACGTATTTTAATCCAAGGTTGTCCGTGTTCAATCACTTCAATCGCCTCACCAAACAAGAGTTGTGAAACCATTTCTGAGGAGTCAGCGGCTTCTTTTCGCACGGGAGCAGTTGAAACAAAGCAAAAAGCTTTTGTTTGACTAGGACTTATTAATTTTAAATTGTTCATATCGTATCTCAAAAGTAGAAAATTAAAACTGATTAATGCCTAATTTTACCCGCAGTAATCCATGGAAAACGAACGACTTATTTTAGTAACCAACGATGATAGTGTAAATGCGAAAGGCATCCATGCACTTGTGGAAATGGCTCGGCAATTTGGACGTGTCGTTGTGGTGGCACCTGATAAACCACAATCTGGAATGGGACATGCGATTACGATTAATCACCCACTTCGCTTAGTTCCTTCTGATCAATTTAGTGAAGTGGAAGCATATGCCTGTTCTGGAACTCCGGTGGATTGTGTGAAATTGGCTATTTCAGAAGTGCTTCACCGAAGACCTGATTTCATCCTTTCAGGAATTAATCATGGTGAGAATTCCTCCACAAATGTTCTATACTCTGGTACAATGTCTGCTGCAATTGAAGGCGCGATGGAAGGAATTCCATCGATTGGATTCTCTTTGGCTGACTTTTCACCAGGTGCTGATTTTGAAGCGTGTCAATACTTTGGTGCTCAAATCATGAAAAAAATAATGGAGGAACCAATTTCACGAAGTGTTTGCTTAAATGTAAACGTTCCAAAATTGAAAATTTCTCAAATTAATGGAATTGAAATCTGTAAACAAGCACATGCTTACTGGGCGGATCGATTTGAACGAAGAAACGATCAGTTTGGAAGAGAATATTTTTGGTTATCGGGTGAATTTGCCGATGTGGACCAGCGTCCAGACACAGATTTACAAGCACTAAAAAATGGATACGTGAGCGTGGTTCCAACCCATTTTGATTTAACAGCTTACGAAACTTTACAACAAATGAAAAATTGGAAAATATGAAAAATATCACAAAAGAACATGTCTTTGGCTTCTGCATAGGTGTCTTATCGCCAATACTTTTTTTACCTATCATCGTTTTTATTCTGTCTCAGTCTCGTCATACGGAATTCTCCTATTTATGGAGTCAGTTGATGAACTCTCTTGAATACATGAGTCGTTATTTATCCCTTGGGTTGATTCCAAATTTACTTTGGTTTTATTTGTTTTTAAACCGAGAGAAATATGCCTATACCAGAGGAATTATTTTCGGAATGCTGATTTACACTCCTTTTATGGTTTACGTGAATTTGATTAAGTAACATGTCAAAAACAAATGTTTTCATTCTAAGTGGCGAAGCATCCGGAGATTTACATGCTGCGAACCTCGTTCACGCTTGGAAGAAAAACAGTGCGAAGTTTGATTTTCAGGCTTGGGGAGGAGATCGACTTTCATCGGAAGGCGTAGAAATAAAAAAACACATCCGAGAATTGGCATTTATGGGCTTTGTGGAGGTGTTACAGAACTTGCCGACAATTCTGAAAAATTTCAAGCTTTGTAAACAGCATATCTTGGATTTTAAAACGGATGTTTTATTGCTGGTCGATTATCCGGGATTTAATTTGCGCATGGCAAAATGGGCCAAGTCAAAAGGAATTAAAGTGATCTACTACATTTCACCAACCGTTTGGGCATGGAAGGAAAACCGTGTCCATCAAATCAAAAGAGACGTGGATCGGATGTATGCAATTCTTCCGTTTGAACCTGCATTTTATCAGAAATTCAATATGGAAGTTCACTATTTTGGACATCCACTCCTAGATGAAATTGAACGATTTCGACAAACACAAAAAACAGAATTGGATCTCCATTCAACTAGACCGATACTTGCGGTACTTCCTGGGAGTCGCAAGCAAGAATTGAGAAAGAAACTACCCTTGATGTTAAAAGCCGCAGAAGCATTTAAAAACTCTCATCAAGTGGTCATTGCTGGTGCTCCGAATTTACCCGTTTCATTTTATGAGGAATTTGAATTGGGAGAACATGTGACCTTGGTTCAAAATCAAACCTACCAATTGTTGAGTCAAGCAAATTTAGCATTGGTCACTTCTGGAACAGCTACCTTGGAAACAGCGTTGTTTCGCGTTCCTCAAGTAGTTTGTTATAAAAGTTCAACGCTTTCTTACCGCATTGCCAAGGCATTGGTGAAAATAAAATTTATTTCATTGGTCAATTTAATTATGGACAAGGAAGTGGTACGCGAATTGATTCAACAGGAATGTCAAAGTGATTTAATGATAGTGGAGTTGAATAAATTACTTGACGGACAACAAGCAAGGTCAGAAATGTTAAGCGCGTATGATCAATTGATTAACTTGCTAGGACAAAATGGTTGCAGTGAAAAAATGGCGTTGGATTTAATAGAATACTTGAAATAAATGTTGAGAATTCTACTCTTTATATCAGTGATGTGTCCAGCAATTTTGAGTGCTCAAAACATTCGCATTGGACTGTTTTCGGATAAATCAATTAAAGAGTTAGAAGGAATTGTTGGTAAGGGAACGTATTTTGTATTTAAGGATTCCATTCAATTAGCAAAATTAGGTTCAGCGGATGTCTTAAAAGCAACGTATTCTGCTGGAATGGTCCGAGTATTGGTGAATGGAGTTGAGAAGGGGAGAGGGAAATCCATTCGACTCATTCAAGATAAACAAGAGGATTTCTTGCAACTTCGCTTGATTTCTCCATCCGCTAAACAACGATCTTATGAAGGAGATTTCGACATTGAAATCCGAAAGGAAGCCTTGAATTTGATTAATAATTTGGATATGGAGACATACCTCGAAGGGGTTGTTGAATCGGAGGGTGGACCAGGACAAAAATTGAACTATTACAAAGCGCAAGCGGTGATCAGTAGGACTTATGCCATGAAGTATTGGACCAAACACAAAGAAAACGGTTACAATCTGTGTGATCGTGTTCATTGCCAGGCTTACTTACACCATCGAAGTGCAACCGTGACCATTGATTCTGCGGTACATCAAACACGAGGTCTTGTCATGATCGATCAAGCGGGAGATCTGTATCCTACCTATTTTCATGCGAATTGCGGCGGTCAGACATCCGAGCCACATTATGTTTGGAACGAAGAAATACCAAATTTGTGTTCGTTTAAGGATACATTTTGCATTCACACGCAGCAGGCGAAATGGGAGAAAAAAATCCCGAAAGAACAATGGACTAAATTTTTAGTGGATAAATATAATTTTCCAATAGGAGATTCGGCAAGCAATGAATTACTCAATCATTTCAAACAGGAACAACGCGTAGCATTTTATTTACACCCTATTTATGGCATTCCACTGCGGGATTTACGTGAACAATTTAAATTGAAATCAACGTTTTTTGATGTTGATATCGTTGGAGAAGAGGTTGTTTTACATGGACGAGGATTCGGTCATGGAGTAGGATTGTGTCAAGAAGGGGCGATGAATATGGCGAAGAAAGGCTATACTTTCGATCAAATTTTAGGATATTATTATCCGCAAATGAAATTGGTTGATCGGGCCGTTGTTATTTATAAGTAATCACAAAAATCTCCTCATCGTCTCGTTTAAAGAATTTTTCAGAACGAGCATATGCCTCTAAATAATCTGGATTTTTTAATCGACGAAGAATTTGCTTTGTCTCCTTCAGTTGCTTAGACATTTCCATGTTTTGCTCCGTCAGTTTATTTACTTTGTGTTGCTGGGAGATCAAAGTAAAAATATCCCAGTCATCTAAAAACAGAAAGTAAATCATAAATACGATTCCCGTAAGGATGTATTTGTTTTTGAGGTATGTTGGAACCTGAATTTTCATAAACCAAATATACGGGCATAAAAAAAAGGAAGCGCTAACTTCCTTTTTTAGTTTTTAAGATGCGAATGTTCATTTATCCGTTTCGAAGCTATTGTATTTCTTTTCGTAGAATGCGATAAAATCTTTGTCGTATTCAAACCATTTTGAAACATGCTTAAGGATTGTTCGTGCATTTGCGGTGTTTGCATCACGTTTGATCAACTGTTGAGCACTTAAGATTAATCCTGTGCGCAACGCATCTTTGTCAGCATCTGTAAAGTTTTCAAGGTCTGTTAACTTTAGTAAATGATCAATTTCTGTTTTCCAAATTAAGTTCGCAGTTTTGACGTCTTTCATTTGGTAGCGAATCGCTGCTTCAACAAATTTGATACCGATTGGGTTTTTCGTAACTGAAAAATACTGTTCACATGCGTCGAGCATTTCGGTGGTTACTTCGGCCATTTTTACCTTGTCAGTATTGGTATATAAAACAGGATAACCGTCTTCGTCTTCTAAGCGATAAATAATGCCATTATTTAACAGTTCATTTTGGAAGTTTGTTAACCACATTTCGTGAATTGGCATGCGGAAAATTCCATTTTCGTCCTTTTCAATGGCTGTTGCTGTTGCTGTTACTGCCTCTTCAAATGGATCCTCAATTTCGGGATCTTTCAGGTCTTTTCTGTACATACCGTAAAATCCTTTCGCTAGGAATATGTAGGGCGTAGGATCATTCGCATATTTTGGTTTAACGACATAATCAGATGCACGTTTAACCAACTTTACGAAGTTACTATCTGCATGAATCTGTGTTAATTCATCCAAGTTGTTTGTCACGGTGATAAAGTTATCTCGGTCTTCAGAGATGTCAAATTCTTCCTCCTCTTCTTCACCATTTTTTAGCTTTTTCGTTTTAGAATACGTTACGGTGAGGGAAACACTATAATTTCCTACTCGTTTGAATTCTAATTCAATGTTATCTGTCGTTTCACTTCCTTTTGTAAATGTCCAATCTTTGTCTTTTGTACCTGTAATTGTCCAAAGTGTTCCAACTTTTTTTGTGCCGGCAGGAGTGAAAATAGACTTCATCTCGATAAGATTCGATTTACTTCCTTCGTCATCTAAAGTGATTACTCGTTTAGATTCTTTCAGTTGTAAGGTTGGCTTTTGCGCAAAAAGATGACTGCTCATCCAAAAAAGTGCAACAAAACCAGTTAAAAGGATTTTTCTTGAAAACATATGATTTTTTATTTTAATGATGCTTTTCCAATTATTGTGCCGAATTTACAAAAAATTATTCATGACTTTTAATGAGAAGCTTTAATATCTCTTGCGCTGCTTTCGCAATTTTAGTTCCAGGACCATAAATACCGAATACACCTGCGTTGTACAAAAAGTCATAATCTTGCTGCGGAATCACTCCGCCAGCGACAACCATAATGTCTGAACGATTCATTTTTTTGAGTTCGCTAATTACTTCTGGAACAAGCGTTTTGTGTCCAGCCGCAAGCGAAGATACACCCAAAATGTGTACATCGTTTTCGATGGCTTGTTTTGCTGCTTCAGCAGGAGTTTGGAAAAGTGGACCAATATCTACGTCAAATCCAATATCCGCAAACGATGTGGCAATTACTTTTGCTCCACGATCGTGTCCATCTTGCCCCATTTTCGCTATCATGATGCGCGGTCTTCGGCCTTCCAGCTTACTGAAAACTTGAACAAGTTCCGTTGCTGTTAAAAAGTCTTCATCTTTCATAATCTCTTTGGAATATACACCGCTAATCGAACGAATCACTGCTTGGTAACGACCATAAACGCGTTCTAAGGCATCCGAAATTTCTCCTAAGGTGCAACGTGCTTGAGCGGCTCTTACGGCAATTTCCAATAAGTTTCCGTTTTGATTTTTCGCGGCGTTTTCTAATTCTAGCAACAGTTTCTGAACTTGAATTTCATCTCTTTTTGATTTCAAGGTTGCTAAGCCCTCAATTTGTGCATCTCGTACTTTCGAATTGTCAATTTCTAAAATATCGAAGTCTGACTTATCTTCATTTTGATAGCGATTCACACCAACGATTACTTCTTGATTGGAATCGATCCTTGCTTGTTTTTTCGCAGCAGCTTCTTCGATGCGCATCTTCGGAATTCCCGTTTCAATGGCTTTTGCCATTCCACCTAATTCTTCCACTTCTTGAATCAGGGTCCACGCCTGATTCACCAATTCATTTGTCAGGGATTCAATATAATAGCTTCCTGCAGTTGGATCAATGAATGAAGTGATTCCTGTTTCGGTTTGTAAGTAAATTTGTGTGTTACGTGCAATTCGTGCGGAAAAGTCCGTAGGTAAAGCAATCGCCTCATCCAATGCATTGGTATGTAAGGATTGCGTTCCACCCAATACCGCGGAAAGTGCTTCAATACACGTTCGAGCCACATTGTTAAATGGATCTTGTTCCGTCAAGGACCATCCTGATGTTTGACAATGCGTTCTTAATGCTAAAGACTTAACGGAGGAAGGATTGAATTCCTTTATCAACTTTGCCCATAACAATCGTCCAGCGCGTAATTTGGCAATCTCTACATGGTGATTCATGCCAATTGCCCAGAAAAAACTTAATCTTGGCGCAAATTCATCAATTTTAAGTCCTGCGTTTAGTCCCGTTCGAACGTATTCGATTCCATCCGCTAACGTGTAGGCCAGTTCTAACGCTGCCGTTGCACCGGCTTCGTGCATGTGATATCCAGAGATACTAATTGAATTGAACTTCGGCATATTTTGCGAAGTGTAGGAAAAAATATCTGCGATGATACGCATGGAAGGGGTAGGAGGATAAATGTACGTGTTTCGAACCATGAATTCTTTGAGAATGTCATTTTGTATCGTTCCACTTAATTCGTCCAATCGTACACCTTGTTCAAGAGCACTGGCAATGTAAAAAGACATAATCGGTAAAACGGCTCCATTCATGGTCATGGAAACGGACATTTCACCTAAAGGAATCTGGTCGAATAAGCGCTTCATGTCTTCAATAGAATCAATGGCAACACCTGCTTTTCCAACATCTCCTTTCACGCGTTCATGATCGGAATCGTATCCTCTATGCGTTGCCAAGTCAAACGCAACCGATAATCCTTTTTGTCCAGCAGCTAAATTCCTACGGTAAAAAGCATTTGATTCTTCTGCTGTTGAAAATCCGGCGTATTGACGAATGGTCCAAGGTTTTGAAACGTACATGGACGCGTATGGCCCGCCTAAATAAGGTGCAAATCCAGAGTTGAATTTCGTGTGTGCAATGTCTGTAACATCCATCAACGAATAGGAAGATTTTACACTGAATCCTTCTGTTGTCATGCGGTCAGATACCGCTTTCTTTTCCGTTGAATTGCTTTCCTCAAAAGCCGGAATCGTTTTTAAATCGATTTTATTCATTTCAAGGTGCTTTCAACGGTTAAATATTCTTTTCCTAAGTAGTTTGGTAGTTCACCCCAAGACTTTGCTTTACTTTCATCGCTATTTAAGTAAGCGTGAACCCCAATGAGTTTTTCTTTTCCACTCGTCCATGCTGCTTCACGTTTCATTCTGGTTTGATGAATCTCCGAAAGACATGAGTCTAACATTTCTTTTCCCGTTAATTCCGATAAGCTTTGAATGCGTGTCCAAGTTTTTTCAATAATTTGAACAGTCAATGCTTCCACAATGCGACTTCCTTTCATTGGATCCTCTACCCAATCAAAATGTGCTTCATCATGGAGTAAGTTGTAAATGTTCAAGGACATACGTAACGTAAAATCATCTTTGCCTTCTAAAGCAAATTCATCCCAGGGATGTATGACGATGCCTTGGGCTCCACCTGCGTAAGCAGACATGGCTTCACTTGTTTGACGCAGTAAATTCGTGTAAGGATCTTTCAATGATTTGTTCACCCATCCGATGTGCGCTTGAATGCGGTATGATGGTTGCGAAACACCATGAAGGTTTCCGATTTTATTTATGAGGTAATGTAAGGCACGAATTTTCGCAATTTGAACGAAATAATTAGCTCCAATTCCTATGCTAAAAACCATTTCAGATCGATTTCCTTCAGCTAAATAATAGTGATATGCGCTTGTGATTAAACTTAATTCTTCTTGTGCATTTGCGCCAATCTGGTGTAATTCGAAACCGTTAAAATAGGAAAGACATGAGTGGTTTGTATCAGGATTGAAGGAATCCTTTAGTAAAATAATGTGATTCAATTGCTCGCTGGACAATTGCGCGTTTAAATCAGCTAATTGCCCGTCGTTTTGAACTAGAATTTCTGTCCGAATATAGGCCAATTCAACTTGATTCAAGACGATTTTCCAATCAATACGATTTCCTTCGCAACGTATAAACAAAGCATCTGCACCTTGCATTAAAGCAAGTAAGATTCTTCGATTACTCTCCTTTTCATAAGTAACACGTTCGTAATGAACATTATGTACATGGGATGAATCCGATGGCATCGAAATAGGTAAGATGTGAATAGGTTCCGCTGTTATTTGAATGGATAACCCTTCAATCGCATCTTTAAATTCAAGATGATCCGTTTGATCACGTAATTCTTTGCGAATCTGACCTACCCAATTTTCATGAGCTACAGGTTCAAATGGGTAATGTAAATTGGACATATTTGTCTAAAATTTCTTTTTTCAAATATACGACAGAAGTTTGAATTGAGCCTCGACTAAACGTTTAGAATCGACAACTTATACTTGGTTCCAATCGAAAAATGTATTTTAGTTCCATCAATTTCTAATTTGTGAAACAGGCTGTCATTTCTTTTTATATTTTGTTTTCGTCAAACCTTTGGTGTCAAACGAATTTTGTGAATAGCGGGCGTTCATTGTCACTTGCAAACGCCAGTGTAACTTTGAACGATGTTTGGGCACACGTGAACAATCCAGCGGCGCTAATTGGACTCAAAAAGCAAACAATTGGAGTCAGTTATCAAAATAGATTTGGATTGAAAGAACTGCAATCACAAGGACTTGTTTATGCGCTTCCGATTCGAAAAGTCGTTTTGTCTGCAGGAAGCCAAATTTATGGCTATCAGCAATTTCGGACCTATAAAAATGGACTTGGTGTCGCTCTATCGTTAAGTGATCAAGTTTCCATGGGAATTCAATTGAATCATCAGTTGACGCGCCTCAATGAAAACTATGGTTCATCCGCAGCTTTTACCGGAGACTTTGGACTGCTCGTAAAGTTTTCAGAACAAATTCATTTTGGATTCAGTGCCTTAAACATCGGAAGGACTCCGGTTTCAACAAATGTAAATGAGCGTTTAGCAAGTGCTTTGAGACTTGGGATGAATTACCGAATCTCCGATCAACTGGTTATTTTGTCAGAACTTGAAAAAAATGTCATTCATCCACTTCAAGTAAAATTTGCGGCGGAGTATAAACCAACTTCCAAATGGTTTTTTCGTGGTGGAATTTCTACAGCGCCACTTGCATTTTCGTTCGGCGTCGGTGGACGATTCAAAGACCGAATGCAATTTGACCTTGGAACTGCTTACCATCAACTATTAGGTTGGTCACCTCATGTTTCCTTTCAGTTTGATTTGAAATAAAATGAGAATTGTATGTTGTTTTATGGTGCTCCTTTCTTATGTGAATGTTTTCGCACAGGATCGAAACGAGATCATTCAACAACGGATTGAGTTTATTTCGGAGCAAGTTCAATCGGAGAATTTAGATTTAACGAACATCATCGAACAATTAAATTTTTACTTCGATCATCCGATCAATTTGAATGCTACATCGGGCGAAGAATTGGAGGAGTTATATCTTCTGACTGGGGTTCAGATAAATGACCTGTTGCTTCATCGAAAAGCCTACGGCAAATTCATTTCCATCTATGAACTCCAAAGTTTAAACTATTGGGACCTTCAAGTCATTCAATTGATTTTACCGTTTGTCCGAGTGGATGACCGCTTGGATCAATTGCACATCACGTGGAAGGAAGCCATGAAACAAGGTAAATTTGAGCAGTACGTGCGTTATCAACCGATGACGGAAGCAAAAGCAGGATATGCAGCGGTACCAGACTCTGTACAACAAGCATCGAACAACTATTATTACGGAAATGGGGATCGCTATTACACACGTTTTCGTTATACGTATAAGACAAATATTTCCGTAGGTGTTACCGCCGAAAAAGATGCGGGCGAACAATTTTTTAAAGGAACGCAAAAACAAGGTTTTGACTTTTATTCCGGACACGCCTTTTTTAAAGGTGGGAAATATGTGAAGGCACTGGCAATTGGTGATTTTCAGATTCAAATTGGACAAGGATTGAATTTGTGGTCAAGCTATGCTTTTGGTAAAACGGCTGATTTGACCACCATGAAACGAACCGCAATTCCCATACGCGCTTATACTTCGGTGGATGAATCTCGGTTTTTAAGAGGTGTTGCGGCTGATTTCGGTTATAGAAATTGGTCCGTGCTGCTGTTTGCATCGCAAAAGAAAATGGACGGAGTTACCGTCTCCGATTCTAGTTACGATGACTTGGAATTCGTTTCCACGATTGATTTAACAGGCTTACATCGAACCACAAGTGAAATTGCGAAAAAGAACGGAATCACCGAAAGAATCATGGGAGCCAATGTTCGATACGTGAATGGTGCGTTACGTTGGGGTACCGCTTTGGTCCATCAAGGATACGACAAGCCATATAACAAAAACATCCAATATTATAATCAGTTTGACTTTCGCGGCACGCAATTTACATCACTGAGTTCAGATTACAGTTATGTTTTTCGGAATGTGAATGTATTTGGAGAAGTTTCGAAAGTGTTAGGACCCGAAACGGATGCGCAAAAAGCTTGGGCAATGGTTCATGCCGCCATGATGTCATTGGACCCAAAGTTTAGCATTGGACTTTTATACAGAAATTACCAAAAAGATTACCAGACGCTTTACAATGCTGGTTTTTCAGAAGGCAGTAATACGCAAAATGAGGAGGGAACTTACGCTGCCTTGAAATGGAAACTTGCCTCTGCTTGGTCCATTAATGCGTACGTTGATTTATTTAAATTTCCATGGATGAAATACGGAGTCGACGCACCTTCGAATGGACACGAAATACTTATTCAGCCGATTTATAAACCATCAAAAACCTTTGAAATTTACGGGAGATTTCGACAGCAGTTACGTCAAAAAAACAGCCGTGATTCCGATGGGACAGTAACAGAAATCGAGGATGTGCTTCAACGAAATTACCGCTTGAATATGTCCTGCGTATTGAACGAGTTCATTTCACTAAAAACGAGGTTGGAGTACGTTACGATTAACCGTGCGAGCAACACACCTGAAAAGGGGATGCTTTTTTCGCAAGATTTAATTTTCAAGCCGAAAAGTCGTCCGTACGATTTATCGCTGCGCTTCGCATTGTTTGATACGGACAGCTATGATACACGGATTTATACCTTTGAAAGTAACGCGTTGTATGTTTTTGCTGTTCCGGCCTATTACTATCAGGGGAGTAGGGCATATGTTGTTTTGCGTTATTCATTTTGGCGCTCGTGTGATTTATGGATTAAATACGGCGTCTTTTTATATGAAAATCGATCCACAATTAGTTCTGGTCCCGAACAAATAGCGGGAAATAAAAAATCGGATTTGCTTATCCAGCTTAGGATTTCACTTTAATGTAAATTTTTTTCAAAAAAAAGTGTTACATATTTCAAAAACTGGCGTTATGAAAATAAGCGGCGTCTGCAAGCGTCGTGATATCTCCAAATAAATCAAACTAGAACTAAAACCAAAATCTATGGCTGTCAACTTGACTTACCATCAGAGTGCATTTCGTCTGGATGAGGAAATGATACTCGTTGAGCGTGCGAAAGAACATCCGCGCTACTTTGCTCCGCTGTACGAACGTTACCATGAAGCGATCTTTCGCTATGTGTTTAAACGTGTCGATGAAATCGAAAGTGCTTATGACATCACATCATGTGTATTCATCAAAGCAATGGGGAGTATCCAAAAATACGAGAACAGGGGAGTACCTTTTTCTTCTTGGTTATTTCGTATTGCGAAAAGCGAATTGTATCAATCTTTTCGTGATAAAAAAGCACAACGTACGGTGAGTATTGATTCTGTGACCTTGAAACAAGTCATGGATGATTTTACTGACGATAGCAGTGAAGAAAACAGAGCAAAATTGTTATCTTCTTTGGGGAAATTGAAGGAGGCTCAATTACAATTAATCGAGATGCGCTTTTTTGAAAAACGTTCATTCCGTGAAATTGGAGAAATCGTTGGACTTTCTGAAAACAATGCGAAAGTGAAAACGTTTCGTGCCTTATTGAAATTGAAAGAATTGTTTTACCAAAAAGAATGAATATGATAAAAATTCTACTGGACAGGGAAGAGCCGAGCTCGGAACAAATTAAAAAACGTATGGACTTTGATTCCATTTACGGAGGTGTTAACTATCAAAAATGGATCATGAATCCCTGGCTCTATGCCATTGGAGGTGTTTTTACGGCGTTGATTTTGTTCTAAATGAAGGAACTTCCCCTGCGATGTAGAAATTAGTTTTTACATTTGTGCATGTATCAGTTGTTCCGTTCTATTTTGTTCCGTTTTGATGCGGAAAAAGTGCATTATTTTGTCGTTGGATTGCTTAAGGTCGTGGTTAATTTCCCGCCAAGTAAATGGATTTTTAGAGCCATTTATCACGTAAAACATCCAGCGTTGGAAAGAGAGTTTATTGGTTTGAAATTCCCTAATCCCGTTGGACTAGCTGCCGGTTTTGATAAAAACGCAAAGTATTTTAACGAAATGGAAAGCTGTGGTTTCGGATTCATTGAAATTGGAACCGTTACACCTCTTTCACAACCTGGAAATGACTTACCTCGCTTGTTTCGATTGAAAAAAGACGAAGCAATTTTGAATCGAATGGGATTTAATAATGACGGTGTCCAAGAAGCATTGAAACATTTGAAAGCAAGAAAAAGCCGTCAATTGATTATTGGGGGGAATATTGGTAAAAACAAATGGACCCCGAACGAAGAAGCACTCAATGATTACCTGATCTGTTTTGAGGCCTTGTTTGATGAGGTCGATTATTTCGTTGTCAATGTCTCTTCTCCAAACACACCGAATTTACGTGCCTTGCAAGAAAAAGAACCATTGATGGAATTATTGTCCACCTTGCAACAGAAAAACGAATCGAAAGCTACATCCAAACCAATCCTATTGAAAATCGCTCCAGATTTGACGAATGAACAATTAGATGAAATCATCGAAATTGTGAAGGAAACAAAAATCGCTGGACTCATTGCCACCAATACAACAATCAGTCGCGAAGGACTAATAACACCTAGTTCGGAAGTGGAAGCACTTGGGGCAGGAGGGATTTCCGGAAAACCATTGACTCAACGTTCGACTGAAGTCATCCATTACATTCATGAAAAATCCAAAGGTACGATACCAATGATTGCTGTCGGTGGAATTCACACAGCGCAAGATGCCTTGGACAAATTAGATGCTGGTGCTACTTTAGTTCAATTGTATTCAGGATTCATTTACGAAGGACCTGGATTGATCAAAGAAATCAATAAAGCATTGATTAAAAAATCACAACATGCCTGAATTGAAAATCATCGAATGTCCTAGGGATGCCATGCAAGGTATTCATGCGTTCATTCCAACAGCTTCAAAAATAGCGTATATCAACCAATTATTGGGTTGTGGCTTTGACACGATAGATTTCGGGAGTTTTGTTTCTCCCAAAGCCATTCCACAAATGCGCGATACAGCAGAAGTATTGAATGGATTAAACCTGAATACTTCCTCTAAATTATTGGCGATTGTTGCCAATGAACGTGGCGCAACAGATGCGGCTTCTTTCGAGGAAATCCACTATTTAGGTTATCCGTTTTCCATTTCGGAGCAATTTCAGCAACGAAATACGAATACTTCCATCGAAGACTCCTTGTTTCAAGTGGAAAAATTACAATCCATCGCACAAAATGCCAAAAAGCAATTAGTCGTTTATTTGTCCATGGGATTCGGTAATCCTTATGGCGAAGAATGGAATCCGGAATTGGTAGTCCGTTGGTCAGAACGCTTGTTTTCGGATTTTGGTGTGAGAATCCTAGCGCTTTCCGATACCATTGGTTGTGCAAATCCTTCGGATATTCGTTCACTATTTCCCATCCTTCAAAATGAACTGCCACAAGTGGAATTTGGCGCACATTTTCACACGGTACGTGAAAAAGCAACTGCTGTGATTGAAGCTGCCTACGAAGCTGGATGTCGCCGTTTCGATACAGCGATAAAAGGATTCGGTGGATGTCCAATGGCAAAAGATGACCTTACCGGAAACCTCGCAACAGAGCAATTGCTCACATGGATGCAAGAGCGTCAAATTGAAACTGGATTAGACATGGCAGCTTTTCAAAAGGCTTTTTTGGAATCAAACACTATTTTTAATGCGTAATTTAGGAGCATGAATCAATCAAAATCACGTAAAACACCTTTATTTATCTTTGCGATTATTGCTTCGGTGGTAATTTTCGTCGTATTGAGAAATCAGTCAAGTGATGCTACGAACACGGAAGACCCAAAGAAAGAAACATCCCGAGTTGAATACATTTCAACCGATTTCCATATAAATTCATTTACGGATGGGAACGAATTAAAGCTCCTAAAAGAATTGAACATGTGTGATACGACCATACTTGATGGACAATTTGGATCGTGTTCGCCTAAATATTTTCGTTTCTTTAAATTGAACGATGCCGTTCCGCTTAAAAATGCCTTTTTGTTGTTAATCAATGGAGCGGCTTTTCCAAATGACCCTGTAAAATTTAAGTCAAGAAGGATTTTGATTTTTGAGCGTGAAAAAGGAAAGCTCATCATGACCAATACCATCAAAGGTAATATCATTGAACGTAGAAAAAATGGACCATCCACCTATGATGATATAGTGATTCGTTTCCGATTAGATCAGTACGATGAAGCTTATCATTGTGTGTTCAAATGGAAAAATGGAAAATACGAATTTGACAAATGCGAAGAATTATTCTCGTACAATTGCAAAGGAAAAGTGAAACCTGAATTGGTGGATTCGGTTTCCATCGAAGTGAAGAAAATCCTACATGAAGAAAAGTTACTTTTTTAATTTCCTGATTGTATTCTTGTTTGCTTCTTGTACGGGTAGCATACGCACGGACAAGGTAGATTTTACCCAAGGATTCACAGATGGTAACAGCAAAGTGTGGATGGTTGAGAAAACCATTTCGCCCGATGGCGCAGTAACAATTAAGCAACCACTGCAACAAGAAGTCATTGTTTTTTACCAATCTGGAACGTGCTTTCTCACGAATCTAAAAAAGTTAGCTTCCGGAAAAGGACAATACGGTAAACTCGAATTTGATCATGAAAATCAGTATGTAACCTTACGATTCCCTGGTGAGAAACGTGAATTTCAGTTTGAATTCATGGATGAGAATAAATTAGTACTTTTTCCCTTGGAAGGCTCTGATTACACCAATGCCATGGAATTGATTCCGTTTCCGGAGTTGAATTAGTTTTTAACGGAGCGTTAAATAATTCGAATTAGTTCCTTCAAAATTAATTGTTTACGATTGTGACGAATTGATCTTTTATCGTTAAATTTGATTGTGTAAGTAATGCTGTTTTATTACTAGGTAAAACAAAAGAACAATTAAAGTCCTAGAAGATATTAAATTTTACTCCATGAAAAAGACAACTTTGATCGTTTCAGCAATAATCTGGATGATTTTCTTAGTGATTTTAATCAATGCGTTGACTGACGTATTTCCTGGAAATATCTTCCAAAACTACAAGTTAGTTGTTGGATTTGCATTTATTACTGTAACTGGATTAATTAGAATGGTAAATAAAAAACTGATTACACCAAATAGAGACTAAATTTTCTGGCTGCATAGTTTTATCTCGCTACACGTTATTACATGTCGAAAAATGTCATTCCATCTAGTTACGATCTACAAACGGTTCTCATCATACCTGTCGTTTATGTTGTGCTCATTTCACTTTTGGCCTTTACAAAATCTCAAATTCCCTTTATTCTCAGCATTTGTATCCTTTTTCTTATTTCAATAGGAGCTTCGTTGATACTTATTCCATGGAGAATTTATAGGAATGAATCTGAACTTGTTTTTCAACGAGTGGCTGGTAATATATCTATTTCATTGACGGACATTGAAAAAATAGATAAAATTGACTTTTCAGAATTGAAAAGAAACATGGGTATTCATGGCTTGCTCGGATATTATGGAAACTATACCTTCAACGGTTTTGGATCGGTGAAAGTAATGTCGAAAAGCAAATTGAATCTGGTGCTCATTCAGTCAAAGGCTAACGAACCTTTGGTTGTTTCTGTTGACGATGTTGGATTTTTAAGTAATTTTTAATTCATATATTCTGTTATATGGCACAATTTAAATTTATTCCTCCAGGATCACTTTATTCAGCAAGAAGTGTACAAGCAAGGACAAGAAATGGACATGCATATGTCCTGTCGTCAAATCAATCTGTACGTATTCCCGACGAAGAATTAAAGGATCTTCAGCTAAAATTGGATTACCACAAGCAAGTATTAAGTGAGGGAAATTTACCTGTTAATGAAAATCATTTTTTGGTTTTTCTGTCATTTCGAAAAGCATTTCCCTTGAATTACTTTGATCTGATGTTTCGAAATCGTTTACAAACACTCCCTGTATCCCAAGAACAATTTGACTTTCCTTTGTTATCCAATGAATTAATAAAAAGGGAGGAAATTGTCGATAAAAAAACGATGGGATTTATATTGATGGTTCTACTTTCCGTTGTGCTTTGTTTCATTCAATCCTTCATTTTATGGCGGTCCGATTCAGGAATGGAAGGCTATCCACTTTATTGCTATTTCACAGGTTTTTCCTTTCTTGGATTCCTTCTAATGTTACGACCTAAAAAAGTGCTGTATCAAGACCAATTTCGTTTACGGCAAATAAGTTACTTGCTTTATTCCATTGTTTTCCTGTTCGCTTTCCCAATTGCTGGGTTAACCTTTGCCATGGTTATTTTACTCGTAATCCTGGGTATAGGTTTTTATCGGCTAAATAAGTCCTGGAAAATTTCGTGAGGATTGATTATCATTCATTATCTTGTTTAGATCAATCTATTTTCGTTGTGAATTGATTCCGTTTCCGGAGTTGAGTTAAAACCCCTCATACGCTCCCAATCCATATAGCACCTATGGTTTAGCCCAAAATCTTATAGGATCATTTGTATTGTAATTTATAAACTTAGAATTAGTTTCCCCTTTTGAAAATTCTTTTTTTGAAGGAACACGATTTAATGCATTTAGTGGTAATAATTCAATGTACTCTACAGTTTTATTTGGAGCGTCAGTTTCAAAATTGTATTCACTTGAAATTGGACACTGAATTCTATATAAATTTTTAGCCATATAAAATGTCAAATAAAAATCAGGAATTGTTGCTTCAAGATTATTCCAATTAGCATCTGGATTTAATATTAATTGTTTTTTATCAATCATTCTTTGACGAACTTCTTCGATACTCAATAAAGTTCCTTTTTCATCCATTATATATGCATTATTCGTTGGGTCCAAATAAATCCACTTTTTTAACTCATTTGAATATACCATATTGATTACGTGACAATCTTCAAATTCCAACTCACGTGGCATGCATGTTACATAACGAGATTTAAAACCCATTGCTAAATAACATTCATTCAGAGTAATGGCTAATCCACGACAATTCAATCCTCTAATAGTGTCCTTACATGCCTGAATCATATGATTAGCATTTTTTATTTGTGGAATATCATGTTGTCCATCGTGTTGGATTGTATTATGCACCCAATGCATTAAATTGATCATTTGTTGAACTTCGCTCGCAGTACCAGCAATCGAATCGAGATTATACTTTTTGCGTAAGGATACTTACTCGGGATGATTCATATCCTGATAAGTGAATTTTGGGAGTTCGCTATTTTCAGTAAGATTGTATTTTTTGCCTTTTCGTAAGGTATCCAAGTAATCTGGAACTTGATTATAATGCACACGTGTAAAACAGGAATCACCTTTATAAAGAATGATGAAATCATAGATAGGTTTTTTCAAAGAAACCTTCACTTCAAATGTTTCCTTATCGGTATAGAATGTTACTACGTTATGGTTACTTAGAAGGCCATCTGATATATAAGTATCTATTTTTGTCTGAGGCGAAACCGTCCAATATTTTTCACTTTCAGGTTGTCCAGAGTCAGTCATTTTAAACGTTTCAATTCCCGTCTCGATGACTTTTAGATTCGTTTTATTTTGTGAATATGCACTTAATGTGAGCGATAAAAAGAAAAAAGATAAAATAGCTTTCATAATTATTGGTATTGATAATTTTTTATTTAGAATTATGAGTAATCACCCCTTACACCGGTTTCGAATTCTTGAAATTTGTTCCTTATTGTTCTTGTAAAATTCTCTTGGAGTGTTCTTTTTGTACAAGGCTAAATACTTTTCGCCATTCTCACAATCATGAAGAATAAAGTATAGGTGCATGATATTCCAATAATCGTTTGAATTTAGTTCTTTTTGTTTGAGGTAAGCGGCGATTGATTTTTCGTATAAAATGGAATCTTTGCTTAACACGTTGAAACTTTTGTAATAAGCCATTCCTAAATCCTGGTAATACCAATCGAGATTGGTGGTGAATTGAGTGGTGTCAAGTAAAAGTAAGTCATATAGCTTATCGACAATTGTTGCTGAATCTTGAGGTGTACAAGTTAACTTGACTTGTGTTTTACGGTATTCTTTGTAATCGGTGATGTGACGATATAAGCATTTGTTTTTAATCTTATGGATTTGGTCATTGGGAAATTGTTCTTCAGTAGGTGTCATCGAAAGATAAAGATCCACATGTTTAATGATCTCTTCACATTCATTTAGGGCATTAAGACAATTGAGATAATGCGCAATATTATAATGATCCAAATTGGATAAATTTTTAATGTGCCTAATTTGAAGCACCGCATTTTGGAGGTCAGCGGAATCCTTTGAAAATATCCAGGTGCAAGCATATGCCTGGGATAAATCTCGGTGATATAAGTCCAAATTAGCATCAAACTGATTGGTGTCTAGCGCCAGAAGTTCATGAAGTACAGTAGAAAAAATCATGGAATCAACAATTTGGCAACCAAGTGTCTGGTGCTGCTTTTGGTAAACTGCATAATCGGAGGTCATTTGCGCACTGACAAGATTTGATAGCACTAGAAACAAAATGATTAAGTAAAATTTCATAATTCCAGTTAAGCAAAAATTCTATTTAGAGTCCGAGGATATTATCCTTTATTATTAAAACGATAAGCCAAACCAAAACTGATGCAATTTGCATTTCCATTCACTCTGATCTGAGTTGAAACCGGTGCTTGATTTGTCACGGTATAGCTAAAAGGGATGATCATTCCTCTGCTAAGTCCAAACTGATGTCGGTAAGCAATGGTGAACAGAATGTGATTGCTTAATCGAAGGTCTTTACTTATTCCAAGATATGCCGCAGGAAATAGTTTGTTGTTGTAATGGTAGGAATAGTTGTAGGTTAAAATGACTTGATTCGTATAATAGTCGAAGGACGTACCAGATCCGCTTCCACTTCCGCTACCACTTACGTAGGAGAATGAAATCCCTCCGTTTACATTGCACAAATACCTATTCGTTTTTGGAAAGGAAAGCATCCTTCTTTGCATGCCTAAATCAACCGTAAATAAATTGAAAAGACTAGACCCACTTAAACCCGAGCCATTTTTTCGCAACCACAGCCAATACGAATCAATGGAAACGCCGGGTTGAAAAGACCAATTATTTTTCCATCCAATGGTAGCATTTAATCGCGTACTTGAACTTGGTCCTGTGGCGTTTTTGAATACATTATCCGTATTATTTAAAATCTTGGATTGATTCATAAATCCACCTTGATGCAGTTGAATTAATACAGCTTTCGAAGATTGAAAACGATTTTTTATCGCGACTATTTTTTTTGCTTCTTTGCGATTTACACTATCCAACAGTAAGGTTTCTATTTCAGCATTTTTTTTGTTTTTCGTCCAGGTGTAATGAATGCCTAAATGGACACTGTTTCCTGAATACGAGTAGCTGCCATTGGAAAAAGAAACGAAGTCACTAAAATTGTAGTCCATGGAGTAAATGGGATGAAAAGACCCTTTGAAACTTAGATCAATACCGAGCAAATTTTTATTTTTCAATGGGAATTCATAACCCAATTGCAGCGATATAAAAGGATTAATAGACTTTTCAAATGTATAGATGGTTTTTGAATAAGACTGATCTGAGTAAGTAGAGTAGCTAGATTCAGCATTTCTAATAAATCTAACACCACCGTTAAGCCCAAGGGAGAAAAAGTTTTTCTTAACGGGAATTTTATAGTGTAATCCAGCACCTAGATTACTGAGTAGAATAGATCCGGAAGACCTACCTATGTATGCTGGATAAGGGAAATAACTGATGTTTTCAAGGCCAAAATTGATGTCGCAACGAAGGTTTTTAGGAAGTTGTATTCCGTAGCTTGCATTTAGCGAGGTATGAATATTCGAAAGATTGTCCAACGGTCTGTTTTCACCAATGGTTTTATTCTTGGTCATTCCTATTCCCGAACTCATTCCAACGGTGAAGGTGTTTCCTTTCTGTGCGTTAAGCAATTGGGACAGAACGAGGGAAATGATGATCAGGCAGTATTTCATAAAAATGGCATGAAAGGAATACTAATTTCTTAAACCCATTAGTAACCGTAAATTGTTGTGTTTAGTAAAGGTATGTTTTTTTCAATCGTGTAATTGAGGAAATAGAAAACAAAACAGCAACGGATAGGATTTTGGCAATTTAAAATTCAAAAAAAGCACAAAGAAATACTTGCTGTTCTTGAATTTAATTTTTGATAAATTTTATATTTTTTGAATCAATTTTAACGTTATAAATCCCCTTATCCAAATTGGTTATATCAATAGTATTATCCCCTTCCGAAACGTTGAATTCCATTACCTCTTTTCCTGAATTATCTACTACCGAACAATTCTTGTCTGTATGGTTATTTATTAAAGAAATGGTGAGTTGATCTGAGGCAGGATTGGGAAAAACCTTAAAATGACTCTCCATTTCTGCTAATTGATTTAAGGACGTATTGGACAAATTTAAACGAACAAAAGATATGTATGCTGACGTCCAAAATGGCGATGATGTCAATCCTACAAATAAGATTTTACCGTCATTTTGAATGCATGACGCACTCATTCCTTCTAAATTCCCATTTATATCAATATTCAATTTTCCATTATGAAAGAAATTTGTTTTCAGCATTCCTGTACTATCAAAACACACGAGTAGAAAATCTCCATTACCATGAGAGTCCTGACCTAATAGAAGAATATCTCCATTCGGTAACAAATGCATGGAATTTAAACCTTCAGAATAACCGCTATCAAAAAATGCAAACCCATTATTGCCAAAACTAGAATCGATAATTCCATTTTCGTCAAGTCTATAAATGAATATATCCAGTTGAGAATTTGTAGGACCTTTTGTTCCTGCAACAAGTATTTTCTGGTTTGAAAGTTGTTTGACAGCAACACCAATTTGGTGTTCTAGCATAAAATCATGCAAAGCCATACCATTGTTGCCAAATGTTGTATCTAAACTTCCATTTGGATTTAATCTGAGTACCGGAACTGTTATCGGAAGGAAAGCACTTCCTGTTAGAAGAATTTTTCCATCAGTTTGAATATTTATATCGATAAGCGAGTTCTGGCCGCTTATTTGGTAATAAACATAACCATTCTGACCAAAAGATTGATCAAACTGACCATCTGGTGTAATTTTGTAAACCGCAACATCAAAATTATTTGAGTGGTATGAAAAATTACCACCTACAATGATACTTCCGTCGGGTAGTAACTTAATTTGTTTTCCGGCGCTATGTTTATATGCTGGCAGCACTGCGGTGTAGGCAATAAACACACCATTTACCCCGAAGCTATTGTCATAAGTTCCGTCAGGCAACATTCGAACAACAAATAAATCCTCTTGTCCAAATCCATGATATACATATCCAGTAATAATTATTCTATCTTGTTCATCAACTTGGACGTCGGAACCTAACACTTCACCAATTAAGGTATCTTCAATGATGCCATTTTGACCGAAAGTTGAATCAAGCGAGCCGTCGGCATTTAAACGCATCAAATAATACTGAACGTTGTTGCTCGTTGTGACAGCTAAGATTTTTCCGTCACTTTGAGTTGCAATTCCATAGGTGTAATTTGGATTTTCAGGAATATCAAAAAGCACTACTCCGTTCGTTCCGAAAGTTAAATCGAAGTATTGAGGCGCCTGAAAAATAACATTGGTGTTTTGTTGAACCTGACAAATTACGTTGGAACAAACAAGTATCAAAAAGGAAATAAGAAAACTTTTTTTCATAGGTTCATGTCGGTTGAAACAAAATGGTAATGATTGATTGTCTTAAAGTTAAAGAAATTTACAATTTAAAGGCCAATTTAACCAATCGATTTTCACAATCGATTTAACAAGATTTCAAAACCCCTCATACGCTCCCAAACCAAATAAGGCGAAATCGTATTTTGCGGGATCTTGATCGTCGTAGCTTCTAAACAGTTCGATCAGTTCTTCGTTTGTTTTCCAATCGTTTTGTGTGCGGGTGAGGAGTCCGAGTTTGCGGGCGACATTGCCGGTGTGGACATCCAATGGAATCATGAGTTCGGAGGATGAAATGCTCTTCCAAAGTCCGAAATCTACGCCTTTGTCGGCTGAACGAACCATCCAGCGGAGGAACATGATCAATCTTTTGGACGCTGAACCTGAAGCTGGATTCGAAACGTGCTTTTGTGTGCGTGACAGGTGTTCTCCTTGGAAAAATCGTGCTCGAAAAGCACAAATGCGTTCTTTTAAGTTGTCTTCAGGAACTTGTTTGGAGAATGCGGATTCAAGTCCGCCGTGCTGCGTGTAAACGTGATTCAAACAGGAAAAGAATCCACCCAGGTCTTCGTTGTTAAAGGTTCGGTGGACAAAGTTGCTTGGAATTTCACCTTTGTAGGACATGACGTAATCATAGGGCGAATTTCCCATGATGGACAACACACGTTCGCCACTTTTGACAATGCTTTTTCTGTTGCCCCAAGCAATCATGGAAACGATGAAAGCGACAATTTCAATGTCTTCTTTTTGTATAAAGCGGTGGGGGAGTTGAATCGGATCTTCTTCTAGAAAACGTGGGTGCTCATAATGAGCCGCTTTGAAATCGAGAAATTCGTGCAGTTCAGTTGGACTCACAACGCTTAGATGAAATTTCCATCGCGCATCACGAGTGAACGGTCAGCCATTTGAGCGAAAGATTCATTATGCGTCACAATCACGAAGGTTTGCTTGAATTCCTCGCGCAATTGAAAAAACAACTCATGCAATTCCTGTGCGTTTTTGGTGTCCAAGTTTCCGGATGGTTCATCCGCAAAAATCACCGCTGGTTGATTCATCAAGGAACGACAAACTGCTACACGTTGCTGCTCACCACCTGATAATTCGGATGGTTTGTGCGTGGTGCGGTGTCCAATGTTCAATTTTTGAAACAAGTGCTGCGCACGTTCTTCCGCTTCTTTTTTACTTTTTCCACCAATCAGCGCCGGCAACATCGCATTTTCTAACGCGGTAAATTCCGGTAACAATTGATGAAACTGAAAAATGAATCCAATGGAGGTATTTCGGAAGTCTGCTAGTCCTTTGGATGAAAGGGTGAATGGATTAATACCATCGATCAATAATTCACCTTTGTCCGGACGATCTAAGGTTCCAAGTATTTGTAGCAAAGTTGTTTTTCCAGCGCCTGATGATCCGACAATGGAAATAACTTCCCCTGAAGCAACAGTTAAGTCAACACCTTTCAAGATCGAAAGATCGCCATACGCTTTTTGTATTCCTGTTGCCTTTAACATTTAGTCTAATTTTAGGTTGTGACCCATTTTATCGCGCTTCGTCTCCAAGTAATGTTGATTGTGGACATTGCTGGCTACTTCTAACGCTACATTTTCTACGATTTCTAATCCGTAGCCAATTAAACCGGTGCGTTTCTTCGGATTGTTGGACATCAAGCGCATTTTAGAAATTCCGATCGAACGAATGATTTGCGCACCAATTCCGTAATCTCTTTCATCTGCTTTGAAACCAAGTTTCTCATTTGCTTCGTAAGTGTCTAATCCTTCCTCTTGCAATTTGTAGGCTTTCAATTTATTCAAAAGTCCGATTCCTCTTCCTTCTTGATTCATATAGACAATCGCTCCTTTTCCTTCTTTCTCGATGACTTCCATCGCTTTGTGCAATTGTGGTCCACAATCACATCGGCAAGAACCAAAAATGTCACCTGTCAAACAAGAGGAGTGAACGCGAACCAATACGGGTTCATCTTTCGTCCATGTACCTTTTGTTAACACTAAATGATCTTGGTCATTGCTCGTGTCTTTGAATGCGCGCAATTGGAAATCACCGAATTCCGTAGGCATGTGAACAGAAACTTGTTCTTCAATCAAAGACTCGTGTTCGACACGGTATTTGATCAAATCCTCAATGGAAACGATTTTTAAGTCGAATTTCTTCGCGATTTCAATTAAACTTGGTACACGCGCCATTGTTCCATCTTCGTTCAAGATTTCAACGATGACTCCAGCTTCTTCGAATCCAGCTAAACGGGATAAATCTACTGCAGCTTCTGTGTGTCCTGCACGACGCAAAACGCCGCCCTTACGTGCACGCAATGGGAAAATGTGTCCTGGTTTACCTAATTCTTCTGGTCGGATTGTTGGGTCAATCAAGGCTAAAATCGTTTTAGAACGATCGCTTGCGGAGATTCCAGTTGTACATCCGTGTCCAATTAAATCGATGCTAACTGTAAATGGAGTTTCGTAGGCAGCTGAATTATTGCGCACCATCATTTCTAGTCCCAATGCGTCGCATCGTTCTTCACTGATGGGAGCACAAATGAGTCCGCGTCCGTGAGTCGCCATGAAATTGATGACTTCTGGTGTTGCGTTTCTTGCTGCTGTTAAAAAGTCGCCTTCGTTTTCACGTCCTTCGTCATCCACGACAATGACAACGCGTCCTTGTTGGATTTCGATAATGGCTTCTTCGATCGTATTTAATTGAAAATTCATGTGCTAAAAATAAGGATTTTATTGGGATGAGGCTTCATTGAGAAGCATCAAGCAATGCGTTTAAGTGTTTCTAGGTAATAGTTCCAAAACTTCTGTACGGAGGAGATTTGTACTTTTTCATCTGGAGAGTGTGCCGCGCGAATGTTTGGTCCGAATGAAATCATGTCGACTCCTGGTAATTGTTTTCCAAGGATTCCACATTCCAATCCAGCATGACACGCTTTCACTTTTGGTGTTTCTTGATACATTTCCACATACAAGGATTCCATTAAGCGTAACACTCCTGAATTTGGATTTGGTTTCCATCCTGGATAATCGCCTGTTTGTTCGACCTGACATCCAGCATTTTCAAAGGCACTGCGCATCACCATGCACACTTCGCGCTTCGTTGATTCCACACTGCTTCGTTGCAAAGATTGTGAAACAAAACTTCCGTCCTTGATGATGATTCGCGCCAAACTCGAAGAGGTTTCCACCAATCCAACGATGTCTGGACTCATTCTGTAAACACCATTGTGAACGGAACAAAGTACAGAGATGATTTTTGTAAAATCGCTCGTTGCCATTGCTTGTTCAGTTGTCGTTGTCGCTTGAAGCTCAAATTGACAATGTGGTTCAATGCTGCTATATTCTTCTTTCAATGTTGCGGATACCTCTGCGAAAACGGCTTTCACTTTGGCTAAATCTGTACTGGAAATAACGGCTGTCGCTTCACGAGGAATGGCATTGCGCAAACTTCCTCCATCGAATGAAATCAATTGGATGTTCGTCACTTGTTTCATTTCCCAAAGGATTCTCGCCATCCATTTATTGGCATTTCCACGACCTTTATCGATGTCCATTCCGGAATGCCCACCCAATAATCCACGAATGGAAAGTTTCATCGTTTCTCCTTCCACTGGAACTTGTCCGTAGGTGTAAGTCGTATTCGTGTCTATTCCTCCGGCACAACCAATGGAAAGTTCATCGTCATCTTCGGTGTCGATGTTCAATAAAATGGTTCCACTTAAAAAACTTGGATCCATTTTGATGGCACCAGTCATTCCAGTTTCTTCATCGATGGTAAAAAATGCTTCAATGGCAGGATGTGGAACATCTGTCGAGGACAAAATCGCCATAATCGCAGCCACTCCGATTCCGTTGTCAGCACCTAAAGTTGTTCCGTTTGCACGTACCCAATCTCCATCGACCAACATCTCAATTCCTTGTTGATCAAAATCGAACGTGGTATCTGCATTTTTTTGATGTACCATGTCCAAATGCGCTTGAAGAATAACCGTTGGACGATTTTCCATTCCGGCAGTTGCTGCTTTGTAGATGTACACGTTTCCAATGGCATCTTCTGCGGTTTTCAAGTTCAAGGATTTCCCGAAATCCACCATGAATTGACGCACGCGTTCTTCTTTTTTAGATGGACGTGGAACGGCATTTAAATCAGCAAAGTGATTCCATAGTGCACTTGGTTGTAGTTCTCTTACTGACATATTTATGGGAATTTAGGGTATTGTAAAAAATCAGGGTCTCTTTTTTCTAAGAAGGCATGTTTTCCTTCTTGTGCTTCTTCGGTTAAGTAATAGAGTAGGGTAGCATCGCCAGCCAATTCCATTAATCCATGTTGACCGTCCAACTCAGCATTCATCGCACGTTTGATCATGCGGATTGCCAATGGACTTCTTTTCATGATGGTGCGTGACCATTCAACAACGGTATCTTCTAATTGGTCAAATGGAACAACTTTGTTGACCATGCCCATTTTCTCTGCTTCTTCTGCAGTATATTGATTACACAAGAACCAAATTTCTCGTGCTTTTTTCTGTCCGACGTGTCTTGCTAAATATGATGAACCGAATCCACCGTCGAAACTTCCCACTTTCGGTCCAGTTTGACCAAAAATCGCATTTTCTGAGGCAATCGTTAAATCACACACAACGTGAAGTACGTGTCCACCACCAATCGCATACCCATTCACCATGGCAATCACTGGTTTAGGCAGGGAACGAATGGCTTTGTGTAAATCCAAAACATTTAAACGCGGAACACCATTTTCAGAAATGTATCCACCAACACCTTTGACGTTTTGATCTCCACCTGAACAGAATGCTTTGTCGCCTTCTCCGGTAAATACCACGACATTGATGTCTGGACGCTCACGACAAATGTTCATCGCATCTAACATTTCAAAGTTCGTTTCCGGACGAAATGCATTGTATACTCTCGGACGATTAATCGTGATTTTACCAATTCCTTCGAAGAACTCGAATTTAATGTCTTCGTATTTTTTAATTGTTTGCCAATTACGCGTAGCCATAAAAAAAGTTTTTGCAAAGGTACAACATCCGACGGCAATGGAATGTTTCTTTTGGAAGAAATTATCTATCCAATTCGGACAGATGTCATACTCAAACTTCCGGCTAAAAGTGCGTCGTTGAACAGGCTCAATTCTTCGTCTTTGGTTTTTAATCCAAGGGAATAGAGTAGGGGAATGTAGTGGTCTGGCGTTGGAACAGCGAGTTGCATGGCGCTGGGTCCTTTTTGGTAATCGATGATGGCTTGGAAATTTCCGTCCACCAAATGTTGATTGATGTACGTCCTAGCTTCCATTGCCCAATCGTATCCGTAACCAATGTCGTTGATGCGACCAAAGTCGACGCGGCCAAGGTTGTGAACGATGTTTCCACTACCTATAATCAGGACTCCTTTTTCACGCAAGGATTGTAATTGTTTGGCCAAATCAAAATGCCATTGCATCGGCTTTCCGTAATCGATGCTCAGTTGGATGACAGGAATATCCGCTTCTGGATAAAAATGTTTTAGGATGCTCCATGTTCCGTGATCCAATCCCCACGCATCATCTAATTCGACATGGGTTGGCGCCAATAATGTCTGTGCTTCTTTCGCCAATTCTGGACTTCCGGGAGCGGGATATTGCACATCAAACAAAGCTTGAGGAAATCCACCGAAATCGTGAATCGTTTGCGGCATAGACATCGCTGTGACTTTTGTTCCTTTGGTTAACCAATGGGCGGAAATACAGAGAATCGCATTTGGTTTCGGAATGGAACTTGCTGCCGTTCGAAATCCTTTTACGAAGTCGTTTTCTTCAATGGCATTCATCGGACTTCCATGTCCAACAAATAAAACGGGCATTTTCGGTGTTTTTGAAAATCCGTGTGATATGCGATTTAAATCAGCTAAACTTGTCATGCTAAGTCCTATGGTAGATAATCCAATGAGTTTAATGAAATTTTTTCGTTCCATGTAACAAAGGTACGAGTGTTTGGTTTTGCAATCGCTTGATATACGTTAAGAGTTCGTCGAGTCATCCCTCGAACCTTCGAGTAAGGGATTGTACATCATAATCGCATTGTTTTCGGTGACTAAATCCATTTTTTGTTCTCCGGAATCTTTGTGCGTGGATTCTTTCCAAATTCGATTGTGTCTTGTGTAGCCACCCCACCATTGTTGTTGAATTTGATGATCCGTTTCGATCACTTGATATGTGCAATCTGAAGGAAAGTTGGAAGTCAGACGACCATTTAAATGACTTTTGTCCAACCACACTTCAATGACGAAATCTTGTTGCGTGGAATTTCTAAGTTGTAAATCGACATAATTGTACGAAAGTGTTGCGCCACAAGCAAAGGGAATGCTTCGATTAATATCTGGAAACACATCGAATCCATGTCTCCAACGCTCTGTGATTTCTAAAGGCGAATGCAGTGCCATCCAATACAGTAAGTTTCCAAGTTGACAAAGTCCACCGCCGACTCCTCGCCCGATTTGACCGTTTTCCAAGGTGAGTCCGTCTAGGTATCCTTTGCTTTTTGTTGGGCGTCCAACCAATTTCCAAATGGAAAACGTTTCTCCTGGACGAATGACAATCCCGTTGATGTGTCCGATAGCAAGTTCTAAATTTTTCACTTTGTTGTGTTGCAAAATCATGTCTACGTCCTTCAATGGTCGCAACAACATGGACTTGTGCTTCATGTATTCATGTTCCAATCCCGAATGAATTCGTTTTTGTGCGAAGGAATGTTTGCTGCTTAACCAATGCCATTTTCGTTTTAGAATAAAGTATTCTTTCCCGAAGAATTTTCGCCATTTCCCACGATGAACAGGTTTTTCAACGGATTGCCACATTCGTTAATTGATTTGAATTTCATCGATGAAAATCCAAGGCATGTTTCCTTCACCGGGAAGACCCGATGGGATGGTTGGTGAACCCGTAATAGTCAATCGAAGGATTTGCGTTTTTCCTTTGTAGGGAAGATTCCAGATTTCTGAGTTTGGAGCATATCCATCTAGGCTTACTCCTTCGCCCATTCCGATTCCATTGTTTCGTTTGGGTAATACGGATGCGATTTCCAATTGATAAGGCGCATGGATCCAACTGTTTTCGTCTTGTAGGAAACTCACTTTTACTTCGTGTATATTCGTCACTTTTCCAAGGTCAATTTCCAATACAATGACATTTGTGTCGAATCCAATCCATTCGTGTCCTTTCCATGGACGCGCACCGTATTGGCCATCGAATAACACAACGTCGCTTGCATTGTATTTTGGACTCGGTTGTGTCAAGTAATTCACTTTTGCGCCAAGAGCCAGGTGATTCGTAATGACAATGTGCTGTGTAATACTGGGGTCCTCCGGATGAATGGTGAACTCTGCTTTTTTGGTTTTCTTTTTCGTGCGCGTTACGGGAAAAGAAAGTGTTGATTCCTTCAGTTTTCCTTCTTCGATCAACATTCCGGTGGACTGTAATTCGATTCCAGTATTGGTACGAATGGTTTTCAAAGAAGCTTTCAGCGCACTTTTGGAATAGTTGACTTTCCAATGATCTAACAACGGAAAATGTGTTTGTACAAGAACGCTTAAAAAATCAGGGTATTTCAGTCTATTCGTGCTCCACAAGGCTTCACTCAAAGCAATCGCACGTGGATACGTCATGTATTCAACTTTGGAAAAAGTAGCGATGTATTCGGTCCAGATGTTTGCTTGTCCACCTAAAATATACGCAGCTACTTCCGGACTTGCATCGGCAGGACAAGGATTAAACGACAGCACTTTTTCAAGTGAGGTGTAACCGCCAATCGCCAAAGGCTCATCCTTTCCTTTTCCTTGGTAATGGTCAAAATAACAATGCGATCCCGGTGTCATCACGACATAATGTCCTTGCTTCGCTGCTTCGAGTCCACCGTCGAAACCACGCCAAGACATCACCGCTGCATTTGGAGAAAGTCCACCTTCGAGGATTTCGTCCCAACCAATCATTTTCTTTCCTTTGGACGTAACAAACGCGTCCATTTGACGAATGAAATAACTTTGCAATTCATGTTCATCCTTCAAGTGATTTGCGGACATGATTCCTTGACATTTTGGACAATTGTGCCAACGTGTTTTTGGTGCTTCGTCTCCACCGATGTGAATGTATTCACCTGGAAACAATGGAATGACTTCGGATAAAATATCCTGTAGGAACTGAATGCTTTCCGGTTTGGAGCAGAAGATGTCATCGAAAATTCCCCAAAGTCCTTCCACGCCTTGTTGTTTGCCCGTACATGAGAATTCAGGATACGCCGCCAAAGCCGCGCGTGCATGTCCAGGCATTTCGATTTCTGGAACAATGGTCACGTATTTCTCTGCTGCATACGCCACGACTTCTTTGATTTGTTCTTGCGTGTAGAATCCACCGTAGCGTTGTTTGGTATAGGTTCTTGGAGTTGTTGTGTAATGTTCGTTCACCGTACTGTCTCTCCACGCGCCGATTTCTGTCAATTTGGGATACTTTTTGATTTCAATGCGCCATCCTTGGTCATCGGTTAAATGCCAATGGAAAGTGTTGAATTTGTAGAAAGACATCAAGTCAATAAATCGTTTGACTTCTTCCACTGTAAAGAAATGACGCGCGACATCTAAATGCAGTCCACGCCATTGGTAATTCGGATAATCCTTCACAAAACATTTCGGAATGGAAAGTCCATTTTCGTTGCGCTTCATTAATTGCATGAGTGAAGTCATCGCATAATAACATGATGCATCGCTTGAATAGGAAATCGTAATGCGATCAGCGACATTGATACTGTACGAGTCTTGTTTGACATTTTCCAATTTCTTGAAATTCACCATTCCATTTTGAACATCCGTTTGAATCGTTAATCCTTGAAAGGTCTCTCCGAGGAATGTGAATTGCGCGAGAAGTCCCGGATGTATTTCCGAAGGATTCACCGTTAATGCTTGGTTTAGTTGAAAAGTCCCTTCACTTTCCACGTAGGTAACAGGTGAGGGGAGAATGCTCGAGATTTGTCCGTATACAGGTACAATCATCCAGCAGAAAAGAAAGTAAATCACATTTTTCATTCTTTAAAATTAGGTGTTTTTTGTCTGCTTTTTGATCTTCGAATTGAAAATTACCTTCCTGCCTTCGTTCAATTCATTAACTTTGTCCAAAATCAACGAATGAAAGTCTACAATAACATCCTCGAAACCATTGGGAATACGCCATTGGTGCGCATCAATAAATTAACCGCTGATATTCCCGCTCAAGTTTTCGCGAAAGTAGAAACAACGAATCCGGGAAATTCTGTCAAAGATAGAATGGCGGTAAAAATGATTGAAGACGCGGAGTCAGCAGGATTGTTACATCCAGGTGGAACCATCATCGAAGGAACTTCCGGAAATACAGGAATGGGACTGGCATTAGCAGCAATCATTAAAGGATATAAGTTGATTTGTGTCTTGAACGACAAACAATCCAAAGAGAAAATGGACATTCTTCGTGCAGTTGGTGCAGAAGTAGTGGTTTGTCCGACAGCGGTTGAGCCAACGGATCCACGTTCATACTATTCCGTATCTCGTCGTTTGGCACAAGAGATTCCAAATTCTTGGTACGTAAATCAATACGATAATTTATCGAACCGTCAGGCACATTACGAATCAACTGGTCCCGAGATTTGGGAACAAACAGAAGGAAAAATCACACACTTCGTTGTGGGAGTAGGAACCGGTGGAACTATTTCTGGCGTTGGAAAATACTTGAAAGAGAAAAATCCGAACATCAAGATTTGGGGAATTGATACCTATGGATCCGTATTTAAAAAGTACAAGGAAACAGGAATTTTCGATGAAAACGAAATCTATCCATACATTACGGAAGGAATTGGCGAGGACATTCTTCCTGCAAACGTTGATTTTGACGTAATCGATTTATTTGAAAAAGTAACCGACAAAGATGCGGCGGTTTACACGAGAAGAATTGCCCGAGAAGAAGGGATTTTCGTTGGGAACTCTGCTGGTTCGGCGATCAAAGGATTGATCCAATTAAAAGACCAATTGACTGCAGATGATGTGGTGGTGGTATTATTCCACGACCATGGAAGTCGTTACATTGGAAAAATATTCAACGACGATTGGATGCGTGAACGCGGATTCTTAGAAGAAAACATCCTAACGGCAGCGGACTTGGTTGCGAAACATGCAGATAAACCATTGGTTTCATTGTATGCGGAGGAATTGGTTTCTCATGCCATTGCGAAAATGCGCAACTACGGAATTAGTCAAATTCCGGTGATGAAAGATGGCGTTTTTGTTGGGTCTATTGACGACAGTCATGTGTACCAATTATTGGTGGAAGATCCTGCTTTGCGCGACGCACCGATTTCATCCATCATGAACGCGCCTTTTCCAGTGGTCAATCACGCAACGCACATTGAGGACATTTGCAAGTTGATCAACAAGCAAACGCCAGCTGTTTTGGTGCAATTGGAAAACGGTAAGTTTCACATTGTTTCACGTTACGACGTTATTTCAGCTATTTCCTAATGATCGGTAGAAACTTCGTCGATCAAATGGGGCGAAGTGTTCGCATTCCCCTGGAGCCCAAGCGAATTATTTCCTTGGTTCCATCGCAAACGGAATTGTTTTACGATTTGGGTTTAAGCGATGAAGTGATTGGCATCACCAAGTTTTGCATTCATCCTGCCGCATGGTTTCGTGTCAAACAGCGCGTGGGTGGAACAAAGCAATTGAACATCGAACTCATTCGCTCTTTGCAACCTGATTTCATCATTGGAAACAAAGAAGAAAACACAAAAGAGGACATCGAAGCCTTGGAAAAAGAATTCCCTATTTGGATGAGTGATATTTCCACCTTTGATGACGCTTTAAACATGATTGATGTCCTAGGTGATATCGTTAACCGCAAGGACGAAGCAGAGTTTTTAGTCGAAGAAATCACCGAAGCATTTGCTCCCCTTGAAAACCTCGGTCAACAAAAAACCTTCCTATATTTCATTTGGGATGAACCCGCATTTTTAACAGGAAAAAACACTTTTATTGATTCCATGTTAACGAAAATTGGCTACAAAAACGCCTGTGACTTGGAACGTTATCCCGCGTTGACTGAATGTCCTAACGTGCAACCAGAGGTCGTTTTTCTCAGTTCAGAACCTTATCCCTTCAAAGAAAATCACCTTCAAAAGTTTCAAGAAATGTTTCCCAAAGCAGACATTCGGATGATTGATGGCGAAATGTGCTCATGGTACGGATCACGGATGAAGTTGGCAGCGAATTATTTTGAGAATTTATTTCCTTAATTATTCAAAGCTCCTTGGTCAATCCAACGTTTAATGATTTTTACACCACATGAATCTGGTCCATTCGAGGGCAATGGAGGCATGATAATTCCTGTAGTGTCGTGAATTAAAGTTTGGACGAGTTGTCCAGAAAGCGCAAATGGTAAAATCTCCGCGTACGTGTCGAAATTCACTCCACCTGCTCCTGGATTACTGTGACAAGGCATACAATAATCCGTAATGATGGGAAATACTTCGGATTGAAAGGAAACCGAATCACTGATGACACATGGAACATATTCGGTGGTATTCGGTGAGACATGTTCTTTTTCACATGAGAAGAACGTGACAATGAGAGAAAGGACAATCAATTTTTTCATATGCAAGATTACCCCTCAGATGTGATTGCAATGTAAATCCAAGGTTAAATCAGTTTTAAGAACATGAAGGATTTGTGAAGAAAAAATTTTGCAGTGCTTGATTTTTGTAAACTGCACTTGTTTTATTATTCCGTTAAAACAGATCAAACGTGATCCCAGATTGAACCTGAGGTGCTGTAAAAAACAATTTTGTGTCTTCTTTTTTTAGCTACGCATTTACGGTTCGTAACTGCTAAACGTTATTTCCGAAACAAATGAAGCGTTCATTGCCAAAATGACCATACAGATGATGCGCTGAAAAGAGGTTTAATGCATGATGTTTTGAAAGACTTAACGTTGACGGATTGAATGGTTAGTTTGCGTTTAGTTCCTGGTATGGTATTTATTGTTTGTCCCTAGCGACATTCACCAACAGCACAAGGACCTCCGTTGGATGTTTCTTTTTAATCTTTGATACTTGCTTTAGGACATGTTTCGCTGCCCAACTTGTCCAAATCGCGTAATATACCACATACGTGTATTTTTGATGCATGGATTGACGTAAAATCTGATCTTTTGTTTCTGAGTTCAGTGCGAGAAATTCCAGCTCATTTTTAAAGTTCAATTGCGTATTGATATATGGATAATCGTTTTTTTTGAGAGGGAAACTATCGACAAAATTTCGATCATTAAAATCTCCCATACATTGTGAATAGGCGGAATACAAGCTGCCATCTGGATGGTAAATCCGAAGTTGGACTTGGGAGGATTTGCTGGTGTCATCATTGATCCCATATGCTTTTGATTTTTGCATCCAATACTTGGAATCATCTGCAAATACACTATAGTCAAAGTTATAGTGTTTTAAGAATTTGTTCACTTCTTGTACGGACTCTTCATTTGGTTCCGATAATTGAAGAATGCGAATGATTGTACAAGATGAGAGTACAGATGCTAAAATCAGAAAAGAAAAAAATTTCATAGTTTGAATAAAAATAACAATTCAAAGTGGAATACGCACCACTGAGAACTTCCTTTTATTGTTTTTGTATTTTTTTTCGGTAGAACAAGGTATTAAGCACTCCGAACAAAATGCTTTTTATGATGGCTCCTGTCCAATCGATGTTTCGAGAGAAGAAGACATCAAAAAGTACATTGATGCCTCCAAATATGACCGAATTTATGAGGAAGAACACAATGAATTTTGTTTGGGTCATTTTAATTTTATTTGATTCGTTTCGTACGTATTCGTTCTATTATCTGCGTATAACAGTATGTAAATAAAATTCTTTCCAAGTCATGCAACCCTAGTATTTGTTCTAAAATTGAATTGAGAAATTAGATATGCAATGGCTGATGATGTTAAATTCCTTTTTTGAAAAGTTAGTAACTTGGATTCACTTCACCTTTTTCCAAAGTAGTTTTTTCGTTATTTCTAATTCAATGTGCTCATTTGTTTCCTGAACTATACGATCAGCTTCCCAAGTTAAGTGAAATTCATCATTGTCCACCGTGCGATAGTTCACAATGATTCCTTCGGCAAATGGAAAATAAAAGATTCTTTCCCTATAGCTGAATGTCGTTTTAGGTTCATAATAAAATTCCAACGGAATGATGTCTGTTCGTCCATTCCTCATTTCTACCTGAATAGGTAAGGTGAAATCTTTTGCATGCTGGTTCGTGAGGGGATTGTCGAGTTCAATGATCTTCAATTCATAAGACGTCAAGGATGTGTCTGGATTTTCCGTAAAATTATGAGTCGATTGGATGATGAATTTACCCGTAACATCGACAATTCGCCATCCGCCTTCCAGTGGATCTTTTGTTCTGACAAAGTGCGGACTCGTCCAAAGTGTTTTTTCCAAATTCCTCAAGAATTTCGCATATAATTCTCGCTCTATTTGAAGCGCTGTTTTCGCCTTGACGGATTTTTCGTTTTTCTCAAGTGAATTTGAACAGGAAAACAAGGAGTAAAAAATGAATATCCATAGTAGTTTGGAACAGTTGTTCACACTAACAGGCAATATTCGCCCGCTAGATTTGCCATCCTGCGGCAACTTCCAAATCGTAAAAATTTCATGAAACGTTTCATCCAAATACGCCAACTTTTTTAAACTCCACATATCTTTCATTTCTTGGATTTGTTTTCAATTCACGACAAACGTGAAACTTTCATTTTGCCAGTGCTCGATGTTTGTACCTTCTATGGAAGGATCCGGATTCATCCATTGCTCGAACAAATGATAGTTGGTGTGATGCGTTCCATCAGCTTGTTTGTTTACTGGAAAATGCATCTTGCTAACCATTTCTTTTTCACATTCTGGAGTCAAATCTTGTTCATTTAGATAACCGAGACATGCCATAGGATAACTTGGAAGAAAAAATGGATCACAAAGAAAAACCCCAGATTTCTTGAGAATCATTCCAATTTTCAGTAGATAAGCATTGTTTTGATAAATCAATTTGTATTCTGGACCATCAGGTAGTTCCTGTACAATATTTCCAATTACGTAAACTGGATCAAAAGATTCGTCCCATTTACCTTTTACCTGCTCTGAAACTCTTTTGGAACTATCCGCTAGTTCGTAAAATGGTAAGAAAGTTCTTCGAAAATCAAAATCTTCAAGTTTTATATTTTCTGTAAACTTTTCACCCGAATAATTGTTGGTTACAAGGACATTAAAGACATCCGGAAGATTCATTTCAAACCAGATCGTATCTCCAATATGATAACTTTCTTTAACCGGATAAACAGAGATGGGGTGATAAAGATCATAATCTCTCGAACACTTTTTTTTCCGTGGTTTACAGCTAGTAAAAACAAGGATGACGATAATGAGAGATAAGTATTTCATGGTAGATTTAATTAAAACAAATCAAAGGTCACCCCCAATTGAACTTGAGGTGCTGTAAAAAACAATTTTGTGTACCTTTTCTCAAAGGAATATGAAGTCGGTACCGAAGAAGACAATGTTATGATCTCATGATAATTCCCTCCGAGATGAGCGTACATTAATCCGAAATTCAACTCGGAAAAAACACTCATGTTTTTTGTGACTTTCATCTTTAAATGGATAAAATGATTGATCCCAACAAGAAAACCACCGTCGATATGCTGCAAGGATTCATTCGTACTAGTAACTTGAAGAGAAGAATCTCTGATATCTGAATAATTCGAATAATTGTACCTTGAAACGAAGTAAAGCGGGATTTCCAAACCTGCATTTAAGGTGAAGGATCCGAATTTTTTAGCTTTGCCAATGGAAGGACATATTTCCGCAAAAGACTGTTGTTCATGAATGTATGTCAACGACGCAGGATAATCCAATACCCTAAACTTGTCATTTAGTCCGAAGCCCAATCTCAATCGTAAATTCAAACTATCGTTCAAATTGTACGAAAAGTTTACATTGTATTTTAAAACGGTTGAATTGTTCTTATTAATGTATTTATCCGTATTAAATCCATTCGGATAGTCTACGTTATAGAAATTTGAAATCGGATTTTCAATTTGCCCAAAATTAGAAATACCTACACCAACTTCTAGTTTTTGCTGGGAAAAAGCGTTTAGATTGATCATTATAATCAAACAACAAATAATTTTTTTCATGTCTTTTGGATCGTGGTTTTAGGAATAGAACAAATAAGAAAGGATTAAAGTTACAGCTGGATTGAATGAGGTCTCGTCATTTGGAGGATGATTTTCTCTAATTCAACATGATTTTCTCACAATAATCACCTTCTAAGCTAGAAATTTTAAGTAAATAAATGCCAGGAGATAAGCCTGTTAGATGTAATGTTGGGTTTTTAGGGTCAAAGCGTCGAATTGTTTTACCAGAGAAGTCGAGTAGGGAGAGCGCTAGAATTTGATCAATTTCAAGGCATTGAATAACCACGAAATCTTGAGTGGGATTGGGGAAGATCGTTATGGAAGGATTAGCTTTAATGTCATTGGTTTGAAGCGTGGAACTCAAGGTGAAGTCCCAAAGATCATAAATACCATTGCTTGGGCAAACTTTATCATTTGAGACGCTACCGGAGGAAGCTGCAAGTACCTGAATATCATATAGATTTAATCCTAAACTCAGAGAGGCAAGTGCTTCATCTTGGGAAGTGCCAATTGTTTTGTCCGTAAGAAAATTGAAGTTTGCGTCAATTGCATACATCCAAATGTCAAATTCACCTAAGTTGGGCGCTGACTTGAATTGATTGGGATTTGAATTAGAATTGACAGCAATGCATAGGTTGCCATTTGGCCATTGGATAAAATGACCATCATATTCTTGTAAATCGCTTCCAATTGTTTTTTGTTGGATGATATTGAAATCACTATCTAATTTTAAAATCCAAGAGTCTATTTCACCAAAAGAATTTTCAGTTTTTAGTCCTGACTGATTAGACCAACTTTGAGCTAAAATGAGCAAATTCCCATCGTTACTCCAAAGGAGATCGGTTGGCTGATCGTCTTCAGAACCTCCAATGGTTTTTTGTTGAATAATATTGCAGTTGGTATCTAAATCAAGTACCCAAATATCTGAAGATCCGAAACTGGGTTCCGTTTTCAATCCAGAAACATCAGAATATGAATTGGCAACTAATTTGATTCGATTGGGTGCTGTTTGAATGATATATGGTCTTTGGTCAAGTTCAGTCCCGCCGATACTCCAGTCATTGAGAATAGCTCCGTCTGAATTTAATTTTAAGCTCCAAAGATCATTCGCTCCATAGTTTAAGGAGGACTTATTTCCTGATACACCCGATGCAGAAGTGCCAAAAACGAAAATATTTCCGGATGGTAGTTCGATTAAATCATTAAAACCATCTAAAGCAGTTCCACCGTAATTTTTATTCCAAATGATGTCACCGGTGCTATTCATTTTAATTAGCCATGCATCCCATGAGCCAAAAAGATCATTCGTTTGCTCGAAACTAGGAGTTGATAATGTGGCTCCACAGATATAGATTGATTGATTTTCTGTTATGTGTAAGCCTGAAGGATTGTCCCAATCAATTCCACCTATGGTTTTCTGCCAAATAATTTGATCATTTTGATTGATACAAAGCACCCAGAAATCATAATCACCTCTGCAATTTTCTGTTTTGTCTGCAACTGCCGGAGAATTACTTGCTAAAAGAACAATGCGATTGCCATTGTCAAGAAATGCTTCTTTAATTGGAAATTCAGACGCCGTGGACCCAATGCAAAACTGACCTGAAATGTAACCAATCTGAGCAAAGGTATTTGAAAAAGATATGAATGAGATGAAGTAGACGAAATAGTTCATGTGGATTGTTTTTCAAACTACATTACGTTTGAAAAGTTAATAATGGGGTGGTCGTAAAAAAAATCAACTTATTTATTCTCGGTTTTGAACCCCTCACTTTATGTAATGCTAAAAATTAATCCCCACGCCAAAGCGTAGCGAAAGATCGATGCGACTGGGGAAATTTGGGCGGTTGTTATAATTGAAATCGTTCATAAATGTTGTGGTCCAACTGATTCCTGGATAATTGGAAAACAAATATCCCTCTGCATAGAATTGGGTGTAAAGGGTGAGCCAAGTTAACGGATTATAATTGAGGCTGATTTGGCCATGAGTTCCCATTTGAAATTGTGTACCATCATAATATTTCTCCACATTAATTAGGGTCGAAATATCGGAATAACCATCTAGGGAGTAAATCATCATTCGAAAATTAATCCCACCGCCATACTTCAAATCAATTTTTTCTGAAAGTGATTTCGAATGGGAAAATGTCCCCCCCAGAGTTGCAAATGTCCGTGAAGAAAACATTAGTTTTGAATCTTTTTCATTCAACCAAACGCAATAATTTGAATAACCTGAAAGACTGATTGCTAAAAATTGAGCTGTATTTAATTTTCGTTGGTATTGCAAACCATACGACTCCAAGAAAATATTATTCCACGCGGTACGATACGTACCAATATTCATTAAGGGTCCGCCATCTAGAAAACTATGAAAAAGTCCAGTTTGAATGGATAGTTGGTTTTTAGATTGAGCATACAAAGGACATTGAATGCTACACTGCAGGAAAAGTGCGAAGATTAAGGTTGTTCTCATGTTCTTACATACGTGATTTTTTGAACGAAAGGAAGTTCAGGTCTTAAATTAGTATTATTTTGGTTCTTCACTTCCTTCCTGAGGATTTTACTCGTACTCCTAAAGTGAACAACAACTTTTATATGATGAAAATGAAATTACTCCTATTTGTCTGCTTGGCAACTTTAACCAATGTTATAGCGCAATCTTCCAAAAAATGGAAAGTGGAAGGGATTCAATTTAATGTAGGCGGATTAATGAGTTCAAAAATCCCTTCGGCCTCCTATGCCACCTATGCAGATTTTATTGGAGAGACAGACACAAGTTATACCGATTTCTCATCTCCAGTTCAGTTGACAAACTTGCGTTTGCGTCCCATTTTTAATGGCAGTATTCATTTGATTCAACCTGAAACAAATGCCATTCAACGTTTTGGACTCACTATTCAAAATAAGAGCATTTCATCGTTTGTTATGACAGGTACCCCTGTGATCGATAGTACAACGAATATTGAAGTGTATTCTTCTATTGCAGCCTATCGCTTGGACCATTCATCACCTGTTCTAACATTGGACTATGCATATTTAAAGAAAGTTTCTATGTCGCAACGATTTAACCTAACTGTAGGAGCTGGCGCGTATGTCGGATATAGTTTATGGAATACCATAAAATCGAGGGCAAGAATCAATCAATGGCCAAGTGGGAATAATTCGGGTAGTCTTTGGAATGGTCGTGGTACATCTGATATGTTCACTAGGACTGGACTTGGTTCATTTTCAAAACATACATTAAACTTAGGTATTTACACGAGTTTTGGTTTCGAATATGGATTAAGTGCGAATCAAAACGTTGCACAAAAATGGTATTTCACCTATGAAAGTCGTTTTTGTTATGACTATTTTGCGGTGAAAAATGTTCCTTCCTCTTGGTTTTCTTTTCAGTGTTCGCAGCAACTTGGAATCAAGTATTATTTGAACCGTTAAAAACAAGAGTAAGACCCACCATTGAACTTCACCAAGGACTTTATTCGACAAATAGTACAGCGAGACCGTCGCAGTATTTTGCTATTGTATGAATATGCTTATCCGTTTATGATGCGTCGTTTATCGCGTTTGAGCCTACACAAGGAAGAACAAATGAGCATCGTGAATGTGGCGTTTTTAAAAGCCATTGAGCGCATCGAAACGTTCGATTGTAGCAAGGATTTTTCTGCATGGATAAGCACCATCGTTAAAAACGAATTCATTGACCAATACCGCAAAAAGCAAAAGGATAAAAGACGCTTTAAAGACCTTGATTTTGAAAAGGAAATCCAAGCAAGCGACATTTCGGACCTCATTTTACAAGGGGAGGATGCGACGAAATTACTGTTTAGTTTGGTCGATTCCTTGCCTGAATCAACCCGCATTGTATTTAACCTATTTGTGATTGAAGATATGTCCCGAGAGGAGATTGCCACCGCGCTTGACCTCAACTATGATACCGTGAAATGGCACATCTTGAAGGCTCGAAAAATAATCGCTGTTCAACTAGAAAAAACAACATTATGAAGAATCAGTTCACTTCATTTGAGAAGGATTATCGAAACGAAGTATTCAATCAATCCCCGGATTTGGATGCTGATTTTCTATCCGACCTAGTAAAACGTTTGGAAGAACCGAAGCGTAAAAAGAAGCGCTTGCTTTTCTGGTGGATTTTTGGTGCTTCGTCCCTTTGTGCCGTTGTTGCCTACGGAATGATGCTATTTCGTTTGGGAGGGAATGATTCTTGGACTCAAGCTTCTCATCAAGCGGTGAAGAAGGAAGTGAGTCATTCTGAGAAAAGATTAAAAAGATCACATCAATCAATTGAAACAAATGAGGTGATTTCCGAACCAACATTTATTCCGATTTCTAAAAGTCCATTGCAGTATTTTAACACGAATAAACACCTCGAAAACAATCTGTTGACGGTAAATCCAGTTCCTATTGACACAATAAACCCCGAAGTCATTTCGACGGATACTTCTAGAGTCATGCTTTCATTAAAAAGATTTAATGAGCTTTTTATTAGTTTATTAGCAATACCTTTTATCGATTTAAAACAAAGTTCAATCCAAAAGCAAGAAAAAGAACGTAACTTGGAATTGGAAATCTATTCAGGCTTGAATTATACCCGAAGTTACTTGTACAGTGATTATAATTTAGTCAGTGCGTATGACCTTATGTTGACGCAGTCAGAATCCATTTTAAAAACAAAAAACATTGGCGTAAATTTATATACGTATGCCGGACATTTTCAATGGGGGATAGGTGCCTTTATCACCAGTTTGGGTGAGCGAGCAGATTTTCAATATGTAGATGCGTTAATTCAAGAAAATCTATTGAATCCTACTATTTTTGACACGACCTACGTCAATAAATCTTATACAGATCAAAATAAGTACACCTTCGTTCAAATACCGTTGAGCATTGGTTATCAATTTCAATGGGAAAACTTCTGTTTAACACCACGTTACAGTGCCTCCTTGGGTACACGATTTAAAGAGCAAATTGGGTATTATCCAAATCGAAATGGAATTGGACTAGCATCGTTCTTTGTTCCCAAATTCAATTTTCAACAAAGTCTGCAACTCGATATTAGAACGGGTTTCAAACAAAGTTACCTCAGTTTTACGCCTTATTTGAATTTCAATAGTGTCAAAACACCTCCACAGATATTCAGTTACCGCAAGTACATCAATTTTGGAATGAATGTTGGAATAGGTTTGAAAATCAAGTAGAAATAACTGATTGGATAAAAGTTTGAGCAAGGGAGAGTGAGGTACTTTCCTTCGATCATTTCCAAACAGGATGTTTTTGCCAATTGTCTAAAAAACCTAATTTGTAAATTGGTAATTTTGGACTTGTCTCAAATAGTCTTAACATTTTAAGTTTAATTTCATCCTCTGGGCTAATTTGATTACCTAAATAAACCATTGTGGTGATAATTAAAAATGGTTTTTTACATTGCACTTGTGTCAAAGAACCATTCAGCCAATCTGATTTTGGATTATTTAATTTTTCGATTGGAATTTTCACCATATTTCTGCCCCATAGCCTTGAATGGTGAGCAATAATGTTTCTAACGTAGGTAATTGCCTCTAACCAACTTGAGAGTTCACTATTAATATTTAGTCCCATTTCTTTTGAAATAGTTGATTTTTCAGGTAATTGATGTTTCAGATTTTTATACAATTTAGACAATGTACCCATTGAAGCTATTTCCAGGATTTTCCAAGAATCAGCATCTTGATTAGGGAATCTATATCTTTGATCCTTTATAAAAATTTCTTGACTTCTCTGAAACTCTTTTTTGAGTTCGAAAATAATTTTTTTATGTATCGTTATCGACTGATCTGAAGGTAATTTAGTTTTTTCAAACAAGTTGGAATCTAGATACCATAAGCTACCATATTTCATGGATAAATGATAAATCATCTTGGTTCTTAAAGCAATTTCAATTCTTTCAATGGCATCAAAAAGTATTAATCTTAATTTTCGATCGAAGTTATAACGGTCAACAATTTCTTCAAAATATGTATTTGGTATAAAATTATGGGTCTTTAAATCCTCCTGCATATCCCACCAATATCCTTTAAGACGGTAATAACTAATGTTTTCGAGCAATTGTAATGCGGATTGCTCGTCCTTGAAAAGCATCCCTCGACGCTTCAATAAGTTAATTTGATCTACTATGCACAATGGAGTTTTGTTTGCCATAGCTCTAAAAAAAATGACCCGTTAGCAGATCTTACGGTATGCTAACGGGTACTGTTAGTATAAAATTACAATTTTTCAAATGATTGAAACACAAAAAAAAATAAAAAAGTTAAATCAATCCATTTTTCAATATAACAACTAACGTAATAATATTAAATTTATTCTTTATTGACTTTTCTTTTCTGAAAGGCGATTAACAGGTGTGAGGTTACACTGGAAGTTATTCTAATTTTTATTTGTTCACGTTCATTTATTAATCACATTATGTATTTTTATAAACTGAAAAAAATAATCCACACATGAAAACATTTTTTCTCTTTAGTTTATCCCTGCTATTCTCTTTAACCGTTCAAAGTCAAACCTTTTGGAAAAAAGTCAGTGCAGGAACAGAATACGGTTTTGCGCTGCGTTCGGATAGTACGCTTTGGTGTTGGGGTTTTAATGGAAATGGGCAATTAGGAACAGGGAATCCTGGAACTCAATCTCCGGTTCAACTTGGAACAGAACACAATTGGATAAATGTGTCTTGCGGCGCCTTTCACACACTAGCGATTAAATCAGATGGAACTTTGTGGGGTTGGGGTTTAAATTCAGTTGGACAAATTTCAAATAATCAAGTGAATCAAGTCGATATTCCGGTTCAAATTGGAACAGATCAAGATTGGGTTTCCATTAATGCAGGACTCGCACACAGTGCGGCCATCAAAAGCAATGGAACACTTTGGATGTGGGGTTACAATGCCTACGGTCAACTAGGTAATGGGACTACTTCAAATACAAATGTCCCGACGCAAGTGGGAACGGACATCGATTGGAAGTGTGCGTCATTAGGTGGTGCGCATACTTTGGCATTGAAAACAAATGGACAATTATTTGCTTGGGGATTTAATTTTGCTGGACAGCTCGGGAATAATACGCAAGTTGATGCTACCACACCAATGCAAATTGGCAGTTCCACATGGAAAAATGTGAGTACTGGTTACCTTTTTAGTTGCGGCGTACAAACAAATGGAACAGCATGGAGTTGGGGATTCAATGGAAATGGACAATTAGGACTTGGGGATGTTCAACAGCGATTACAACCAACTCAAATTGGAAATGGGGATACGTGGGATCGTATTTTGGCAGGTTCAGGATTTTCGTTTGGAGTCACTTTAGATAATCAAACATGGTCTTGGGGATATAATGGACAAGGAGAATTGGGGATTGGAACGCAGCAACAACAAACTTCACCGAGTCTAGTAGCGACAACATTCGCACCTGAGTCCAATGGATTTTCAACTTTAGCTTTGTCAGTTGGTGCAACAGATGCTTCGGGTTCAACTTTGTATGGCGAACATGTCATAGGAATTGCTTTAGATACGTATTCCATTTGTAGTACAGGTGCGAATTACCAAAGTCAATTAGGTATTGGAAATACCAATCCATCATCAAGCTTTCAATGTGGCATTGCAGATTTATCGGGTGTAAGTACCTTGGAAATGAAAGTCTTCCAAATCTATCCAAACCCAGCGAGTACAGAACTCAATGTTCAAATCGAAGAAGGAAATTACATAGCGATTCTTCGCGATCTTTCTGGTCGAATTTTGGCAAACATTCCGCTGACAGCGGGACAAAACACCATCGATATTCATTCATTTTCTCCGGGTAATTACTTCGTTGAAATCAATGGAGTCGTAAAGAAGTTTGTGGTGGAGTAACTTCACAAATGTTGAATGATAAATCGTTTTGTGCGCACGTTTATAAGGATTCTTTTCATTTTCTTTATCATTCAAAGCTACCAAGCACAAGCTGAAAAGTCAAAACCAGTTATTTCGAAATTGGATTTTTCCTGCGCAATTGGTTATCAACATGTACGAATGGAGAACTTGAACCGTTGCTACTTGGATACTTTTGTGCTCATTTGATACTGTTGCGCTGCAGTTGTACTGCTGCGACAATAAATCACCTAATCAACACCACACTTCCCGTCACCTGGAATTTATTCACGTACCCCAACTCTTTGTATTTCACTAAATACGAATACACACCATCTGGCGCATCGAAGCCTGCGAGGGAAGCGTCCCAACCTTGTTTGGGATCCTGGCTGTAAAACACGAGTTCTCCCCAACGGTCGTAGATGTACATTTCGT
>JAHEMR010000022.1 GCA_024643545.1 Crocinitomicaceae bacterium | reverse complement strand
TAACAGGTGGTGCTTGGACTTCTGGTACACCAGCAGTGGCAACAATTAATTCAAGTACTGGTGCAGTGACAGGTGTTGCAGCAGGTACTTCAGTAATGACATACACCGTAACAGGAACTGGTGGTTGTGCGAATGTTTCAACCACAGCGACAGTAACCGTAACAGGGGCTCCTTCTGCAGGAACGATTTCTGGAACAACAGCAATTTGTTCAAATGGAACGGCAACACTTTCAACTACAGGATCAGGTGGTACCTGGTCTTCTGCTTCGCCTTCGGTAGCATCTATCAACGCATCTACTGGTTTAGTGACTGGCGTGTCTGCTGGTACTTCAATCATTACCTACTCTGTAATTGGTTCCGGAGGTTGTGCCAATGTTTCAACCAGTGCCGTAGTATCGATTACAGCAGCACCATCAACAGGAACCTTATTCGGAACAACGGCAAGCTGCGTAGGGTCTACTCCTACCTTATCCTCTTCTTTAACGGGTGGATCTTGGTCTTCCGCAACAAATTCAGTAGCGACAATTAATGCATCATCTGGCGCAGTGACAGCTATCTCCCCAGGAACTTCGGTAATGACCTACACCGTTACAGGAACTGGCGGTTGTGCAAATGTATCATCAACCTTAACGTTAACAGTTACAGCCCCACCTTCTGCCGGAACGATTTCTGGAACAACAGCAATTTGTTCGAATGGATCTTCCACACTTAGTTCAACCGTAACAGGTGGTGCTTGGACTTCTGGCACTCCAGCTGTGGCAACTATTAACACATCAACGGGTGCTGTAACAAGTGTTTCAGCCGGTACATCAGTAATGACATATACTGTTACAGGAACTGGTGGTTGTGCGAATGTTTCCACAACGGCTACCGTAACCGTAACAGCTGCTCCTTCTGCAGGAACGATTTCTGGAACAACAGCAATTTGTTCAAATGGATCTTCGACACTTAGTTCAACCGTAACAGGTGGTGCTTGGACTTCTGCTACGCCAGCAGTGGCAACAATTAATTCAAGTACTGGTGCAGTAACAGGTGTTGCTGCAGGTACTTCAGTAATGACATACACCGTAACAGGAACTGGTGGTTGTGCGAATGCATCTACGTCAGCTTTAGTAACAGTAACCGGAATTCCATCTGCTCCAAATGCATCTGTTGTTCAACCAACATGCGCAAACGCTTCGGGAACAATCACATTTTTAACTCAAACAGGAGTTGAATATTCCATTAATGGAACAAGTTATCAAACTTCTAATACGTTTGGCAATATACTTCCTGGAAACTACTCCATATCGGTAAGAAGTTTAGCAAATAATTCGTGTATCACTTCAGGTAGTTCAATAATCATTAATCCTTCATTAGGTATTCCGAATAATACAGCAGCGGTGGTGTCTGCTCAACCAATTTGTGGAACACCAACCGGAACTATTACTGTCTCCTCTCCTATTGGATCATTTGAATATTCGATAAATGGGACAAATTACCAATCAGGATTAATTTTCTCGAACCTCTCTTCCGGAACTTATAATCTTACGGTGAGAAGAACAAATGATATTACCTGTGTTTCTGCTCCTTTAACATTGATTATCAATCCTGTTCCGAATTGTGTTCCTGTTGCGAACAACGATTCAGCAACAACGAACGAAGACACTCCAGTTACCGTGAACGTTTGTAGCAATGATACAGATGTAGACGGAACAATTAACGTGAACACGGTTGATTTAGACCCTTCGACTCCTGGAATCCAAACAACATTTACCAATGCACAAGGAACGTGGACAGTGTCAAACGGTAATGTGACGTATACTCCAGCTTCGAACTTCAATGGTACAGCAACAATTAGCTACGTTGTAAATGACAATAGCGGTGCAACATCGAATACGGCAACAGTAACCATCAACGTTACTCCAGTAAACGATGCGCCAGTTGCGAACAACGATTCAGCAACAACGAACGAAGACACTCCAGTTACTGTAAATGTTTGTAGCAATGACACCGATGTAGACGGTACAATTGACGTGAACACCGTTGATTTAGATCCTTCGACTCCTGGAATTCAAACAACATTTACAAACGCTCAAGGAACATGGTCAGTGTCAAATGGTTACGTGACATTTACGCCAGCTTCGAACTTCAATGGCTCAGCAACAATCAGCTATGTCGTGAATGACAATAGCGGAGCAACATCGAATACTGCAACTGTAACCATCAACGTTACTCCAGTAAACGATGCGCCAGTTGCGAACAACGATTCCGCAACAACGAACGAAGACACTCCAGTTACCGTGAACGTTTGTAGCAATGATACAGATGTAGACGGAACAATTAACGTGAACACGGTTGATTTAGACCCTTCGACTCCTGGAATCCAAACAACATTTACCAATGCACAAGGAACGTGGACAGTGTCAAACGGTAATGTGACGTATACTCCAGCTTCGAACTTCAATGGTACAGCAACAATTAGCTACGTTGTAAATGACAATAGCGGTGCAACATCGAATACGGCAACAGTAACCATCAACGTTACTCCAGTAAACGATGCGCCAGTTGCGAACAACGATTCAGCAACAACGAACGAAGACACTCCAGTTACTGTAAATGTTTGTAGCAATGACACCGATGTAGACGGAACAATTGACGTGAACACAGTTGATTTAGACCCTTCGACTCCTGGAATCCAAACAACATTTACCAACGCTCAAGGAACGTGGACAGTGTCAAACGGTAACGTGACATTTACGCCAGCTTCGAACTTCAATGGTACTGCAACAATCAGCTATGTCGTAAATGACAATAGCGGAGCAACATCGAATACTGGAACGGTAACCATCAATGTTACTTCAGTAAACGATGCGCCAATTGCGAACAACGATGCAGCAACTACGAACGAAGACACTCCAGTTACTGTAAATGTTTGTAGCAATGATACTGATGTAGACGGAACAATTGACGTGAACACAGTTGATTTAGACCCTTCGACTCCGGGAATTCAAACAACATTTACTAATGCTCAAGGAACGTGGACAGTGTCAAACGGTAACGTGACATTTACGCCAGCTTCCAACTTCAATGGAACAGCAACAATCAGCTATGTCGTGAATGACAATAGCGGAGCAACATCGAATACTGCAACTGTAACCATCAACGTTACTCCAGTAAACGATGCGCCAGTTGCGAACAACGATTCCGCAACAACGAACGAAGACACTCCAGTTACCGTGAACGTTTGTAGCAATGATACAGATGTAGACGGAACAATTAACGTGAACACGGTTGATTTAGACCCTTCGACTCCTGGAATCCAAACAACATTTACCAATGCACAAGGAACGTGGACAGTGTCAAACGGTAACGTGACATTTACGCCAGCTTCTAACTTCAATGGAACAGCAACAATCAGCTATGTCGTAAATGACAATAGCGGTGCAACATCGAATACGGCGACTGTAACCATCAACGTTACACCTGTGAACGATGCGCCAGTTGCGAACAACGATTCAGCATCAACGAACGAAGACACTCCAGTTACTGTAAATGTTTGTAGCAATGACACCGATGTAGACGGAACAATTAACGTGAACACGGTTGATTTAGATCCTTCGACTCCTGGAATCCAAACAACATTTACCAACGCTCAAGGAACGTGGACAGTGTCAAACGGTAACGTGACATTTACGCCAGCTTCGAACTTCAATGGTACAGCAACAATTAGCTATGTTGTAAATGACAATAGCGGTGCACTTTCGAACACTGCAACGGTAACCATCAATGTTACTTCAGTAAACGATGCGCCAGTTGCGAACAACGATTCCGCAACAACGAACGAAGACACTCCAGTTACATTGAACGTTTGTAGCAATGATACAGATGTGGATGGAACAATTAACGTGAACACGGTTGATTTAGATCCTTCAACTCCTGGAATCCAAACAACATTTACCAACGCTCAAGGGACATGGACTGTGTCAAACGGAAATGTCACGTATACGCCGGCTTCCAACTTTAATGGAACTGCGATTACGAGCTACCAGGTGAATGACAATAACGGAGGAACCTCCAATCTTGCGTTTATTCAAATTACGGTTATTCCATTCAACGACGCACCTATCGTAGATGATGAAAATGTAACTTGTTCATATAATGGAACAATCTCAAGCGATTTAACAGATTTAGGTGATTTTGATGTAGACGGAACAGGATTACTTGCGACGACAACACCAATTTCTGGTCCGTCAAATGGAACGATTGTGATTTTACAAGACGGAACGTATACATATACCCCATCGAACAACTTTGTTGGAACAGATATGATTGTTGTTCAAATTTGCGATCAAGGAAGTCCTTTGCCTGCACTTTGTGTATATGACACAATTTTTGTGACAGTTAACCCATGTTCACTTAATGATGTGAATCAAGATTGTGATTCTGACGGATTGACCAATGCAGAAGAAGTGGCATTAGGAACGGATGCATTTAATCCTGATACAGATGGTGATGGTGTTATTGATGGAACCGAGGCAAATGGTGGAACGAATCCTACAAATCCTTGTTCATTCATTTTTGCCGATCAAACAGTCGCTCCTACATCCGTTTGGAATAATTTAGATTGTGATAACGATGGCCTATCAAATGGAAATGAAATCCCTGCAGGAACAGACCCAACGAATCCGGATACCGATGGTGACGGAGTTCTAGACGGAACAGAAGTGACCGATAATACGAATCCAAATGATCCATGTTCACTTGTATTTGCAAACCAAACAGTTACACCAAGTCAAGCTTGGAACGCATTAGACTGTGACAACGACGGCTTGACTAATGGTGTTGAAATAACGCTTGGATTAGACCCTACAAATCCAGACACGGATGGTGATGGTGTGATTGATGGTACAGAAGTTTCCAATAACACGAATCCAAGTGATCCATGTTCGTTCGTTTTTGCAAACCAAACCGTAGTTCCTACCGCAGTCTGGAATGCATTAGATTGTGACAATGATGGCATTACGAATGGTGGCGAACTTTTAATTGGTACGGACCCTAAAAATCCTGATACGGATGGAGACGGGGTATTAGATGGCACCGAAGTGAGTGATAATACGAATCCAATGGATCCATGTTCTTTACTTTTTGCTAGTCAAACAGTTACAGCAATCAACTCCTGGAGCGGACTAGACTGTGATAACGACGGATTAAGCAATGGAAATGAAGTTCAGCTTGGTACAGATCCAACAAATCCTGATTCAGATGGTGACGGCGTTTTGGACGGAATTGAAGTGACTGATGGAACCAATCCAACGAATCCATGTGAGTTAATTTTTGCTAATCAAACGGTTGCACCTAATACAGCATGGTTAGCAACAGACTGCGATGGCGATGGATTGTCAAATGGTGATGAAGTTACGAACGGAAATGATCCAAATGACCCTTGTGATCCGTTCACAGAAAGTAGCTTATGTAACATCGAATTTGATATCCCTGAAGCCTTCTCTCCAGATGGTGACGGTGTGAACGAATTCTTCGTCATTAAAGGAATTGAACGCCTTCAAGACAACGAAATAATTATTTTCAATCGTTGGGGTTCTGAAGTATTCCAAATGAACAAATATGACAATACTTGGGATGGAAAATCTCAGAATCCACTGAATGTTGGTGGAGATGAATTACCATCTGGAACATACTTCTACCTACTTGATACAAAAACACTTAAATACGGTGTCTTGAAAGGATACATTTACCTTAAAAACTAATTCCCAAATAAAGATGAAAATTAAACTCATATTCATACTGACTCTTTTTTCTGCTTGGAATAGCTTCGGGCAACAAGAGGCACATTTCACCCAGTTTACGGATAATCAGTTATTCGTTAATCCAGCCTACGCAGGAAGCAATGGTCTTTTAAATGCCACTGCTATTCACCGCGAACAATGGGTAGGATTTAAAGGGAGTCCGAGTACTTCAACCTTCAGCTTCCACTCACCATTGAGCTATGAAACAGTTGGACTCGGAATGACGGTTGTAAATGACCAAATTGGACCATTAACACAAAACATGATTTACGGAGATTTCTCCTATTCATTAAAGTTCTCGAATCAATCACGCTTATCGTTTGGAATCAAGGCAGGTGTTAACGTCATTAGTTTGAATACTTCTACATTGAATACAACGGAAGCAAATGACCCCAACCTAGCAAAGGACATTCGAAATCAAGTAAATCCGAATATCGGTTTTGGGATGTATTACAAATCCAAGAATTGGTTCATTGGCGCAAGTTCTCCCAAATTATTTGAGAACAGTTACGATGGAACAAGTTTGAATTTGGAAAAAAGGCATTTTTTCATGAATACAGGGGCTGTCTTTACACTGAATCCAACATGGAAAATTCGTCCGGTTGCTCAAGTTAAAATGACACAAGGAGCACCACTTAGTTTAGACTTCTCTTTTACTGGAATTTACAAAGAGTTGTTATATGTAGGAGCAATTTATCGCTTAAATTCCGCAACAGGTGTTTTGGTTCAATTTCAAGTTGCTCCAGCTTTACGTGTTGGAGTTGCGACCGAGTTGGGACTTACCGCAATTCGAAAATACAACGATGGCACATATGAGGTCATGTTAAGTTATGATATCGCAAGAAAGAAAAGCGGTATTAAATCACCACGTTATTTCTAAACAAGATGATGAAAAATATACTCTTTTTACTTCTTATCGGGATTCAACCCGTATTTTCACAAAACAGCAACCTGCTCATTAAAGGGAATGACTATTTCAATAAATTAGGTTACGCTGCTGCCATTCCATTCTTTGAGAAAGTGCAAGGAACCGAATTGGAATCCACGGAATCCAATGAAAAACTTGCTTATTGCTACCTATTCACAAATGCTTTCGTGAATGCTGAATCCTTGTATAAAAGATTGATCAACGAAAATAAAAAAGCGGACAATTTCTATTACCTAGGTTTCACTCAATTAAGACAAGGGAAAGCATCCGAAGCAATGGAGAACTTTAAGGTATTTGCGGAAATGAATCCGAGCGACAGCAGATCAAAACTATTCCAAACGAACCCGCAATATTTGGAGGAATTGGTTTTAGAACCAGCACATTTTAGCATCAAAGAAACCAATATCAACTCTAAATATGATGATTTTGGTATGTATCCTTATCCTAGAGGTAACGGAGCAGTGATGGTATCAGGAAGGAATAAGTCAGGATTAGGAACCAAAGTATGGGCTGGAGATGATCAAAACTTTCTTGAGCTGTATTACACAAAAACAGATCAAAATGAACTTTTACCAGAACCGATTCAATTGGCTCACCCAATTAACTCTTCGGTACACGATGGCCCAATTTGCTTTAGTGCGGATGGAAGTAAAGTTTATTTTACAAGTAATACCAGAGAGAAAAACAAAAATGGAGAAAATGGCATTCAACAATTAAAAATCTATATTGCTGATGTGATCAAAAGCGAATGGATGAACATTCGAGAGTTTCAATATAACTCTGTAAATTACGCTTGTGGACATCCAAGCTTAAGTCGTGATGGAAAAACCTTGTACTTTGTTTCCGATATGCCTGGTGGATTTGGAGGCGCTGACATTTATAAATGTACCATCAATGGAAATGATCAATTTGGTAAACCAGAAAATTTAGGACTTGGTGTGAACACATCTGGTCAAGAATTATTCCCTTGGATAGGAAATGATGGAAACATCTATTTCTCCTCCAATGGTAGACCTGGTTTTGGTGGATTAGATGTCTTTGTTGCTGCTCCTCAATCAAGCGCTCAAGCAAAGAATGTCGGTCAACCAATCAACAGTATGGCGGATGATTTTGCCATGACATTTCTTCCCGAAGGACAATTTGGTTATGTTTCCTCAGATAGAAATGGATCAGATGACATCTTTTCGATTGAATTCATTAAACCGTTTTCATTCCTAATTAAGGTAAGTGGAAAGGCGGTGGATTCCCGTACCAATCAAATTTTAGCGAATACAAAAATTGAACTGAAGGATGCATCAGGAAAAGTGATTGCTACCGTAATTTCTGATGAAAATGGTTCCTACAGTTTTGAAGCTGAACCAGGAAAGACCTACAGCATTAATGCCAGTCAATCCAATTACCAACAAAATTCAATGACTTTTGTCATTCCTGAAAACTCCAGTCAGTTTACAAAAGACATCACCATAAGTAAAAAACCAACATATGGTTTGGGTATGGTCATTACTGATAATTCCTCCAAAAAACCGATTCAAGGAGTTACTGTAAAAATTACGGATATTGCTAAGAAATCGATCTTAATGAATGGACAAACTGCTTCCAATGGACGAATAGATGCTGAAGTAGGCACCTATAAAACTGGAGAACCTTTTTCCATTTCCATAGAAATCAATGCCCCTAGTTACCTCTCTAAAAACCTTACCTACACAGCGAAATTCGAAGCGGAAGGTATTATTCAATTACATGAAAAACTCGATTTAAATTTACAAGCCATCAATTTAGGTGGAGACCTTGCCAAAATGTTGAATATTAAACCTATTTACTTTGATTTAAATAAATTCAACATCCGCAAAGACGCTGCTATTGAATTAGATAAAATTGTAAAGGTGATGAATGAAAACCCAACAATGGTCATTGAATTAGGCTCTCACACAGACTGTAGAGGTACAATCGCAGCAAACGAAACCTTATCACAAAACAGAGCGAACTCTTCCGCAAATTACATTAAAACACGGATTACAAATCCCGAAAGAATTTATGGAAAGGGTTACGGCGAAACAAAACTTTTAAATGATTGTGGTTGCGAAGGAACGGTAAAATCTACCTGTACAGACCAACAACACCAATTAAACCGAAGAACGGAATTTATCATTATCAAAATGTAAAATCCTTCAATTCATTTAAAGTCCTTGTTCATGAGCGAACAAGGACTTTTTTTTGTTTTGTTCTTTCTGACAAACATCCATCAAACAAATAAATTGATTCAACAAAAGAAGCAAAGCATGCTTACTATAACTTTCAATTATTCATCTAAAATAAATTGTAACAATTTTTATTGATTGCGTTATAGCCAGGTCATTCACTTGTTAATGAAAGGTTAAAAAAGCCTTATCATTTTAAAGATGAATTTTTCGTCGTATTTTTGTTAAGATCATCCTTTGTATTTTGAAAGCACTTACCGTCATATCCTTGTTTCTATTTTCATTTTTAATGAAGTCTCAAATCGCATGGGGACAATATTCATTTGATGACACAACAAGTGAATTTAACAGTGCTGAAACGATTCCTGAAATTAATCAGTTTAGATTCTACAAAATAAAAAAGGATACCATTTCATTGGGTCCAAATGACATTCTTGTATGTGATTCATTCTGTGCACAAGGAATGCCTTCCACCTACGATGCTTTGCATTCATTCAATTATAGAAGAATGGATCGTTTTGGAGGATACCTAAATGTCAAAGTAAACAAAGGATTAGAACAAGTTCGTAGCAACGGTTTCGATTCAGATATAAAAAATCTTTACATACAGATTGACCCTGTAAGTCTGAAGGTTTATTGGTTTGCGGTTTTAGGTCCAAGTACGGATGGCCGTTCATACGTGCGCATAGATAGCCGAGGATCAGCTGGAGGAGGAATTCCTGCCGTTGAAAAACAATTGCATAACATGCATAGGCTCTATCCAGACATGAAAGCACACAAATTTTTGGAGTTTAATGAAAACGTAAAAGTATGTTACGATTGGAATGGAAACCAACTGTGTGATTTCAAAGGAACAGTCAATATCAGACAACATTTCTATAAATATGCGGCAAACGATGTAGCCATTGTTCCTCCAGTTCAAGACAAACCGCTGATCGTATCAGATTCGACGCAAACAAGTGCTGTAGATACAGTCGTAGTTATAACTCCGCCGGTGAAACCTGTAGTAAAACCAACCCCAAAACCAAAATACAAAATTTACAAAGTGAAGGATGGTGATACCTTATCTGAAATTGCTGATAAACATCATATTGGTTTATCCAAATTAAAAAAATTCAATAACCTTCGTTCAGATAAAATTCAAATTGGTCAATCCTTGAAAATCCCTAAATAAAAGGACCGATTCAAATAGTCATTCTTGCCAACAAAGTCATTCTTGCCATTTTACAAAGTGCCGCTCCTAGAAGCAAATAGGAATCAAACAGCACTTTACATCATTCAATCGACTGAACGCATTAAACGGAAGTAAAAAGACTTTTAAGTAACTTTATCGCGGTCCAAATGACCTATGTTCTAAATACCGATGCCGGTTCTAGTTTTGTGATGCGACGAATGGCAAATAATGTTCCAGATATCGAAATCACAGCAGTAATCACAAAGAATCCAACTTTGATCATTGGTGAGAACGTAAACAAGGTACCAGCATTCGCAATTCCATTTCTGAATCCCTCAATTAATGCGTAACCTATGATAAATCCAATGATGGAATAAATAATTGCTTGCATGAGGATAAGCTTGCGGATGTAACCGTTCGTTGCTCCAATAGCTTTTAAGGTGCCGTAGTCCTTGATTCGGTCAATTGCAGCAGAGTATAAGGTCAAACCAATGATCACGAAGCCTGACAATAAGGCGAAAATAATCAAGGTTCCGAAGGAAAAAGCAATTCCACTGGATTTCAACACGGTAAGAATTGTTTGATTCTTGAACGCCGTTGGCATCCATGCCTTCACTCCAGGAATGTTCGTGTTGATGTAATTCACGACGTCTTGCATGTGTTTGTCGTCATCAACTTTCACTAGAAATGCAGACGTTTTATTCACTGGAACATTTCCTAAAAACCGTGCGCGCGCTATCGTTGTATAAGAAATTAGTCCTCCACCGAAAGACCTCGCACCTTTGGTAATCGCCGCAATGTACACCTGCTTTCCATTGATTTCAAAATAATTTCCTTTTTCAGGATTCCCAAGTGCTTTTGCATCAAAAAAATCAACCGAAACGGCACCATCCGGAATGAGGTCTGCATGTTTGCCATCGTAGATGATGCCATCTTGTATTCCATTGAACTCTGGTAACTCCACTCCTACTACGCTTAATCCAGCTGATGTTCCGTCTGTAAATCTTCCCGCGCCATTTGAAATAACCAATTGATGTGCTTTTTCCACATGTGGCAAACTTTCGATTTCGAATCCGAGTCGGACATCAATAGGTGCCAAAGCATTAACATTTTCTGTTTTGTTATCAGTCACCCAAACGTATCCATCATTCACTCGTACATAATAGCACATGGCATTTGTCAGGAAGGTAAAAATACCTGTTTGTTGTCCCACTAAAAAGATGGAAATAATGACACCAAAGAGCGCTCCAACGCTTTTTGGCTTATCGAACTTCATGAATTTAAGGGCGGTGAAAAACAGTTGCATCTATAAAGAAATAATGCATTCAACACGACTACCAATCAACACTGCGTTGGGATTATCTACACGAACGTGCACCTCCCTTACTCGGCGATCTTCTAGGTTATCTGCTCGATCGCTAAAAATCGATTTCTTTGATAAGTAAGGTGCACAGTAAATAACCGTTCCACTTGATAACTTATCAGTTGTTCCTTGTAAGTTAATGGAAACTTTCTGTCCGTTTTTCACTTTCAAGGCATACAATTCATCAATCTCTGTTATGGCCATTAAATTCCCCGCCGGAGCAAAATCTCCCAACTTGGTCCCTGCAGCAATGGCCTGTCCTAGTTTAACATCCCAATTGAGCATCATTCCATCCTCTGGAGCATAAACGCGTTTTTTATTCTTCAATTGACTCAAATAGTTTGACTCTGCATTGATTTCATTTACACCCGCAACAGCTTCCGCTAAATCAGCTTTCGCAATGATTAAATCTGCTTCTAGGTTCTTGTACGTTGTTTCCGAATCTGTTGCCGCTTTTTCAGTTCCTGCTTTCGCGTTAGCTAAAGCGCGATCACGCTTCCGTTCAACATCTGCCGCGTTTAATTTAATTCCGATGGCTGCAATTTTCGCCTCTAAACTTTTCACACGTTGTTGACGCGTGGTCATTTTCGATGTACTTTGTTGTACTTGCGCTTGTTCGGAACTTTCGTCCAACAACATAATGAGTTGACCCTTTTTAACGGCTTCTCCTTCTGAAACTAAAATCGATACCACACGACCAGGAATTTCTGATCCAATTGGACAAATTTTGCTTTCCGGTTCAATGCGCGCGATTCCAACTAATTGATTTATTTTACTCAATTTATAATCGGTCTTCTTCTTTTTTGTTTCTTCGGATTTACCGCCACAAGCAGCAAGAACCAAAAGGACCACAAGAAATATTGCTGATTTTCTCATAATTAATGTACTGAAAAAGTATTTGTTAAACCTTCTTTTGAAATCTCGGTAGCTTCACCACCATCTACTTTTATTACTCTGTCCGCGTAAGCGATTAACCTCGGATCATGCGTCACAACACAGACTCCTTTTCCACTTCTTGCCAAAGAAACAAGTTCGTTCATGACCGTTGAAATCGATGATGCATCCAAGGAGGCGGTTGGTTCATCACACAAAATTAATTTGGGATCCGTTACCAAAGCGCGTGCAATTGCTACACGTTGTTGTTGTCCACCGGACAACTGTTTTGGTAGACTTTTTTTCCGATCCAACATACCAACAAGATCCAAGGCCTCCTCTGCCTTCTTTTTGGCAATGGCACTTGGAATTCCTTTAAGTTGCAGTGGCATGAGTACATTATCAAATGCATTCAATGGAGCGATAAGATTGAAACTTTGAAAAACAAAACCAATGGAATTCAATCGCAGTGCGGCCAATTGCTTTTGAGACATGTCGTTTACTAACAAATCATTTACAAACAACTCACCATAACTTGGGTAAATTACGCAGCCAATCAATGAAAGCAAGGTCGTTTTACCAGATCCTGAAGGACCTATGATCAGCACCAATTCACCTTCGTTGATTTCTAAGTCCACAGGTTTCAGAGCAACGATGGTCTGATCACCTACTTGATACTCTTTTCCAACACCTGTTAATCTTGCTATCATTGTCATGTAAACAAAGGTAGGTAGAAATTGTTCGCCTTTCGGACATGAATTTTGAAACAATTTCTTCTTGACAAAAGAAACTAGGGTTACTCACGCAATTTCAATCAATTGAGCAATGTTGTGAACTAAAAACGAGCTTGGAAATTGGCGTTTAGAAAACAAACCGCCTATAAAAAACAAAACCCTGAAGTTTGCTTGCGCAGGGACAACAGGGGATTACCTAACAAAGGTACTAATTTATTTCATTTCGCAAGCAAACTCAAAAAAAAAAAAAACGTCGAACAATATTTCAAAGAAAGTTTGGTTAACGACTTATGAAGTATCCGGCGTTTGAAACATTATTGTCCCCTGCAAGAATAGGTCGCTTTGCACGAGCCATGAATCATGACCGACAAAAAACAATTTTATTGTACCGCTATAACATCTATTTATCTCAACGCATGTTTGGAATCATGCATATCTTTGAAATTGCTCTTCGCAATAAAATCGACGTGCATTACAAAGCCCACTTTCAACAAAATGATTGGCTTTTGCATCAAAGTCGCCAAGGCGGAGCTTTTCATGGATTAAGAAGTGCCTCAATTATCGAATCTCATTATCAAAAACTACTTGCTAGAAATCAATATACACATGATCGATTACTTTCGGAATTATCCTTCGGGTTTTGGACGACGCTTTTCGATCGACCTCAATTTCGAGCTGGAGGACAAAAGATTCATACTATTTTCATTGATCGGCCAAGTGGAACAAAACAGAAGACAATCAACCAAGAGTTAGATAAGATTAGGCAGTTTCGAAATCGAATTGCACATCACCAACCCCTTTGTTTCAACTCAAAGGATGAATTAGACCTAAGTTATTCCATTGAAAGGCATTCATTAATCCTTCAATATACAGATTGGTTAGGTTATGAAAATTCGAACATCTATCAGGGATTGGATCACCTGCATGTTCTTTTTGCTAAAATGAACAAATTATGCCTTCGATTTTAGGCTTCAATTCGATTTAACACAGCTTAAACTTCGTACCTTTATTAACCAAAAAAACACCCATGCAAGATCAAAGCCCTTCTCCACAGCCAAATAACCCATTACACGGAGTGAAATTGGTGACCATTTTGGAGGAATTGGTGGAAAACTATGGCTGGGAACATTTATCCTTTAAGGTAAATATCAACTGCTTCAAGAACGACCCATCCATTAAATCGAGTTTGGTCTTTCTACGCAGAACACCCTGGGCACGTGAAAAAGTGGAGCAGCTCTATTTACATCATTTGAAAAAACGAACGTAAAATCCTCCAATAATTAGTTCCTGAATCTCGCAATTCATTGCGAACTTTTTTGGGTTAATAGTGTTAGATAACAAACATCCATTCCATGCGAAAATCAGGTTATGTCTTTACACCTTTCGAGGCTCCGAATCAATCACCATTCGAGAAATTGTTTGATGTTTTTAGTGAATTAATCACACATACTTCTGGTGATGTCGATGAAGCGCTGGATTGGCTGAACATTCTCGATAAAGAATACAATCTTACATCAGAGGATTATACCATGGATGATTTCATCGAGGACCTGAAGAAAAAAGGATACTTGCGGGAAGAAATCCAACCGGACGGACAAGGACAATTATCCATCACCGCGAAAACAGAACGTGTCCTTCGTAAAAATGCCATGGACCAAATTTTTGGAAACATCCGAAAAAATGGCGTTGGAAATCACAAATCCAAAAAAAGTGGACAAGGTGATGAGTCAACTGGAGAATTTCGCGATTTTCAATTTGGCGATTCATTGGAGAATATTTCCATCACCGAAAGTTTGAAAAATGCACAAATCAATCACGGTGCAGGTGAATTTAGACTAACAGAGCAAGATTTAGTCGTTGAAGATACGCACCACAAATCGCAAATGAGTACCGTGTTGATGATTGACATCAGTCACAGCATGATTTTGTATGGTGAAGACCGCATCACACCCGCGAAAAAAGTAGCGATGGCATTAGCGGAATTGATAACAACATCCTATCCAAAAGACACTTTAGACGTGATCGTTTTCGGTAACGATGCTTGGCCAATCAAAATCAAGGACCTCCCCTATTTGAATGTTGGTCCATACCATACGAATACGGTTGCCGGACTTGAATTAGCAATGGACATCCTCCGACGAAAAAGAAATACCAACAAACAAATTTTCATGATCACCGATGGCAAACCTAGTTGCTTGCGCATGCCCGACGGACAATATTACAAGAATAGCAATGGATTGGATCAAATGATTGTGGAGAAATGTTATACCATGGCCGCTCAAGCACGGAAGATGCACATTCCAATTACTACTTTCATGATTGCTCAAGATCCGTACTTGCAGTCGTTTGTCGAACAATTTACTGCATCAAATAAAGGAAAAGCCTTTTTTACTGGTTTAAAAGGACTAGGTGAAATGATTTTTCACGATTACGAAACGAATAGAAAAAAACGAATTAACTAAGAAAAAATGAACACATCCATCTCCACATTTGGCGCCTTGAAGGCATCAGGTTACCAATCGAAAAGCATCAAGACAGAATTAAGAGATAACTTAATTGCCGCATTGAAAGAAGGAAAAGAAACCTTTCCAGGGATGCATGGATATGAAAACACAGTGATTCCACAGTTGGAACGAGCAATCTTATCCAAACACAACATCAATTTATTGGGACTACGTGGACAGGGGAAAACGCGCATTGCTCGCTTGATGGTGAATTTATTGGATGAATACATTCCGTACATTACAGGAAGTGAGATGAACGACGATCCGTTTCAACCAATCAGTCGTTTTGCGAGAGACTTGGTAGCAGAGCACGGAGATAATACACCGATTTCTTGGTTGCATCGATCCGAACGATTTTTTGAGAAACTCGCTACACCGGACGTAACAATTGCCGATTTAATTGGGGACATCGATCCAATCAAGGCTGCTAACTTGAAATTGAGCTACGCAGATGAACGCGTCATTCATTTCGGTATGATTCCAAGAGCGAATCGTTGTTTATTTATCATCAATGAGCTACCAGATTTACAAGCGCGTATTCAAGTTGCTTTGTTCAATATTTTAGAAGAGGGCGATGTACAAATTCGCGGTTTTAAATTGCGCTTACCCTTGGACTTACAATTCGTTTTCACAGCCAATCCGGAGGACTACACAAACCGCGGAAGCATTGTTACTCCACTAAAAGACCGTATTGGTTCACAAATTCTAACGCATTACTCTGCTGACATTCAAACAGCGAAGAAAATCACACAGCAAGAATCAGAAAAACTGGACAATCGCACGTGTCGTGTTCACGTACCTGAGTTGGCAAAAGACATCTTGGAACAAATTGCCTTTGAAGCACGTGAAAGTGAGTACATCGATCACAAAAGTGGCGTGAGTGCACGAATGAGCATCACCGCATATGAGAATTTAATCAGCACAGCGGAACGTCGCGCGTTACTGAACAACGAAAAAGAAACGACGATTCGTTACAGTGACTTGATCGGGATGATTCCATCCATCACGGGAAAAATGGAACTTGTGTATGAAGGCGAACAAGAAGGAACGAATTTCGTTGCTCAACACTTAATCAGCGAAGCAACCAAAACCTTGTTTCTACAATACTTCCCAAAAGTGGAAAAACTGAAAAAACAAGATCAAGAAACACCTTACGACGAGGTTCTCAAATGGTTCTTTGAGGCAGATGCGTTTGAATTATCAGATGAAGCAAACGAAGAAACCTACGAATCAGCATTGTTGTCCATTAAGCCGTTGGACATGCTCTTGCATAAGTACCAACCGAAAGTCGCTTCAATCGACGTTCCTTTTTTAATGGAATTCATTTTATGGGCTTTGGTTGAATTCAAACAGTTATCCAAGAAAAGAACAGCCGGTGGACTTTCATTCAATGATGCGTACGATAGTTTGTTAAGTGGGTTTTAGGAGTTACTTCGTGGACAACATTCCGGAATTAAATGAGCTTAATTCGTATGAATCAACGTTTAGTTCAATTGCGAAAATCACAAATCTCTGGGTAAATATTGCGTAATTCAATTATTCAAACACTTGTTTCTCGCTTAATTTTGTGGCAAATTGACACAAATCAAGTGAGATGAAAAAAACATTTTTTTTAAGTTTTATTGTTTTTAATTTTATCGTGAACGCTCAATCCAATCCTAGATCAACATACAAGAATGGTATTGGAATTCAACTAGGTGGCCCAACAACGATCATTTCTATTAATTACAATCATTTTTGGACAGCGAATATCAATGGAGAGGCTGGAATTGGACTTCTTGGTGCATACACAGGGGCAAAATACTATTTTGGGAAGGAATACAATAGACAAATCGCCGCACCATATGTTGGAGCAACATTTTCCCTCATTCCACCATTTTTTTCGAAAGGATATCAACGCATTATCTACCTTCCCATTGGATTGCAATTAATGTCTAAAAAAGGTTATAATTTATCCTTGGAAGTCGCCTCATGTTTCATTAAGAATTACGGAGAAATACCAGGATTGATGTACGATTTCAGTTTTTTTGGTGGAATAAAAATCGGTAAAAATTTCAAATGATTTTTAATCGTTGAAGTTGGATTAGGCTAGCGCGTTTTTCCATGGATTTGGAGGCGTTGAGGGAATGGGTTGATTAATCTGACGATGAATTTTCGAACTTCATCTTTTCAACCAAATCTTTGAAATACTTAGCACTCCAAATGGATAGTACTTTTTCGTCTTTGATGAATCTAATGACATCCTCTTTGATATTTGTAAAGGATACCGATTCAATTTTGTGATTTATTAATTCCAGGATCCGTTCGTTAGTGATCATTTCTGCATTCAAGTCTGTGGTGTCTTGGGCTCTGAGTAAGAAATGAGCTGCATCCAACGGAATACCTTTCTTTATGTACCACTCAAAGTCATACCAATCACGACCTTTTACACGATTATTCCATTTTCGATAAAGAAGTGCATGCAATTTTCCGGCGAACAAACTAGGGAGTTTGAAACACCGCACATAAAAGGAAAATGGGCGAATCAATAGCTTTTCTTCTGTTTGAAAGCCTAATGGTGGATTCCGATCCACTTCAATTTTTATTTTGATGGGCTTATTAGATTTAACGCCTGTTTGCTTCAAAATATCTTCAAGTACCAATTCTTTCCAAATTGTTTCTGTTTTCAAAAAAGCCGACTCAATTGATGAACGTTTTGCTTTTTCCTTTTCGTTGATCCGAACCTTAATCCCTAAGGCCTCAAATTCAGTAATAATTGCTGAAAAATAAGGCTCTAGCGTAAACCCTTCATCTGCTTTCAAAAGTGAAAAATCTAAGTCTTCAGAAAACCGATCTAGCCCGTAGAAAATACGAAGTGCTGTTCCACCATAGAATGCTGCTTTTTCAAAAAAATCAGTTCGAGACAAGGCTGCCAAGGTGATTTCCTGCATGATTTCGCGCAGTGCATCCAAAATCTCATCTTCATTTTTGGGCTTATATTCGGCAATCCATTCTTTAATCATAGTTCCTTAATAGTTGAAATGAGCATTTTTATACTATTTTTTTTCGGAGCGTCTTCAAGCCAAGTGCTCATCATTTCCAGATTTAATGTCCGTAATAACTGTTCATCTATACGAAGATCCTCTAATAAAAAGGCTCGGGTTTGTTTGATGCTCCTGAGATTAATCATTGGTGTGAGTACGATTTTATCACAAATGGCCTTTTCGGGCGAAGCAAGAAGTACGAGTTGATTTTTTGACAATTCTACACATTTAATACCAAATGAGTAATATGGTGAAGGAAGATGTTGATACCCAAATCTTCCAATTGATGTCTTGATTTTTTTAGTTGTTTTGATCGTAACAGAACTTATTTCATACGTTCGTTCGGGAATAGCCCCCCAATAGGATAAGGCCGCTTCTAAAGATACATAGCTTGGGCCATGGAGATGATTAGCGATAAGAAAAGATGTAGGTATCGTTATTCCCGTCTCTGGACCAGGCACATATAATCCCCTTCTTAACGAAACAAGTTCACCATTCTGGATCAATTCGCTAATTTTATCATTTGGGCGTTTGTATTCACTGAGGACTTCCAGAAGGACATGCCTCGAGATCGGCGCATTGCTATACTCTTTTATACGTCTTGAAAAGTCCAAGTTGTTATATTTTCATACAATAATCGGATATTTTCCGATTATATGCAATTATTTTGACATTTATTTACAAGAAAACGCTTCATATCCAATCGAAACTAAGAAATTTAATAGACTGAATAATCGGTGAAATTCATGTAATAAAGGTGAAAAACACTTAAAATAAATCTTAATACGTGAAAAATACTGAATTACTAACTGACGAAAGTTCTAACTTTTCATTTCCCCCATCAAACTCAATAAAATCATGGATTCAGACTTCTAATGCACTCAAAGTCTCCGCTTTGGGTTTAGCCATAAAAAAGCCCCAAACCGAGTAGGAATAGGGCTTTTGCTTTGCTTGTAACCTCAAGGGTCGAGAAATCTAACTTTTATGAGGACTTGGAGGGGGTGGTGGAATTAGACCTACCGTCGAAAAAAGAGTAGATGGTAAAAAACGATAAAAGTACCGTTTATGTGATTTTAAAAAGAAATCAACTTAATTTGTTCAGGAAGTTCTTTGCGAATTCCTCCTCTATTTTTCTAACTTCTTCCTCATTCAATTCTTTAAACTCATTCAGTCTAGCACGCTTGGAGAGTTGACCATTGCCCTTTTCAAGGAACTGTAGCAAAAGTCCTATTAGTGAATCTGGCATATCAAATTGAGAATCGATGTATTGCTTGAAAGCATCGTATGCATTCAAGTAGTTTACCTCCTCAGGAATGATCCTATTCAATGTGTCTTTTACGCATTCAAACAAGAATTCAGCATGAGGAGTTAAATCCATGTATCTATAAAAATCAATGGTGTCATTTAGAACCTCAATATTATGGTCTGGAGTCTCTTTCCATTCTATAAAATCCAGCAGCGGTCTTGAATTTCCTTCCAGTACTTGTTGGTATTCTATCAAATGATCTAGAATGGAGGCTGAAACAGGGAAAATAAAGCCTTGCTGTGAAAAATCTTTAAGCGCAAGAAGGTGATGAATGATGTAGCGATGTATTCTTCCATTACCATCTACAAAGGGGTGGATGTACACAAACCCAAATGCAATTTTAGTTGCAGCAACAACCGCATCTATTGGGTCTTTGGTTAGTAGTTGACTTGTCTCAATTAGACCATTCATTAAGCGTTTAAGATCTTCTGGTTTTGCAGATATATGATCTGGCAGCGGTTCTCCGCTAAAGCGATCATGCTCTCCAACAAATCCTCCTGACGTTCTGAGTCCCAACTTCAAGAATCGTTCGTTTTCAATTACGAGTTGTTGTAGTCGACACAATTCATCAATCGAAAGTTCGCGAATACCCGCCTGACCAATCGTTTGCCCCCAACGGGCTGCTCTTTTACTTTTAGGGCTTTCACCTTCAATTGAAAAAGATGCCTTTGAATCCTTGAGTAATAAAAAAGAAGATGCACGTAAAAGTAGTTCTTTGCGAAAGCCCTTCAGGTAATCCGCTCGTTTCGAGGAGAAATCCTCCTTTACAAATTGTTCCAATCTTTCCGTTCTGTGAACCAAAGGACAGAAATCAATCGTGCCAGGAAGGTTGTTGAACACCATGTGTCTAGGTGACCGTATACCGCTACCACTGAATTGTAGCTTAGGATCAACAGCCAAAACGTAACTCTTCTTATTTACATCATTAATACCCGGAAGTTCTTTGCCAATAAGCCATTCTATTAAAAACCAAATTCTTCTCGAATATTGGCCTGAAGGTTCTATCGATACCAGTTCAGTTAATTGTTCCAAATTGTAATGTGAGGTTAGTTTACTAAAGAACAGTAAATTTACCCCCTCATATTTCAGAGCGAATACCAAGTGGTTGTAAAGTGCGTTGATTTCATCCAGCGAAGCATCGTCATCTGGTGCGTAGGCTTTAGGGAAGAGAAGAAATTCATCACTGACCTTTTTCTTTGATCCTGCTGTGATCAAGGCAATCCGTCTTGGAATAGGTATTGGAAGCCCTATTTTTTGAAGGACGGCTGCATAACCAACAACAAATTCGTGTTCAGGTAACTTACGTCCCGCAAAATTGGGTGCAAATCGAGAAAAGTGAGCGCTTCGAGTCATTTAAATTAAATAATGAGCGCAATTTAAGAAAAAACAAGCGCGCTCCCAAAATAATGAGCGCATTTTGAATGATCTATTTAAAATTGAGCGCAATTATTTCAAAAAGTTCTAACTTTTCATTTCCCCCATCAAACTCAATAAAATCAAGGGATTCAGACTTCAAATCCACTCAAAGTCATCCGCTTAGGGTTCATCAATAAAAAAGCCCCAAACCGAATTAGAATGGGACTTTTGCTTTGCTTGTGACCTCAAGGGTCGAAAAATCTAACTTTTATGAGGATTTGGAGGGGGTGATGGATTTCAATGACAAACAACTTAAGGAACAATCATAACATGTTGGAACGAAATGTATTCGACATCTCTAAAGCCACTTTAAACAGAAATGATTATAGTTGAATTAATAATCCATTCAACTTCTCTAGTGAAATACGGAATAATAGTAATGTATTAACAATAAATAGAAATAATGACAAGCCAGAAATAACATTCAAAGTTCTAAACTTAGAATAGTGCTTTTCTCTGTATCTGAATTGATTCTCAATAGAGTCAAAGAAAATTTTCGACCTTGTCAATATTTCAGTTTTTATGATTTCATTATCTGTCATATTAATTTGTTGTCATTTTTAAAATTACTGCTAACGTTTTTAGGCTTGGCGAAGTGGTGGACTTTGAAGCACTTACTTTCAATTTAGCACTAATGCTCATTTGAAAACAGAATGTACAGTTTAGCACTGAACCCACCATTTTACCAAACTGCGGTTAGCCGCTCAGTATTTTTTGTTCGTGTTATAAATTATTGCTTCATATTATCAAAATGTAGTTTGTCTTTGTCCTTAATAAGACGCATCATATATTTCGCTGACTGGTGAATTTCTTGTGGATTCATCGAGCCATTTATTGAATGAGATAAAATATTGCAAACCTTTATTAGTAAACCAAGTTTTGTTTTCTCATTATTACTTGTAATATCGAAATGACTTTCTACTTGCTTTTGAAGATTGCTAGTGAAGTTTACATCTCTTCCAACTTTAAAACCATACCATTCTTCAAAAATTCTTCTCATTACATTTGGATAATGATATATTTGACATTCAGTTTTTAATTCTTCTTCACTTTTCTGTGAAAAAGCAAAGATTTCCTTAAATAAGTATTTGTATGGTTTTTCTTTACTGGACAATTTTACCAATTCACTTACACCATTTTTTTTTCTTAATTCAAAAGTTGCAAAATCTGCATTATTCTCTTTACGATAAGATAATTTACAAAAGTCATCCCAAGAATGTGTCAATACAAAGATTTGTTGGTTTGTGAGGTCCAAAAGGTTTTTCATAAGTTCTAAAATGTAAAACTTATTTGAATCATCCATACTCGAAATTGGGTCATCTACTATAATAAGTTCAATTTCAGGTTTTACTTGCTGTTGTTTGTTGTCTGCAAAAAGTTCGTAATAGAAAAACAACAATGCCAATAGGTTTTTTTCTCCTTCACTAATATCTTTTATAGTAAGAGTCGCGTTCTCGTTAGTGCTTTTGATAATGTAATTTTTATTGTCTGTATCAAGCACAACCTTTAATGAAATATTTATATCATTCAGAATTTGAGAAACAAAATCAGCAAAATCCTTTGTAAGACTTTTCTGTTGCTTTAAATTTTGAATTTCTTGTTTTTTTTTCTTGTTGTTTTCTCGCTTTTCTTTCAGGTCAATTTCTTTGTCCTTTACCTCCTTTTGCTTGTCTTTAATTGTAACTGATTTTAGAATTTCCAAACCAATTGCACCTTTTACTAAAGTGGTTAGGTTGTTTTGTTTCTTTATTAAACCTAATAATTGTTCGTTTTTGGTTGTTGAGATTGTTAATATTGATTCTTCAATCTCTTTCAAAGTTTTTGTTAAAAGATCAAAGTTGAAGTTTTCTTGAACTTCAATGTTATCAATTTTAGATTGACACAAAGTAATAAGGGAATCAATAGTTTTTTTCTTTTCTGAGATTGCAGAAAAATGTTGCTCTATCTCATTGCCTATGTTGGTAGTATAAGTTTTAGATTCTTTCTCTATAGTTTTGATACTCTCTAAAAGACTTTGAAATTGTTCTTTGAATTGTTTTAGCTTTTCAGTTGCCTTATGGCGTTTGTTTTCTTTAAATTCTGCTATTTTCGACTTGACATCTAAAAAATCTAACTTGCCCTCGCAGAATTTACAGTTATCGCCATCTTTGTGAAGTTTCAAACCTGATTCAATCCATTGAACAACTTCAAATTCCGGGATTGAAATAACTACACTAAAGTTTTCTTTGAATAGAACTTGTGCTTCTTCAATTAAAGTTGTTTGAATTTTAGAAATATATAATGGTTTCAAATTTTCGTTTTGTGCAATTTGTTTCTCTATTGCATTGTCGCCATTAATCTTTATCAGTTTTTCGTCATCTGCTTCTATTTTTTTTGCATCCAGATAATCTTTTTTGTAAAGTTCAATTACTCGCTCAGCAGATTCATCTTTGGACTTTTTTTGAATATTGGCTTCACCTTTCCGTCTATCGTGAATTTTGTCTATTTCAGTTCTAGTTTCTTTGCGTAATTTTGAGATACTTGTTTCAAGTTTTTCAATTTCATCTTCTTTGATAATTAGCTTTTCAAGTTCTTTTATCTTGTTTTCTATATCAACGCCACCTTTACCAAAACTCGCCTCAACGCCTTTAATTTTACCGTCCGAATTTTCAAGTAATAATGAATTTGAAATATAATCTTTATCAAAAATTCTAAGATTTTCAGCTTTTTTGGTCGTGTCTTTTAGAAACTCATCTCTAATACCAATAGCAATAGAACTTTTTCCTTTTCCATTGTAACCAAATAGAATGTTTTTGGGACGAAAAAGTATTTCGTTGGGATTTGTGTAGCCAACAAAAGATTTAAGAGTAAAATTATTTAATTTGATTAACATTAAGTCTTATTTTTTCGGTTTTGTCTGTCTGTTTTGCGGTTCGCTACACTGAAGACTAAATTGTTAATATATGAAATAAACATTCGCAAAGACATTCATTATATGTTGTATTTGTGAAGTTATTTCTCCAATCACCTAATTTAAAAACAATTCAACCAAGTAATTTTTGCGAGAAATGGTCTTTCTATTGTAAAAAAGAAGGTAAAGAAATTCTGTAAATCAATCAGATAGTGCAATTGGTGTAAAACACTTCAAAAGTAAAAGTGACGTTGAGAATAGTATCAATCCCCCAATTTTTAGTACACCTACTATCACAGAAGTCTAATAAATTCCACAAACCAATTTGAAGAACAGGGGCTTTGTTGGGGGAAACTCAACCCAAACGCTCAACCAACTTCTCAATCAAATAATCCTTGTAAGAAAATTCTAAGAATTTGATGTTGTTTGCAGACAGAAAGTCTTTTTTGAGTTTGTCTCGTCTTTGATTAACTTCAAAAATCGACTAACTTTTATTACCTATTAAAATGAACAATTCTTATCTTAATTCGATAATTCTAAGTAAGTTTTTCTTAGGTTTTGATTTTCACTTAAGAAATAATCTTCTGTAAGTAGAATTTCACTTATATTACAATAATCGTCACCAATAAATGAATTTGAAATATAATCTTGTTTAGATCTATGCATTTTTTCGAATCCATTATTTTTATTAACTTTCCTTTTATTAATGAGTTTTTTAATGAAAATGGGGGGAATCGAAATTAAAAGCCATGATAACATGGGCACATCAAAAATACTCAAGAACTTATTAATTATCCTTAAATCCAATAGAATTTTATACTCTTTGATTAAAATTAATTCGTTTGAATTTCCCTTTGCATATTTATAGAAAAAGGCCTTTTCATTTTTCGAAATCATGTATTTAGGTTTAACATAAATTTCATTTGAAAAATTGTCTAGAACGTTTTCAAGGTAAAGATGCTTAAACGTTTGGTTTTTTCGATTTTGACCAATAAAACTATCTCTAGAAATAATAACTTCACTTGTCAAATAAGACCCGGCTAAAGAATTATGTTTTACTTTTCTTGTATCAATATTAAGATAATCACTTTTTGAAATATTAGAATTGAAAATTCTTATAATTTGACTTATCTGTCCAATATCATTAAAAGCATATACAATTCTTTCGTCGAAAATTGAACTTGAAGAATTGTATGTTTTAAATATAGTTTGTTCAATGATTCGTTTGCTTTTCACATTAACAACAAATTGAATTCTTTCATTTTCATTTGTGTTTTCTGAACTTTGATATACTTTTAACAAGGAGTCCATATTTATACTTTTAAATTAATTTCATGAAATAACAAACATTGTGTACTCAATAATCTATATTTACTTGACATCATTTTGAATTAAAAATCATCTTGTGGAATTGGTTCGTCATTCATAAATGCTTCAAAAGATCCAATGGGAGCAAAATCAATATGAATAATGGAATAATCATCCTTACTTCGCCAAAGACGTACGCTATCAGTACCTTTTTTTCTTAACCAATCAATTGTAACAAGACTTCTTTCCTTTAAACCCAAAACGTCAACTAAAAGCCACTGACCAAGTGCCGACTGACCATATCTTTTACCATTTTCATCCCTTTCATAATTACTTCCAGACTGCAGACTTTTCATATTACTTTGGGTAACTAAAGAAGGTATTTTCTTTCCATTTGGCAATTGTAAGTGAAAACGAACTTCTGGTTTATTTTCTTTTTCACCTTCATATTTTTTTTGTTCCTCTTCGAATTTAAAAATATCATTGGTAAAAAAGCTTGGGAACTTTTTATGAAACTCTCTTGGTATCGGGATGTAAACTTCATTTAATGGACGTAGTGTTTCACTACCTTTATTTTTTGGAGCCGCATTCCATGCATTGAGTCCTGATTTCCCTTCAACTTCCTTCGATTGATATGAATATAAAGGCAAATAAACTTCTGAAATTTCTGATTTAGCTACATCAGCAGAATTAATAAAATTAAAATATGCTTTTAATAAAAAGGTGAAAGGATCCTCAATTATTTGAATATCAAATTGATGAAGTAGTAAAGAATCTTTTTTGGAGGAATCAAATTTTTGATGAATTTGGGAGTCTCCGAAAGTGTATTTGTAATCTTTAAAACTGTCCGACCAAGAAAATGCTGTTGGTGTTAAATTAAAGTTTTGCAAATTATTTAAATCAACCAATGGATAAGCACATTCGTTAATAACGAAACGTCCTTCATCCCTTGTTACATAATGATAAATATTATTATTCTCAGATAATCCTAAACGATTGTAGTCGCTTAACATTCTTTCGTTTTTAATTTGCGAAATTTTTGTCGCAAGTGCTTCTAAATCTTTATTTTTGAAAACATCACCTATTTCATTTTGATACCGCTTTAATTGCATTACCTTTTGAAACGATGGTTTGCTGTTCATCCAAGTTTTTAAACCAATACCAACTCTTTTATCTCCAAAAATTGAAACAACATCATGAGGTGTATTTCCGATATCTGCATTCTGGCTATTGAATATACGAGCAAAAACAGTTTCTTGAAATTTTGAATCAAGATAAGGAATCATAT
>JAHEMR010000001.1:120692-120970 GCA_024643545.1 Crocinitomicaceae bacterium | reverse complement strand
TACTACTTATGTATGGAGTCCATCAACAGGCTTAGCGACAACAAACACTGCAAGTGTGGTTGCTAGTCCAACGACAACGACAACATACACAGTAACAGGAACCGATACACATGGCTGTGTTCAAACAGATCAAGTAACTGTAACAGTTAATGATCTTCCAGTTCTTGCAGCGATTGGTGGAACGATGAATGCATGTATCGGATCAAGCACGATCTTGACTAACACAACATCAGGTGGTGTTTGGACAACATCTAACGCAGCAGTAGCGACAGTTAACT
>JAHEMR010000001.1:0-120592 GCA_024643545.1 Crocinitomicaceae bacterium | reverse complement strand
TTGCAGCGATCACAGGTACGACATCTGTATGTGAAGGCGCAACGACAACACTTTCAAGTACAACAACAGGAGGTGTATGGTCAACGGCTAATACAGCAACAGCAACGATCAATGCTTCAACGGGAGTAGTGACTGGAGTAGCTGCAGGTACAACAACAATGACATACACCGTGACGAATGCAAACGGATGTACATCATCAGTATCTACAGTTGTAACAGTGAATGCGATTCCACAAGTTGCAGCGATCAGCGGAACAACTGAGGTATGTGCAGGTTCAACAACGGCACTTGCAAACGCAACTGCAAACGGAGTTTGGACATCATCAAACACAGCAGTAGCGACTGTAAGTTCAACAGGAGTAGTAACAGGAGTAGCTGCAGGCAGCACAACGATTACTTACACTGTAACAACGAACGGATGTACAGCGAACGCACAAGCAACAGTTAACGTGAATGCGTTACCAGTTCTTGCAGCGATTGGTGGAACGATGAATGCATGTATCGGATCAAGCACGATCTTGACTAACACAACATCAGGTGGTGTTTGGACAACATCTAACGCAGCAGTAGCGACAGTTAACTCCATCACAGGAAATGTAACTGGAGTAACTGCAGGAACAGCGACGATTACATACACATACACGAACTCAAATGGATGTACAAGTGCAGTAACAACAACGGTAACGATCAACAGCTTACCAGTAGTTGCAGCGATCACAGGTACGACATCTGTATGTGAAGGCGCAACGACAACACTTTCAAGTACAACAACAGGAGGTGTATGGTCAACGGCTAATACAGCAACAGCAACGATCAATGCTTCAACAGGAGTAGTGACTGGAGTAGCTGCAGGTACAACAACAATGACATACACCGTGACGAATGCAAACGGATGTACATCATCAGTAACAACAACAGTAACGGTGAATCCATTACCAGTAGTTGAAGCAATCACTGGATCTACAACTGTTTGTCAAGGTTCAACAACTATTTACGCTGACGCAACCGCAGGTGGAGTATGGACATCATCTAACACAGCAGTAGCGACCATAAGTGCAACAGGAGTGGTAACTGGTGTGACTGTAGGTGGATCAACAATCACTTACACGGTGACAAATGCAAATGGATGTACAAGTGCTGTAAGTGCGAATATCATTGTAAATCCTCAACCAGTGTTACCAGTTATTTCGGTGAACGGACCAACAATGTTATGTCCTAACACGACTGTAGATCTATCTGTTCCAACAGGATACACAACGTACCAATGGAATAATGGAGCTACAACAGATGTAATCAATGTTGGAATTGCTGGCACTTACTTTGTGACAGTAACAAATCCTGAAGGATGTTCGATTAATTCAACACCGGTAAGTATTACGATTGGAGATACAACAGCACCAGTAATTGCTGCTCCAGCTGATATAACATTCAACTTAACTGCTGGATGTTCAGTATCAGGTCTTAATATTGGTCAGGCAGTTACTTCAGACAACTGTACAGTTCTTACGGTGACTAACAACGCACCATTTACGTTCGACCTTGGGGTAACTCAAGTTACTTGGACGGTATATGATGCATTCGGTAATTCAACAACTGCAATTCAAACGATTACGGTTGTCGATGCGATTGTACCACAAATTACCGCACCAAATGACGTAACAGTAGCATCTAACATTAATTGTGATGCAAGTGGAGTGTTTATTGGTTCTGCAACAGGATCTGATAACTGTACGTTTACAATTACGAACAATGCACCGAGTATCTTCCCATTAGGAAATACAACGGTTACTTGGACAATCACTGATGGAAGTGGAAATACTGCAAATGCAACACAAATTGTAACGGTATTAGATACACAAGCACCATTTGTGAATGTACTTGATGCAACATTGACACTTGATTTGAACGGAGCAGCAGTTCTTGACTTCGCTCAAATAGATGTGAATTCATCTGATAACTGTGGAATTGATACGGTCATCTTTAGTCAATCATTGTTTAATTGTTCTGATGTAGGTGTAACACCTGTAGTAGTTACGGTAATTGATAACAGTGGAAACACATCAATTGCAAACATTAAAGTCACAGTAAAAGGATCTGGAATTGATACTGACTTTGATGGAATTGATGATTCATGTGATGATTACATCGACACTAATGCAGTAGTTATACCAACTGGATACTCTCCGAATGGAGATGGTTTCAATGATGTATTTGAAATCTTAGGATTAAATAACTTCGAAAACAAATACTTAACAGTGTACAATAGACACGGTGGATTAGTTTACGAAAATCCTAATTATGATAATACATGGAATGGTACCCTCTTAAATACAGGTATCGAGGTTCCAGATGCAACATACTACTACTTATTACAATTAGATAATGGTGTAATTAAATCAGGATTTGTATACATCAATAGAGTACAGTAATTACTAATTAGATTCGATCAAAATGAAAAAGATCATCAATATTAAGTCACTTGGGTTTATCACACTTCTGAGCATTAATGGAATAATTAATGCTCAGGGTGACCCCAATTTTAGACAAAACCAATTGAATATCATGCAATTGAATCCTGCGCAAGCAGGGGCGAATGCATATTCAGAAATCATCTGTTTTGCATCAAATCAGTGGGTATCAATGCCAGGTGCGCCAAAAACCTATTTAACCTCTGCTAATTTCAATGTCCTAAAGAATTTTGGAATCGGAGCAACAATCTTAGGTGACCAATACGGACCGGTGAACTTGACAAAAGGCGAAGTGAACTTGGCTTACCATTTAAAATTAAACGAAGAATGGAAATTTGGAGTTGGTCTTAAAATGGGCGTGTCTAACATGACCGTAAATTTGGGTGAATTAGTTACGATTGATCCAAATGACCCATACATGAAAGGAATTTTGAGAACCGGAATTAATTTCAATGCCGGATTTGGTGGATTGATTTACTCTAAAAAATTCTATGCAGGTTACTCCATGCCGAATGTAGCTAAAACAAATTTCCTTAACCGCAATATGACACATTTCGTTGATACACGTTTTGGTCAAGTAATTTACGCAGGAGGTACATTTGCGCTAAGTGAGACCGTTGATATTCGTCCAAATGCCGTATTTAGAAGCATAAAAGGAACACCGTTTAATTTAGATGTAAATACGATTTTAACGTTTAATAAGAATTTCGATTTTGGTATTTCATGTCAAGTAAAATCTTCTGTAGGTGCGATTGTAGGACTTCAAATGCGTGACCATTTATATTTGGCGTACTCATATAGTTATCCAATCAATAAGTTAAATCAAGTTACGATACAGTCACATGAATTAGCGTTGAGATACCGAATCATTAATAAATCAGATCGTTCTGTCAATCCAAGATATTTCATCTAATAAATTCCCTAATATCGTGAGGAAAGAACTTTCGCTAATTCTTATTCTATTATTCGTTTCAACCAACTTGTTTGGACAAAAAGTAAGTATTGAAAGAACATGCTTCAATACGGGGTGGGATGAATATGGACCAAGAATGGTAAATGGTTCATTCTATTGTTTGTCGGCATCCTTTGATGAAGGACTCCCAATGATGGATCCTTACACAAACAAACCGTTTTCTGATTTATACCTGATAAATGGCTGTAAAATAGATCATGCTCGCTTTCATACATGGGAATTCGGAGAAGGGACTTCCATGAGTTCTAATTTTTATGATGGACCATTAACTGGTGATAGTACCATATTGTTTTTCACCAATAACCACGGTTTAGAATCCAATGTCAAGTTAGGCGTTTTCTATGCTTATAAGAAAAAGGGGAAATGGGAAAATGCCATTGCGTTTCCATTTAACTCTTTGAGTTATAATGTGAGTCATCCTTATTACGATGCAAAAACAGGAAATTTATATTTCGCATCTGACAAAGGTAATACAGAAGAAAACCAGGATTTGTACGTGTGTACTTTTGATGGAAAGAAATTTAGCGAACCGAAAAAAATCAACGCCGCAACATCCTCTAAAAATGACATGGCGCCATACTTTTATCATGGTGTGCTTTATTTTACATCAAATGGACACGGATCCATGGGTGGATATGACTTGTTCAAATTGAAAGACGACAAGGTCGTTTCAATGGGTGTGGATTTCAATACGATTTATGACGATCTAACCATCATGTTCGAAACAGATTCTTCTGGGTACTTTGCAACAAGCCGATTCTCAAAAGGAAAGGAAGATGACATCGTTAAATTCATGATTCGTACAGAAAGAGAATCAATCACACCGATAGATACGGTTCAACAGATTTTAGCAGTAAATACTACACCTATAGAACAATTAGTTGCTGTAAAGGAACAAGTAGATTCACTGCGTGATCTAGCAGCTAAATCAGGTGTGTCATCGGATCTTTTTGCATTCTTAGATTTAGCTTTGGAACAATACAAAAATGACTTCCCAGAATCATTTTCAGATAAATCGTTAGAAGAAATCAATACGAGAATTACAGAGTTAAAAGCAATCATTAGCTTGGTAAACCAACAAATTGACATCGAAAAAGCACAAAGTGTTACAGCAAATAATGACGATGTTACGACCTTTCAAAATACGCCAATTTCTATTAATGTTTTGGAAAATGACCTTGCAGCTAACGGAGGATTTAACGCGGCAAGTATCGACCTAGACCCAACAAAACCTGGAATTCAATCGACCATGACTACCGAACAAGGTACTTGGTCTGCGAAAGATGGAATTGTGACCTTCGTTGCACTTCCAACTTTTACAGGAAACGCAACGATCAATTACACGGTAAGTGACAATAATGGAAAAGTTTCCAATAGCGCCTCCATTCGTGTAAATGTGACACCAAACATTGCAAATCCAATTGCAAATAATGATGTCGCTTCAACACCAAAAGACACACCGATTACAGTAAATGTATTGTCAAATGATATTGTGCCAAGTGGAAGTTTAGATAAATTAAGCATTGATTTGGATCAAAATTTATCAGGAATTCAGCCTAACGTGACGAATCCACAAGGATCATGGAGTGTGAATGAAGGAAAAGTTGAGTTCACTCCGATAAATTCCTTCGCTGGAATAGCAAGTATCAATTATACCGTAAATGACAATAACGGTAAGACATCCAATCCAGCAAGTTTAAATATCAATGTTTCCACAGTTAACGACAATCCGATTGCAACCAACGATGTGGCTTCTACAAATGAGGAAACCCCAATTACAATTGATGTCCTTCAAAATGACACGGCCCCAAATGGATTAAACAAATCAACATTGGACCTTGACATGAATTCATCAGGTATTCAACCTAATTTAAAAACGAAAGAAGGAAACTGGACTTCAAAAGAAGGACAGGTGAATTTTATACCAACAGATAGTTTTAACGGTAATGCAAGCATTAATTATACGGTAAACGATAATAAAGGAAAGACATCGAACACAGCAAGTATCAGTGTGAACGTTTTAAATACGGGAGAAGTAGCTTTAGCCAATAATGATGCAGCGACTACTTTTGAAAACAAGCCATTAAAAATAAATATTCTATCCAACGATAAATATTCAAACTCAGGAGGAGAACCAACAATTGATCTAGACCCAAGTAAACCTGGAATTCAATCAACATTGTCGACACCAGAAGGTACATGGACTGTAAATTCGGGAGAAGTTACCTTTACTCCAATGTCTAACTTCATTGGAAAAGCTCAATTAAGTTACACCATTACAGATGACAATGGTAAGTGCTCAAATGTTGCAAAGGTGAGCATAAACGTCATTCCGCAGATAGAAAAACCAATTGCTAACAATGATGATGCATTCACAGCAAAAAACAAGCCTGTTAAAATAGATGTTCTCTCTAATGATTGTGCATCGACTGGAAAATTAGAAAATGAAAGCATCGATTTAAATCAGGATAAATCAGGAATTCAATCAACAATTACGACTGATCAAGGGATTTGGATAGTAAAAGACGGCAATGTTACCTTTAGTCCTGTAAATGATTTTAGCGGCACAGGAAATATTAATTATACGGTCAATGATTCGGATGGAAATACGTCGAATGTAGCAACGTTACGTGTGGAAGTGTCTTCAGGAAATGACAACCCACTTGCCAATAATGATGTTGCTTCAACTCCGAAAAACACACCTATAACCGTTGATGTTCTTGCGAATGACAATTCTATCAACGGTAATTTAATACCTTCTAGCATAGATTTGGATTCGAATACGCCTGGGATTCAATCAACCCTAACTACACAACAAGGAAAGTGGTCGGTAATTGATGGAAATGTACAATTTGTTCCAATAGCTAATTTCAGTGGAAACGCACAATTGAACTATACCGTAACGGATGACCTTGGAAATACATCGAACATTGCAAGTTTAAGTGTGAATGTTTCATCGCAATCTGGAATTCCAGTTGCTAATAATGATGTATTTAACACTCCTGAGGACACGCCAATCGCCATGAATATTTTAGAAAATGACCTTGCAACAACGGGCAAACTAAATCTTGATGGAGTAGACCTTGATCCAACCGCTCAAGGCATTCAAACCACAATTTCAACAACACAAGGAACCTGGACAGTTAAAGGCGGAGTAGTTACCTTTAATCCCGCTCAAGACTTTACTGGAAATGCAAATTTGAATTATACAGTTAATGATCAAAGCGGAATTTGTTCCAATAGTGCGAGTATCCGCATCAATGTTTCTTCGGTGAATGATGCACCGATTGCTGTCAATGATGTTGCAACAACAATTCAATCAACTCCAATTACACACAGCGTTACAAATAACGACCGCGATTTAGATGGAACGTTGGATAACTCAAGTGTAGACTTAGATCTTAATTCAGCAGGAATTCAAACTGAGATCAATAATGCGAAAGGAAAATGGCAAGTTGAAGGCGGACAAGTAACATTCCAACCTGCATCGGATATTATTGGGATGGCAACCATCACCTACACTGTGAAGGATAATAATGGAGCAACTTCTAATCCAGCGACATTATCAATCGAAGTGACGAAACCACAAAATATACCAGTTGCAAGCAATATACAAGCAACAAATGATGTGGCAAACACCTTAGAAGATACACCAATTTCACTCAACGTTTCTAATAATGATGTCGCAACGGATGGCAAATTAAACCTAAAAAGCGTTGATTTGGATCCAACAAAACCAGGTTTTCAATCCACATTCTCAAATACACAAGGTTCATGGAATGTAAATAATGCAGTTGTATCATTTACTCCAGCAACTAATTTTAATGGAACCACAGTTATTCCATACACCATTAGCGATGTCAATGGTCTATGTTCAAATGTCGCAACACTTAGCATAAATGTTCAATCAGTAAACGACGCGCCAATTGCAAATGACGATGCTGCAAGTACGAGCGAATCTACTGCTGTCATATTTGCTGTAAATAACAACGACAATGATATCGATGGAACAATAGATATTAACAGCATTGACCTTGACCCAAATAAAACAGGCTTACAAACTGAAATTTCAGATGCACAAGGAGTTTGGACAGTTCTAGATGGACAAGTATCCTTTAATCCTGCGAAAGGCTTCAGTGGAGCGGCTACTATTCGTTATACAATCATGGATAATAATGCTGCGGTTTCGAATCAAGCGACTATAAGTGTGAGTGTAAGTAAAAACACATTGTCAGCCACTAATAATAATACTTCAACAGAAACCCAGCCTTTACAATTAGATGTAATCAATTCAATCATAGATCAATCACAAATTGAAAACATCCAATTTAATTTTGACTCCTATGAGATAACACCGGAGTATAAAACCTATTTACGTGGATTGTCAATGTTAATCAAGGCCAATAAAAATTGGAATATTCACCTTAGTGGACACACAGACAACGTCGGGGAAGATATTTATAATATTCACTTGTCGGAACAGCGATCGATATCAGCAAAGAAATTCTTAGTCAGTTGTGGGGTTGAAGCCGATCGTTTAACATATGATTTCTTCGGTGAATCAAAGCCAGTTGCTACGAATCAAACACCTGAAGGACGATACAAAAACCGTCGCGTAGAAATCAAAGCTTTAATTAGAAAGTAAATATAGCTTTCGCTTGGACTAATCTAATAGCCATTCCAGAAACTAAACCGGTCCGAATGAATTAAGGATACACTTGCTTGTACACACTATCAAGTTCCTCGTAAAATGAACTTCCGAAAGCACGAATCAAAGGTTCCTTTAAGAATTTAAAAACAGGCACATCCAATTTTTCACCACAAGCACAAGCAGGTTTGCAAATGTGCCATTCTTCATAGTTCAATCCGATGATGTTATTGAATTTTTTTGTTCGAATAGGATACAAATGACAAGAAATAGGTTTTTTAAAATCGATTTCATTCTGTAAATACGCTTTTTCGATGGCGCATTTTGTGATTCCTGATTCGTCAAAATAAACAAAAGAACATTCTTGTCCATTAACTAAGGTCGTAGCAGGATGATTTTCTTCATCTGTGTAGTAGATACCTTTTTCAGCTACATTGGCAATTCCTTCCGGACGCATGTGAGCAGAAATTTTGTCATAGTTTTCTTCAATGATCGCAACTTCTTCCATGGTTAATGGCGCACCGCCGTCACCTTCTACACAACAAGCACCTTTACAAGCGTTTAAATCACATACAAATTTCCGTTCGAATACTTCAGTGGAAATGATTTTATCTTCTATTTCAATTAGCATAGGACAAATATAACGTCATTTCATTTTGTAGTTCAATAAAAAGGATGTATATTTGTACCACATTTATGAACGAATGCAGTGAGAGGGGACGAAAGTCCCCTCTTTTATTACTAGAAATGTTAGATAAAAAACTCATATTAGAACTAATCGATGAACGCATTGCCGAGTTGGACAATGGACTGTATGTCGTGGAATTGACCATCTCGTCAAGCAATGTAATCAATGTTGAACTAGACAAAATCAAAGGTGGAGTTTCCGTGAACGATTGCGTTTCTGTCTCAAGAAACATTGAACACAATTTAGATAGAGAGAAGCAAGATTTTGAATTACATGTCTCTTCTGCTGGATTAGACAAACCGATTCGTCACATCAATCAATACACTAAAAATATTGGCCGCAGTTTCAAAGTAGTAATGAATAATGGCGAAAAGTATGAAGGTGAATTAATGAAATTAACAGATAACAGTATCGTTATTAAACAAATTTCCTTGCAAAAATCAGAGGAAAAAAGAAGAAGAATACAAGTGGAAGAAATACTAGAGCTTCCCTTAACTGAAATAAAAGAGTCCAAAATTGTTATATCTTTTAAATAAACGCTATGAATAGTACGGAACTAGTTGACTCGTTCTCGGAGTTTAAGGAATTAAAAAACATTGACAAACAAACAATGCAACATGTCTTGGAAGATGTTTTCCGAGCAATGTTTAAGAAAAAGTTCAATACAGATGAACACATCGATATTATCGTAAACATTGATAAAGGTGATGTTCAAATTTTCTTGAATAAAGAAATTGTGGATGATGGTGAGGTTGAAGATCCAAATACGGAGATAGCTTATTCAGATGCAATTAAAATTGAACCTGATTTTGAAATCGGTGAAGAAGTAACAGAAGAGTTTAAATTTATTGATTTTGGTCGTCGCAATGTATTGTCTTTGCGCCAAAATTTAATTTCTCGTATCCTTGAGTTAGAAAAAGATCACCTTTACAAAAAATACAAAGAACGTATCGGTGAAATTGTTACAGGAGAAGTTTACCAGGTTTGGAAAAAAGAAATTCTTGTCATGGATGATGACAATAACGAATTGATTTTACCGAAATCAGAGCAGATTCCTTCAGATTTCTTCAAAAAAGGAGAGTCTGTGAGAGCAGTAGTTGCGAAGGTTGATATGAGAAATAGCACGCCTGTAATCATTCTATCTCGTACTGCACCTGAATTTTTGGAGCGTTTATTCGAATTGGAAGTACCGGAAGTATTTGATGGATTAATTACAATTAAAAAAATCGTTCGTGAGCCAGGAGAACGCGCGAAAGTTGCGGTTGAATCATACGACGATCGAATTGATCCTGTTGGAGCTTGTGTGGGAATGAAAGGTTCTCGTATTCATGGAATTGTACGTGAATTAAGAAATGAAAATATTGATGTCATTAATTATACAACTAATAACCAGTTGTTAATTCAAAGAGCATTGTCTCCAGCGAAAGTGACGTCAATGGAAATTCTTGAAGAAGAAAAAAGAGTAAAAGTATACTTGAAACCAGACCAAGTGTCACTAGCTATCGGTAAAGGTGGTAACAATATTAAATTGGCTGGAAAATTAAGCGGTTACGAAATTGATGTATACCGTGATGGAGAAGTTGATGTAGAGGATGTTGATTTAGAGGAATTTGCTGATGAAATCGATAGTTGGATTATCGATGAGTTAAAAGCAATTGGCTGTGATACAGCAAAATCTGTTTTGGAAATTGGCGTGGTTGATTTAGTATCACGTACGGATCTTGAAAAAGAAACGATTGAGGAAGTATTCCGCATTTTACAAGCAGAATTTGAATAAATTAATTCCACTTACAGAAGCGTAAAAGGATAAATATGGCGGGAAAACCGATTCGATTAGGAAAAGCAGCAGGTGAACTCAATGTTGGACTACCAACGTTAGTGGAGTTCTTAGAGTCTAAAGGAATTAAAATTGATTCCAATCCAAACACGCGTTTGGAACAGGAGCATTTTGAACTTTTATGTCAAGAATTTGCAGCTGATCAATCTATGAAAGAGCAGTCTAAGGCTTCTACTCGTAGAGAAAAACGTGAGTCTGTCACGTTGAGCGATAAGCCGGCAGATACACCAAAAATGTCTGACTCATCTGAGGATGAGGACGAAGGTGATGCCATCAACTTGGAGGAAATTAAACGCCAAGTTTTTGCGACTGAAAAACAAGTTGTTGTTACTCCTGAAGAGCCGAAAACTCCAGAAGTAACCAAGGAAATTGATCATACCCCAGAAATCACTCCGGTGGAAAGTAATCACGTGAATGTGATTGGAAAAATTGATCTTTCTGCGATTAATCAACGAACAAGACCCGACAAAAGAAAAGAAGATTCAGCCCAAAAAGCTAAACCAACACAAGCACAAGCGCCAATTGACGCTCCAAAAGCGGAGGAGAAGCTAAAGGAATCAGCTGTTGAACCCAAAGCAGAAGAAAAACCTACTGCAGCCCCTGAAATTGAAACGATTCGTTTTGAACGACAAGTATTAAGTGGGCCAACTGTCTTAGGTAAAATTGAATTACCGGTTGAAAGACCTAGAAATCCAGTTGCATCTTCCAATGATGACGCGAAGAGAAAACGTAAACGCATCAAAAAGGTTGAAACTACTACGCCAAATACGGCACCTGGCGCAAATAACCGTCCTGGTGGAAATAACCGTCCTGGAGGAAATAATCCTGCAAACGCAGGGAAAGGTCCAAGAGCGGATAAACCAGAAATTTCTGCAACGGATATTCAAAAAGAAATCAAGGATACTCTTGCGAGACTATCAAATCAAGGTGGTAAATCAAAAGCATCCAAAAATAGAAGATTAAAAAGGGATAACTTCCAGCAACGCCGCCAAGAGGAAATGGCTGCAGCTGAGTTAGAAGATAAAATCTTGAAATTAACGGAATTCGTAACGGTTTCTGAATTAGCTGCCATGATGAGCGTACAACCAACACAGGTAATTTCTGTGTGTATGTCTTTGGGAATCTTCGCTTCCATTAACCAACGTCTAGATGCGGAAACAATCCACATCGTAGCAGATGAATTTGGTTTTGAAACGGAATTCGTAAGTGCAGAAGTACAAGATGCGATTCAAACAGTGGAAGATAAACCGGAAGACTTAATTAGTCGTCCGCCAATTATTACTGTTATGGGTCACGTTGACCACGGTAAAACATCGTTGCTTGATAGAATTCGTAACGCAAATGTAACGGATGGTGAAGCAGGTGGAATCACCCAGCACATTGGAGCTTACTCGGTGACATTAAAAGATGGTCGTAAAATGACCTTCCTTGATACACCAGGACACGAGGCATTTACTGCCATGCGTGCTCGTGGTGCGCAAGTAACCGATGTAGCAATTATTATCGTTGCAGCAGACGATGACGTCATGCCGCAAACAAAAGAAGCCATTTCGCATGCGCAAGCAGCAAATGTACCGATGATTTTTGCCATCAATAAAATCGATAAACCAGGGGCAAATCCAGATCGAATTCGTGAGCAATTGTCAGCTATGAATATCTTAGTGGAAGACTGGGGTGGTAAATACCAAGTTCAGGAGATTTCCGCAAAACAAAATTTGAATATCGATGCGCTGTTGGATAAAGTTCTACTTGAGGCTGAAATATTAGAATTAAAAGCAAATCCAAATAAAAATGCTGTCGGAACTGTAATCGAATCTTCTTTGGATAAAGGAAAAGGTTACGTAACGAATATGCTAGTGGAATCAGGAACAATGCGCGTTGGTGATGTGGTGCTTGTTGGACGTTACTTCGGTAAAGTTCGTGCAATGCATGACGAACAAGGTGTTGCGGTGAAAGAAGCAGGACCTGCTTGCCCAGTATCGGTATTAGGAATTGGTGGAGCGCCAAACGCCGGGGACAAATTTAATATCCTCGACGATGAAAAAGAAGCGAAGTCCATTGCTTTGAAAAGAGAGCAATTGTACCGCGAACAAGGTTTGCGTACAACGAAACATATTACCTTGGATGAGATCGGTCGTCGTTTGGCTATCGGAGACTTTAAAGAATTAAACATCATCGTTAAAGGTGACGTGGATGGTTCAATTGAAGCCCTTTCTGATGCATTACAAAACTTGTCTACGGAGGAAATCCAAGTGAACATCATCTTGAAAGGGGTTGGTGCAATTACCGAAGCAGATGTGAATTTAGCTTCTGCATCAGATGCCATCATTATTGGATTCCAAGTTAGACCTTCATTAACCGCTCGTAAACTTGCGGATAGCGAACAAATTGATATTCGACTTTACTCTGTAATCTACAAAGCAATCGAAGAAATTAAAGCAGCAATGGAGGGAATGCTTTCTCCAGATATCGAGGAGAAAATCCTTGGTTCAGCTGAAATTCGTGAAACATTCGATATTACGAAAGTTGGTACAATCGCTGGATGTTATGTGGTGGATGGTATCATCAAACGATCGTCTAAAATTCGCGTAATTCGAGATGGAATCGTTGTTCATACAGGTTTATTAGGTTCCCTTAAACGCTTCAAAGATGACGTTCGTGAGGTGAAAAATAACTACGAATGTGGTTTGAACATCGATAAATACGACGACATTAAAATCGGCGATATCGTTGAAGCTTATGAGGAAGTAGAAGTTGCAAGAAAATTGTAGTCTAATTCCAGTTAATGGTATTATTACTTGGTTTTTTGTGTAGCTTTGTGTTTCATCCAATAAAAGAAATCTTATGGGTAAGTTAGGACCAACAGAAATCATTCTTATTTTAGTGATCGTACTTTTGTTTTTCGGAGGTAAAAAAATTCCTGAATTAATGCGCGGACTTGGAAAAGGCGTAAAAGAATTTAAGGATGCTTCCAAAGGTGAAGGTGAAGCTGAAGAAAAAAGCACGTCTACCGAAATCAAAGCTGAAGATAAATAAGATTCTTATGTATCGTACCATAGGTGATGTTCAGAAAGCGCTGCTTTCAGGAGAATCTGTCTTGTCTATTGCACAAGCTTATCTGCAGCGCATCGAAGAAAATAAACACCTAAACGCTTTTCTTGAAGTATTTACGGATTCGGTTATCGAAAACGCAAAGATTGTTGATGAAAAAGTTAAAAATGGTACAGCTGGAAAGCTTGCAGGTGTTGTCATAGGAATCAAAGACAATATTTGTTATAAAAATCACCGCGTAAGCGCATCTTCTAAAATTTTAGAAGGATTCACATCGCTCTATACCTCAACTGTTTTACAACGTTTAATTGACCAAGACGCAATTGTTATTGGTCGATTGAATTGTGATGAATTCGCTATGGGAAGTTCTAACGAAACTTCCGCATTCGGTTCAGTTGAAAATAATTGGAAGGCAAATCACGTGCCTGGAGGTTCTTCCGGTGGAAGTGCCGTTGCTGCTAGCGCAAATTTATGTACCATTACTTTAGGAAGCGACACAGGAGGCTCCGTACGTCAACCTGCTTCTTGGACAGGAACCTATGGACTAAAGCCAACTTACGGACGAATGAGCCGAAACGGTTTAATCGCTTATGCCTCCTCGTTTGATCAAATTGGTTCGTTTACCAATTCTGCCGAAGATGCGAAATTAATTTATGAATTGAGCGCAGGTGAGGACGAAATGGATGCAACAACTTCTTCCAAAGAAGTCGTAAGTACTACATCAGCATTTCCTGAAAAGTTAAGAATCGGATTAATAAGTGAATGCATTCACCACGAAGGATTAGATCCTGAAGTACGTCAAAATTTAACGGAGATTATTCAAAAGTTAAAAGACGCTGGACACGAAGTAACAGAAGTAAGTTTTCCTTTCATGGATTACATGGTTCCAACCTATTATGTGTTAACAACAGCCGAAGCTTCATCAAATCTTTCGCGTTTTGACGGTGTTCATTATGGCTACCGAAGTCAAGAGGCTAAAGGAGTTGAACAAACATATAAAAAGTCCCGTACGGAAGGATTTGGGACAGAAGTAAAGCGTCGAATCATGACTGGAACATTCGTTCTTTCACATGGTTATTATGATGCATATTATACGCAAGGACAAAAAGTGAGAAGGGTACTTAAGAATCGCACAGATGAGTTCTTTAAAAACTTGGATTTATTATTGCTCCCAACAACACCGGGAACAGCTTTTGAGAAAAACGCAGTGAAAGATCCGATTCAAATGTACTTGCAAGATATTTTTACCGTTCATGCAAATTTAACTGGTAATCCAGCCATCAGTATTCCTTTCCGTGTCCACACAAATGGCTTACCTTATGGGATTCAATTGATGGCAGACTGCTTTCAAGAAGAACTTTTGTTTCATGGTGTAACTAAATTAGAGGAGCTCATATGAAAGGAGTTTTGCTTGTCTTATTAATGTTAACTGGATTTTCGTTCAGTCAAAAACCAGCACATTTAATACGTCCTGCAGATACCCTAAATAAAGATGCCTTTTTTAATACGGTCCAGCAAAGCCTGAATTTGTTTTATGCGGATTACGCAAACCAAAAAAATTACGATTCCATTATTAATTCCTTGAATTATGAGCCTGATCAAGTACCTACTTTTTCAGATGAGGTTTATTGCCAACGATTAGAGGAAATGAGTAGAAGAAGTCCGTTCCACATGGACTGCAATCAAGCAACACTTTCCACCATAAAGTTTTTTGCTGCACAACGACGTGGATTCGTTCGCGTTGTGATGGGACGTTCTGCCTTGTATTTCGATATGTTCGGTGAAAAGTTGGCTGAATATGGCTTGCCCCAAGAATTAAGGTACCTTTCGGTGATTGAAAGTGGATTACGACCTCAAGTAAAATCCCGTGCGGGTGCCCTCGGTCTTTGGCAGTTCATGTACAAAACAGGACTTTATTTCGGACTTGAAGAAAATTCCTACATCGATGAGCGCATGGATCCCGAAAAAGCAACCGATGCAGCTTGTCGTTATCTGAAACAACTTTATGGTATTTATGGTGACTGGAATTTGGCTTTAGCAGCTTATAATGCAGGTCCGGGAAATGTAAATCACGCCATTAAACGTTCCGGTGGAAAAACAACCTACTGGGAAGTGCGCCCATTTTTACCACAAGAAACTCAAGGATATGTTCCGAATTTTATTGCGGCGGCTTATTTAATCACCTACCACGCTGAACACAATATTGTACCAATGGAAGCGAAAGTGCACAATGCACAATTAGATACCATGTGTATGAAAGACGGTGTTCATATGAATACGATTGCTCAATTAGCCACATGGGATTTAGAGGATATCAAAGCGTTGAATCCCGTATATAAAACAGCGTTCATTCCTAAAATGACTCCCGCAAGATGTCTAACAGGTCCAATGGAAAAAATTAATTTATTGGTTAGTTTAGAGGATTCACTTTACTCCTTAGAGAAATCGATTTACGCACCTAAACCACCAGCGCCTAAACCCATTGTTGGCACCTTAGATAATCAACAGCTAATAGATTCTACTGCTCTGAATATTCAGGACCAGGATTCCTTAAAACCATCTACTGAAAACCTCCTGTACCACAAAGTCAAAACAGGAGAAAATCTGAAGAATATTGCCTTGAATTATGGTGTAACAATTGAACAGATCCTTGAATGGAATGGTCTGCAAACAACCAATATTTATGTCGGTCAAAAATTGAAATTATTTAGCACTAAAACAGTTGCTCCAACTCCACCACCTGCCCCTAAACCTGTGCAACCAGCTAAAAAATATTATACAGTCAAAGCAGGAGACACATTCGGTAAAATAGCTTCGAAAAACAACTTGGATCAAGCTCAATTGAAGAAATTAAATCCAGGTGTGAATATCAACAATATCATTGTCGGTCAACGCATCCGAATAAAGTAATCCAGGTTTCAATCCCATTCGCAGCGATGAAATTAACAGGGGTAATCATCACCTTTAATGAAGAACGTAACATCGATAGATGCTTGAAATCATTGCAAAATGTCTGTGATGAAATCATCGTACTTGATTCTTTTTCCACTGACAAAACCGAAGAAATATGTCGAACACACGGAGTGAAATTCTTGCAACATAAATTTGATGGACATATCCAACAAAAAAATAGAGCACTTCAATTGGCAGAAACGGATTGGGTGCTATCATTGGATGCTGACGAAGCGCTAACAAAAGAACTCACCGCATCGATTCTCAACCTGAAAAAACATCAAAATCACCAAGCTTATGCCTTCAATCGTTTAACCAACTACTGTGGACATTGGGTGAAACACTGTGGATGGTATCCGGACGCGAAAACCAGACTCGTGAAAAAGGAAAGCGCATTTTGGACTGGAGTAAATCCACATGATCGATTGGAACCATTGAATAATGTGGAGATTGGACACTTAAAGGGCGATTTACTCCACTATTCGTATTACACAAAGAACGATCATTTCAAACAAATTGATTATTTCGGAAACATCGCAAGTAAAGAACTGTTTGATCAAGGAAAGAACATTTCAGTACTCATGTTATACCTAAAAGTACTCAATCAATTCATAAAAAGTTATTGGATTAAATTAGGAATATTGGACGGTAAAACGGGCTTCTTGATTTCCACTCGAAGTGCATATGCTACCTATGTCAAATACAGTAAATTGAGAAGATTAAATCACCAAAAACGATGAAACGCATTTTAATTTCTCGCACGGATAGTATTGGCGATGTTGCATTAACCCTACCAATGTGTCAGGCACTAAGGAATCATTTCCCGGAAGCAGAAATTATTTTCATCGGGAAGAACTATACGCGTCCAGTTGTGGCCTGTTTTAGCGCAATTAATGATTTTTGGGATGTTGATGAACTATTCAATTTGCCAATTACGAGTCAACTAGAGAAATTACAAGCAGATTGCATCATTCATGTATTTCCGAATAAGAAACTAGCGTTCTTGGCGAAAAAAGCACGGATTCCAATGCGAATTGGTACCTCTCACCGTGTTTTCCACCTTTTTACCTGCAATGAACGACCGAATTTTACGCGTAAAAAATCAAACTTACACGAATCGCAATTAAATTTTCAGTTACTTGCTCCCCTCGGAATTACTGAAATCCCTTCGTTTGATTCACTTGAAAAGCTCATTCAATTTAATGCCATTGTAACAGAACTTCCATCGTGGTTACCCCAATCAAAAGATGAGGTCGTAATTCTCCATCCGAAATCGAAAGGAAGTGCACTAGAATGGCCCTTGGAAAAATACATGAACCTGGCTACGCAACTCGCTAACTCAGGGAAAACGGTGTGTTTTACCGGCACTGAACAAGAGGGCATTCAATTCCGGCATTTAATTCCTGTTCACGAACGTATTTTAGATTCAACAGGTAAATTGTCATTAGAACAATTAATCTACTTCATATCACAGTCAAATGCTTTAGTTGCTTGTTCAACTGGTCCATATCACATCGCAGGACTTTCAGGCATTCATGCACTTGGATTATTTTCCATGCGTAGACCAATCGATCCGGGAAGATGGCGCGCAATTGGACCAAAAGCAGCATTTGTTGTATTTGATGCATCGTGCGGAGCGTGTAAAAAAGGAACGAAGTGTACCTGTATTGAAAATATTCCTGTATCAACGCTCTTTTCGTTAATCGGATGAGTTCCATTAAAAACACAGCGCTTTTAGCGCTTTTCGCGTTTTTTTTTTCCTTGGGGATCCTTTCAATTTCACATTGGCAATATGCGGGATTATTCAGCCTTTCGATTTTCGCGGCATACCAATGGTTATACGAGCGAAAAAATCATTGGATTTATTTACTGCTTGGCGGAATAATTGCGCTGGCTTATGCCTACTTACTTTCACCTTTTTCGTGGGCGTTTGCCGTATTTCTGTTCTTGGGAATATTAGTCTTTACCTATGAAAAAGGAATTCATTGGCGCAAAATTCCCTTTTTAAAACCTGTGTTGATTTCCTTGTGTTGGTTTGCTTTGGGAATTGGCATTCCAAAGTTTGCTTTGTATGGCCAGATTCTAAATCAAGATTTTTCACACATCCTTCTATTCTTTGTGCTAGCGATAGTGGAAGATTTGGAAGATAGGGCAGTGGACGAAGGCCACATAAAAACAATCCCATTGTACCTGAAGAAATCTGAAACGGAAGCACTAATTTCCCTCTGGTTATTCTGCTATTTGGCATTATCCAACAGGATTGACCTATTTAGTGAAAGAATGGAAATAAAATTGCTTTCGATTATGCTCACCATCGCTCCGTTTATTTATTTCATTTACCTAAAAAAAAGCCCAAAAATAAATCACCGGTATTTTGATTTTATCCTTTTCCTAATCGGATTACTTCATTTACTTGTGTAGAATAAGGTATACTCTTGAATCCTTTTTATCTTTGTCCTTCGAAAACAAGGATATGGAATACGATTTTAGAAATCTAGAGAGTAAATGGCGTAAGAATTGGCAAGATCGTGGTACGTATCACGTACAAGAAGACGCCAGCAAACCTAAATATTATGTCTTAGACATGTTCCCCTATCCATCTGGTGCTGGACTTCACGTGGGACACCCACTTGGATACATCGCTTCAGATATCTATGCGCGCTACAAAAGATTGCAAGGATTTAATGTCCTGCACCCAATGGGATACGATTCTTTCGGGCTTCCGGCAGAACAATATGCAATTCAAACTGGACAACATCCAGCGATTACAACCGAAGAAAATATTGCACGCTACCGCCAACAATTAGATCAAATTGGATTTAGTTTTGACTGGTCCCGTGAAGTACGAACATCTGCTCCAGAATACTATAAATGGACACAGTGGATCTTCAAACAATTATTCGATTGTTATTACGATTTAAAAACAAATAAGGCTGAACGAATTTCTACCTTGATTCAAGCGTTTGAATCAGAAGGAAATGGGAACATTCAGGCCGTAACCGATTTTGAAGGACACTTCTCTTCTGCTGAATGGGCTGAATTTACTGCCCAACAAAAAGAAGAAATCATTCAAGCATACCGCCTTGCATACCTTGCTGAAAGCTGGGTAAATTGGTGTCCTGCGTTAGGAACAGTTTTAGCAAATGATGAAATTGTGAATGGCGTCTCTGAACGTGGTGGACATCCAGTTGAGCAAAAACGCATGCGACAATGGTCCATGCGTATTAAAGCCTATGCGGAAAGATTATTAGAAGGTTTGGACCGAATCGATTGGTCTGATTCCATCAAAGAACAACAACGTAATTGGATAGGTAAATCTCAAGGAGCAAGTGTGACCTTTGCCATTGAAAATTCAACAGAATCCATCGAAGTTTTTACGACACGACCGGATACTATTTTTGGTGTTTCCTTCATGGTTTTAGCTCCGGAACATCCTTTGGTGAATCAATTGGTGAGTGCGGATTGCAAAGATGCCGTTGAGAATTACCAACGAGAAGCAGGATTAAAGTCCGAACGCGATCGCCAAGCCGATGTGAAAAACATCACAGGTCAAGCATTGGGAGCTTATGCCATTCATCCATTTACAGGTGAACGCATTCCGATTTGGATTGGTGACTACGTATTAGCATCGTATGGAACAGGAGCTGTGATGGCTGTTCCATGTGGTGATCAACGCGACTACGACTTTGCGAAATATTTTGACTTGCCTATTAAAAATATTTTCGCGGATGTCGATATTACTGAGCAAGCATATACGGAGAAAGATGCGCATATAGCGGAATCTGATTTCCTAAATGGACTCGACGCCAAAACGGCCATGAAAAAAGCCATTGAGGCAATCGAAGCAAAAGGCATAGGAAAAGGAAAAACAAATTTCCGCTTGCGAGATGCTGTTTTTTCTAGACAACGTTATTGGGGAGAACCATTTCCTGTTTCGTATACAAATGAAATTCCATCGCTGATTTCCGATGAGTTGTTGCCAATTGAACTCCCAGAAGTCGATAAATATTTACCTACGGAAGATGGAGAGCCACCTTTAGCGCGCGCGTCAAAAGAAGCGTGGAATCACTTCCAAGGTGATCGAATGGAGTACAATACAATGCCAGGATGGGCGGGAAGTTCATGGTATTTCTTACGCTACATGGACCCGAAGAACGAACAGGAATTCGTGAGCAAAGAAAAAGTAGCTTATTGGCAAAATGTAGACTTATACATTGGTGGGTCTGAACACGCAACCGGACACTTACTATATTCCAGATTCTGGACTAAATTCCTTTACGATCAAGGATACATTCCATTTGATGAGCCTTTTGAAAAATTGATCAATCAAGGAATGATCTTGGGTAAATCCGCGATTGCTTACATGGATACGGAAGGAAAGATGCACTCATATGACCACATTGCGAATGACCTGACAAACTTCCGCGAAGTACGTATCTTAATTGATTTAATTCATGATGACGAAAGCATCAATTTGGATGAACTACGCAAATGGCAACCACAGTTCGAGGACATGCAGTTTGTGACGAATGATCATGGGAAAATCATTGTTAAACGAGAAGTTGACAAAATGTCCAAGCGATGGTACAACGTTGTTACGCCAGACGATTTGTGTGAAAAATACGGCGCCGATACCTTGCGTATGTACGAGATGTTTCTTGGTCCTTTGGAGCAGAGTAAACCTTGGGATACAAAAGGAATTACGGGTGTTCATGGTTTCCTAAAAAAATATTGGAGACTCTTTCATCAAAATGAGCAATTTGTGGTAAGTGAAGGTGAAGCTTCGAAAGAAGCAATGAAGTCACTGCACAAAACCATCAAACGATTGAGAGATGACTTGGATCGCTTCTCGTTTAATACCGGCGTATCTTCCTTCATGATTTGTGTGAATGAATTAACCGACCAGAAATGCAATAACCGAGAAGTGTTGACTCAATTAACCATTTTAATGGCACCTTATGCTCCGCACATTACAGAGGAAATTTGGTCAAAATTACATTCAGATAATTCAAGTGTTTTCGATCAAACGTATCCTGTATTTAATGAACAATACTTGAAGGAATCAAATTTTGAATACCCTGTTTCATTTAATGGGAAAATGCGCTTTAAAGTGAGCTTAAGTGTGGAATTATCGTCAAAAGAAATTGAAGACCACATTCTTGGGTTACCAGAAACACAAAAGTATTTGGAAGGAAAAACCCCAAAGAATACCGTAATCGTACCAGGAAGAATTGTGAATTTTGTTAGCTAACGAAATGAGAGAGTAAGGACTCCGAATTCTTAATTTCCGTTACATAGCCTTGTAATTCAAGCGAATGAAGATTTATTTGAGCGCCCCCTGCAAATAATTGTGCATCTGGAGCGTCTTGTTTCAACTGCTTGAAATAAGTGATTAAGAAAGCTTTATCAATGGCAGTCAACCAACTACTGATAATGGCTTTCGGCTGAATGCGTTTGATGCAATCCAACAAGGAATCGTAAGGAAGGCTTTGTCCCAGGTAGACCGTATGAAATCCTTTACTTCTCAATAAATATTGGTAAAACAGCAATCCGATTTCATGCCAATCATGTTCTGGCAAGTAAAGCATAATTGGATTGGATTTATCCGTTGGAATTTCCTGTTTATCGATTTCAGAAATGATTTTCTGACGTATTAAATTCGATATAAAGTGTTCCTGTGCAGCACTAATACTATTCACAAGCCACATTACACCAATTCTGTCTAGAAATGGAATGAGGTCTTCACTAAACGTACGTGCAAGTCCTTTTTCATCAATAACAATTTGCAATGTTTCAGTGAATAACTGCTCGTCGGTATTAAGCAATGCCAATACTAACTTCTCTTCTGTGAAATCAATATTTCGACTCATTTTTATATCCCAAACCAAACGGTTGATTTCTTCTTTGTCTAATTCGGCGATTCGAGAAATTTTATGTCCGTTCTTATTGAGAAGACTTATATTCAATAAATAAGACAAATCACGGTCACTATACGTTCTAATTTGTGTTTCAGTGCGCTCTGGATTTAAAATTCCGTAACGTTTTTCCCAAATACGAATCGTATGTGCTTTGATCCCCGTAAGGATTTCGATGTCTTTAATTTTATAATCTGCCATTGCTATCTAGATACCTCTTAACATGAAAACACAAACTTTGTTCAGTATAATGTAAAATATTTTTATTCAAGTACCTTTGCAACATGATAATCAAAGAAGCAACATTCCTCATTTCGAACACTGAAATCGCAAAATGCCCTACGGATGGCAAACCTGAATTCGCATTTATTGGACGATCAAATGTTGGGAAATCCTCCTTGATTAACATGCTTACAGGAAAAAAGAACCTAGCAAAAACATCTTCCACTCCAGGTAAAACACAGTTGATAAACCATTTCGTCATTAACGACAAATGGTACCTCGTCGATTTACCCGGTTATGGTTATGCAAAGGTTTCTAAATCAAAACGAAATAATTGGGAAAAATTTATTTCTGATTACCTGACAAAGCGCCAGGAATTGGAAAATATTTTTGTGCTACTTGATGCGCGTTTAGAACCCCAGAAAATCGACCTGGAATTCATGAACTGGTGTGGTGAAAAAAACCTTCCATTTTCCATGGTGTTCACGAAAATTGACAAACTTTCCAGTACGGCTCTTCAAAAGAATTTAGCCAAATACAAAAAGGAAATGTTAAAATATTGGGAAGAACTTCCACCGGTATTTACAACATCTGCAACGTCCGGATTCGGAAAAGAGCCCATTTTAAATTACATCGGACAAATCCTAGTTTAACTACTAGTCTACTTTCATTAGCTTGGCGAATTGCTTTTTCGAAGTACCGGAAATTTCCAAAATATAGTTTCCGTCACGTAAATAATCCAATTGAATCACCTCTGACAAGGAACCTGCTTGTTGGATTTTACCATCCAAGGAATAAATGGAGTAGGTGGTAAATGTGCTTGTGTATTCTTTGAGTAATTGAATTTCATCCCTTACGGGATTTGGAAAAATAGAAAAAGTTGCTTTGGAAGAATTCACTTCCTCCAATCCAACAATGTAATCGCAAGCCTCTGAAAAATGCGGTGCATACGTGGCAAAGTTATCGTGTGAATAACAACGAAAAGGACCTCCTTCATTTCCGTCTACTGCTCCATCAAATTGATCATATGGAAGAAAATACGATCCGGTAAATCCAATGTTCTCCACAATCGTATCTTGTATTCCCAATGAGCTCAAATCTGGATTACAAAAATCGACAACAAGGTATTTTCTTGTTTCATTGTTAATGGTTTTGTTTCCGGTAGCTAATACTTTTAAGCGACTATTTTCCGGACAAACACTTGTGAAAGGCTGTTTTGCCATCCGCCAATGATCTCCCACTTGAGCGTTAAAATGATAAAGCGTGTCCCATTGATTTTGATAGCGAAGAAAAATAACACCATGGTCCTCATACGTGTATTCGTTTCCAATTAAATTGGACACAACGTTCATATTCCAATCCAATCCAGCGAAATATTTAGAAAGAATTTTCGCAGATTGACCTGCAATAAGCGTATCGCCAGTATAGAAAACATCGATATATCCGGGAACGAATCCGTAAAATGAATATTTCCAATTCGCTCCTGTTGGAGACCAATTCTGCGCGTGAAAGGAAGCGGAAAAAAGGAGAAATAAAAATAGAAAAGGTGTTTTCATATCTCTTGATTTGACCTAAAAATAGACATATCTTTTGAAACTGTGTACGCAATGAAATAATTCCTAAGTGGAAACACACCAAAGTCATCTACAGTCACTTGAAATTTCCTTCTGAATTCCCTATTTTTGCCTAAATTATTGAAATTATGGGAAGAGCCTTTGAATACCGCCGAGCAGCAAAAGAAAAACGTTGGGACAAAATGTCTAAAATTTTCCCCAAATTAGGAAAAGCCATTACAATGGCAGCAAAAGAAGGAGGAGTTGATCCAGCCACGAATGCAAAGTTGAGAACAGCCATTCAAAATGCGAAGTCAGAAAACATGCCTAAGGACAATATTGAAGCGGCGATTAAACGTGCGGCTCAAAAAGATATTGCCTCATTTACAGAAGTCAATTACGAAGGAAAAGGTCCTCATGGTGTATTAGTCTATGTTGAATGTGCCACAGATAATCCAACAAGAACGGTTGCGAATGTTAAATCATACTTCAATAAAGCCGGTGGAATGGTGGTTCCGAATGGATCTATGGAATTCATGTTTGCGCGCAAAAGTGTTTTTGAAATCGCTAAAACGCCAGAAATGGATCCGGAAATGATGGAATTAGAATTAATTGACGCTGGTTGCGAAGGAATAGAAGTGGAAGACGAATTAATCATTGTTTCAGGCGATTATACAGCCTTTGGTACAATTGCTAAAGCCTTGGAAGACATGCAAATTGAAGTCCAAAAATCAAGCTTGAAACGCATCCCAACAACACCGGTAGAATTTTCAGAAGAACAATTAACGGACATTGAAAAAATGTTAGATAAAATTGAAGACGACGACGATATTCAACAAGTCTTTACAAATATTGCCTAGGACAAAATAAAATCAAAAATTTTAAGTTATATTAGTCTGGCTTCGTTCCTTATGATGAAATTATACACGCGTACTTCCTTTCTGATTTTAGTCCTAATTGTAGTTGGGGCTTGCTCTACAGAGAGCAATACGTTTGTAAACAGGACGTATCATTCAACAACGGCTCGTTTTAATGGACATTTCAATGCGCAAGAATTATTGCGCGTTTCGTTAAAAACCTATTACGGAAGTAGAAAAGATGATTTCTACGGGATTCTACCCATAAACCCTTTGCCGAATGAAATAGAAGTAAAAGGAATGTTACCCGCTATTGATACGGCTGTTGCTAAATGTTCTAAAGTGATTTTGAATCACAGCATGCCGAGTGCAGAGAACATGTTTTACAAACAAGCGGAATACAATTCATGGATTGATGAGAATTGGTTAACGGTCGGACAAGCATTTTTTTACAGAAGAGATTACGACCGAGCACTCAGTAACTTTCAGTTTGTCAAACGATTTTTTGTTAAGGATCCCTCAACATACACCGCTGAAGTATGGATCGCCAAAATTTACATCGAACAACGAAAATTTGCTGACGCTAAATTGATTCTTGATGGATTAAACGAAATCGCTCAAGAACAAAAGAAAAAAACCATTAAAGACTACATTCCATTCATTAAAAAGAAGGATAAAAGTGCAGCTCCTGTGATGAAAACAAGCCTTCAGTTTGAGATTCACAAAGCATATGCCGACCTTTCTTTAAAACGTAAAGATTACGAGGAAGCAATAAACGGACTTGTTTTAGCCATTGATAAATGTAAAAATGCAAAGGAGAAGGCTCGTTTGAACTTTATCCTTGCTCAATTATACCAACAGGCAAATCAACTTCCCGAAGCTGAAAAATGCTATTCTAAAGCAATGAAGGCATCCGCGCCTTTTGATATTTCTTTCAATGCGCGCTTAAATAGAGCGGTTGTTGGAGGAGGAGACAAATTAGCAAAGGACCTAAAACGCATGTTAAAGGATGCTAAAAATGCCGGATATAAAGACCAGATTTATTATTTTATGGCAATGGTTGAAATCAACCGAAATGAAAAAGTAAAAGCAAAGACATACCTCACCGAATCTGCCTTTTACTCTACAACAAATAAGCGTCAAAAAGCAATGTCCTATGAAAAATTAGGAGACCTTTCATTTAGTTCGAAGGATTATGTTTCGGCTCAGAAATACTACGATTCCTGTACAAGATTCATAAGTGAAGATTATCCTAATGGAGAAATCGTAAAAAATAAAGCGACAAAACTAGCTGACTTAGTAAAGGCGATTGAAACCGCAAACTTTGAAGATTCGGTGCAGAGAATTGCAAAAATGTCAGAAGAACAGCGCGAGGATTTCTTGAAGGAAACCCTAAAAGATATGAAACGCGAACTGCAGCGAAGAAAAGAACAAGAAGCAGCTAAATTATTAGCTCTACAGCAAAATCAAACCACAACAGGAACCGTAAATAATTCCAATAAATTCATTTTCAACAATCCAAAATTAAGAGAAGATGGTTACAATGAGTTCCGCAAACTTTGGGGCCAACGTGAAAATGAGGATGATTGGAGAAGAAGTGAGAAAATAGTCCTCAAAGACCCTTCATTAAATCAAGGTGACAAGGACACGTCAACACTTACTTCTCAAAATCCAACACCTAAGGATTCCTTAACAATCGAAGCGCTTAGAAAAAATATTCCACTTTCAGATTCAAGCTTTGCACGTTCTGAATTGCGACTTATTGATGCCCGTTACACCGCTGGAATTTTGTACAAGGAGGTATTAGGTGAAACGACGCTTGCCGCAGCTCAGTTTCAAGCAATTCTCGACATGTTTAAATTAAATCCAACGGATTTATCGGCAGCATTTCAGTTGTATAAACTAAATGAGGGAACGGAAGAAGCGGATACTTACAAGAAATACATCATTAAAAATTATCCCTCCTCGGATGCTGCACAATTTTTCAAGGACCCCGATTTCTACGTGAAACAGAAGGAAAGCGCATTGAAGGACCAACAGAAATACCTGAAATTATTAGAAAAATACAACCAAGAAAGTTACAATCAAGTATTGTCGGAAACACAAGTGGTGGTTGATAATGATCTTACCAATGCTTTTAGAGCAGAATACATGCTTCTAAATGCACTTGCTTTTGGTCAGTTAAATGAGAATAAAAAGGACCTAATTCCGCGCTTAAATCGCATTATAGAAGAAAAGCCTACTTCGGAACAAGCGACAAGGGCGAAAGAAATGTTGACCATTATAAAAAATGGCTATTCAAAGTCCCTTCCAGTTGACTTCGAAAAAAAATCAATCTTTACCTACGTGCCAAATGCCGTACAGTATGTGATTGTATTACTAGATGAGGATGAGGATATTGAAGAGGCGCGAAATGCTATTTCAGACTTTTCAAACAAGGGATTTAAATTAGCGAAAGTCAAGGTTTCTCAAAAAATGACCACGACAGAAAAAGAATTTATTCTCGTTCAAGAATTTCAAACAGCGAAAATTGCTAGTGAGTATTTGAATGCCTATAAAGCAGGTTTTGAGTACTTAGATGACTTCCAAAACAATAAAATTTTCATAATTAATCAAGAAAATTTGAAAAAGTTAATAGAAACGTCGAAATTTGACGAATATAAAGTTTTTTACGACGATAATTATTAGCCCGCTATGTTAAGAAAAGAGTTATTTGGTGGAAATTCAACACACGATCAAAGCGATCGATTAAATAAAATTTTATCCGGCACTGAAATTACTGGTGACATCATTTCAGATTCAAATTTGTTGATTGAAGGTGAAATCATTGGAAATGTTTCTTGCTCAGGTAAAGTAATTGTTGGAACCTCAGGAAAAATCAAAGGAAACCTCGTTTGTGTGAACGCAGAAGTGGATGGAGCAATGGATGGTGAATTAACCATTGAAAATTTGTTAGTGATGCATTCAACTGCACGAATTAAAGGTGATATTCAAACACTTAAATTGACAATCGAAGAAGGTGCTTACTTTGAAGGTGCTTGTGTCATGAAATCTCCTGTTTCTCATTCTACAATGAAAACAGATTTCGAATTCGATGAGTGATTTAAGGCAAAATCCCAAGTCTAACTATTCTCCTTATTTACGTCTTACAAGTGCTGGTCTTCAAATGGCTGGTGTGATTGCTGGTTTTACCTTTTTAGGTTATTACTTCGACACGCAATTTAAATTGAAAACGCCCTGGTGGACCATTGTCCTTGGTTTGACAGGCGTTGGATTGGGACTTTACCTGATCATTCGAGAGGTAATCGAAATCTCCAAAAAAAATGATGAATAAATCCGCTTACCGTTTAGGCCTAGTCTATCTGTTGATTTTTGGAATATTCTATTTGTTCACATTATCTCGTTGGTCAATGTTGTCAAATACGAATGCACTATTCTGTATTGGGACTTCTGGGTTTATTGCCCTCCTCGGTCTTTTGATTCTATTCGTTAAAAAGGAAAAGGATCCGCAAGCAGACACTTTTCGATTACTGATAATGATTACGGTGCAATTAGTGTCGTTTTTGTCAATCTGCTTGGCATTGATTTATACAAATCAGCCAAATACTCTTGTTATTCACTTACTCGGAATGGCGTTAACAATGATTACCGTTCAAACCATATACCTCGTGAAACGGTTAAAAACCACGAATGAATTCTAATAATAGGTGTTCGATTTCATCAAATTTATCAAAGGATAACGCCTCGAATGTATCAAAAACATCGTGGTAGTTTTTATTTGGCCCCATCGTGTAAATAAAAAATGCAGGAACACCTGCCGCAGTGAAAAAATAGTGGTCTGAATTTGCTGCCGGTCCTCTCTGCTTAATAACAGGTAGGTAATGAGCCACATCATTTAACTGAATCAGTCGATCGAATTCCTTTTTAAAGAGTGTTGAATTCACACAGGTGATGCCTTCTTCTCCACTTCCCATAATATCCAAATTCAATAAAAAACGAATGTTTTTCATTGGTATCAAAGGGTGTTCGACGTAGTATTTTGATCCGATTAGTCCAGCCTCTTCACCCGCAAACGCAATAAATACAACATTGTATTTCTCAAGTGGTTGTTTCGCGATCTGCTGTGCAATCGAATAAAGCATTCCATTTCCACTCGCATTGTCGTTCGCGCCTGGAAAGTAACTCGCTTGCCCCATTCGGCCAAGATGGTCGTAATGTGCTGTAAGAAATAGAAAAGGCTTTCTCTTAGCGTTTTTCTTTGCTGGCACATATCCGATTACATTTTTTGCAACATGATCCTTCAAAAGCCGTGTTTCGATATGAAGTTCGATGCTTCCTTCCAGCATTCGTTCAAATACCGAATCTTGTACTTGTATAAATGGATAGGCATTTGCCGTTTGACTAACAGACCAAGTAAATTTATCCCGAGTAACATCCATCACTGGAGCAAATGCACTCAATTCGCGAATGCGTGTCTTGATCACTTTTAAACTATCCGGACTTATTCCAAACGAGCGCACAGCCAAAATGACATTGCTGGGACATGGGTAAAAACTTGAAGTGGATTGATAGAGCTTCTCTACGTTACAAGTGACCACGCGATATGACTTGCCTTTTTTACAATCGAATTCCGCACAAGATGGGCCAGAATTTGGCGCAACTAGAAAGTGCACACCCGGAATTAAGGATTCACCATCTACTTTTAATTCGCAAGCTCCTGGAAAGGTTTGCACTGGAAAATGAAATTCTTGAAAATAATTTTCGTCGATAGGTTTCAGTCCAATTTCTTGAAAACTCTTTGAGATAAAACCGGCCGCTATAGAATCCCCACCATTGACATATCCTCTTCCATGAAACGAAGGGGAACAAAGTGTTTCAATATAGGTTTTGGTCAGTTGATTTTGTCCAAAAACAGAAAACGCTAAAAGACAACTAAGAATTAGCAGTCGCATAACGACGACAAATTTTAAAGATAAAATCTTCTACGATTTCTGATTCTAAATCCCAATTGTAACTGCTCGCGTAATCACTCAATTGTTCGCGTGCAATACTCATATTTTCACATGCATCTAATTTTTTTGTTGCAGATGAAAAGGCATCACTTGACCCGTCAAATAGTTCATTGATGAATTGTAATTTTTCATTTAATGAGAATGAACCAATAAGTGTTTCCAGAGGAAATACCGAACGATCCGCACGAATTGTTTGTTCTATTTGTAAAATCCAAGCACTGTTAATGGAGGTAGATTCTGGATTTTCAATGGTGTCTAAGAAATTAGCTTGAGGCTCGATTGACTCCGTTTCAATGGATGTATCAGATGATCCTTCTTGCACGCTTTCTTCCTCTACCGAACTTAATTCTTCGTCAAAAACAGGTTCTGTTGCCTCAAAAACTTCACTCGTTGATTCTTCTACTTCGGGCTCAGCTTCAGCTTCAGGCTCAACATTAATTTCTTCTTCCGCTTCAGTCACAATTTCCTCTAAAACATCCTCAACTTCTTCTTCTTCAGTTTCAATTTGCTGTTCCTGCTCCTCATATACTTCTGTTGAAACCTCAGGTGTTTCATCACCAATATTGAATAAACCAACTTCTATCGCATCAATTTCATCTTCCTCATCAGAAATCGTTTCTTCCTCCTCCATATCAAACAAATCAAATGTAGGTTTTTCAACTTCAGGAATTTCTGGTGCATCTTGTTCAACCAACGTTGGTTCAACAATTGCATGCGGAACAAAAACATTGGTTTCATATAATTTGTAACGCAAGATGATTAAGCGCTCATATAATTCTTTGGAATCTTCTACGAATAATTCCATTTCTGCTTGGGTCAATTTACCACTTTCCAAAAGGGAAAGTCTTTCTGTCAAGTTTGATAAGATTGTTTTCATCATAAGGACATGCTTTTTTCGGACTTTTCATTTAAGTTACTAACTTCGTTATCAATTCAACTGCTTGATTGAAACGTTGCTGAATCAAAATTAGAAAACATGCTGATTGGTGAGACGTTTTAGTGTCAATTCTTTTGAAATAAATGTTAACAAACGATTGATTTATGTTTTTAGAGCAATTTCCAGTTGAAGGAAGAGCAAATGGTTGGATTGAAGTAATCTGTGGGTCGATGTTCTCTGGGAAAACAGAAGAACTTATTCGTCGAATTCGTCGAGCGGAATTTGCCAATCAAGCGCTGCTGCTTTTTAAACCGACAATTGACAATCGTTTTAGTGAGAATAATGTTGTGAGTCACAAAGGCAGTTCATATGAAGCGGTGATTGTTCAGAATGCAATGGAGATCTTGTCAAAATGGAAAAATCAAAAAGTTGTCGCAATAGATGAAGCTCAGTTTTTTGATGACTCAATCATCGACGTGTGCAACGAATTAGCCAACAAAGGAGTTCGAGTAATCATTGCTGGACTCGACATGGATTACCAAGGAAACCCTTTTGGTCCAATGCCGCAATTAATGTCCATTGCGGAATATGTGACAAAAGTTCATGCAATCTGTGTCTCCTGTGGTAACTTAGCACATTACTCTCAACGAACAGTACAACAAACAGAACAAGTCTTGGTTGGCGCAATTGAAAAATACCGCCCGCTTTGCCGAACATGTTACCAACAGAAATAACGTGAAATTAGAGCTGACATATACTGAACTTTGTTCCCAATTGAATGGAACAACCACTGGTGTTCCTTTTTCGGGGCTTATCCAAGAAGTCGTATATGATTCCAGAAAAATAAACCCTTCTCCAGGCCTGGTTTTTTTCGCATTGTCAGGTCCTTTTCGAGATGGACACTCCTTTATTTCAAACGCTTATGAAAAGGGAGTTCGGATTTTTGTTGTGCAAAAAGTACCAGATAATGAGTGGCTTGATGCCAGTTTTATTCGGGTTGAAGATCCCTTGTTGGCTTTACAAATGTTGGCTGGCAATTACAGAAACCAATTGAACTACCCCATACTAGCAATCGCTGGTAGCCTCGGTAAAACGACAGTGAAAGAATGGCTTTACCATCTGCTTGCAGGTAAATTGGAGGTTTTCAGAAGTCCAAAAAGTTATAATTCACAGTTGGGGGTTGCTTTGTCAATGCTTCAATTACCAAGAAAAGCAGATTTAGCCATTATCGAAGTAGCGGCAACTAAGCCGGGTGAAATGAAAGTTCTGACAGATTTGCTTCGTCCAACTCAGGGTGTTCTCACGAATTTACTTCCTTCACATGCCAATGAATTCAATGATTTTGAGCAGTATTCAAAGGAAATCTGTGGGCTTTTCGAACATGTAGAATGGCTCATCACAGCTGAAAAAAACGATGGCTTATCAGCGTTGTCAGGTAATATTATTAACCCACAAAAGGAACAAGGGTTTGATGCCTTGATTCCTTTTCAAGATGAAATTAGCATTCATGAATCCAAACTAGCAATAACAGCTGCGCATGAATGGACCAATATTGAAGAAGCACGAATTAAATCTCTTCCACACTTGGCAATGCGACTTGAAACCTTCGAAGGGAATGAAGGGTCTTTAATCATTAATGACACGTACACGATGGATACAGAGGCATTTAAAAGCTCTTTATCTTATCAACTGTCAATTTCTGGTTCAAAACACCGCATTGTACTCATCGGGATGGAAGATGAAAACGGGGAGAAAACAGCTGAAATTCGAAATTTATGCAACCAGTTCGAGGTCGATGAGGTACATTTCTTTAGTAAAGATGATGATCGTCCTTTAGCGCTGAAAAATGCGGTTGTATTAGTGAAAGGATCACGCTTTATGCAACGTGTTGCCAATCGCTTGAAATTGAAACAACACAAAACGCAGTTATCCTATAATCTGTCGGCCTTAAAGCACAACCTCAATCAATATAAAAATAGCCTTCATGCTGAAACGAATATGTTGGCAATGGTGAAAGCCCAATCCTATGGCGCAGGGTTAACAACAATGGCGCAATTTTTAGAGAAACAAGGCATTCATTATTTCGGTGTTGCATATTCGGATGAAGGAAAAGAATTGCGACAAGCTGGAATCAAAACACCTATTTTGGTCATGAATGCGGAAGAAGAAGGCATGGAAACCTGCGTGGAGCATGACTTGGAACCGGCAATTTATGATTTCCATCAATTGGATGAACTCCTAAAAGTATTAATCGCACAAGAAAAAACGGCGTTTCCAATTCACATCAAAATGGACACGGGAATGAAACGACTTGGCTTTTATGCGGATGAGGTTCAACAATTAATCGAAATTTTGGCCGCGCAGCCGGAGATAAGGGTAAAAAGTATTTATAGTCATTTGGCAGAATCCGATGAGGATGCGTCAACATTTACGCAGAAGCAAATTACTCAATTTGAAGAAATTTGCCTACAATTTGAATCGTATTTGTCTTATCCATTCCTTCGACACATCTTGAATTCAGAAGGAATTGCACACTATCCCAATGCCCAATTTGACATGGTTCGAATCGGAATAGGTTTATTTGGATTAAGTTCGAATCATTCCTTTGAACAACGATTGAAACCTGTAATACATTGGACAAGCAGCATTTCCCAAATAAAAACAATTCGTCCAGGAGAAAGCGTAGGGTATGGTCGTTCTTTTATCGCCCAAAAAGAAATGCGCGTTGCCATTATTCCTATTGGATATGCTGACGGATTCAAACGCAGTTTAAGTAATGGAGTAGGGGCCGTTTTTATAAAAGATCAACGGTGCCCTGTTGTTGGTCGCGTGTGCATGGACATGATCATGGTTGATTTAGGTGATTTGAAGATCGAGGCAAATACAAAGGTGGAGGTCATTGGAAAAAACCAAGGATTAATTGCATTCGCAAGGGATTGTGAAACAATTCCATATGAAATTCTTACATCCATCTCACCTCGCGTTCACCGAAGTTATTTTGAAGAGGAATAAAACTTATTTTTGTTTAAAATCATCCTATGAAAAAATTTGCGGCGTTACTTTTCTTGCTTTTTAGCACGTTACATTGGGGTGAACTCATAGCACAAGTTAACCCCGTAGATACAAATTTGTACCGCGTCCTTAAATACAATAACCAAGAATACATTGGAAGAATTGTGAGCGATGACGGAAGAGAAGTTTTGCTGGAAACAAGTGCGTTAGGAAAAATATTCCTGGTAAAATCTGAAATTCAATCCATCACAATCATACATAGAGAAATTGATTTTGTCGGAGATGAATACCGTGGAATTGGTGTCTTTACGACGCGTTATCAATTTAGCACAAATGCATTCCCGCTTCAAAAACATGAAAACTATGCCTTGATAAATTTGTATGGACCCGAAGTGCATTTTTCTGTTTCGAAGAATTTTTCTGTTGGCATCATGGCAACCTGGATTGCTAGTCCAATCGTTTTAGCCATGAAATATAGCATTCCAACCAGAAATGAAAAACTGAATTTCGGATTTGGAACCTTATTGGGAAGTGTAGGGTACTTGAATAAAGGAAAAGGTTACGGAGGGCTTCATTGGGCAATGGCAACCTATGGTGACCGCAAAAATAATGTGACTCTTTCATTGGGTTATTCCTATCTAAATACTGGATTGCAATCAGGTGACAAAATTTATCAACCTGGAACCTATCCCATTACATTAACTAATGGTTATTGGGGCTTTGCGAACCTAACGCCCCTCAATTTTAAAACACCGACAACTAAAGCGCCAATTTTGGGAATTGCTGGGCTTGCTTCTGTTGGTAAAAAAGCAAGTTTTGTATTTGATATAATGTTCATATTTGGTAAAAAAGTCGAAGAGAATAGAAGTCAAATATACCAATACGTTTATAGTCCGATAACGGGGGATCCTTCCCACACGTACGTTGGACCAATTAATTCAGAAACAAAAACGACGAATTCGCTCAATTGTTTAATCATGCCTGGTATGCGCTTTCAAAAATCAGAGAACAAGGCATTTCAGGTTTCATTGGCTGGGGTCATCGGTTATTCTACCACGCAACTCTCAAGTCAACTATCCTCCAAACGCTATTCATTCCCCGTTCCAATGTGTACGTGGTTTTATAAATTTTAAGTATGCATAGGCTCCAATCTGATTTATTGAATTTAGTACGTGTCAAATTAAATGGAGGCGATGCGATGGGTCACGTATTAAGTGAAGTTTTACATGTCAGTCAAGATGCTGCCTACCGCAGATTAAGAGGAGAAACGGCCTTAACCATTTTTGAAGTTCAAAAGATTTGCAAAGCATTTGACATCTCCTTTGATGCACTCATCGAGCAAAAAGCAGGAAATGTGGTCTTTGGATATACACCATTAAATGCCTACGACTTTAGTTTGGAATCCTATTTGGAAGGAATTCTTGATTCATTTAAACGTCTGAAATCTTTGGAAGATCCAAGAATCATCCTTACGATTAACAATGTCCACTTTTTTCAATTAATTAATGTGCCGCAATTACTGCGTTTCCGCTTGTTCTTTTGGGCGAAAACACATTTGCAGATTCCGGAATACCAGAACATTCTGTTTAAACATGAAAAAGTTACGGAAAGGGCCTTCGAATTAGGAAAGAATATAGTTTCAACCTATAACTCTATTCCATCGGTTGAAATTTTTGATCCAGAATTAATGCGTGGATTCTTGCGTCAGATTCTCTACTATTACAAATCGAATCAATTCGAGGATCCTACGTATGCACTTTTTCTGTGCGATCGCGCCATCATGTTCTCACAACACTTAAAGGCACAGGCTGATTGCGGAAAGAAGTTTGTTTATGGAACTCAAGCTCCAGAACAAGGAAATCAATTCGAAATGTATTTGAATGAAACGATAAATTCAGATGCCGCTTTCTATTATGAGAGCAAGGATAAACGAGGTTTGTATGTAACACACAACATCATGAACTACCTTCAAACTACGGATCCACAGTATGTTTCTGATACAAAACAGGTTTTGGACAAACAACTAGCGAATTCTAGTTTAATAAGTGTGGTGAACGAAAAAGAACGCAATAACTATTTCTTTGAGTTCGAAAAGACCATCAATATGTTCCGTAAAAAGATCGAAGCAGATATTGAATTTAATTCGTAGTTGCGAAAATCGCAAATAACTATTCCCTTATTGCTTGATTCAGTTTTCATTTTCGTGAAAAATGCAGAAATATTTGCAGTATAAATTTAAACGAGATGAAAAAAACACTTTTACTATTGACGACTTGCCTGATTGGAATAATGAGTCAAGCTCAAACAGAAAAAATGCCTACGATCGCTATTGCGAATCCAAATGTCAATGGATTAACACTTAAGCCTGAATCTGCCGCAAAAATGATGCGTTTGGAAACCATCAAGTTGAACAAGTACAAAGTCTATGATGAATATGACATGGCGGATGTATTAAAAGCCAAAGAAGAATTTAGAACGAATTGCTACGGTCAAAATTGCTTAATCAAATTAGGAACAGAGCTTAATGTAGATTATGTGATGTGTGGAAGCATTGATGGACTCGGGAATAAAATTGCCGTGACAATTAAAATTGTTGATATTAAAAATCAAATGCTTTTCAAATCTGCCGTTAAGGAATTTGATAACCAAGAAACAGAGATCCAACGAATGATCGAAATTCTATTGTTTGAAATCCATGGGTTTACAGTCGATAAAGTAACCGCTGATCGCTTGGCATTCAAAAATGAAGTGATTACTTCAAATAATATTGGAAAAATAAACAACTCTGGACCCCGTATTGGTGGTGCAGCTTTAGTTGGATCTTTGGAGGAATTTGCGACACGACCAACTTCCCAAGGTGGACTTGATATCGCACCGTTTGTTTCGATGATTGGATACCAGTTTGAAGGACAATATGTTGGGACGGAGAATTTCTCTGCACTTGTAGAAGGAATTGTGAATGTTTCTGGACTAGAACAAGGAAGATTTCTCCCATCTTTTACCTTGATGAATGGATTTCGTTTTGGTAAAAATGGTTGGGAGTTTGCCTTTGGACCAAGATTGAGCATCAAACATACATCAGAAGGATTCTTTGATTCAGAAGGAACATATGGCAAAAAAGACGCTTATTTTTCTAGAAGTGATTGGAATCAATATGCGCTGAATACTGGGGCTCAATTAAACCAAAACTACATGTTTGAAGAGAATTTAGACATGAGAGGATCCGCTAAGTTAAGTACAAGTTTTGTCATTGCTTTTGGCCGTACCTTCCGCGCTGGATCATTAAATGTTCCTGTCAACCTCTTCTATACGTCACAAAAAGGTGGAGGATATACCGGAATAAATGTTGGTTTCAATGTTCAAAAAAGCAAACAACCAATCAATAAACAGACACCGAAAAAGGGATACTATTAATGGAAGGGGCTTCGGCCCCTTTTTTTGTGCCATATTTGGCGCTATTCGCTTTTGTATTTCGTAAATTTGTAGTTAAAAATAAGGGATTTAGCAGACAAATTTCAATGATAGAGTTAACAAGAGAAATACATTTTTGGCAGTCCTGGTGGTTCTGGGTGTTAACGAGCATCATACTATTTTTTGCCGTTTTTATTTTCATCCGTAGTAGAATCGAACGTTCACGAAGAAACCAAGTTCGATTAGAAGTTAAAATTGCCGAAAGAACACGCGAAATTCGACTCCAAAAAACAAAAATCGAGGAGCAAAATAGGCTCATCGAAGAAGAAAAAAACAAAGTACTTCAGCAGCAAGCGCTACTTCAAACAGAAAAAGACCGAACGGAACAATGGCTGAATAATACCCTGCCCTCCGAGGTTGTGATTGAATTAAAACGTTCAGGTAAAGTAAAAGCTCAAGGATTCCAACAGGTATCTGTCATGTTTACCGACGTGGTTGGATTCACGCGGATTTCCGACACCATGCAGCCAAGTAGAATTGTTTCCAAGTTGGATATTCTTTTTCAAAAATTTGACGAAATCATTCAAGCGAATAACTTGGAGAAAATTAAAACAATTGGAGATGCGTACATGTGTGCCGGAGGTGTCCCAATTGAAAACTCAACCAATCCAATCGATGCTTGTACTGCAGCCCTTCAGATTCAAGCTTTTATGGATAAATTGAAGTATGAAGCCATCGCCGATCATGAAGATTTTTGGGAGATACGATTGGGCATCAATACTGGACCAGTTATCGCAGGAATAATTGGAAACATTCGATTGGCATACGACATTTGGGGCTCAACAGTAAATCTCGCCCAACGGATGGAGATGTTAGGTGAACCTGGGAAAGTGACGATTACGGGCAATACTTTTCAATTAATTGAGCCATATTTTGAATGTGAATATAAAGGAAAAGCCTTAACAAAATCACGTGCGAAAGTTGACACGTATGTAGTGAATCGAATCAAACCTGAACTTTCTGTGAATGGGGAAGGACTTGTGCCTAATTCTCGTTTTGAGGAAATCAAGAAATTACACCATTATAGTTCCATTAAATACTACAAAACGGAACATAATGTTCTTTCTTTCATGGAAAAAAACCTTTCTGATAAATTATACTATCACTCACTGAAACATACCAAAGATGTTGTTAAGTCTGTAGAGCGAATTGCTTTGCTTGAAGGTGTGACGGATGAAGGACTTTTTTTGTTGAAAACGGCAGCCATTTTACATGATGCTGGATTTATCGAACGTTACGATAATAATGAAGAAATTGGAGCGCGAATGGCAACCGAATTACTTCCGAAATACGGTTACACGGAACAACACGTGAAAACAATAGTTGAACTTATTCACGTAACAAAATTTCCCCACAAGCCAATTAATAAATTGCAAGAAATTATTTGTGATGCGGATTTAGACTACCTCGGAACAGATGATTTTGAGAATATAGCTGACCGTCTTAGACAAGAATTAACAGAGATGGGTAAAATCCAATCGCGTAAACAATGGGATGAAATTCAAGTAAAGTTCTTAAATCAACACCAATATTTTACACAAACAGCAATCCAAATGCGTCAGGAAAAGAAAAATATGAATTTACAAATTGTGATTGATCGCCTGGCAGCGGATCAATATGAAGAGGTTTCATAAAGTTTATAGAAAACGTATGCCTCTCGTTTTGTTAGGCTCTTTCTTTTTTGTTTGACCAATTACATAGGAATAGGAAAGATTCATTATGCTACGGTTAACTGGATTAGCCACTTGAATTTTTTGATCGTAATAATAACCCAACTCTAGGCTGTGAGGGCCATTTAATTCCATTTCAATACCAGCATAATACCTAATTCTCGTTAATTGTTTTCCTTTCTCTCCTGTTGCCGGATTATAGAAAAATTCACAACTTAAATTTGGCGTGAAAACACTATTTTTGAAATCATAGGAGTAGCTCGGTTTTAAACGAAGAGCTTGATCGAATTCTGACTCATATGGACCTCCTAAATTGCGGAAGGAATATTGGAAGCGGGTTCTAAATCCAAATGAATGACGTTTGAAGCCATAAGAAAGCTGTAGGTTTCCATTGATCCGATGACTTGATAAATAGTTTCCGTTAAGTTCTTTTTTACCAATTAAACGGTAGTCAACTGAAACACGAACATACTTGTTTACTTTGTACTTTAATGATAATTGTGGGAAAATGGTATTCAGTCCGTCACCACCGATTCGGGATGTTAAATCCACTCCGTAGGAAAAGTCGTTTTTCAATTTTCCACTAACACCAAGCTCGTTCCAAACCTGAAAAACAGTAGATTGACTGTAAAGAAGAGTGAAATTTATACTCAGGATTAAAAGAAGAAAAAATGATTTCATCAGATTTTACGGGTGTTAATAATCCCTAAATCTTTAACTTGCCCTTTCTCTGTGATTTCAAATGTCTGTTTGACAACGTTCTTGCCGCTTGGTTGATTCGCATCATCCTCGTATACGAAAACTGTATAGGTACCCTTTTGCAAGTACTTAAAAACAAAGGATCCATCATAACTTGTTTTTACGTTGTCATCATAAAATTGATCAGACGTTCCATAAATTAAATAAACATTTTTATCTGCTGCCGGATATTCTGCAATGATATTACCCAACGCATTGTATTTTTGTTCATTAATAAACCCAGTTATCGTTGCTCCACCACCAGTACCTTCTACTTTTTTACAAGAATTAGAAATGCTTAAAACGAGAATAGATAGGAAAAGAAGAAGTCCGTTTTTCATCTTGAGAAATTTTAGTTCATGCAATTTTAACAAAAAAAACAACTTGTTTTAATATAAGTCGTTTGCATCATTGGAAATTGTTCGTCTTTTCGCTAATTTTAGTCGCTCTTAACCCAAAACTATGAAACAACTACTACTTAGTTTGATTCTTCTTGTATTTCATCAAATTGCATCTAGTCAAGTCGTTATAAATGAATATTCTTGTTCCAACATTACAGGCCCGTCAGACGCTTACGGACAAAAGGAGGACTGGATAGAATTACTCAATGTTACGGCGGCTCCAATTGATCTAACAGGATGGTACTTATCAGACAAAGCATCCAATTTAACCAAGTGGATGATTCCTAGTGGATCAATTGCGGCAAATGGATTTAAGATGGTGTTCTGTTCCAACCGAAATACTGTGAATGGCAACGAATACCATCCAAACTTTACACTTTCCCAAACGGACGGTGATTGGATTATCCTTTCAAATACCTTCGGTAACGTGGTCGATTCCTTTAAAATCGTCCATATGACGAAGGCAAATCATTCAGTGGGACGTTCAACGAATGCTGCTGTCGATTTTAAATTGTTTACTACTCCAACTCCGAATTCAAACAATACAGGTGCTCAGAATTTTTACCTTCCAACACCCGTTTTGAGTCTACAGGCTGGATTCTATCCAAGTGCGCAAACAGTTTCCATTACCTGTGCGGATCCTACTGCTACCATTCGATATACCCTCGATGGTTCAGACCCTGTAGCTACTTCAACCGTTTATGCCGGACCGATAACAATCTCCACAACGAAAGTTCTAAGAGCTGCTGCTTTTGGATCAGGATTAACATCCTTCAACACAACAAACACTTATTTTATCAATGTTTCACACACAATTCCTGTTGTGTCCATCTGTAGTCAAGGAGTCTATAGCCTAGTCGCTCAAGGAAATCAAAATCCACCCGACAGAATAGGTTCGCTTGAGTTGTTCGAAGACAACCAATTGTTTATGGATGAGGGAGAAGGGGATTTCAATAAACACGGAAATGATTCTTGGGCATACCAACAACGTGGTTTTGACTTTGTGATGAGGGATCAATACGGGTACAACAATAATATTTCTGACACCATATTTCCTGAGTCCACTCGTGGAAGTTTTCAACGCTTAATTTTAAAACCTGCTGCGAATGATAATTACCCATTTTCAACGGGAGGTGCGCACATTAGAGATGCTTATGTTCATACCCTTTCTATTCGTGCCGATTTAAAACTGGATGAACGCACTTGGAGACCATGTGTTTTGTACATCAATGGTGCATATTGGGGGGTGTATGAAATCCGTGAAAAAGCAGACGACCATGATTACACCGATTATTACTACGGTCAATACAAATATGATTTACAATATTTGAAAACATGGGGTGGAACATGGGAAGAATACGGAACTCCAAATGCCTTACCTGCATGGAATAGTTTGAAAAATTATGTTGCAACAAACAACATGGGCGTAGCTGCCAATTTTAACTATGTGGATAGTTTATTTAACTGGAAATCACTTGTAGATTATTTTGTACTCAATTCTGTAACAGTAACAACGGATTGGCTGAACTGGAATACTGCATGGTGGCGTGGATTGGATACAACAGGTGAACACAGAAAGTGGGGATACGCACTTTGGGATCTTGATGCTACTTTTGGACATTATATTAACTACACAGGAGTACCAAGTACGCAACCGAATGCTGACCCTTGTAATGTTGAAAATTTACCAAATCCTGGTGGACAAGGTCATACCTCGATTTTACAAAAACTAATCAATGAAAACCCAGTCGTCGAACAATACTATATTGCACGTTACATCGATTTATTGAATACTAAATTGTCCTGCTCCTTCATGATTCCTTTACTCGATTCCATGTTGGCAGAAATAGCTCCAGAAATGCCGGGTCAAATTGCCAAGTGGGGTGGAACAATGGCCACCTACACGGCAAATGTTACTGCGTTACATAACTTTATTAATACCCGTTGTACAGCCCTTACACAAGGATTGATCGATTGTTATCAATTAACTGGTCCTTATCCTGTTACGTTTGATGTTTCTCCTACTAACGCGGGAATAATCAAGGTCAATTCAATTTATCCTCCAAATTATTCTTGGTCAACAACGTATTTTGGTGGTATTCAAACCAATGTGAAAGCTAAAGCAAATCCCGGTTATGTATTTGATCACTGGACCTATACAACTGGACCTATGGGACTTGCAAATACCGAGGACTCTAATTTTATCAATATAAATGGTCCTGAAACCATCGTTGCAGTTTTCGTTCCGGATATTCCAGATTTAGATGGAGACGGTTGTTTGAATACGGTTGAAATTGCTGCCGGAACAGATCCAAATGTTGTCGATACAGATGGAGATGGCGAAAATGATTGTGCTGAACTTGGTCCAAATCCCGCAACACCACTCGATACAGATGGAGACGGAATCATTGATGCATTGGAATCAAGTATAATTGATACAGATGGAGATGGTGTGATGAACGAACTAGATCCGGACAACCTGAATCCATGTATTCCGAATCCAAATGCTGGTCCGTGTGATCAGGATGGAGATGGATTAACAAATACCCAAGAAGGATTGGCAGGAACGAATCCAACGAATCCAGATACAGACGGGGATGGAGTAAATGATGGAACGGAAGTTACGAACGGATCTGATCCACTTAACCCATGTGATCCAGATGATACGTTACCCGGTTGTCAAATCGATACCGATTTTGATGGATTAACGGACGCACAAGAAGGCGTTATTGGAACAAATCCAAATAACCCAGATACGGATGGCGATGGATACAACGATGCACTTGAAGTTGCACAAGGATCTGACCCGTTAAATCCGTGCGATCCAAATGCAAGCTCTCCTGAATGTGCAGATGGAATCTACATTCCAACAGCATTTTCGCCAAATAATGTCGGAAATCCAGATAATGATGTTTATCAAATCATTGTTGGGAAAAACATTGAATCCATTGGATTTAAAGTCTTTGATCGTTGGGGAAATCTACTGTTTGAATCGACCAGCAAAACATTTAAATGGGATGGGACATACAAAGGAAAATTATTGAATACGGGGGTTTATGCGTATATCGTAGATGTAACCTACATTGGTGGCACAACAAAAAAAATGACCGGAAATATCACCCTAATTCGTTAATCTATCATGAAATACTTTGCATTTATCGCTGTTTTTCTTGGTTTAACGATGTTCGCTTCTGCGCAAGACTACCACTTGACGCAAATCGATAAAACAATGCCCATCTGGAATCCTTCTGCTACATCTATGCACCAAGGATACGAGAAAATCACCTTGCAAAATCGAAATCAATGGCTTGGTGCCGGCACACAGTTTATGACGAGTTATGGTATGGGAGAATTCTGTGTTGGTAAAACCAAAAAAAGCACGAAAGCATATGCGGGTATTGGTGTATTCTTTAGCAATGATGTAGGAGGAGATTCAAAAATGTCTCAAAAATCATTTGGCACCTCCGTTAGCGGACATCTTCCTTTGGCCAAAGGACACTGGTTATCTGCAGGAATTCAAACAGCGTTTTGCAATCGTAGTGCCGATTTCTCTCGCCTTTTGTATTACTCTCAATGGAATGGAAGTTCATTAGATCCAAACGTTTATTCTGGTGAAGCGAATGATTTCACCTCGTTCTCCTATTTAGATGCCGGACTTGGAATGAACTACCGTTACATTCCAGGAAACAAACCGAATCTCGGAGCTGGTGATTTTTCATTTTTAGGAGGTTTTTCTATTGCACATGCAAACAGTCCGAAATTAAATTACAATAGCCTTACAACGGATCGACTTTTTAGAAAGTACTGCTTTAATACACAGATGAGGTATGCTTTTGATGACAAATCAAGCATAGCGCTAAGTGTAACCCAAATCATGCAAGGTCCACATAAGGAAACGATTCTTGGATTATTTTACCGATCAAACTTAAGAGGCAATTCTGAAATTACAAGTCTTGTTACTTCGCAATCATTTGTGTCAGGATTTTATTTTAGATCAATGGGAACAATTGCACCTTATTTTTCCTTTAATTTCGGTCCAGTTGAATTAGGCTTATCTTATGATTACGATATGGGACGTATTTCAAGTGCTTACCGCCATTCCATAGAAGTAAATTTTGCCTACACCTTCACAAAAAACTCCTTGTTTTCTAGAAATCGCTTGCGTTAATAAATTCCATCCACTTGCTAGCTTGTTCTTTATTCAATACACGTGGCATTTTATTTTGTGCACCTAATTTTCCTAAAGACTCTAAAAACCCATAAAATGTTTTAGTTGGAACTGCTGTCAGTAATGGTTTCCCCAAGTTATATTTGCGCACATAGGCGTAGTCATCATTTAACAAACCAAGTTCCTTATCCAATTCTTCAATCAATTGATCTGAATCAAATGGGGTGTCGGATCCCACGAACCAGTGGTGAACCTGAGGATCTTCCACGGCAAAAAGCGTATACTCCGAAATTTCTATACCTTGTGAATGAGTTACTTTCATAAGTGCTTGATTAATGTTATCCAAAGATAAATGTTCACCACATAAACTCAAAAATTGTTTTATTCTCCCTGAAATAATCACTTCATGTGCTTCCAAATCCACAAAGCGAACCAAATCCCCAATCAGGTATCGCCATAATCCAGCATTCGTTGTAATGACCAAAGCGTAGTCAACACCTTCTCTTACCTCACTAATCGTGTATGCTTTGTTTTTATTGATTAACTCACCGTTTTCATCGAAATAGTCTGAATTAAATGGCACGAACTCAAAAAATATCCCATTGTTCATGAGCAGTTTCATTCCTTTTCGATTAGGACTTGTTTGATAACCAAAATACCCCTCACTTGCTAAATACGTGTCCAATAACTCTACTTTTTGCGCACAAATTTTTTCAAGTCGTTCACGGTAAGGCTCCATGTAAATTCCGCCGTGCACATACACATGCAAATTCGGCCAAATGTCATGTATGGACTTCAACTGATAATGCTTGACAATTTCTTCCATTAACAAAATACACCAACTCGGAATACCTGCGATAATGCCAATGTTCCAATTAGGTGCCTGCTCAATCATTAAGGGCAATTTTTCTTTCCAATTTTTTAAATTGGTTATTTTTTTTGAGGGTTTTGTAAATGGAGCAGCAATGATCGAGGTATGTTTCTTTAAAATGCCACTTAAATCACCTTCAATATGGGTGCTTTTCTTCGTCAGTTTTGTGGATCCTCCAACAGCTAAAATGCTTGCTGAATAAAATTCTTCGGGTAAATTTAACTCATGTAAAATGGAAAATTGACGCAAACTTACGCGTTGAAATGAGCGAATCATTTCTGTAGTAACCGGTATTCGTTTGCTTGGAGAGCCGGTCGTTCCAGATGATAAAGCATAGTATTTTATCCTTCCTTTCCATGTATGGTCTTTAACACCAGCGATGGACTCTTTTAACCATTTTTCATAAAATTCATCGTAGTCAACAATTGGAACCATTTTCTGGTATTGTGAAACAACATCCGTTTTATCTAAAATGGCGTGAAACGAGTATACAAAACCAAACTTCGTACTTTTTGCACGATCGATTGTGTTGCGCAATGCCTCTAGCTGATGTCGGTAATCAATTCCCTTTTTTGCATTTCGTTTGAAGCTTAACGCAGTTGTTTTTTGGATGAGTTTTCCAATAATTGGCATAATCCTGTTTTAGTCTTGAAAAGTAAATCACCTTCATACAAAAATAAAGATAAAACTAGTGCGTTCTTTAGTCACTTTGTCTTAATTTTGTAAAAAATACAACTATGCAACAAAAAACATTTATCGTACCCCATGATTTTACGACCGTTGCGGATATCGCTCTACAACACGCAATTGCAACTGCAAAACCACTAAACGCTATTGTTCAGATTCTGCACGTTGTTTCTAAAGAAAATCAAATTCAAGATGCATTAGTGCAATTGCAAAATGTGATTGCAACATTTGCTGGAGAGGGAGTGGATATTCAACCAAATGTTCGAATAGGTAGTATTTTTGAAGATATTGGCGCATTTGCGGCTGAGCACCAAGCTGAGTTAATTTTCATGGGAACACATGGAGCACATGGATGGCAACACATCACTGGAAGCCATGCATTGAAAGTTGTAACAAGTTCTCAAGTGCCTTTTATCATCGTTCAAGAGAAATCTGTGAAAGCAACAGGATACGATTCCATCGTTGTACCCATGGATTTACACAAAGAGACAAAACAAAAATTATCCATTGTTGCCAATTTGGCGAAATACTTTAATTCAAAAGTTCACGTGGTAACTCCCGATGAAACAGATGAATACCTTCGCCACCAAGTGGTTTCGAATATCACTTTTTCTGAAAGCTTCTTTAAAGACAGAAATATTGAAATGACTTCTGCAATTGTTTCAAGAAGTGGATTTGATAAAGAAGTCGTGAAATATGCGGTGAGTGTAGACGCTGATTTAATTGCAATCATGAACTTGAACCGCAATAATTTCTTATCAGCTTTAACAACCAATTACGAACAATACATCATCACAAACGATGCATTAATTCCTACCTTGATCGTTAATCCAATTCAAATTGGAAACGAACATGGTAGTATGTTTTCTATCTAATTTATACCATGTCAAGATTGATCACGCTGCACGAGTTTATCGTGACGAATCAAAGTCACTTTCCTTTTGCTACAGGTGAACTTTCAAGATTGCTAAATGACATTGTTCTTGCTTCCAAAATAGTAAGTAACGATGTGCGTAAAGCAGGTCTCGTTGAACATATTTTGGGTGCCCAAGGCGGTCAAAATGTTCAAGGGGAAGAACAACAAAAATTGGATGTTGTTGCGGATGAGGCATTCATTCGCGCTTTTTCCAACGGTGGTGAAGTATGTGGAATTGCCTCAGAAGAAAATGATGACTTCTTAGCTTTTGAATCTGAACAGTCTAAAAATGGCAAGTATGTTGTGTTGTTTGATCCCCTAGATGGTTCAAGTAACATCGATGTAAATGTTTCAATTGGAACCATCTTTTCCATTTATCGACGCATTTCTCCGCAAGGAACGAAAGCGACATTGGAAGACATGTTGCAACCCGGAACGGAACAAGTTGCTGCTGGATATGTACTTTACGGATCATCTACAATTCTTGTTTATACAACGGGTAATGGCGTAAATGGATTTACGTTAGACCCAAGCATCGGTGAATTTTTCCTTTCACATCCTGACATGAAAATGCCTGAAAATGGACGCATTTATGCCGTGAACGAAGGTAACTTAAACGATTTTGACCCAAGCTTGAAAGCTTACATTAAGTATTGTCAAAGCAATGAAAATCAAACGGGTAAACCATATTCAGGAAGATATATTGGTTCTCTTGTCGCTGATTTTCACCGCCACATGATCAAAGGTGGAATATACATTTATCCAGCTGTTCCATCTGCTCCTGAAGGAAGATTGCGCTTGTTATACGAATGCAATCCATTGGCATTTATCGCAGAACAAGCTGGTGGACTTGCCACCACCGGAAAAAAACGGATTATGGAAATTCAACCAACTCAATTACACCAACGCATTCCATATTACGTTGGATCTAAATTGATGGTTGAAAAATCTATGAGTTGTTAAACGAATTCTAAGTTTATCTTGCGTTTAACCTGATGGTATAATCAGCTTGAACTAACGGAGATCCAGGATCCTTGTTGAATCGAACTTGTTGTTTCACAAGTCGAATTACATCATTAATTATACTTTGACTCGTACATGTTGTAACGGATTTAATCGGTCGACAATCTGTAACAACACCATCTGCATTGATGGTTAATTTAAGTCCAACTTTACAATCGACATCGATGTCGTATTGAGGTTGAACAATGTTGTTTAGACGCACACGCGTTTTACCGCTACCCGAACCTCTTCCTGGTCCCACACCGTCATCTGGTCCACTTCCAGAACCTCCAAATGGACCATTTCCGGAGCCATTTCCACCGCCATTACCTCCAGTCCCAAAGTAATTCGTTCCACGCACGGTGGTAGAAGTAGGGTTATTGGAATTATTCGTATTGTGGTTATTGGATTGTCCGCTTGGTGTAGTGAAATCACTAGAATGACTCGTTGCTACGCGTTCTGTTTGGTCTTGTGGTTGATCGATGGGCGAATCAGAGGATGTTCCACCACCACGACTCCCACTTTCTTCGGGAATCAATTCCACATGTTCCATTTCAAACAATTCAATGACTTCGTCTGATTTTAATGGCGGAATATCCTCGGGTATGGCAGGAAGAATGTTGAAGTGTGTTATCATCAGTAAAATGAAAAGAATCAACAGGGAAATAGAGGTGTAAACCAAGGATTTCTTGACTTCACTTCTAGATTCCATGTAATCTTTTTCAAATATGTCGATATATGCACTCATCTTTAGTTCTTTTCTTTGAAACGAAAACTTCTCGTTATTCTAACTATGCTCCTTTGTTGCGATGATCATTTTTAATTGATTGACCATGCCAATTTCTAGTAAATCCACTAATTCCTGAACTTTAGAATCGAAAGGTATGCGCAATACCACAGTACTGTCTCCTTTCTTTTGTGTTTCTTTTACAAGAACGGAACCAATTTGATCATAAGGAACCTCTTTATTATCCACACTGTATTTCTTTGCGTTCGTCACTGGATCGATTTCTACCGACAAGGCCACGTGAGCTTTGTTCGTTTTTTCATTATTCTTTGCTTGTGGAAGGGGAACTTTTATTACGTTCGGATTCGCAAGCGTAGATATAATCAAAAAGAACAACAACAAGAAAAACATGATGTCGCTCAATGCAGAAGTAGCTACTTCCGCATGGAACCTTCTATTACGCTTTATTGCCATCGCTAGGTCTGTTCAATTTGATGAATTCTAAATTAACTCGTTGGATTGCTAACGCGTAGTTATCAATCATTCCATTCAATAAATGGTAGGCAGTAAATGCAATGATACCAACAACCAAACCAGATCCTGAGGAAATCATCTTCTCGTATAAACCACCTGAAATATTTCCGATGGATACATTTTCCGTAACGGAAATGCTGTAGAAAATTTTGATTACCCCAGAAATAGTACCGATGAATCCAAGTGTTGGAGCAATTCCAGCAATTAATCCTAAATGACCAATGTTTTTCTCCATTTTACCAATTTCAATATTGGCAACCTTCTCCATGTTAGATTCAATTTGTGGAATAGGTCTTCCCATTGATTGAACACCTTCTCTTACCACGTTTCCGAAGGCAGTTTGATCTTGAGCTAATGTGTTAAGCGCTCCTTGGATATTCGCATTCTCTAAATTTGACTTAATTTGCGTCAACATACTTTTGTTGTGCTTTGTCATGCGCTTGATGTAAAGGTAACGTTCAACAGCTACATACGAAGTGTAAAACAAAAGGATTGCAATCGGAATTAAAAAGAATCCACCCTTCATTAAAAACTCTAATGCAGAGATTTCTTCTACAATTTTACCTGTTGCTTCTGCCGTATTTCCACCTACAGGCACTACCGAATCTTGAGCGTACATAAATCCTGCTGAAATCAAAGTTGAGATCGCAAAAAGATATTTCAATTGTTTTTTCATATGGTTTGTTAAATTTCGTCGGATAAAAGTAAAAAACGAAAACAGGTTAAAATGATGCGATCCCATTAGATATTCACATCAAATTGTTATTTCAATGTTCCGCTACAGCGAGAACGGATTATCGTTCATTCTGTTACAATCAATTTATGCTTGGTTTGTTCGGAATCGCATTTTTTCACGAGATAATCCAAACATCTATCGAAATTCTGTGTTTTGAATCAAATAAGAATCCTTAATTTCGCGCTATTCATGGACCAAACACAACTCCTGAAATCCATTGCCAAACTTAGGCAAATAGATGAAACAGCTTCACTTTTAAGCCAGGGGAACGTGCGCGTCCATTGGAAAGGACTCGTTGGATCTGCTAAGTCATTGACATCCATTTGTGTAGCACAACAGGTCCCTGGAAACCACCTATTTGTTCTAGAGGACAAAGAAGAAGCTGCTTATTTTTTAAATGATTTAGAAGGACTTTTTCCCGATGACAAACGTGTTTTGTTTTTCCCGGCATCTTACCGCGTACCCTATCAATTAGAGGAAACCGACAATGCCAATGTGGTGACCAGGGCAGAGGTCCTCGAACGAATTTCAGGAGGTGCGAATGCATGGATCGTCACCTATCCAGAAGCCTTGTTTGAAAAGGTTCCCACCCAAAAAAATTTAGTAAAAAATACACTTCGGATTGAACTCGGAAAAAATTACAGCATCGATTTCATCAATGAACTACTATTAGAATATGCGTTTGAACGTGTTGACTTTGTTTATGAACCAGGTCAGTTCTCTATCCGAGGAGGAATTGTAGACGTATTTTCATACGCAAATGATTTTCCTTTTCGCATTGAGTTCTTTGGTGAGGAAGTCGAATCGATACGCACTTTCGACGCAGCCACGCAGTTGTCTATAAATACACATGCGTTTTTTAATGTAATTCCAAATATTCAAGGTCAGTTGAGCATAGAATCACAAGAAGACATCTTCACTTTTCTTGGACAAGACTTAAGTTGTTGGTTGAGTTCCTACGAACGAATGGAAAGTATCCTTAGGAAAGAATACGATCGTTCTGTGGAAATCTATGGAAATCTGAATGAAACGGTACGACATACCTTGCCGAGTTCGTTATACTTATCCTCTGTTGAACTTCAAAAGAGTTTAGAACGCATTAAAATTGTCGAATGGGGACCAGTATTTCACTACAAAACAACGAATAACTTTGAATTCGATTTTATACCACAACCGAATTTTAGCAAGAACTTTGAGTTATTGAAAACGGATTTACTCGCAAGACAATCCAATCGCTTCGAAAATTTAATTTTCTCCAATCAACCAAGACAAATTGAACGGCTTTACCAAATTTTTGAGGATATCGGGGCAGAGGTGAGCTTTACAGCCATTAATTTCTCGCTACATGAAGGATTTATTTCTCCGGAATTAAAATTAGTCTGCTATACAGACCATCAAATTTTTGAGCGTTACCATCGTTTTCGCTTGAAAGAAGGATTTAGACAAGCAAAACAAGCCTTAACATTAAAGGAAATTTACAACCTCCAAAAAGGCGATTATGTCACACATATTGACCATGGTGTTGGGCAATTTTCTGGTTTGGAAACGATCGATGTGAACGGAAAACCACAGGAAGCAATTCGTCTGATTTACAAAGATGGCGATGTTCTCTATGTAGGTATTCACTCTTTACATCGCATTTCTAAGTTCACCGGAAAAGATGGTTCTGTTCCAAAAATGAACAAACTTGGAACTCAAACCTGGGCGACCTTAAAGAATAAAACGAAAAAGAAAATCAAAGAACTTGCCTTTGATTTAATAAAACTATACGCTACGAGAAGGAGTCAGCCAGGCTTTGCCTTTGCACCTGATAGCTATATGCAAAATGAATTGGAGGCGTCTTTTATGTTTGAAGATACACCCGATCAATTCAAAGCAACGCAAGACATCAAACGCGACATGGAGGCTTCAACTCCAATGGATCGATTGGTCTGTGGCGACGTAGGATTTGGAAAAACTGAAGTGGCTATTCGAGCCGCTTTCAAAGCAGTTACCGATTCCAAACAAGTTGCTGTATTAGTCCCTACGACAATCTTGTCGTTGCAACATTACCGAAGTTTCAAAGAAAGGCTTTCCGCTTTCCCTTGCACGGTTGATTATATCAATCGCTTTAAATCTGCAAAGGATATTACGGAGACATTAAAGAAACTTGCAGAAGGAAAAATTGATATCCTCATTGGAACACATGCTGTCGTCGCTGATAGAGTGAAATTTAAAGATTTGGGACTCATGATTATTGATGAGGAACAGAAATTTGGTGTGTCAGTAAAGGATAAGTTAAAAACAATCCGAGCAACGGTTGATACCTTGACTTTGACCGCGACACCTATTCCAAGAACCTTGCAGTTTTCACTAATGGGCGCACGTGATTTAAGCATTATCAATACGCCACCTCCAAATCGACAACCAGTACTTACCGAAATAATTACATTTCAGGAAGAAACGATTCGAGATGCCATTGCTTATGAAGTTTCACGCGGTGGACAAGTATTTTTTGTCAATAATCGCTTGTCGAATATCCGTGAAATAGCTGGAATGATTACTAGGTTATGTCCAGGTGTGAGGGTTGGAATTGGTCACGGTCAAATGGACGGTAAGCAACTCGAAACAATCATGATGGATTTTATCGAAGGGAAATACGATGTCCTTCTTGCGACCACCATCATAGAATCCGGCATTGATATTTCAAATGCAAATACCATCATCATCAACGATGCGAATAAATTTGGATTGAGTGATTTACACCAATTACGAGGAAGGGTAGGAAGATCAAATAAAAAAGGATTCTGTTACCTCATTGCTCCGAAATACAGTGTGTTAACAAGCGAAGCGAGAAAAAGATTGGAGGCTTTGGTACAATTCTCTGATTTAGGTTCAGGATTCAATATTGCCATGAAAGATTTGGATATTCGTGGTGCAGGTAATATGCTTGGAGGAGAACAAAGTGGATTTATTTCCGAAATTGGATTTGAGATGTATCAAAAAATCTTGAATGAAGCCATGCAAGAATTGAAGGAAAGCGAATTCAAAGAATTATTTGATGACCGCCATACAGATCAGTTCATGACATCTTATGTGCAAGACTGTATTTTTGAAACCGATATGGAGGTACGCATTCCGGATGACTATGTAAATAACGTAGCTGAACGATTGAGTTTATACCAATCATTGGATAGCCTGAAAAATAAATTGGAATTGGATCAGTTTTCAAAAGAACTCATCGATCGATTTGGACCACTTCCGAAAGCGGTGAAAGAATTATTGTTTTCATTTGAATTGCGTTGGTTAGCCGAAGAATTAGGTTTGGAAAGATTAGTGATTAAATCTGAAAAATTAGTGGGTTATTTTATTGCCAATCCACAGTCGTCTTTCTATGAGACGGAAGCATTCACGTATGCACTCAATGCCATTATGAAACACCAAAGTGGATATAGATTAGTTCAACAAAATGACAAACTACGCTTGGTAATCGAACCGGTTCGACACATTAAGGATGCCTTTGAGAAATTAAGTGCTTTGCAGGTTCCTCAAGGTTAATTTCAAAAAACAAATCTATTAACCTACATCAAGAGAAAGTTCGCTAGAAAGTATGAACTTTGCCCTGAATTAATTGTTTAACAAAAAAATTAAAATATGAAAAAAGTAGTTTTATCCGTTTTTGCAGCATTTGCATTGTTATCGTTTACAGCATTAGAAGTAGCTAATTGGTCATTGGACGGAGCACATTCTCGTTTAGGATTTACCATTACACACATGGGAATCACAAACATTAGTGGTCAATTTTCAAACTTTGACGTGAAAATCAGCACGCCAAATGAAGATTTCGTTGGAGCATCAATTGAAATGACCGCTCAATCAAACTCCGTAAATACAGGATTAGAAATGCGTGATAATCACTTGAAAACAGCAGATTTCTTTGACGTTGAAAAATTCCCAACGCTTACATTCAAAAGTACATCTGTGAAAAAAGGAAAAGGAAGTAACTATACCATCGTTGGTGATTTCACAATGCATGGTGTTACGAAATCAGTTTCTCTTATTGGAACGCATACTGGTTCTGCTAAAAATAGAGCTGGTGGTGATGTTGCTGGTTTGCAAATTACAGGTGTTGTGAAACGTTCAGATTTCGGAGTGGGTCAAGCTGGTCCTGGGTTATCAGACGAAGTGAACTTGATCGCTGATTTAGAAGTTTCTAAAAACTAATTTTAATTTCCCTAATAGATGAAAACAGTTGGTTTTTTGTTGGTGTTATTTGTTTCGTTGACTTCTTATAGTCAAGGATGGACAATATTGGAATCGCACAAAGTGGCTTTTTCAAATAAAGATGTCAGTGGTACGTTTGATCAAATCAGTGGCACCATTGTCTTTGACCCAACTAATCTAACAAGCGCGAAGTTAAACTTTAAGCTAAAAGTTGAGTCTATCAATACGGGGAATGGTTTGCAAAACAAACATGCGCGAGGTGACGAATGGTTTCACGCTGAAAAATATCCGTACATAGAATTTGAATCTACAAAGATTGAAAAAACATCAACTGGGTTCAAAGCACTTGGAAAACTCGAAATGCATGGTATAAAAAAAGAGGTGTCGATACCTTTTACTTTTGTGAAAAAAGGAAATAAAGGCACATTTGTCGCTAATTTTAATGTGAGCAGATCAGAATATAATATTGGAAAAAAAGGGAATGATGTTGCGGATATTCTAAAAATTACTGCTACATTGCCTGTTCAGAAAAAATAATTAGTTATGATAAAGAAAATCATTTTCGCCTTAAGCTCAGGTTTGTTGGCTGGATTAGTTTCCTATTTTTACGGAGACATGATCCAAACGCAATTAGTGGAAGACTATTCAAAAGAAGTTCCTACAATGGCTATTTTTATTTCTTGCCTTATAGGAACAATTTTAGCAACAGTTGGACATTGGTTATTTACAAAGTTCGTTCCTAAATTTGGAGAGTTCATTTTTGGCTTCCTATTCGCAGGACTTACAACTGCTAGCCTTATTGGGGTTCTTGGTTTCGTCTTTAAAGGGGAGACTACAGAAGCACATCAATACATTTTTTATTGTTATGCAATGCCAATGCATTTCTTCCCATTCTTGGCATGGTATTCGCTCAAACCTTTATTTGAAAGTAAGTAACTAAATCAAGGATTTTATAAAGGATGCTTCGGCATCCTTTTTTTTTGAAAAATAATTTCCATTTTTCACAACGATTTCTTCGTTTAGTCGTTTAACCTTTGGCAACATGATGAAACGTACTATTTTTTTGACTTTGGTCGCACTAGCGATGTATGTTACGACATGGAGTCAATTAATTACGAATTCAACCTTGTCCCCACAGGGACTCGTTCAAAATGTACTCTTGGGGAGCGGTGTGACAGTTTCGAATGTCATGTACAATGGAAGTCCAGGCGCTATCGGACAGTTTACCGCGAACAACACCAATCTCGGGATTTCTCAAGGGATTGTCATGACAACGGGTACGATTCAAGCAACTTCGAGCGGACCACAGGGCCCTAACAACCAATCTAGTGCCGGAATGGACAATAACGCTCCAGGCTCAGCTTTACTCACAAATCAAGTGCTTGGGGGTACGCAAACGTATAACGCGGCGATATTAGAATTCGATTTCATTCCATATGCCGATACTGTGCGCTTCAAATATGTTTTCGGATCAGATGAATACCCTGAATTTGCTCCCCCAAATAGTTCCGGTTACAATGATGTTTTCGGATTTTTCATTTCTGGTCCTGGGATCGCTGGAATGCAAAATATTGCACGTCTGCCAAATGGAGGGGGAATTGTTTCCATTAATAATGTAAACGCAATTACCAATCAACAATTTTTTACATTTAACGGGGATGGAAACTCGCCACCTTATAATAGTAATCCGCAATACATTCAATATGATGGATTTACGAAAGTTTTAGAGGCGGTGTCAAAAGTTCAATGCGGACAAACTTACCACTTGATTATTGCGATCGCCGATGCTGGTGATGGACAATGGGATTCTGGAATGTTTTTGGAGGCCAATAGTTTATCGACAAAAACACCAATCGAGATTGATTATTCTCTTTCTCAACAAGTTTACTCAAATCCTGATTGGCTAGCTGAAGGTTGCGTGTCTTCAACCGTTACCCTAACGCGCCAAAATAATTTATCAAGTCCTTTAACCATTCCTGTTCAGGTGAGCGGAACAGCAACAAATGGGCAGGATTATTCCGGAGTTCCAGGAAGTATTTCTTTTGGTGCTGGTCAAAATACAGCGACATTCACCATGAATGCCTTATTTGATAACTTAACAGAAGGACTAGAAAATGTTGTTTTAACGTTTCCTATCAGTGATCCATGTGGAAATATTACTCCTTTGGTTGTTACCTTATACATTCAAGATGTGGCACCAATCAATGTATCTATCAACGGTGCCACAATTGCTTGCCCGGGTGACCCAATAAACTTAACAACAACAGTTTCTGGTGGTGTAACACCGTATCAATATGCTTGGAACACGGGTGAAACAACCAGTTCCATTAATTTCACACCCTCCTCCACGCAAACAATTACTGTTCAAGTGACGGATGCGTGTGCAAGTCCGGCAGCAACAGCTTCGCTTGTGGTAAATGTCCCCCAATACCAGCCAATCACATTAACAGTCAGTAATGACATCACAGAAATATGCCCATATTTGCCGGAAGATTTTGGTGTAATTGCCAGTGGAGGAACAGGAGCATATAACTATCTTTGGACAGTCAATAATGCCCTTATAAGCACGAGTGATTCCATTTCAGTATCACCATCCATCACAACGAATTACATCATTCAAGTAAGTGATAATTGTGGAAACGTTGCAACAGATTCCATTCTTTACACCATTACAAGTCCACCATTGACTTTGCAAATGAATGGACCGATTCAAATTTGTCCAGGTGATAGCGCATTTCTTCAAGTAACAGCTTCAGGTGGATTTGGAAACTATTATTATTTGTGGACGCAAACAAATGAAACTGTTCCAGGAATCTGGGTGAATCCAATAACAACAACTTCCTTTTTTGTTCAAGTTTCGGATGAATGTCAAACCTTTTATGTAACAGGAGTATCCCTTGTTCAAGTTGTTAAGCCAACCGCTGACTTTTGGGTGATGACCGAATATCCAATGGAAGGGTTAAGTACTTCGTTTTTAAATCAATCTCAAAATGCATGGGCCTATACATGGGCCTTCGGAGATGCGAGTTCTAATTCTTTTTTAGTCAATCCTACACATGTTTATTCTGATCCAGGTGAATACTTAATTACCTTAACCGCGACGGATGAGAAGGGGTGCGTTGATAGTATCAGTAAATGGATCAGAGTGATTCCGGAGCGGTATATCTATATTCCAAATTCGTTTACGCCGGACAATGATGCATGTAATGAATTTTTCTTTGGAAATTTCATCGGTTTGATGAGTGGTCACTTTTATTTGTATGATCGTTGGGGCGAACTTATTTTCGAGTCAACGGACCTAAATTTTAAATGGGACGGTACATATGAAGGGGTTCCTGTTCAGATTGGAACCTATTCGTGGTATTTTGTTTATGAAATTGGTAAAGGGATATTCGAGGATTTAACTGGACATGTCAATGTCATACGTTAAAGACTATTCAGCATGGCATCGCTTACCGGATAATTCAACTCCTTAGCTTTCAAAATATAGTTTTTCGCTTTTTCCTTGTTGCCGATTTGCTGATAAGCAATACCAGCATTAAACCAAATGAATGGATCATTTTGATTCAACGCAATTGCTTTTTCTAATGTCACTGCACCGAGTTGGTATTTCCCTTGATTCACATAGGCTGTTCCTTGATAAAAATGCGGCTCCCATCTATTAGGTGCTATTTTCGCTAACTTTTCACTGGTTTTTATGCATGCCGTATAGTTTTTGCTGTTCAATTCAGCTGCACAAATATTTATGAGCGTTGTGATATCGTTTGGTCGAATTTTCAGTGCATTTTTAAAATCAATTAAAGCTTTTTTATAATCGAGCATTTTAATGTAGGTAATCCCTCTGTTAATGTAAACATCATACGCATTCGGATTTCGCTCTAATGCCATGGTGTACATTTGCAGGGAAGAGTCGAAATTATTCATGAGGGCATACATGTTTCCTACATTCGAATAAATCAATGGATCCTTCACTTTTGCTTTTACCAACACGAGGTAATCTTTCATAGCAGCACTTGAATCTCCATTTTCGCGGTAAAAGTTCCCCCTGTTTTTATAGGCAACTTCTGCTCCGGTTTGAACGACTTCGACAGCTCCTCCGTTATTTTTAAGGATGAAAGGATATTTTTGGATCACGTCACTCCAAAGGGTTCCAGAGTTCGTCCATACTTTCGTGCGTTCAAATGAAAGAAACATGAACACCATTGAATAAAGGATCACGCCACCAATCATGTACCGTTTGAACCGTTGAAAAACGGACCAGTTTTCGAGGAACACCAATAACATAAAAACGATTCCGATGTAAGGAATGTAACTGTATCGGTCAGCTGTTATCGCGGCACCAACGCTGATAAATTGCAAAACAAGGGCAATCATCAGACTAAATAAACCAAGTCCAAACAAACTTATTTTAAACGTTTCTATGTTCCGTTTCCAAGAGAAATATAAGATTACTCCGATCGAAAATAAAAGGATAAGTGGCGCAAGTGTAAATTGCAATGGCAGTTCGTTTAATCGATCCAGGTTCGGGTAGGGATAAAAGGCAGACAAACCACTAGGGACAAAAAACTTTGTCCAATAGGAAATGTAGCCATAAGACGCAAAAATAATTCGTTGCCATGTTGTAAAGAAGTCAAAATCAGTAATGGCTCCTTTGGATTGTATTTCAATGGCATTGAGACCAAACCAAATTGAAACCGCAAAAAACGGTATTTTTTCAAAGATACTTTTCCATGTAAATGCACGTCCGCGTAAATAGTCCAACAAAATCAAAACAAACGGTAGGGGAACCGCCATTGCTTTGCTTAGGCAAGACAAGATAAATAGGCCAAAACACACAATTAACCAAACGTAGTTTTGTTTCCGTTGAAACCGAAGATAACTAAGTAAGGAAAGCAGAAAGAAAAAGGTGTAGAGGACGTCCTTCCGTTCGGAAATCCAAGCGACACTTTCCACATGCATGGGATGAATGGCAAATAGTAAAGCGCCAAAAAATGAAACGAATTGTGATCCTTTGGAAAGAGAAAAGAGTAGCATAAATACCAAAACGGCATTTAGACAATGTAAAAATAGATTCGTTTGGAAATACGGTTGAATATCCAATTCAGCTGACGCATAGTTTTTGGCTAGGGTCCACATGGTAATGGGGTGGTAATTCAACATTACTTCTGTACTTGGTTTCCAAAGTAGTGCAGCACTGTCGGCATCTTGGGTTTTAATCAAGGGTTGGTTTAACACGTAGCCGAGGTCATCCCAATTGGTAAACTGTTTTTCCGGAGAAAATCCTGGAGAAAAGGTGAAATACGTCGAAATGACCAATAACCCGAGTAACAGTAAGTTCGTCGATTTACCGAACCAAGTCGCGGTGGATTCTGCGGAATCTTGAGTTAATTTCTTTTCTTTTGACCCCATATTTATCAGAAATTAATCGTTGGAAATAATCTCAAATAACTCATTTAAATTCGGTGAAATAATCACCTCAATTCGTCTGTTTTTCGCTTTGTCATTTACATCAACAGGGTGAAATTCCCCACGACCTCCTGCCATTACTTGAGCTGGGGACATCGTTGAATTGGATAATAGAATTTCCACAACTGAAGTAGCGCGTAGTACGGAAAGTTCCCAGTTATTTTTAGGTGAATTTGGACTTGAAAGTTTATCGGTGTCTGTATGGCCTTCTACGACAATTTCCAGGTCTTTCTCACTTTCCAATACTTGTCCTAATTGAATTAAGGCATCGCGTCCTTCTGGTTCAACAAATGTAGATCCTGATTTGAACAATAATTTTGCTTCTAAACTGACATAAATTTTGCCATTTTTTTGAATAACCGTTAATCCTTTATTTTCAAATCCACGTAATGCATTCGCAACTTTTGCCTTTAACAATTGAATTCCAGCATCTTTTTTTCGAATAGCTTCTTCCAATTCATTCACGCGTTTTTCGCGTTCTTCGAGTAACTTTTGTTTCGATTTTAGTTCTTCGTCCAATTTTAGAAGTGCATCTGCTTTTCTTTGTAATTCCTTGTTCGTGTTCTCCAATTCAATTTGAAGTTCCGAAGTTTCTTTTGCGCTTAGGTTCTTCATTTTATTAAATGAATTCTCCAATGATTCGTGTTGCGACAAAAGTTGTTCGTAATCTCTCTGTAAAAGCCTCATGGCAATTCCGGTTGCAGAAGTGTCTTGTTTTAATTTATTTACATCACGCGATGCGTTGTTATATTGATTTTGTAAATCTTTTGACATGGACTCAAAATCACTGGAGCTTTTTTTGTATTTCGCTAGTTCTTCTGAACACGCTTTCTCCCTTGCTTCCAATTCTTTGTATTTTTTTGGAGCAACACATGAACCCAATCCAATGATGGCAACGAGTGCGGTAATTAATAGAGACTTATTTTTCATGATAAAAGTGATTTGGTACAAATTTCGAAAAGATCAGCAAGCAGAAATCAATCAGTGTGCGAACTTTTAAACAATGAAAATTTCATAATTGTCTTTCACTTAAATCCTTGTAAGTAGATACCCTCCTATGTATTTTGTAACTTTGCACAAAAATCAAGCATGCAGCAAAAAAAAGTGAAGCTTACAGAGGCATTGAAACAGTTTGAATCCAATTCAGAAACGGATGTCCTTTCCGCACTAAAAATCTTTGAACAACAAGGTGACATCACTATTTTACCTGCTGTTTTTGAAAAATTGCGAAATTGTGAAATGAGTATCGAAAAAGCCATTTTAGGTTTTTTATCAGATATTCAACGAATAGAAGCAAAAGCAATTTTCATTCAGTTCTTATCGGAAGAAAAAGAACAAGCACTTAGACAGAAAGTTCTAACGAGTATCTGGAATTCAAAATTGACGTATGATGAACATTTGCCCTTTTTTGTGATGCTCGCGTCAACAGGAGATTTTATGCAGGCATTGGAATGTTTAACAATCATTGAAAACATGCAAGGACCATTTGCGGAGCATGAATTGTTGGAATCGCAATTACTCTTGAAAGAGTATGTGGAAGAATCAACAAATGAGGATGAGCAAAAACGTCAAATCATGAGTGAAATTGCTTGGTTTATTAAAGAGCAAAATGAAGGAATTGATGCCGATTTATTAATTGAAGACTAACTTCATTCCTAACCTAACTTTTAAAAACGCACCTATGTTGCAATCGATGACAGGCTTTGGAAAAAGCAACGGCCTATACCAGTCTAAAAAAGTATCCATCGAAATCCGTTCCCTGAACAGTAAAGGATTGGATTTAAACGTAAGAATACCCGCTTCATATAGAGAATTGGAGTCTGAATTGCGTAAGCTTCTTGGTGAGCAATTAGACCGTGGTAAAATAGATTTTGGAATTTATATTGAAAGTCAATCTGACCAATCCAATGGATTAATTAACTCCGAACTTGCAACGCAATATTACCAAGAAATAAAAAAACTCAACGAATCATGGTCAGAAGCTCCTGTTGATTACCTTTCCTTGGTACTGCGCTTGCCTGAGGTATTAAATCAACAAGCACCAGAGGTAAGTGACGAAGAGAAAAAATTCATCATGGATCTTGCGTTAAGCGCCTGTCAAAAACTAACACAATTCCGTATTCAGGAAGGCGAAGCATTACATGCTGACTTCACTGAAAAAATTGAATCGATTCGAAATGGAATTGAAGAAATACGCGTATTTGAACCAGAAAGAATTCAGGTCATTCGTGAACGTATTTCCAAAGCGTTAACAGATTTGTCGGATGTAAGGATAGACGAAAATCGTTTAGAGCAAGAAATGATCTATTACCTTGAAAAGTTAGATGTTTCGGAGGAGAAAATGCGTCTAACAAATCATTTAGACTATTTTTTGAATACCATGATTATTCCAAGAAATGGCAAGAAATTAGGTTTTATCTGTCAAGAAATGGGAAGAGAAATCAATACGCTTGGAAGTAAATGCAACCATGCTGAGATTCAAAAAAGGGTAGTCGATATGAAAGACAACCTAGAAAAGATGAAGGAACAAATCTTAAACACACTCTAAAAGTAGATTGATGGAAGGAAAATGCATCATCATTTCTGCCCCATCAGGTGCAGGAAAAACAACCATCGTTCATGCCTTATTAAAGGAACTGACACAACTTGCTTTTTCCATATCTGCCTGTTCACGTGAACCGAGAGGAAAGGAACAAGACGGAATAGATTATTATTTTTTGGGAAAAGAAACTTTTCAGAAATACATAGATGAAGCCGCTTTTCTTGAGTGGGAAGAAGTCTACGAAGGAATGTTTTACGGCACATTAAAATCTGAGCTTACGCGAATATGGGGTGAAGGAAAAACCGTCATTTTCGATGTAGATGTTGTTGGGGGAATTCACCTGAAACAAATCATGGGTGAAAAAGCCTTAAGTATTTTCATCCAGCCTCCATCCATGGAGGAATTAAAACGGAGACTTACTTCTCGCAATACAGATACAATTGATAAAATAAACATGCGTTTGGCCAAAGCGAAACAAGAAATAGAACAAGCCAAAGATTTTGATGTAATTGTTGTGAATGATCAGTTAGACGAGGCCATTCAAACAGTTCATTCAGCCATTTCTAGCTTTATTGAACCATGAAGATAGGACTTTACTTCGGGACATTTAATCCAATTCACGTTGGACACTTGATTATCGCGAATTACATGGTGGAACATACAGATGTAGATCAAGTATGGATGGTTGTAACGCCACAAAACCCATTGAAAGACAAATCTACATTATTGAAAGATTCACACCGTTTAAACATCGTTCGTGAAGCCATAGAGGACAATGTGAAATTACGTGCTTCGGACATAGAATTTCATTTAGCTAAGCCTAATTATACCATTTCAACACTTACGCACCTGAAGGAAAAACACCCGGAACATGATTTTTCTTTGATAATGGGGGAGGATAATTTAAGAACCTTTCATAAATGGTTTAATCACGAGGTGATATTAGCAAATCACACCATTTATGTATATCCGCGTGTGTTAACGAGTTCAGAAGAGGCAGAAGTAATTGCACAAAAGGGAACGATTGATCACCCATATCGCAATGCGGCGAATGTTGTGTTTTGTGATGATGCTCCCATAATGAAGGTATCTGCAAGTTTCATTCGTCAATCCATCAAAGAAGGGAAAGATGTACGGTACCTGCTAACAGAACCGGTATACAAATACATTACAGACATGCATTTTTATAAATAAAAAAAGGGGACTTCAATGGAAGTCCCCTTTTGGTTTTAGAAAAGATGTTCTTTTAGTTTTTCATGAATTTCACGATTTCCACTCCGTTTGTGTGAGCAACGTGAATAAAGTAAATCCCTGAATTTAAACCAGACGTATCGAATGTTAAGTTAGTCGAAGCAGTTATGTTTCTTCTTTCAATCGTTTTACCTTCAATATTCGTTAAAATAATTTCTGAAGCATTCATACTAGAAGTAATACCGTTTACTGTAATACTCGCATTTGCTGGATTTGGACTAACCGAAATTGGAGAAATGATTCCTTCAATTACACCGGCTGAACCAACGACAATTTTATATCCTGGAAATGAAACCGTTTGAGTCACTGGTGTAGGTGGTAGTCCTGGGAATAATGTCACTAATACAGTTGCACTTACATCAATGGTAATTGGAAATGTCCCAGCTGTTGTTGCTGTACCTGAAATATTTGCACATCCATTTGCACCTCCTGCATAAGAACAAGAACTGATGTTACACGCATAAGTGAATCCATTTGGAAGTCCATTTACCCCCGTTACAGTAAATCCTTGAATTGGTGATCCAACAAATTGACCCGTTGCATCTAATTCAGCCGTAACCGTTGCAGGAACCTTAAAGTTCAAATCGGTTGAGTAAGCGACATTTACTAATGCTGGCGGAAAATTCTGAGTTGTATCAGGCCAAACACCATACGTTGAATCGACGAAATTGGCACCTGGAGTACATGATTGTGCCCATGTTGCACTGTGTAACAATACTGTAGACAATGCGAAAAACAATAATTTTTTCATAGTTTTTTGTTAATTAAGGAATTCAAATATAGGTTTTTTTGTTCTTAAAAGTATAAAACGCAAGATTTCCAGATTATTGTGCAAGGTTAAAAAGAAGTATCCAAGCAAGTTTTTTACATTTGCAAGATGGTATTATATAATGTAACGGTTAGTATTGATCGAGAAATCGAACAAGAATGGTTGGATTGGATGCGTAAAATTCACATTCCACAAGTCATGGAAACAGGTTGTTTTCAGGAATGCCGCATCTCAAAAATCCAAGGGGAAGAAGATGGCGGATCCGCTTACTCTTGTCTATATTTAGCACCCACTGCTGAAAAGTTAGAAACGTATCACGCAAAATACGCTCCAGCATTACAACAAGATCATGCACTTCGTTATGGCGGTAAATTTGCTGCATTTAGAACAAATTTAACAGTCATCGAAGAATTCAAAGCATCATGAATGTAAAACCAAAAAAACACCTCGGACAACATTTCCTGAAGGACCTTGAAACATGTGAAAAAATAGCTAAACAAGTTACTTTTCACCGCGGATGCCACCGTGTACTAGAGGTTGGACCAGGAATGGGAGCCTTAACGGATTTCTTGAAGTCTCATGATGGAATCGAACTTTTTCTTGTGGATATAGATGCAGAATCCATTGAATATTTGCATCACAAATACCCGTTAATGGGCGATCGTATCATTTATGCTGATTTTTTGCGCCAAGATTTAACGGAAATAATGGGACAGGAGCCATTTATTGTTGCCGGTAATTTCCCTTATAATATTTCCTCCCAAATACTATTTAAGTGTTTAGAGCACCGAAATCAAATCCCTGAAATCATGGGGATGTTTCAAAAGGAGGTAGCGGTAAGAATTGCAGAAAAACCTGGCTCTAAAGAATACGGTATCTTGAGTGTATTTATGCAAGCTTTCTACGACATCGAATATTGTTTTACGGTTGACGAGCATGTGTTTGTGCCGCCTCCAAAAGTGAAATCTGGCGTTATTCGCTGTATAAGAAATGAACGTGAGTCTTTACCTTGTGATGAAAAGTTATTTATGCGTGTAGTGAAAACTGCTTTTCAACAAAGGAGAAAAACGCTTCGTAATTCAGTGAAGTCGCTTACGCATGACGCACAATTGCCGGATAAATTTGTCACACAAAGACCCGAAAGACTTAGTGTGGATGATTTTATCGAGTTGACCCTTTTTATTGAAGGATTAGGGAGTAAATAAGTCGCCTTCCCCGTTCTTAGTAACTTGTCTTCCGTAGCGAAATTCTTTTTGAGAAACAATGTTTCCATTTTCACCGAAAACGATAAATGGACCATGTTTCAATCCATTTTTGTAGTGAATTTCATACACTAATCTTCCTTGAGGATCTCGCTGCTGAAAAACCCCGTTTAATTCTCCGTATCGGTATTCGGAGATAATGGTTGGAACGACACCGCCGGGATAGTAGTCTATCCATTTACCATGTTTTAGTCCTTTATGGTATTTCCCTTCTGATTTAAGTTGATAGTCTCTTTGAGAGTAAGCCTCAAATTTCCCATTGTAATCACTTACCGTTTCTTTTAATCCCATGATTGCCATGTCATTTGTTCGGTTTTTTTCTGTGAAAATTTTGTATCGCGCCTTTTCCTTTAATCGTCCGTTGTTGTAATAGTCGTACCATATACCAACTTTGAATCCATTTTTATATTTTCCAGTGCAGGAAAGTACATTTTCCGGAGTGTAAGAAACCCAGGTGCCATTTAGCTTTCCATCTTTGAATTCAGCTTTATTTTTCAGAGAACCATTTTCCCAATAGTTATACCATAAACCTTCCTCTTTACCTTGCTGATAATTTCCGTTCATTAGTAGCACGCCATCTTCATACCATGTTTGCCAATTCCCTTCTCTGAGGTCGTTTACATAATTGCCTTTGCGGTATGAGGATCCATTTTGATAATAATAATTCCATTCTCCGGTACGAAGTCCATTTTTATAGTGTGCAATGTAGGAAAGTTCTCCGGACGAAAAGTAATAATGCCAAGTACTATCTTGTAAATCCTGTTTAAAATGACCGGTCATTTCAACTGTTCGTTCAGGTGTTTTCCAAATCCAAAAACCATCTTTTTTACCGAACACATAGTTTCCGGAAGTGATTGTATCACCAGAAACAGCCAAAACAAGATAGGCGCCGTCTAACGAATCTGCTTTGTATGTTACCATTTTTTCTAGTATTCCACGGTATTCATAAAATTCCCAAACGCCGTTTTTTTTACCTTGATTAAACGCACCAGCTACTGAAAGCACACCATTGGCTGTTCTTTCTTCAAAAACACCATTTTTCAGACCGTTTTTAAACGTGTATTTCGCTTTAATTCCTCCACTCACATATCGTTCTTCAATGACACCATTACCGTTTATAATTGTTTGTCTATGGGCGGAATCTTCTTCCCATTTTGCCATCAGGTAAACGGTATCAGCAACTACTTTTTCAATGGATTTTTCTCGACCATCTGGATAAAAATAGGACCATTCACCAATGGGACTTCCTAACTCAAATTTTCCTTTGGTTATCAACTTTCCATTTTCATTCCATTGAAAAAATAGACTATCTGGAACATTAAACTTGAAGTAGGACTCTTCTTTTATTTTCTTGTTGGGGAAGTAAAAAACGCGTTTTCCGAGTAAGCGATCTCGGTAATAATTACTTTCCTCTTCCATAATTCCGTCATAGGAATAGAATGTCCATTTACCATGCTTCTCGGTAGTGTTTGGTGTCGCTTCACTGGTGAAATAGGATCCAGTTGCTTGCAGGTGTTTATTATTTGCATCCCAATATAAGCGAACTTTAGGACTCAGGTTTTCCTTTAAAACTTTTTGACTAAAAAGTGGTGTGCTTCCTAAAATGAAAAGAAGAAATAACAGGTTTTTCATAAGGTTTATTTCTTTAAGAAGAATTGAAGAATAAGAAACAATCCAAATAAGGTAAATACAATTCCAATAAGTCTATTCAATCCGTTTAATAGCGTTTGATTCACTAAAGGACGTATCTTTTTTGCAGCAATTATTTTTAAAACATCAATACTGAAAAATGTGAGTAGTACGACAGCTAAAAAAACAAAAGCCCATGTGGTACTATTTTTATCTGGAACTGCATTATTTGCAACGGATGCCACACTTACCCAATAAAAAATCACCATCGGATTGGCAAAATTCAATACAAAACCTTTCAAACCCAAGAAAACGTAATCTTTTGTGTTGTTATGTTGTTTGCTTGAATCAATGTTTGCGTCGATGCCTTCTAATTTTTGGGTATCCAAGATAGCGACTTTTTTCATCAAATTAATGACGCCATAAATGACAAAAATACTTCCGCCAATGATGCTGAACATTACCTTATTTCCAGCGATAAGGCCTTTTATTTGCTCGACAAACATGACGGCAATAAGTACATAAACGATATCACTGATTAGCACTCCGAGGTCTAAAGCAAGTGCTGATCGGAATCCTTTGGTAATACTTGTTTCAAGTAATAGAAAGAAAATCGGTCCAATCATTACACTTAACAAGAACCCAATACTAAAAGCTTGTATAAAGAAATCCATTTAACAAAAATAGGATTTCTTTTTGCTCGAGAAACGGCTTTTGTAGAATGTTCTCCATGTAAGCATGAATATTTCAATGATTTCCACTAAATTTGCCTATCAAAATTGACTACATGAAAACTGGACTAGCGAATCAAAAATTAGATGCTATCATCGCAAATGTTGAAAAGAGTGGTGTAACTGCCTCAAATTTAGTGGAGGATTTGAAAGCATTACGCGAAATGGCATTATTGGAGCAAGATCCTTTAGTTGTTAAATTATTACGTTTAACATATGAGTTTTTAACAGAAAATGAGTGCTTTGATGTTCAGGCTCAATACGATGAAGACGAGGAGGGGAATGAATATCCTATTGAAATCGATGATAACGAAAATCTGTTGTATTTATTGAATTTACTAAAGAATGCAGATCACAAAATCAATCGTGAAGAAATGAAAGATTACAGAACTGCATTAAAGGCAGAATTATATTAATCACCAAAAGGCAACTTTCTTCAAGATACTTTCGTCTAGTTGAAAGCGGAACAAAAACGTTTGTTCGGTTTTGGTTTTATTTAACTTGCAGTAACCTGAAAAGAGCTAAACGGATTAATTCCTTTATTTCTTTTCAGGTTTTTTTGTTTTAAGCGCAATATTGGCAATAATCTGAATCTGGTTGATGTTCGAAGGGTTGATTCGTATCATAAAGTTGGACAAGAATTTCACTCAATAATTCATGTACCACCGGAACCATATCTGCTAACACCCCATTTTTCATGGATAAATTGAAGTCCTCATTCACATTAATGAGGGAAGTGATTTTTGCCTCGTCTGGCAGCGTTCCGTATTGATCCTTGAAAAACAAACAGTATAAAGATAATTGAAATGCATGCTTCGCTTTAATAAAGGATGGAATGAGTCCTTTACCCGAAGTTTGGTATTCAACATAATCCTTTTTGACTTTTCCAGTTTTGTAATCAATGACCCTATAACGATTTCCAATGCGATCAATCCGGTCGATGTATCCTTTAAAACGTATTTTCTTTGTTCCATTTTGGAAAGGAACAAGTATTTCTGTGTGCATTTCAGCTTCAATCTGTTCAATGTACAGCGGTTCATCTAGACTTTGAATAAATGTAAGTTCTCTCTGAAGTACATTTTTAGTGATTTCAACGGCCATTTCATAACTCAAGCGATTTTTCCCGGTTTTAAATAACGACTCGTCTTGATCAAAATGTTTTAAGAATCCATTATATAAGCCCTTCTTGAATGTATCAAGCATTTTTAACACATCCTTTTCACGAACGGGTGGTGGTGCTGGATGAACATAGGCACCTTGTTTATCTCGCTGTGCGAAAGGCTTAAACAAGTCTTCCAATGTAGTATGAATGATGCTTCCAAAAGTGTTGTTTTCGATTTCCTCTTCCACTTCCTTATCTTCCCCAAATTCTACTAAATATCTGTAATAATAGTCCAAAGGACAAATCATATATTTGTTTAAGGCAGATGCTGATAAAGGTTTCTCTAAAAACTCGTTTATTCGTTGAATGACTTCAGGAGTTTTTTCAATCTGAGTGGTATTTAATGAAGTCCTATCCGAGAAAGGCACATGGTAAAACAATTTTTTCCATGTAATTGATGGATTAGCTTTTGTTAATTCCATTTCTATTTGCATCAAATATCGACTTGCTTCATTGCTCCCAATTTGTTCTGCAGCCGCTGTATACGTAGCTAAAACACGTTCCGCTTGATGTAAAAGTCGGTAGAAGTGATGTGCAAATAGCCCCTGTTTTTCCCTAGTTGATGGAAGTTTGAATACTGCACGCAAATCCATTGGAATCAAGGTTCGAATAGGATTGTTGTTTGGAAGTTTTCCTTCATTCAATCCAAGAATGATGAGGTTTTTAAAGTCAATCATGCGTGTCTCTAATAAACCCATGATTTGAAGTCCGTTGGTTGGATTACCGTGAAATGCAATGGTGGAAGTTGACCAATGTTGGTTTAGCAATAACTTGAAACTGCGCATCTCCATAGTAGGAATACCGTCCCTTAACAAGGATTCAAATCCGCGCATGGCTTGATCAAAAACTTGAACTGCTGTTCGTTCGAACTCATAGATTTGGTCAAATGAGTCTGCGAATAGTACATTTAATTCCCTAATTTTCCCTAGGGCAGTTGGCCAATCTTCATTCCAGTCTGACGTTACTAATTCAAATAACACTTTTGATTTAGGGGGTAAATTTAGTCGATCTACGGATTGAAAAACTTTGTTTTTTCGGATGCTATCTTGTTCAATTGCGGCTAATTCTTTTTTCTCTTCTTCCGGAAGTGAGGCCAAACAAAATACATGGTTTAGAATACGTTGAAAATCTTTAAAATAAAGTGCTTTTGTTCGAAAGCGCTTCTTGTTTTCTTGAATGGTAAATAATAAATCCACCCAAGATTTAATCGGTGTTTGTTGCAAAGGAAGTCCGAGGGTGATATTCGCCTTGCCAACATTTGCTGGTATGTTCTTAACAAGTGAATGAATTAAACTCTCGTCAGCAAGTAAAACCATGGTTTCATCCAATTCATCTTGATTCAATTTTGCGAGTTCTGTTGCTGCCACTTTTATTTGTCCAGTATGCTGAGCGCATTCAATTATGGTAAAATCAATGGGAGATTTTTTCAAATTGTCATGCGTAACAAGTGCTGTTTTGAGACCTAGGAATTCTAAGTCATCCCTCAAAAATGATCCTGCCTCATGTTGTTCATTTTCTAGGTAATACTTGTCCGCATCTATTATAAATTCGGCATCACCTCGTTTTATTAAATTTTTAATGAGTTGAAGTTCTGCTTTAGAAAGGGCATTGAATCCAGCAAAAATATAGCGCTTGCCAGCAGGAATTAAGGTCGTGGTTTCTTCAGCTAATTTTCTATACGCCTGTGCAAGTGTTAGCTGTGATCGATTTTTCAACTCAAGCATTAACTGCTCGTGCAGTTTAGGTATTTGCTCCCAAAAAGCCATGAACTTTAACTGAGATTCACTGTAATTTTCCTCGTCAATTTGCCAACTTTCTAATTCTTTTATGGATTTTAAATTTTTAAAAATTTGTTCTTGGTCAACCAAGTATCGATCAAGGTCGTTAAAGTCACTGAGTAATGTTGAACCCCATGTTAGGAAGGACTCAAAACTTTCTCCTTTTCCTTCTTCGGTTTGCAAATAACTTTCAAACAGTACAAGTAAAAGTCTTGTCGGATCAATGATATGGTTAAACTGATTTCTTACCCATCGGTCAATGGTGGACATTTCCGGTGCAATCAAAGGACCCTTATTTAGTTTAAACAAGGAATTCCCAAGGTATTTTACCGCTCTTTCAGATGGAAGGATGACAACTAAATGTTCTAATTCAGTGTAGTCATCAAGAATTTTCTGTGCAAGCGTATCAATAAATTTCATTTGATGGTAATAGGTGGAAGAATGTACCGAAGATAAGCATTCTATTCAAACCATACTCTTTGGAAAAATTGATTTGGACGATTGGAATGCATGAATTTATTCCCGCCATATGCTTTGATTACTGCAAAGTAGTTGGAACTAAATTGTATTTGAACATAATTTAAACCCTCAGGGTAATTGTTTGATAATCCTTCGTAGATTACTCGTCCATCGTCTAGTAGAACCTCACGCGTATTGGTATTCGAAGGATTGGCAATGTAGATAGATGCGATTTCCTCTGGAGTTAAATTTGTATCGAGGGGTATGATCGATATTTCATACGTATTTCCTTGTCCCAACTCACGGTAAATTATGCGTTTAACTCCGTCAGCTTCCTCTAAAACAATTGGTTTTCCTGCTAATTTTGCTACTAATCCTGATTGTGCATCTTGGAAAATATACTCATTAAACGATCGGACTTTCAATTGATCTCCATTTGCTTTTTCGGAATGATACCAAGTAACTACTCTTACTTTGTAGCCTTTTGATCTCAATAGATTAATGATGCCGTTTGACCCGCCTAAATGTCCTGCACCGACAGCACAGAAAAAACTCGTTTTGGTTTTCAAAATGGAATCAAGTTTTTGAGACATTTGCACGTTTCTCTTGGTGATCACCTCGTCGTAAAGTCCATCTTGCCTCGACATGTTCGCCTTCATGAACTTATCGATGGAAATTAAATCCCCATTTAGGTAAAGTTCGATTAAACGTTCGTGTGTGAAGTTATTTAAGGCATTGTCAATGATTTGTTTGTCGGAAAGCTGAAATTCATCTGTGAGTAAATCGAACTGCTCTTTAACAGTCTCCAACGGAATAAACTCTTTTTTGGCATTTAAACAGAATTGTTGAAAGTAAGCATCTAAAAACTGCGGCATTCCATCTTCGTCACCGTAAAACGTTTTGCTGGCATCTATTTCAGAGGTATAAGGATTGCCATTTTTATCGTAAAGCGTCGTGGGTAATTTTGTTCGTGTGTCAAGTTCATTGAATAAACTAAACACATCGGTTTCAAGGATTAATTTCTCTGTGTTGATCATCGCAGTGTATACGGAATCTGATAATTGAAATAGCCGTTTATCATTCGAATGCAAGGAACCAAACAAATAGGATTTTTTCTTTAATCCATTTCCTGTTATCTCCCACAATAATTCACGGTCATCAGAATAATTTTGACCAAATGCGGTAAAGCAAGTGCAATAAATGGTACAGAGAAGGATTGCGTATTTCATCTTATGTTCAAAGGTACATTTTTACACGGAATCAAATGAAAATTCGTTGCACATGTTGTTCTCCAAAAGCATACGCGAGATAAGCCAATGATGGAATTTCTTTTGTTAGCATAATTGGAGACTTTCTGCCAATTGCAATTTTCCCATGGCTATCACTTAGTTCAAGTGCCGCAGCTGCATTAATCGTTAAGGCATTTATTCCTTCTTCAGGCGTCATTTTTTGCTTAATACATGCCAACGATAATATGGTCATTAAGTCATAGTTTGGCGACGATCCTGGATTGAAATCACTCGCTAACGCAAGTGGAAGTCCGGCAGAGATGATGCGTCTTGCATCTCCAAAAGGAATGGAAAGAAAGTGTGAGCAACCTGGAAGTAGGGTAGGTATCGTGTTCGAACTTTTAAGTGCTTGTATGTCGTTTTCGTCAATTTCTTCTAAGTGATCTACTGAAATGGCACCAAGTTCAACTGCCTTTTGCACGCCACCGAGAATACTAAATTGATTGACGTGAACTTTGGGTTTCAGGCCTAAAGCAATACCTGCTTTTAATACCTCTTCCATATCAAGGACAGAAAAATAATTGCGTTCACAGAATACATCGATATAATCGGCCAATTGTTCTGTGTGAATTGCCGGCAACATTTCATTGATAATCAAATCGATGTACGCACGTTTATTATCTTTAAACTCCGCTGGAAAGGCATGCGCACCTAAAAATGTTGCTTTAATGGCGATTGGCATGCATTCTTTCAGTCGTTTAATGACCCGAAGCATTTTTAGTTCCCCTTCCAATGAAAGGCCATATCCCGATTTAATTTCTAGGGCACCGGTTCCGGTTTGTATGATACGTTCAATCCGCGTTTTTGCAGAATGAAAAAGCTCATCTTCTGATAACTCGCTTAATTTTCTAGCGGAATTTAATATTCCACCGCCTTTTGCTGCAATTTCTTCGTAACTAAGTCCATGAATGCGATCGACGAACTCTTCTTCACGTGTTTTGGCAAATACCGTGTGTGTATGGGAATCTATAAAAGCGGGCAAGACAAAACATCCATCAGCATCTACAATTTCTACACCTCGCCAATCAATGATTCCTTCCCATTCAGTCATGGGACCGTAGGCGATGACCTCTCCATCCTCTAATGCTAGATAGGCATTCGAAATCATGTCTAGTTGTTTCATTTCCGCGCCTTTTCGAACAGATGGAATCTGTTCACCTGCTTGAACGAGTCCTTTGATATTTTTAATGAGAATTTTAGACATAAAACGAATTTAATATAAAGATACTTTCTAGTTTCATTCACTCAGAAAATCGAGCAGAAAATTGTATATTTAAGTAAAAAGAAAATGAAAAAAGAGGAGTTGGGAGTCTGGGGAGAAGACGAAGCGTTGTGTTTTTTACAGCGAAAAGGTTATCAATTGATTGACCGCAATATTCGTTTTAAAAGATGGGAAGTAGACTTGGTACTTTTAGACGGCGAAGAATTGGTTATCGTCGAAGTAAAGGCAAGGTGTACTGCACAAATTGGAGAACCTTGGCGCGCAGTAACGAGGTCTAAACAACGTCAAATCATCAATGTGGCAGATCGTTATGTTCAAGACAATCAAATTGATCGAAACGTACGTTTTGACATTATATCCATCGTACACAATCAATTTCAAACAAGCATCGAACACATTGCCGATGCTTTTTCTGCTTAAGTTTTTAGATATGTAAAGCGCGATTATCTGTAGCTGCTAATGCCGCTTCTTTCAATGCTTCTGAGTATGTTGGATGACCATGACAAATGCGTGCAATATCTTCTGCTGAAGCACGGTATTCCATGGCTGTAACTGCTTCCATTATTAAATCAGCGGCTCTTGGTGCAATCATGTGTACGCCAAGGATTTCGTCTGTTTTTTCATCCGCCAATACTTTGATGAAACCACTCGTATCCATACTTGCTCTCGCTCTTCCTAAAGCTTTGATCGGAAAACTACCTGCTTTGTAAGCAATTCCGGCGGTTTTTAATTCCTCTTCTGTTTTTCCAACAGCGGCAATTTCAGGCCAAGTATAAACGACTCCTGGAATCAAATTATAATTGATGTGCGGTTTTTGTCCGGCAATCATTTCTGCTACAAACACACCTTCTTCTTCTGCTTTATGTGCGAGCATTGCTCCACGTACCACGTCACCAATTGCGTAAATGTGACTCATTTTTGTTTGTAGGTGGTCATTGACTTCGATTTGACCTCTATCTGTTGCGCTCAGACCCGCTTTTTCAAGGTTAAGGCCCTCTGTGTATGCTTTTCTTCCAACAGCAACAAGGCAATAATCAGCTTCAAGGGTTACGGTCTCACCTTTATTATTTTCGGCAGTTAAAACTACTTTTTTACCTTTATTTTCAACTTTTAACACGCGGTGCTCCATGTGGAATTTGAATCCTTCTTTTTTAAGAATTTTAGTAAACTCTTTACCGATTCCTGCATCCATAGTTGGAAGAATTGTTGGTGCAAATTCAACTACTTCAACTTCTGCACCTAACCTTGCGTATACTGATCCGAGTTCTAGCCCAATAACACCACCACCAATCACCAACATTCTTTTTGGAATTTCAGTCATATTAAGTGCCTCAGTGGAAGTAATGATGCGTTTTTTATCTGGTTCCATTCCTGGGAAAAAGTTTGGTTTTGAACCGGTTGCTATAACGATGTTCTTCCCTTGGAGAACTGTTTCAGTTCCATCTGCACTTTTCACTAAAATGGTATTGGCATCTGCAAAAGAACCAAGTCCATGAAAAACAGATACTTTATTTTTATCCATTAAAAATTTAACTCCCGCACACGTTTGACTAACCACTTCATTTTTTCGGTTGATCATTTGGGTTAAGTTTGCTTTTAATCCAGTAATTTCTATACCGTGTGCTTGGAAATTGTGCTGTGCATTGTGGAAATGTTCAGAAGAATCTAATAATGCTTTAGAAGGAATACATCCTACATTTAAACAAGTACCACCAAGGGTATTGTATTTTTCTACCAGTGCTGTTTTAAGTCCTAGTTGTGCACATCGAAGTGCTGAAACATATCCACCTGGACCCGATCCTACTACAATTACATCAAAAGCGTTCATCTCACAAATTTTCGTCAAAGTTAGCACAACAATTCACAAGTTAAAAACAGAAAGGGGATATCCGTAAATAAAAAACAAACTCTTTTGTGAATTCTACGTTTATCACATGGATGAAAAATTACTTGATTATCGGATATGGTTGGTTAGGAAAAGCGCTTTCTCTAGCTTTAAAAGAAGATGGGGCGAACGTTTATTCTACTTCTACAGATGAAAACAAACTCAATGAAATGTTGTCTGATGGAATTTATCCAGTTCGTTTAATGAAAATTGATCAAATTGTTTCTTGGGAAGAAACACCAAGTAAATTCTTCGATGCGGTAATTATAACCTTTCCTCCATTTGCGGGCGTACTAGAATCTTTGCAGAATTTAGTGTCTTCGATTAAAGCCGACCTTGTGATTTTTACAAGTTCTACAGGTGTTTATTTGGATGAATCGAGGGTAATGGATGAATCAGCTCCCGTCAGTACATCACACCTTGTTTTCCATATGGAAGAGTGCATTCGAGCACTCGTGACGGGTAAATATATTATTCTTCGTTTAGCTGGTCACGTTGGTCCAAATCGTCATCCGGTACGCTTTTTCTTGCGACATAAACGGGACATAAGTAACGGTCAAGCTCCGGTCAATTTGATTCATCAATCTGACATCATAGCTGCGATAATGTGCATTTTGGCGGAACCTAAACAAGATGAGATTTATAATGTATGCTGGCCTGAACATCCAACTAAGGAGGAGTATTATGGAAAAATTGCAGGTCAATTAACAGATGAAAAATTGGTCTTTCTGGAGGGGAATCATGGCAAGAAAATTGAAGGGAGTAAAATAAACCGTCATACTCGGTTTGTGTATACTTATTCAATTCACGGTATCAATGATTTAGATTTGAAAAAAGACAACATTTGACTTACTTTTACGTCTACTAATGCACATGAAGAAACTTTCCCTTATTTTTTTCTTTTTCATGGTGTCCAACAGCTATGCTTCGCATATAATTGGTGGAGATATCTATTATGATTACCTAGGGAATAATCAATACCGTTTTTTCATTACACTATACCGTGACTGTAATTCAACAGGGGCGCAATATGACGACCCTCTAGCACTTACTATATACAAAGCAAACAATGTTTTTTTTCAAAACATCCTAGTTCCTTTTCCTGGAAGTGTTGTATTGCCAATTAATTTCAATAATCCTTGTGCTACACCACCTTCAAATGTCTGTGTGGAACGCGCGATTTACACTACCGTTGTTACGCTTCCACCTACACCAGGAGGTTATGATGTTTCCTATCAGCGTTGCTGTCGTGGACCAAATATCACGAACTTATTGTACCCAGACGATACAGGAATTACGCTCACAACCCATGTTCCTGGTTCGGATACCGGATTCACGGCGAATAGTAGTCCTCGTTTCACCAATTATCCTCCTGTGTTACTATGTAACAACGATGAACTTATTTTTAATCACGTAGCGACAGATCCGGATGGGGATCAGTTGGTTTATTCATTGGTTACACCATGGTCTGGTGCTAGTTCAACGAATCCACAACCTACCCAAGCGCCTGCGCCACCCTATTTCCCAGTACAATGGAATGGAGGAACGTTTAATGCTCAGCAACCACTTGGAACGGGATCTTCTACCGTAATAGATCCAACGACCGGAGTATTGGTGGTGAATCCAAACATGATTGGTTTGTTCGTTGTTGGTGTCTGTGTAAAAGAATATCGAAACGGAGTTTTGGTTGGACAAACCATTCGAGATTTCGTGTTTCGTGTTTTTGATTGCAACATTGTTATGCAAGCCTTGCTGCCACTTCAAACTCAACTTCCAACGTTCGTTTCGTATTGTCAAGGTCTAAATGTACAGTTTGTAAATAACTCGTACGGAGGAACATCCTATGCCTGGAACTTCGGTGTGCCCACTACTACTACAGATGTAAGTTCGCAGTTTGCGCCCAATTATACTTTTCCGTCTCCAGGGAATTACAATGTTCAGTTAATTGTGAATCCGGGAATGCCTTGTACGGATACAGCGTACATGAATGTAATTGTAAACAATCCACTGAGTGTTTCTTGGTCAGCACAGGACTCCTTGTGTATACTTGGAAATAACTTTGATTTTATTGCAAATGTTTCCAATCCTTCTGCAAGTTTAAACTGGGTATTGGATCCTAGTGCGAGTCAAACATCTGGAACGGGAAATTCCCTCTTCAACATCACTTTTTCAACTCCAGGCTATCACAGAATAGAGGTAATTGCTGATGATGGATTCTGTCAATTAAGTTATGTCGATTCGGTCTTTATTTTCGATGTTCCAACGAGTATCATAGCTGTCCCTCCGCAGGTTGAGTGCCTTGGCTTCACAGTGCCGTTTGGCAATAATTCTATTTCGGCAATTAATTATTCATGGAATTTCACTTTAGGTCCAAATAGTGTTGGACAAAGCAATGCAACGACCCCGACCTTCACTTTTCCAGCTCCCGGATTATATACAGTTCAATTAATTGCAAGTTCTTTTTCAACCTGTTCTGACACAACTCAAGTTCAAGTCAACATTAAGGAACCGCTAGTCATGTCGATTAGTCATACAGATTCCCTGTGTATTGATGAAACCTTTGATTTTTTCGCTTCAGTTTCTGGTCCAGGTAATGCAACGTTCCAATGGGATTTTGGCATCCATGCGAATCCTAATACCTCTTCAAACCTTAGTGTACAAGGCTTAAATTACAATCAGCCAGGATCGATGCCTGTTTATTTTATTGGACAGTACGACAATTGCATTGATACGATTAGTTCGAATGTCCAAATCTTTGGACATGCAACCATTGATTTCATGTTCATCAACACCTTGCAGTGTGCACCTTCACTCGCACAATTTGTGAATTTAAGCCATTCTGATGTTCCCATTCAATACGTTTGGAACTTTGGTGACGGCAATACTTCTACTGCAGTTAATCCCAACCACATTTACCTTACGCCGGGAAATTACAGTGTTAGTTTAACATTAAATACGTTGTATGGTTGCATGGATACACTTTATTTAATGAAGCAAGACTTGGTCACTGTTAATCCTTCTCCTATTGCTGGATTTATGGTTAATCCGGATAAAATCGATGTTTGTCAAAATACGGTTTCATTTATTGACCAGTCGAGTGGAGCAACCAATTATCAGTATGTTTTTGACAATAAAGAATATACCTCAAACCTTGCGAATTTCAGTCACGATTACGTAAATCCAGGATCAGATTATCCGATTCAAATTGTTTCCAATCAGTACGGATGTCGAGATACTGCGAGAAGAACTGTCTTGATTGAACCTTTTTCAATTTACATTCCGAATACGTTTATCCCTGATGAGAACAACCGAAACGAGGTATTTATTCCAGTGACTGCGTTTACGGTAGTTGCATGGGATTTCGGAATCTATGATCGATGGGGCGAGTTGATCTTTCAAACAAATGATCCCTCACAAGCTTGGGATGGTCGATTAAATGGTGTGATGTGTCAAGATGGTTTGTATAGCTATAAATTAAGGTTCCGTTCCTGTGACAAACCATATATTTGGCAGCAAGTAGATGGATTTGTTACATTGATCAGGTAGTTATTTTCGAAGAACGAAATTTTGACCTAAGTAAACTTTTCTTACCTGTTCATCTGATGCTAATTCTTCAGCTGTTCCTGACTTCAAAATACTACCCTCAAAGAGTAAATAGGCACGATCGGTAATGGAAAGCGTTTCCTGAACATTATGGTCAGTAATAAGAATACCGATATTACGTTTTTTTAACGCTGAAATGATGCTTTGAATGTCTTCTACCGCGATTGGATCAACCCCGGCAAATGGTTCGTCTAACAGGACAAATTTGGGATTTGTTGCCAAGGCTCTCGCAATTTCTGTTCTCCTCTGTTCACCACCAGATAAACGATTACCAAGGTTTTTACGGATATGCGTCAAACTGAACTCTTCCAAAAGTTGTTCGAGTTTTTCATTTCGTTCGTCTTTTGACATATCGGTCATTTCGAGAATCGCCATGATGTTATCTTCAACGCTCAATTTACGAAAAACAGACACTTCTTGTGGAAGGTAACCAATTCCCATTTGGGCTCGTTTGTACATGGGAAGTTTTGTGATTTCAACGTCATCTAGGAAGACGGATCCTTCATCCGGTCGAACCAATCCAACCATCATATAAAATGAAGTTGTTTTACCAGCTCCATTTGGACCCAAAAGTCCAACAATTTCGCCTTGATTCACTTCAACGGAAACCCCATTGACAACGGATCTTCCTTTGTATGTTTTACGGATATGTTCAGTGTATAATTTCACGTCGCGAAGGTATTAAAAATTAAACGCATAGCGCGCACGTATTCCAAATGGACTTTGTCCTGGGATAGGGTGAGTCATTCTCCAAACAAGGTCTACACGTATAACTTTCATAATATTTTCAATTCCAACGGATGTTTCCATGTAAGGAATACCATTAAATCGTTTCACGAAATCAGGGATTAACATGGCTTGTTCGTGCTTTTGACTGATGTCACCGTAAAGAATTCTACCTGTGGAGACAAGTCGTAAATTTAATTTTTTCACTAAAGGAATCCGGTCAAAAAACAATCCTTCCCAATGATTTTCAATAAAACCAGTGATGTATTTGTCACTAATAAATTCCATAAAATTCAGCTTATTAAAAGTACTGGTTAATAACCACAGTGATTGATTCCCTTCGTGCACTTTTAAAAATGGATAGGCAGTTGTTCCAAAAATGTATCCAGCAGTAACTCCATAGCGCATGCGACCTAACATACCCAATTGTGTGTTATGTTCCATTTGAAACTCTAAGCGCTGGTAATTGTACTCACTTCCAAACATGTTTTTCATTCCGATGATCGCTTGAATTGAAAAAATCGGATATACAGACCTTAAGCTTGTTCGATCAAAATAACCTGATATAAACTCTTCACCCTTGGTCCACCTAACACGTCCAATGAACTCAAATGTTTTTATGTTGGAAACATTGACAGTATCGAAATTAAGTACCCGTTGGTAATTGGCCAAACCAAGTGGAGTGTAACTTTTCCATTCAAATCCACCGTATAGAATTAGGTCTTTTTTAATGTCCTTTTCTAGGTTCAAACCAATTTTATTGACAAAAGTCAATTTATCAAAAGGCGCAGTATTAAAAACAGTAGCAAATGTACTTCCCATGGAAGCGGCTGTCGGTGATTGTCCAATTTGTTCAATATCATAGGAATAAATTCCTGTGAGCATTCCACGTTTTTGAGGAGTAATATTGTAGCGTATTTTTGCGGCGTATTTTAGTTTTTCATCACCAAAACCATAAGCAACTCGTCCGCCTAATTCTAATCTTTTCGAGAAATCATTCGAAGTTCTTAACGCTAAAGCTACTCGGTAATTCTCCACCGGATTCTTACTAATTAATGAAGTCGCGTTACCTAATTCAATTTTATTGAACTGAAAATAACCTGTTGTCCCGAAGTAGACCAATTTTTTCATCGATTGGTAAAAGCTTGTTTTACTCAGTGAGTCGACCATCTCCTCGATGTGTTTTTCTTGAACGTTTAATGTAATTGGACGATTTTTTTGCCAATAATCAGGAGTTCGTATTTTCGCACTATCACTGAATTCAACTGAATTGGTCGTATAAAACGAATTTTCTTTTGCTTGATTTATAACAAAATCACTTCGTTTACTGTATTTCCGTCCAAACATCCCGAGAATTTTGGATTCTTCTGTTAACCTAAATTCTAAAATTAAACGTTCTTCCGTTAGCATCCATATTTCATTTTGAACTTGTTCAAAAAAGTGCTCAAAGTAAAAATTTTGAATGTAGTTTAGGTTGGCATCAGGGGAAATGGAAGCCTTAATTTGTTTTACAGCATATGTGGTATCATTGATCCACATTTCTCCGGTGAAGGCAAGGTCCCCCGTTCTTTTAGGCTCAAAGCGTAATTTGTAACACCAATCTGAGCCGATAAAGGTAGAATCCTCTAGAACAAATTGATAATACGATCGAGCGAAAGGCGCAAGTGGACTGATGAATGATTTGTTAAATAGATCGTAGATGTTGTCGTAGACGTTTAAATCTAAGTACATGTCACCAAGGAACTGATTTACTTGAACGTTTTCAATACCAGTAATTTTGGTTGCCTGCACAACTTCCTTTTTCTGTTTTGGTTTATTTTTGAAAAAAAAATCAGAGATCGATTCAGTTAAAATCACCGGAAGGTAGGTATTTCCGTCGCTGGTTGAATCTAAATAATTCATCACAAGGTCCATCCGTTTAACTAGACCGTTTTGTGTGAATTTCTCACCAAGATTGTTTATGTCTAATTGGATTTTATTATACAGCTTGTACTGATACGCATCAAGTTTTTCTTTGTTATTGATGGGCTTATTGGCGATTACTTTTTTGTGCAGGGCAACTGCTGGGGATTCGCTAGAAATCATCACAACCACATCTTTGTAATCTGTTGATTGGACACGCATGGTAACATTGATCGTTTGTTCTATGTCCTTTTTAATCTTTAACGATTGTGGTTGAAAACCGATAAACTGAATGTTAATAGAATCCGTTGCATAGTAACTTTGCAGAAAGTATGCTCCAGTTGAATCGGTTAAATCCCCAATTTTCGTCCCGACAAACCTTACACGAGCAAAAGGAATTGGATCTCCCTTTTCATCTTTTACAAAACCCTTCACAATGGTAGTCTGCGAAAGTCCTATAAAAGGCAAAAGGCATAAAAGGAAGAACAGGGATTTCATAAGGCCCAATTAGTCTTTCTGATTTTTCGCTACACGTTTTGCCACTAGCACACTGATTTCAAATAGCAGGTAGATTGGAATGGTCACAATAACTTGCGAAATGACATCTGGAGGGGTAATAATGGCCGCTAAAATTAAGATAACTACTACTGCGTGTTTGCGGTATTTAACGAGAAATTCCGGGGTAAATAATCCTATTTTCACAAGTAAATAGGTCACAACCGGAAGTAAAAAAAATAACCCTGTATAAAATACAGTGGATAAGATAGTACTCATGTAAGAACTAATGGTAAAATCGTTCTTGATTTTATCGGTAATTTGAAATGCACCAAAAAACTGAACACTTAATGGCGCCACGATGAAATAACCAAAAATAATTCCTGTAAAGAACAGAATGCTCACATAAAAGACAATTCCTCTTGCCATTTTACGCTCCTTAAACTTCAATCCTGGTTTTACAAAAGACCATAATTGATAAAAAATATAGGGGAACGCCAGAACGGCCCCTCCCATAATACTCATCATCAAGGCATATGAAAATTGACCAGATAAGGTCATACTTTGAAAGTTGACCGGAATTTTATCGATACAAACGTGTAGGTATTCACATAAAAGTTTAAACGTGATAAAATTAGGATCTACCATTATTAAGAAAACATTTTCCATGATTTCTTTTTGGTAAATCCAAATAACAATCGCAAAAATGATTACCGCAATTGCTGAGCGCATTAGCCTCCAACGTAATTCTTCAAGGTGATCAAGAAAGGACATTTGCTTATTATCTGACATGGTACAAAAGTAATGATTTTCTCCCGCTCAAAAAATGATGTTTTACAACGTAAATTGTTTACGACCTGAATAGTCAACTTTGTTTAAAATTAACGGCTATGGAAAAGAAATTTGAATTAAAAGAAATGTGGTTTAACAATACGGATACCGAGGTTGTGTTAACCGGAATTTTACACAAAGAGTTCCTTCAGTACGATACAAAGGTACGCATGCCAATTAGTCGGCTAAATGCATTAGTGAACCTTCTTCAAAGAAACAATGATGGGTTTGATCTTTACGATCATATGTGTTGTTTCAACCTTGGATTTATAACTGAATACAACGTTGTTTTGCCAGCGGAATTAAACCGGACATTTACGAATGCTGATTTGGTAGGCGAGGAGTTAGCCCCACTTAAGCAAATTCGAGCTTAAGGTTGAATGTAAACGGTTTCTTCGTTTACTTTTTCAGCTTCAATTTTGATAATCCCTGCACCGGATTTGTTTCCTTTTTTCGCATCGATATCAAGAACAGCTACACCTGCTTGACCTAATTGGTACAATTCATTGTAATTGAATGTCGCCATACCATTTAAATTAGTGTATGCAGTATCAAATACAGCAACTTGTTGAGGTGTACCTTGCGTATTTGTGCCATACAATACAACCATTGCATTGCTTACGCTCGCATTATTTTCATCTTTGATGTAAATGTTCGCAACAGTATCTAATTTCTTTCTACAAGAAGTAGTAACGACTACAGAAAGGATTGCTAGAACAATGATATTTTTCATCTCAGTTTAATTTTAGTTCGGTAAATAAATTGTTTTAACAGTTGTTGTATGGACACGACAACGTGCATAATCGTATGCAACTTTGTTGTTGTATTTTACGATAATATCAAAATAACCGGTTGTATTCGCATCTCCAGAAACATTGAAATATTGATCCATATCGGCTACCGCGAATCCTGAAGCGTTTGTGAATACGGTATCCACAAATGGAAGCGTTGCGGGGTTCGATTGTTGGTCTCCAATGACGATAACTTTCGCTCCGTCCATTAATTGATTTGATGATGAGCGTACAAATACCTTCAATACAGCAGGATCTTTAGACTCACAAGAAGCACTGATTAGGATGATTAAACTCAGTGATAGTAGGTTAAAAAAGGTTTTCATATTTCTTCGAAAGTTTCAAATTTACATTATTTTTTTTAATTGCTCAAATCAGATTACTGGATTGTTACGACAACCCGATTTCGTTTTTCCTCCTCAATTTGAATCACTTGGTTTCCCGTTAAACCGAAATAAAAGGCATTCACTTTTAAAACTGCCACCCCAACCTGTCCAGATTTGTAGTATTTATCCAAAGCAAAGAACGCGAGTCCACCGGAATTTGTTGTAGTACTATCATTGATAATCGCCATTTGATTTGTATTCGTTGTAGGCTCAACAACTAGTTTTACTTTTGCGTTTTGAACCAATTCACCATTGGAAAATTGAACAGCGACCTCTAATGATGTTGCTTCCTTTTTATAGCAAGAACTTAAAGGTAATGTACACACAAAAAACAGGACAATAATTCCTCCCTTCGGCGTAATTTTACCAATAAAATTCTTGTACATTTGCATACTTTAGGTCAGTTTAGCCAAGAGTTAAACAAGTTCTAGGCCCGAAAAGTTACACTTTGCCGCAAGAAAATGAATATTAAAGAAATACTAGACGCAGTTCAAGCATTCGAAATCCAATCAGTTAATGATGTAGAGAGCTTTCGAATTCAATTTTTAGGATCGAAGGGACAAATCAAAGATTTGTACGGGGCACTGAAAAATGTTCCAAATGAAGATAAGAAGTCTGTCGGTCAGCAAATCAATGAATTGCGTCAAATAGCGGAGGATAAACTGGCTTCATTTAAACTAACATTCACAGACCAAAACAAGGATAAAGATCAATTGGATTTGACGAGGCCTAGTGCAGATACATTAATCGGAAGCCATCATCCACTTTCACTCGTTAGAAAGGAAATCATCGAAATATTTAATCGCATTGGTTATGTAGTTTCGGAAGGTCCCGAAATAGAAGATGATTGGCATAATTTTTCTGCACTTAATTTCCCTCCCGAACATCCAGCTAGAGATATGCAGGATACTTTTTTTGTTGAGAAGGGTGAAAATGAAATGGCGCTACGCACGCACACCAGTAGTGTTCAAGTGCGCGTAATGGAAAATTCAACTCCCCCAATTCGAACAATTTCCCCGGGAAGAGTTTATCGAAATGAAGCCATTTCGGCACGAGCTCATTGTTTCTTTCATCAAATTGAAGGACTTTACATTGACAAAAATGTTTCTTTTGCGGACTTGAAACAAACCTTGATGTTTTTCGCGAAGGAGTTATTTGGCGAAAAAGCAACAATCCGACTTCGACCATCTTATTTTCCTTTTACCGAGCCTAGTGCTGAAGTAGATGTTTCATGTACACTTTGTAATGGCAAAGGGTGCAATGTCTGCAAGTATTCTGGTTGGCTAGAAATTCTTGGTTGTGGAATGGTTGATCCAAATGTACTTGACGCCTGCGGAATTGACTCTACTGTTTATTCAGGCTTTGCCTTTGGAATGGGTGTAGAGCGCATTGCACAATTAAAATACCGTGTTACAGACTTACGTTTGTATTCGGAAAATGACTTAAGGTTTTTGAAACAATTCACACCTGGAAATTAAAAAATATGAGTTGGAAAATCCTTTCAGAGCCCAATCAAGTAAGTGAAATTATCGAGGCAAGTAAGCAAAAGCCACAATTGTTCTTTAAACATAGTACGCGATGTAGTATTTCTACAATGGCATTGAGTCGCTTTGAGAAATCTGGAATTTTAACCAACGAGCACCTTGATTGTTGGTATTTGGATTTATTAGAATTCAGACAAATTTCCTCAGAAATAGAAAAATTAACAAAGGTCATTCACCAATCTCCACAGGCAATTCTTGTCCATAATGAACAAATGGTATATACTGAAAGTCACGGTATGATTGACGCAGTGGAAATTCTAAAATTAGTCTAGTTAACATGAAAAAAATTAGTGTAATCGTTATTCTTGTCGCGCTATTGGGAGGTTTTCTCATCCCATTATTTGTAAAGGAAAATGATGATTTGGAGACACCATTTCAATTCGGTTTTTCTGATAATTTGGCAGTGAAATATGGTGATGTCGTTAATGTCCCAATCCAAACAAATGGTGAAGTAAAGAATTTAACAATCACCTTCGGAGGGCACATTCTTGGTAAATTAAAAAATCCAAAAGAGAAGGAAAGTATTCAATTAGATTCGAAAAATTACCAAATTGGAGCATATGAAATGGAATTACAAGGGGTTGATTTAAGCGGGCAATATTTCTCCGAAATTCGAAATGTGAGAATTTTGTCTGATATTAAACCTGAAAAGTGGACATTGGAAATTGTAAATCGTTTCCCGCATAACGAAAGCAGCTTTACACAAGGACTTGCATTTTCTGATGATCAGCTGTATGAAGGAACAGGCGACCCAAATCAAACCGGCGCTTCAATCGTTGCAAAAGTAGAATTGAAAACCGGTGAAATCGGCGCTAAAATTGGATTAGATGCGAGTAGATTTGGAGAAGGAATAACCATATTGGGCGACCAAATATTTCAATTGACTTGGTTAAACCACAAATGCCTCGTTTACAATAAAGAGACACTTAAATTACTTAAAGAATTCGATTATACAACAGAAGGATGGGGGATATGTACAGATGGAAAACAATTATACATGTCTGATGGTTCGGAGCGTATTTATGTGAGAAATCCGAAAACCTTTGACATTGTTAAAACCATCGAGGTGTACACCAATGAGTTTGCGATACCTAGGCTAAACGAGTTAGAATACATTAATGGACTCATTTACGCTAACATATGGACTTCAAACGAAATTGCAGTGATTGATCCGATGACTGGAAAGGTAATCGCAATAATTGATGCGACAAACTTGGTGAATGAAGGAAAAGGAAATGGTGAAGTACTCAACGGAATTGCTTACCACCCAAAATCGAATAAACTTTACATGACAGGAAAATTTTGGCCAACGATGTTCGAAGTCAAAGTGAAAAAATAATGAAAGTCCAATGATTGTTCATTCAAAAATGGATTCGTTGGCAATTTTTTTAAGTTTTTCACGTTTGAAAAATTGGAATTGAAAATATGGAACAGACAACAAAAGACTGGAATGAATTCAAAAGCAACGATAGTTGGTCAATTTTCAAAATCATGTCTGAATTCGTGGAAGGATTTGACCGGATGTCTAAAATTGGCCCATGTATTTCCATTTTCGGTTCTGCTCGAACAAGCCCTGAAAATCCATATTATTTGCTTGGTGAGGAGATCGCTGAAAAATTCGCACGTTTAGGCTACGGAATTATTACCGGTGGAGGTCCTGGATTAATGGAAGCCGCGAACAAAGGAGCACAAAAAGCGAAAGGAAAATCTGTGGGACTAAACATTGACCTACCATTTGAACAGAACCACAATTCATTTATTGATAAGGAACACAACCTAGATTTTGATTATTTTTTTGTTCGTAAAGTCATATTTGTAAAGTACTCTCAAGCGTTTGTTATTTTGCCGGGTGGGTTCGGGACCTTGGATGAATTTTTCGAAGCAATGACGTTAATTCAAACAAAAAAAATCACAAAAAGACCTGTTGTTCTTGTAGGAACGTCTTATTGGATAGGTTTGCTGAAATGGGTGGAAGAAACAATGTTATTGAAGGAAAACAACATTTCAAAAGGAGATATTGCATTGTTTAAACTAGTTGATACAGCAGATGAAGCAATTGAATACATTGAAGATTTCTACCGTTCTCACGCACTATCTCCAAATTTCTAATTATTTAACTGAAAGGAAAGATTAACTTTGGTTATCGAAAAAATTAAAACAGTGTTCCAGAAAATAAAAAATTTCGTTTTAACAAAACATTTCATCAAGCATGTAGGCCTGGTGATTTTGTTTTATTTAGTGCTCGTTTTTGCAACCGTTCTATACTTGGATTTTTCTACAAATCATGGCGAAAAAATAGTAGTTCCAAATTTGGTTGGAATGAATGGGGAAGAGGCTAAAAAGAAAATCGAAGAACTTGATATGCAATATCAAATCCTAGATAGTATTTACAATCCCAAAATGCCTGAAGGTACAGTGATTGAGCAATTGGTTGAACCCACGGCTATTTCAATGGTTTACGTTAAATCAGGACGAACGATCGGATTGCGTTTGTCCAAAAAGTCCCAAATGGTCGAAATGCCAAGTTTGGTTCACAAGCAATTACAATTTGCAGAAAGTATTTTAGAGCAACGTGGTTTGAACTTTAGGATTCAATACCGTGCAACGAGTGAAGCAAATGGATCCGTGCTCGACCAACTTTACCGAGGACGTAGAATCAAAGAAGGTGATCGAATTCCAATTGGTGCTGTAGTCACACTTATTGTTGGACAAAACGATCAAGGTGAACCAATTACACTACCAAATTTTGTAGGCCTAACAATGGCAGACGCACGATTTATTATGGATACACTTGGTGTGACTTCGTATAGTTTTGTTTGTCCGGACTGTAGTACCTCACAAGATTCATTAGCAGCGATTATTTTTAGCCAAACTCCTGAGTTCATTGAGGGGACAACCGTTTTCAAGTCGACTCAATTTATTTTTTCCATGAAACGAAATGTTTCGGACATTGAAAATCCTGAATAATATGAAGCGTTTTCTATTGATTTGCTTGATTTCAGCAACTTCTTTTGCTCAACAATTAGAGGTTGGGCCTGTCATGCGCAATTTTCACTTAACCCCTAAAAAGGACATCCTAAAATCAGGAGGTTCAGGTGTAGATAGTACGTTTATTTATATTTCTGACACCCTTGACCTTCCATTTTATGATGACTTTTCATCCAATAAATTTCAACAATATTCTGCCCAATTTAATGATCCTGGGGTAACTAGTCAACTGTATTATCGCTTATTAGACCCCGCAACCTTGATACCATTCCCCTTAAATGCAAGTTTTTCAAATGGCGCAACTTTTAAAAGAACCTATGATAGTACGAACGGAACATTTATTGATAGTGTTTTTGCAACAATAGCTGTAAAAGTTGGAAATTTCTCGAGCTATCCCATCAATTATCAAACAGAAAATTTATACCCTTCTTATTATATCTATGATACTGTTGGCGTTCCGGATGTTCGAGATACAATATGGGTGACGAATCCAACTTATATTCAGGATTCAGCACGCGTTTTTTTCACAACCTTAAACGATCAAAATGCACATTGGCTAGATCATCAGGCATACTTAAATGAGCGCTTTGGTTTTAATCCAAGGTCTTTAGGTGTGGTTACTTTTGATGGATTAGACGAATTTGGATACCCGTATCAAATTGGAACCAATGTCACAAATTATGCGGATAAATTAACAAGCAAGCCGTTGAATTTAGGAAGTTTTACAGCTGCCGATTCTGTCTATCTTTCTTTTCTTGTTCAGCCAGAAGGCTTAGGTGATATTCCTGAAGTGGGTGATTCTTTGGTATTGGAACTATATGCAAAAGAATTAGATCAATGGTTTAGGGTTTGGTCGATAAATGGAGACACAACATATGCCTTTAAGTCGGTTCACATTCCAATAAAGGCGGCAAAGTATTTTAAAAAAGGATTCCAATTCAGATTTAAGAATTATGGTTCTTTAGCTGGAGCATTAGATCATTTTCACATCGATTATGTGCATTTGCGAACACAATCATTTTTAGCCGATACCTTATTCAAAGATTTCGCCTTGGTTTACCCGTTGAACACCCTATTGAAAACCTACACTTCCGTTCCTTGGGACCATTACAAGCAATCAACAGAGAATCACATGAGTGATGCGCTGAAAGTGATGGTTCATAATGGAAGTCCAAATCCAGAAAACTATCAAAATGGCAGTATCAGTTTTGGTCAAGGCGCAACGAATTATGGGAATTTTACCTTACAGGGGTTTAATTTAGCAGAGCAGCAAATTAATTATGCTCCACGAACTACACACACTTCTTTTCATGACTTGTCTTTAGGATCTGAATTCCCTAAGAATCTTAGTGGTAATGAACAATCATTTGAAGTAATTACAACAGTGTCGGCACAATTTCCAAATGATGTTAACAATGACCAATCCACATTTATTCAGGAATTTTATAATTACTACAGCTACGATGACGGAAGTGCAGAAGCAGCCTTCGGTCCAACAGGTGTTCAATCAAGAATAGCGATTTCCTATGAGGCCTATGAATCAGATTCTCTCATTGGTATTGCGATGCATTTTGTTCCTTCCGTTACGGATGTCAGTAACAAGTTGTTTTTAATGACAGTTTGGGCGGATGATGGAACAGGAAATCCTGGTGCAGTCTTGTATGAAGACGATGTGTTTCATACGAGAAGCCCAATTTATGGAACGACACAAAACATGTTTATTCACTATTATTTCACGGATACGATGAAAGTTGCTGTTCCGACGAAATTCTTTGTTGGTTGGAGACAACTAGATCAACAAAGGCTTAATTTAGGGTTGGATCGAAACATAGATCATTCGGATAAAATTAAGTTCAGTGTTGACGGCGGCGGAACATGGTTAACATCTCCGTTTGAAGGAAGCGCCATGATGCGACCAATTTTTTCGACGTCATTAGATCCTATTTTAGGAATAAAACCAGTAGAATCAGTTGCCGGATTTTATTGTTTCCCCAATCCTGTAAACGATGTTTTACAGTTTCAAAGTGATTATCATTTAGAAAACGAATTGAAGCGAGTATACGATAGCGCTGGACGATTAATTCTTCAGACAACCGACAATGCTATTTCCATGGGTGCATTTCACTCAGGAATTTACTTTGTTTCCATTCCTTCGATTTCTTCGAAACCAGTGAAGATCATAAAGCAATGACAGAAGAGCCCCTAGTTGATCTTGAGATTGAAGAGGAAGAACTCTTCGAACACCATCGTTTTAAAGCTGATCCTGGTCAAGAATCAATACGCATTGATAAATTTCTCATAGATCGCATGGCAAACACCTCCCGGAATAAAATCCAGGTTGCCGCGAAAAATGGGAATATTCTTGTAAACGGAACTAAGGTCAAGCAAAATTACAAAGTGAAACCGGCCGATGAGGTTTCGATAGTCCTCCCTTATCCTGTAAGAGAAATTGAATTGATTCCTCAGGATATTCCACTAGAAATTGCATATGAAGATGAGGATTTACTAGTCGTGAATAAACCATCCAATATGGTTGTTCATCCAGGTTATGGAAATTATTCAGGTACATTGGTGAATGCTTTGGTATTCTATATTCAAAATTTACCCTCTCCACCAAAAGATTACTATGGAAGACCGGGCTTAGTTCACCGGATAGACAAACATACCACTGGTTTGCTGCTCATTGCTAAAACAGAAATTGCACTCATCGAACTTGCAAAACAATTTTACAATCGTACTACAGAAAGACGCTATCATGCGCTCGTTTGGGGTGATTTAGAGTCCGGCGGTACCATAGAAGGGCACATTGGCCGATCACTGAAAAACAGGAAGGTAATGACTGTTTTTAAAGATGGCGAACATGGTAAATCTGCGATTACACATTACAAAATTTTAGAGCGCTTCGGATTAGTTACATTGATAGAGTGTAAATTGGAAACCGGCCGAACCCATCAAATAAGGGCTCATTTTCAATCAATAGGACACCCGCTTTTCAATGATTTGGAATACGGCGGGAACAAAATTGTAAAAGGCACACGTTCTGCGAGTTATGAGCGCTTCATTCAAAATTGTTTCGACTTGCTGCCAGGCCAAGCATTACACGCAAAAACACTTGGTTTTATACAGCCAACAACCCAAGCTTACCTCGAATTTGACTCACAACTACCTGAGGGCTTTGCGGAACTCCTAGAACGCTGGAGGAACTATTGTTCGGATTTTAAATAAATATTTCTTATTTTTGCTATCCTTGGATGATTATCCTAGTTAAAACCAGGCTTTATGAAACAATTTTTTATTTTAGCATTTCTTACGCTTTCCTTTACTCAGTTTACTTTTGGGCAAAACATGCCAGAACCTAAGTATATCAGAAAAGCAAATGACACGTATTATTCAGGAAACTATTTTGAGGCAATAAAAGTATGTCAAGATGCTTACAAAACCTTAGGTTATAAAGGGACGATTCGTCAAAAAGGTGAAATGGCTTATAAAATTGCTGACTCATACCGCAACATGCAGATTTATGACAAAGCAAATGAGTGGTATGGAACGTGTATTGAGCTAAAGTACTTTGACGCTGTTCCAGAAGTGTATTTTTACCGTGGTGACATGCAACGTATGTTAAAAGAATACGACAACTCGTTAAAAAGTTACCGAGAATACAAAAGACTTGCACCTAATTCCCGTACGAAGGAGTTAGAAGCAGCCATGTCTGCAGTCGAGAAATACCGTGATTTTGAATCTGAGGAATCAAATTATGTCATTAAGTGTGAAACAAAAATCAACTCCAAACAATATGATATGTCTCCTTCATTTGGAGATAAAAAAGGAAAAATCATTTATTTCGGAACAAGCCGTGATGAAGCAACAGGAACTGATCGTGATCCAATTTCAGGACAGAAATACATGGATATATTCAGCGCTGAATATGATGTGAATGGAAATCCAACAAACGTTAAGTCAATTGACACAAAAGGTGTTGTCAATACCACACAAAACGAGGGGACAGCTTGTTTCGATTCTAAAAAGAAAAAATTATATTTTACACGTTGTCCAAATGCAGAGAAGATGGATTTAGGATGTGAAATTTGGACGGCTGACTTAAGCGGGGAAGATTTTGAAAATCCAATGAAAATATCCTTGAAAACACACGACAGTGTTTCCGTTGGCCACCCATGTTTAACGCCGGATGATATGATGCTCATTTTTGCTTCTGATATGACTGTTAGTGCAAATGGTGAAAAAAGTTTCGGAGGACGCGATTTATGGTATGTTACTTTTGATAAGCGTTCTAAAACTTGGGATTCAATCCCACACAATATGGGTGCAATGTTCAATACAGCAGGAAACGAATTATTTCCTTCCATTGGTCCAAAAGGTCAATTGTACTTTGCTAGTGATGGCTTACCAGGAATTGGCGGACTAGATATCTTTGTGGCACAACGTGAAGGCGAGGAGAATAAATGGTCTGGAACAAAAAACATGGGTGTTCCATTCAATTCACAAGGAAATGATTACGGAATGTGTGATTTTGATGGCAGAACTGGTTTCTTTACTTCTGAACGCAAAACCTCAGCAAGTAACGAATATACATCGGATATTTGGAGCTATTCTATTCCACCAAATTTGTATGATTTAAGAGTGATAGTTTATGAATCTGGTAAAAAAACAAAGAAATTAGCAGGAGCGAAAGTAACTGTAACCGTTTCTGATGGAACTACATGGGAAGGTACTACAGATGCAAAAGGAAAAGTAAGTTGGAATGAGAAACCGGACAAAAAAAGTCGTTGGATTCTTGTTGGTAAAGACTACACTTTGAAAGCAGGTAAAGAAGGATACTACGAAGACAAACGTGGGGCTAAATTTAGTACGGTTGGCGTAGATCAAAGTCAAACATTTGTATTGGAAATGCCATTATTACCAATCGGCGAAATTCGTACTCCAGAAGTTCGATACCCTGTTAGTCAGTGGACATTCATTAACGATGCGACCTGTATGAGTTTGGATTCATTGAAATTTTTGGATAGTATGTTAAGAGAATATCCAAATATTACGATTGATTTATTCTCACACACAGATGCGCGTGATACGGACACGAAAAACCAGGTGCTTTCAGAGAATCGTGCAAAAGCTGTATATAAATATTTAGTGGAGCAAAAAGGTTTGGATCCTCGTAGAATTCGACCTGTTGGTAAAGGAGAGTCTGAACCAGCAACATGGGAGGATGAAAATGGTCAGAAAGTTATATTGACAGAAGCATACATCAATGAATTTAAAACGAGCGATCCTGCTAAATTCCAGAAGCTTCACCAGATAAATCGACGTACAACGGCAAAAATTACAGGAACAGATTTTAATCCTGCTACTGCGCCACCAGCGAATCCAGAATATTTAGTGTTCAAACCACTACCGAAATAAATAAAAGGCGTTCAATTGAACGCCTTTTTTTGTAACTTAAAGTAATCAAAAAGATTGCTTTGCTCGAAATTCAACTTCAACAACTTTGGTCCGATAAGCGACTACCTTTTCATGCCTTTCATTTAATTAATGGAACTCCACTAGAAATCTATCAAACCGGAAATTGGAACAAGTCCGGAAGTGGTCCAGATTTTCAATGTGCAAAAATTCGATTTGATCAATTGACTTGGTTCGGTTCTATCGAATTTCATTTGAAATCCTCTGACTGGTACAAACACCACCATCATACAGATTTAGCCTACGAGAACGTAATACTTCATGTAGTATATGAATACGATCAACCAGTTTATGTGCATCAGCGCCTACTTCCAACATTGGAATTGAAGTCATATTTATCCGGCGAATTTGAATTCCCCACAAAATATAAGTGGAAAACGACTCAAAAAATTCATTGTAGACAACGCATTGGCGATTTCCCAATAGAGTTTAAGCAAATGCAGCACCGCGCCATTAAAGAGCGCATAAATCGAAAATACGCGCAAGAATACAACCTGAATCAGGAGTCTTTTGATGCTTACTCCATCATTTCGAAGGCTTTTGGAACAAAAAATAATAGCTTGTCTTTTGAACTTCTCACCCATCAAATTCCTTTACATTTTCATTTTAAATTTAGTGAAGAGGAGATACGAATGCTTGTACTGAATAATGTCCAAGGTTGGAAAGGTAGAAATCTTCAATTAAATAAAACCTTATACGCTCGAATTGCTTCTTGGACACGGTTTATTAAATGGTATTACATGAAAATAAAATGTGATGATTCTGTTTTTAGTTGGACCGATGGTTTTATACAAGCAAACATTAAAAGTAACATGCTTCAAAATAATTTATTGATAAACGCAAAAACATACATTGACCTGCACACACATCGTGAACAAAGAAAACAACACAGTGGTATTCTTCCAACCATGAAATATTTGAAGTCTCTTCCTGCTGAATCAAATCACATCAGTTCAATATGGAAATCTATTGGTATTACATCAAAAAATGCACTGGAGTCTCAAGCAAATCTCGAAATTTATCAGCAATTTTGTACCGCAAAAAAATGTTTAAATTGTTGCGTTGGGCAACAAATCACAAAATCATGAGAAGGTTACTACAAAAGATTATCTTTTTCTTTGAAATGCAATCCTTTGGAGTATGCGAGTGGTGGGCACGTCGTCTCGGATTTAAAACAAGTAAAGTACGTTTAGCATTCATTTACGTTTCTTTTATCGGACTAGGAACACCAATCATTGTTTACCTAATTATGGCTTGGATTCTCGAACACAAACATTACTTTAAACTCCAACACAAACAAAAAAATTCTATTTGGGACTTATGAGAATTCTTGTAACCGGTAGTAATGGTTTATTAGGTCAGAAAATTGTTGCGCAATTAATGTCCGCCAATGTCGATTTTTTAGCGACCTCTTTAGGGAAAAATAGAAATAAAAATTGCCCTTCGAATGTATATACAGAGATGGATATCTCGAATGAAAGAATGATCTCTGAAGTTTTCGAATCATTTCAACCGACACATGTTATTCACACAGCTGCAATGACCAATGTGGACACCTGTGAATTGCAACCTGAAAATTGCCGAAGCATCAACATAACTGCCGTCAAGTTTCTTGCGAAAGCATGTTTGAAAGCGAACTGTCATTTTCAATTACTCTCCACCGATTTCGTTTTTGATGGGAGCAAGGGCAATTACAGCGAAGATGACATTCCAAATCCATTGAGTGAGTATGCTCGTTCGAAAGTTGAGGCCGAAGAAATAACTAAACAACTTCCAACGCAACTGTTTTCCATTGTTCGTACAATCATCGTTTACGGAACAGGAGAGAATTTATCTCGATCAAATATTGTTGTTTGGGCGAAAGAAGCGTTACATAAAGGTCAAGAATTAGCGATCATTGATGATCAGTTTCGCGCCCCAACTTGGGCGGATGATCTTGCATGGGCCTGTATTCGCATCTGTGAATTAAATGAAAACGGCATTTTCCATATTGCTGGTCCTGAAACGATGTCCATCTTTGAAATCGTTGAACGCATAGCACAATACTATCATTTACCGATGAATCAGGTCAAAAGGACGGACAGCTCTACCTTAAATCAACCCGCAAAGCGACCTCCCAAAACTGGATTTAACTTATCTAAAGCAAGAAGAGTTTTAGGATATTATCCGAAAAAATTGGAAGAAACACTGGATTTACTTTAATCCCTGCTTTTCAATTAACAACTCCTCGTACTTTTATCTATTGCCGTTTTCGTTGAAAATGATATATTTGTTTTCACTAAATTCATGCTATGTCACTTTGGAGAAAAAAATCACTCGTAGATTTATTGGCGCAAGCCGAAAATAGTCAGATGAAACGCACGTTAGGTGCGGGAAGTTTAATCGCTTTAGGTATCGGTGCAATCATCGGTGCAGGATTATTCGTTCGTACAGCTGCGGCCGCTTCTGAAGCTGCTGGATCAGGTGTAACTATTTCCTTTGTCATCGCAGCCATTGGTTGCGCTTTAGCTGGACTTTGTTACGCGGAATTCGCTTCCATGATTCCAATCTCTGGAAGTGCATATGCCTATTCGTTTGTTACCATGGGTGAATTAGTAGCATGGATTATTGGTTGGTCATTAATCATGGAATATGCCCTCGGTGCAGCAACGGTTTCCATTGCATGGAGTGAATATTTGAATAACTTGCTCGGGAATGCCATACCATATGAATGGTGCCATTCGCCATTCGAAAGCATGTATCAAGTTTCACAAGATTTGGTGGTGAAAATCCAAGCATTACCCGGTCATTGGGAGGGAATTGAAAAAGGGATTTTAAGTGCTGCTCAATACGAGAATTTACCTGCAGACATCATGAGTAAGGTATCCATTACAAGTGGATTCATTAATGCTCCTGCTTTGATTATTCTATTGGCTTTAACCTTATTATTAATCAAAGGAACAAAAGAATCAGCAACGGTAAATGCAATCATCGTGTTCGTTAAAGTGGCGATAGTGTTGGTGTTTATCGTCATTGGATGGCAATTTATTAAGCCAGAAAATCACACTCCTTATTTAATCCCTGAAGGCACATTTGGCCACGAAGGATTCTTTAAATGGGGCTGGGGTGGCGTTCTCGGTGGTGCTGGAATTGTGTTCTTTGCATTTATTGGTTTTGACGCGGTAAGTACAACAGCGCAGGAAGCAAAAAATCCAAAACGTGACATGCCAATTGGTATCCTTGGTTCATTGGCTATTTGTACCGTACTTTATATTCTTTTTGGACACGTTTTAACAGGAGTTGCAAATTGGAGTGAATTTGCTACTGCTGGTAAAGAGGCATCTGTTTCATACGCAATTAAAACGTACATGGCTGGTTACGAATGGTTAGGGACCGGCGTGACATTGGCTATTTTGGCAGGATTCTCTTCTGTGATTCTTGTGATGTTAATGGGACAAAGTCGTGTGTTCTTCTCGATGAGCCAAGATGGGTTAATTCCTGCAGCATTCGGGAAATTACATCCGAAATTCCAAACACCATACATCGCAAATTGGATGTTGTTTATTTTCGTTGGAGCATTCGCAGCGCTTGTACCGGGAAGTGTGGCTGGTGATTTAACATCATTCGGAACACTCTTCGCGTTTATATTAGTTTGTCTGGGAATACTTATTATGCGTAGAAGCAATCCGGAATTAAAACGCCCATTTAAAACACCTTTAGTTCCAATTGTTCCTGTTCTCGGTATTTTGGTTTGTACAGCTATGATTGTCTCATTGGATATTGCGACCTTACAAGCTGCAGCTTTATGGATGGGACTTGGATTGATTATTTATTTCTCTTACAGCCGTAAAAATTCTCATTTACATCCTAAGAAATAATTAAAATTAGGTTCTTATTGATATGCGATTGAAACTGTCTTCTCTATGCGAGAGGACAGTTTTGTTTTAACTATATTGAATGACGACTATGGAATCAAAATTAAAACAATCACTCGGATTATTGGATGCAACACTATTAGTTGCCGGATCCATGATCGGTTCGGGAATTTTCATTGTAACCGCTCCTATGATGCGCGACATCGGCTCTGCGGCATGGATGATTGTTCTTTGGATGCTCACCGGACTCATTACGATTTTTGCCGCGTTGAGCTACGGTGAATTAGCTGGAATGATGCCGAATGCTGGAGGACAATATGTTTACATTCAAAGAGCGTATGGTAAAATGATGTCCTTTCTTTACGGCTGGACCGTTTTCACGGTTATCCAAACAGGTGTAATCGCGGCTGTAGCTGTTGCTTTTGCGAAGTATGCAGGTGTATTCTTTCCGGTATTGAATGACGATTGTATAAAGACATCTATTGTAACAATTTCCTACGGACAATTGGTTGCAATTGGCAGCATTATCGCTTTAACAATACTCAATTCAAGAGGTGTTCAAAATGGTAAGATCCTTCAATTGATTTTTACCTCTGCCAAGTTATTCGCTTTATTTGCGTTGATTGTTTTAGGCTTGGCCATTGGATTAAAATCAGACGTGTTTGCACAGAATTTCGATCATATGTGGAACGCCTACAAAACCGTTCAATTACCAAGTGGTGAATTAAATACGATACCATTATCTGGATTCGCTTTAATGGGCGCATTAGGCGCGACGATTATCAATTCATTGTTTTCTTCTGATGCTTGGAATAACGTGACATTTATTGCAGGGGAAATTAAAGACCCCAAAAAAAACATTCCAAAAAGTTTATTTTTTGGAACAACCATCGTTACTGCTATTTATATTTTGGCTAACCTAGCTTATTTAGCGCTGTTGCCAAAAAGTGGAGACCCTACAGCTACGGATGCTTTAGGACAGGGAATCATGTTCGCAGCGAATGATCGCGTTGGGGCAGGTGCCGCATCCGTCATTTTTGGTGGATTAGGAATAACCATGATGGCAGCGTTAATCATGATTTCAACTTTCGGGTGCAACAACGGACTCATTTTGGCAGGTTCAAGATTATTTTACGCGATGTCCTCCGATGGACTATTCTTCAAACAAGCGAAAAAATTAAATCAATTCAATGTGCCCAGTGTTGCAATGTGGATTCAAGGTATTTGGGCAAGTATTTTATGTTTATCAGGAAAATACGGTGACTTGCTTGTTTATAGCACCTTTGCAAGCCTTCTATTTTATATCCTTACCATTCTAGGAATTTTTATATTACGCAAGAAAGAACCGAAAACTGAACGTCCCTATAAAGCGTTTGGATACCCGTTTATTCCCGCGCTCTATATTCTCATCACATTAGCAATTTGCATCGATTTACTTGTCTATGATTTAAGAAATGCAGGTATGGGATTGTTGATAGTCCTGCTAGGTATTCCCATCTATTTTATTGTTGGTAGAAAAAAGAGGTAATAAATATACTTTTTTGCGATATACATCGTTTACATTTCCGAGAAAAGATTACTTGAATAGTTTGTTTAATTTAAATTTTGAACGCACATGTTTCAAGGTAATCCATTCGATATGTCTATTCGGCATCAACGCGGGTTATGGGTTTTACTCATCGCATCAATAGTCATTATTTTTGCTCCGCGTTTCTTTTTATTTCTTGAAAAGGATAATACTGCCACACGTTTAATTCTGCTTCCTGTGGAGGAAAAACCAAGGTGGAAAACAGTAAAAAAATTCAAGCGCTGGAATTCAGCTTACAAACGTAGAAAATGGTCGAACCAAACAAAGTCATTCAAAAAACCGACCAAACCATTTAATCCCAATGAACTTTCTCTAGAAGAATGGATGCAATTCGGCTTAAGTGAAAAACAGGCAATAATTGTCCTTCAGATAGCGAAACGCGGGATACATTCCAATGATGAACTTCAGAAAATAAAGTTTATTCCAGAAAAAACATTTGAAAACATGAAAGATTTCACACGGTATCCTCCGTTGGAAATGGAAGATTCCAAAAAACCATCATTGGCAAGTATGAACGCTCCCATTGTAGTAAACGCAAATGATGCCAGCGAGGAAGAACTCATGAAAATTAAGGGACTTGGTCCATTTTTCGCAAAACAAATCATCAAATATCAACAGCAATTGGGCGGATTTGTACGCAAAGAACAACTCCTCGAAGTTTGGAAAATGACGCCAGAAATTTATGCACAAATTCAATCAAGCATAACATGTGAATTAACAACCATTAGAAAAATCTCCATTAATCAAGCAAGTGCGGAAGAATTACAAGCCCATCCTTACTTAAATTGGAATCAAGCAAATTCAATTGTGAAAATGCGGATGCAAAAAGGAGGGTTTAAATCCATTGAAGAAATAAAAGAATCTGTAATTATTGACAAAGAAACATTCGAAAAAGTCAGACCTTACCTATCTTTGTAGGTATGAGTATTCAAGAAAGACTAAAAACATGCATTCGAGATGTAGCTGATTTCCCAAAACCAGGCATCTTGTTTAAGGATATTTCCACGATTATGCTAGATGCTGAATTGTCCGTAGCTGTGCTAGATCATTTGGTAGAAACGTATAAAGATGCCAAATTAGACGCCATTGCAGGAATTGAAAGCCGAGGCTTTTTATTTGGATTTCCGTTGGCAATTCGATTAGGGATTCCGTTTATCCTCATTCGTAAAGAAGGAAAACTTCCCTATAAAAAAATCAAACATGCGTATGATTTAGAATACGGTAGTGCTGTAATCGAAATGCACAGTGATGCGGTAAAAGCAAATCAACGTGTACTTATTCACGATGACCTACTAGCAACAGGTGGATCTGCAAGCGCTGCAGCAGAATTGATCCAAAAGAGTGGGGCAGAAGTAGCTGGATTCAGTTTCTTAGTAGAACTCAGTTTTTTAGAAGGACAGGAAAAATTAAAAATGTACTCAAATTACATCGATGGAATAATTTCCTATTGAATGAACCATAATTAATCAATCAACAACATCAATCAACACAAATGAATTTCTCTCTTAACGAAAATCAAGAAATGATCGCACAAATGGTGCGTGATTTTGCGGAAAAGGAAATCAAACCTTTTTACAAACAATGGGATGCCGATGAGCATTTTCCTGTTGAAACCATGAAAAAAATGGGTGAACTTGGACTTCTTGGTATTTTTATTCCAGAAGAATACGGAGGATCTGGATTCACTTATTTCGAATACGCTACGGCTTTAATGGAGCTCGGAAAAGTTTGCGGTGGTATAGGGCTTAGTGTTGCAGCACATAATTCTTTGTGCACAGGACACATTTATTACCACGGTAACGAAGCGCAAAAGAAAAAGTACTTACCTAAACTTGCTTCAGGCGAATTTATTGGTGCTTGGGGTCTTACAGAAGCAAATACAGGTTCCGATGCGATGCGTATGCAAACAACGGCGGTCAAAGATGGTGATGACTGGATCATTAACGGAGCAAAAAACTGGATAACGCATGGCTTAAGCGGCGATGTTGCGGTGATTCTAGTGCGTACAGGTGAGTTGTTGGACTCCAATGGAATTACGGCCTTCATCATTGAAAAAGGGATGCCCGGATTTTCAGCGGTAAAAATTAAAGATAAACTAGGCGTAAGAGCAAGCGAAACGGCCGAATTGATTTTTGACAATGTTCGTGTTCCACAAGAAAACGTCATCGGTAATATTGGAGACGGATTCAAACAAGCCATGCAAATTTTAGATGGCGGACGTGTTTCAATTGCATCTCTAAGTTGTGGAATCGCTCGTGGAGCTTATGAGTCTTCGGTGAAATACGCAAAAGAACGCGAACAATTCGGACACCCAATTGCACAATTTCAAGCGATAGCTTTCAAATTAGCCGATATGAAAACACAACTGGAAGCAGCAGAATTATTGACATTTCAAGCAGCATTCAGAAAAAATGAGAAACTTCCTATGACGAAAGAAGGTGCATTTGCAAAGTACTTTGCATCAGAGGTTTCGGTTAAGTGTGGCAATGAAGCAGTACAAATTATGGGGGGATATGGATACACAAAAGAATACCCCGCAGAGAAATTTTTACGTGATGCGAAACTCATGACAATAGGGGAAGGAACTTCCGAAATTCAAAAATTGGTAATTTCTCGAGAAATATTGAAATAATTTTTTGTGAATTAGGATTAATGTCCTATCTTTGCCCACCTAAGTTTAAATGTAAATTATAACATATGTTGATCATTCCAATTAAAGAAGGCGAAAACATCGAAAGAGCTTTGAAGAAGTACAAGAAAAAGTACGAGAAAACAAATATGATGAAGCAATTACGTGGACGCAAAGAGTTTATTAAACCATCTGTTTCCCGTCGTCAGGAGATCATACGAGCTGCTTACAAACAAAGAATGCAGTCAGCTGAATTGTAACATTTGTTCAAAATATTCGTTGAAAAGGAGCGCAAGCTCCTTTTTTTATGCTCGAACATTTTATCCAATACCTTTCTTTTGAAAAAAGATACTCCCCACACACCATTGGAGCGTACGAGCATGATGTACAGCAATTCATCGAATTTGCTGATTTAAAAGGACTCCGGGACCTACAAGAAGTAAATACCTTCCTCGTTCGCGGTTGGATTGTTCAACTAATTGATGAAGGGATGAGCAACCGAAGTGTCAATCGAAAATTAGCTTCGTTGAGAACTTATTTTAAATGGTTGAGAAAAGAAGGTCAAATCACGACCAACCCACTGGCTAAAATTCAAGGTCCAAAAAACGAAAAACGCTTACCTGTTTTTGTCAAAGAATCAGAACTGGATTCAACAAAAACAAGTTCACTCTTTTCGACAGATTTTAACGGTGTTCGAGACGAATTAATCTTCGAACTATTTTACCAGACGGGAATTCGTTTGAGCGAACTTATAGGCTTAAAGGATTCAGATGTGAGCGAACAACACATCAAAGTCCTCGGAAAACGCAGCAAAGAGCGCTTAATCCCCATTTCAAACCAACTTAGCCAAACAATTCAATTGTTTCGCACGATGAAAAAAAAGATGAACATCGATTCATTAAAACTTTTTACTCGAGAAAATGGCCTGGACTTATACCCATCCATGGTTTACCGAAAAATCAATTCCATTTTAGGAACACTGACGACTTCCGATAAAAAAAGTCCTCACGTACTTCGTCATACATTTGCAACACATTTATTGAACCGAGGAACAGGATTAGAAACGCTGAAAGACTTACTGGGTCACGCAAATTTGTCGGCAACGCAAGTGTACACACACAACTCCTTTGCCCAACTAACTGCTGTTTATGCGCAAGCACATCCGCGAGGGATGCAGAAATCAAAATAGTTCTAGAGTCCCTGTCTGAAATTCTATATCTTTGCAACGAATTTTTTGTATATGAAGTTAGTAACTGTTGGAAGTGTAGCGTTTGACGCTATTGAAACACCGTTTGGAAAAACGGATAAAATCGTTGGAGGAGCTGGAACATTTATTTCTTTGGCTTCATCGTTTTTCGCGAAGGAGCAAGGTCTTATATCTGTAGTAGGAGAAGATTTTCCGAATGAAACATTGTCATATTTAACTTCACGCGGGGTGAATATTGATGGTGTACAAATTAAAACAGGAGAAAAAACATTCTTTTGGTCAGGAAAGTACCACAATGACATGAACTCCCGCGACACATTAGTAACAGAATTAAATGTTCTTGGAACATTCGATCCAATCGTTCCTGAGGTCTGTCAAAATGCAGATTATTTAATGCTAGGTAATTTGAGTCCGCAGGTACAATTAACGGTAATTAATCGCATGGAAAAACGTCCAAAGTTAATTGCGATGGACACCATGAATTTTTGGATGGATATTGCTTTGGACGATTTGAAGGAAACGATGAAGCACGTGGACATTCTGATCATTAACGATGAAGAAGCAAGACAACTTTCGAAAGAATATTCGTTGGTTCGTGCCGCTAAAATCATTCGTGATATGGGTCCAAAAACCTTAATCATCAAGAAAGGTGAGCATGGAGCATTATTGTTTCATGAAGAAAATATTTTCTTTGCACCTGCTTTACCTTTGGAGGAAGTGTTTGATCCAACAGGAGCTGGTGATACGTTTGCTGGTGGATTTATGGGATATTTGGCAGCAACAAACGACTCGTCTTTTGAGAACATGAAGCGCGCAATTATTGCAGGATCTGCTTTAGCCTCATTTTGTGTAGAGAAATTCGGAACACAAAGACTAACTGAAATTACCATTGAAGATATTAATCATCGAATTAGTCAATTCGTGAAATTGTCCAACTTTGAAATGAACCTATAATGGAACTCACTAACTTTCAAGAAAAAATACAATTATTAGAATCTGCAGAGGATTTAATCGGACTCGGAAGAGATGCATCAGAACTTCGTCAGGAATTTGAAGATTTCATGATTGAGGCTGAACGTGTGGAGCAAGTAAAAAGACTTGAAGCCGCGGATCAAGGATCAAGCTATGAGGAATTCGATTATACTCCCGTGAAAGAAGCTTTTTTTGATGTTTACAAGTCATTTCAAGAAAAAAGAAAAAAACAGGTGGAGTTAAAAACGGCACTTGAAAATGAAAATTTAAAACAGAAGAAAGCGCTCGTTGAACGTTTAAAAGATGTAATCGAAAACGAGGAGAAAATCGGAACGGCCTTCAATGCCTACAAGGAAATCCATGAAAATTGGAAAAAGGTTGGGGACATTCCACGTGATAAACGAGAGGCATTACAAAAGGAGTATTCTCGATTACTTGAGATTTTCTTTTATAACATAAAAATATACAAAGAATTAAAAGAACACGATTATAAACGTAATCAGCAGCTGAAAGAGGCACTTATCTTTAAATTAAAACAACTTCGAACGGCGAATCTACCCGTTCGTGAAGCAGAGGCAAGTCTTCGTTCCCTTCAAGATGAGTGGGAAGAAATTGGTCCAGTTCAAAATGAAGAATGGGAATCGTTGAAGAATGCTTATTGGGAAACTGTTCGCGCAGTTTACGATAAATTCAATGAACACTACGAGCAACAAAGAGTCGTTTTAAAAGAAAATATTGACGCGAAAAAGGCACTCATTGAAAAGTTAATTGCTGTTAATGAAAGCCTTGTTGAAGTTACTTCCGCTAAAGATTGGGAACAAAAAACAAAAGAAGTTTTAGGTTTTCAAGAGGCATGGAAAAAAATAGGATTCGGTTCTCGAAAGGAAAATGAATTAGTTTACCAGGATTTCCGCAAACAGTGCGATGTATTTTTTCAAGCGAAGAAAGAATTCTCAAAGGACATTGAAAGTAAGTTCAAGGATGTTGCAGATAAAAAACGAAAACTAATCGAGGAAGCAAAAGCGTTAAGTCACTCCAAAGAGTGGAAAAGCACATCAGAAAAATTGATTCAACTTCAAAAAAGATGGAAAGAGTCTGGAAATGCTGGACATCGTTTTGAGAATAAATTATGGACCGAATTCAGAGGCGCTTGCAATGTCTTTTTTGAGGCTAAAGAAGCTCACTTTAAAGTACAAGATGACGCGAATGCTTCTAATCTCACGGCAAAAAACGAGTTGATTTCAGAAGTGCAGAATTGGGTTGTTCCAGCGGATAAACAAGAAGCAATTGCCACTTTAAGAGCGTTCCAAAATAGATTCAATGAGTTGGGACAAGTTCCCATGAAGGATAAAAATACGGTCTATCAAAATTTCAAAAAAGCCATTGATGAAAAATATGCGGCGTTGAAATTAGAAGGTCAAGAAAAAGAAAACATCCTGTTCAAAGCGAAATTAGATAACTTGGAATCTAGTCCAGACCGTGTCAGATTATTTCAAGCGGAGAAAAATGAAATCCGTAAGCAAATTGACCTTCTGAATAAAGAAATGATGTTGTTAGAGAACAACCTTGGATTCTTTGCTAAATCGAAGGGAGCAGATGCTTTAAGAGCAGACGTGGACAAAAAAGTGAAGCACGCTCAAGAACGAATTCAACAATTGAAACAAAAACTTAAATTAATTCCAAATGAATAGTTTTATCAATGTGCTGTTATTGGTGGTCACATTTCCAACAATGTTATTGTCGGTTTTTGTTGGCTTCGATTTACCCATTGATTTTCTGAATACCACGGGAGCTAATTTAATGTATCGATTTGAAATTTTTCTAGGCCTTGGCTTGCTTTACGCAATCATCAGTTTACGTCGTTCCGTTCGCCGTTGGATGGGCGTTTTTATGACCTCAAAAACAGCGAAATTTGCTTGGAACGGCACCATCAGTCGTGAGCGCAAACAACGTGTGATACTTTACACATCAATAGAATCAATCGTAATGATTTTCCTTGCTTTTGCCTATAATTATGTATCAGAACAAACGCTATTCATAAGCGCGGTATTAATCTTTTTCGCTATAGAGTCCATGGTCTTCTTAATGGTGAATGTGAAAAATAACTTTAGGGTAGGAGTAACGTCAAAAGCCATACTTGTTAGCGATCGTGAAATTATTTTAATTTACCTTGCTGGCCTTCGAAAAGTAAGCGTGAGCCAACAAACTATTTATTTCGATTACATCCAAGAACTTCAATTATCATTCCCAATTGATTGTGTAGAAATAAGCGAACGCTCGGCATTTTTCACCAGTCTAGAAGCACAATTAGATCCAAATCGGGTACTTTTCCAAAATACAACTCAAAAGTAATTTTGTCCTTTCGGAGTACTATTTAACACAGGAACGTTTGAAAATACTACTTATTCGGTTTAGTTCTATCGGAGATATCGTTCTCACCTTCCCTGTAGTTAATGCAATACGGGAGGCTTTTCCGGATGCGAAGATCCATTTTGCGAGTAAAAAAAGTTTCGAATCATTACTACTTGGTGCTGAGGGAATTCACAAATTTCATTTTCTTTCTAATTCATTTTCTTCATTCAAAAGAGAAATTAAAAGTGAAGGGTTTGACTTCATAATTGATTTACATAATAATTTAAGAACACGGAGGTTAACACTAGGTATTCCGGCAAAAATTTCGCGTTTTGATAAATTGAATTTACGCAAATGGCTTTTTACACGCTTTAAAATAAATACATTACCCAATGTTCACGTGGTTGACCGTTACTTGAAAACGTTAAACGTCTTGGGCATAAATGCAGTTGGTCAAACAAATAATAAGTTTGTTATTCCAACCTCGAGCAACGTAAACATCCAAGAAAGATTCCCTATGTTAACTGGTTCTTTTGTAGCGGTTGCAATTGGTGCGCAGTTTAAAACGAAACGAGTTCCGAAGGAGAAATGGCTCGAGATATTTCGAAAAACAGATTGCCAATTCCTAATTATTGGTGGGGAAATGGACCGTGAAATAGGTGATTGGTTAGTTGATAATTGCCCATCGAATGTCCTCGTTAATACGTGCGGAAAGTTGTCTATTTTGGAATCTGCAAGTGTTGTTTCTCAAGCAAAAAGTTTATTGACAAACGATACTGGAATGATGCACATTGCAGCCTGTTTTGACATTCAAGTTATTTCAATTTGGGGAAATACAACGCCAGATTTTGGCATGAGTCCATATAGGCCACAAGGTATAAAAACCGATAAAATTTTTCAGGTAGAAGGACTTTCTTGTCGTCCTTGTTCAAAAATTGGGCACCAGGATTGTCCGAAAAAACACTTTCATTGTATGACAATGCAGGATGCCGAAGCAATAGCGCTCAGCATCGAAAAAAACTAATCCTCTAAAAATAGTTTTTTTAATTCGGTCGCTTCAGTTGGTTTCATCTTCCCTGCTAAAATCAAACTCAGTTGTTTTCGTCTAAGCGCTCCTTCAAAACGTTCAATTTCCTCTGCAGTTTCTGGGATTAGTTCTGGCACTTGTATAGGCCCACCATTTTGATCCACAGCGACAAACGTATAAATAGCTTCATTGCATTTTTCTTTCGCTCCAGTCAGGTTGTCTTCAACGAACACATCCACAAATATTTCCATGGAAGAATTAAACGCGCGAGAAACTTTAGCTTCTAACGTAACAATCGATGCATGGTTAATCGGTTTCTGAAAGGAAACATTGTTTACCGATGCTGTCACAACAACGCGTTTACAATGTCTGTGAGCCGCAACACTTGCAATGACATCCATCCAAGCTAATAGTTGACCTCCAAATAAATTCCCTAATGTATTCGTGTCATTCGGTAATACCACTTTCGTTGAAATCGATAAGGTATCGCATGCTTTAACTGCTTTCATACGGACAAAATTAGTTAAATATCAAGTACGCTGAAACAAATGTCATTTATGATGTCCTCGTTAGTTGAATTAATTGTGAAATAGTGAATAATTCACTAATTTTAGCGCTGAACTATTTTGCTAGAAACTATACATTTATGAAAAAAAGACAATTACTCCTTGCTTTTTTATCAATTTTCACCATTTCAATGAATGGTTTTGCTCAACAAAAACGCGTTCCAGACCCAGGAAATATGCGCCAAGGGGAAACCATCGAATATTGCATCCAACATAAAAAACAGGCCGAGCTCATGAAGAATCCTGCCTATGTAAAAGCCAAAGAATTGGATGATGCGGAATTTGAAATGCTTTCCAAAAAAGGGGGGACTGAAAAAGCGACTATTTACAAAATTCCAGTTGTTTTCCATGTGCTTCACATGAACGGTGTTGAAAATATTTCGGATGAACAAATTTTAGATGAATTGGCCATCTTAAATAGAGATTATAGAAAACAAAATGCGGATACCGCAAATGTTCACCCGGATTTTGCAGGAATGCCTGCGGACATTGAAGTTGAATTTGTTTTAGCTACAAAGGCACCAGATGGAACATGCTTTAAAGGAATTACGCGTACGTACAATACCATTAGTTATGATGGTAGCGTTGGAAACAATCAAGTAGACGCAATTATCGCAGGAAATGATGTATATCAAGGGCAATGGCCGGGTAATAAATACTTGAACGTGTTCATTTGTGGTGATATTGGAGGTGCTGCTGGATACACATTTAATCCTTCAAGTTTCGCAGCGAATCAAATGACAAATGGAATTTGGGTATTGCACGATTATGTCGGTTCAATTGGCACTAGTTCCGTAGGTACAAGTCGTACTTTAACTCATGAAGTTGGACACTGGTTAAACTTATCTCATACTTGGGGTTCAAACAACAACCCGGGAACAGCTTCCAGTTGTTCTGGGAACGGGGATCAAGTACAAGATACTCCAACATGTATTGGCGTTTCAGCATGTTTATTGAATTCCAACACATGCAGTAACGACAACGCTTACTGGGGATTTGATATCCGTGATAATGTAGAAAACTACATGGATTATTCTTATTGTTCTAAAATGTTTACCCAAGGACAACGGACAAGAATGAGAACCGCTTTGCAATCAACAAATACAGGTCGTGCGAATGTTTGGTCTGCAGCGAATCTCGCAGCAGTTGGAGCGAATGGCGTTCTTTATTTGTGTAAAGCAGAATTTACAGCAGATAAAACAACTGTTTGTAATGGAGATGAAATCACCTTTTCTGATGATTCATATAACGTAGCAAATGGGTGGACATGGTCAATTACCCCGTCGACAGGATGGTCTTTCTCTAATGGTAATACTGCAACGAGTCAAAATCCAACGGTTATTTTTGACACACCGGGACTTTACACTGTTCAATTAACAGCCACTGATGGAACGTTATCTGATAGCGAGATCAAAAACAATTTTATTCATGTCCTGAATACGCCAGCTACTTTGCCATTCTGGGAGGGATTTGAGGATTATTCAAGTTTGTCGAATATCCAACAATGGGATGTATTTACATCATCCGCAAATAACGCTTGGACAATCGAACCAACTACTGCATACACTGGTGCGAAATGTGCAAAATTGATGAATTTTGGACAAGGAACTGCGAATGTTGATGAGTTAACATCCTCACAAATTGATTTATCTACAGTGCCTACTTCTGGAACTGTAACATTAAGTTTCCGCTATGCGTACCGTAAAGTATTAGCGGCAAATTATGAGTATTTAAAAGTGTTTATTTCCGGAGATTGTGGAGCTGATTGGATTCAACGCAAAACAATCCAAGGCAACCAACTTTCCACTTTGACCTCGACTACTTCCTGGAAACCTACTGATCAAACGGAATGGGTAACTGTTCATATGACGAATGTGACTAGTAGCTATTTTACAGATAAATTTAGAGTTAAATTCCGTTTTGAAGGAGAGGGCGGTAACAACATTTACCTAGATGACATTAATTTGTATAATGGAAGTCCATCGAATGAAATCGTGAATGGCATCGTTGAATATTCCGCAATCTCGCAACTAGAAATGTTCCCAAATCCTGCAGATGAAGAATTGAATGTTTCATTTAATCTTCCTAATTCAGAGGATTTGACTATTTCGATGATAGACCTTTCCGGTAAGATCATTCAAAAACATTTGGTGAAAGCCAAAGAAGGTAAAAACCTTGTCATGATGAATACACAAGAACTAGCTGGTGGAATGTATCAGTTGCGCATTGTTAGTTCAAATGGTCAAATAACACTACCGTTTATCGTGAAGTAATTACTTCGATTGAAAATATTGAAATAGGACGAGCGCTTTAGCTTGTCCTATTTTTTTTGCTAATTCTTCTTGGGAACACCCTTTAATTTTTTCTACTGATTTAAATTCCTTGAGCAGTAGTGTCCATGTCTTTTCACCAATTCCTTTAATTTCAGCTAATTCTGTTTGAAAAGAATTTTTACTGCGCTTATTTCTGTGATGCGTAATGCCAAAACGATGGGCTTCATCCCTCATATGTTGAACTAACTTTAGACCTTTGGATCTCCTGTCTAATAGTATTGACTTTGAATGATTTGGACGAAAAAGCTCTTCCATTCGTTTTGCTAATCCAAAGACACTTACCTCGTCGGAAATCCCTAATAACTCAATAGATTCCATGGCGGCGCTAAGTTGTCCTTTACCACCGTCAATGATGATTAACTGCGGAAGAGACTCTCCTTCATCTAATAAGCGCCTGTAGCGCCTGAAAACAACCTCTTTCATCGTACTAAAGTCATCCGGTCCAACGACCGTCTTCACATTGAAATGACGGTAGTCATTTTTACTAGGAATTCCTTTTTTGAAAACGACACAGGAAGAAACAGCGTTTGTACCTTGTAAATTGGAATTATCGAAACATTCGATGTGATTCGGTAGTTCAGGTAAAGCAAGCGCTTGTTGTAATTCAAGTAATGCATCTATTCCGCCATGCTCTGAAACCCGGTTCATCTCCCTTTTTTTCAATTGCAATCGGTAGTGTTTTACATTGTGCATGGAAAGTTCTAGCAACTTTTTCTTTTCGCCAATTTGCGGACAATGGAAATGGAAGTCTGGAAAAATGGAATCAACTTTGTCCAAAACCAAAACCTCTTTAGAAGTACTTTCAAATTTCAGGCGAAGCTGTGGTAATACGTAGGTAAAAACATAGGTGATATTTTCCGATAATTTCAATTCCAAATGGGAAGTGTATGTATGAACAATCGCACCATCGCGAATGACCATGTAGTTGAAAAATAAAAATTCCTCATCCAATTCATACGTGAGAACATCCACTTCGTTCAGTGTGTGAGAAACAATCATGGATTTTGATTGATATTTTTCGATTTGCTCCAGGATTTCCTTCACTTTTTGCGCTCCTTCAAAATCATATTGATCCGATAATTCAAACATGGTTTTTTTCAAGCTCAAACAGAGCGCATACGTTTTACCTTGCAATAATAATTCGATGGAATTCACCATAGCATCGTATGCTTCTTTTGATTGATATCGAACACATGGTGCAGCGCATTTACCAATGTGGTACTCTAAACAGACTTTATATTTTTCTTGGTTAATTTTAACTTCAGATAAATCTAAAGCACAGGTGCGAAGTGTAAATAACTCACGGATTAATTGCAATAATGTTTGCATTACCCGCCCATTTGGATAGGGGCCAAAATACTTCGAGCCATCCTTGATTTTTCTTCTTGTGCTAAAAACACGAGGAAAAGGTTCATTTTTCACGACAATCCAAGGATAGGTTTTGTCGTCCTTGAGTAAAATATTGTACCGAGGACGATATGATTTGATGAGGTTGTTTTCTAAAAGCAAGGCATCTAACTCCGAAGAAACGACAGTAAACTTAATGTCCGCAATGTTTTTTACCAATGCACGTGTTTTCCCATCTGTAATATTCGATTTGAAATAGGAATGCACGCGTTTGGTTAAATTTTTTGCCTTTCCAACATAAATGATTACACCTTTGGAATCAAAGAATTGGTATACACCAGCATCTGTTGGTAGCACCTTGATTTTCTCTAAAACTAGTTGGGAATGCGTATTCATCGGATAAAATTAATCACAAAGTTTCACAAGAACACGAGCTATGCTATCTTTGTTCCATGTTAGATGAATTCATACGAAAATCTTTACAAGAGGATATAGGTGACGGAGATCACTCTACTCTTGCGTGTATTCCTGCTGATGCCAAAGGAAAAGCCAAATTACTTGTGAAAGAAAATGGCATAATTGCAGGAATAGATGTGGCAAAAAGAATTTTTGAAATCGTGGATCCTTCCCTTGATATTGTTTTTTACAAAAAGGAAGGAGATAAAGTTGAAATAGGTGACATTGTCTTTCAAGTATCTGGTTCATCTCAGTCTATTTTGACGTCTGAAAGATTGGTGCTTAATTGCATGCAACGAATGAGTGGAATAGCTACCCAAACGGCAAATGTACTTCGCGTCATTCAAGGTTGTCAAACCAAGATTTTGGACACAAGGAAAACGACTCCAGGCATGCGGTTTTTAGAAAAATGGGCGGTAAAAATTGGTGGGGGAGAGAACCACCGCTTTGGACTATACGACATGATTATGTTGAAGGATAATCACATTGATTATGCTGGGGGAATTAAAAAGGCAATCGAGAAAACAAAAAAATACCTTGGTGACACCAACCGAAAGCTAAAAATTGAAATCGAGGTTCGAAGTTTGGAAGAATTAAATCAGGTTCTTGAGGTTGGGGGAGTGGACCGTATTATGCTTGATAATTTTACGCCGGAAAAATTGAAAGAAGCACTTGCATTAATTCCGGATTCATTCGAGACAGAAGCATCTGGTGGAATTACCATCGATAACATTCGTCCATATGCTGAAACAGGGGTTCAATTTATTTCAATTGGGGCCTTGACACATTCCGTCAAAGGATTAGACCTAAGTTTGAAAGCAAGTTTTTAGTTATACTTAGGAATAACGGCAGGCCGAAACCACTAATTCGCCTACTTGAAAACAATCTATTGTAACTTGTTCCCAAGATAGTTCAGTTAACATTTTACCGTAGTAAATGTCTCCTGACTTCTCTTCAATGACTAATTCAGATTTAAATTCAATTCCAGATCGCTTGTTGAGTTTAAACATCGCTTCTTTCATTGTCCATAGTTTTGTAAGATCAAGCAGTGTTTGTTCGCCAATGAATCTTCTTTCATCGTCATGCACAAAACGAGAGGCGATTCGACCGATTCGCGGATTGATCTCTTCGATGTCAATACCAATTTCCTTTAAACTAGTTCCAAGCGCGCAATAGTTTTTTGAGTGACTGATCGATATAAATGTGTCTAGTTGGTCACAGAGAAAAGGTTTCCCGGACTCCAAGTACTTAATTGCTGATTGTAAATTTAATTTTGTCCTTAACCGGCGAACACCTAAGAATTCAACTTTTCTCAACTCATTTATTCGTGATGTAAAATGCTCTTGTTCGTCAGGAAATAAAGTCTCATTCAAGTAAAAGTCAATGGCTTGTTTCTGTTCAATGGCCACTGAACTTAGCTCGTCTGACAAATAAATTCTTTGAAACGATTCGGACATTTATCAATTAATTAACAGTTAGTTCACACACGACGCACAAAGTTGCACAATAAATTCCACATATATTTTTTCAATTTTTTAAGGAAATCAATATGGATTTCTCTATATTTACAATCTTTAAAAAACGAGATATAGTAAAATTTATACGCATTCTTATGGTGGGTAAACTGAAGTTATTAGTATTAAGTGTCCTGTTTGCAGGGACTTATGCATTTTCTCAATCGGGTCTTGGTACCCTAAAAGGGACAATTAAGGATGAATCAACTGGTCTTCCAATTGAACTTTCTAAGGTCCTTTTAAAACAAGGGGAGCAAATAAAAAGTGGAGCAACTACGGATGCTCAAGGTAAATTCCAGATCAATGGTATTCCTCCGGGAACTTATGATTTGCATTTTTCAAATGCCCTTTCAGGTTACAACATGTCTGTAATGACAGGTGTTGCTATTTCGCCGGATCGAATTACTTTCCTTGATAATTTGACCTTAGGTAAAAAAGTTAAGGATGAGCAAGAAGTAAAAGTAGTTGTCTATAAAGTCCCACTTATTGATAAAAATGGTGGTGCTTCAGGTGCTACTGTTACACGAGAGGACATTAATAGAATGCCCGTTCGTTCAGCTGAGGGAGTTGCAAGGTCCGTTGGTGGGGTGAATTCAAATGAAGGATCAGGAGCTATTTCGGTTCGTGGTTCTCGTTCCGATGGAACTTACTACTACATTGATGGTATTAAAGTGCGTGGTTCGGCAAACATTCCTAAATCCGCATTGGAAGAAGTAGCTGTAATTACAGGTGGTGTACCTGCAAACTATGGTGATGTTACCGGTGGTATCATCTCGATCACAACTCGTGGTCCATCTGCTGTTTATTTCGGTTCAATTGAAGGTGTCTCTTCGGGAGTATATTTTAAAGGTGCTGACCCTGACGGGTATGATGGAAAAGTTTTTGGTTTGGATAAGTTTGGCTATAATCTTGTTGAAGGAATGTTGTCAGGTCCACTTTGGATGCAACGCGATTCAACTGGAAAGAAAACAAAACCAAAATTAGGATTCCTTGTTTCTGCTAACTTAACAGATCAACTAGATAGTCGTCCACTTGCTGGTGGAAGCTACCGAATTAAAAAAGATGTTCGTGATGAATTAATTGCGAATCCATTGAGACCAAACTCTACAGGATTTGGTACATTCCATAATGCATTGTTCCTCCGCGAAAGTGATTTTGAAAAAGTGGCTTGGAGAATGAATGCAAGAAACACTGTTTATTCTGGTCAGGCGAAAATCGATGTGAATACAGGACCATCTGTGAACCTTCAATTCGGTGCTTCAATGAACTACAGTACAGGCAATAGCTATTCCTACTCAGGTTCCCTCTTGAACTTTTCGAATTTTGGATATAGCAAATCGTATGATTACCGTTTATTTGGTCGTTTAACGCAACGATTCAATAATGATCGTGAAGGAAGTAGTTCGAAAATTAAATCGGCACTTTATAGTTTGATGGTTGATTATTCGAAATCCTTCAGTGAGTCGTATGATCCTAAACATCAATTTAACTTATTTAATTATGGGTATGTAGGGAAATTCGTGACAACACGTAGACCTTCTTACACATTTAATGATGCAACTCAAATGTATGTGCACGATGGTTTCAAAGATGTACAAGTTGACTTTACACCGTCACAAACCAATGCTACATTAGCTGCTATTACAACCCAATACTTTAACATATACGACGGTGCTCCATTTGGTCACTATGAGAACTTAACACAAATTAATCAAGGGAATGCACTTAGAAATGGTGATTCACCTCAAAGTGTATATGGTATATGGAGTAACATTGGTTCTCCATACAATGGATTCGGAAGATTTGAAAATGACCAATTCCGCGTAACAGGTGCTGGATCGGTTATTATCGGTGACCATAGTATCTCGTTAGGATTCGAATACGAACAACGCGTTGACCGTGGTTGGTCTAGTGGTGATTACGGACCAACTGGAATTTGGAATATTGCACGTTTGCTGACCAACTTCCACATTAAGGAGTTAGATTTAAATAGTGGAGTTGTTTCCGATTCAGGTTCATTTAAAGCCATTACATACGAACGTTTAAATTCTGGTTATGCCCACACAAGCGGGACTGGTCAATTTGGAGGGCAATTAAACAATGATAACCAATCATTCTTTGACTATAACCTTCGAAATAAACTTGGATTAAATACTGCTGGTAATGACTTTATTAATATTGATGAGTATGATCCGAATCTTTATCAGTATGATATGTTCTCACCAGATGAACTATTAAATAGCGGTAACTCATATGTTTCTTATTACGGGTACGACCACACAGGAAAAAAAGTAAAAGGTAATACTGATATCAATAAATACTTTAATGAGTATGATCAGAACCACAATTACAAAAGATTTGTGGGTGCTTTCCAACCGATTTACATGGCGGGTTACATAATGGATAAATTTGCTTTCAATGACATCGTTTTCAACGTTGGTGTACGTGTTGATGTTTTTGATGCCAATCAACCAGTATTAAAAGATCAGTATTTGTTCTATAATGCGAAAACGGTTAAAGAAGTACGTGCCTTAAAAGAAAGCGATCCTAACCAATATGCTTGGGTAAACTTGCCTTCTGGAATGGCTGATGACAACATTGTTTATGTAAATGATGTACAAAATCCCACTGAAATCAAAGGATTTAGAACTGGAATGAACTGGTATAATGCCGTAGGTACACCAATTGAAGACCCGAAATTAGTTGAAGGTCCAAATGGAATCGCTCCTTGGTTGCAAGATCCATCATTGGAAACACCAACTGCTGATGCATTTACGGATTACAAAGCTCAAGTGAACGTGATGCCACGTGTGGCGTTCTCTTTCCCGATTTCTGAAGAGGCTTCATTCTTTGCTCACTATGACATCTTAACGAAACGTCCAACTTCAGGATACCGTTTTGACCCTTATGAATACCAATACATACAATCGAGAAATGCGGTTATTAATAATTCAAATTTGAAGCCAGAAAAAACGGTTGATTATGAATTAGGATTCCAACAAGTGTTAACGCGCACCTCCTCCGTGAAGATTTCTGCGTTCTACCGAGAGCAACGTAACAATGTACAGTTGGTGAATATTTTCCAAGCTTACCCAGCAACTTACAAAACTTACGGAAATAGAGATTTCGGAACAGTAAAAGGTATGACAATAGCTTACGATTTAAGACAAACAGGAAACATTCGCATGACTGCAAATTACACATTGCAATTTGCGGATGGAACAGGTTCAGATGCTACATCAATGGGTGCACTTGTGAATGCTGGTCTTCCTAACTTACGAAATATTTTCCCTTACAGCTACGACCAGCGTCATGCGTTTGCAGTAACGTTTGATTACCGTTATGGTGAAGGAAAAGACTACAATGGACCAATGATTGGAAATTCTAAATTCTTAGAGAATACCGGTTTGAATATTTTCTCTAACTTCTACTCAGGAAATCCATACTCTTCACAAACGTTTATTACGGATGAGGGAATTGGAAATCTTAATGCTGGTATTAACGGGACGTTAAATGGATCTAGATTACCTTGGTCTTACCGTTTGGATATGCAATTAGATAAAACGTTCAATTTGCAGTACGGAAACAAAGACAACAAGAAAAAAGTAGCCTTCTTAAATGTCTATGTTCGTGTTACAAATATGTTTAATCAGTTCAATAAATTAAATGTATACCGTGCAACTGGAAACTGGAATGATGATGGTTATCTTGCTGCGGCATCTAGTCAAACATCCATTCAGAACCAAACAGATGAACAATCTTTCCGTGACTATTACATGATGAAGATTCAAAATCCGTTTAATATTAGTTCTCCAAGAACAATTCGTTTAGGAGTTAAATTTGATTTTTAAGAAAGCAATAAACGTACAGATATGAAAAAGCAATTACTTGCAACGTTTTTTGGGGTTACATTTGTGTTTAACGCACTAGCTTATCTTGGTCCAAACGACAAGATGGCTAAACCAACTCCAACAACAAAAGGAGCCAATTGTAGTCCAGCAACTGCAAAACTATACATGGAGTTCAATGACGTTAGAGCGTTAATTGAACAAGGTGGAAGTATGTTCCAGAACCGTGCTGCCGGTGTAGCAGCTTATGAAGTGCCTAAAAACAGTAAGCGTTATGCAATCTTTGCTGGTGCTTTATGGATGGGTGGAACAGATGTGAATGGTCAGTTGAAATTAGCTGCATTACGTTACAGAAGCGGAAACGACTTTTGGCCTGGCCCATTAACAGTGAATCCAGGTACTGGAGACTTTAATCCAGGTGGTCCAGTAGGTGCAGGTGTTACCAAAGATTTCGGAGAGGCAAATATCGATCCAGATCAATGTATCGCTTATGACAAATTCTACACAATTCGCAAAGCAGAAGTTATTCGCTTTAACGTTTGGTGGGAATGTTCTCAAGGTATAGTAACGGAGGGATGCAACGATGTTCAAGCATTAACAAACGACGAATTAAATAGAATTTATGGCTGGCCAGCTCATGGTGATGTTTCCAGAGGACAAGATTACTGGTTAGCTCCTTTCTATGACCGCGATGGAGATGGTTCTTATAACCCAGACAATGGAGATCATCCTTGGTACGATGATATCCTTGGACGCGATGATATTGAATGTGGTGTTGACCGTCGTGTTTCGTTATATGGTGATGAAACGCATTGGTGGGTATTTAACGATAAAGGAAACATCCACACAGAAACGAGTGGAGATCCAATTGGAATGGAGATTCGTGCACAAGCTTTCTCTTTTGCCACGAATGATGAAGTGAACAGAATGACTTTTTATAACTACGAATTAATTAATCGTGGTACGCAAACACTTTACAATACATATTTTGCACAGTATTTAGATGCGGATCTTGGTAATTACGCGGATGACTATGCAGGATGTGATGTTTCTCGTGGTTTGGGTTACATGTACAATGGGGATTTAAATGACCAAAGTGATGGTGGTAGATTAGGTTACGGTGAAAATCCTCCAGCTATTGGATGTGACTTCTTTGAAGGTCCATACCAAGATGCTGATGGAATTGATAACCCTGGGCCATATTTCGACGAAGTAACACAACAAGAGGTTGTACCTACAGTCGTAGATGCACTTGCTAATGGTGGAATCGTGTACAAAGGTATCGGTATCGGTTATTCTGATGGAATTGTTGACAACGAACGTTTTGGTATGCGTCGTTTCACATATTATACATCCACTTCTGCTTATCCATATAATGACCCGGGTCCAGCTGCGGAATACTACCGTTTCATGGAAGGTAAATGGGCAAATGGTGCAGAAATGTATTATGGTGGAACAGGAGCACAAGGAACTGTATTAAGTGATTACATGTTCCCAGGTACTTCGGATCCATTGCATTGGTCAACGGGTGGACAAGACATGACAGGTCAATTTCCAAATGGATGGGATGAATCTACAAATAACAACCCACCAGGTGATAGACGTTTCGTTCAATCTGCTGGACCATTTACTTTACGTCCAGGAGCAACAAATAGTATTACAGTAGGGATTGTTTATGGAAGAAGCTCTGCAGGTGGACTTTTAGCATCAGTTGATGCCATGAAACGTGCGGATACGAAAGCACAAGCATTGTTTGATGCATGTTTTAAAATTCTTTCTCCACCGGATGCTCCAAAATTGACTATTCAAGAATTGGAGAATGAATTAATCTTAATGTTGGAAAATCCATCCTCTTCAAACAATTACAGAGAGTCTTATGAGGAAATGGATGAAGTGAACATTCCAGACCCTACGGTTGATCGTTACTACCGTTTCGAAGGATACCAAATTTTCCAATTGAAGGATGCGGAAGTATCAATCGCGGATATTGCTGATCCTGACAAATCTCGTTTGGTTGCGCAATGCGATAAAAAGAATAATATTTCAAGAATCATCAACTTCGTTTATGATGAAGCTTTAGGATTCTCAGTTCCGGTTGAAAAAGTAAAAGGTGGAAATGTGGGGATACAACACACATTCCAAGTGAAAGAAGATGCTTTTGCACAGGGAGAACGAAAATTGGTAAACCACAAAACATATTATTATGTTGCTGTAGCTTACGCTTACAATCAATTTAAGGAATACAATCCAAATGATCCATTGCTATTGGATGGACAAAAGGTTCCTTATATCTCTTCTCGTATTAGTTACGATGGTACTGCGATTAAACCAGTATCTGCCGTTCCACACAATCCAATGCCTGAGGCGGATGGAACAGCACAGATGATTGCTTACGGTTCTTCACCACTCATTACACGTTTGGATGGTTACGGAAACGGAAACCGTTCTTTAGAATTAACTGCGGCATCTGAACAAACAATTTTGGAGCAAGGCTTTATGGAGAACCCAACGTACGATTACGGACGTG
>JAHEMR010000018.1 GCA_024643545.1 Crocinitomicaceae bacterium | reverse complement strand
ATTTGCATTCAAACGGAGAATATCAAACGATCATCAAATCTGACTTTGGGGGTTATGCAACAGTTGCCTATAATAGTATTGGATCGGCTCCGAATCCTTTTATTCTTGTCAAACTGGACGAATGGGCTTGTTTATCGGAAGGCTGTCAAACTGCAGGGATTGATGAAGTGAACAACGATTTTTTGGTCAACATATTCCCTAATCCGGCTAATGAAAACTTGAAAGTTTCTTTACCTGAGAATACCTTAAATACAACATGTGTTTTGTTTGATAACCTCGGCAAAGTGGTGGCAAATTTTAGTGTTTCTGGGGGTGATAACAATTTGAATATTAAAGAATTGAAAAGCGGCATGTACACCATTCAAGTGCACTCTCAAAAGATTAAATTCATTAAAAACTAAGCCATGAAAAACCTCTTCTACCTTTTCTTGCTTTTTGCAAGTATTCAAACAGCACACGCGCAGTACAAACCGCTGCCAATGCAAAATGCCGAGTGGTATCAATATGGAGGCATTGCCCTATTGAGTTGTCCGACGTGCACCTTAGTTGATTATAAATATTATACTGACGGTGATACGCTTATCAATTCGCAAACGTATGTCAAAATCAAGAAGCTTGAAGTTCCGAGTATCAATGATTTGAGTCTTTTTCCCACCTACACAGGAGCCATTCGCCAAGACACACTCAATCAAAAAATCTATGTGGTTTTGACTGACAGTACGACTGAACACATCCTATACGACTTCTCTTTGCAAGTAGGCGATACAAATAATTCAGTGCTCCATTCATTAGTTTCAGATTGCCTTGGATTCAATACCGAAACCCTCTATCTGATTGATACGATTCAAGTGAATGGTAATGACCATCGTGTTTTTCATTTTCAAGGAAGTTGTGCAGGAAATGAAGTCAGTTATATTGAGGGTATAGGAAGTGATTTTGGTTTGCTCTTTCCTAATCTAATGGATATGGAAGAATCGCATTTGAATTGTCTTAAAATAAATAGTCAGCCTTATTATCCGTATTCAAATGCCAATTGCACATTGCCAAATACCATTTCAGTAAACAACTTTGATCTGCTTTTGGATATTCGTATTTTTCCGAATCCGGCATCAGAATCATTAAGTATTTCCTTACCTGAAAACAGTTTAAAAACCGACGGTCGTTTATTCTATCAGACTGGAAAAGAGGTGTTGCGATTTAATCTTTTCGGAGGTGATAATCAGTTAGATGTCAGGGAATTGAAAAGTGGTATTTACACCTTGAAAATCGATAATCAAAATTTTAAGTTAATTAAGAATTAACAAATAGTCAAGAATCTTGCTTTTTTCAGGAACAACATTGTTTTAGTTCATTTTAGCATTACAGAAAATAGAAACTAACAGATAAAGTAATTTTTTAATTGCTGTTTCGAAAATTATTTGTTTTACTAACACACATCGAACTCATCCCGAGTCACCAGTTATTCTTTTATCCTAACACGGCACCTTAGATCCACTAATGTCTTAATTGGACTTTTCCACACTTTTTCATTTCAGAAGTTTGCTTCCTAATCGAAGCAATACTTCATGTCTCAATATTCGCATACTTCTATTTTCACCACAGCCTCCGGAGTTCTTTAATGAGTAGCTCAGGCAGCAACATTAAACCGCTATAGCTGAATTAGAGAGATTCAAAGTTTACCCCTTTGGTGGACAATAAATTTCTTTGGAGGTAAGTCTAACTGCAGTATATTCAAGTTGAGAAATTGGAATTTCAGGACAAAGTTCAATTATTGAGGATATGTTATGCAAATTGAAATCCACTCCCATGTAAATATGCTTTAGGCTATCTTTTATTGAACAATATTCATTTTCTTTTTTTTCACTGAAATAGATAAGTCGGATTTCTCTTTCAGATTCCCATTCTTTGTCCTTAGTGAAATATAAATAGTCCAAATGCAATTTTGTAAAAGCGACCCATCCTGTTATTTTTCCATCTTTATCTTTTATGGCTTTACTTCGTCAGTAGGGCAGTGTTTTCGGTAAAATCATTCATGGCAATATGGCAATGGTATATATATACCCATTGCCAATTGCCTACATAGATATGATTTTAAATCAGTGCAGCAATTGCACAATAAAATCGGCTTCTGAAAGTAAACTCGGATTCAATTTATCCAGTTTCGAATACCGATTCGTATAAATGCGGATATATACGGATATCTGTTTTTCTTGAATCAAATATGTTTTCGTATATTTGCGTATAAATACGGATATTTTATGAGTTTAAAAATACATACTTTGATGCTCGACTTGGACATGAAACTCATGACTGAGCTTAGCAAAATAGATCGTTTTGATGCTTCATGGGCTTCCATAGAGAAGCGAGAAGGAGCTTCGTTAAAGCAATTAAAATCCATTGCAACAGTAAGGAGTGTTGGTGCTTCTACAAGGATTGAAGGCTCTAAAATGACAGATGATGAAGTGGCAGTACTGATTGAGAAATTGTCCAATTCAAAATTAGAAGAAAGAGATCAACAAGAAGTGATTGGATATTTTGAAGCATTGGATACCATTGCAGAACATTTTGATTCAATAGGCATTTCCGAAAGTCAAATAAAGAACCTGCATAAAATACTCATGCAGTACGGTGAAAAGGATGCCTGGCATCGAGGAAACTACAAGCAAGTAAGTAATGCAGTTAAGGCCAATTTGGTAGATGGAACCAAGCAGATTGTTTTTAGAACAGCGGAGCCTGGATTAGAAACACAAGATGCCATGATACAATTGTTCGAATGGCATGAATCCGATAAGGAAACGATTCCATTGGTAAAGGCAGCCTTGTTTGTTTATGAATTCCTGAGCATCCATCCATTTCAGGATGGAAATGGTAGATTAAGCAGGTTACTTGGCAGTTTGTTGCTGTTAAAAAATGGATATTCCTGGATTCAATATGTCAGTTTTGAGCATGAAATTGAAAGTAGAAAATCTGAGTATTACAAAGTTCTAATGCATACACAACGCAATAGACCTGGAGAGAACGTGACTGAATGGCTAACATTTTTCATTAGCTGTTTGATCAACATTCAAGAGCAACTAATGGTTAAGTTGGATGAAAATAAAACAGAGAAGCCAATTTCACAACGCGAAAAACGCATTTTGTTTTTCATTCAAAATCATGCTGGTTGTGGATCTGGAGAGATCTCTAAAAAATTGGACATAGCTTTACCAACTGTGAAAAAGTCACTAGCAGATTTAGTCATAAAGGGAATGATTACAAAAGAAGGGCAAGGAAAATCAACCGGATATTTTGTGGTATAGTTACTTAAAAATGAGTCAAAAAAAATACTGTTCGCTCTTAAAATCTCCGCATTATTTATATATATTTGAAACGCTAATTGGTTACAGTAGTAGTCTAGAGTTAAAGCTCCCGTCTTTAGCACTATATGTCTAACTAGTTACCCATTAGATAAAAAATTGAGAGAAATCTAGTTAATATAAGGGGTGTAGGATTATTGTTCATTACCCTCACTCTCCGCCAAAGAATCAAAAAGCTAGCCTTTAGGCTGGCTTTTTTTGTATTCTTTGAAGCGCCTCCCCAAAAGGGATCACGAGCGATAGCGAGTAATCCCGGGTTAATGTGCCAATGTGTATATAACTAATGAACTTGGTTTCTAAGAAGCAGTTTAAAGAAATTTTAAACTTTTTGAATAAATTCAAAACCAGCAGGAACCTACAATTAGTGAATCACCAACAATTCTTTCAATTTCAAATAAAGCAACTTCCCTTGTTCTTGGTATCCTTTTCGTAAGAAATGGATGTGGTCTTTATTGACAAGGTTTCGTTTTTCCCATTCTAACATGCTGCCTTTTCCGCCCATGGCTTGGTGTTGATCGTAAAGCAATAAATCCTGTTCTACGCAAATGGTTGTTAGCGCCGTTCGAACGAGGTCAATGCGCTCGTTGTAGGTCCATTTTTCATTCACCAATAAGTAATTCTCATTCGGCAAGACCACCAAAATATGAGCACTTGGTGTGACTTTTTTTAAACTTGAAATAAACGAGTTGACTTGTTTTTTAAATTGTGCTTCATCCCATTTTTTGACACTCTCATTGGTTCCAAGTGAAATAATCACTAAATCTGGATGGAAAAAAGCGAGTTCTTTTTCGAAAAGTGGATTCTCAACATAGGTTTGGAAGGTGGCTCCGGCAACACCTGTTGAATGATACAGAATTCCAGGATTCGAACTTTTTTCGATTAAATCCAAGAGGCGAAATGTACCGCCCGAGAATTGAATTTTGTTGGAGTCAAGGCTCATGTTGAATTGAATCGTGTCGGATACCAGGGATGATGACGTGTACGACTTCTTTCTTCCATTGACTTCGATTTTGCAGTCCTGGCAATTTTGGATTTGAAAACTTAAAAAACCTTGACTTCTCGGATATTTTAGCGTGTCACTTCCGCTTTTCCAGACAATGTATCCTTGGTTTGACTTACTTTGAATGGAGATTCCTGTTAATCCAATATCGAAGGTGTGTGGTTTAATGATCCATGCATTGTCCCAGGTGATGTTTGAACGAAAGGTCACGTCTTTTGGTCCGTTTGTCTTTGCTAAGGTGTAGGGGAAAATGAGTCCTCTTCCTGCATTTCCCAATTCCTTTTGAAGCAAATATCGTGTCATTCCACTTAAATTGTTTGGCTGCATGTGGGAGTCTCCAATGTGTAAAATGGTAAATTGACCTTTGTGTAAGGTCACATCCTGAATTTTCAACCTTAAATCTTTCAGTGAATCTTTTTGATTCAGTTGCTGTGAAAAAATGGGTGCGAAGAAAAGAAAGGAGAGGAGTAATGGAAAAAACTTCATATTAGAATTGGAAATAAATAAACGGCTGTACTGTCGAAGACTGAACTTGATACATGCATTGTATAATTAACAACAATAATACCATTTTTACAATGATATGTTCGTTTATATACCAACGTTTAAATTGCTCCTTGACTCCTTGTTTCATAAGGGTGGCTGCAAATCCTAAAATTAATAATCCGATCAGCAAGGAATTCTGCTGAAACATTTGACCAAATCCACTGAAACTCATTTTTGTGAAGATGTTTTGAAAAATCACCCAACTATCTGATGCATTCAGTGCTCGAAATGGAATCCAAAGTAGGGCAACGGATGAAAAGGTCAAAAACCAACTAAGTCCATTCCAGTAAATGGAATTCCAATCTTTGGAATATTTCGAAACCAATTTATGAATAATGAGAATCAAACCGTGACCGATTCCCCACCACATGAATTTCCAATCTGCTCCATGCCAGAATCCTCCAATAGTCATCGTGATCATCAAGAACAACAGTTGCAAGTTTGGACCTTTTTGGTTTCCTCCGAGTGGGATGTAAATGAAATCCCGCAACCAACTTGAAAGTGAAATGTGCCAGCGTCTCCAAAACTCCGTAATGGAAAAGGATTGATACGGGGACTCGAAGTTTACACAAAGTTTATACCCTAGCAATAACGCAATTCCGATGGCCATATCTGTGTATCCAGAGAAATCACAGAAGATTTGAAGGGTGTAACAAAGCGTCGCAATTAATGATTCCAATCCATTCGCTCCACTTGGTGCGGCGTAAATAATGTCAACGTATTGTCCCACAAAATCGGCAATGATTGCCTTCTTCACAAGTCCTTTACTAATGAGGTATAGTCCTTCGTTGACATTTGCCTTTGATAAGGTGAGTTTCTTTTTTAATTGTGGAAGAAAGTCCTTCGCCCTCACAATTGGTCCCGCAACGAGGTGGGGGAAGAATGTCATGTAAAGTAGGTAATTCTGGAATTTCGGAAGCTCGATTTTGTTTCGATACACATCCACCAAATAACTAATGGATTGAAAGGTGTAAAATGAAATCCCAATCGGAAGGTAGAGGTTGTCTACTTCCCATTCTTTGGGGTCAAGTCCAATGGATTCAATAAAGAACTTGGCGTACTTGTAGTAAAGCAAGAAACTCAAGCTGAACAATACCCCAAGTATGGTCAACTGCTTTTTAAACTTCTCACTTCGAATAATGGCAATTGAAAACAAGTAATCTGAGCTTATTGTAGTCAATAGCAACAAGAAATAAATCCCACTCGCTTTGTAGTAAAAATAGGCGCTAAACGCAATAAGCAACCAGTTTTGATAAGGCCTGCGTTTGGATAAAAGCGCATAAAATATGAGCAAGTTTGCGAACAAAAACAGGAATACACCATGATGGAACAACATCGGTTGTTCTTTATGGTAAACAAATTGGTCGAGTAGGTATTGCACGTTATTCGCTTGGTACTTTTAATAATATGGTTGGTGAATTTCCTGCGTAGGTAGTGTCCTTACTTATGCGGAGATTCAATACATTTTTCTCAGTCATTTTTTGAGCAACTTCTTTGAACCAACTTTTTGCTCCGGATTTGGATGGATGCCTTCCGTCTGCTGCCCTGTCCAATTTAAGCAAATGAGAAGGATAAAATAATTCACCAAAAACCCCCTGCATGACATTAATTGAACCTTTGTCCTTTACCCATGCGGCAGGACCAATAAAATAGTATGGAACCCCAAGTTGGGCTAATTTATACTTAATGATCTTCGAGTAGGATGCTCGTTTCTCAAGGTCATTCACAAAGAGTTCATTTAATCCAAGTGCAATGAGGATAAAATCTGGTTTGAATTTTTTATAGAAATATTCGAGTGTATCGGTGCTTGCCCATTGTTTGGTCGATGATCCATACCAAATCACGGATCCCGCAAGTTGATAATTGTTATCCATCAAGGATTTTCTCACCCAAAAACGAAGGTTTTCCAATTGGGAATCCCCGATAAATAAGATGCGTTTTGAACTATCGCCGCTCGCAGAAAACAGGGTGGAAGTGCTTCCTTTTGTTCCTTTATCCTTGTGAATACTTGGCTTGACAGTATCTTGGTCTGAGTTCGTGCTATCACGTATGGAATGAATCTCTTCAGGTTCGGATGCTAACTTGACATCCATTTCTTTTTCGATATAGGGTGATTTCAATTCAATCATCCAATCTGGAAAAAAGTACGCTTTAACAAAAAACAATCCAAAAAGGATATACAGATAAAAACCTATATGGAATAATGTTTTCCGCATGCTTATTGAGCAGATTCTTCCGGCTTTGTCGCTTCCTCTCTCAATCTTTGCTCCTCAAGTTCTTTCTTCTGTTTTTCTTCTTCTTCACGCGCCTTTTTCTCATCCGCTAATCGCTTTTTGTTTTTAAGGATCAAGGATTTGTTTTTCAACTCTAATTCAGCCACCGGCGTGATTGGTTTAGAAGTTAATGGGAAAAGGTTTTGCAACTCACCGCTGTAGTAAAATTCGTAGCACAATCCACCAAAGGTATAGATGCGGTTCGCAACTTGGAAATTAGAACCTCCAACTTTCGGGTGGGCACTTGGCTTGCTTTTTTGATAACCTAAGTTGAACAAGGTTCCGATAATTTCTGGACGGTAAGCGAGTGTATAACCAGCTCTTTCCCAATGTGCTTGATATTGACGAATCAAAAATGCGGTGTACAAATAGGAATAATAGTGATCGCCACCTTTAATTAAGCGCTGAATGGTTTTGTATTTGTGCGCTTCGATGGAGTCATTTACTAGACCAGGGAAAGCATCGTTCACATTGATGCAACTTTGGAAATAATCTCCCGCATAAAACGGAGAAACGGTATCGAAAATGGTGCGTTCGATGCGTAAAGCTGTATTTTGCAAGATTCCAGTTACACCATATCCTCTATTCGTTGGAAGGATCAAACGGCTAAATGGAACAACGTACTGCTTGAATTTCTCTCTTCCGGAATTAAACATACGTACTTGTTCTCCAACAAGACACATTACAAGAAGTCTCGGCTCGACTCCTGTCATTCGTGCAACGGAATCAATGGCTTTTTTATCGTTCGCAACTGCTTTACAGAAGTCCTTCCAAGCCTGAGAATGTGCCCATGGATACAGATTTTCGGATTGTTTGCACGTTAATTTATTGATTTTCGCGAATTCACGCTGGATTTGTTTATCCTTCACCAAAAGCAATTGAATGGCATCAAGCATTCTTGAAGCAACACGTGCATCTTTTGATTTATGGTATGCCGCAATAATGATTTCAGCGTTTTTAGGATAGCGATTGGATAAAACGCCCACTTTTTGAAAAACGCGCGCCTTTAAAAATTGTTGATTCAATGTATCTGTTTGATCACTGTAATTTGAAGCAACTTTGTCGAAATAACGGTTATTGATATCGACATCTCCTTTGTCATTTGTCCACTTTAGTTTAACTGCAAGTGCTGTAAACATTAAGAATAAGGCGATCATGGCTAATAAATGTACAATGACCTTGTAACTGATAACAAAAAATTTCTTCACGGTATAATTAAAAAAGTGCTCGAAATTAATGCAATTCAACGAAATAAAAAAAAGTGATTTAATATAAGTGGCAATATTTAACAGTTTTTCAGAATCTCCATGTTTTAATCTTCACTTACTTTAATAAAGTTCTACTTTGAATTTGATTGCGTTTAATTTTCTTCCGCCGAGGCAAAGAATTAATGTGCTAATTGGTTTCGGTTTTGAAACTTGACTCCTTATTGGAATCTTTAAAAATTCCTTGTCACACCAAAAAATAGGGTATTCGTCTCTTTCGCAGCAATTGGTGTGTTGTTCCATAAAAAGGTATAACGATATCCAAATTCAATGTGAGCGTTTTTTACTTTGTAACTAAATCCCAAACCTAAAAAAGCGGTATTGTATGTCTTTCTATATTTCTCATCTTGGTTATACGCATAAAAACTTCCGAAAATGTAATGAAAACTCGCTAGAAGATTCAACTTACTTGAAGCAGGATAAAAATAATACCGAACAAAAGGACCAACCCATCTTGATAAGTAGACACTCGGTTCTAATGAATCCTTCACGTAAACAATTTGATAGCCTGCATTTGATTCTAAACCGAGTTCCAATCTTTCTTTGTAGTTGACGCCAATTCGTGGACATAATTTTAATCCACCACCACCAACAATTCCGCCTGCGATACCCGCACCGTAATTTACACCTATATGCAAGCCAAAGGAATTCAAGGTGTCCGACTTGCTTTTTTGGGAATAAACAATAGTCTCATTCAAAAGGATGATAACAAGGATGATTCGTAAATTTTTCATTTTTAAAGTTGATTAACGGTTTGATTTATTCAATCATATCGCTTTTTGGCGACGTTTAACTAACGAAAGGAATCATCAGATATTGTTTAATGCAAAATTTCACACCTCATTCCTGTAACTTTACGCGTTACCAAATTGTCTAACTAAAAACTTGCATGCAAAAATCCCTACGTTTCCTATTCATTTTCTTTTTCGTTCTCAACTTTCACGCACAAGTCGATCAGCCGGTCAATCGCATTTCGAAATTCGAAGTTTCTTATTCGCTCGGATACCAGCACTTGCGCATGGGGGACATCAACCGCTATTACTTGGATACATTTGCGATCCCAAATAATCTTTTCTCGCAGAACATTCGTCATTCCTTGTATCGAAACATGGAACTTAGCTACCGATTTAATAATGGAATTGGATTTGGTGTTTCCATAAAATCAATTGAACAATCTATTCAGCACGAAAGTCCAATCTATTTCATGGATGAACTTGGAAACATCACGGATACCATTCTTTCCAACAATCAATTGACCGTACGTAACAATTCCTTTGGGATTTTTGCCCGAATGGATTGCGGGAAATTAATCGATCATTACAGTAAAAGTCCTGTCATGAAAGATTGGCAACTGCACCTGATAGCTGGAGCGAACTTGAATACGATGTATGTCAATTTATCCACAAATTCGAGTATCTACAACCATGAAAACCGCTACTTTCAACCCAGTATTGGTTGGAATACACAAATAAAAATCAGCTACCCAATTTTTCAATGGAAATCGTCCAAATTAAACCTTGGATTAACCCTTGGATACCAACACGCTAAAACAAAACAACTTAGAACGGATGCTGCGGATTGGATTGTTCTAGGAAAGTATCCGATTACGGCAGATTTTTCTGGCTTCAATGCAGGACTCGGATTGAGTTATCAAATTAATCACCAACGAAAAAAAGCACCAAGTTCCCCTTCAAAAAACGCTCTTTACCTAGATGTTTTCGGTCAAAGCACCTATGGATCAATCATTTATGAACGCATTTTAAACGTAGAATCAACGAGGGTTCAACATGCAGTCTCCCTTGGATTTATGCGATTAAACCGAATTCCATGGGATTATTTAGGTGTTCTTTCCATTCCCATTGCTTACAACACTTATTTTGATTTCAATCGAACAAAAAATTCACCGAATAAATTGGAACTTGGCTTTGGAATCACAGCCTTAGGAATATCACAATTTGATATTATTCCAACCCGAAAGGAACAATACCTATACCCAAGTTTACGCATTGGCTATTGCTACCACAGTTATCGAAGTGGACTACTATTCAAAGCTTCGTTTACACCGTTATTACCTGGATTTGTGATGGAAGAATATGCTGGGATTCACTACACATATTTTGGTTCCGCTGGCTTTTTTGATCATCGAATTATGCCTTGGATTGGCTTAAGCATCGGAAAAACGTTTTGATGTGCTTCTTCCGCGACGGAGGAATAATCTGCTGTTTATTGGTTTTAGTTCTTCGCACCCCTAATCGAAGTTTTTTACGTTAAGAAAAGTAGCTATAAATCTTTCAATATTGATATGAAAAAATACCTACTGACACTATTGCTTTCTGTTTCCGTTGAATTGCTCTTCGCTCAAGAGTCCAAGTGTGGAGATTTCCCAAAGTACGACATCACCTTAAACAGCGGATACCAACGCATTGACATGAAGGACTTAAATGCATTTTATGAAGATTCGTTTTTAGTTTACTCCAAGGAATACAAGCCTTTGCATCACGCATTTTATCAAGCTTTGCAATGTAATTATCGATTGTCACCCATGCTGAGTATCGGGACTCAACTCAAGGTTGATCAAGCAAGTGTTACGGATCGTTTCGCGGTGTTAAATCGCTCGATAGCAGTCACTGGTCAGTTGGATGGAATGGTGCTCTTACGAAAGCTCATTCACAAACCAATAAAGAACGATTGGAATCTTCAAGTGCAAGCGGGATTATCCTACAACGTTATGCAAATAAAAAGGTATTCAACAACCTTGTTTTGGTGCTATCTTCCAGAACCGTGGTTTTATTCTAATCGGATTGGAGGGAACGCTCAAGTAAAGTTGAGTTATCCAATTATGAAATGTAAAAATGCGCAATGGCGAATTGGACTCAGTATTGGGTATCAATTTGCACAATCCAAAGAGCTTTCATATTACGAACCATATGCTAGTAATCAAATTCAGAAAACAGTTTCCTTAGGGTTTTCGGGATTTAATTCCGGATTAAGCCTTACTTGTCAATTCAATAAACGCCATTCAACTGAATTCGTTGGACCTTCAAAAAATGCCATTTATGTGGACATACTCGGACAAAGCATCTACGGTGCAGTGATGTATGAGCGTAGCTTGAATGTTTCCTCGAATGGAGTTCAACACAGCATTGCCGGTGGTTATTTATACTTAAACTACATTCCTTGGGAACCTATGAATCATCGCATGTTTTCATTTCCATTGTCATATAATGCTTCGTTTGATTTTAACAAAACAAAAAATCTTCCAAATAAATTAGAACTAGGAATTGGTGTAACGACTTCTCTACTGAAAGAATTTGGCACTTCAGAAAAATTTCGTTCACAAGAAGTTCGTCCAAGTATACGCATTGGGTACGCATACCACAGTTACCGTAACGGACTATTGTTCAAAGCGACACTGACTCCTTCTTTTCTGGGAATAAATCGAACTGTAGCCAATGGTCAACGATACACGTCGAACGGAACTTACGTCGTACCTTTGTTTGGCATTAGCATTGGAAAAACGTTTTAATGTGCTAATTTGTTAATGGACTAATTTGCTAATTGATTATTGCTAATTTCATTTTTTCGAGAACGCACAAATTTTATTCGTTTGACTTCTTTGTTCAAGTTGTTTTCATCTTTCAAAGTGAAGCCAATTATCACACCGCAGCAGCGGAAGCCCCTAACCCGATCAGGAAATCACCCATTGGCACATTGGCACTCCGCCGCGGCGGAAGCACATCGGTCAATTAACACTCCGCCGCGGCGGAAAAACATTTCACAACTTCTTAATCTACCAATCTCACGGAGTTCCTTACCTTTGCCGCACTGAACAAAGAACCCACTCTCCATGAATGTCATCAATCCGAAATCGGCCTTACTTTTTATATTAGTCACCATCTGCCTAGACTCCATTGGTTTAGGTATTATTATCCCTTCGTTTCCGACATTGGTATCTGAAACAGCAAACGTACCAATTAGCCAAGCTTCGCAATATTTTGGCTGGGTGATGGGCGCATACGCTTTCATGCAATTCCTCTTTTCTCCACTAATCGGAAATTTAAGTGACCGTTTTGGACGACGTCCCATTTTATTGATCTCTGTCCTAGGAATGAGCTTGGATTACCTTGTCATGTATTTCGCACCAGATTTATGGTGGTTAGTGATCGGACGCGCAGTCTCTGGAATCTTTGGAGCGAGTTTCACATCTGCTTCAGCGTACATTGCAGATATTTCTACACCAGATAAACGTGCACAGAATTTCGGAATGATCGGCGCTGCTTTTGGAATTGGTTTCGTTATCGGCCCTGCGATTGGTGGACTCCTTTCAGACTTTGGCGCACGCACGCCGTTTCTAGTTGCAGCATTCTTTTCCATGGCGAATTTCATTTATGGTTTTATCGTTTTGAAGGAATCTTTACCTGTTGAAAATAGACGGGCCTTCGAATGGAAACGTTCCAATCCTTTTGGTGCTTTACAACAAATCAAACGCTTTAAGAAGTTAAAGTTTTTGTTCCTCGTTTCCTTCTTGACCATTTTAACAACCATGTGTGTTCATTCAACCTGGAATTTTTATTCAATGGAGAAATTTGGCTGGACAACAAAAGAAGTAGGGATTTCACTTGCGGTTGTTGGAGTATGTTTCGGTGTGGTCCAAGGTGCACTTACGGGTAAAATCGTAGCGAAGTTCGGACAAAAAAACGCCGCAAAACTCGGGTTATTTCTTTCGATTTTTGTATTAATCGGAATGGGACTTATTTACCAAGGATGGATGATGTACGCCATTATTCTGCCATACGCATTCACTGGAATTGTTGATCCCGCCATTCGTTCCATTATTTCCGGACAAGTGCAAAGCAATGAGCAAGGAGAACTTCAAGGAATTTTCACCAGTTTGATGAGTTTAGCCGAGATCATAGGTCCACCATTGTTCATGTGGTTCTATTACAACTTTAAATCAAGTGTACCGCATTCCAACATTGGACTTGGAACACCATTTTGGGTTGCCTCGTTCATTGCCTTGTTGGCCTTCTTTTTGATTTCATGGACACTAAAAGGATACACGAAAACGGATGAAGTGACAGAAGAGGAGCAAGTGTAATAACTCAATTCATTTACTTACAACTTAATAATCATCGTTCCATACAACGATCTTCCTTGCGAAGGCAATAATCCTGGACCTGGATATCCACCACTTCTGCGTGTTGCATAGATTTCATTGAATAAGTTGTTTGCGCCAATTTTCAACTGGTAATTTTTATTGAATTTGTAACTCACGGATACATCATGAATGTCGTATGCGTTCAATTGTCCAACCGTTGCGGTTGCATTCGAGAGAACAGTGTTTGCAGCGTCTGTATATACGGATCCCGTGTAGGAATATTGATAGCTGAATGAAAATCCTTTATAATCGTAATTTAAACCTGCGCGAAAGATCTGAGACGGTGCATATTCTACTTTTTTACCTTGAATGGATGTGCTCGGGTCTTGCGCTAAAGCAGGATTGTTCCAAGTGACATAGCGGGCATCTTGAATCGTTCCACTGACATAAACAGAGAGCAATTCACTTGTTGCTGAATTTTTGAAGAATGGATTAAAGAATGACCATTCCACATACGCCTCAAGTCCTTTACTCACGACATCTCCGATGTTCGTTTTGAAAGGTGCGTTGTTTACGTTGTAGGCGCCAATTTTACCATTGTATCTCAAATAGAAAGCGTTTACATCAAAGGTAATTGGACCTTTTCTATCCATGAATACACCTTTGGTGCCGAGTTCGGACGTAAATCCAGTTACATCTTTCATAGCTTGATCAACAACTTCCGTTGTGGAAGAAGGTAATAATTCGGAGTACATTACTGGACGGTAGTTTTGTGTTGCGTTTGCATACAGACTCCATTTCATTCGTTGTTTTGCATACAATTGAAAATTACTACTCACCCCACCTAAAAGAATAAAACGGTTTTTTTGTTGGTTTGCCAAAATTCCACTTGCGAAGTTGTTGGAGCGTCCAGAAAGTTGATTGATCAAATACTCCGAACGAAATCCAGGAGTGATGGAAAGTTTTTTTCCTACCTTGAAAAGATGTTCGCTAAACAAAGCTGCATTTTGCGTCCCTAACAACAAATCCTTTTGAAAGAAATTTCCGGAATTATCTGGAAAAACAGATAAGTCTAAGTTACTAGAAGTACTTCCTATGCCTTGTTGTAAACGGTGAATTTCACTGTTGCAAAATCGCAAACCAATGGTCCACGTTTGATTTACGTTCCCAAGTTTGTAGGATTTTAAATAACGGATTTCACTCGATTGAGTCAAGTAATGATCAATGTCCAATTGACGTGCATTATACGTTCCTAAAGTAGGATTTATGGTGTCCTTTATCGTCAATGCTTTGGTGAAACCAACACTGTTTCGATCCGAATAAGTGAAAGCAACATAGAACTGTAGTTTTGAGTCCGGATTAAAACTATAATCACCTTGAATGGACAGCGTATTCCATTTCAATTGAAACCAGTTTCTTGCACGAAACGACGTATCTGGATTCGTGTACAATAATCCATCAAAAATTCCACCTGCCTGCTGACTCACATAGCCACTATTGGAATATTCCGCTGAAACTTTTCCCTTCTTTAGTTGATAGGATACCTTACCAAAGTAATTTGCCGTTGTGTATTGACTGTTTTGACGGAATCCATCTGCATTTCGGTGATGTATAAAGCCGTAGTAACTCCAATTCTTTTTCGATCCGCCTACGGCCGTAAAACTGTTAAAAAGTCCAAATGAACCAATTGTCTGAGCATTTTCGATTGAGAACGCTTGGTCTGACAATTTGTCTTTGAACTGGTAATTAATCATTCCACCAAACTGAGTTCCGTATTGAAGTGCCGACGAACCACGATAGACATCCACTTTGGCAACTGCATCCAGCGTAGGGGAGTAGTACGATTCTGGGTAACCAGATGGATCCGCTGCTATATCGTAACCGTTTTGACGCATGTTAAATTCCCACGAACGATTTGCACTTAGTCCACGAGTAGAAATGCTCGTTTGAAGTCCGGAAGCATCATGCTCACTTACGTATAGTCCAGGTGTTCGTTTGAACAATTGACGGTAATTATTCGTGCTTAAGTCCAATTGTTGCGCATTCAAAGAGATGCTTTCCATCTTTTTGCCAGAAACAATTTTCATCAAGTAAATCGAATCAGGTAGTTGCTTCGCATTTTGATAGGTTCTCACCAGTACATCACTTTGTGTGCTGATTTTCAATAAACTATCTTGTGAAAATACGACGATTGATAAATGGACAATCAGGAGGGATAAGATAAAACGCTTCATTTGCTATAAATTTTTGTGCAAAGTTAGTCACGCGACACAGCGTCATCAATACCACTTTTGAGGTATATTAGAATGATTCTAAATAAGGGGAGGAGTTCCAGTTACGACTTTAAACGCTTTAAAAAAGAAGAATTCTTAAAACTAAAAATCGCTCTTTCAAAAAGTTACCTTTCCAAAAGAGCGATTTCGGTATGTTTAATAAAAACTATTTATCGTTTAGCATTACGGGTAATTTTCCGTCTGTGATAATTACTTTCGAATTCGGCGAAGTTGATAGTCCTTTCAACATTTCGATGTAGTTGTATTTTAACAAAGTTTCTGTTAAGGAACTATTGATGATGTTTTGAGCTTTCTTAATTCCCTCCGCTTCAATAGACAATCTTTCAGCTTCTTTAACCGCCTTTTGGATCACAAATTCCATTTGTAAAGCAGATTGTTCCGCACTTGCTTTCGACTGAATAGCTTGAGTCATTGCGGTCGGTAAACTAATTTCTTTCAATAATACAGCATCGATCACAAATCCTTTATCTCCAATATCAGAAGTCAATTCATCAACCATTACATGCTCTACTTTTTTACGGTCTACCGCATAAAGTTCTTTGGCATCATAACGAGCTGATACTTGTCTTGCTGTGGCGATAAAATTACTTTCCACAATGACTTTCTGGTAATTTAATCCATAGTTTTCATAGATGGATTTCACCATAGAAGGATTCACGTGGTAAAGTAGGATGATTTCCGTTTTCACACTTAATCCTTCCTTTGTTGGAAGCTCCAATACTTGATACAACTCGACTGTACGAACATTGATCTTAATAACTTTCGATACAAATGGATTGAACACGCGCGGACCTGCATTTAAGGTATTTTGGCGCAATTTCCCAAACGTTTGTTTTAATCCAATTTGACCTGGACGAATAACCGTACAAGATGCCAATGCGACTCCTGCAAGGAGGGTGAGGATGATTTTTTTCATAACATGAATTTTAAAAATTTGATTAATAAGGGTATTCTTTTTCTATGTTCAAGTCCAAAAAACGTATGTCTTGAACTTTTTGGGGTGACTTTTCAAATCGTGCAAAAATAAACCTAGGTTATTTCAAACAAGGTTTATTCAATCTGAGTTATCCTATATTAGGTAAGAACAGTACTGAATGTACTTCGGTAGGATTGACTTAGTACTCGTTCGATAAAAAAGAATTTTTTCATGTATCGGAAAGCCAACGTTCGGAAGGAAAACTATGCGATTTTGTGAGGGAAAGAGCAGGTGCTCTTTGTTGTCCGTATCATTGGATGAATCATCTTCGTCCTGATCAAGACTATCCATGTCCAAAGTAAACACTTCATTATGACAACAATGCCGCTTATTTTCTCCCTCGTCACAGCTACAGGTATTTGGATTAATTCCAAAAATAGAAACTGATGCCAATTCATTCCCACAGTAATGTAAATGAACGGTGCCTTTGAGTGCAATACTCAGGTAAATGGGGATAAACAAATAATGTACAAGTCGTACCAAGGCGTCTTTTTAACGAATGTAGTCTTTTACATCCTTCAATTCGTTGAAATCAAACAATTTAACAAGAATTTAAGAATTCACAGTATGTACTCTTCCCAACTTGTTCCCTAAAAGGGCCATCGGAATGTAGGCAACGATTAAATCGAGAAGCACAAACCAAATTGGCGTTGAAGGCAGCATAATGACCATCGAAACACCGCCCAGTAGAAAGAGAATTCCAGCCATCAGGGAAAAAATCAATTGTTGAGACTTCAAAAACCGCGTAATCAAAATCGCAGAGATCAATGTACCCATGGCATGTGCGAGAAAGGGAAATAAAAAATGCTCCGGACCCATATGAGGCATGGCAGCTTGAAGTCCTTCCATCGTTTTTAAATCAAATCCTTTCGGAGGTGCAATCACCTTGTTACTAATATTGATGATAGCTCCATTTAACATCGCTCCAGAAAACAAAGAGATGAAAATGACGATCGTTCTTTTTAAAATGTGTAGAAAAGTGTTCATGTATCAAATGTAGGAATTCACAAGAGATTCTACGTTCAAAAGCATAAAACACACGTTTAAAAATGTTGTAATGTAAAATATATTTGTCATTATGTAAAATATATTATACATTTGTCAAAACCTTAAAACCATATATCATGTATTTATTTCCCAACACTTTTAAAAAGCCAAGCGCTTGGATTTTCTATTCCTCTATTGTTTTCGGTATTAGCAATTTATTTTTTTACAATTCAATCTCCCACCTTACAACAGGACTTGAAATGAAGGTTCCAGTGTTTTTATCTGATCATTTACTATCAGGTGGTCAATTTTGGATAAAGAATAACTTAGTGGATGAGATCATTTCTTTGCTACTTGTGATCAGTGGTATAATTCATGGTTTTTCTAAGGAACGAGTAGAGGACGAATTGATTGCTAAAATCCGCCTGGAATCGCTCGCATGGTCCGTTCAAGTTAACTTTGCGTTCGTCATATTGGAAACTGTTTTTATTTTCGGTATCCATTTTTACGAGGTTATGATCATTCAGTTATTTTTAATTTTACTTCTTTTCAATTTAAAACAACACATTGCGTTGAACCGTTTTTACAAACAAGCAGATGAAAAATAGAATCAAAATTTACCGGAGCATCAAAGGAGTTTCACAGCAAGAACTGGCCGGAAAAATGGATGTTTCTAGGCAAACATTAAACGCTATTGAAAACGGAAAATACCATCCAACATTATTGCTTGGAATGAGACTCGGTGAATTTTTCGAATGTAAAATTGAAGAATTATTCGAGTTAGAGGATACAGACAGATTGGAAAAATAATACTTACCCTGCGATTGAAACTCCGATCACGTGACCAATTCCAAAGGTAATTGCAGCAGCCATTAATCCAAAAATAACTTGACGCATCCCAGAGAATAGTAGGCTTTTTCCTGTAAAAAGTGTAATAGATCCTCCGATTAAAAAGAGTCCAAGCGCACTTAAAATGGAACTAAACAGCACTGCTTTCATTCCACCAATAAAGAAAAATGGAATCACGGGTAAAATCGCGCCAATAGCAAAGAAAACAAACGAAGCAAGCGCCGCTTCCATTGCTGATCCTTTTAAATCTTCGGCATTGATTCCTAATTCCTCCTTTACAAGTATTTGATGTGCGTGGTCTTTATTGGTCATAATTTCTTTCGCCATGGACATCGCTTGCTCTTCCGGAATCCCTTTAGAAATGTAGATTAGGGCCAATTCTTTTTCTTCTCCTTCCGGATTGTGCTCCAATTCTTCCATTTCGAGTTCCATCTGATTCTCGAACAATTCTTGGGAACTTTTCACGGAAATCCATTCGCCTAATGCCATGGAAAGTGCTCCAGCCAATAATCCCGCGATTCCTGTCAATAACACTTCTTGCTGTCCGCTTGATGCTCCTGCAATACCCATTACCAAACTGAAGTTGGAAACCAATCCGTCGTTTCCACCAAGAACGGCTGCACGAAGGGCATTTCCACCAACGGAACGATGCCTCTTTTCGAAGCGCGCTAAATTTGTTCCGGATACGTTTTTGTTATGATTCAAAATGTTACGAAGAATCGTTACGTGAGCTGTATCAGAAATGGAGGATGCCGTATTTGTTGTTTTTCGTGCATTTACTACGGCAGATGAAATGCTTTTCTCCGTGTCCAATAATACGCCGAGTACATAATCGTATCCAAGTATTTTTCCGATTCGCGCTAATGTTTTTGCTCGCCAAGACGGACCAGGAAGTTGATCCAAGGGCAATTGATTGCTATGCGCAAATGCTTCTGCATGACTTTGTTCAATGGCGCTCATTTGCTCAAAAACCTTCGCTACGTTTTCATCCTCTTCATGTTTTGCTAATAAGGCATAAAGAAAACTCGCGTCAATCTCTGTTTGGATACTTTTTAAATTAATCATGTATTTCGTTTCTAAAGATTATGGATGAAAGTACGGTTTTTTCTGTTTAAAAAACGTCATTCAATAGGACCTTGTTTAAATATGAGGTTACTAGCCCGTTTGTACGGGAGGAAATATTTTAAATCCACTGATAAATAAGAACCATTGACATTTCCATAAACAACCCTTGAATCGTTGACGTAGCGGTATTTTGCAACCAGTAGAAAAACGGGAGCCATCGCCACTCTTGCGGATCCACCCACATAAAACACACCACTTTTTTTGGTTCGATACTCAAACCCAACACTGGATGTTAAGTCAAAAGACATCTTTTTATGAATATCAACAACTCCTTGATGAAGGAACTCATGTTTACCCCGAGGATCGGTGATAATCCCTACACTCGAAGGTTTGTTTTCCAAGGCTAGTCCCAAGGAAGCATTAGCAAATAGTTCTTTTGTAAGTTTCACATTGATCACCGCAGAAACGGGAATGTCGTATTGAATAAAACTCATGTTGCGATAAGCCGTTAAGGCAGAGTCCGTTTGAGTCATGCTGATGCCAAAGTGACGTTGAACGTAATTCAACCCAGTTTCAATAGAAATTAACTCACTTAAACCAAGTCGAACGACACCTCCAAATGTATAGCCAACTTGCTGCTCAATCGTAGTGGTAAAGAAATCCTTTGTCAATGTTAGGGAATTCGGTCCAATGGCATCAGATGGAATAATCATTCTGGTTTGAAACCCAAAATAATTAGGTACACCAAACTTGTTTTCCTTTTGAGAAAAGACCGTGTGAGAGACAAGCAGGAGTAAGAGTAAAGTATATCGCATGTTGACAGAACGTAAAAATACGAATAGTTGTATAGTTTGAGTTTGATTTTATTCAGCGATCCACGTTGTATTGTATTCAACCGGACGTCGATGTGCTTTCGGCCATTCGATTTCAGGATATCCTACATAAAAGATTCCTAGACACTTATCTCGATCACTTAAACCTAAGAATGAAGTCATTTCGCTCGAATAAATCAATTTTGGTGTTGCCCAAAATCCACCTAAACCATACGCTGTGCAGCTCAAATGAATGTTTTGAATTGCACAAGCAACGGCTTCAATTTCCTCGATTTCCGGAATTTTCTCTTCTTCTTGTCGTTTCATACTCACCACAATCACTGCGGATGAAATTAAGGGACGACGCAACATCTTTGCTAATTTCGCATCGTTTTGTTGTTCTTTCGGAGTCAATTTCAAATACGTTTCCCCCAAGAAAGTACTTAATTTCTGTAGTCCACCATCCGTAAATACATGAAAACGCCAAGGTTGGGTATTTCCGTGTGTTGGAGCCCATTGCGCATTCGTCAAAAGCAATTCAATTTGATCTTTTTGAACTTTTCGGGTGGAAAATTGCTCGGGATAAATCGTTCGTCGACTTTTAATGAGTTCGTTGATTTCAGATAAATTAAAGCGCATAATGGTGTTTTTTGACAAAGATAAGGGATTTCGAATAGGAGCAAGACAGTCGGAAATTGTATCTTTGATAAAATCTGTTTCTGCTTATGAAAAAAGTAATTTGGATTCTCTTTTTCAGCTATTCATCCCTATTATTCGCTCAAGAATCGAATCATGTCGATGGTTTTTTCTCAAAAGTAAACGGCGAAGTATTGAAGTACTTTTCACCCTTGCACGAATTTGCAGACAGCGCTCTTTTAACGCGTTGCAATGGGAATTCTATCATCACGATGCGTGCGGAAATACCAAACGGGAATGCTACATTCACACAATTTCGCTTTTTAATTGGACACTCCTCCGGAACGAGTTCAGCAGATCGTCATTTTCAAATCAATTTAAATGGAAAAGAACTGTTTTTATTGGAAACAAAAGCAAAGCGCAACGGACTCTTTTTCGAAGATTCATGGATTTCAAAGGAGGTGGGTTACGAGCTACAATGCATTGAATACGATATCAACAAGGATGTTTTTGGGTATTTAACCATAAAAGTTCCAACGGAATGGGTCAAAGAGAAAGCTGAGTTTTCATTTACTGGAAAAGATGAGCAGAGTCGCGATTGGCTCATGGTTTTCATGCACCGTAGTGACTGGAAATTTCAATTGGAAGCGAGTAATTTAATCCTCAAAAATGCACTTAGTCGGGAATTAATTGTCCGAGTGGATCACCCGTACACGGAAAAAACACAAGAAATCCAAATCCAATCGAAGTATTTCGACATCAATGGAAACATTCATCCAGGCTACAATTCCTTACGCTTCCCGAGTTATCCGAAGAATTTTGTTGGAACGGACAGCATTCATATTTTCATTGGAAAGCAGGTTTTCCATCAATTGGTAACGGTTCAAGAAACGAAAAACTACACTTTTCACATCATACACCATTCCCACAACGACATTGGTTATTCTCACCTTCAAACGGAAGTGGAACAGATTCAAAATCGAAACATTCGTTCAGCGATTGCATGGATTCAACGTTCCGTAAATTCTCCCGAAAAACCAATTTGGCATGTGGAATCCCTTTGGGCCGTTGAGAACTTCATGAAGGAAGCAAGTTCGAACGAAAAAGCTTTGTTTATTCAGTATGTCCGTTCTGGGAATATTGTGCTTTCTGCCAATTTCGCGAATGTTTTAACTGGACTTTCTCAAGCCGAGGAACTTAATTGGTTGGTTGAATACGGGCAACAATTAGAAAAAACCTATGGAATTCGTATTTCCAATGCAATGATTACGGACATTCCTGGGATTACCTACGATGGATTAAACAATTACACACGAAATCACATTCCCTATTTATCCTTAGGACCGAATTACGTGGAGAATTTACCTGATCACGGTGATCGAGTAGGCGGGGTGATCAAAGAAACCGGAGATCACGTATTTTACTGGAAACCAAGTTTGAATTCGAGCGAAAAACTTCTGGTTTGGACCGCAGGTAAAGGTTATTCGTATTTTCACAACATACAAGACGGTGAAAAAGAAAGCAAATGGGAGTCACGTATTTCAGCATATGTACACCAATTGCAAAGCAGCAATTATCCGTATGATTTGGTTCAATTACGCTATACCAAAAACGCTGATAACGGACCTGTGGACACGAGCTTATGTTCCTTTGTCCATGCTTGGAATGAGCGCTATGATTCACCGAAGTTAGTCATCGGAAACATCGATTCACTTTATCAAAATTTCGAAAAGCACTATGGTTCAGAGATTCCGGTTCGAACGGGTGAAATCAGTCCGTATTGGGAAGATGGAGCGTATTCAACTGCTGTGGAAGAGATGACCAATCGAAAATTAGCCTTGCAAACCATTGCTTTGGATGAATTTGCACGAAGTAAAAACAAGTACTCCATGCATGAAACAGAATTTTATCAATTACACCGAAATATCATTCTTTTCCACGAACATACCTGGGGATCTTGGTGCAGCATTTCTGATCCAGCGATTTTCTTCACTACGGAACAATGGCGCATTAAGAAGTCCTTCTTGGATTCAGCGGAACAACAATACACACGCTTAAGTAAAAAACTAGGTTATCAATATCCTGAATCGACAACTATTCGAAGCGTTAAAAAAAGTAAAATCACCAGCTTTGATGTTGATCTAAGTACAGGAGGCATCACGAAGATCATCGTTGATCATGAGAACCTCATTTCTGAACATGCTTCGTATGATTTTATGCAATTCATTTACGCCAAAGGAATTTCTCCTATGCAGTTTTTTGGCCCGACTAATATCACCGTACTGGAAGATCGTGAAAACGAAAATGAAAAGTACGTTCATCTCAGTTTCGATTTGCTCGGCTTTAAGCATGTCCAAGTCAGCTATAGCTGGAAGAAAAACACCAATCGCATCGTCGTTCATGTCGAAGCAGATAAAAGCGAAGAATTCGACAAGGAATCCTTACACATTGCTTTTCCGTTCAAGGAATCTAATTGGAAGTTAAACTATGGGGCCGAAAACCACAACTTAAGCTATCCAAGAGATCAACTTCCGGGCTCCAACAAAGAATTTATTTGCGTGAGTAAACAGGTAGAGTTAAGCGATGAAAAGCGCAAGCTCATTCTTAAAGCGCCTGCATTTAGTTTGTTTGAAGTCGGTTCCATCATTCAAGAAGAAAAAGTGAATGGGACCAAAGTTTGGACAAGAGAAAACGCTGCGGTTAATCCACTGTATTTGTATGTGTTAAATAATTATTGGCACACGAATTACAAGGCTTCACAAACGGGACATTTATCCTTTGATGTGAGTTTGGAGATAGAATAATTGCATATATTTACTGAAAAATAAGTGTCATGAAAAAGATTTTCCTACGTATCGTCTTCCCTTTTTTAGTTGGATTTGGTGTTTTAATCGTCCTTGGTTTGCCTATTGGACAAGCGCTTTTCTCTGGGATTTGTGGGATGACTGGTCTGTACATTGGACTTTACTTTAGTAAACGTCGAGCTGCGAAGAAAGCTCTATAAAATTCTAATAAAAAACCGGAGAATGAAAAAAATCATTAAAATAATTATCCCCGTTATTTTGGGATGTGGACTTTTTCTTACAGTTGGATTTCGCCTGCTGGATGTGATTTATATTTTCGGAATGTTCGGTACTTTCGTATTGCTATTGGGACAATTCCTCAGTAAACGCAAAGTAGCGAAGAAAATGAATCGTCCATAAAGAAATCGTTCCTTAGCTATTCTACAGCGCTAACTTTGATTTATTCAACCAAATCAATTGCACTTCTGTTGTTTCTTGGAGTCGTTCCGCAAGTTTGAAGTAGCGTTCAGAAAGTGATGATAATAAATCTTTTGCTTTGTTTTCTAAAGAAATAAAAACGATATAGTTTTTAATACATAAAAATAGTGTGTACTGAATATATTTTCTGATTCACATCCTTAATAAAATATCACCCAATCACTTTAATGCAAATTTCCGACCTAATCACATCACAATCAGACTAAATGTCATTTTAACACTAAGTGTGAAAATTTTGTTAACTTTGACTTAAGAGTGGCAGTGATGTTACGGCCACAAATAAGTCCATATGCGCGCAATCATCAATGGTGTTGGGAGTTACATACCTGAAGTCAGGGTAAAGAACGAAGACTTTTTAAAACATCAATTCCACTCAGATTATCAGAAAATCATCACCGAAGATTCAAGGTCGATCATCCGAAAGTTTGAAAAAATCACAGGAATTTCTGAGCGACGATATGTGAGTGAAGCATTAAACAACGATGATATTGCACTAATAGCTGCGGAACGGGCGTTGGAACAATCAACCATTGATAAGGAGCAACTTGACTACGTTATTGTCGCCCATAATTATGGAAATGTCGAACACGGTTCCAATCGATCTGATTTCATGCCCAGTCTAGCGTCACGTATCAAACATCGTTTAGGTATTCGAAATAACAATTGTGTTGCTTACGACATCGTTTTTGGTTGTCCAGGTTGGGTAGAAGCCATGATTCAATCAACGATTTATATTCAAAGTGGTCAAGCAAAGAATTGTTTAGTTATTGGTTCCGAAACGCTCTCCAGAGTAGTTGATCCAGCAGATCGCGACTCAATGATTTTTGCAGATGGGGCAGGCGCATGTGTATTAAGTGGCAATTCTACAGAATCGAAAGGGGTTCTTGGATTTGCGTCCCAAACTTTTTCCTTCGAAGAGGCCGATTTTCTTTACAATGCCAAATCATTCGGACAACAAGAAAATGAACAAGATCGCTTTATTAAAATGCAAGGGAGAAAAATTTATGAATTTGCTTTAAACCATGTTCCAGTTGCAATGAAGATGGCACTAGAAAAAAGTGGTGTTGCATTGAAAGATCTCAAAAAAGTACTGCTGCATCAAGCAAATGAAAAAATGGATGAAGCCATTATTCAACGATTTTATGGGCTTTACAAACAAGAAACACCGTTAAACATCATGCCTATGAGTATTCATCTGCTTGGTAATAGTTCAGTTGCAACCGTTCCAACCTTATTGGATTTGATTTTACAAGGGAAATTAGAAGGTCACGACATTCAACCGGGTGATTGCGTAATGATGGCATCAGTAGGAGCAGGAATGAATATAAACGCATTTGTTTATCGCTTTTAAAGCGCCAACTTTCCTTTATTCAACCAAATCAATTGAACTTCCGTTGTTTCTTGTAGTCGTTCGGCTAATTTGAAATAGCGCTCAGAAAGTGATGATAAGAAATCTTGTGCTTTGTTTCCTTCGTCGCTGAGTCCTTTCAATTTGTCGATTGACCAGAATTTCACCAAGTGATCGATGATATTCGCGTAGTCATGACTTGTGTAAACACCAATTTTTTGAGTGATCGATGCGTAATTGAGGTATTGATTTTTTTCTGTCCCAAAGTCCATCAAAGAAGCGGGCATGACAATTTTCTTTTTCATCATTTGAACGAAAGCGGCAAGTCCACCATTTGGATCGGCTTCAAAAACTTTGCTCATGAAAAACTTATATGCTTTTTCGTGCAAAGCTTCTTCACCTGCGATGGTATTGCATATCTTCGCCAGTAATTTATCCCCGGATTTAAACGCGATTTTCCCAGTGTTTACGTGGGATATTTTTGTTGCACGCTCTTGAAACGAGGTGTAAATTAATCCATTGTAAGGATCTGCTGCTGTTTGCAAATCGATTCCGTTATGAATCAAACGTTGAATGGTTGTCTCTACTTCACGCATTTCAACGCGTCCACTGAGGTACAAGTATTTGTTCAATAAATCACCGTGACGGTTTTCTTCTGCTGTCCACAAGCGAGACCAACGTGCCCATGCACCGGTACTTGCTACATTGCGTTCCACATTGACACCTTCCAATAAATTGAAAAAGGTCTGGTAACTTGGAAGTGCTTCTTCGGTAATCATGTTTCCAACCAATGAAACCATTACAGTATCTGGAACTTGCGCTATGCTTTCCTGAAGTGTACGAACTTGATCCGCAAAATCAGCATCGGCTGCATTTGGAATAAAATCAGTAGGTTGCCAACATTCCTCTGGAAGATTCATTTTATCGGCAATAAACGCATGAACATCTGGCTCAATTGATTTTAATACTTCCAATTTTCGTTCGAATGCCATGCTATACTATGATTTGTGAATTTGGGTGCAAAAGTAAGCTTATTTAAAGAACTTCTTGGAGTTTTCTTAAACTCGGTTCCTTTTTCGCATATGGAAGCAGCTCTTTCAAATGCGAACACCTCATTCGAGGAATGTTTACGTTCTAGAAAATAGTCAATTAATAAAAACTTTTAAAACTAGGATACTTATGAAAAATCTAAAACCATTATTCTTATCACTATTGAGTGTCATTTCCTTAAATGTGTTCTCGCAAGCACAAGTGTTTACCACAAACACTTCTGGACCTAATATGTGTGATGGAATTGCATCATTAGATTGCGCAAACGTGGATACCATGTCAATCATCTGGCAGGAATTTGCACAATTACCATCCGTTTTACCATCAGGTTTTCCTTCTATTTCTTCGTTGTGTGCAGGTAACTATTCCGTTACTTATTCCACAACAAGTGGATTTCAGGAAACATTATATTTTACCATTTTAGAGGGAGTGGTTTCGCCATGTCTAGGATATCAATTAATTATGTCCACTACGAATTCACTTGATTCGATTACTTGTGATGGCACCGCCACCGTTACAGTAATCAATGGCATGGCACCCATTTCTTATAACTGGATAGGTATTGGAACACTCACAACAAATACGATAACAAACATATGTCCTGGAATTTATTATTGTGAGGTTACAGATGCAAATGGTTGTCAGGATGTTACATGGATAGATGTATTAGATGCATCCCAATTAACTGGAGACACACTAATCATCAATGGTGGTTCAGGATGTTCACCAAGTATAGGTACATCAACCGCTATGTTAGAGGATTGTTTCTTGGACTTCAGTTCAGTTGATACGGCATTTATCAGTTTAATGACTTTCCCAACAAATCCAATGGACAGTTTAATGGTTGTCTGGTCTGTAATTGATTCAATGGGAATGTTAATGCAGAATTATCCAGTTTATTACCCGGGATTAGGAATGGGATGCAACGAATTAGAATTTATTTTATATTGTTTTCAGAAGAATACAAACATCCATTCAATCTTGATGTCTTCTTCGATAAATGTAGCGTTTTCAGGAATCGAAGAACTTTCAGGTCATACGAAACAACTCATTAGGGTATCAGATCTCATGGGAAGAGAAACAAGTGTTCAAGCAAATAAGTTGTTAATATACACTTACAGTGATGGCTCGAAAGAGAAAATATTCATTCTGGAATAATCACTTTTTTGAATAAAAGAAAAATCCCTCGGCTAGATTATAGTTGAGGGATTTTTTATGTTTTTATGCGCTTGTCAACATAAATGTTGAACGAAGGTTCAGGATTACGCTGAAGCGTATTCCTTTGGGGGGAGTTCATAAAAAGCACAAACCCAAAATTGCTTTGCAATTTGCGGGTATTTTTGTTTTTTCCGCTTATCAACATAAATGTTGAACGAAGGTTCAGGATTACGCTGGCGCGTATTCCTTTGGGGGAGTTCATAACAAGCATAAACCCAAAATTGCTGTGCAATTTGCGGGTGTTTTTGGATCATAACCAAAAGTTGGGGAGGGATTTGAATATAATGCTGATTTTTGCATAAAAAAGACCCTTGGATAATTACCTTGACTTATTAAAACTGTTCTTGCCAGATATTTTGGTGG
>JAHEMR010000029.1 GCA_024643545.1 Crocinitomicaceae bacterium | reverse complement strand
GTACAGGTGAAAAACGTTCACTTCCTGTAAATGCAGGGTTGATGACGTAATCATTGAAAAAATAATTAGTAAAGATGGGTAATTGCTGTGCATTTACACAAGCAATAAATCCAACGAATAAAAATATACTTAAGCTCAACTTTTTCATGCTTATTGTTTTAATGTAACAACACCATTGAATTTTCTGCCGTCAGAAAGTTCAACGATGTAATAATAATCTGCTGTTGGAAGCATTACGCCTCCATAAATTCCATTCCAAGTTGGAAATAATTCACTTCCTTCAAATACTTTTAATCCCCATCGGTTGAAGACTGAAATCTTAGAATTTGGATAATTCTCAATGCCGTAAATCGTCCAATCGTCGTTGTCTGAATCGTTATTTGGAGAAAATCCTGTTGGAATAATTACATCGATACCTGGAGAATTATTAATTAATTGAACAATAGACGTAAGTGAATCTTTACAACCTAATGTTGAACTTACAACCAAGGTCACAAAATAAGTAGCTGTAACTAATGGTTGATAGGTATACGAAGGGTTCTCAACTGTAGATGTTCCAATTAAATCACCAAAATCCCAATCATAGGTTGCTGCACCCGTTGAAAGGTTCACAAAATCAAAGGTTGAATTTGGAGAATACTGTGTAGGTGTTTGTGTGTAAAAATTAGCATTTGGATAATCACCTACAGTAACTGTTACGTCATCTGTATTTACACAACCCGCAGCACTTGTTGCTGTTACGCCATAAGTAGCTGTTGTTGAAGGATTAAATGGTAAATTATTAACTACTCCACCACCCCAAACAATCGAGCCATTGCTTACTGCGTTTAAAGCGATTGCTTGCCCTTTACAAATAATGCGATCTGGACCAGCATCAACAGTTGGCAACGGATTTACGGTCGCAAGAACTTGATCTGTTTGTGTACAACCATTTGCACCTGTAGCTGTTACAGTTAATGTCATATTGGATGTTGGAATGAAGTAATCTCCATTAATCAAGCCATTACTCCAACTATATGAAACACCAGTACCAGTTGCTGTAAAAAAGAGTGAATCTCCGTAACAAACAGCTTTATCACTTCCTGCATCAACTGTTGGCAATGGTTTTGTGGTAAGCGTAACTTGGTCGGAATTCTGACAACCATTCCCATCAATTCCTTGAACGGTATATGTATTGTTTGCTGTTACAGTGAAAGGCACACCATTGGTAACGCCATTATTCCAAGTATAAGTTGTTGCTCCTGAGCCACTCAAGGTATATGTTGATTGGTCACACAACAATGTATCATTTCCTGCAAAAACGATTGGTAAAGGATTAACGGTAACAATTACAGAATCTGAATTCGAACAACCATTTGCATTCGTTCCGATGACATGATACGTTAAAGTGCTGGTTGGATAAAAAGCTGTATTGTTGATCACGCCATTGTCCCAAACATAACTCACTGCTCCCGAACCATTCAATTGGATTGAATCGCCAATACAGATAGCCACATTGTTTCCAGCATTTACCGGAGGTAGAACATTAACAGTAACTTGAATTTGATCTGAATCTTTACACCCATTGGCATCTGTTCCAACAACCGTAAATGTGTTTGATAACGATGGAATAAATGGAACGTTGTTCGTCACACTATTGCTCCATGTATAACTTACAGCGCCACTTCCAGAAAGTGTTAGGAAAGAACCATTACACACCGCAGTATCTGCTCCCGCATTGACATTCGGCAAGGCATTTACAAACACAACAGCTTGATCCGTATTGGTACAGCCATTTGCTCCAGTTCCAGTAACTGTGTAAGTTGTAGTTGAAGTTGGGTAAAAATAAACACCATTTAATATTCCATTATTCCAAGTAATTAAAGGTGAACCTGAAGCTGTTAACGCAACTGAATCGCCTGCGCAAATTGTTTTGTCACTGCCTGCATTGATAGAAGGCAATGGTTTGATTGTCACTATAACAGTATCTTTTCCTTGACATGCATTGGCATTGGTTCCTGTAACAATGTAAGATGTAGTTACTGTTGGTGAAACTGAGATACTCGCAGTAGTTGCATTTCCTGGTACCCATGAATATGATACAGCACCAGTAGCAGTTAAGGTTGCATTTTGACCAAAACAAACAGAAGTATCTGAACCAGCATTGACAATTGGTAATGCATTGACCGTTATTGTCATTGTGTCTGTCTTTATACACCCATTTGTATTCGTACCTGTTACAATGTAATTAGCAGTTGTTGTTGGGAAAAAAGGAACGTTATTGGCTACGCCATTGCTCCAAGAATAACTGAAAGCTCCTGTAGCATTGAAAATTGCTTGATTACCAATACAAATCGATTGATCCAAACCTGCATCGGTAGCTGGCAAAGGTTTAATTGTAACCAAAACATTGTCTGTATTTACACAACCATTGGCATCCGTTCCAATAACGGTATAAGTTGTTGTAACCGTTGGTGTAAATGGTGTGTTGTTTAGTACAGAATTATTCCACGAATAGCTTGTTGCGCCTGAACCACTTAATGTAACTGGTTGATTTAAACAAACAGACTGATCCGTTCCTGCATTTACGGATGGTAATGGATTTACTGTTACAACTATTGCATCCGTACACGAAGCTCCGTTTACCGTTGTGGTACACGTATAGGTTGTTGTTGTAGTTGGTGAAACAGTGATTGATTGAGTTGTTGCACCACCAGGTGACCAAGCATATGTTGTTTCACCTTGTGCATACAATTGTTGAATTTCTGCAAGGGTCAAAGCGCGGCTCCAAATACCAATATCATCTAATTTTCCGGTGAAATATTGAGAAGACCCAGACAAACTTGCTCCCATGTTTAATACGCCCGAAATTGCTGGAACAGCTGTAGTAACTTGGGTTGTAATTAAACTTCCATTGACATAAATTTTAACTTGTGAACTAGCATAAACAGCTACAACATGGTACCACGTATTTGTTCCTAAAACTACATTTGTTGAGTGATAAGTATACGTTCCACCATTCCACATAATGAAACTTAATTGACCATTGGCACAATCACTGTACAATTCCCAAGAAGCATTATTGGCATCCAAAATTGGCTTGTTACAATTGCCATTGGTAGATTGAACCCACACACTTGCTGTGAAAACAGCTTGATGCGCTCTTGTCGCTGAAATCCAATCGTTGCCATCAAAACTATATGCACTGTTTGAATTTCCAAAACGATCCGTTGTTAAGGTTGCGCCATTGACTGTTCCGTTGTTTCCATTTCCAGATGCATCATTCGCATTGCCGCAAAATGGCCAGTAGCCCACTAAACCAGTTTGTAAATTCGTTGGTAGTGCCGCACCTGAACAGATAGAAGAAGGCGAAACTGTTGTGTTTGAAGTTAAGGTTGTACTCTCACCAACACATAGGATTGAATCTGAAGTTGAAACAATTGGATTTAACATCACCAATTGCGTTGAAGCACTTTTTACACATGCTCCTTTCGTTGCAGTGCATGAATAAATTCCACTTGAAGTTGGAGTAATGGAAGCGGTTGTTGCATTCGTATTCCACAAATAAGACGTTGCTCCTGCTGTAGCTGAAAGCGTGGTACTTGTGCCGCAAACATTGGTTGTAGCCGGCAACGAAAAATTCAATGAATCAACTGTTACAGTTATCGCATCAGTACATGCAACACCATTTACAGTAGTTGTACACGTATACGTTGTTGTTGCAGTTGGTGAAACGGTGATGGATGGTGTTGTTGCTCCTCCAGGAGACCATGCATACGTTGTTTGACCTTGTGTGTACAATTGTTGAATTTCGGAAGCTGAAAGTGTACGGTTCCAGGTAACTACATCATCTAAAACACCATCATAGTATTCCATATTAGTTCCATATTGCTTCCCAAAAACAAGTGGATCAAATGTGTTATTTATCGTAATGTCATTATTTAGTTGAGTTAACAACGATCCATTCAAAAATATTTTTACACCCATTTGATACGTTCTTACCACAACAATATTTTGCCAAATATTAGTAAAAATTTGAGCACCAGTATTTTGCCATGTGTCTCCGCATCTAATATAACCACCATTCATACCTATATAAAATGCATTTGGCCAAAAATTCTGACTCATAAATTCTTGATAACCAGTTAAGGAATTTGGTTTAACCCAAAATGAAACTGAAAACGAACCATTTGTTGGTATACCTTGAGACATACAATTAATCTTGCTTGAAACCCCATCAAAACTATACGCACTATTGGCATTACCAAATCGGTCTGTTGTTAATGTTGCTCCATTAACCGTCCCATTGTTTCCATTTCCTGATACATCGTTCGCATTCCCACAAAATGGCCAATATCCTACTAATCCAGTTTGCAAATTAGAAGGCAAAGAAGCACTTGTGCAAAAACTTGCATTGGAAGAACTTGGAGCCGTTGAAGTTAAAGTGGTACTTTCCCCCAAACATAAGGTAGAATCTGAAGTAGTGATGTTACACGTTGGAGGAATGGGTGTTTGACTATTTAATCCTGTTATTTCAGCTTGAGAAAGCGCTCTATTCCAGATACCAATATCGTCTAACTCTCCTTGCCAAATGTAATCATCACCAGGATTAGTAATAAAAGTAGAAGGTTTAGTTCCAAAAATCAAAGCACCTAAATTAGTATTATGTGAAATGTTGGTAGCTGTAGAAATTAATTGATCGTTAGAATAAAATTTACTCGTTTGTGTTAGAGCATCATATGTAACAGTTACTTGAACCCACTGATTATTATATATTGTTTGAGTAGGAAATGTTCCTACTCCTAATCCTCCAGCATAATTTATATTTCCACCACCACTTGTTGAAGTTCCAATAGAACAAAAATTAGTTCCTCCGTATACTACAATATATCTTCCCCAATAAGTGCTATTTGTTCTTAACCAAACAGAAATTGTTCTAGATTGATTACCTAAAGGTAAATTAATAGGATTGTTAACTGAAATTTTGTTATTTGAACCATTTCCTGCAAAACTATACGCTTTATTCGCAACGCCAAAACGGTCGGTAGTCAAAGTTGCACCATTTACTGTTCCATTGTTTCCATTTCCGCTCTCATCATTGGCATTGCCATTAAACGGCCAGTAACCAACTAAGCCATTGGTTGGAACATAAGATGGAAGTTGGGCAATCATGCTAAATGTGCTGAATAGCACGAGTAAACTGAAAAGGTATTTCATAAAGTTGATTTGTAATTTTCGAAGCAAATATATTGATTAATAAACGATTATTCAACCTTTTAGCTGTTAAATCTTTGATGAAGGATTTAATGTGAAATAGCTTTATTTAAGTGCTTTTCACACGCAACTTGCCTTGAAAATCTTTATTCCACTCGAATTTTAAGCGAAGTTTGTCCACTAAAACTTTTAAATTGAATGTAATAAACACCCTTTGCAACCAAAGAGAAATCAAGTGTGTTATTTGTGAATGACACAGCATTCATTTGCTGCCCTAACGCATTGTATACTTCTATGGCATCAATCTTTACAGAAGAAAAGAATTCGAAGCAATTATTGCCTTTGTTGAGCAATTGAATCGCTGTATTGTGTTCCTCCACTCCCAATTGTGTCACTGCAACTTGCATACTTGCTGTATCAGAACCACATTCGTTTTGGGCAATCAATTGAACAGTAAAAGTTCCCGCTGAAGTAAAAGTATGCGTTGGTGAAACTGTCGACGACGTTGAACCATCACCAAAATCCCAACTGTAACTTGTTGAACGCCAACTTTCGTTTTGTGTTGCAATCGAATTAGCTGTTAAATTCAAGGAAAAACGCGCAATGGCAGTTTCGTTGTTGGCTCTTAATTTCCATGTCGACAAACTATCTAAGACAACCAACGCTGCAGCCTG
>JAHEMR010000035.1 GCA_024643545.1 Crocinitomicaceae bacterium | reverse complement strand
GTCAGGGTTTCTTCAGTAGCGAGACCGAGAATTGAATGCTGACGCAAGATCAGCATTCTGACAACTTTTGAATCATCAAAAGTTCGTCAGTGCTCGGGACCTTAGGGTTATGAATCCTACGATCTAATGCCAATACTTCGATAAGCCATTACGAAAAATGAAGACATAAAAAACCCTGACAGTATCGTCAGGGTTTCTTCAGTAGCGAGACCGAGAGTTGAACTCGGGACCTTAGGGTTATGAATCCTACGCTCTAACCAACTGAGCTATCTCGCCGGAGGGTGCAAATATAAAGAGAAATTTAAAATCTGCGCAAATTCAAGTCGAATTTATTTCTAGTCCAGTTTTTTTAATTCGTACTGAATGAAATCTGCTAAGGATTTCAGTCGCTCAGAGGAGAAGTCAAAAGGAACCTTCGCCGTTTCGTAAATTTCTGGAATAGACTTCGTATATCCGAGTTTCAAGGCTGCTTGATATGCCGTTAATCCGGACTCGAAATCTGTTAAACTGTTCATCCACACGCCAAGTGCGCCTAGTTGCGCAATGCCATATTCTACATAGTAAAATGGAACCTCAAATAAATGCAATTGTCGGTGCCAAGAAGTAGCGATTTGATCTTCGTAGCCTGTCCAGTCTGTTAATCCTGTGCCAAAATCTTTGGACAATTGAGTCCAATGTCCTAGACGTTCTTCTACTGAATGCATCGGATGTTCATACACCCAATGTTGAAAGGCGTCGATTTGCGCAATCCACGGAAGGACTTTTAACACTCCTTCTAATTGTTCGCGTTTTGCTCGGTTCAAATCGTCTGCGTTTGCATAGAAATGTCCCCATTCTTTCATGGAAAGTAACTCCATGGACATCGATGCTAATTCTGCCACTTCGGAGGGTAAGTTCTTGAATCCGGTTAAGGATAAATCACGGCTTAAAAAGGAGTGAACAGCATGTCCAGCCTCGTGAATCATCGTGACTAAATCCCGCTGTGCTCCAACGGCATTCATGAAAATAAAGGGAACGCCAATTTCATACAGTGGATAATTGTACCCGCCTGGTGCTTTTCCAGCTTTCGAGTCAAGATCCAGGTGACCCATTTCTTCCATGGTTTTCAAACAATCAGCAAAGTAGGGATTCAAGTTCCCTAACATTTGAATACAACCATCCAACATTTCTTTTCCTGTTTCAAATGGCTTGAGTGGGGCTTTTCCTTCTGGATCAACCTCCGTATTCCACGGTTTGAATTTTGCTTCTCCTGTGATGGCCAGTTTTTTCGCTTGAATGTCCTTCACTAACGGAACAATGTGTGTTTTGATGGCGTGGTGAAACGCAAAGCAATCTTCTTTGCTGTAATCGAAACGACCTAAGGATTGGAATTTGTAATCTCTGAAATTTTCAAACCCAGCATTCAGTGCTAATTCGTGTCGCTTTGTAATCAATTGAGTATACAACTCGTTCAACGTTTCTGTATCCGCTCGACGACGTTCAACCATTTTGTTAAATACGGTTCGACGAATTTCTTCGTCTTGTTCTTTCAACAATTGACTCGCTTTTTGCATCGTGATTGTTTCACCCATGTATTCGATGGACTGCGCTGCACTTATGGCGCCATATTTTTGCGCCAATTCGTTGAGTTCGGCCTCGATGGAAACGTTTTTCTCCTGAAATAAATTCACTTGCGTTTCAATGCTCCTAAAATAAATTTGATGCGCGGAATCTGTGTAGTCTTTTCGAAAAGGTGACTCCATGAATTTTCGGTTTAACGCATCGTCCAATGGCGCCAATTCTGGTTGAATTTTCGTCACAAAAAACGTATACGCGTTCGCTAAAACCTCGTTATTCGTTTCAATGGACATGCGTATGTAACGCCAAGCCAAATCCTCTTCTAATACAGCATCTAACTCACTTCGGTCCAAAAGCCATTGTTGAAAGCCCTCTTTAGTGCCTATTTCTCGGTCGAGTAAATCGTCGAAATAGGATTTCAAATCTTCCCAAGATTGGATACTTAAGTCTTCTTTTATAAATTGTCGTTTGTTTCTTTCGATTTTCATATCTCCGTATTTTTAGGACAAAAAAATTCACCTGACGAATGGACAGGTGAATTTTCGTAAATGCATTCTATGTTATTTTCCGCGAGAACTTCCTGTTTTCACAGGTGCCGCTTTCTTCATGTTTGCTGGTTTAGCCGCTTTAGCTGGACCTGCAGTTGTTGCTGCTTTTTTCTTAGCAGGCTCCGCTTTCACTTTTGCTTCTTTCACAGGGGCTTCCGTAGTTTCCTCTGTTGAAGCTTCAAATAATCCTGCTTGTTTGATTAAATGATACCATTGGAAAATTTTACGAACATCTGATGGATACACACGTTCTTTGTCCCAGTTCGGTAAAAAAGTCGCTAATGCAGCCTCTAACGTTTTCATGTCTTCTTTGTGTGAAGGACAATTATCGGTAAAGGATTCATTCATTTTTGACAACACTTCAGTCAATTTTACATCTTCCTCATACGTGAAAATGCTGATGTCCTCTAAAGTGGAAATTTTCTCTGTAGCGTATGCTGGAAAACGTTTTTTGTCAATCATTGATTCAACAATAACGCTGTTTTTTCCTTGGGCGATAACTTTAAATAGTCCTGGTCTACCAGAGATGGAAATGATACCTGTCAGATTCATGTGTTCGTTTTAATTTGGGTCAAAAATAGGAAATTTAGTCTTTGTAAACGCGGGTTTTTTATTTCATGTTGTGTAAAGATGAAAATAATTGAAATTTGCTTCCATTGAGTTAGTGGTTGACAACTAAAAGTTTGGGGATAAAAGAAACTATTTTAGTATTCTTTCTTTTTGGCATTGCCCCAAAAAGTAACAAAAAAGTCTAGCGCTTAAAAGATGAATCGACCCTCATCTTCCTCGTTGCTAAAATTTCTGAAACTCGCCTCGTGCCTCGGCTCAAACAGCCAGAAATTTTCACGTAACTTCGTCGTGAGGGTTGACGTTACATCTTTTCATGCGCGGAGTTGGGATCTTGTAAATGAATGTTGTATACACTTCGCAGAGAAATTCAAAATAGAATCAGGACAGACATAGTACCTAGTTTTTTGGCTTTATCCGAGTTAGTAAATGATCACCTTCTGACGGGCTAGAATTTCCTCTCCCGCTTGCAAGACAAGTGTATAGCTTCCTTTTGCGATGGATGCTTTCAGCAGTTCGTATGTAGAATCAATAAATCCTTCACTTTCAAAGGCCAGTTGTCCATTGCTGGCGTAAAGACGAATAACCCGAGATTCATTGCTTGGATTCGGGTAATAGACCGAACAACTCGTTGAAAATGGATTGGGGTAAACAATGAGTCCAGCAGCATAACAAATGGGAGGTTCGGTAGTGCCGACGGGAAAGTCAAGTTTCCATAAGACACCGTTGTTTTCGATGATATACAGTGTATTTCCGATTTGCTCAACGTCAACAGGTAAATAGAATCCAGTTGCGACATTCGCCGAGTGAATCGTGTAATCCGCTAGGACATCGTCATATTGAATGTCCATCATGACTAATTCGCGCGAAGAATCGACAAATGGACAAGGCGAACCCCACGGGGAAAGCGGTGTGAATCCTGTACTGTCTCCTCCGGGCATAAAACTCATCACAAAAGATTTTCCTTTGTAAACGCCCATCATCAAACTATCACGATCGATGATGAGTCCAAGGGGTGAACGATGTGGCGTAAACGTTTGAACACTTGTTCCCTCTCCACTAGCCCGTTTAATCTGACCGGTACTTTCGTCTTTGAAATAATCTGCGGCATTTCCAAAGTTTCGCAGTGGTTCAGAAAATTGAATTCCCGCTGGAATAGGAGGGAAGTTCGGATCGGCATTAAAGCGTCCAGCTAAATATGCACCGTTCAAGTGGTTTATCAAAGGATCTTGACTTGCGTCATAGGTTGGATTGAGCAACGGATTGGTATTTCCACCGATGCGCCACGGAAAGCCGTAATGTTTTCCTTCTTGAATCCAATTTAATTCTTCAGGGTCATCGCGATCTCCGGCATTGTCCACGGCAAAAAGATGATTTTGTGCATTCCAAGCCATGTCATACGCATTTCGTGTTCCTTCCGCAAACACATAGCCGCTATTCGCTAAAAATGAAGAGTCGTTCGGCCAATAGAGATTTTCAGCGTCAATGGGAACGCGGTAAATTTTACTTGTTAATGCTTGTTCACGCATTCCCGGGTAGTTCCCATTGTTCGTTTCTACCTCTCCGAAGGACGTGCGCGATCCTCCAGAGAAAAACAAGAACTGATGTGATGGATCGACATTCAATGCGGTGAATCCATGATCTCCGGTTGAACTGCTGGTTGGATAAGCCTCTGTCAAAACGATGGTTGTCCAAATGCGTGATCCATCCTCTTGTAATTTACCTTTCATAATCATGCCGATACCGGTGGTACTATACCAAATGTTTCCAGCGAGGTACATCGTGCTGTCCAAAAAGCATAATCCTTGCAAACGAGATAAGCCATGATCATTTGCTGTAAAACGCAAGGAGTCGGTCTGACTAGCCTCAAAAACTTCGTAGATTTTTCCATCTGAAGTCGTATAAAACAAGTGCTTTGAAATTGGGTCAAGGGCTAATTTTGAAGCACCAAATTTGACTTTTAAAACAGAATCCACCGAAATGTCTGGCCTTAAAGAGGATACTCTTTGTCCATAAACAGCCGAAATGCACGCAAGTACAAAAATGGAAAAACGTAAAATGCGATCAAAATAAAACATGCAGACAAGATACGATGAATACGCACACAAAGCAAGTCAAATTTTGTTTACCGGTATTTTCATTCTTAGTCGTTCTTTGTGTGTGTTTTGTCCACTTAAATGACTCCTATTTAAGAGGTTTAATGGTTTTTTAACATTAAGAATCAACTTATTAACAACTTATCCTTTTATTATGTGTATCTTTGCACCCAAATTTAAAATAACAAGATGACATTTGAAGAGCTCGGATTGAGGAGTGAGGTGCTGAAGTCGTTAACAGAATTGGGTTTTGAAGCACCGACCCCCATCCAAGAAAAAGCAATTCCGTACCTGATGCAGGAGGATTGCGACTTTGTCGGCCTAGCGCAGACAGGAACAGGAAAAACGGCAGCGTTCGGCTTGCCGTTAATTAATAACATCGATACAAAAGCCAGACTTCCACAAGGTTTGATCATTTGTCCAACTCGCGAACTCTGTTTGCAAATCGCGAAGGACTTAAATGTATTTGCTAAGTACCTTGACTGTAACATTACAGCGGTATATGGAGGAACGGATATCAGAAAACAAATCACGGACATTAAGAAAGGGACATCCATTATTGTGGCTACTCCTGGACGTCTAGTTGATTTAATGAATCGTAAAGTCATTCAACTATCTCAAGTGCGTTATGTCGTGCTAGATGAGGCAGATGAAATGTTGAACATGGGATTCAAAGAAGATATTGACGCGGTTTTAGAAACAACGCCTGTAGAGAAAAATGTATGGTTGTTTTCTGCAACAATGCCAACGGAAGTTGCGCGTATTGCAAAAACATACATGCATGATCCTTTAGAGGTTTCTATTGGACACAAAAATCAAAGTAACGAAAACATCGACCACATCTATTATATGGTGAAGGAACGCGATCGTTACGAAGCGGTAAAACGTTTAATCGATTTTAATCCAACTATTTACGGATTGATTTTCTGTCGTACCAAAAACGAAACAGCAACAGTTGCTGAGAAATTAGGTCGCGAGGGATATAACGCAGAACCTTTACATGGAGATTTAACGCAAGCAATGCGTGATCGTGTAATGGACCGTTTCCGTTCAAAGGAATTACAAATCCTAGTAGCGACAGATGTTGCTGCACGTGGACTTGATATTGACAACATTACACATGTCATCAATTACAATTTACCAGATGATATCGAAAACTATACGCACCGAAGTGGACGTACAGCTCGTGCTGGTAAGAAAGGTGAATCATTGGTGTTAATCAATGGACGTGAAATTGGCAAGATTAAAGCCATCGAACGTCAAATGCGCACAACGTTTACCGTTGGCGAAATTCCAAACGCAGAGGAAATTTGTGAAATTCAGTTGATGAAATTGATTAACAAAACCATTGCAACGGAAGTGAAAGAAGACGACATCGCGAAGTTTATGCCACAAATTTTGGAAGCATTCGAAAGTTTGTCGAAAGAAGACATCATCAAGCGTTTTGTTTCTACTGAGTTTAATCGTTTCATTAACTATTATGATCGTGCGGGAGATTTAAATGCTGCTGCGAGAGATGATCGTGGTGGTGAACGTGGAAAAGGTGGAAAATCTGATCGTACACGTGAAGAAGGAAAAACTCGTTTCTTTGTTAACCTTGGAAAACGCGATGGATTGAATCCAGGTGCGTTGTTAAGAGTTGTTTGTGATGCAACAGGTTTGAATTCTCAAGCAGTTGGACGCATTGACTTATTGACTTCTTACTCATTCTTTGAGGCAGATCAAGAGCACACAGAAAAAATCTTGAAAAATGTAAACGGAACTGACTTTGAAGGTCACCAAGTTAACATTGAAGTTACTGCACAAAAAGAAGGTGGATCAGGTCGCAGCGAAGGCGGACGTGGACGCGGACGTTTTGGAGGTGATTCTCGCTCAGGTGGCGGCGGATTCTCAGGTCGTTCTGGTGGATCAGGTGGCGGCGGTTACGCTGGTCGTTCTGGTGGATCAGGAGGCGGAGGTTACGCAGGTCGTTCAGGCGGTTCTGGTGGCGGAGGCTATGCAGGTCGTTCTGGTGGATCAGGTGGTGGCGGTTACGCTGGTCGCTCTGGTGGATCAGGTGGCGGCGGTTACGCTGGTCGCTCTGAAGGTGGAAGCACAGGTGGATCTAGCCGTAGTGGTGGATTCGGAAAAAGCGAGGGCGGAGATCGTCCACGTGGTGAAAGAAAATCGTTCGGTGGAGACCGCAAACGTTCATAATTAGAAACTCAAATAAGTAGATACAAAAAATCATAATAGTATTATGGAAATTAGAAATATCGCCATCATTGCACACGTTGACCACGGTAAAACGACATTGGTGGATAAAATCATTGAAGCAGGAACAATGATCAACGAACGTGATCGTCCAACAGGTGACTTGATCATGGATAACAATGACTTAGAGCGCGAACGTGGAATCACGATTGTCTCTAAAAATGTTTCTGTAACATACAAAGGCACGAAAATCAACATCATTGACACCCCAGGTCACGCCGACTTTGGAGGTGAAGTTGAACGCGTTTTGAACATGGCGGATGGAGTGTGTATTTTGGTGGATGCCTTTGAAGGTCCAATGCCTCAAACACGTTTCGTTTTGCAAAAAGCACTTTCTTTGGGATTGAAACCATTGTTGGTGATCAACAAGGTGGACAAAGAAAACTGTACACCGGAAGAAGTGCATGAAAAAGTATTCGACTTAATGTTCGAATTAGATGCAAACGAGGAACAATTGGATTTCCCTACCATTTATGGTTCGGCGAAAAATGGTTGGATGTCTGAAGATTGGAAACAACCAACGACAAGCATTACTCCGTTACTAGATTGTATTTTGACGTACTTCCCACCGCGTAAAATCGAAGAAGGAAATACCCAAATGTTGGTGACATCTTTGGATTTCTCTTCATATGTTGGTCGTATCGCGATTGGACGTTTGTCTAGAGGTGTCTTGAAAGAAAATCAACCCATTATTTTGTCTAAATCGGACGGACGATTGGAAAAACACAGAGTCAAAGAGGTTTTTGTATTTGAAGGAATTGAGCGCATGAAAGTGGCTGAAGTTCAAGCTGGAGATCTTTGTGCGGTAACAGGTATTGAAGGATTCGAAATTGGAGATTCTATTTGTGATGCTGAAAATCCTGAACCGTTGCCAACAATCAAAATGGATGAGCCTACGATGAGTATGTTGTTCTCCATCAATGATTCACCATTCTTCGGTAAGGAAGGAAAGTTTGTGACATCACGTCACATCTCGGACCGTCTAACAAAAGAATTGGAGAAAAACTTGGCGATGCGTGTTCAAGACACAGACAAAGCTGACAAATGGATGGTATTCGGACGTGGTGTACTTCACTTATCCGTATTAATCGAAACAATGCGTCGTGAAGGTTACGAAATGCAAGTTGGACAACCACAAGTTATCATCAAAGAAGTGGATGGCGTTAAATGTGAGCCGATTGAGGAATTAACAATCGATTTACCTGAAGAGCATAGTGGAACAGCTGTTGAAGCAGTAACACGCCGTAAAGGTGAAATGAAAAATATGGTTCCGAAAGGCGAACGTATGATCGTTACCTTTGAAATCCCTTCACGTGGTATCATTGGTTTGAGAAACTACTTATTGACACAAACGGCTGGTGAGGCAATCATGAACCACCGCTTTTTGGAATACCAACCGTACAAAGGTGAAATTCCTGGTCGTCAAAATGGTTCATTGATTTCGTTGGAACAAGGAACTTCTATTCCTTTCTCATTGAATAATCTTCAAGAACGTGGTAAATTCTTTATCGCACCAAATGAGAATATTTACGAAGGACAAGTAATAGGGGAGAATTCTCGTGCAGGTGACTTGTGTGTGAATGTAACGAAAACAAAGAAACTGACGAACATGCGTGCTTCAGGTTCTGATGACAAAGTTCGTTTGGCTCCACCGAGAGTATTTAGCTTGGAAGAGTGTTTGGAATACATTCAATCAGATGAATACGTTGAAGTAACACCAAAGAACTTACGTATCCGTAAAATCTTTTTAAAGGAAGGTGATCGTAAACGTAACGGAAAAGCGTAATAAATCGTAAGTTTATACGTTATCAACTACGATGCGAAAACTGATTTTAATGTTTATTATAATGTCTTGCGTTGGAAGCTTTAAAGCCCAGCGCAAGACTTTTTTTTCTAAGTCAGAAATTGGTTTGAATATAGGAAAGATGTATTACATCGGAGACTTGAATCAATTCAAACCATTTTATCAAAGTAATTGGTCCGGTGGTCTGATGTACCGCTACAATTTGCAACCAAGAATTACACTACGCCTGAATTACTTATATGGCAAAGTCGAGGCATACGATAAAGAAAGTTCCAATCCCTTATTTGTAAATAGAAACCTAGAATTTCGTTCAGTCATTCACGAAGTTGCTGGAGGATTAGAATTTCATTATGTCCCATTCACCTTTGGAAAAGGAAATAAAAATGCTGGAACTGTTTACTTAATGGCGCAAATAGGTGCATTTCATATGAATCCGATGGCGATGTACAAGGATTCGTTGGTCGCATTGCAACCACTTTCAACGGAGGGACAAGGAACATCCATAGCAACAAGAAAACCATATAGTCTATACCAATTGTGTGTCCCGCTAGGGATGGGTGTTAAGTTTGCCATCGGCAATAAATTAACAGTGAATTTTGACCTGGCCATCCGCAAAACATTCACAGATTATTTAGATGACGTTGGTTCAGGCACTTATGCGAATTCAAAAGTAATTGATAAAGAAGTGTCACAAATGGCAGCAGACCTATCGAACCGCAGTTTGGATGGATCGAAATACGGGGTGAGGGGAAATCCTTCTACAAAAGATTGGTATGTTTATTCAGGAATGACAATCGCCTTTCGTCTCGGAAGAGAAAAAACCTGCTTTTACTAATCAACGAGGGTCTTTCCAGACCAAAGTTTTTGTTGCATTCAATATTCCTGGAACACAATTTCCATCACCCATTCCCGTGAATCCACCATCTGGCGCACAAACGAAATTACAATCAGCATCGTACAATGTGCTAAATTGATCACAGCAGGCTGCTGTAAAATAATAATAGCTCACACCATTGTATTTCCATAACCAAACTTCTTTCGCTGGATTTTCAACGGGTTTGTTTTGAATGTCTTGAATTTTATTTTCGATACATGTTGGGACATCCATCGCTAATTCAGGTTTTTCACATCCAAACAAAATGAAGGCAATACAAAAACTTAAAATTAGGTTAGTTACGCTCATCAATTCCTTTATTTGTGGCATTCACATTCTTCGCATGCCGATTCCGATTCAAATCCAATAGGTCCACATCCGCTATAACCTTTGAATTCACAATTGTCTGTTTCTGGATTGTAAATCCAACTCTCCCAATAAGCCATGCAGGTAGTTCCATCTGGAGCTTGTTCCAAACATGATGCTGCTTGATTCTTGATGCATTCTCGTTTACATGAAGTAAAAGTCACCAGCAAAAGTCCAATGAATAAAAATCGTTTCATGTTGCAGCTTAAATAAAATCGGTTTGATTTAAATTAATCGTGTAGGAAAAAACTTCTTTCCATCCTTTCCAATGGGCATAATCTCCAATGGTCTCATTGTGCCAAATGTAGGAGAATTGTCCTCCACATTGACAGATTTCTTGGTAAAGTGACTTAATCTTCTCCATCGCTTCCTGTGGACTTAGTTTGAGGTATTCGTGCAAGGTTCCATCCATGTAAGTGAACGGATGAATGCGCAAAGTGGTGGTGTCGTTTGTACTTAAGTCAAACCAATTGAATACACGTGCCGTCCCAGCTCTGAAGCCAACAATATCGGCATATCCCATGGTATAATCGTCAGTAATGTTTTGATGAATGAGGGATTGATAGGTCAAAGGAAGATTTAAAACCAAGAAATGTTGCCTGTTTTTTGTAACGGGTTTCTGGGTAATCAAGTTTAATCGCTCAATTTCGATTCCCAATTGGTATTCAGATTCATTGGAGCCATAACTCGCATGGATACCAATCTCGGCATAATCCGACATTTTTTGAATCAGTGAACGTTGATTCGGTTGTAAATGTGAAATGTTTTTATCGTAGGTACCATAATCGCCAAGCAACCAGAAAATAAGTACATTTGCTCCTGATAAAGCTAATGTCTGAATGAATTCATACGTGTCGTATGGATCCTTCATTTCGCCAGCTAGCACTTTTTTTCGATCTAAAATCCGTTCCTTTCGATTGTATAGGTAATCTTTTGCTGTGGCAAGTTGTGTTCGTAGTGTATTTTTATGCAGATAAGCAAAAGCATTGTCAATATCGAAGGTTGCAATGGATTCGATCAATTCTAATTTAGGATTCCATTTTAACGAACACGATTCTTTTAAGTACAATAAAAAATCGTTACTCCATCGATCACACATCGCTTTTTCGTGCCAATTGTATTGATACAAAAGGCTGCTTTTTCCAGGAAAACGACCCAAACTATCTTTTTGATCTGTGAGGTATTCCTCCATGCGTGAAAGTGTAAAGAAAATACTTGCAAGTGGATCTATTACGCCGTTAAAACAGAAACATTCTTCTTGATAGAAAAGTCCAGTTGTAACTTCGTATGGTTCAATTGTTTCTTCAAACAAAAGTTTACTTGGAACGAGTTGAAGTACATGTTCAAATTGCCGCTCGGAATAGTTCAGTTTTATTCCGTCAAGTTGTTTGAAATGCATATAATCGTTACATAACTGAAAGGCAATTCCCCTTTGTTCAAAAACAAAGTTGAGTGTGTATTTCAGTCGGCTCGAAATTTCATCTACGTAAATTGTTAGCATAGTAAATCCTCCACTATTTTTGTGCAAATAAATGTTGCTGCTTGTCCATCACCAAAGATATCAGGATAGTTAAAACTTGATGTATTGAGTAATTCCATTGTCTCTTGAAAAATACTTTTTTCAGTTGATCCTGCTAATCGTGCATTGCCATTTTCTACCATTTCAATCCATTCCGTTTCATCCCTCAAAATGACGCATGGTTTTTGGAAGAAAAAGGCTTCTTTTTGAATACCTCCACTATCAGTCATGATGAGTTTGGCATTTTTTTCAAGTGAAATGATGTCTAAAAAACCAGTTGGAGGAATGAGTTTAAAGCCTTTCGAAAGATTGATTTTAGTGCTTAATTCCGCATTCAATAACGCGTCCATTTTCTTTTTTGTCCGAGGGTGGAGTGGAAGAATAATGTCTAAACCTGTTTCAGTATGGATTTGTATGAGCGCTGCAAAAATGGAATTCAGATGCAGTGCATCATCGGTATTTGAGTCCCGGTGAATTGTACAAAGGATAAATTCATTTTCTAGCATTTGATTTTCTTCTAAAACACGTGATTTTTCATCAGATAGTTTGGAGAAAAAAAGGCTATTGTCGTACATGATGTCCCCACAGTGGTATACATTTGGACGATTGATTGTCGCTTTCTCAACAGGAAGTAATTCAAATCCTTCGTTTCTTAAATTATCCATCCCTGCTTTCGTTGGTGAAAAAAGCAAGGTACTCATATGGTCACAGGCAATCCGATTCAATTCTTCGGGCATTGTTTTATTGAAACTTCTTAAACCAGCTTCGACATGAATGAGTGGAATGTGCAATTTCGCTGCTGCTAAAGCTGCTGCCAAAGTTGAATTCGTGTCTCCGTATACCAATACGGCATCCGGTTTTTCTGAAAGAAAAATGGACTCGAGTCCCTCCATCATTTTCGCAGTCATCACGGCATGAGAACTGCTACCAACATGTAAATTAAACGTAGGACTAGGAATTCCAAGTTCCTCAAAAAAAACACCGGACATATTTTCATCGTAGTGCTGTCCTGTATGAACGATAAGTTCGGTCAATTGATCTGCGTATGAAGCTCTTATTGCACGACTTATTGCAGCAGCTTTGATGATTTGAGGGCGAGCCCCAATTATGGTTATGATTTTTTTAAGCGACATAGTTATACAAGGCCTTCGTCGGCGAAGCTAAAATAACCATTATCTGTGAAAATAAGGTGATCTATCAACTGCATGTCGATAAGTTTAGCGAAGTCACGCAGTTTGTACGTGAGGTTTTTATCGGAATCGCTTGGACCTCGATTTCCACTTGGGTGATTATGACTGATGATGAATCCAGTTGCCTGACAGGTTAATGCATGATGAAAAAGTACTTTTCCATCTACGACGGTACTCGTCATTCCTCCTTTGGAAAGTTGTTTGGTGTCAATAATTTCATTGGCAAAATTCAGGTAAACGACATAGAATTCTTCGTGGGAAAGGCCTGAAAAGTGTTTCCGTAAATGGTCGTATATCATTTTTGAATTCTTCACTTTTGTTTTTGCGGGGATGATTGCCGAAGCTTTTCTATTTCCGATTTCCATCGCTGAAATGATGTTGATGGCCTTTGCCGGACCTAATCCTTTAATTTTCATTAATTCAATGGCTGTCATTTTACCAATTTTATCCCAATCATTCAAGCCATAATCCAAGACATCTTTCGCTAAATCTAAGGCGCTTTTGTTTCGATATCCGGTTCCAATCAGTATGGCAAGTAATTCTGCGTCTGAAAGGCTTGCTTTACCTTTTAACATCAATTTTTCTCTCGGACGATCGTCCTCTGCCCACATTTTAATCGAAGGCTTCTGGGATTCATAATTCAGGTTTTTCATCTTTTTCAGGTTTAGCTTATACCTTAACTTTATTTCATAGAAATTATTGTAGTTGATGGATTGAAATTCGAAGTTGTTTGTAAATTTGCTTATGTCAAAGAAAGAAAAGAGCCGCGTTAATGTTGTGTATTCAACGAATCCAGATTTTCAATTTCAACATGAAGCGGAGGAAGAACCGGAAACTCTAGCAAATAATCAGCAACGATTGTACGTGTCCATTGATCGCAAACAACGCGCTGGTAAAGAGGTGACTTTAATCGAAGGATTTTCGGGCTCTGAAGATGATTTGAAAGACCTCGGTAAGTTACTGAAAAGTAAATGTGGGGTAGGAGGTACCGTTAAGGACAATGAAATTTTAATCCAAGGTAATTTCAAGGATAAAATTTTCGACTTACTTGTGAAAGAAGGATATACCCAAACGAAGAAAAAAGGGTAAATTAGGACGTCATTCTCGCTGGCTCAATGTGAATCAACACATCAGCAATCGTTGGAATGCATGCCATTAAATGATCTTTTAATCGATGTGAAATTTCATGTCCTTCGAAAACACTGATGTCTCCAGCAACTTCTACATGCAAATCAACAATGTAAACCATTCCTGTTTTACGAACCCAACATTTTTCCGTGTCAATTACACCTGGAACTTCAGATGAATGTGCTCGGATTTCATCGATGAGATCATGGTGAATGTGCTCATCCATGATTTCGCCAAGGGCTGGACGAAAAATTAAAAAGGCATTGTATACAATGAATACAGAAGCGATTAGTGCTGCCCAATCGTCTGCTTTTTCAAATCCTTTCCCGAAGATGAAGGTGAGTGAAATTCCAATAAACGCAATACCTGAAGAAATCGCATCGCTTCTGTGGTGCCAAGCATCGGCTTTTAGCGACGATGAATTGGTTTCTTTCGCTTTTTTATTGACATACTGAAACGATAATTCTTTAATGATGATAATTGCACCCAAAACAAACAAGGTGAAAAAAGCGGGTTTTTCTTGGGGTTCACTTAAATTTCGAATGCTTTCGACAGCGATAATTGTTGCGGAAATTAACAGGAATCCAACAACTGCGAATGTAACCAATGCTTCTGCTTTCCCATGACCATATGGATGATCCTCATCGGCAGGTTTTGTAGAATAATTCAAGCCAAACAATACCAAAAAACTGGCAAAGATATCAGCTGTTGATTCAATGGCGTCAGCAATCAATGCATCTGAATGTCCGAATACCCCAGCAGTTCCTTTCACGCCGGCCATTACCGAGTTCGTAATGATACTCATGATGGCTGTTTTTGCGGCTGTTTTTTTGATTTCGTTCACGGTTGCAAGTTACAAAAAAAAACGCCCAATTTCATGGGCGTTTTTTATGAAAATGTTAGGTCTGTCTTATTGTTTAATCACCTTCAAACTTTTCTTTCCAGTTGCGGATGTAACCGTCATTTGGTAGATTCCAGCGGAAGCTTTCTCAATGTTTACTTTTTCAGTATTCATTCCTTCTCCAGTTGCGATAACACGTCCTGAAAGATCCACCAATTGGTAGCTGAAGTTTCCGTCACATTTAACTGTGAAAGATTCGTTTGTTGGATTTGGATAAACATGTATGTTCTCAGCGCTTCCTTCCGAAATTCCTTCTATCCAATTGTTAAAATTATACGTGGTATTCGTGATAATCGGAGCATTCCAATCAAAATAGATATAAGCGGTGTTTTCAATTTCTGTCCCATAGGTATTTGTGGCATTTTCAAGGATGCGGTATACCAATTCTCCATGACTAGCTGGCTCATTCGTTGTGCTATCTGCTAACCAAATATTAGGGAATTCAAAACGCATGATGCCATTTCCAAGATTGACAACTTGCATGTTGTGTGAGGCTTGAATCAACGTGAAACTAGACCAATCTAAATCCGCATCCAACGTGTCAATGATGTATATGTTCTGAGCTGGTGCTGTACCTGTATTCTGGAATCGAATGGTATAGGTTAGGTCTTCTTGCAATTCCGCAGCGATGTATTGGGTTTGATCTCCAAAGTACTGAATGGCGAAATCCGGACGCTGCACGACTTTGTCATTCGGGTCATAACTGTTTCCAACCAATTGAAGTAAGTTTCCAGCATTGTTATATGTGGAACAATCGTTTCCGCTTGTCGGTGCAATCGTAGAAGTAAAATAATGCGCTGTTCCGGATGTGAGACCACCTGGGACATTAAACGTAATGACGTCATAATTACTAAAGAAACTAGATGCGGAATTTAAATTCCAAGTAATGGTATTTCCATTGACAGTTCCTCCATTCGCAATCGAAGAGGCATTGACTGTAACTCCCACGGGGAAATTCATTGTTAACGTATAGTTTCCAGCTGCACCAGGGCCATAATTACCCCAGTTAATCTTTACGTACGCTGTGCTGTTTTGGTAGTAACCAATCCAAGGGGTAACTGTTGTCCATAAGTCAGCACATGTAGTTGTTGTTCCTCCACAATTAACAGCAATGAAACCCGTGTTTGTTGTTCCCGCCGGACTTCCGACCAACGTAAGTACGCCAACAGTCGGATTGTATCCATTGTAAGTTAACCAGGATTGACTGATTGTTGCAAGAAGGTAAGTACTTGTGCTGAATTGTCCACAATAGGTAAAGTATCCGGTTGAATCCGTGTAAACTGTTACGGAACTATTTGTTGCTGAATTATTGTAAAGCATTACAGGAGCCCCTGCGAGTGGTGCTTCATTGGAATTCATGACGCCATTACCATTCGCATCACAGAAAACGTAACCTGAATAACACATCGTTGGGGTAACTGTACCACTACAACTCAGCGGATAATTTACGTTGGATACAGGAACACCACTGTTGCATGGCGTGCCAAGAATATAACTGATGTTATTTCCATTGTTATTCAATAGTGCATACCCATGTTGAGTCAACCAATTAGAACTGATGGAAAGCGCGAATGTATCATTGAGCATGCCCGGATAACTAATATTGTAAAAACCATTTGTGTTTGAATAAGCAACTGTTCCATTGACGGAAATCGGCGCATTCGCGATGGGTGTTTCACCTGAATCAAAGATACCATTGTCATTCGCATCACAATAGACTTGTCCACTTGCACATAACATCGTTGTTTGTGAAGCACAATTTAACGTAATGAGCATGGTAGAAGTTCCCCCGCCCACTGTAACAGAAGGGGTAGGGAAAATGGCTCCGATCACATAATTATTAGCCAAAAGCCATGAAGAATCAATTGCAAGCGTATAATTTCCAGCCCAAATATTGTTCATCATGAACATGTTGTTTTGGGTAGTGTCCAAATAGAAATTTGATCCATTGGATAGGGTAAGTGGAACGGGTGCATTTATTTGAGATTCAACTATCCCATCATTGTTACAGTCCACTTGAATCATGCAATAAAAGTAGGCCGTGCATGATCCGACAGTTAACAAAACAGAGTCCAAAGCAAAAGTTTGATTCGCAGCATTGTAAACAGTTGTATGTACGCTGTATGTTCCTGGTGCTGCATACGTATGTGTAATTGCTGGTGTCATTGCGATGTTCGTTCCACTTGTCGATGTTCCACCGTTAGATGTTGTGGAAGAGCCGTCCCCCCAACTTACTTGTGAAACAAACTGAAATCCGTTGAAATTATTTCCTTGAATGACATAAGGAATTGTTGCTGATCCAGTGGAACTCGTACTTGGTGTCAATGCGGAATAACTCACGTTTGCAGTTAACCCACAAATTGTCGTAGGCATGTTTGTGGGCGTCGATAATCCTGTTAAGGCGAATCCGGTAACTTGTCCATTGCTTGAAAAAACACTGCTTAAAAAAGCAAGGAAAAGGAAGATTTTTGAAGGTAGTAAGTGTTTCATGTTGATTGATTTACAATTGATTGACGCATGAATGTGCATGTGGTTGCCCGACAAGCTAAATTATGTTTATTTTTGTTGATATACAAAAACAACCATGAATCCTACTATAGATCGTCTGCGTTTAGCACAATTTGGCAACCTAGAAGTGTTGGCAAAGCAGGTTGTGGAAGGATTTATTACCGGCCTGCACAAAAGTCCTTTTCATGGATTCTCAGTTGAGTTTGCAGAGCACCGTTTGTACAATCCGGGAGAGTCTACGCGTAATATCGATTGGCGCCTTTTTGGACGTACAGAGAAAATGTTCACCAAAAAATTCGAAGAAGAAACAAATCTTCGTTGTCAAATCGTGATTGATGGTTCCAGTTCCATGTTCTTTCCGAAAGGAGGATTAACCAAATTTGAATTCTCAGTATATGCTGCTGCGAGTTTGATTGAATTATTGAAACGTCAGCGCGATGCGGTTGGATTATCAGTTTTTTCAGATAAATTGGATTTACACACCGCAGCAAAATCATCGTTAACGCACCACCGTTTTCTCTACAGTGAATTGGAGAAACGCATGAAGGACTACGAAGAAAAAAGTCGTTCTGGGACAGATGCCATTCAAGCTTTACACGATATTTCCGAGTTGACACATCAACGAAGCATGGTCGTAATTTTTACGGATTTATTAGATGATCCAAATCGCATGGATGAATTGTTTCGCGCCATTCAACATTTGAAACATAACAAGCATGAAGTTATTCTTTTCCATGTGTTGGATTCTAAATTAGAAAGAGATTTTGAATTAGAAAATCGTCCCTATCAGTTAATCGATATGGAATCAGGTGAGAAAATGCACTTACAGCCTGCCGAGGTTCGGGAGCATTATGTAAAGGGAATTGAAGCCTATTTCAACGAAGTGAAAATGCGCTGTGTCAATCACCGGGTTGATTTTATGACGGCAGACATTCACGAAGGATACGACCAAGTTTTGTTGCAATACCTCTTGAAAAGACAGAAATTATTTTAAAGCGGCATCCACCCGTTTGTTCATGACTTTGAAAAATAACGGAGGGATAAACGTCAACAACATCATTCCTGGATAACCAGTTGGCATCACTGGAGAATCATCGGATGTTTCCAATAATTGATATGGTCTATCCGCTTTGAAATGATGATCAGAATGGCGGCTTAATTCAAATAAAACAACGCGTCCGATTAAATGATTGGAATTCCAAGAATGTTTTCTTTTCACTGTTTCAAAGGTTCCATTTTCGCGCTGTTGACGGTAAAGACCATAGTGCTCAATGTAGTTAACGGTTTCTAATAGTAGAATCCCAATTGTTGCTGCATAAAGGAAATAAACAAGTACCATTCCACCAAATACTGCATAAATTGTTGCAAGGAAAAGAAAATGTAGCAATGTGTACTGAATCATCTTGTGTTGAAGACTGAACCGTGATTTTCCAATTATACTCATTCGTGTATTTTCAATTTGCCACGCTTGTAGGTAACTTCCAATTTGCGATCTGAACCAAAAGATATACACCCATTCATTTCTTCTCGCTGTAGCAGGATCTTTTTTTGTTCCAACATTGGTATGATGACCCCGGTTGTGATATGGAACAAAGTGATTTTCCAAAGAGGTCAATAAAAGTAATTCTCCCACGAGTTGTTCTAGTCGATTTGACCTGTGTCCTAATTCGTGCCCGATGTTAATTCCAATGACTCCACACATGATTCCCATGGAAAGAATTTGACCAACTAAGTCTGTTGTATGTGTTACATCTGAAATATGCGTTAGAAAAAACCAAAGAAATCCAAGCTGAATGGGTAACATCAGGCAAAGAAGAAAGGTGTAAAATGGATCCTTGCTTGCTAGTTCTTTCTCTTGTTCGGATAAATTTCCAGTTGAGGAAGTGATGAGCAATTCTGCTAAGGGAATCGCACCGAAATAAACGATTGCAGGTAAGAAAGTGAGAATTCCTGTTGCGTGAAAGCTAATCCAAACACAAATCGGAAGGGAAAGTACACTAAGGTATTTAAGCTTTTGCATAGGTATTCTGCTTACTTGATTAATTTACGCGTCGTTTTCCCATTTTTTGAATAAATACTTAAGTAATACATTCCTTCAGTAAGAGCTTCTGTATTTATTTTAGCTGTTGTGCTTGAGATAATTCCCGAGCGCAATTTCATTCCATTTGCACTGAAAAGCTCGTATGATTGCATGTTTCCATCACTTTCAATCGTCAATTCAGTATTGAAAGGATTTGGGAAAGTTCTTATTGCATCCATATTAGATTCAGTTAAATTGGCGCTTCCAGGATTTAGCCTTGTAGGATAAGATTCGTAACAATCGGTTTGAATGCGCATCATGTCGAAATAAGGTACTCCAGCATTGCTAATTGTTCCTTGGCTTACGACCAAACCGGTTTGTAACGATACTCCATAAATCGCGAGTCCTCCACTACTAGACCCACTGATGAAGTAATAAATCAAATTGACAGGATCAATGGTTGAACTTCCATTCACGGAGAAGGAATTCACTCCAATTGATTGCGTGCTTACTTTTGTTACCTCTCCAGTCATGGCATCTACTTTGCCTAGATGAACTGTTGCTGAATCAAAAACTTCCGTCGTAATCATTGTTTGAGGATCGTAAAATTGGGAATAATAGTTTGTCCGAACCAATCCATATAAGGTTGTATCCGCGCAACTATAGGTGAAGTTATCGAAGTGTTCTCCTCCATTTGGGAAGGTTAACGTCGGATTGGAGAATATGCCTCCGGTGTACATGTCTAATCCAACTAATTGCGAACCATTTGAATAGTAAAACACCATTTGATGCGGGTCAATGGCACTTCCTGAATAGGCAAATCCTTGTCCAATAGAAGTAGGGGAGATTTCCGAGATTGTTCCTGTGTTCGCATCAATGGTTGCCAAATACATCGTTCCAGTTACCACTCCTGTTTGCGGATTCGTGACATTTCTGCGTGACAAACCATACATTAAGGAATCGGATGTGTTTAGTCGAAAAAGATCAAAGTATCCAGCCCCATTGGGATTGTTTATTGTTGCCGTATTCGTGATCTGTCCTGTGGTAAGATCAATTGATTTCAACCCATTGTCCCCGAAAAAACAAAACTGGTTTGTATACGGATTCAATGCTGCTCCAGTTAAATTGATGGATGAGGATACAGGAGTCTGACTAATATTTGTAGCAATTCCCGTTACAGGGTCCATTGTGGCAACGTAAACTGCTGCAGGATTTGAGCTGCGCGCAAGGCCGTACATCGTGTTTCCTAATTGGGACTGTACGCTTAATGCGGTGATCATTAAACAAATCGTAATCAATGTTTTCATAGCGTAAATTGTTGCTTAAAAATAAGGATAATAAATTGTATTCGAAACATCAACAACTAGTTAAACCACTAATGCACAAAAATGTTCAATTGGAATTATCGGCAAAATAAAAAGTCCCGACGAGCGGGACTTTATAACAAACAACAAACAAATTCCTTCACTTGCCATGCAAGTTAGCGAAGGAATACCTTTTCTCCATTCGGTAGTTGTTCGTCCGGAGAAGAACCTTGATTCATTCTCATCAGTGATTTCAGTCGAATGCCTTCTTTATTGGCAATTTGACGAAGTGTGGCGGAGTGATCCACGATTACAAACTCTTTTTGAGTTGATTTTCTTTTTTTGTGCGCGAGGTAAACAATGGTTCCCGGTTCTAAAACATCGCCTTGTGGTCCAAAATCATTGAACTGATACAATTGACGAAGGGTGAGTTGGTTGGACTTACTGATCATATATAAGGTTTGTCCTTCCTTCACTACAATAGACGAAACTTCCTTTTTAGGAAAAATTGGATTCGCGTACATCGTCGTAGCTTCCGCAAAGGAAGTACTCAAACCAAGTACAATCAAGCCAAAAATCCGTTTCGTTTTCATGTTTGTCCTTAACGGAGCGATGGTGAAAATGGTTACATTGTCTGCTCAAATACCTGTGATTTTTGATGAATCCGGAAAAAACGTCATTCTTTTCAGGGTAATTCGGAAAAAATGTCTGAATAATTCGGCTTGGATTGGCTTTTGACGAAAAAGAAGTGTACTAAAAAGAAACAAATGGACTTACAAAAATTCACCATCAAAACACAAGAAGCGATTCAGCAAGCGCAAAATATCGCTGAATTGAAAGGACATCAATCCATTGAGACAGGTCATATTTTACAAGGGATATTTGCTGTCGATCAGGAGGTGATTCCCTTTATTTTAAAGAAACTATCCGTGAACCAGACGGTTTTCTTAGCTGCTTTGGAGCGAATTGTTGATTCCTATCCAAAAGTTAGTGGAGGACAGGTCTACTTAAGTCAGGGAGCCAATCGCATTTTTCAATATGCATTAAGTGAATTGAAAAATTTCGGCGATGAGTTCGTTTCCATCGAATTGTTGTTCTATTCCTTATTGGATGCAACTGATACGATTGGCAGATTATTAAAAGACAACAAACTGAGTAAATCATTAGTAAAAGAAGCTATTATGGATGTGCGAAAAGGGGAGAAGGTAAACTCTCAACATCAAGAAAATACCTATCAATCATTAGAGAAATATGCAAAGAATTTAAATGAACTTGCGGAGTCTGGAAAATTAGATCCAGTGATTGGCCGAGACGACGAAATTCGACGTGTACTTCAAATTTTAACACGAAGAACAAAAAATAATCCGATTTTAATTGGAGAACCAGGGGTTGGAAAAACAGCCATTGCTGAAGGACTCGCACACAGAATTGTGAACGGTGATGTTCCTGAAAATTTGAAATCTAAAATCGTGTATTCGTTGGATATGGGAGCTTTAATTGCTGGAGCAAAGTACAAAGGAGAATTTGAAGAGCGACTTAAGGCCGTAGTAAAAGAAGTCATCGCAGCGGAAGGAGAAATCATCTTGTTTATCGATGAGATTCATACCTTGGTTGGTGCTGGTGGAGGCGAAGGTGCAATGGATGCTGCTAATATCTTGAAGCCTGCCTTAGCGAGAGGAGAGTTAAGAGCTGTTGGTGCAACAACTTTGAATGAATACCAGAAGTATTTTGAAAAAGACAAGGCACTCGTTCGACGTTTTCAAACCGTACTAGTAGATGAACCAACGACAGAAGATGCAATTTCCATCCTTCGTGGAATAAAGGAAAAGTATGAAAATCACCATAAAGTAATCATCAAGGATGCGGCGATTATTGCAGCGGTGGAATTGTCACAACGCTATATTACAGACCGTCACCTTCCTGATAAGGCGATCGATTTAATTGATGAGGCAGCTTCGAAATTGCGGATGGAAATTAATTCTAAACCGGAAGAATTGGACGAAATTGAACGTAAAATCATGCAATTGGAAATTGAGCGTGCTGCATTGAAACGTGAAAATGATTCCAAGAAACTGGAGAATGTCGAACGCGAACTTGCCAATTTTAATGAGCAACGAAATTCCTTGCAGTCGAAATGGCAAACAGAACGCGATGTGATTGAATCAGTACAACGTGTGAAAGAAGAAATCGAAAACTTGAAATACGAAGCAGATTTAGCCGAAAGAAATGGAGATTATGGAAAAGTAGCCGAAATTCGTTACGGAAAAATCAAGGATGCAGAGGAGCGTTTAGAAAAGTCTAAACAACAGTTAATCGACCTACAAGCGCATACTAAAATGATTAAGGAAGAAGTGGATGTGGATGAAATTGCTGAAGTTGTTTCCAAATGGACTGGTATTCCGGTGAATAAAATGTTGGAAAGCGAAGTTTCTAAATTATTGAAGTTGGAAGATGAATTGCATAAGCGTGTTGTTGGACAAGAAGAGGCAATTTCAGCGTTGTCGGATGCGGTGCGTAGAAGCAGAGCTGGTTTACAAGATGCGAAACGACCTATTGGTTCATTTATCTTCCTTGGTACCACTGGTGTGGGGAAAACGGAGCTAGCGAAAGCACTTGCTGAATACCTATTTAATGATGAGAATGCGATGACACGCATCGATATGAGCGAATATCAAGAGAAGCATACAGTTAGTCGCTTGGTGGGTGCGCCTCCGGGATATGTTGGGTATGACGAAGGTGGACAGTTAACAGAAGCAGTTCGTCGCAAACCTTACTCAATCATTCTCTTGGATGAAATTGAAAAAGCGCATCCGGATGTTTTCAATGTATTGCTGCAAGTTTTAGATGACGGAAGGTTAACGGATAATAAAGGACGCTTGGTTAACTTTAAAAATACGATTGTCATTATGACCTCAAATCTCGGATCGTCGATTATACACGAGCGTTTTGAAAAGGTAAAAGAAAAAGAGTTTGAAGCTACAGCGGAAAAAGCAAAGACCGAAGTAATGGAATTATTACGTCAAACGATTCGGCCGGAGTTTTTAAACCGAGTAGATGAAATCATCATGTTTACTCCTTTAACAATGGAGAATGTCAGACAGATAGTTCAAATACAGTTGGATGTTTTAAAAGACAAGTTGAAAACGATGGATTTGACATTACACGTTACGAAAGATGCGTTTGATCATATTGCGGAGATAGGCTACGATCCGTTCTTCGGTGCACGTCCAATCAAACGGGTGATACAAAAGCAAGTATTGAACGAGTTATCCAAAGCGCTGTTAAGCGGAACCATTGATCGAACTAAAAATATCGTTATGGATGTGTTTGACGGCAAGATGGTTTTTCGAAAACCAATCACTGAAACAGAAGAAGTGTAAAAAATGAAGTAAAAAAAAAGGAGCGAATTCGCTCCTTTTTTTATTCTATTAGCTTGTAATTAAATACGGTATTTTTTAAAGAATGCGTCCCAATTCCAGATGAAATTTGACATCACTTCATCCATTCTTTTTAAGAACAATGGATTTGGCGCTTGCATGCGACGGAAGTATTCATCTTGACATTCATTCAGGTTGTATTTGTGAAAAACCGCTTTTGACATGCCGTAAATCCAATTTTTGGAAGGATGATTCACACGCATGATAAATGATTGGTATTCACGAACAAGGTTTCGGAATGAAACCGTGTCCATTTCATACATCTTCGAAACTTTATCAAAAATGATGTTTTCTACTTTTTCCGCTTGGTCAGCATCAAAAGTACTTTCTAAAAAAGATAAATTCCCAACAAGCACAATCATCCCAAATTCCCCATTATTTGAAGCTGGAATTGCGGGTGATTTAACGAACGCTGAATCTTCATTAATCATTAACGACACTTCAGGAAAGCCATTATCAACACTATCGAAAATAGCATTGATGAAAACATTGGCAACTTGATTGTCGGTAAGTTTTCGTTTTGTAAGAGTGCTAAACATAGAAAATCGTTTGTTGGTTCCTTCTCTACAAATTTAACATTACCTTAAAGTCACATGAATCCACTCATTCATACGTTATCAACTAAGTTTTCAACAAGTATTCGAACGACATATTGTTCAAAACTACATTTGAGCAATTCAACTTCTAGACGTATTTTCGCATCATCAAATTTAGCTTATGAAAGGAATCATTAAAACGAACAAAGGTGAAATGCATGTGACATTTTACGAAAACGATGCACCGAAAACAGTTGAGAATTTTGTAAAGTTAGCTGAATCAGGCTATTACAATGGATTAAAGTGGCACCGAGTGATTCCAGATTTCGTGATTCAAGGCGGTTGCCCGAACACACGTGAAGGAGAAAGAGGGATGCCTGGTACAGGTGGGCCTGGTTATCAAATCGACTGTGAAGTCACTGGAGATAATCAATATCATGACCGTGGAGTACTTTCAATGGCACATGCGGGTAAAAATACAGGTGGTTCTCAATTCTTTGTTTGCCATTCTAGAAGAAATACCTCTCACTTAGACCGTGCACATACATGTTTTGGAAAAGTGACAGAGGGATTAGAAGTAATTGATGATATTCGTGAAGGAGACAGCATCGATTCAATTGAAATTATTAGAGATTAATCAATTATTTAAGCATAAAAAAGGGATGTACATTTGTGCATCCCTTTTTTTATTGTCCTTGGATTTGTTTATTTCGCCAATTCGATAATTAATTGTGCTAATTCCTCTCCAATGCGGTCTTGAGCTTCCAATGTGGCTGCGCCAATATGTGGTGTACAAGCAATCTTTGGGTGGCTCAATAATTCTTTTTTAGGATTAGGTTCGTTTTCATAAACATCCAACGCGATTCCAGCGATCGTACCGTTGGTTAGGGCCTCGATTAAGTCTGACTCATCGACAACGCCTCCACGCGCAGCATTCGCTATAAATACACCTTTTTTCATTTGTGCGAATTCTTTTGCGCCAAGAACGGCACTTCCATCTTTCTGTTTCGGAACATGAATGGAGATATAATCCATTTCTCCTAAAAGTCCGTGTAGGTCTGTTTCTGTTGTCATGTTAACTAAAACATCCTGATTTGCAACGGTAACTTTCACCTGAACATCTTGACGCTTATTATCAATGGCAATGACCTTCATTCCAATACCAAGTGCATAGGAAGCTAAACTTTGTCCAATTCTTCCGAAACCAATAATTCCTAGTGTTTTCCCACGAAGTTCAACTCCTTTTGCGTAATTTTTCTTTAGGGTGGAAAAATCATTAGTTTCCATGTTCTTAAAGGAATCATGAAGAAAACGCGATAAGGAGAATAGTTGTCCCATGACCAATTCCGCAACGGATTGTGAGGATGAAGCTGGCGTATTAATCACGTGAATTCCTTTGTTTCGAGCGTAATCAACGTCAATGTTATCCATTCCAACACCGCCTCTTCCAATAATTTTTACGTTTGGACATGCGTCAATGACTTCTTTGCGAACTGTCGTGGCGCTGCGCACTAGAATAGCTTCGATTCCTTGCGCATTTACCTCGTTGGCAAGTTGATCTTGTGCAACTTTATCGGTAATTACCGTATGACCAGCAGCTTCTAAAAGTTGCTTTCCTAAATCTGAAATTCCGTCGTTGGCAAGTATTTTCATGTGATGATTTTTTTCTGGATTAATGTTGATTAAAAGTGCGCATGACATCTACTAACACTTGAACGCTTTCGATTGGCAATGCGTTATAAATAGAAGCACGGTAGCCGCCAACAGAACGGTGTCCTGGTAAACCAACGATTCCTGCTTCCTTCCACATTGCATCAAATTCTGCCGTTCGGTCTTCATCAGTCAACAGGAAAGTAACATTCATATTCGAACGATCTTCCACTTCAACAGCACCTTTAAATGCTGGATTTTCATCGATTTCTTTGTAAAGCAAAGCGGCTTTTTCATTGTTGCGTTGTTCCATTGCTTTCACTCCGCCGTTGGCTAACAAATTGCGTAAATTTAACATGGCAACATAAACTGAAAAAACAGGTGGTGTATTTAACATTGATTCTTTCTCCACATGTTGTTTTAAGTCCAAGTATGTTGGCATGAACGTAGAACTAGATTTTCCTAAAATCTCGTCCTTCACAATGTATAATGTAGCTCCAGCTGGACCAAGGTTTTTTTGAGCGCCTGCATAAATGATATCAAAATCAGCAACATTTATTTCTTTCGAAAAAATATCGGAGGACATGTCACAAACGAGTGGTAAGTCTGTTTTAGGGAATTCTTTAAATTGAGTTCCGTATATTGTGTTGTTCGAAGTAAAGTGGATATAATCTACATCGGTAGGAATCGTGTATCCCTTTGGAATGTATGTAAAGTTCTTGTCTTCGGAGGAAGCGAAAACGTCTACATCGATTCCAACTTTTTTAGCTTCTTTAATTGCCCCTGATGCCCAAGTTCCTGTATTGATGTAACCGGCTTTCTTTTTATCGCGCATCATGTTCAACGCAACAATCGTAAATCCTAACGATGCACCCCCTTGAAGGAATGCGACTGAATATCCTTCAGGTACATTTAATGCCTTCTTTACAAGGTCAATGGCTTCATCCATTACTGCAACGAAATCCTTGTGGCGGTGAGATACTTCTAGGATGGAAAGTCCGTTAAAATCCAAAACAGCATTTGCTGCTTGTTGAAATACTTCTTGGGGTAAAATGCAGGGTCCTGCTCCGAAATTATGTTTCATTGTTGTGTTATTTGATTCAAAATTCATGAATACTTTTCACATAGAATAGACAATGTGAATTAATGTGAGATTTTGTTAAAAAAAAAGCTGTCATTCGACAGCTTTTTTTTATTCAGATTTTGCGGTTGCGGTTTTTTTCGCTGCCGGTTTTTTCGCTGCTGGTTTTGCAGTTTCGGTTGTAGCCTTTTTCACTTTCTTTTCTTTCGGAACAATGACTACTTTTTCCTCTTTTCGTTTTCTGGTCACTCCGTAAGAGCCCATGGTACGTTTACCTTTTGCTGTTTTTTTATCTCCTTTTCCCATAAGTAATTGTTTATCTTGACAAATAACTATACAAATTTATCAATCTTTTTGATACCTCGCTCGGAATTCTTTGCTAAGTGCTTCACCTCCATTAAGAATTTTCTCACACCATTGAATTTTAAGGGCAATTTGTTCGTTTTCCGATAGTTTCCAAAGGTGATTGCTCATCTCGAGTCGTTGACGTATTGTTTGAAGTAAGATCGCCACAGATACGGAAATATTAAAACTTTCTGTAAATCCGTACATGGGAATCCGAACATGCAAATCTGCGGCTTCCATCATTTCAACACTCAGTCCTTTACGCTCTGTTCCGAAGAAAAAAGCCAATGGTTTATCAATGGGCAAATTATGTACATCGTAAGCATCTGTGTGAGGTGTTGTAGCGACAATTTGATATCCGCGTTGTTTTAATTGATGGATGCAATCTTTTGTCGGATTCAATTCTTGGTTGAAATTGTGAATATCCACCCAACGACCTGATCCTAATGCAATGTCACGTTGAATCTGATACTGGTTATCTTTTTCAATCACATGTAAGTCTTGAATGCCAAAACAATCGCAGGTTCTTAATACAGCAGAAGCATTGTGTTCTTGGTAGATATTTTCTAGTGCAATCGTTACAAAACGCGTTCGTTCAGCAGCAATTCGATCAAATAACGAGATTTTGTTCGGTGTGATGAGCTCATAAAATTCACCAAGAACGAATTTATTTTCAGAAACTTCATTCATATTTTTTTACGCATTAAATAATGTTGAATTTCATTAAACAAGAGATGTGACTTTTCTACAACCGTATAGTCTAGCTTTTCATAAAAAGGGAGGGCTATTTCGCGTGCATGTAGTATGATTTCGTTGCAGTTTTCTTCTTTTGCCATTGATTCCATGTGTAACATGAGGTTTTTTCCAACGCCTTTTCCTTGCTGATGATTTGAAACAGCCATGAATCGTATTTGACCAATGTTGTTTGGCATGAGGTCTAGTCGTCCAACTCCGATTATCGATTCGTTATCAAAAAAAGCAAGGTGTTTTGCCGTTTCATCTCCTTCATTTCGTTCTGAACCTCTGGCTTGATTCCAGGGCTCTCTCAAAATGATGTATCTAAGGTCGTAATAGGAATCCCATTCCTCTGGTGTTTTTGGACTTCTAATCATGGTTGAACTTAAATGCAGTGGTTTGAACGCGTTTCGTTTCTAGTCCATATATTTTTTCCGTCAAAATCAAGGCCTGCGCTTTCTCATCTGAAAATACTGAATCAATGGATTTTACTTCAGCACAAGGAACGTTTTTAAGAAGCAATTCTGAAAGTATTTCTTTGCTCTGAAGGTTGATTAATATGGATTGCATTATTTCAGCCAATATTGCTCGGTTTTCAATTCGCTGAGCGTTGTGCAAGAAGCGAATATCGTTAGCAAGTTCCGGGCATTTCAGCGTGTTAACCAATTTCTCAAAGTGTTGATCTGAACCAATTGCAAAAGTAATGGTCACACCATCCTTCGTTTGAAAAAGTTCACCATAGGGAGCAATGTTCGGATGTAAACTGCCCATTCGCTTGGCAATATGTCCAGTCATCAAAAAATTAGAGGCTTGATTAGCAAGGCTACAAACCGCAGCGTCGTACAATGAAACACTGACTTCAGAACCTTTTCCGGTAAGTTTACGGTCCATTAATGCGAGAAGGAGTCCTTCTTTGAGTTGATGACCAGCAAGAACGTCAATCAATGCAACGGGCATCTTAACAGGTCCAGAATCTGACGTCCCATTCATGGACATAAATCCAGTTTCAGCTTGAAGTATCAAATCGTACGCTACACGGTCGCTTTCCTCGCCGAATCCACTTATTTTACCAACAATTAAACGCTCATTAATTTGATGTAAGGTAGTGGTTTCAATCCCGAATTTATGATTGTCTCCTTTTTTAAAGTTGGTCAATAAAATGTCGGCATTCTTGATTAATTCGATAAAGCTCGAGTAATCATCGCTATCTAACAGGTTTAAATTCATGTAAGATTTCCCGTAGTTCACACTTGAAAAATAGGCAGATACAGGAACATCCTGTTGTTCGGAAGGTAATTTCCAAGAACGAGTAACATCGGGTAGGTTAGGATGCTCAATTTTAATGACTTTTGCTCCAAGTTCGGCAAAAAACATTCCCACTGATGGTCCTGCAAGGACAGTTGATAGTTCAATAACTGTTAATTCCTCAATGCTTTTTAGTGTCTTCATTTTTGGTAGGCAGGACCTCAATTGTTACTGTAGCAATCCCGTTTCGGACAAAATTAAGTTTTTTTGCGGCAGCCAAGGTAACATCAATAATATGACTTGAACTTTTTGAAAGTCGGTCATTGATTTTAAGAATCACAACCGAATCATTTTTGATATTGGTTACTTTTACTGTTGTTCCAAAGGCAATTGTTTTATGGGCAGCCGTCAATAAATTGTTATTGAAAACCTCGCCAGATGAGGTTCTGCGTCCATTGAAAGCACTACTGTAAAATGTGGCACTCCCTTTTTCCGTGTCTGAAAGTGTGGCAGATAACAGCGAAAAAACGAAAAATAACCCAGTAAATTTGCGCATATTTCTTTTTTTGAAGCAGTAAGTTACAATCAATCTTCAGGAATAAAAAATATTTCAGTCCTTTTCAATTTCTTTAATGCGTCAAAATCATTAAATTTGCGCGCACATCAAAATTACATTAGCACTATGAAAGTATTCGATCTTGACATGATTCAAAAGGTATACGCACAATATCCTGAGCGTATTGCAGCAGCAAGAAAAGTGGTTGGTAGACCATTGACCTTATCTGAGAAAATTCTTTACGCTCACCTTTGGGACGGAAACGCTCAAGCAGCATATGAACGAGGGAACTCTTACGTTGATTTCGCACCAGATCGAGTAGCAATGCAAGACGCAACGGCTCAAATGGCTTTATTGCAATTTATGCAAGCAGGTAAAAAAAGAGTTGCAGTGCCTTCAACGGTACATGCTGATCACTTAATTCAAGCGAAATTAGGAGCAAGCAAAGATTTACAAGAATCATTGAATCAGAACAATGAAGTTTTCAACTTCTTGTCTTCCATTTCAAATAAATACGGAATTGGCTTTTGGAAACCAGGAGCTGGAATTATTCACCAAGTTGTATTGGAAAACTATGCGTTCCCTGGTGGGATGATGATTGGTACCGATTCACACACTGTAAATGCGGGTGGACTTGGAATGATTGCGATTGGTGTTGGTGGAGCTGATGCAGTTGATGTAATGGCAGGAATGGCTTGGGAATTGAAATTCCCTAAGTTAATCGGTGTGAAGTTAACAGGTAAACTAAATGGTTGGACTTCTGCTAAAGATGTGATTTTGAAAGTAGCAGATATCTTAACTGTAAAAGGTGGTACTGGAGCAATCGTTGAATACTTTGGTGAAGGAGCGATTTCTCTTTCATGTACTGGAAAAGGAACCATTTGTAATATGGGTGCTGAAATTGGTGCGACAACTTCAACTTTTGGTTACGATGAGTCGATGCGTCGTTATTTAATCGCAACGGGACGTGAGGAAGTTGTGAAGGCAGCGGATCAAATCGCTGAGCATTTAACAGGTGATCAAGAAGTATATGATAATCCATCTGCATACTTTGATCAAATTATTGAAATTAATTTAAGTGAATTGGAACCGCAAATTAATGGTCCATTTACGCCAGATAGAGGAACACCTGTTTCTAAAATGCGTGCTGAAGCTACAGCGAACAATTGGCCAATGAAAGTAGAGTGGGGACTAATCGGTTCTTGTACGAATTCATCTTATGAGGATTTAGCTCGTGCTGCATCCATTGTTCAACAAGCAGTTGCTTTGGGAATTACTCCGAAAGCAGAATTTGGAATCAATCCAGGTTCGGAACAAGTTCGTTTTACGGCGGATCGCGATGGAATCTTGGCTGATTTCGAAAAAATGGGTACAAAAGTATTCACCAATGCGTGTGGGCCTTGTATCGGACAATGGTCAAGAGATGGAGCAGAGAAGCAAGAGAAAAATACGATTGTACATTCATTCAACCGTAATTTCTCGAAACGTGCTGACGGGAATCCCAACACACACGCTTTTGTAACTTCACCAGAAATGGTAGCTGCATTAGCAATCGCTGGTGACCTAGGATTTAATCCATTAACGGATACTTTGACAAATGATAAAGGTGAACAAGTGAAATTGAATCCTCCTCACGGTGATGAATTGCCAACACGTGGATTTGCTGTGGACGACAATGGTTACCAAGCTCCTGCAGAAGATGGTAGTGCGGTAGAAATCAAAGTTGCACCGGATTCGTCTCGCTTACAATTACTAGAAAACTTCCCAATCTGGGATGGAAAAAACATCGAATCAGCTCGTTTGTTGATTAAAGCAAAAGGTAAATGTACAACGGATCACATTTCCATGGCTGGACCATGGTTGCGTTACCGTGGACATTTGGATAATATATCGAACAACTTATTAATTGGTGCTGAGAATGCATTCAATGGTCAGGCAAATTCAGTGAAAAATCAATTGACAGGGGAACTTGGTGAAGTACCAGCTGTTCAACGTGCATACAAAGCTGCAGGTGTTCCTACCATTGTTGTTGGAGATCATAATTACGGAGAAGGTTCTTCTCGAGAGCATGCAGCAATGGAGCCTCGTCACCTTGGTGTTTGTGCGGTGATTGTTAAGTCGTTCGCTCGTATTCATGAGACAAACTTGAAAAAACAAGGAATGTTAGCCTTGACTTTTGCAAATGAGGCAGACTATGATAAAATCCATGAAAATGATACATTCGATTTCACCGATTTAGAATCGTTCGCGCCAGGAAAACAAATTACCTTGAAATTAAACCATGCGAATGGAACAAGTGAAGAGATCCTGTTGAATCATACGTATAATGCGTCTCAAATTGAATGGTTTAAAGCAGGTTCAGCATTGAATTTGATTAAATTAATGGAAGCTTAATCCATGAAAAAGGTACTTACTCTGTTGTTTTTTGCAACGATTGGACTTGTTCACGGACAAGCATCCTTTCAAGGAAATCATCTGTTTGAGGTTTACGGTGGTGGTCCAAATTTCATGAAATATAATTTTTTTGGACTCGGACCAAATTCTATGAGTAATTCTGGTTCAACGAGCATTCCTCCAAGTGGGATCCGCTATGCTTATATGATTTCAAATGATGTGAGTATAGGTATTGATGTGATGTATAATTCGTACCGTGAAAACTATCTTTCAACGGACACGATTTTTGTAAACAATCAATGGACGTATGTTAGTTCGAAATATGTGGATTACAAGTCCCGTTTGAGGGTTCAAGCTCGATTTAATTTTTCATTACCGAATTCCAGTCCAAACGTAGATAGCTATATTGGATTAGCTGTTGGAACCAATAATCGTTGGGAAAAGCAATGGGTAAATGATTCATTAAGCTACAGTTACACCTCAACTGATTTGGTTTCGGTACCGGTTTCAGCAAGATTGTGCTATGGATTCAGGTATTTCTTCAGTTACAATTCTGCTTTGGGTGCCGAGGTAGGATTGGGAGGACCACTATTTTCCGTTCAATACACGCATAAGTTATAATTCGAGACAAAAAGACATAAAAAAAGCCCTGACGATTAAGTCAAGGCTTTTTTTATATTTGAGCATTTTAGTATCGGTAATGTTCCGCTTTAAATGGACCTTCAACTGCTACACCAATGTATTCAGCTTGATCAGTACTTAATGTTTCAAGTTCTACACCAATTTTAGCAAGGTGTAAACGAGCAACTTTTTCATCTAAATGCTTTGGAAGCATGTATACATCGTTTTCATATTTATCTGAATGCAACCAGATTTCTAATTGAGCCAATGTTTGATTTGTAAATGAATTCGACATGACAAATGATGGATGTCCAGTAGCACAACCAAGATTTACCAAACGACCTTCAGCTAAGATGATAATGTCTTTACCGTTAATGTTGTATAAATCTACTTGAGGTTTGATTTCAATTTTAGACGCACCATGATTGTTGTTCAACCAAGCCATATCGATTTCATTATCGAAGTGTCCGATGTTACACACAATCGCTTTGTCTTTCATGTTTTCGAAATGACGTCCAACAACGATATTTTTATTTCCTGTCGTTGTAACAATGATGTCACCTAAATGAACAACTGTATCTAAACGTTTTACTTCGAACCCGTCCATTGCCGCTTGAAGCGCACAAATTGGATCAATTTCAGTTACGATGACACGTGCTCCAGCACCTTTTAATGATGCAGCAGATCCTTTTCCAACGTCTCCGTATCCACAAACAACGGCAACTTTTCCAGCCATCATTGTATCTGTCGCACGACGGATTGAATCAACCAATGATTCTTTACATCCGTATTTATTGTCAAATTTTGATTTTGTAACTGAATCATTTACATTGATTGCAGGCATGACCAATGTACCGTTTTTAACACGCTCGTACAAACGGTGAACACCTGTTGTTGTTTCTTCAGATAATCCTTTGATGTCTTTTGTTAATTCTGGGAAACGATCGAAGACCATGTTTGTTAAATCTCCACCATCATCCAAAATCATATTTAATGGCTTTCCACCTTCAAATGCGAATAACGTTTGTTCAATACACCAGTCAAATTCTTCTTCGTTCATTCCTTTCCAAGCAAATACTGGAATTCCGGCAGCAGCAATAGCAGCAGCAGCGTGATCTTGTGTAGAGAAAATATTACATGAAGACCAGGTTACTTCAGCACCTAATTCTACCAAGGTCTCGATGAGAACAGCTGTCTGAATAGTCATGTGAAGACATCCAGCAATTCTTGCCCCAGCTAATGGTTTTGACGTTCCGTATTCTTCACGAAGCGACATAAGACCGGGCATTTCTGCTTCGGCTAATTTGATTTCTTTTCTACCCCATTCAGCTAAGCTGATGTCTTTTACTTTATAAGCCATACTTATTTATCTATTTGTTTTATGTAATCGGTTGCAAATTTACTACTTAAATGTGTAAACGTAAAAGGATAAAGAATAATCCTAATTCATTTTTTGACGGATCAGTTTTTCTAATCCATTGACAAATAATGGGTGGCTGTTCGAACTTGGAACTAATTGTACTTTTTCACCACCGTTTTCCTCGAAAATCTCTTGGTATTCTTCTCCAATTTCAATGAGGGTTTCTAGGCAATCAGCTACGAATGCAGGGCTAAATACCAATAGTTTCTTGGCGCCTTTTTTACCCCATTCTTCCACCACTTTATCAGAAAAAGGAGTCAACCATTTTTTGTCCAATCGCGATTGAAAACACACCGTGTATTGTTCCTGTGTTAAGCCTATTTTTTGCGCAATCAGTCTTGTTGTGGCAAAAGCTGTTGCTTTGTAACAGAATTTATTACGATCATTCAATTCAGTTTCACATGGTTCATCCGCACACAAATCGGTTCCTTCATAAACCTTATCCACTTGTCTTTCTGGTAGCCCGTGGTAAGAAAACAAGACATGGTCATAATCCTTCAAGTTGAACTGTTTTGTATTTTCTACGATTGAATCGATGTATCCTTCATTATCCCAAAACTGACTGATGATTTTAATTTCCGGAATCACCCACCATTTACGAATAAGGTCCATCGCCTTCTCCACAGCTGATCCCGTTGAAGCACTCGCGTATTGAGGGAATAAAGGGAGAATAATGATTTCGTCGTAATTGGCGTGATGCATGCGTTCGAGCACACTATCCATGGAAGGATTCTGGTAACGCATTGCCATTTCGACAGTCACATTCTCATTTTTAAAGGCCTCGGATAGCATCGATTGTACTTGCTTCGTATGTGTAAGCAATGGGGAAACACCATCTCCCAATTTCCATAATTCTTTATAGATTTTCGCTGATTTCGGGGCTCTAAATGGAACAATAATGCCATTCACCAAAATTTTACGAGCGATCCATGGAATGTCGATGACACGTGGATCATTTAAAAATTCTGTTAAGTAACGTCTAACGTCACTTGTTTTCGGACTATCTGGTGTTCCTAATTGAAGTAATAAGACTCCCGTTTTTTTCATATACCTATTGTGTGATGTTTCTTTAACAACGTTTTTCAACGCTTGTTCAAAATTACACACATTTCCTGGTATGACGGCGCGGAATAGACATTTCATCTTAACTTTGTGGAATGAATCCAACGGAATATTTACTCAGTACGAGCCCTGAAAACTTTGAGGAACGTGCATTGGCATTATTCCAGCATCAATATCAACACGTTGCTATTTATCGTTCATATGCTGATTTGATTCACAGGAATAATCCAAAAACATTGAAGGAAATTCCTTTTCTGCCCATTTCTTTTTTTAAAACGGCTCGCGTAGCAGACCAAGAAAGGAAAGAGTTCGATCTTCATTTTCAAAGCAGTGGAACTGGAAATAGCGGTAGAAGTCAACATTTTGTCGCGGACAAACAATGGTATGTTGACTCTTTTTCACTTGGTTTTTCACATTTTTTTGGTCCAGTTCAGGATTATGTTGTGTTGGCATTGTTGCCTAACTATATTGATCAAGGTGATTCATCATTAGTGTACATGGTGAATGAATTAATTCAACAGTCCGAACAACTACTTTCTGGATTCTTATTGAATGAACCAAGAACGGTAATTCAACGTTACCAAGCTGCCATTTCCTTGGGGAAAAAAGTCATCATCTTTGGTGTTTCTTATGCCCTTCTTGATTTAGCTGAATTGAACGTTGATCTTTCTCAAGCAATTATTATTGAGACCGGTGGTATGAAAGGCAGACGTAAGGAATTAACGAAAGTGGAATTACATGCTGAATTAATGAAAGGGCTAGGTGTCGACCAGATTCGTTCAGAATATGGCATGACAGAATTACTTTCCCAAGGTTATTCCCTGAAAGACGGAAAATTTCAAGTCGTTCCGTGGATGAAAATACTCATTAGGGATCCCTATGATCCATTTTCCTTTTTCCCTTCAGAACGCACCGGTGGAATCAATGTCATTGATCTAGCGAATCAACACAGTTGTGCATTTATTCAAACACAAGACTTAGGTCGAATGGTTGATGATGGATTTTATTTAGAGGGGCGATTCGATGAAGCAGATATCCGTGGATGTAATCTTCTCGTCGATCAATAAGCTATTTTTGATATCTTTGAATACCTATGACACCACAAACAATTCTTATTCTAGCCATCATTGGAGTTTTCGCAGGGATACTTAGTGGTTTCGTTGGAGTAGGGGGTGGAGTCATTATCGTTCCTGCCTTGGTATTCTTTCTTGGGATATCGCAGCACACTGCACAAGGTACAAGTCTTTTTGTCTTATCAATGCCCGTCGTACTTTTTGCAGTGATTAACTATTGGAAATCTGGAAATGTCGAATGGAAATATGGACTTGTGATCGCAGCGACATTTTTAATCGGCGCGTACGTTGGATCTAAATTATCCTTAAAACTTTCACCGGGAATGGTCAAGTTGATTTTCGGGATATTTTTAGCCTACGTTTCCTTTCGATTGATCTTATCCGGTTATTCATCTATTTCATCCAATGAATCCTGACAAACTGAAGTTATCCGTATCGGAACTTTTTGAAAAAGTTCGTTCTTGGCGTGAGTATATGCACCGTCATCCAGAACCTTCTTTTCAAGAAAAAAACACCATGCTTTTTGTTTCTGAAATCTTATCCAGTTATGGGATTGAGCATGAAACGAATGTCGCAGAAACAGGTGTTGTTGCGTGGATTGGGGCAGATCATCATACGAAAGAACAACCTTGTGTTGGATTACGTGCTGATCTCGATGCCTTGCCAATACACGAGGAAAACGATGTTCCATATAAATCACTGGTTGATGGATGGATGCATGCCTGCGGACATGATGTTCACACGTCCATCTTATTAGGTTCAGCGGTTATTTTACAAGCGAATCGCAACGACTTGCCACAACCCATAAAGTTAATTTTTCAACCTGGTGAGGAAATGAATCCAGGTGGAGCTAGTTTGATGATGAAAGCAGGTGTGTTGCATCATCCTGAAGTAGAAAAAATGTATGCGCTTCATGTTTTTCCAGAAATGGAAGTAGGAAATATAGGTTTGCGTCCAGGTTTATATATGGCTTCAAGCGATGAATTACATGTCCAAATTAAAGGTGTTGGTGGTCATGGTGCGTTGCCAGAAAAGTGTGTAAATCCGATTGAAATGGGAGCACTTTGGATGAGTCGTGTGAAAGCAAGATTCAACGAAGAATGTCCAGATGCGGTGCCTCATGTGTTAACTTTTGGACGTTTTGAAGCCCTTGGCTCAACAAATGTTATTCCGTCTGAAGCACTTATAAAAGGAACCTTTCGAACGATGGATGAAATTTGGAGGGCGAAGGCATATACGATTTTAGCGGATGAAGCAAATGAAGTTTCTACCTTATTTGGAGGGGAGATTGCATTGAATATTTCAAAGGGTTATCCTTTTTTAAAGAACGATGAATCGCTAACTGCTGAATTAAAAGTTCTTTTTGAGTCAGTATTTGGATCGGATCACATTCACGAATTAGCGCTGCGAATGACAGCGGAGGACTTCGCTTTTTACAGTCAGGAAATTCCTGTTTGTTTCTTTCGCTTAGGTGTCGGCAATCAATCGAAAGGAATCACGTATGCAGTGCATCATCCGCGTTTTGATATTGATAATGATGCCTTAAAAATGGGCATGATAGCCATGTGTAGTATTGCATTTAAAGCATGAAAAATACCTTTTACATACTATTTTCACTGATGTTCCTCGTTTCTTCTTGTAACAAATCGAAGGCACAGCTCAAACGAATTGATGGAAACTGGCGTGTTGAATTAGCTCGGATTTCTGTTGGAGAAGGATTCACCTTTTACGATAACTTGCCAGATGGAGAAATAAGTATTTCATCTAGCTTAGGGAAAATTAACGGTCGTTTAGATTTCGTTTATAGCGAATTCGGCTTGAGTGAAGTTCAAGATTCTTTTGTAACAACCAATGCCACATTTACCTTAAATGAAAAAGGAGATCGAATGAAAGTTTTTCGAGGAAACGACACGATTGACATGCGTATTTTGCTATCCTCAAAGAAAAATTTGGAATTAGAATATTACGATTATCAGCAATACCGATTGCGACGTTTTGCCTTACACAAAAACTAAAGAAATCCCAGTTCAAGTTTTGCTTCCTCGCTCATCATGTCTTTGTCCCAAGGTGGATCGAAAACGATGTTCACCTTAGCAGAAGTAACACCGTCAACGGATGCCACTTTGTCTTCAACCTCTTTCGGTAAACTTTCTGCCACCGGGCAATTAGGTGAGGTAAGTGTCATATCGATGAAAACCTGACCGTCATCTTCGATTTTTACTTCATAAATCAATCCTAATTCAAAAATATCGACAGGTATTTCTGGATCGTAGATCGTTTTCATCATTGACACAATGCGGTCCTCTAAATCATTCATGATGCTGAAATGTGTTTAATTGCTTCTAATTTTAATCGTTTCACCATACCAAGTAATCCATTCGCACGGGTAGGTGAAAGGTGTTCTTGTAGTCCAATTTTTGAAATGAAAAAAAGATCCGCTGTTGCAATGTCTTTTGGTTCTTCACCATCTAAAACACGGATCAATAGTCCAATAATTCCTTTGGTGATAATGGCGTCTGAATCGGCGGAAAAATGCATTTTCCCATCACTGAAATTCGAATCCAGCCAAACACGCGATTGACAACCTTCGATCAAGCGGTCTTCTGTTTTATTCGCCTCATTGATTTGAGGTAAGTCTTTGCCTAAGTCAATGATGTATTCGTATTTTTCCATCCAATCGTCGAAAACTTCGAATTCTTGAATGATTTCTTCTTGTTTTTCTCTTAAGTTCATTTTATTTCAACATGCTTAAACTGCGTTCAACAGCGGTTACGAACGTATCAATTTCTTCTTTCGTGTTGTAAAACGCAAAAGAGGCACGAACTGTTCCCGGAATCCCATAAAAATCCATAAGTGGCTGTGTACAATGGTGTCCTGTTCGTACAGCAATTCCTTGTTTGTCAAGTAGCGTACCAATGTCAAATGGATGTATTCCTTTCACTGAAAAAGAAACCACAGAAGTTTTATTTTTTGCCTCACCAATAATTTGTAAACCTTCAAACGTGTCCAGCATGTCTTCGGCATACTTCGCTAATTCTCTTTCGTGACGCTCTGCTGCTTCCATATCAATGGACTCCAAGTATTCAAACGCTTTCCCTAAGCAGATTCCTCCAGCAATGTGTGGTGTTCCAGCTTCAAATTTAAACGGAAGTTCGTTGTAGGTCGTTCGTTCAAACGTGACACGAGCAATCATGTCACCTCCACCTTGATATGGCGGCATTCGGTTTAAAATATCTTCTTTTCCATAAAGTACGCCAATCCCTGTAGGGCCAAATACTTTGTGGCTAGAGAAAACATAAAAGTCACAATCCATTTCTTTCACATTTATGGACATGTGCTGAATACTTTGCGCTCCGTCAATAAGTACTTTCGATCCAACCGCATGCGCTTTTTGTATGATTTCCTTGATTGGATTAATCGTACCAAGTGTATTCGAGATATGCGTAATTGCGACAAGTTTGGTCTTTTTTGAAAGAAGCTTGTCAAATTCATCCATGATGAGTTCACCCCGTTGGTTAATCGGGACAACTTTTAATACACACCCTTGACGTTCGCATAGCATTTGCCAAGGAACAATGTTTGAATGGTGTTCCATCGCGGAAATAAGGATTTCATCCCCCGCAGACAACATTGAACCGTAGGAATAAGCAACTAAGTTGATACTGTCGGTCGTTCCTTTTGTAAAGATGATTTCTTCGGATTTTCTAGCTCCTAGGTAACGTTGAATACGTTGTCTGGCAGCTTCATAATCCGTGGTGGCTCTTTGACTCAAGTAATGAACGCCGCGGTGAATATTTGCGTTTTCTTTGGAGTAAAACAAATTAATGGCATCTACAACCAATTTCGGTTTTTGTGAGGTCGCACCGTTGTCAAAATAAATGAGATTCTTCCCATATACTTGCTGACGAAGGGCCGGAAATTCTTCGCGAATTTCACGTACATTAAATGGTTTTTGTTCCAAGTTGCTCATATTCGTACAAAGGTACGAATTCCCTTATTTTGAATTGTTCTAAAGAAGGATAATTTGTCAGATTATTTTGCTTTCAATGAGATGTAAGGAATTAATACTTCCTCCAATGAAATTCCACCATGCTGAAACGTGTTTCCGTAGTAATTGACAAAATGGTTGTAATTATTAGGATAGACAAAGAAATCCTGTTCCCTCGCAAAAACAAATTCTGCGGACAACTTCAGTTTGGGAAGAAATGCTTCACTTGGATTTTTCACCGAAAACACTTCTTTTGCTTCGTAGGTTAATCCTCGTCCGGCTTTGTAACGTAAATTCGAATTTGTGTTTCGTTCACCAACAATACGAACTGGTTTGTTGACCTTGATCGTTCCGTGATCTGTTGTTACGATAAGGCGAATTCCGGCATCTGCTATTTTCTTAATGATTTCTAATAAGGGAGAGTGCTCAAGCCAAGAAACGGTGATGGATCGATATGCAGATTCATTATCCGCTAATTCACGAATGACTTCCATTTCTGTACGGGCATGGGATAACATATCGACGAAATTGTATACAATGAAATTTACGTCATTGTCTTTCCAAGTATGAAATGTATCACCTAGTTTTTTTCCAGCTTCAACGTTTGTGATTTTGTTGTAACTCCATTTTACATTTTTACCCAATCGTTTTAATTGTGCATCAAGGAATTCTTTTTCATGCATATTTTTTCCTCCCTCGTCGTCTTCATTTTTCCACATTGTTGGAAAACGTTTTTCGATTTCTGATGGTAATAATCCGGCAAAGAATGCATTACGTGCGTAATGTGTTGCTGTAGGAAGAATGGAAAAAACAATCTCTTCTTCCTCTTTGGAAAAATAACGCGATAAAATAGGTTCAATCATCTTCCATTGGTCGAATCTTAAGTTATCAATAACGAGAATGGCAGTTTTTTCTTTTCCGATAAAAGGGGCGATTTTATCCTTCACAAGGGTATGAATCATTTGTGGGGAATCCTCTGTTCCATTCACCCAGTCTAGGTAGTTGTCCTCTATGAAATCACAAAACAATTTGTTCGCTTCCTTCTTTTGCATGTCGAAAATTTCACGCATTCCAGAATCTTCAATGTTGTCTAATTCAAGTTCCCAATAAACAAGTTTCGCATAGAATTCTTTCCATTCTTCGGCATCCATTCGTCCCATGAGCTGCATTCCAAGTTGACGGAATTCTTGTTGGTAATTTGAATTGGTTTTTTGACTTACTAACTTAGATACGTCCAAGTTTTTTTTAATGCTCAGAAGGATTTGATTTGGATTCACAGGTTTGATTAGGTAGTCGGCTATCTTGCTACCAATTGCTTCTTCCATGATGTGTTCTTCTTCACTCTTCGTAATCATGACGATCGGAACAAGTGGTTTTTGCTCTTTGATTTGAAATAATGTTTCGAGTCCTGTTAAACCGGGCATATTTTCATCCAGAAAAATAATGTCATATGGATGAAGGAGGGCTTTCTCAATGGCATCTTGTCCATTCGTAACCGGATCAACGCTATATCCTTTTGCTTCTAGAAACAAAATGTGTGGTTTTAATAATTCGATTTCATCGTCCGCCCAAAGAATTTTACCCTGCATATGCCTTATTTTTAATAGTTTTGAATGAATTTAATTAAAGGTACTCAATTGCAACCGAATCAACATCGAAACAACAAGAAGAAAATTATTAACGACCCAGTCTATGGTTTTATTACAATTCCCGACGAAATAATTTTCGATATTTTGGAACATCCTCATATGCAACGACTTCGTCGAATTATGCAATTGGGGTTAAGTCACCTTGTTTATCCAGGGGCAAACCACACACGTTTTCATCATGTGCTGGGCGCAATGCATTTAATGAGTCAAGCGGTTTCTACGATTCGCCGCAAAGGACACGAAATTACACTTGAGGAGGAACGTGCTGTTTGTTTGGCAATTTTGTTGCATGATATCGGACATGGTCCATTTAGTCATGCGCTTGAATATGATATAGTTTGCGGAGTTAGTCACGAAGAAATTTCTTCATTTTTCATTGAAGAATTATCCAAAGAATTCGATGGTCAATTGGATATGGCCTTACTGATTTTCCAAAATAAATACAGTAAACCGTTTTTACATCAGTTGGTTTCTAGTCAGCTCGACATGGACCGTCTCGATTATTTGAATCGTGATAGTTTTTATTCCGGTGTAAGTGAAGGAATCATCGGGACAGATCGTTTAATTGAAATGCTGAACGTGCGTGATGGACAATTGGTATTGGAAGAAAAAGGAATCTATTCGATTGAAAAATTCATAGTAGCCAGACGTTTGATGTATTGGCAAGTATACCTTCATAAAACAGTAGTTGCTGCAGAGTTTATGTTGATACATGCATTGCGTCGCGCTAAATTTCTAGCAAAACGTGGAGATGCTGTTTTTGCGAGTCCAGCCTTGTCCTTTTTCATGAAACAAGACATAACAGAAAATGACTTTCATCAACGCAAAGAAGTCTTGGAAAATTTTGCGCAATTAGATGATTACGATATTTGGTCTGCAATTAAAGTATGGCAAACGCATGATGACCCGATATTGTCCCAAATAGCAAGGTCATTGGTGAATCGTAAGCTATTTAAAATAGTTATATCGAAAGACCCGTTTAGTGAGGAGCGCATCGAAGCAGAGCGAAAAAGAGTCCAAGATACATATCAATTATCCAGCGATGAGGTCGACTATTTTGTTTATTCAGATGTTTTAACAAACAAAGCATACAACCAAGATAAACAGAACATTAATCTGTTAATGAAAAATGGAGACATCATCGATTTAACAAAGGCTTCGGATAACCTAAATATTTCGGCATTGGCGCAACCAGTGGAAAAATATTTTCTTTGTTTTCCGGCATAAGTTTGGGATCCTCCACACAATAAATTTCCATTTCTGCGTTATTTAATTTGGAATCAAGACCAAAACCTTGGGACTTGGCAGTGTTTTGTATTCATTCACATTTGTTTGTATCTCCCACTTTTTGGCTTGATCCAAAAAGTTCACAAAAAGATCAATCCCGATATTTCGTCCCGATATTTCGTCCCGATATTTCGTCCCGATATTTCGGGATTCGAATTCGATTCCCTTTGCAGATCGTACTCGGAAGGACCCCCTCTCATCTCAAGCAAAGGGTTTTCCGCGGATTTTGTCACACGATGCTGGCGCATGAGCTTGCAGCTTTGCTTAGCATTCACGCGTTCCAATGCTCCTTGAAAAACAACGAATTCTATGACTATCCTGATTCTATCTTGAATTTCTCTTCGAATTGTAAACAATAGTCATTTACAAGAATTTTTTATCGCGCATGAAAAGATGTAACGCGAACCCTCACGACGAAGTTGCGTTAAAATTTCTGGTTGTTTGAGCTGAGGAACGAGAGCGAGTTTCAGAAATTTTAGCAACAAGGAAGATGAGGGTCGTTTCATCTTTTAAGTGCTAGACCTTTTTGTTACTTTTTTGGGCAATGCCAAAAAGTAAAAGAATCAAAAATAATCTCCTTTACCCCCAACTTTTTGTCCGGTTGCCGGGCATGACCCTTCATTAGGTTCAAAAAAAAATAATGAAAAAAAATTGCTTAAAAAGTTGTACTAAAGTGAAACTAATTGTATTTTTGTATGGAGAAAGTTGGAGAAAAATTCAAGGAAATCCTCTTTTTTGAATCGTATTTTGAAGATTTTTTTGTTCAGAAGAAACCAAAAGTAAAGGAGAAAATTATTTGGACACTCGAGTTGCTTCAAGAGTTACCTGTGATTCCTTCCCAATACCTGAAGCACATTCACGGAACAGATGGTCTATATGAAATTCGGATTCAAAACGGCAGTGATATTTTTCGAATTTTTTGTTTTTTCGACGAGGGTCAATTGGTGGTCCTAGTCAATGCCTTTCAGAAGAAAACACAAAAACTCCCACGAAAAGAAATTGTACGTGCCATTCAATTAAAAAAGGAGTATGAAAACAACAAGTAAAGTACTGACTTTAGATCAGTTCAAAGACAAGCATTATGGCCCTAAAGGTTCCGAATCTCGCGATAGTTTAGAAAAAGGCTACCAAGAATTTCGATTAGGGGCGATGATACAAAGCGCTAGATTAGAGAAGGGGATGACTCAAGAGCAATTAGCTACAAAAGTAGGAACTACAAAATCCTATATTTCAAAATTGGAAAACGACATGAAAGAAGTGCGATTTTCAACGTTAAAAAAAATTGTAGAGCTCGGATTGGGAGGACAACTTGAGTTATCCATTCGTCTCTAATTATTTTCGCACGATTGTTTTCGCCAACACAACAGACGTTGGAATGGTGACCAAATGATTTTCCTTTGTTTTGATATACATGAAGAAAAAACTGATGTCCATCAATTCGCCTTCCATTTCATATTCCTTATCTAAAATCTGAATAGTTTCACCAATTTTCATTGGATGATTGAAGAATAGAATCAAACTTGCCGTGATATTGGATAAAATCGACCATTGCGCAAAAAATGCCACCCCCATTACGGTAATGATTGAAGTGATGAAAACAACCAATCCTTCTTTGTTTATGTTCCAAATTCCAGCAAGAACAATCGCAATGAAAATCCACAGGAATAAATTGATAATGCGCACCGTTATGCGTTTTCGTTTCAAATCGAAGTCGAAATGAGCTAGGAATCGGTTGACCGATTTTGTTGCTAAAATCTTAATGAACAATGATAAGGCAACTAATATTACTGTTTCTAATAATTGAAATTCTAGTTGATTCATGGTTTCTTCAATTTAAGTTTTGCTTGATCCCAAAAAGAATCTAATTCTGTTAAAGTCATGTTTCGGATGTCCATTTCCGATTCTCTAATCATTTCTTCCATCAATTGAAAGCGATGTATGAATTTCTGATTGGTTTGTGCTAAAGCATTTTCCGGTGAAATTCCGATAAAGCGCGCATAATTAACTAACGAAAATAACACATCACCAAATTCTTCTTCGATATGTTCTGAATTCGCCTCGACTTCAACTTGAAGTTCTTGCATTTCTTCTTCAACTTTTTTCCAAACATCCTGACGGTGTTCCCATTCGAAACCAATTCCTTTTGCTTTTTCTTGAATGCGAGTAGCTTTTACTAAAGCAGGCAGAGAAGAGGGTACTCCTTCGAGAACAGATTTTTTCCCTTCTTTCAGTTTTAGTTTTTCCCAATTCGCTTTGACTTCATCTTCTCCGGAAACGGTAATATCTCCATAAATGTGTGGATGTCGATGGATTAACTTTTCACAAATGGCATTCAAAACACTTGTCACATCAAATTGACCTTGCTCATCGCCCAACTTACAATAGAAAACGAGGTGCAAGAATAAATCGCCGATTTCTCCTTTGATTTCGCTCATGTCATTTTTTGTAATGGCATCGGTTAATTCATAGGTTTCTTCAATCGTTAAATTTCTTAATGTTTCAAAGGTTTGTTTTTGATCCCAAGGGCATTTTTCCCTTAAGTCATCCATGATGTTTAATAAGCGTTCAAACGCTACAAGTCTAGAATCCATAAAGCAAAGTTAAAGTTATTCTGTCAGCCAATAATTCATTAATTTTGAATTATGAAAAAAAGCAGCCTACTTTTTTACATTTGTATCCTTTTAAACAAATTCACGTTTTCTCAATCGGGATTTGAAATACGCGAAAAGGTTGGATTTTTGGCCGCTCATCATGCTGGAATGGCTCACATTCCAAAACAATTAGCCGTTGCCACTGAAATGAGTTATATCAAGCGGTTAACTGGTGATAGGCTTTGGCAGAAGTCATACCGTCAACCTGTTGTTGGTTCGACGTTATTCATCGGCTCTGTAGGGAATAATGACATCTTGGGACATTTTGTTGGTGTATACGGTTTTGCTGAATTACCAATTATAAAATACAAGAAGTACCGAATGGACTGGAAATTCTCCACTGGATTAGGATATACAAATAAACCGTATGACCCAGTAAGCAATCCAAAAAATGTTGCCATTGGTTCCCATTTTAACGCACTTATGTGTTTTGCATTAAAACAAACCTTTGGATTTAGAAATTCTGGAATTACCTTGGCAATGGACATGACTCACTTTAGTAATGGTGCATTTAAAGTTCCGAATCTTGGGATTAATTTACCATACCTGTCACTCGGATTTCAACATTATTTTCAAAATAAAACTTCTCAACAAAGTGCAGATTTCGAGAAGGATGCCGCGTTCAGAATCAAACCGCAACCAAAACCCAATTTCTTAACTTACCAACAATGGCAAATGAGTTTCAATGGAATTTTCACGTGCAAAGAAACCATGCCGATTGGTGGTAAAAAGTATCCAGTTTATGCCGGATCAATATCCCTCCGACGTTACAGAAGTCAAAAATCTGGATTTGAAGTGAATCTTGACGTTATTTCAAAACAGGCATTAATGAATTATGAACCAATGGTCCATAAAACGCAATTGGATATCCTTCAATTGGGCATTTCTGCTTCTTATATCCTGCCATTTGATCGGTTTAATTTTGTTTATGGCGCTGGATTTTACATTCGAGATCTTTATCGTGCTGATGGACCAATGTATATTCGTTTAGGTTGCAGGTATTACCTCACAAAGAATATCAGTGCCGTATTTGGTTTAAAAACGCATTACGCAAAAGCAGATTATTTGGAATTTGGCTTATCCTATCATTTAATTAAATTGAAAAAATGAAGACCGTAAAGACACTTTTGCTACTCATTTTATTTTTTCATTTAAGTTCCTGTAAAAAAGCAGAGGATAGGTCCTGTTGGAAAACAGCGGGGAAACAAATTACTAAAATTATTCCACTTCCAACATTTCATGAAATGGAATTGCACCAACGCATGAAAATTGAATTGATTCAGGATACGGCTGACTTTTTGGAAATTGTTGCTGGTGAAAATTTGGTGAATTTTATTGATTGGACGGTGACAGACGCTAAACTTGAGGTTTGGAATAACAATAGATGTCCATATTTGCGCTACAAAAAGGGTGACGTTACCTTAAGAATTCACTTTGTGGAATTGTCCATGCTGACCTATTGGGGTTCTGAATTATTATCAAATGTCGATACCATTCACACAAATCACTTAGATGTATTAATGAACGATGGGGCTGGAGATTTAAGTTTAAATGTCCAAGCAAATTCGGTAAACATTCAAAATCCACATGGTTTTGCGAATTTATTTCTGAAAGGTTCTTGTTCTTATTTGCGACTTGATATCGACGGAAATGGTTGTTTTGATTCGCGTGACATGCTTGTGGAGGATTCAATTTCTGTCATGTATGCGTCGAATGGTAAATCCTTTATGTCAGTTGATCAATTGAAAATCAAAGCTGAGATATCCAATACTGGTGATGTTTGGGCTTATGGTGTTCCTTCAAGTATTCAAAAAGTTCGTTATTCAACTGGTGATTTATATCTGAAATAAGAATGAAAAAATGGCTTATAATTCTATCTCAAATTTTCACCACCTCAATTTTGGCAGAAAACAAGGATACTTTGCGTTTTCAAATGCATGGACTTATTGATGGTTATTATACTCTGGGTAAATCCAATCCGTTGGGAAAAGTACCATATTTAGTCTCTTCTTCCAACCTAAACTCGTTTCAAATCAACTTGAATTTAGTTGAGTTAACCTGGGAAAACAGCAAATGGAAATATGCACTTTCTCCTGCTATTGGAACTTATATGCAGCAGAATTACGCGAATGAAAAATGGTACAAAAGATGGATTTATGAAGCTTATTTACAGCGAAAATGGAATCGATCAAGTCTGGCATTAGGAGTTTTTAGTTCGCCATATACTCAAGAAACGCCGAAAAGCATTGATCAAATGAGCTATTCTAGGAGCTTAGCCCCTGAATATGTTCCATATTATATCAGTGGACTCAAGTACCAATTAAATTTAAATCGATACTGGAATTTGTCTTTGTTTGCGATGAACGGTTGGCAGAAAATGGATTATTCTCAATTATCACCTTCTTTTGGTTCATTGTTAGAATTTAAAAGAGACCGGTGGAAATTCAATTGGTCGACATACATAGGAAGGGAGAAACCGATCCTTGCAAAGGAACCACAAACACGCTTTTTAAGTGAATGGAATGTCCAATATGCATTCAAAAAAATAACGGTTCAATCTTGTGCTTTTTTTGGAACTCAAGGGATAAATTTCTCTCGAAATTGGTGTCAAATCAATGCGCAAGCAGCATATGCGCTTCATCAGCGGACAAAGCTGTATGGTAGAATTGAGTATTTTAATGATCCTTCAACACTACAACTTCCTGTCAATCATTTATCGTCGTCAAGTTTAGGTGTGATATATTCGTTGAACAATGTAATGAATATCGGAACGGAGTCCCGCTTTTTTAAATCTGAAAAAAAAGGCTTCGAACCTTATCAATTCTTGTTTTTTCAGCTTAAATTCTGATTAAATTTGAAACGTCGCTTAGCGATGAGTTTTTAAAATTACGACCCATGAAAATTATTTCCTTCAATGTGAACGGAATCCGAGCGATCGTCGGAAAAACATTTTTGCCAGACATGAAACGTGTTGATGCTGATGTCATTTGTTTACAAGAAACAAAAGCGACTCCAGAGCAAGTTCAGGATGCTTGTTCAGCGTTAGATGGATATCACATTTTTGCAAATTCGGCTGAACGAAAAGGTTATTCCGGTACGGCTATTCTCTCAAAAGAGCAACCATTAAACGTGACGTATGGTATTGGTGTTGAAGAACATGATACAGAAGGACGCGTTGTTTGCGCTGAATATTCAAACTATTTTATCATTTCCGTTTATGTTCCGAATTCAGGAAGTGAATTGCTTCGATTGGGATACCGTCAAACTTGGGATGCGGATTTTCTTGCCTACTTGAAAAAGTTGGAAGCAATCAAACCAGTAATTGTGTGTGGCGACTTTAATGTGGCTCATCAACCCATCGATTTAGCACGTCCGAAGGAAAATTACAACAAAGCTGCTGGATACATGCAAGAAGAAATTGATGGAATGAATCATTTTGTTCAAAATGGATTGATCGATACTTTTAGAGCATTGAATCCAGAACAGGTCAAATATTCTTGGTGGAGTTACCGTGCTGGCGCTCGAGAGAAGAATGTTGGCTGGCGGATTGATTACTTTTTGGTATCACAATCTTTTTTACCGAATGTCAAAGAATCGTACATTCTGAATGATGTTTATGGTTCGGATCATTGTCCAGTTGGAATTCAATTATAATCACTCGAATGCAACATTTAAAAGATACATTTAAACACAAAGGGAAACGCAAACAACTTATCCTGGCGCTTGCTGATATGGGAATCAAGGATCAACGTATTTTGGATGCCTTCGATGTCGTTCCACGGCATTTTTTTTTAGACACGGCGTTTGAAGATCAAGCGTATTCCAATATGGCCTTTCAAATTGGAGCGGGACAAACCATTTCTCATCCGTACACAGTAGCTTTTCAAACCGAATTATTAGAAATCCAAAGAGGGGACAAAGTGTTGGAAATCGGTACCGGATCGGGATTTCAAACATCCATTCTATGTGAGTTGGGGGCAAAAGTTTTCTCAATCGAACGTCATAGTGAACTGCATTTAGCAGCAAAACATGTGATTCATCATTTAAATTATGCGCCAAAACTTTTTTTTGGTGATGGATACAAAGGAAGTCCATTGAATGCACCATTTGATAAAATTTTAGTTACTTGTGGTGCACCAGAAATCCCACAAGAATTGTTAAAACAATTGAAAGTGAATGGAATCATGGTAATTCCTGTGGGTGAGGGGAAAGAGCAAAAAATGTTAAAGATCATTAAGCAAGCTGAAACCTCTTTTTCGAAAGAAGAATTTGGCACCTTTAAATTTGTTCCGATGTTGGAACGAACGGTTAAATAAAAGAGAAACGATGAAAGTGCTTATTATTGACGATGAACGGGCAATCCGTAGGGCGCTAAAAGAAATTTTAGAATACGAAAACTGCCAAGTTCTAGAGGCTGAAAATGGTAAGGATGGATTGGAATTAATTAGCACTAATTCCTTGGATGTCATTTTTTGTGACATTAAAATGCCGCTTGTAGATGGAATGGAATTACTTCAGCAAATCCAAACTGCAGGCAACGATGTACCAATCATCATGATTAGTGGACATGGTACACTCGAAACGGCTGTTCAAGCCATTAAATTGGGGGCTTTTGATTTTATTGAAAAACCCCTGGATCTAAATCGGATTCTAGTCATATTGAGAAACGTAAAGGACAGAAATCACTTAGTTCAGGAAACAAAAATCCTCAAAACAACAGTAAAAAAAATAAAAGGTAGTGCAATCATCGGTGAAACTTCCGAGATTATGGAAATAAAAGCCATGATTGAAAAAGTTGCTCCTTCTGATGCACGTGTTTTAATTACGGGTGGAAACGGAACCGGAAAAGAACTCGTAGCACGTTCTTTACATGAGTTGTCAAATAGATCAAAAATGTCATATGTCGAGGTGAATTGCGCCGCTATTCCGACTGAATTAATCGAAAGCGAACTTTTTGGTCACGAAAAAGGAGCGTTTACATCCGCGGTAAAAGATAAAAAAGGAAAATTCGAATTGGCCTCGGGAGGAACCTTGTTTTTGGATGAAATAGGGGATATGTCACTCAGTGCACAGGCTAAAGTACTCAGAGCACTTCAAGAAAATGTCATCCAACGTGTAGGAGGAGAAAAAGATGTAAAAGTTGATTGCCGCGTAATTGCTGCAACCAATAAAGATTTGAGGAAAGAAATTACAGAGGGAAGGTTTCGTGAAGATTTATTTCACCGTTTGGCCGTTATTTTAATTCATGTTCCTGCTTTGAATGAACGTAGAATGGATATTCCACTTTTAGCCAATCATTTCCTTCAACTCATTTGTCAAGACCACGGAATTCCATGTAAAAAGTTTAACGATGATGCGTTAAATGCCCTTAAGGAACTAGATTGGACCGGGAATATTCGGGAATTACGCAACATTATTGAACGATTAGTTATCCTATGTGATCAAGAGATTGATGCGAAGGATGTGCAGAAATATGCCAATGTAAAATCCTAACTTTTAAGAGAATTAGCTACTTTCACAAAAAATAACCTTACAAAATGAACTCAAAATTAAAATCCATTTTACCACATTTAGTTGCAGTTGCGTCATTTCTAGTCTTGTCGAGTGTGTTTTTTTCACCTTTGTTCGATGGTTACAGTTTGAAGCAAAGCGATATTCGTCAATTTCAAGGTATGTCGAAGGAAATTGCCGATTACAGTTTTGTTCATGGTGAATTGCCATTGTGGACAAATGCTATGTTTGGAGGAATGCCAAGTTATCAAATTGCAGTTGAACATAATGCCAATTGGTTAACCTATGTTGATCAAGCAATTAAACTTGGATTACCTAGACCTGTAGGGATTTTATTTATCAGCATGTTAGGGTTTTACATTTTAACATTGTGTTTGCGTGTGAACCCTTGGCTGGGCATGGTTGGGGCGATTGCTTTTGGATTTTCTACCATAAATATTCTTTACATTGGTGCTGGACACATGTCTAAAGTGAATGCCATCGCTTATATGGCTCCAGCTTTGGGAGGATTAATTCTTGCATTCCGGGGTAAATGGCTACTTGGTGCTGCAGTTTTTGGACTATTTTTTGGTTTGAATTTAACAGCGAATCACTTACAAATGACCTATTATTTGACATTTTTATTGGTCGCTGTGGCAGTAGCCGAAGTTATTCGATTAGCATTAAAAAAAGAATGGGTCTATTTAGGAAAGACAATTGGGGCTTTGACAGTGGTTTCCATATTAACCCTTATGGCATCAGCAAGTAACCTGTTAACAACATTTGAATACAGCAAATACACAACCAGAGGAACATCCGAATTGACGATTAAACCCAAAGGTCAATCAGCCAAAATGACAACCAAAGATGGGTTGAATAAAAATTACATTTTGGAGTATAATTTTGGGGGGGGAGAATGGCTTTCATTGGTTGCTCCAAACGCAAAAGGTGGGAAAACAGATTTACTTGGAAACAATGAAAAAGCTGTTGAAATTGTCAATGCAGATCCCAATTTGTATGAATACGCCGATATTTTATTGAATACGGATCAATCAAAACCAGCTTTTCCAAGTTATTGGGGGGGGCAAAGTTTTAGTGGTGGGGCATTTTACTTTGGAGTAGTTATGTTGTTTTTCTTCCTGATGGGGCTCATCTTTTTGAAAGATTCATTGAAGTGGCCTTTTTTAGTTATTGGAGTTTTAGCAGTGCTACTTTCATCGAATGATCCGGGAGGAATAAATGATTTTTTCATTCATAAATTCCCAATGTATAATAAGTTTCGTGATTCAAAAATGATCATGACCCTCTTACAAGTAATGATTCCAGCATTAGCCGTACTATTCTTAGATAAACTATTCCGTAAAGAAGGATTAATTGGAACTAAAAAAGCGTGGATGATTGGAAGTGCAGCACTTGTTTTTGTTGCATTTATTTTATATGCTTCACCTTCTATATCAGGTGATTTCTTGACGAAAAATGAACTTCAAATGTTTGCGGATCAAACAAAAAACACAAAGGACCCAAGTCAAATTACTTACTTAAATGGTGTCAAGAATGCGATTGAGGACGTGCGCATAGAATTATATAAATCAGATATTGGACGTTCTATTTTATTTATTTTGTTCGGAGCCGGTCTTGTTGTCTTGATTTCACGTTCCATGTTGCCAAAATCGATTGTCATTGGCGGTTTGGTATTGTTGGTATTAATCGACAATATTTCAGTAAATAAACGTTATTTGAACAATGAATTGCCCGGAGACCAGATGTCAAGTTATGTCATTGCTTCGGATGCATCTATGCCTTACGTTCCGAGTAATGCGGACATGAGTATCTTGGCACGAGAGAAGTCATACTCACAAGATGAACAGTCGATTTTTTCAAAAATGGCAACAAATGTTTACTATAAGGATGCGTTAGATCAGGAAATGAATTCGGTATATGCAAAATTTGGCGCATTAAATTTAAACACAGATTACCGTGTGTTGAATTTCTCGAATCCATTTGCTGAAACAGCAACTAGCTATTTTCATAAAAGCATTGGTGGCTACCATGGGGCGAAATTAAAACGTTTTCAGGAATTGATTGATTTTAATATTTTAAACGAAATGCAGCAATTGAATAAAGAAATTAGTGCTGAGAAAAATGTCCTTTTAAGAAAGTATGCTAGTCAAATGGAAATGACCCAGGAAATGGCCCAGAAAATTTTTGACACCCTCTCAGTTGAATCTTTGGCAGTGTCTGAAAAAAATCCTGTGATTAATATGTTAAACACGAAGTACATTATCGCAAATCCATCTTCTAAGGCCATTCGGAACACCAATGCAAATGGCCCAGCTTGGTTCGTTGAATCAGTGAAATGGGTTGCTAATGCAAATGAAGAAATTTTATCTTTGAATAAGTGTAATACGAAAAAACAGGCAATCGTACACCAAGAATTCAAATCACTTGTTTCTGGCATAAACGTTGACTCAACGGCAACCATTCGTCAAACGAAATATGCAACAACCGAACTGACCTATACAAGTAAAAGTAAAACAGATCAATTGGCTGTATTTAGTGAGATTTACTATCCAGAAGGTTGGAACTGTTATGTAGACGGAAAAGAAATTGAAACGATTCGAGCAAACTATATTTTACGCGCTGCTAAAATACCTAAGGGATCACATCAAATTGAGTGGAAATTTGAACCTAAGGCGTTTCAAACTGGAAGCAACGTATCATTTGCAGGATCTAGTTTACTTTTGTTAGCATGCATAGGTGTGTTTTGGATGAACCGCAAAGTGACACCAACTGAAGAAGCTTAATTTAACCGATCAAGGATATCGTCGATCGCTCGCACACCGAAGTGACCATTTTCCCACGCGTAGATTATTTTCTTATCCTTACTTAAAATCATACAAGGAAATCCTCCTTGTGCCATGATGATCCAATCTTTTGGTGTTTTCGAGAGTTGAACGTTAATTTTAGAATCTAATTTCGATTTAAAGGCATGAATGACTTGTTTTGATTCTCCAACAACAACGTAACGTATGTGTAATTTTGGATAACGTGCTTTTAATTCGTTCATGATTGAGATGGTTTCATGACAGTACGGACAACCAGGCAATACAACGATATTTAAAGTTAGCTTCGAAGGAAAATTATCCAATTGTTCAGGAAGGAAATGGTCATTTACAAAGTCGCCTTGATAAATTGGGTAAAACGTAAAGTAAGTTCCAAAAGGAAGTAAGGCAACTAGGGACATACTTATCCACTTTTTGACGCGGTGTTGGATTTTACCGTGAAAGGTGTAAACCAGCGTAAATCCAAGTAACGCCATCAATAAATAAGGAATTAATTTTGCTAACGTCCAGGAAAATCCTAAGTTTAAAAAGATAGATTCGAAAAAATTCATGTGGTGAAATTAAAAAAAAAGGGGGCGATGCCCCCTTTTGACTATACTGATAAAAAATTATTGAATGGTACATGTTTGAGTAACCGTTCCAAGCACTACATTTTGTGCTTCACAAGCAGCTTTCGCGTCTTTCTTCTTACCGTTGATAACAGTAGTTACCGTATTGTTTGTTCCTGATGTAGAATCAGCAACAACACATTTACAAGAGTAGTCTTTTGCACAAGACGCCATCATCAACGTAGCAAAAGCTCCAAGAACCAATGTTTTTTTCATTTTTAATCGTTTTAGGGTTAAATAATACCCTCTAAAATTACAATAATATTTCAGGTTTAAACTTTTTTAGGCAATCAATTCATGAAGAAATTTGATGTTTCATTAGGTAAGATATTTGTTGGTTTCATTACATGCTACTAATTAATTGTGTATTTTCGATGATTAAACTTAATGAGCATTTCGCATATGTCAAATCAATACGCAAGAGGAACGATAAGTGCTACAAAACCATTTATCCCACCGGTTGATGAATACCAAAACATGGTTGCAGAAATCATGAATGGTGGATGGTTGACAAATCAAGGTCCATGTGTTGTTGAATTAGAGGAAAAGTTAAAAAAAATATTTAATGTTGAATATTTACTGTTAGTGACCAATGGGACCATTGCAATTCAGATGGCCCTAAAAGCAATGAAAATTCAAGGAGAAGTAATTACAACTCCCTACTCTTATGTAGCAACAACTTCTTCTTTATTATGGGAGAATTGTGTGCCTAGATTTTGTGATATCGATCCGAATACGTTCAATATTGACGCGAGTAAATTGAAAGGATTACTCACGAACGAGACGAAAGCAATTTTAGCTACTAATGTATATGGTTATCCTTGTCAGATGGAAGCCATACAGAATTTTGCTGACGAACATGGGTTAAAAGTGATTTATGATAGTGCACATTGTTTCGGAACTAAAGTAAATGAGGAAAGTATCATGACATTTGGTGATATTTCTACAATAAGTTTCCACGCAACAAAATTATTTCACACGGTTGAAGGTGGCGCGATAGTTTGTAAAAGTAAAGAGATTTATGAGCAACTTAAATTATTGAGAAATTTCGGGCATACATCTCCAACTACCTTTGGTTCGATGGGAATTAATGCTAAAATGAATGAGTTTTCAGCGGCAATGGGATTGGTGAATCTAAATTATGTGAATGAAATCATGATTCGAAGAAAATCGCAGTGGGATTTATACCAAGAACTGTTGGCTGAAATCGGTTTACATGGCGCATCTTATGAATTGGAATTTAACAAAGCATATTTCCCATTAGTATTGAAATCCGAGGAGTTTTTACTGCGTGTTTTAACTGAAATGGAGAAGGAAAACATTCATTTAAGAAGGTATTTTTATCCATCTCTTAATGAATTGGATTTCTTGCCAATTTATGACGCTTGTCCAATATCAGAGGACATATCGAGAAGAGTGATTTGTTTGCCTCTATACCATGAATTAACGGAGTCAGACATGCGGTTTATCATTCAAAAATTAGGTTCGCTATGTTAATTTTAGGATCAGGTGGGTTTGCTATGCAAATTCTAGATGTGCTCGGTGAAGATCCGTCGTATGATTTTTCCAAACTCGCTTTTTTCAATAATACTGGAAAAGTTTCCAATGAATTTATTCACGAGCATTATCGCGTAATTAGTGATGAAAAAGACAGTGTAGTTAAAAATGAATCACTTGAATTCATTTTAGGAATTGGGAATCCTTCGAATAGAAAAAGTTTATTTAATCTTTTTTCTCAGTTGAATCGCGCAGTTTCCGTTCAAGTAATTTCTAAATATGCGGCGATAAGTTCGGTGAATGTTCGAATGGGTGAAGGAGTTTGTATAATGCCAGGTGCTGTTGTAATGGGGAATACTGAAATAGCCCTTGGTGCACTTATTAATTGTAATGCATCCATTGGACATGATTCAAAACTTCATCAATTTGTGGAGGTTTGTCCTGGTGCGGTGATTTCGGGTAATTGTACAATTGGAAGCGGAACATTTATCGGGTCAAATGCCGTTGTTTTCCCCGGAGTTAATATAGGCGAAAATTGCATTATTGGAGCAGGTACAATTGTAACAAGGGATGTTCCTCCAAATCAAAAGGTAATTGGAAATCCAGGTGTTGCTCGTCAAATCTAATCTATGTCAACTGTTCACGTATTTATTAACGCAAACGGTGTCTTCATTAAAAAGACCATGGAATATGTGGAGCAAATCGAGCCAGGAAAACACTTTTATTTTGTAGAAAAAGGATCAACCGATGGAATTCCATTCGAGCAATTATTAAAATCTCGGTCTCATATCGAAGCATTGGTTAAAAAAGGACAAATTCGACAAGTACTTTTTCATAGTTTACATTACTATCAATTTAGGTGGCTTCGTCACCTTCAAAGAAGTTACCCGGAAATTCTGATTTCTTGGATGTTTTGGAGCTTTGAATATTATCAACTTTCTTTTGAGGTGGCTAAATTATATGCGTCTTTTAGTCAACAATTTTTAACAAGAAAGCTTCTGTTTAATTTATGGGAAAACGCCTTCAATTTTTTTCGGGGACGCTCTTTGACACTTTTGCCAATTTCTAAAAGTAAATACCAACGAACAATTGGTGGTCTGAATCATTTTTACAGTTTTAATTCAGTGGATTTTGATCGTGTTTTCAATTTTAAACAAACGGTAAAATACCATTTCATGTCTTACCTTGACGCTTCTGATTTGTTCGTCCAATCAGAACAGAAAAATGTGAAAAGAAGAATCATGGTTGGACACAATGGCTCCCCCTTATTGAATCATTTGGAGGTAATTAATTATTTGTCAGAAATAAATTGCCAAGAAGAAGTGCTACTTCCCTTGAATTACGGTAAAGCCGATTATATCTCAAGATTAAAATTGGAAATACTTAAATTCCCCCAGTTGAACGTTCAACTACTGGAAAAACCGATGTCCATGGAGGAGTATTATCGTTATATATGCGATGTGGAGTTCTTTTTATTGAATAGTTATTGTCAGCAAGGTTTGGGAAACATCATTTATTTTCTTTTTAACGATGCGACGGTTTATTTATCGGATAAATCAAGTTCTTACCATTTCTTTAAAGGATTGGGTTTCTCATTAAAACCAATGGAAGAATTGATTCTTGGGGGAGCATTAAGCCCCATAACAAATGAAGAAAAAATCCGGAATAAACAATTGGTTCAGGATCATTTTAGCCGAGAAAAAGTACTTGAACAGTGGGAAGGGATGCTGCGAATTTAATTTAATTTCTTTGCAATAAGAAAATACCCTAGTGGGAACTTTGCCGCTGTCTTCTCATTTAATTTTCGAATTGTCTTGATGTTTAAAAGCTGCCAAGTTAGAAATTGAGAGAATTGACACAAGGGTTTTCCGATCAAAGGAATTGGACGTATGTTTTTCGCGAATAAATCCGTCATTATTTCAAGGGTGCCACCGGTTCTTTGTAATGATTCCAACTTAAGTCCGGCATCAGTTGTCATTGATTTCAATGCAAATTCAGTGTACCTGAAATAATCGTGTGGTTCTTCATGCAAACAATAATAGTAAGGCACATTCATGATTAATACCCCATCCTTTCGAAGAATACGGTGTATTTCATTTAAAAGTTGTTCTGGTTTTCTAATGTGTTCGAGTACATCTGAGAGTAAAATTGAATCAAATTGTTCTGTGTCAAATGGCAAGTTTTCATTTAAGTCGCATATCACATCTAAGTGAGGATTTTGGTGCATGCTCTGTGCCCAATCAGCGCAAGTAACAGAAGTAACTTGATTTCGATAAAACGAATAGAGCGGTGCGAATCCGCATCCCAAATCAAGAAAGTTTCCTTTAAAAAAAGAAAGTGCATTTTCTTGGTAATGTTTTGCAACACTATTAGCGACTAAACGGGATGAAACAGAAACGAATTTCTCATTAGGATTAGCGCGTAATTTGCCTTTTTTGAAAACGAATTTGGTTTCTTTCCAATTCTCACTGTTTTTCATATGCCAAGTTGTGAAACACGTGTTATTCTGTGATTTTGTTAATTTTGACCTAAAAGTAAGCAATTTTGACAAAGAAAATTCTCATTATCGTCGGTACCCGTCCGAATTTTATTAAAGTAACTCGATTTAAAGAACTAGTAAAAAATCATCCCCATCTTAATGTGGAGATAGTTCATACTGGTCAACATTGGGATCGAAATATGTCGGAAGTGTTTTTTGAAGAATTTGGATTAAAGCCCGATTACATGCTTTCTGCTTCTTCCAATTCTGTAGTGGATCAATTTTCTAGTATGATGAGTAAGCTAAGTGAACTCATTTTGAAAATCGGTAAGCCCGACTTGATGATTGTACCAGGAGACGTGAACTCAACGCTTGCTTCTGCACTTGTTGCGAATAAAATGGGTATTCCTTTGGCACATTTAGAAAGTGGACTTCGTTCGAATGATCGTTCGATGCCTGAAGAGATCAATCGACTATTAACCGATGAAATTTCTGATTACTTTTTTGTCACCGAACAAAGCGGGCTCAATCACTTAGCAGAAGAGAAAAAACAAGGGGAGGTCTTCTTTGTTGGTAATACAATGATTGATACACTAGTTCATTTTGAACCACAGATTTTAAAAAGCACCATTCGTCAACGCTTAGGTATTGAAGAGAAACCCTTCATCTTAGTAACGCTTCACCGTCCCTCAAATGTAGATTCCCATGAAGGACAAGCGAAAATCATTCGTTTATTTTCTGAATTAAGTAAAAAATACACCATTGTATTTCCAATTCATCCGAGAACAAGGAAAAACTTTGAAGCGGCCGATCAAGTTTCACAATGGTTAGATAATGGAAATTTACATTTGTTGGATCCACTTGGATATTTTGATTTTCAGTCTTTAGTGAAACACGCGGATTTGATTCTAACAGACAGTGGAGGAATTCAAGAAGAAAGTACATTTCGTCAAGTACCCTGCCTAACACTTCGTGAAAATACGGAAAGACCCATTACGGTAGACCTAGGCACGAACACCTTGGTTCCATTTGACGAAGGATTGATTTTAGGTTTAATCGACGCTATTCACGAAGGGAATTACAAAAATGGGAAAATACCGCCTTTGTGGGATGGCAAAGCAACAGAACGAATCCTAGAGGTTATTTCGCGGATTCTTTAATAAGTTGATCTAGAAACGAACTCATTTCCTTTGCGAGTTCTTGACGACTGTATTTCGATAAGCTTGTGGAACGATCAATGGAATGATTTGTCATTTCTTTAATGGCCTTCCAAGTCGGAATCTCTTCAAAATCAATAACTAACGTATTTGCTTGTTCGTGAAGAATTTGCGCAGAATCACCTGTTTTCGGTCCAATTGCTAAAATAGCTTGATTGCTGGCTAAGTATTCAAATAATTTTCCTGGAATAATTCCTTCTTGATTTTTGACATCGTTAAGCGGAAGCAAAAGAAGGGAACATGAGGACATGAGTTCAATGACTTCTCCATGCGGAATAAATGGACGTTGATCCAAGTAGGAAGTCAAACCGAATAATTCAATAGACTGAATAACGGAAAAGTCTACGGCGCCAACTAATTGTATTTTGAGCCTGTTTTTTAGTTCCTCATTGTGTTTTATCTCTTCACTCAGGAAGGACCAGAAAACTATCGGATTGCGGTCTGCATTTAAGGATCCGGTGTGTAAAATCGTAAAGTTTGGATCAACCTTTTTATGAAAATGATTGAAGTCATCGGGTGCAAATCCATTTGTGATGAGTTTGACTGAGCGATTCGCTAACACCTCAAATTCTTCCGTCCACGTTCGACTAACACATGTTATTCCCGTTGCTTCTTTTAAAACTGCTTGTTCTTGTCTTTTATGTTTTCGGATGGACCATTTCGTCATGGGAAGTTTATCAAACCAATCGATGTTAGTCCATGGGTCTCTAAAATCTGCTAGCCAAGGAATTCCTGTAGCTCGTTTTAATCCAAGTGCAATCAGGTGTGTTGTATGAGGAGGTCCAGTTGAAACGATGATGTCAACAGGGTGGTCACGTAAAAAGTCACTTAAATGTTTTATGGAAGGTTTGATCCAAAACTTTTTAGCATCTGGAATGAATAGGTTGGCACGCAACCACAATGCGAATTTTTGAATCCACTTTTTGTCTTGTTTTCCTCCTTCATTCAAGAAACCTGTTTGTAATTTTTTTCCTTTTTTGCCGGTAAGTGCTTTATAGGCTTCAAAAGGTTCCCAGATTGGGTGTTTTATCACATGAACAGATGCGGTAAATTGATCCAAAAGACTCGTGTCTTCGATGGGTGCTTCCGCGTTTTCTGGCGTGTAGATAATAGGTTCCCAACCTAAATTTGATAAATAACGACTAAAATGTAGCCAACGTTGAACACCACTGCCTCCACTTGGGGGCCAGTAATACGTAATAATCAATACTTTTTTAGCGTTAGGCAATTTTAGCTTTTATTTCGTTGATAGCTTTTTGTAAACCTTCACTGCGCTTTCCTCCAGCCGTTGCAAAAAACGCTTGTCCGCCGCCGCCGCCTTGAATAAGTGGTGAAACTTCACGAATCCATTGGGATGCATTCCAAGTGTTTGATTCAACTAATTTTTCATCAATTATCAAGCTCAATCCACATTTATCCGAATCTTTATTTCCAATGATTGCAACGAAATGCTCATTTTCTCCTTTCAATTGGAATAAAATGTCCTTCACTGAATTGGCATCTAAATCGACTATTGCTCCTAAAAAAGAAACGTCACCAATTTTGATAATTTGTGATTTTAGGTTTGACTTTAATTGACTCGCTTTTTCACGAATGAGCTGTTCGATTTCTTTCTGTAATTGTTGGTTTTTTGAAATCAAATCCTCTACAGATTTTACAATGTCCTTTGGGTTTTTAAGTGCGATTTGAATTTGACTTAACGTAGCCGCTTTTTCTTTGAAATAGTTTTCAGCCGCTTTCCCGGTAATTGCTTCAATCCTTCTAACGCCAGCTGCAACCGCTGATTCAGAAACAATTTTAAAGAGACCGATTTTTGCAGTGTCAGGAACGTGGATTCCTCCACACAATTCAACAGAGTCACCAAATTTGATGACACGCACATGGTCTCCGTATTTTTCTCCAAACAAAGCCATAGCTCCTAAAGCTTTTGCTTCGTTAATTTCCATTGCCCTACGTTCATCCAAAGGAATGCCTGCAGCAATGGCGGAATTTACGCGATCTTCAATTTCTAAAATTTCTTCTTCACTCACTTTTGAAAAATGAGAAAAGTCAAATCGCAAATTTGAAGAATTAACCAATGATCCTTTCTGTTCCACATGTGAGCCCAACACCGTTTGTAATGCATGATGGAGTAGGTGCGTTGCGCTGTGGTTTTTCGCAGATTCTTCTTGCGTACTTAGGTCAATGATCGCTGTGAATGCATCCATTAAATTTGATGGAAGTTGTTCACTCAAATGAATGATCAGGTTGTTCTCTTTTTTCGTGTCAAAAATCCGAATGGATTCTGATCCGTTTCGCAAAATCCCTTTGTCACCGACTTGACCTCCGCCTTCCGGATAAAATGGAGTTTGATTTAAAACGAGTTGAAAAAATTGTTTTCCTTTTTGACTGACTTTGCGGTATTTCGTAATGTGAACAGGAGCTTCTTTTTGATCATACCCAACGAAAACAGTGGGGATATCTGTTCCAATTTGTACCCAATCATCTGTTTCAATGACAGAAGCGGCTCTGGATCGATCTTTTTGAATTTGTAGTTGTGCTTGGAATCCATCCTCATCAATGCTAAATCCATTTTCGCGGGCGATGAGTGATGTTAAATCCACCGGGAATCCATAGGTATCGTAAAGCTCAAAAACATTTTCTCCTGAAATGAGTGTCGAATTGGATTTTTTACTTAGGGACATTAAATCGTCCATGCGTTTGATTCCTTGTTCCAATGTTCTGAAGAAACTTTGTTCCTCTTCTCTGATGACTTTTTCAATGAGTTCCTTTTGCTTAATGAGTTCCTCGTAAGGATGTCCCATCAATTGGACCAAAACACCTGATAATTTGCACAAAAATGGCTCCTTCAATCCTAGGGTTTGATATCCATAGCGAACTGCTCGACGCAAAATGCGACGAATAACATATCCCGCTCCAGTATTAGACGGTAATTGTCCATCAGAAATGGAAAAAGAAATTGCGCGAATGTGATCAGCAATAACACGCAAAGCGATATCAGTCTCTTCGGATTTTCCGTAAGGAATTCCACTTTCTTTGGAGACAAATTGAATGAGCGTTTGAAATAAATCAGTATCGTAATTACTTTGTTTACCTTGAAGGGCCATTGCTAAACGTTCAAGTCCCATACCTGTGTCTACGTGTGTAGCTGGTAATGATTCCAAACTCCCGTCTGCTTTGCGATTGAACTGCATGAAAACGTTGTTCCAAATTTCAATCACTTGTGGATGGTCGTTGTTGACTAATGTAAGGCCATTAACCGCATTACGATCTTCTTCATTTCTTAAGTCCACATGAATCTCTGAACAAGGTCCACAAGGTCCAGTATCACCCATTTCCCAGAAATTGTCTTTTTTAGATGCTAGAATTATTCTGTCCTCAGCAATAAATTTCTTCCAAATATCAAAACTTTCCGAATCTTTAGGCACGCCATCTTTTTCATCTCCTTCGAATACGGTAACATACAAACGATCTACTGGAATCTTGTAAACAGTTGTCAATAATTCCCAAGCCCATGAAATCGCTTCCTCTTTGAAATAATCTCCGAAGGACCAGTTCCCAAGCATTTCGAACATGGTGTGGTGGTAGGTGTCTACACCAACTTCCTCTAAGTCATTGTGTTTGCCAGAAACGCGCAAGCATTTTTGAGAATTTGCCACACGCTTTTGTTTTGCTTGTTGATGTCCAAGGAAAAAATCTTTGAATTGATTCATTCCTGCATTGGTAAACATGAGTGTAGGGTCATTTTTCACCACCATTGGCGCAGAGGGAACAATTTGATGTCCTTTACTTTCGAAGAAGTCAAAAAATTGCTGGCGTATTTCGGAAACCGTCATTGTATCGTTTTGTTTGCTTGCAAATTTAGGAATTTGAGAGAACTACGGGCAATGAAAATGGGCATATCGCGTTCTAAAAGAGAAAAATTTATACTGATTAGCTTTTCTATGCATCTGAAATCCCTGAAATAAATGAATGATCTGAGTCAAATTGAGTCCAAGTTAGTTCTCGTGCGCAATCAAAAAGTTTTGTTAGATCGCGATGTAGCTTCCTTTTATGGAATTGAGACGAAACGTGTAAACGAAGCATACCGCAATAATCCAGAGAAATTCCCTGAGGAATATGTGTTGTTTTTGAATGAAGAAGAATCAAATTCTTTAAGGTCGAAAATTTCGACCTTAAAGAATTTAAGTAGGGGGAAACATACGAAGTATCAGGTAAAAGCTTTCACAGAAAAAGGATTATATATGCTGGCTACGATTCTGAAAAGTGATCGCGCAACGGAAACAACATTAGCGATTATTGAAACATATGCTAAAATAAAGGAGTTTTCTCATTTAATTCGATCGAGTGTCACTGATCAAACCGATGAGTTGACGAATGATTTACTTGAAAAGGGTTCAGGACTATTGAATGAACTGATTGTTCCAGATTTAAAAACGGATGAAACAGAGACCTCCATTGAATTTAACTTTGCAGTAATGAAGCTAAAACATACGATTAAACGAAAGAAGTAATTTCCATTACTTTTGTATCCTTAAATAGCATACATGGAATTCATTTCTCAAGAATTAGATCAATATTGTTGTTCACATACAGCTGAAGAAAACGAACTGCTGAAACGAATCAATCGTGAAACGCATGTGGAGGTTTTGCAACCACGCATGTTAAGTGGACACTTTCAAGGACGTGTGTTGAGCATGCTTTCAAAAATGATTCAGCCAAAGTGTATTCTTGAAATAGGAACATATACGGGATATTCTGCTTTGTGCTTGGCGGAGGGACTTACTTCGGATGGTAAATTGGTGACTATTGACGTTAACGAGGAATTAGCTAATCGCGTTCAAGCTTATTTCAATGATTCTGAATATGCCACACAGATTCAATACTTGATTTCACCTGCGTTAGAAGTTATTCCCACTTTAAATGAGACATGGGATCTTGTGTTCATTGATGCGGATAAACAAAACTATATTGAATACTACGAACACATCCTTCCTTTGATGCGTCCCGGTGGTTATGTTATCTTAGACAATGTGCTTTGGTCAGGGAAAGTGGTTGACCAAGATAAAAATGACAAAGACACTACTTTGCTCAGAAAACTGAATGCCATCATTCACGATGACGTTCGCGTCGAAGAAGTATTGCTTCCTATTCGTGATGGACTTATGATTGCACGTAAAAAATAAAATGAAGCAGCTAGAAGTTCGTCAAACAAGTGACGGTTCCAGAACACTTTATATACCAGATTTGGATGAAACGTATCATTCTTCTCATGGAGCTATTCAAGAAGCCATGCATGTTTTTATTGAGCATGGACTAAAATTCGTTGCTCCTAAAACAAAGGAGCTGACCATTTTTGAAATGGGATTTGGGACTGGGCTTAATGCTTTTCTAACAGCTCAATGGGCGCAAAAGAATCAACGAGAAATTCGTTACATAGGGATAGAATTACATCCTGTTCCTAAAGAAATCTGGACACAAATGGACTATTTTCAGGATGAAGAAGAAATGTACTCAAAAATAATGTCTACTGAATGGGGTACTTACAACGATATACATTCCGATTTTTATCTGAAAAAGATAGAACAAGATATTCTTGAATTTCAAATGGCAGTGAAGGTTGATTTAATTTACTTTGATGCTTTTGGACCGCGTGCGCAATCCGAGATGTGGGATTTACCTGTTTTAACAAAAATGTATGCGCTTTTAAATACCGGTGGAGTATTTGTAACGTATTGTGCGCAAGGACAAATGAAACGAAATTTGAAATCTCTTGGGTTTCAATTGGAGTCACTTCCAGGTCCACCAGGAAAAAGAGAAATGACGAGAGCTGTAAAAATTTAACATAAAATTCACATGAGTTCATTGTCAGTCTAAAAAAAGACTTTAACTTTGTATCAAATTACAGTTCATAGTTGTAGTTTTAGTTTTATAGTTTTAGCATGGTTTAGCAGGAAGAGGAACAAACACGATTTGTTCCTCTTTTTGTTTTTTAGTCAGTTTGTAAAAGCATTTTTAGTTCTGCGAGAATGAGTGCGGTTGCACCCCAAACGATTTTTTCATTCAAAATAAAGCAAGGAATATCCTTCATGCGTACCTGTTCATTCACATGAATGGTGGTTTTGGAAACAGAAGCTTCATCCAGTAAATCATCAACCTTCACCTCGAAATATTGAGCAACTTCACGTTGGTTGATTTCTATCGTTGGTCGTTCAGCGTGTAAAAAGACAAATGGTGTGACTTCAAAACTTGAAACGGGAATCCAAACCATGGATAATTCGGCGATTTTTTCACCTTGATTTGATGGAATTCCAAGTTCCTCCTCTGATTCTCTTCGAGCGGTGTGTTCCAAATGGAGATCCGTGTGTTCCGGTTTTCCACCCGGAAAGGCCATTTGCGCACTGTGTTTACCGTTATACGTTGACCGTTCAATGAGTAGAAAATGCCAGTGTCCGATAGATAAATAAAGATGAATTGCTACAGCGGCTTTTTTACGAATGTTTTCTGCCTGATCTTCAAATTGTTTGCGATAGGGTGCAAATTGTTCATGAGCGGCCGCACCAGGAAGTTCTTTTTGGAATCGCTTGATTAATTCACTTTTAGTCATATGTGCAAAATTGCATTTTTTTCTTGACAACCCTAAAAATTCACATTAACTTAATATAAAAACATAAAATTTTTGAAATTACCCCCTTGAAAATAGGGGTGTTGATAAAAAAAACATCAAAAAAACATTTTGATGGTGCAAAAAGAAATAACTTTGCAAAAAAAAAACACCCAAAATGGCAACTAAAAGATTGAATGCGTATCAAGATGTGTTGAGTAGAGAACCGAAACACATTGAATTTGATGGGAAACTATCAGAATTGTTTGGTCAAAATGTATTTCACATTGATGTAATGCGTGAATACCTTCCTTCAGAGACTTACAAATCGATGTTGGAATCAGCGCAAAACGGGACACGTTTAGATCGTAAGAATGCAGATCAAGTAGCCTCAGCAATGAAGGACTGGGCTATTTCCAAAGGAGCAACACATTATACACACTGGTTTCAACCATTAACGGGAACGACAGCAGAGAAACACGATGCGTTTTTTAAACCGATTGGACCAGGAAAAGCAATTGAACGTTTTGACGGTGATTTATTAGTACAACAAGAACCAGATGCATCGTCTTTCCCGAATGGTGGAATTCGCAACACCTTTGAGGCTCGTGGATATACTGCTTGGGATCCAAGTTCTCCTGCATTTGTTATCGGTAAAACATTGTGTATTCCTACGATTTTTATTTCTTACACAGGTGAATCCTTAGATTACAAAATGCCGTTATTGAAAGCATTAAATGCAATCGATGGTGCTGCGGTGGAAGTTTGTCAATACTTTGATAAAAATGTCAATAAAGTAAATGCGACCCTTGGATGGGAACAAGAATATTTTTTAATTGACTCTGCATTATTCAATGCGCGTCCCGATATCATGTTAACTGGACGAGCTTTGTTTGGACACGCTCCAGCAAAAGGTCAACAATTAGAAGATCATTACTTTGGTTCTATTCCAGAGAGAGTGAACGCATTTATGCGTGAATTTGAAGTAGAATCGTTGAAATTAGGGATTCCTGTTACAACACGTCACAACGAAGTGGCACCAAATCAATTTGAGTGTGCGCCGATTTTCGAAGAATGTAACTTAGCGAATGACCACAACTTATTGTTGATGGACATCATGGAGAAAACGGCACGCAAACATAATTTCCGTGTCTTATTGCATGAAAAACCATTCGCTGGAGTAAATGGGTCAGGAAAACACAACAACTGGTCATTAAGTACAAATACTGGAGTGAATTTATTAGCACCAGGAAAAAATCCAAAATCAAATTTACAGTTCTTAACGTTCTTTGTGAATACCATTATGGCGATTCATGAGAATGCTGGATTGTTACGTGCGGCCATTGCATCCGCAGGGAATGATCACCGTTTGGGAGCAAACGAAGCACCACCAGCAATTATTTCTGTGTTTATTGGAAGTCAACTTTCTCAGTTATTAGATGATTTAGAGAAAAATATCAAGGCTGGAAAAATGACTCCTCAAGATAAAACGGAATTGAAATTGAATATCGGTAAAATCCCTCAAATCTTATTGGATAATACGGATCGAAATAGAACTTCTCCCTTTGCCTTTACAGGAAATAAATTCGAATTCCGTGCAGTTGGATCAGCTGCAAACTGTGGATCGGCAATGATTGTTTTAAATACAATTATGGCGAAACAACTTCGTGTATTCAAAATCGCTGTTGATGCGCGCATCGCAAAAGGAGAAGGAAAAGACGAAGCAATTTTGAAAGAACTTCAATCCATGATCAAAAACTCGAAGAAAATTCGCTTCGAAGGAAATGGCTACGGTGACGAATGGGTAAAAGAAGCTGAAAAACGTGGCTTAGCGAATTTGAAAGATACGCCTCGTGCTTTGCAAATTTGGCATGATAAAAACGTTGCTAAATTATTTAATGAAATGGGTGTACTTTCTCCTCGTGAGTTAGATGCACGTCGTGAAATTGAATTCGAAAACTATGTATTGAAAATTCAAATCGAATCTCGTTTAATGGGGGATTTGATTCAGAATAATTTTATTCCTGCAGCTGTTGAATATCAAAATAAATTGATTGCAAATGTGCAAGGATTGATGAGCATTTTAGGTGATAAAGCGGGTAAAGCGGCATCTAAAGCGCAAATTGAAATCATCGAGAAAATCAGCATGCACATGAATAAAATGAAAACTGCATCTGATGCCATGTTAGAGCAACGTAAAATTGCCAACAAATTGGAACATGCAGAAGAAAAAGCGCTTGCTTATTGTGATCATGTAAAATCTCACTTTGATGAGATTCGTTACCATGCAGATAAATTGGAATTATTGGTGGAAGATGAGCTATGGCCATTGCCGAAATTCAGAGAAATGCTGTTTACGCGTTAAAAATAGAAAAGTCCCTGACGAAAGTCAGGGACTTTTTTTTAGAACAAAAAAACTGAAAAGCAAATTACGCTACTGCGAGCGTTTTAGCGGCCACACTTTTGCGAAGAGCATGGATTTTTCCGGTGACCATTTCTAGGTGAACTCTGAACTCCAAACAATGTTCTGGAGTTAAATAACCCAAGTCGCGTGCGATCAAAGCATGGTTTAACAATTCCATTCCTGCAGCATAGGCCTTTTGATAATACACAACTTGTTCTTTCCGGGGGACAGGTCCACTCCCCAATGAAATGTTACTCACAATTTCAATACTGGATTGCTTCATCCAATTGGAGAGTCCGAAACGCTCTGAAGTTGGAAATTTTTTTGTTGCTGTGAATGTTAAAAGGACTAATGCATGCGCATCCTTCCAAACATCTAGCTTTTCAAAGGAAAAAAGGTAGGTTTTCATAATTAATGAATTTAAGTTTCATTCATTACGAGGAAAGTTGATTTTTTATTTTTATGAAAATAGACTTAAACGATTTTATTCGTTTTGATCAGCACTAGGACTACTCTTGTCCGTAAACAACTAGGGTTTTTAATAGCTCATGTAGAACTGCTTTCCCTGGTTTGAAAGTGATCTCTATTCCATTTTTAGAGCTGCTAATGTTTTTCGTTCCATCAAATAGCTCTTTGCTCGCACGAAATGCCGGAATCATGTCTAAAACTAGTCCTGCCCAGCCTGTATTTTTGATACTTGTTAATCTGCCCAAATCACCTTTGCAAAGGAAGCCAGTATTGCAGCGTGTTAAATTTGGATTCCCATTTGGACAAAACTGATTTTTATTGGAACAAATGTAAAGTGTCTTCGGACTTGTTCGTTTGAAGAAAATGTCTTGGGTCCCCATTTTAACTACCTGTTCTTTCCATTCCAATGAATCATAAACTGACTTTATGGTGTTAATCGCACGTTCCATAGCTACTGGATTCTTGTAAGTCAATAAGGCCTCAAAAGAAGGTGCAAAGGGGAATTGTTGGTCCTCCGTTAATGTGCCACCTTCGTAATTAAGGGAAATCTGATCCAAAGAAACTAGCAAGGTTCGCATTGTCGCTTCTGATGGCATCTCGTCTAAGATTTTACGTGGGAATTGATTGCTGTAATGAAAGTAACGCGGACTTAAAATCACTGTTTGATTGGTTTTCATTTCCGTAGTTACATAGTGTAGTTCATTTTTGTCCCAATGAATTTTTCCTACAGATAGTATACCATTTAGTCGTTGTTGAACAATAAACTGTCCAGCTGGGATTGATTTAGTGGTCCATTTTACTTGGTTTAAAATCCATTCAGCTTGTTTGCTCGTTAGTGGTTTTCCAGGTGCGTAAAAGACATCATTTCCAAGTTGAACATACTGTTTTCCTTGGTTTTTATTCGTGGAACTTTTTTCAGAGTAGAAGTGAATCAGTGTTCCTTTGAATTCTTTAGAATTGATTAACAGTAAACTCATGGCTTGATCGAGGTTCACATTTATTCCTTCCAATTCGTTTTTTGTTCCGCTCGAGGTGTTGAATTTCTGAATTTGATTTAAAAAAGCCTGATTTTTTATTTGGAATAATTCCGTTGTGAGAACCTCTTTTATTAAGCTCAACGGGTGTGCACTCAGTTCGAAATTAGCCTCCTTAAAATATGGGATACGTTGATATTTACTCGGTTTTTTAGAGATTGATAAGGAAAATTGCACTGTTGCAAAGAACAGAAAACTTAGGCTGAGCACATATAATATTTCCTTGAGTCGATTCATTTCAGCTGTAAAGATATATGAAAGATGAATTGATTACCTTTGAACATGAAGATTATCGTACGATTTATTTTTTGGCTGACGGGATGGAAGATTGACCAAAACGTTCCAAGTGACATTAAGAAGTGTGTTATTGCAGTTGGACCCCACACCTCTAATTGGGATTTTGTTCTAGGTAGAATGGCCTTTATTCTATATGGTGTACAAGGTCGTTACCTTGTAAAAAAAGAACTTTTTTTTCCTCCTTTGGGATGGTTTCTCAAAGCGATTGGATGCATTCCAGTGGATCGAAAAAAGAAAAACAACTTGACCGATACGGCGTTAAAATATTTTGAAGAAAATGAATCCATGTTCATTGTTTTTTCACCCGAAGGAACGCGAAGTTACAACCCAAATTGGAAGAAAGGATTTTACCATGTTGCTCAAAAAGCTGGAGTTCCGATTTACATTTGTTACATTGATTTCAAAACGAAAACCGGCGGATTTCATAGTTTGTTTTATCCAACAGGAGATGTGGAAAATGATATTAAATACATTAAAGGTGTGTTGAGTCAATACGAGGGACGTTTTCCTGAGAAAGGGATTCGAAAACCGGATTAATGATTTGATGTGCCCATTTACTAATTGATTAGTATGCTAGTATGCATTGTTTTGTTCGCTGCGCGATAGGTTTGTCATACGATGAATAGAAAAGAAAAATTTTTTCACTTCGAAATAAATAGAATGAAGGGAATTTATTAAACCATTATTACTTTGAACAACTCGCACAATGAACCATTAGCAAATTAGCACATTGAACAATTAGCACATTGAACAATTAGCACATTGAACAATTAGCACATTGAACAATTAGCACATTAAATAACTAACCTTCATCGTTCTTTACCCCCTTAACCGTACCCGTTTTAAAATCATAGCCATACGGACAATGTTTACAACCACTTTTACAGCAATGACCACGTTTCAAATGGTATTTTTCAGTAAAAACAATATAACCCTCCGGAGAGACATAGTAGTCGTCTTCGTCCAAATTAGACTTTTTTGAAAAACCGGAAAAATCCTCACTCATTCGTTTCTAAATTAGATAGTTGGTTTACAGAATTGACAAGCAACAGCATTGTTCAACCTGTGAAGTTACCATGTAACACCCCACTGATTGAATTGTTCGTCAAACGTGATGATTTAATTCATCCATTTATTTCCGGAAATAAAATCCGTAAGTTAAAGTACAATATTCATGAATCGTTAGCGAACAATTGCGAAGGAATCATCACCTATGGTGGCGCTTATTCGAATCATTTAATTGCAAGTGCCGCAGCTGGAAAAGAATTAGGAATTGAGGTGCATGGAAAGGTGAGGGGAGAAGAGTTAACGGCTCAATCCAATTCTGTGTTGCAACAATGCGAAGCTATGGACATGAATTTAGAATTTTTGACGCGTTCTGAATTTACAGCCCAGAAACATCAAAGTGGAATCGTAGAGATTGATGGAGCTTCATATTGGTCTATTCCCGAAGGTGGTGCAAACTTAGAAGGGATAAGGGGGTGTACGGAAATCGTTTCGGAGTTCGAGCAGTCCTATGATTGTTATGTTGTTGCGCAAGGTACTTGCACGACCAGCCTTGGATTACTTTTATCGATTCCTGAAAATGCCAAATTAATTGTTGTTCCTGTGTTGAAAGGATTCGATGTTCTTCAAGAAATGCGAAACTTACTTAAAAACGATTCGTTGTTTGAGTCGTTGCAATCAAAATTGATCATTTGGGACAAATATCATCACGGTGGATATGCTAAAACAAGTGAATCTCTATCATCGTTTATCGATGAATTCCACAGCTTAAATGATTTTCACATTGAACCAATTTATACCGGGAAAGTGTTTTATGCCTTGAACAATGAAATTTCTTTAGGGAATCCTATTTTTGCAGGAAAGAAAGTGATTGTAATTCATACTGGAGGAATCCACCTCCACTAAAATCTGACACTAGGTAAAGATAAAATGCACGAAACGAAACAATACTTAAGTGAAACAGTGAAGTCCTTGCTACAGGAGGGACATTCTGTTGAATTAAGTGCGTATGGTCACAGCATGATTCCTTTTTTACGTCCTGGACAGAAATTAAAAGTAACTTCTGTTGATATTGAGCAAATTGTACGAGGTGATTTAGTCGCCTTTCAAAAACATGATTATTTGGTAATTCACCGTGTTCATGACATCATTTTATCCGATGGAAAACTAATTTTGGTTACGAAGGGAGATTCAAATTTAAATCCAGATCATCCCATCAATAAAGAAATTTATTTGGCCAAAGTTACGGGGATAATGCGAAGAAATGATTGGAAACCCCTTTCTCCTACCTCCATTCATTCAAGAGCCGTTTTATTCTTAGGCAAATGGTATTCATTTCCATTTTGGTTGTGGAAACATTTGAAGGCTCGATTTCATAAAATTTAAGCTTTTTACCGATTACGCATTGACCTTTTTGAATGTGATGTTAAGTTCATTTTTCCTTATCACGAATTTGGTCATTTCATAATGTGCACTTAATAGCAGCGCAATTTATTAAGGTGAAATTTGTGGTGATGAAAAATCCAGTCTCTTTAACCAATTCAATCACCATGACAATCTACCAAATTTCACCGAAAACGAATATAGTTCATTTTATAGATTGTTTAATATCAGCAAGTTTTAGTAAGGTCTGGAGCATACTCTTGTTTATGTTTATTGGAGGGAATTTGTTGGGGCAATGGAATATGGGTAATCCTATTTTTTCTGAAGACTTTGGTAATTTAACGAATGCAACAACATTATCTATTACAAATAGTGCATTTTCATATGTTCGAGTTGGAACTTCAACATCTGGAACTACTTATACAAATCAAATAAAAACAAAATCACCTTCATCATTTTCCGGAAGTTCTTTGGTAATCGGAGCAAAGGGAGCATCTATTTCCACTATTGATAAGACTTCTTTGTCAAGTTTTACATTTGGTATGATTTCCTTTAGTTTTAAAACTCCAAGTACATTAACTCCCAGTACTGATTTATTGTTTAGCGCTCTTGGTTCAGGAAGTTCATTTGGAACTGCGAATGGGTTTACTGGAAGTCAAGTTTCTGCTGGTTTTCAAGTGTACGGATCAAATTTTCAAATTAGATCGAATGGCGCATGGAGTACTGTTCAAAGTGTTTTGGCAAATACAAGTTATCAAGTCTCTTTAATTTTTAATAATTCTTCAAGTACACTGTATTATGGAAACTCGAATACACCAATTCCAGCGAATAAAGTACATGTTTGGTTGAATGGGACTTATTCTGGTGAATATAATTCCGCTACTAGTAATTTGGCTGCATCTGCATTCAGAATTTATGTCAATTCTTCAGAATATGAAATAGATAATATATTGTTATATAATGCATTGCCAATTGTTCCTAGTGTATACACTTGGACCGGAGCAACATCCACGAATTGGTCCACTGCAACAAACTGGAATCCCAATGGAGTTCCTGATGGATCGATCGATATTACAATCCCTAGTTCTGCATCATTGACCAATTCGCCAAGTATTGGTTCGTTAACAATAAATGCTGGTAAAACACTCACGCTTCAATCAGGTGCGAAACTAACCCTTAGTGGAACACTATCAAACAATGGAACAGTCAATATCGAAAACGGTGCAACGCTTGTTCAAACAGGATCAGGAACTAATTCAGGTTCGGGAACATATAATGTGAAACAAACGGTTTCAGGTTCCGGTGACGCAACACCAAATGGACGATTCTGGTATTTGGGAAGTCCAGTGTCAAATGGATTAAGTACGGCATTATTGTCTTCAACAGGCAACCAATTATGGCAATGGGATGAGACGAATGTGAATTATCTTGCCTTGTCTTCAGGTCAAACATTGTCGCAAGGAAAATCCTATGTGCTTCGCAGTGGACAAACAGCAGAAACAATCAATTTTTCAGGAACAGGGTTGACAAATGGAACACTAAATATTTTAAATTTATCTAGAACAGGAAATTCAGCAGTATTTAGAGGGTGTCATTTGATTAGTAATCCTTATCCAAGTTATTTGGATTGGGATATGGTTGGCAAAACAAACGTATCAACGACCATGTACGTAAGAACGGCGTTAGGCAGTAATTATAATGTATTAGAAACCTATAATTCATTCGATCAAATTGGCACAAGTATTTCAGGTGCACCGATGACAAAAGATATTGCGCCAATGCAAGGATTCTGGGTGAAAGTGACAACAGATGGTCAAACTGGTTCCCTTGTAATGGATAACAGCATGAGAAGTCATCAGGCAAATGGAGCAGGACTTCGTAGTTCAGTACAAAATTTCCCGGCTTTTTTAAGATTAAATATGTTGGATGAAGAAAATAAAGATCAAGTTATTTTGTTTATGTCCCCCGAGGCAACATCGGCCTTGGATGAACATGACTCTGAAAAGTTGCCAACATCGGGATATGCTCAAGTTTATTCTACTGTAAATGCGAAGAAATTGGTGATTAACGGTATGAAAAATGTCAAATCTAAAACTTCCATTCCTTTGACATTGGAATTGCCCACAAGCAAAAGCTATTCCTTTCAAGCGGAAGAATTTAATATAGAAGATGGACTTATTTTATTAGAAGATAGGCAAGAAGGAGTAATCCAAGATTTAACAATAAACCCGATTTATTCATTTTTTGGTAATGCCGGAACGAATAACACGCGTTTTGTGGTTCATTTCCAGTTGGCTCAAGCACCAGTTCTTGTTGGAGGCCCAGCTGAATTGGATTTGCTTTGCACGAATGAATTAACCACTGATAACATTGAAATGATAAGTGATAATCAAGGGAATCTTCTCATTCGAATGGAGGAAGCATTTAAACCAGAAGGATTAATAAAAGTATTGGATGCAAGTGGACGTTTGATTGAACAACGTTCGTTTGATCACCACGAAGAATTATTCAATTTTTATGAAAAATCTGGTATTTATTTTATCGAAGTAAGTGCAGGAAAGGTGATTTCAAAGAAAAAAATAGTAATATTACACTAAATTTATTTCAGAGAATTGCAGTAAGAACTCATTGAGAAATTTCAGCAAGGAAAATTGATGAACTAAAACAAAAAAACATGCATACCCAAGCAAACAAAAAAGAGAAAGGAAGTCGTAAGAAATACCAAACTCCATTGGTGGAGAAAATTCAAATTGATACAGAATTTACGTATTTCACTACTTCTCAAGACCCTGTTCCAGCAAATCCAGGGCAAAACAGCATCGTGTTTAATCCGTTTAAGTTTTTTAAATAGGTTTTAGAAATTACGTTTTCCTTCTTATTAAGGAATAATGCGTAGTTACGAAGCTATTTATAGAATCAAAGAAATTTGACTTTAAATGTATGTCAACGTTTTGTTAGCAGTCGTAAAATTCGTCGCATCCAATTTGTCAAATATTTAGAATTCCCATCGCTTTGACGTAAATAAGCGGCACTTGGAAAAACCTGAAGCCATAAATAGGAGGGAAGCAGATTCCAAGACACAGGTACATTTAGGTGTTTTCGGTACATAAATAACCATTTGAATCTTCTTGGAATTATATTTGAGTTCAATTCCTTGCTCAATATAGCACTTTGCCATAAGGGAATTTGCCTATCATTTTCTCCAAATAAAAACTGTGCAATATTTATGGCTTGCTGTACTTCATTCGTGCACTTAAAGCTTTCGCACCTTTCCAATAGAACTGTTGACGGAATCTCCTTTTTTAGCAATAAAATATCTAGTAAGTGCAATAAATTCAATTGTCCATAATACAAGTGCTTATAAGCGTGTAGACAGACAAAAATTAACTGGTCCATTTGATTTAATTCGTGCGAATGTTCGTGGTTCCTCTGTAATGACTCTAATGGTATACAGATGTGATTAAAACCAGCATTTAAGGATACATGAAAGTCCACTACAGCATCTCGTTTGAATGCTTGCAAAGGATCATATTTCAAGTTGTGTTTTTCATGAAAAGTAGATTTCGCAAAACGGCGTTTGATGCGAAAACCATTGTTTACCAATGTATTTTCCCATCGAAAAAGTTGATTACGATCAATCAATACATCAATGTCTGAAAGATGTCTGTGAAAGGTTTGTTGGTATAAAAGAGGCATTAACGTAATTCCCTTCAATGGATAGAATGTTAGCTCTTCTTCCTTGGCAATCTTTTCTAATTCGTTGTATTGATAGATCAATCGCTCGTTCGAGGTAATAATACGAAGTTGATACGATTTCAAATGTTGAAAGACCACTTCCGGAATTTCATCTGAGGCAAAAAGTTTGATGAGGTCACTGCATATTCCAGCAAAATGAGTGTCGTAACACAATTGTATAAATTTCCGCCAAATTATACCTTTGGGAATTTTGGGAATTTCTTTTTGCTGAAGATGTGCACCAAGCATGTCCACTAAAAAGCGTGCTTCGACGCTTAAACTGTTAACAAATTGGTCACGATCTTTCATGCATCTTGATAAAAGTCACTACATCATTGTTTGGAACAACACCTAATCGGGCAAAAGGAATTTCTTTTGCTAAGTCTAAGACTTGATCCAAATGCCATTGTACGTGTTTAGCATTGTATCCGTGCTGTATGCAATGTGCCATAAAACGCAAAACAATGGGCATTTCATTGCTGCGTTCATAGGTGTTCTCTAGGTGGTGAAAAGGTAAATAAATAAAATCCAGCTTTGCTTTTTTTTGTGTATCAGAATAATACATGGGGGTGTTAAACATCCACCAACGGCCATCAATTTTTCGTAACATAAGTCGATCGTCGTTGATGACTTCTGCGCCCAAAGACCGCCAGATTCCTGCCATGGTGCTTTTTCCTACACCACTAAATCCGGAAAAAATACGACCGTCCTCGCCATCAAACACACCTGATGCATGAACCAATAATGATTTCGTTTTTGTGCTTAAATAATATAAAATTAAAGGCATCATAGGATACCTTAGTGATTCTAAAGACTGATGATCGTTCAAATCAGAAAAAATCACCCATTCTTGCTCTTCTTCTTGATAAAAAGCGATGTGTTGTAAATGCGTTAGATTCTCAGAATCAAAAACGTGAAGGCATATTCCATCCACGGTATTGAATATTTTCCAGAGCGCAACGTCGCCATTTTTAGCACTGTAAATTTCTTCTTGCCAACGTTTCGGAGCATTGGAACAGCCAATTTCACACCTTATGGTTAGGTCTGAAATGGTGTTCTCCGCAACCGATTTGTTGTCGATGGGGGACGGCCTTTCCTTTTGATCAGTTATGACATATCCCTCAAAGCCATGGTCTAGAATAAATGGAACATTATTGGGTAAAATCAAGTCGATAATGAAATCTGCAATTTTTAATTGAATACTTGCTGGGTGCATCATTTCGCTTCAATATGATCAATAAGTTTTTTCAAGAATGTAAGCAAATCTTCCCGGACTTCGGTTTCATTTGCCTCAAATTCCGCACAAATCTTTTCGATTAACGTGGTTTCATCGTCTGTTGGTTCTAAATTCTCCCAAATAAATGCCCCAACTTCATTTAAGGTTAGGTACTGATTGAAGTCTGCTACGTTATTTTCTAATCGAATTAAGATTAATTCATCTCCTGTATTTCGACAGACAAATTGATGTTTTTTCGCGCAAATGGATGTGATCAGTTCATTCATGGGATAAATTTATTCCTTTTTTTTGAACGTCAAGGTTAAATCGAAGAGAAGTCGGTTCTTTTCCCTTCATCTTGACTAAATAGAGAACATTCAACGTAACTTTTCTTAATTTTCGATTTTGTCAATAGTAGAAGTTTATAATTTTCTTTACTATGTGGCACATTCAAAAAATATGAATTGATCTTTTTCTTTTTTTGGTTGATCCTGTCCAGTTAATCATTTAAATACGGTTGAAACTGTGACATGAATGCAAATATGGTTTATCGATGACTCCCATTAATTAGAAACTTTGCTGAAGCTATTGATGGCAATGGATTTATTTTGTTGAATTAGACACTGTGACTTTCGAAAGAGTATGGATATACAATTACGGTCAATTAAAACTACTTTCATGGTAGTGAAGAAGTAAAAAAAAAGTCCTGGCAATTTGTCAGGACTTTTTTAATTATTTTAATTTACTTCGGTGATTTGATTTTTTATAGTAGAGTAGGGACTTGAAGTATACTTCGACCGCTCCTATACTACTTGTTGCTTGATTTAATTTTGAATAGTTGGCATCGAAAGCCAATCCAAATTTAATCGCTTTAATCTTCATACCAACTGTTGCAATGATGGCATCGTTGTGTCGGTAGTAAACACCGTAGGTTACATTGTTTGATTTGTTTATATTGGTAATTTCAGAACCTTCTTTAATGGTGTGTTCAAAAGAGACACCTGCAGTAAAATTGTACGTTGGTCCATTTCTGAAATAAATCATACTAGGTAGGACATGAAAATCGCGTCTTTTTGTAGTAAGGTTTGCACCTGCTTGGATAACCATATTGGTATACATTTTATCTCCGCCAAATGAAAAAGCAATTTTCTGACGTGTTAAGTGATTTAATGCATAACCAGCATAAAATGTGGATTTGTTTTTAGTGGAATGTTGGTAGTATAGACCGGTACCTAAATCGATGGTTGCATATGAACTATTCAAACTTAACTCCGTGTTTGGTGAGGACAAGAAACCAATACCATTCCACTGACTTTCCCAAGTTTGTGCACCACGGTTCACACTTTGTTGGTAAAAACCAGGTGAAAGTCCAACCGAGAATTTATTGTTACGATCAAGTGCTACCGTATAATTAAACGGAATTGAGACGCTTGTAGTCATAAGGCTTGCATCACCTGTTTGATCATTGATAGCAGCTATACCAACTCCAAAACTATTTTTACCCATTACACCATCACGAATTTTAAACTCTGCATTTAAGGTGTTTGTTCTCATTCCAGCATCAGGAACAGTAAGCCATTGTGCACGGTAATTGGTGAATATACTGTAGTCCTCAGTGCCAGTTGCAACTGCCGCTGGATTGTACAATACTTGCGATTGATACCAGGTACTGATGTTTTTATCTTGTTGGCCATTTGCTTGTAAAAAACACAATGCAGCTGCCGAAAAAAGGATAATTCTTTTCATAGGGATTATCTAAATAATGTAACATTTCCTGAACGATCATCTGATCGGCCATCAATGGTTCTGAAGTTTAAAATATACGTGTAGGTTGCAGGATTTAATGGTTTTCCTTTGAATGTACCGTCCCAACCTTCGTGTGGATTGGTCGTTCTAAAAACCATTTGACCATAACGGTTATATATTCTTAAATCCATTTCTGCAATCGCGCCACCTTCTTGAAATCCGTTGTTTGCATTATTGGTAAAGTTTTGGTCTGCATCAACATTTGTTAAGACACGAAAGAAGTCATTTTCACCATCTCCGTTAGGAGAGAAAGAATTTGGAAGGATAACTTTTACTTGTGTGGCAAAGTTTACAGTTACTAAAACAGTATCAGACACTGAACATCCGTTTATGGAATATGTTGCAACGTAATTGGTCGTATAAAATGGATTAACGGTTAATGAATCTCCGGCAACACACGGAGCACAACCTAAAATACTATCAGAAACAACGCCACTTGGATACCAATATAAATTTCCTCCGGCAGGAGTTCCTTCTGCGTATAAATAAGCGTTTTGATACATATTAATTGTTGTATCGTTAATTTCAACGTATGCTCCAGCAGTTGTGTCAGAAAGTGTAAGATTTATTGTTGGAGTTGTATTTACCGTTACAAATTGTGTTAGAGTACTCGTAACTCCTGAAAGATTGGTAGCTACCAATGTGATGGAGAAGGGAGTTGATCCACTTGATACAGGAAAGCAAATTGGACCTGGGTTTTGACCCACGTAAGTCGCGGGAGTTGCACCCTGAAATGACCACAAATAGGTTAAATCACCACCTGTAGAGTTGTTCGTAACATAAATACAGTCACCTTCACAAAGGATTAAATCTTCATCCGAAATGGTGAAGTTTGCACTTGGTGCTTGAGCAAATATTAATTGCGTAAAACACAAGGCAGCAAAGAGGAAAATTGATTTCATAAAGCTTGAAAAGTTGATTCAATAATACGAAAGTAAGCAAAAAAGTTTCAATTACATAAAGATTTACAGACTAGCCTGCATCAAAGTGCGCACTTCATTCATTTCTTTGACATCGTGAACGCGAAAAACTTGTGCGTTTTTTGCATATAATAAGGCATGAAGTGCTGTAGATCCATTCAACGAATTTTCGGTATCTACTTGAAGTAATTCACGGATCATGGTCTTTCTTGAAATGCCAACAAGTATCGGTTTTTCAAATAGATGCAACATGTCGAAAGATTGAATCAGTTGAAAATTTTCTACAATCGTTTTTCCAAAACCAAATCCAGGATCCAAAATGATATTATGGACTCCTAATTTTTCTAATTGAGCAATTTTTTCAGAGAAATAACGAAGGACATCCATCATAAAATGATCCTTTACATAAGAGGTGCGTTCGTTGAATTTTTCACCGCGGTGATACGTTAAAACGTAAGTTGCTTTGTGCTTCGCGATGACATCCCACAAATCCGGATCGAATTGCCCTCCAGAAATATCATTAATTACATCTACACCGTTTTGAAGAGCGAATTCAGCTACTTTACTATAGAAGGTGTCGATGGAGATTAAAATACCTGGAAATGCACTTCGAATGGCTGGTACAACATCCTTTAAGCGTGCTAATTCTTCTTCTTGACTTGGGGTTTGTGCACCTGGACGCGTGCTACTTGCACCAATATCAATAATATCCGCACCCGCTTCAATCATTTTAGTCACCATTGAAATCAAGTCTGAATTTGGTGCTACCCGACTTTTTTCATAGAACGAATCTGGTGTCATATTCAGAATTCCCATTATCTTTGGGTTGCTGAAATCGTGAAGTTGTCCTTTAATTTGAATAAAGCGACTAAAGCGAAAAGAGGTGTTTGAAGTCATAAACAATACATGGAAAAAACGACACTAGAATACACAAATGTAATGAATGTTTGCCGAGAGATCTTTGAAAAAAAATCTCTTGATTATGGACCTTCTTGGAGAATATTGCGTCCGAGTTCCCTGACAGACCAAATTTTCATCAAAGCGCAGCGTATTCGCACCATTCAGGAAACGGGCGAAAACAAGGTGGGCGAGTCCTTTGAGGATGCATTTATGGCAATCGTCAACTACTGTATTATGGCCATTATTCAAGTGCGGCATGAAGCAAAAATAAACGATGATATGACCGTTGAACAAGCAATGGTAGCTTATAAAAACATCGAAAAGGAAGCGTTTGAGTTAATGGAGAAAAAGAACCACGATTATGGTGAAGCTTGGCGGGAAATGCGTGTAAGTTCGTTAACCGATTTAATATTAACAAAGGTCTTGCGCATCAAGCAAATTGAAGATAATGCGGGTATGACACTTGTTTCCGAAGGAATCGAAGGGAATTATTTTGACATGTTGAATTACAGTGTCTTTGCGCTTATTCATTTGCAGTAATTTGTTAAAAGGCTGTTAATTACAACGCAAGGATTATAACTTCTGCTAATTTCACCAAAAACACTTGTCATATGAAAGATAAATTAACGATTAGTTCTTGGTCCATTCGCATCATCGTCGCTGGACTTTTTATTATTTCAGCTTTAGGAAAGATTTTTCCAGATCCTTCCATGTATGGAACGATTTCGACATTTGAAGTTCAACAATTGTATCCAATGGGATTCTCTGAAATGTTGGCAAAGTACTTTTCCCGCTCCTTAATTGGAATTGAGTTTTCATTGGGAATTTTACTATTGTTTCCATTTAATTTGAAAAAATGGGTTATTCCTTCCATTATTTTGATGTTGGCTGTTTTTTGTGTCCATTTATCCATTGAATTGGCGACAAAAGGAAATATCGGGAATTGTGGTTGTTTTGGAAATTTACTACCTATGACTCCACTTCAAGCAATCATGAAAAATGTGCTTTCCATCGGCTTACTTGGACTCCTTCTTTGGAAGCACGATGACGTTTTACCAAAAAAATCAAATTACCTAGCTATGTCAAATATTATAACTGCATGCGTTTTAGCCATGTTTATGCTGATTCCAATTTATAAAAAACCAACGGGTGTTCTTGTGTCAACTCCTAATGGGTCAGATACTACTGCGGTAGTACAGAATCCAGTTACTCCGTCAACAGATGTTACGACAACTCTCGCGAATCCAAAAGATACGGTGAAAACTCCAGAAAAACCTATCGGACCAAAACAAAAGAAATCTGGTTTTGCAAAATATTATGCGAACATCGACGAAGGAAAGAAACTCTTGTGCTTTTTCGCTCCTTCATGCGAACATTGTCAAGCTACCGCGAAAGAATTAACGGAGATGAGGAAATCAAACCCTGATTTTCCTGAAATTCAGATTTTGTTTATGGACGAAGCTCCAGAGGAAATTCCAAATTTCTTCAAATTTGCAGGTGCAACATATCCGCACAAGGTCTTAGAAATTATTGAATTTTGGAATGCAATTGGTAATGAGAAAAACGTTCCAGGTGTTTGTTATTTGTGGAATGGAAACATCATGAAATTCTATGAAGGAACGGAAGGGAAAAATCAATTCAATAAGTCTGATTTGAAACTTCAATTGCAGAAAACAAAGAAATAGTTTTCGGGGCATTATTTCCCGTTTTTTGGGTTCGATTCCGCTAATTATTACTATTTTCGACCATGAGAAAATTTATTCTTGCGGCAAATTGGAAAATGAATTTGACTGCAGCAGAAGCTCAGGATTGGTTGACGCAATTTAATGATTTGGTTACTGAAAATAGTACTCACGAATTTCGGTTGTATGCACCGAGTCTTTTCAGCGCAGAATTAGCGAAATCGAATACCATACATATCGGCGCTCAAAACGCCTTTCCTTCAGACTTCGGAGCATTTACAGGAGAGGTATCTATTCCTCAACTGATAAGTGTAGGCGTTAAGTCCTTGCTGATAGGACACAGTGAACGAAGAAGTTATTTCCATGAATCAACGGAGTTTATTAAAGAGAAAGTTGATGCCTGCTGTCAGCATGCATTTCCGTTCATCCTATGTTGCGGTGAGGATTTCGAAACGCGCGAAAAGGACGAATATTTGTCCTTCATTCGGAATCAATTATCTACTGCGATTGAACAGGTCGAAAAGGAACAGTTAGCTTTAATGGTCATTGCCTATGAACCGATTTGGGCCATTGGAACTGGTCAAACAGCGACTATTGATCAAATTTTGGAAGTTCATGGATATATTCGATCCGTATTGATTGATTTCTTCGGCGAATTAGGTGTAGCGGTTCCCATTCTATATGGAGGAAGCGTTAATTCCTCGAATGCCAAAAGTATTTTTGCTTGTCCAGAAGTAAATGGCGGGCTCATAGGTGGTGCTTCCTTGAATGCATCTGTTTTTCTCGAATTAGCAAGTTCTCTTTAACATGAATTATTACGAATTAACCGTTCAATTATCAGATTTTGATTCTTGGAATGATATCATCATTGCTTACCTGGCGGAATTAGATTTTGAAAGTTTCCAAGAAGATTCACCCAAAATAAAAGCATACATACAGGAGTCAGCATATCATGGTGACATGCTGCAGGACTTATTTCATGAAATTGAACGAGAACAGCACGTCATTGAATCCTATGAAGTGAAATTAATTCCTCAGCAAAATTGGAATGCTCAATGGGAATCTCAATTTGAACCGGTTTTCATTGGAGATGATATTCGCGTTGTGGCGCCTTTTCATCAACTCGAACCCTTTGAAGGAATTGAAATCATGATTGAACCAAAAATGTCCTTTGGAACAGGACACCATCAAACGACGCATTTAATGTGTGCATCAATGATGGAAATGGATTTTCATTCTAAACGCGTTTTGGACATGGGAAGTGGAACCGGAGTGTTGGCTATTTTGGCAGAAAAACGTGGTGCGACAGATATTGTGGCAATTGATATTGAAGAATGGTCCGCAGAAAATTGTGCTGATAATGCCTTGAGAAATTGCTGTATGCACATTCAATCCTTGCATGGAGGAATGGAAGTAATTCCAATAGAAAAATTTGATGTCGTTTTGGCAAATATCAACAAAAACGTACTTACAGCTCAAATAGCAACTTATTCAGATCGCATGAATGAAGGTGCTCACTTACTTTTAAGTGGATTCTTTGTGTCCGATACAGATGAATTGAAATTGTTAGCAGCTGGTTTAAATTTAACATTTATGGGGCAACATGAACGTGAAGGCTGGGCCGTTTTAATCTTTAAAAAATAACCGATGAAGTTCCTTTTTTCTTTTTTTATTTTCATTTTTTTTATCGGTCAAGTTAATGCGCAAACTTTCCCAAAGGAGCGCGATAAATTTGTCAAAGAATGGCAAAAGTTGGTCTTGGATGAAGGAGCGGTTACATTTCTTAAAGAAGACTTACCTCAAAAAATAAAAGGCAGTTTGCTGAATGAATCCCAATTTCACCGCCTGGTGGACAATTGCAATAAATATGCTCAAAAGGAAATTCCGCTGTATCCGGAAATTTACCAATATATGCTTGCAAGTATTTACCAAGTTGAAAATAAATTCCCTGGAGAATTGGTAAATCCCTGGTTTAATTATGTCAATGATTATGCGAAGGATCCAGGAGAAGATTTGACGAAGTTCCTTGCATTTTCGGTTAACTTTTTCCGATACAACTCCTTTTACCGAGAACCAACATATCGTTGGACTTATTCCAAAGGTCAAATTGCTTGGGAGGAAGGAAAAACCTTAAGATTGAAAGCAACTGGAATTGATTTAAAATGTTTACAATTCAATGAAGACCGAAAATTACAAGACTCGGTAATTGTTTATGCAACGAGCGGTTATTTTGATGTACTTCAAAACAAATGGCAAGGATCGAAAGGAATGGTTACCTGGGAAAAAGTGAAGTTTTTTAAATCGGAAACATTTGCCAACCTTCGTGGGTACAAATGTGATTTTTCAACGGCGAAATTAAAAGTGGATACTGTTGAATTAACAACTCCTTATTTCTCCACCCCAATTATAGGCAAGTTGCAAGATATGACAATCTTGGATCTAGGGGAGGGTCAATCCGCACCTCAGTTTAATTCCTATGAAAAGCGCTTAAAAATCACAAACTTGCGCGATCAAATGGACTATGATGGAGGCTTTACATTGGAAGGTCCAGATTTTATTGGTCGAGGAACCGCAGAAAAGCCTGCCATGATTATTTTTAAACGTCAAAATGTTCCACTATTCGAAATAAGTTCCATTTATTTCGAGATGAATCCACAGCAGGTAATTGCCCGAAATGCACGTGCAAAAATGAATTACAAATCCGGTGATTCACTCATAATTCAATCGTGCTTTTTTACTTTGGATCAAAAAAATAATGAGATCAGTATTAATTCAGTGAAGAAAGGGTATGAATATTTACCTTTTATTGATTCCTACTTCAAACTGTATGTCTATGCCCCAGTGTTAAATTGGAAATTCGGAACTCCAGATCCATATTACACGTTTGAGGTTGGAACCGCTCAGGAGCAAAAAGTAGCCAGTTTTCAATCTATGAATTATTTTGATGCTGCCATTTTTCAAAAGTTTCAGAGTGTCGGTAATACTCATCCTTTTACATCAATTGCAGCATTGGTGAAAAAAAACAATAAGTATGAATTTAGTGAAGGTGAGGTGGCATCTGCTTTGAAAAAGACCATTGATCAAGTCAAACCATTGTTGGTGGATATGGCATCTTATGGATTTTTGCTTTTAGATTCGGATTTGAAAAAAGTCCGTATCTCACCAAAGTTGATCGCATATGCGGAGGCGAGTACGGGGGAAAGCGATTACGACAATATTAAAATTCTATCAGATTTACGTCCGATTACGATGCAAGAATCCAAAGAACAGATTGAAGCTGACCCGTACTTAAAAGAACGAGCAGCCATGTTCAACACGCGAAACAAAATAAAGCGTTCAACAAATGCATACGCAGCGATTCAATTGGATAAAAATGAAATGCGTTTAAATCAAGTAGATAATGTTTCTTTATCTACCGCACAACAAACAGTGATCTATCCAGATTCCATGTATGTTACGATGCATAAAAACCGCGACATGAGCTTTCATGGTTATTTAGTTGCCGGAAAAATGGAGTTTTTCACTAAATTTTCAAAGTTTGATTACGACGCATTCAAAATAAACTTATTGTCAACCGAAGAAGCTACACTTCGAGTGAAGCCTTTGAGGAAAGAGGATGGAAATGAGCCAATTTTGATGTTTAGTTCGTTTAAAAATATCAAAGGTGAATTACTCATCGATAACATTGAATCGAAATCGGGTCGAAATGGCAACAATGCAGCGTACCCCATTTTAAAGTCAATTGGAGAGTCTAAAGTGTATTACAGTTCGAATGAAATCTTAAAAGGAGCATACGATAGCACGCGTTTTTATTATGCGGTTAATCCTTTTGAACTAGATAGCTTGGATAATTTTTCCGAGGCAAGTTTGCGTTTTGAAGGAAGTCTGAATTCTGCTGGAATTTTCCCTAAAATTCCAGAGTCCTTGAAAATCATGAACGATTATTCCTTGGGATTCGTTGCCCAAGCTCCGGAGGAAGGATATCCGTTTTATGAAACCGATACAAAGTATCAAAATAAAATCGTGCTTTCAAACAATGGATTACAAGGTTCCGGAACCATTAATTTCTTGCAATCAATTTCTGTTTCGAAAAAGTTAACATTCCTTCCCGATTCCACCATTGGACTTGCTTTATTTGATAATAAAGAAGTGTCAACAGGTGTAAAGTATCCAATTGTTCATGGAGAACAAGCACTTATTTCTTATCAGCCACGAAAAGCGTTAATGAAAGTTTCTAGTTATGGGGAAAATCCATTAATTATGTTCAACGATCATGTGGTTATGAATGGAACTTTGCTTCTGGATAAAAAAGGAATGACCGGAAATGGCACGATGGAATTTAAGGAAGCAACGCTCAATTCCAAATTATTTCTTTTTACGCATGAGGATATTCTCTCCGATAATTCATCGTTTAGTCTTCGCAACCGCTTTAGTCAATATGGGGAAAACCCCTTGGCAATTCAATCGGATGAAATGAAAACCAATATCAGTTTTAAAACGAGAATTGGTGAGTTTAATTCAAATGGTACAAAACGAATTATGTTCCCGGCTAACCGTTATTATTGTCAAATGGATAAATTCACTTGGTTCATGGACGGGGAAAATTTAGAATTTCAAAAGAACAAAGGGGGAGAGACAAGTTTCGAGAGTGGTGCTGACTTGACGAGAAACAATTTCTTCTCAACAGACGAAAAACAAGATACGCTCCAGTTTAAGTCTTTAAGTGCAAAATACGATTTAAAAACCCAATTGATTTTGTGTAATTCAGTGGATTACATTCAAGTTGGAGATGCACGTATTTATCCGGATAGTTCGCGTGTACGGATCCGAAAAGCAGCAGCAATGGATTCTTTGATAAATGCGGTGATTGTCGCGAATTACATCACTAAATACCATACGTTTAAGGAAGCAAAAGTGAAAATATCCTCGCGAAAATACTATGAGGGTACGGCCAATTATCCATACTATGACCGAGATAGTAATTTGACTGTTTTACCAATGAAGTCGATCAAATTTGTGAATTTAACTACTACAGCTCAAGGTGAAGTGAAAGAACAAGATCAGTTTAAATTAAGTAAGGAATTCGATTATTATGGAGGTGTAATTATCCGTGCTTCCAATCAGGGCTTGTTTCTAAATGGATCGACTCGCTTGAATCATACCTGTCAATACGATAAATCTTGGATGACTTTTGAGGACACTGTTTTGGCAACGAACATACAAATTCCAATTAAGGCCGAACCAAAAAATGCGAAAGGTGAGCGCTTAGCGGCTGGATTCCTATGGCGACAATCGGAACGGATGGACAGTGTTCGAATTTATCCAAGTTTCTTATCGAAAACAGAAGGTGCAAGTGATCCAAACGTGTTTAATTCATTCGGTTACTTGCAATACAATCAAACGTTAAATGAATATCAAATAGCTTCTAAAAACCGCTTAAATAAGGCGGATACCTTGAGTAGCATGCTTACACTTGATGTGAATACGTGTAAAGTTACAGGATTTGGCGATGTAGCATTGGGAATTAACACCGGTGATGTTAAAATGGACCTTTATGGTAAAATAGAATTTGATCAAGAATCAAAGAAAACACGAATTGCTGCGAATGCTCGTGTCACCATGCCAATTGCATCGAATGTAATGGAGAATATGGCATCAAAAATCAAACTTCAAGAAGGAGCAAAAGAAGTCGATATTAAGAAGCCTAGTTTGGGACTCAGGAATACCTTTGTTCATTGGTATGCCATGAAGGATGCGCAAGAAGTATTTAAGGATTTTGACGAAGATAAGTTGAGAAAGATGCCGTCATCTATGGAACAGACGTTTATCCTGTCAGATATCATTTTAGAATCCTACGGTGCTGTCAAGGCAAGCGCGAAAAAAGTGGATAAAGGATTAATTTCTGTCAATAATCAAGTGGGATTAATTAGCATGAATGGAATTCCAATCTTGAAGCAAGTAGAATGGCACCAGTTTTATGTGCAGTCCTTCTCTGATGAAACAGCGCCTGGCTTTACTTGGGATTTAAGTTTGATGGATGACACCAAGTACTTTATGCACTATACCATGGACAAAAAAGATGGTGATTTACAAATTTTCACGAATGACAAAGTGGTAACGGAATCAATTTTAGCAATCAAACCGGACAAACGTAAAACGAAAAATTTTAAATTTGATGTCATGGATGAAGTAACCGCTAAAAATTTGCTTTCAAAGTTTAGGGGATATTTTCTTTACAAATAAACAATGCTGCTTTTATTAATCATTTTTCTTGGATATTTAATTGGATCCATTCCAACAGCTGTTTGGGTGGGCAAATCGTTTCACAACATCGATATTCGTGAGCACGGAAGTAAAAATGCGGGTGCCACAAATACGTTTCGTGTATTGGGAAAACGATACGGATGGCTTGTCTTATTTATTGATGTTTCCAAAGGTATTCTGGCGGCATGCCTCCCTCATTTCTTTGTGAATATGCTTGTGGGATATAAAGATGAATTTTTAATCCTTCAACTTTGCGGGGCTTTCAGTGCTGTTGTAGGACACGTATTTCCGATTTTCGCCAATTTTAGAGGAGGAAAAGGAGTGGCGACATCTTTAGGAATTGTTATTGGAATTAACCCATATGCCGCAATCGTTTGTTTGGCTATTTTTCTGGTTGTATTTTTAAGCTCGCGTTACGTTTCTTTGGGAGCAATAATATCGGCTCTTTGTTTTCCGTTTATAAGTTATTTCATGATTAACGAAGATGCGCGCATCATGATCGTATTTACGGTCGTTCTTGGCGTAATGGTCATACTTGCACACCGTAAGAACATCGATCGTTTGTGGAAAGGTGAGGAGAACAAAATGAACCTTTTCGCTAAGAAAGCGTAAGTAAGCAAGGAATTAAAATACTTAGTTGAAACAAAAGTCCATTTCGTACCTTTTTGTTTGTTTTTTGCTGTGCGTAACAGTACAGAAAAGTTATGCTCAATCCATAACGGCCATTAAAAAACGTGCAGATGCTGCATTTGACAAAAAGGACTTTGAAACAGCGAAAGTAGATTACCGTCAGCTACTAGCTCAAAATCAAAAAAACATTGAATTAAACTACAAATATGCCACGTGTATTTTTTACACCGAGGATATTAAAATTGCCCGCAAGTATTACGATTTAATTCTAGCAAAAAAAGATGTTGAATTTCCCTTGGAGACCTACTTTTATTTGGGTAAGATTTACCAACATCAGTATTATTTTGAAACTGCCATCCAATACTTCAATTTATTAAAAGAAAAGGACTCGAAATTAGCACTTTCCTTAAATATTCAAAGTGAAATTGACGCTTGTCAATCCGCAATTGCTGGGATGAAGGATATGCGCACGCTACAAGTGATTAAAAAGTCACAACCCTTTGGAGATGCATTCTATGAGCATTATACGTTCATGGATGATAGTTACAGCTTCTACAAAGCAAGTGAAGTTTTTCCGAAAGAGAATGCAAAACGGCAATTTGAACCAATTTATGCCTTTAAAAGGGGAATGAAATTTCGCGTTTTTTCGAGTTATGGTCCAGAATCTCCCAATTTAGATGTCTACATTCAACGAAAAAACGAGAACAATGAATGGGACAAACCGATGAAAATTCAAGGTCCGGTCAATACTGTTTCAGATGAGTCGTTTCCTTTTTATGATGCAGAAAACGGGTATTTGTACTTTAGTTCAAAGGGACATCAGACGATGGGGGGATTCGATTTATTTCGTGCGGTTTATTCGATAGAAACCAACATAAGTTCGGATATTGAGAATTTACATTTTCCGTTTTCATCTCCAAATGACGATTATTTTTACATTCCTGATTTATCCAATGGGAACGCCAATTTTGCTTCGAACAGAAATGGGAAATTATCGGCTATTCAAACCTATTTGGTAAATGCTGCAGAAATACCCAAGGAACTTTATTTTTTCACAGGTGTGTTGTCTGATAAAATTGACCAATCAAATTCAACGGTTAAACTAGAGTTGATTACTGCAGAGACGAATGAGCGTTTCGGTCCATTTATTAGTCAAGCTGATGGTTCTTATTTGGTTGGATTACCTGGACCTGGAACGTATCAAATGGAAATCAGTATTACAGGCTCCAATCAGTTATTTAAAGAAGAATTGATTTTGCCGTTTGTCGAAGAAGACATGGAATTACAGCAAGAATTGATTTATTCCATGGAGGACTCCAAAGAAAAAATACAGGTAGTTAATCGAATCAAAGCAAAACAAGTGGAATCCATGCAAATGCTGAGTCAAAAGATGAACTTAGCTGCGAATTTGGATGTGAATTTGGCTTCATTCAACCGAAAAGTGGAAATGAGTCCACAACAAAAAATGCAACTAGAGTGGGGGGTAGAAGCGAAGGATACCGCAAGTTTGATTGCGCTATTAGCTGATTCACTTTTGGCAGCGGAAGTAAATTTGGAAAATCAAGTCCGTTTGACAAATTACTTGGTAGAACAATTAAAGGAAAAACAAATATCCTTTCAAAAACAAATGGCAGCATTTGACCAGCGAATAGAAAAAGGAAGTGAATCGCTGGATCCTCAAATAAATGAGAAATGGATGCAAGAATCGAAGAAAATTGAGCAGCAGCTCGATTCTGAACTGAAAGACATTCAATTTTTACAAGATTGGTTAACTGCCAATCAGCAACGCGGGATTCCAAATATCGAAGTGCTTAAAAGTTTGGGGGAAATAAACCAACAAATTGCCCTGTTAAACTATCAACAAAATTCCGAGGGGATAATGGACTTGTTGACGGAGAAAAAAGCATTAATCAAAGATCAATTGTCTGTAGCAGGAGAAGATTTAGCGGCAGTCATTCGTACGTACAGCCAAGAACAGGAACGCAGTCAAGCTGAAGAACGTGCACAATTTAACGTTCAGCAGGAAAATCAAATCCAACTGGAAAAACAGATTGGCGAATTAAAGTCACAAGCTTCCACCTCCAAAGGCAAGGAAAAAATAGCTTTGGAAACACAGATTCAAGAAAAGGAACAACTTAATGCGAAGTTGAAGAAGGAATTGAACACTTGGTCAGATCAGTTAGAAACACAAGCGAAATCATCGAATCTCCCATATGAAAAACGTGAATTGGAAGTAGCACAAATCTTACTTTCCTCCGAGAAAATACCATTGCCGACTTCCAATATTTCAGTCGATTTAGCTAAAGAGCAAGCAACTAATTCGGCATTGGTACAACAACGTTTGGTGCAGCAGCAACAAATGAAGGTTCAAGAAGAAAAAGTGAAAAAATGGACTTCGATTGATCCAACCTATACTAAAGATGTAGCTCAAATAAATGCTTCAACGGAAGATCCAATCAAGCGTTCCGAATTATTAAAACAACGAGAGACGACGCATGTCAATCAACTGAAAGCCTCTGCTACTTCCATATCTGAAATGGATCAAGACTTGTTGCAGGAACAAATTCAACTCGCAGAAAATCGAGTGAAATCCTTGGGAGAAGAGATCGAAAACCTCACATTGAGCAATTCTTCTTTGGCTGCAAATCCAACAACGGAGAACGGTCAACGAACATCTGAAACCGGAAATCCAACAACGGAAAACGGACAACGAACTTCGGTCACTGAAAATCTAACAACGGAAAACGGACAACGCACAACGGCAAACGAAAATCCACCAACGGAAACCGGTCAACGAACAACTGAAAACGAAAATCCAACAACGGAGAACGGTCAACGAACATCGGTCAATGAAAGCCAAACAACGGCCAACGGAAATCCAACAACGGAAAACGGCCAACGATCAACGGAAACCGGTCAACGAACAACGGTCAACGAAAATCCAATAACGGAAACCGGCCAACGAACAACCGAAACCGGAAACCAAACAGGGGAAACCGGTCAACGCACAACGGCAAACGAAAATCCACCAACGGAAACCGGTCAACGAACAACTGAAAACGAAAATCCAACAACGGAAAACGGTCAACGAACAACGGTTACTGAAAATCCAACAACGGAAAACGGCCAACTCACAACGGCTAACGAAAATCTAATAACGGAGAACGGCCAACGAACTCCGGTCACTGAAAATCCAACAACGGAAAACGGCCAAAGTACATCGGTCACGGCAAACCAAACAACGGAAAACGGCCAACGTACATCGGTCACGGAAAACCAAACAGGGGAAACCGGTCAACGAACAACGGCTAACGAAAATCTAACAACGGAAAACGGACAACGCACAACGGCAAACGAAAATCTAATAACGGAGAACGGCCAACTTACATCGGTCACGGAAAACCAAACAACGGAAAACGGTCAACGAACAACGGTCAACGAAAATCCAACAACGGAGAACGATCAACGAACATTGGTCACTGAAAGCCAAACAACGGCTAACGGTCAACGAACAACCGAAAACGTAAATCCAACAACGGAAAACGGCCAACGCACATCGGCCAACGGAAATCCAACAACGGAAAACGGTCAACGAACAACGGACATCGGAAACCAAACAACGGAAAACGGCCAACGAACTTTGGTCACTGAAAATCCAACAACGGAAACCGGCCAAAGTACATCGGTCACGGCAAACCAAACAGCGGAAACTGGTCAACGCACAACGGTCAACGAAAATCCAATAACGGAAACCGGAAACCAAACAACGGAAAACGGTCAACGAACAACGGTTACTGAAAATCCAACAACGGAAAACGGTCAACGAACAACGGTCAACGAAAATCCAATAACGGAAACCGGCCAACGAACAACCGAAACCGGAAACCAAACAACGGAAAACGGTCAACGAACAACGGCCAACGAAAATCCAACAACGGAGACAATTCAAATAGATCAAGTAAGAGAAACTCCGCGCATGGCTTCTATTGAAGAGGCGATTCGACAAATAGATAAAGTAGATTCACAAAATTTAAGTGTAAAAGAAAAGGCTACCTTAAAAGAAGAATTGGAGGCGACATTGGTACTCGAAAAACGACGAGCCGCAGTGGAAGAAACGTTTGAATTACTTGGGACAAATTATCCAAGTGTGCAAGAGTTGAAACAGTCATACCAACAAGGACAATCGGAGATAAACAACTTGAACATTCAAGCTTTGCAGCAAGCGCTTTTAAATGAAAATAATCCAGCTAAGGTGAACATATTAAAAGCACAGTTGGAGTCCTTAAAGTCTAATAAACCGTTGGTAGAGGAGCCGTCAACAACAACCGATATAAATCCACCATTTGCACTACCGATTTTAACGGAAACACCAACGAACCTATCAGAATTACAAGCACAACCTACTTATGTGTTGTATGCGGATAAACGCATGGAATATCAACAGAACTTGATACGCATCGATTCACTACGACAGGCTAAAATTCAAGTGGAGGATAGCATGCGGATTTTGTTCACACAAGAGAATGAAATTTCAATTCGAGAAATCGAGCAGCTTGCGAAAAGACATACGGAAATAACGGACGAAATAAATGCGAACGTCCTAATTTCCAAAGAAAGAGAAAGCGTCTTGAAGGGGTTCGCGGAACAAGCCTCTTATGAATGGATGATGCAAAATGGTATACAAGCGAGCTCAAAGACAACGGAATCAAATGTTTCTTCCATCAATTCGGAGGCGGCAATCGTACCATTTTCCATGTCGAACGTGACTACGATGAATCAAGTATTTCCTTCTCATCCAATCAATGTGCCGTTGCCGGAAGGATTGATTTTCCGTGTCCAGGTGGGTGCATTTAGAAAACCTGTTCCTAACCAATTGTTCAGAGAATTTGGTCCCGTTTCTGGAGAGGTTTTAACAAATGGACTAACGTGTTATTTAGCTGGATATTTCAATGGTTCCGTGGACGCCGTTGAAGCTCGGACCATGATTCGACGACTTGGCTACGCAGATGCATTTATTGTTGCTTATTGCGACGGAAAACGAATGAGCTTTAATCAAGGTAAGGCAATGGAAGCAAATGGGCTGTGTCGCAAACAGTCGAAGGAAGAATTGCAATTGGCCTTGAATCAATTAGTGCAACAAAATAAGCAAGAGGTTCAAGTTCCGGTTGCACCGTTGGCGGTGGATCCAAATAGTACCGAGGCGAACCAGGATTTATACTTTACTGTTCAAGTGGCTGTTTACAACAAACCGTTAACGAATCCAACGATCAAAGGCGTGAATGAATTATTGGTGACGAAAACGGAAAAAGGCCAATTCCGTTATTCTTCAGGAGAGTTTACGAGTTTTGCCGAGGCGCGGGAGCGAAAAAACCAAGTTGTTGCGAAAGGAATTCCAGATGCGTACGTTGTTGCATATTACAGAGGAAAACGCATATCCATTGGCGAAGCAAATAAATTACTTACTGCTGGAATCGTTCCAAAGAAACGAGGTGAAGTTGAACCTTCAAGTGAAGAGAACGTCAGTCAGGTAACACGTACGGTAGAAATCCCAGCGTTAAAACCACTTGTGAAAAAAGATTCCATCGTTCAATTTGAATTAAAGGTAAACGAGGACAATTATTTATCCCAGCTTACAAGATTAAACCGCGTTGGCACATTTACTTATCAAGCAGAAAAAAACCGCATTATTTCAGAGAAATATGTACTTGATAACATTTCGGTAAACCAACAATTATACCTTTCAGATATGAAACGCATGCGGGAAACGAAAAGTAAAATCCCAATGCTAGAATTTGTGGTAAACCCAAGCAGAAGTGAATGCTATGATTGGCTATTACGACAGTCAATTAGCTACGATGCAAGAAAAGAAAATGAGGTATGGATCTTCCGTTTTTATCCCGAGAACAAGGAACAACAGGAGATGGTATTACAGGCGTCAGAACAATTTAAATGGACATTAAAAGATTAAAAATGAGTGTAGTTGAACCAAAGGAACGCGTAAAACGAAATGTAAAAATCATTGAAGAACGAGGCTTGATCTTGTTTAACGATGACGTGAATTCGTTCGATCATGTGATCTATTGTTTGATGAAGATTTGTGACCATGAAATGGTTCAAGCGGAACAGTGTGCATGGATTGTCCATACAAATGGGAAATGTTTGGTCAAAACAGGTTCCTTGGATGAGGTACAAAGCATGTGTTTGAAATTGGTGAATCAAGGTTTAAGCGCTAAAGTCGATTAACATGAAAATTACCTTTCAATCAAAGGGTACCTTGTACCTTACACTTCTATGTGTTTTAGGAAGTTTCGTGGAAATGACCATGCCAAAAACAACTTTCAGTCATCTTTTCATGCTAAATGGGGAGGCACAATTTTCTGAATGGGAATGGTACGTAAGTTTGATAAGCTATATTTTTGGACATTCTTCCATCGAGCATCTATTGGGTAATATGTCCTTACTATTGATTTTAGGACCCATCATTGAATTAAAATACGGAACAAAACGTTTTATTTTAATGAGTCTCATTACCGCTTTGGTAACGGGGATTTTACATACCCTATTATGGGATAATGGATTATTAGGATTTAGTGGATTAGTATTTATGTACATCGTTTTATCCACGCTTTTGAATATTCGTAATAGAGAAATTCCCATCACGTTTATACTTGTTGTGGTGTTGTACTTTGGGATGGAAATATTGTCGTCTTTAAAGGAAACTCAAATCTCTCATTTTGCCCACCTTTTTGGAGGAGCAATGGGTGCATTTTGGGGGTTTTACCGAAAGTAAGGGTTATTGCTTCATTGTTGCGTTAAAAAACCGTTCAATGGTTTCATAGCGTCCATTTGGTGTCGGACTAAGTGCTGGTGAAGCGTATAAGAGTAAGTTTGGATCGAATAATAAGTACATTGGATAGGTAGTCAATTGTAAACTTTTTATCATTGGATGATTTTGATCAATAGGAAACTTATCCCAAGTTAATGCATCTAAATTGCGTAATTCTGATTTCGTGTAAACTTCTTTGCTCGGATAGATGGTTACAAATTGAAAGGTGTTTCCATACTTCGCTTGTAATTTTTTCAATGCTGAAAGTTCAGTAATACAACGTTCACTCGATGGGTCGAAAACGTGCAAATAAACCCATTTTCCTTTGTATTCATGGAAGTGTTTATCGGCAGATAAGGTATAATCCGGAGCCTTCATTCCAACCTGCATTTGATTGAATAGGTTCAGTAATTCGTTTGCAATAAGCACATGTTCCGGAAAAACACTTTCCTTTGACAAGGATACTAGTAATTCAAAAATGAGTGAACGATCTAAATATCCTTGATAAAATGCTTCTTTACACATAATCAGTGTCACAAATTCAGCGCGTTTTTTGGATTGAATGAAAGGGTCTTCCATCAAAACGGTGGTAAATTGATCCAATGATCCTTGACGTAAAGCATCTTCCGCTTTCAACCTTATTTCTTTGTCTAATTGATAGAGGTATTTCTCATAATACAATTCAGCATACTCAATGAATTTTGGATGCTTGTAATGAAGACTGTCTTCTGATAAATAAAATTCAAATTTATCTCGCTTTGATGGACCTCCAATAATGTTGAAATTATCCACAGTCATACCCACACTGTATTTCACATAGTTAAAAAAGAATGGGGAATCAAAGTTGTCGTAAAGGAAGGAGGTTTCTTTTTTGAATGAACGAACTTTTGCGATAAACTGTTCGGGATGAATGTCCTTTAGTTGATAGATTTCGGAAATTGTTTCATCCATCCATGCTTCAAAACCTAGAATTTTATAATTGATATCTGTGCTGTCTAAGCGAAAAAACAACATTTCAATTTCATTGTTGTTTTCCATTGAACTGACAAATTTATCCGGTTCAGGTAATTCAATAAAATAGGTTGTTTTTGGCTGGATATAAAGCCAAGCATAAAAGTTAGCACCTCTTAAAATGACTTTTTCGATGTCTGAATTGGTAAATTTAAACTCAAAAATGTCATTCGTATCCACTTTCGCTCTCCCAACTTCTACCTCTTTGTTCGAAATAAAATCGGTAACACTATACGCCCGAATTTCTGTTGTTTTCCAGTTGGAAATTCCACGCAGTAAAGATTGACTTTGAAGCGTGTTCAAAAATCCACAGGAAATGAATAGCAAGAAGAGTAGCCGATTAACGTTCATTGAAATTAGTTAACGAGAATCCCTGGTGATGTTACAAATGGTGAAATGTCTGCATGGTTTTGATGCATTTCTCGAATGATCGATGAGTTGATCGCGCTGTGCTCTTGACTTGTGAGGAAAAAAACCGTTTCAATTCCTGAAATGGCATGGTTCATATGACCAATGGTTTTTTCGTACTCAAAATCTTTGGAGTCCCGAAGTCCACGAACAATGTGTGTTGCGCCAATTTCTTTGCAAAAGTCTACCGTTAATTTTTGGTATTTGCGCACGCTCACAGCTGGATGATCAACGAACAAAGACGCAATGTGCTCCATGCGGCTTTCCAATGTAAAGTAACCTTGTTTTTTACTGTTGATACCAACTCCAATAATGATTTCGTCGAACACAGCCAGTGCTTTAAGAACCACCGCTTCGTGTCCTTTTGTAAATGGATCAAATGATCCTGGAAATAATGCGCTACGCTTCATCGCTTAAAAAACTAAAGTGAACATTCCCAAAGTTACGAGAAAAGCTGAAAAATGGGGAAGAAGTTAAATCTGTTTGTTTTCCATGTTCAACAATCAATAAGCCACCTTTTTTCAAAAGTTTTTTATCAAAAATGGTCTGAATTAACTCCTCATGAAAATTTAAATGGAAGGGTGGGTCCGTGAAAATCAAATCGTATTGAACGTTTTGGGCATTGCGGCAATACACCACACAGTCCGACTTATAGACTTGCATTTGTGCTTCAATTTCAAGTTCCTTGATGTTTCCTTTCAGGTATTGAACACAGCGTGGATGGCTGTCAATTGATAGGACATGTTTTGCTCCCCTTGAAACAAATTCAAAAGAAATATTTCCTGTTCCTGCGCACAAATCAAGGATTTCCATATCGTCCAAATCGACTCTGTTTTCAAGGATATTGAATAGTCCTTCCTTTGCGTAGTCGGTTGTTGGACGTGAGGGGAAGTTTGGAGGCGTTGCGAAACGCTTTCCTTTTAAGAAACCACGGATGATGCGCACAAAATTGATTTTTGGTAAGCTGCTTGAGAATAGAAATGGGTACTGATGTCATTGAAATCTTTGAATTGATTCCAAAGTGATTCAAAAGTATCCTGATCGAAATGGTTATTTACGACATAAGCCGAAAGGGTATTTATATTTGGCAAGTTCATTTTTTGATGATTCGACAAAATAAAATACAATACATCTGTTGCGGATTGATATTCCGTGGGAAGGCAAAGTTTAAGTTTTCCTTGTTGTTTCACCGAAAGTACAAAAGTGTGATCAAACAATACCAGAAAGATGCTATCCGACGTGTTTTGATCAAATTGCTGTTGCAACAAAAAGGAAATGTGGCTTCGTACTGATTTTTGAAACAAAGCTCCTTGTGCAAGTTCTAAAATCCATGTTGGAACGGCATAAACGATCACAAGTTGCAATGAGTGCATGATTTCAAACTGAACAGTTCGCCCGATTTCACGTTTCCCAAAGTTTAATTGGTAGTACGTTTCCAGTTCGGCTTCAGTGAATAGGGACATCGGAATCAACGTGAAATTCGCATCGAACCAAGTTACATGTTGTAATTTGGCATCCGTTAATTTTTGGCGAATTTGATCTTTTATTTCTTCAATGGAAAATGGTCGACTCGTGTCAAATGGAAGTTGCTCCTGATGCATTTCACCATGCAAGTTCTCCGTGATGATCTGAAGAACATCGGCTTGGAAATCAAGATATAGTTTATTACTCATGCTCCTTCTATTTAATCAAGCTGAAATACGGCATCCTTGAATGTTTTTTGAATCAAGGAAGATAAATCATGCTTTACAAAGCTACAATATTTAACTTTATGCCCACGCCTTCTCAAGGGAAAAATCCAGGCGGTAGGTTGCATTGAAATGGGTCAAAGAAGAGAAACATACCTTAAGGCTGTTCAAGCGAATTTTGGTTTCGAGTTTACCTCGGATCAATCAGATGCTGTTCATACGTTTTTTGATTTCGTGATGGACGAGCATGGACGAAAAGTTTGGCAGTTGTCGGGATTTGCAGGAACAGGAAAATCGAGTTTGGTTTCTGCGTTAGTGAAAACCTTGAAACAGGAGAAAATCGGGTTTAAATTACTTGCGCCTACTGGTAGAGCAGCGAAAGTACTTTCCAATTTTGCAAAACATCCGGCAAGTACGATTCACAAACAAATTTACTTTTCGGGTAACGAATTAACCAATTCAAAAATCACACCGGCTAAGAATTTATTTAAAAACACCTTGTTCTTTGTCGACGAATCCTCCATGATTAGCAACGAGTCTGAATACGAAGGTCCAAATGTTTTGATGGATCTCATGAATTATGTTTTTCAAGGGGTAAATTGTCACTTGGTCTTTATTGGTGATTTAGGACAGCTTCCGCCAGTAGGACAGGATGAATCGATTGCATTGAATAAGGAAGTCTTTGAGTCTTTTTTTCCATTGGTAAGGGTCTTTTCTAGTCAATTGAGTGAAGTTGTACGCGTACAGGAAAATTCAGCTATTCTAAAGAATGCGACCTTTATCCGCGAGAAGGAAAATTACGAATTGCCTTTTATTTCTGAAATTGATGATCAAAGTACATTTCGATGTGAGGGAGGGGAATTTCAAGAGTGGATCGAACAGTCGTATGACCAAGTAGGAGCGGAGGACACCATTGTGCTGACACTTTCGAATAAACGCGCAAATCAATGGAATCAAGAAATTCGTCAACGTTTATTTTACCGAGAGGATGTCCTCGAAAGAGGTGATTTACTCATGATTGTTAAGAACAATTATTTTTGGTTGGATCCGATATCGGTGATGGGATTCATTGCAAATGGTGAGTTGGCAAAAGTGGAACGCGTGCGGAAAGTGGAACAGCAATACGGTTTTGAATTTGTTCACCTCGACTTGTCTTTTGTTGATTATCCCGAGGTTCCTAATGTAACGGTCATTGTACATACAGCGAGTTTGATGGAGGAATCACCCAATTTAAAGCGCGATAAATTGAGTCAATTATTTTACGCCATTGAAAAGGATTTCTCGGACGAGAAAATAAAATCCAAACGTTACCAGAAAATCATGAAGTCTCCTTACTTCAATGCCTTGCAAGTGAAATACGCACATGCCGTAACGGTGCATAAAGCCCAGGGTGGACAATGGAAACATGTGTACATTGATTACGGGTTTATTCCTGAAGAAATGAAGACAAAAAATTATTTGCGTTGGTTGTACACTTCAGTTACCCGTGCAACGGAAAAATTGAGTTTTTTAAACTTCCCGAAGGATGCATTTCGGCAACTAGTCGAATGATAAATTAGCCCAATATTTCAAGGCTTTTCGTTGGTGCTTATCCAATGAGTCTAGTTTCTTTACCGAGTGTATTTGGTAAAAGAAACGATTAACTTCCGGTAATGATTTCTCGAGAAGTCGTCCACCTCGATTGACCAAAACGGTTTTCATTCCTTCTTCTTCGTATGTCAACCATTGATCTAAATTACCTTGCAAGCGCATGCTATCTACAGCGATGATTTCATCGTTCAGCGAAAGTCCACCAATGTCCGCTGGGGATCCAGGGTAAATGGAAATAATTTGTGCATCTGGTCCTTTTGGTAGCGCTTTAATTCCCAACCTTGCTTCCGCATAACTAGATGAAGGGACTTGATTGATTTCCAATCCAAAATAGGTGCATGCTTCAACTAAAATGGATTCATACGGTTCTTTTCCAAACACGAAACGTTCGAAAAAGTCTTTGAAGGAGATGCCACTGACGTTTTCAAGTGTTTGTTGGTAATCCTGCCAAGTATAACCAATTCCTTTTTCAGCGAAATTAAAATAGAGTTGTTTCATCACTTCTTGGATGCCATACTTATCTTTCGTTGCCTCACGGATTTTCATGTCCGTGACAAAAGCAAGTAAACATCCTTCTGTGTAAATAGAAACCTTTCTTCCTGGAGCTCCTGGAGTGTAACCATCTAGCCAGGTGTCAAAAGAGGATTCGCCAACCGAATAGTTAAAACGAGCTGGATTATCAAAGTGCTTTTGTAGTTGTTTAGATAATTCTACTAGGTATTGTTCCAAGCTAAAAACGCCGCTGCGCAACAAGTATAAATCACCGAGATAGGTTGTAATTCCTTCGTAAACAAATCCAGAAACAGAGTAATTTTCTTCCTTGAAATTATAGGGTAGCATTTCAGCCGGACGAATACTTTTTACATTCCAAACATGGTAAAGTTCATGCGATGAAACGCCAAGTAATTCTTTGTATAAGGAACCAAAAACATCGTAGTTGGGTCCAAGTGTAATAACGGTACTCTCCAAGTGTTCTACACCGTGGTATGCTGCGTAGGGTAGGGTTTGAATCAAGAAATGAAATTCCTTTACTGGAAATTCAGTGAAATCTTCGATTTGCGCGCGCGTAAATTTCTCGAAATCAAGAAGTACTTTTTCCCATTGGATGAACTTTTGATTGTTAAACCAAATGTGAAAATGGTACCCATTCACCTCATACGTTTCTTTTTGAAGTTTTGCAGAACAGATGAATGGACTATCAGCTAGTTTATCGAAGTGCTCAACACGACATTTGTTTGATTCAAACTGCAATGCAGAGGCAATTTCCCAATTGGATGGAATGTCCAATTGAAGCTCGTAGCTATTCGTTTCGTCTGTGAAAAGAAAACAATTCACTGGGTTGACATAGAGCTGTTGGTCATCCAAAAATGTGGATCCAGCATTTAATTCACTTGCATAGTATGCATATTCCACACGGATAAATTGTGTGTGTGTGGTTTGAATTTGCCAAGAATCCTTGTTCGATTTCTCAAAAGAAAGAACTTTGTTTTGATCATCAAAGACACGAAATCCTTTGATGTTTTTCGCGAAGTTCCCTAATTCATACCTTCCAGGTCGCCAAGACGCCAAATGTAAACTTATGTGATCCTCTGGACATGGAAACATTGCCGAAAATTGAATGTAACGCTGTTGTGCGTTCAAACAGGAAATGCGGTATTGAATCGGAGTAGACATTACGCGTATAGTTCTTGCTGAAGTTGAGTGATTTTATCGTCTGCTAAATATTCATCAAAAGTCATCATTTTATCGATGATTCCATTTGGCGTAATTTCAATGATGCGGTTTGCTACTGTATTCACCAATTCGTGGTCATGGGAAGTAAACAACAAAGTTCCTTGGAACTCTTTCATCGCGTTATTCAAAGCCGTAATGGATTCCAAGTCCAAGTGATTTGTTGGCTCATCCATCAATAATAAATTCGCTTTCGCTAACATCATTTTGGATAACATACAGCGTACTTTTTCTCCTCCGGATAACACTGTTGCATGTTTCATCGCTTCTTCACCGGTAAACAACATGCGTCCAAGGAAGGTGCGCAAATACACTTCTTCACGTTCTTCGTCTGTTTGTGCGTATTGACGTAACCAGTCGATTAATGGATTCTTCGAATCAAAATAATGGTGGTTATCATTTGGTAAGTAAGCTGTCGTAATGGTTGTCCCGAAGGTAAATTCTCCTGTGTCCGCTTTGATGTTACCTGTCAAGACTTCAAAGAATGCTGTTAAAGCAACCGATTCTTTGGAAACAAAGGCAATTTTATCTCCTTTATTTACAGTAATGTTGATGTCTTTAAACAAGGTTTTTCCATCAACCGTTTTAGACAAATGTTCGATGTTCAATATTTGATTTCCAGCATCTCGGTCTTGGTGGAAGGTGATTCCAGGGTACCTTCTTGATGACGGCTGGATTTCCTCCAAGTCCAAATTGTCGAGCATCTTACGACGGCTAGTTGCTTGTTTGGATTTCGATGCATTCGCAGAGAAGCGAGCAATGAAGTCCAATAGTTCTTTTTTCTTTTCTTCCGCTTTTTTGTTTTTGTCAGAACGTTGTCTGGTTGCTAATTGGGAAGATTGGTACCAGAATGAATAATTTCCAGTAAACATGTTGATTTTACTGTAGTCAATGTCGCAAATGTGGGTACACACCGTATCCAAAAAGTGACGGTCATGCGATACAACAATCACGGTATTTCTAAAGTCAAGTAAGAAATCTTCCAACCAAGAAATCGTTTTTAAATCAAGGTCATTCGTAGGCTCATCCAAGATCAACACATCCGGATTACCGAAAAGTGCTTGTGCCAAAAGGACACGTACTTTTAAATCGTTGGAAAGCTCTTCCATTAAGAGGTAATGCTTGGATTCATCGATCCCAAGGTTACTCAAAAGAGTTGCGGCATCGGTTTCTGCGTTCCATCCTTCAAGGTCAGCGAATTCACCTTCCAATTCAGCTGTTTTCATTCCGTCCGCATCAGAAAAATCTTCTTTGGCATACAATGCATCTTTCTCTACCATGATTTCATATAGGCGCTTATGTCCCATGATCACGGTCTGTAGCACTTGAACTTTGTCAAATTCAAAGTGATTTTGTTTCAAGAAAGCCATACGTTTTCCAGGCTCTAACTCAACACGTCCTGTTGTAGGATCTTGGTCGCCTGTTAAAATCTTTAAGAAAGTCGATTTACCCGCTCCATTCGCGCCAATGACACCGTAGCAGTTGCCATTAACAAATTTCACATTTACTTCGTCGAAAAGTACGCGTTTTCCGAACTGGAGGGATAGGTTATTTACACTTAACATGCTTCAAATTTTGCGCAAAGATACGCAAAAGAAATCAGCTATTCGAACAGCAATAAACGAAGGCGGGTGGAAAGTTAAATGCTGCATAATCGATTGACACCTGATTAAATAAACTTTTGAAGTGTTTTTTTGACTGCAGTGTATATTGGAACTGAATAAATGTTCCGGTAGGGTTTAAACAGTGAAGAACGGCTTGCATGATACTCACCCTTAATTCTTTCGGGAAATTTGAGAGAGGGAGGGAAGAAACTACGCAATCAGCCTTTCCTAATCCGAGGTCTGAAAGTATTTTCTCCAAATCATTCGCGGAACCGTGTACAATGTGGCAATTTTCTTGCTTTGTTTTTTCTTTCAAGTTTTTGTAGAAAACATCGTTTAATTCAATGACAACCAAATGCGTGTCTGGATTTAATCGTTTCATGATCTTTTCTGTGAAAATACCCGTTCCAGGTCCAAGTTCAACGATGACTTTCGCCTTGTCAAAAGGAATGTTTTTCAACATTTTTTTCGCCAGGAAACGCGAGCTCGGAATCAATGATCCGACCATTTTGTTTTCTTTGAAAAACTGATTTATAAACGACTTCTTCGACACCTTATGCGATTTGAAGGCTTGCTTTAGCGCCATTAATAATTCCCAGTACTTTTCCTTTTAACGCTTGATTTTTAAATGGACTGAATCGGTGGTGTTTGGATTCGTTTGACCATTCAAAGGCCAAACTAGGATCAAATATACTGATGTCTGCTTGGTTGCCTTCTTCGATACTACTTGGTTGTATTCCAGCAATTTCTCTGCTTCGTTGACTAATCGCTGTGATTAAGGTTAACATATCTGCTTCTTTCATGGAATTCAATGCGGCAAAACATGTTTCAAGTTGTGGTGCGCCGAAATTCGCAAGGTCAAATTCAAGTTCTTTTTCTTCGGTATCCGCAGGACGGTGATCACTCACAATGGTATCAATGGTTCCATCGTTTAATCCTGCCCACAATGCCAAACGGTCAGATTCTTTGCGTAAAACGGGTAGTACTTTCATGTGTGAATCGAAGTCCAACATGGCTTGTTCCGTGAAACATAAATTCATGACGTGCACATCAGCAGTTACTTTTAAACCACGCATTTTTGCTTCTTTTACCAATCGAACACTTTCTGCGGTGGATAGTCCACTTAGGTGAAGTGTGCCATCGGTGTATTCCAATAAACGCAAGTTTCGTTCGATTTCAATGACTTCTGCGATGCTCGCATCCGCTTTCAATCCTGTTCGTGTGGATGCTTCCCCTTCGTTTACAAGTCCTTTTCCTGCTAGGGATTCATTTCGGCTAAATGCCAAGACTTTTCCACCAAAATTTTGAGTGTACAACAATGCGCGGTACATGATGCCTGCGGAAATGCTGTGAGTATCGTCTGTGAATAGTTTTGCGCCAATCTGATACATGTCGTAAAGTTCGGCTAACTCTTCACCTTTTAATCCTTTGGTTAATGCTCCAAGCGAATGGATATTTGTGCTGTGTCCTTCTGCCTTTTGGTACAAATAAGCAATTTGTGTTTTGCCATCGATACAAGGTTGTGTTCCTGGCACGACGTGCACATGCGTGTAACCACCCATTGAAGCCGCGTCGAGTCCACTTTGAATTGTTTCTTTGTGTTCCATTCCAGGATCACAAAAATCTGCTTTTAAATCAACCCATCCCATGGAAACATGTACATCCGTCGATTCAATTCGAATCGCATCTGCATCTTCAATTTTGGTGTCAATTTTCGATAGTTGACCATCGACAACAAGAATGTCCATTCTTTTTCCTGAATGGGAAGAAGTTTGATCAATGATTTTTGCGTTTTTAATCAGGATTTTCATTTCCAAAATTTAATTAATGTCATTTCCGTTAAAACAAACAGAAGTCCTAAAATCAAAAAGATGCGCCAATATTCAATTGGTTTATCAATTTGTATTTGAGCGAGACTTTGTCCGTCTTTCACGGCGTTAAATTTAATGTTTTTGATTCCTTTTTCTTCCAATCCATTCACGATTTCATCGGAAGTTTGTTGTTTCATTATGGATTCTTTTCGATCGTAATTTACAGCCAAGAGACCCAGTGTATCTTCATTTTGAATGTAATATGTTCCAGCTTTAAGTCGCTCAATCGCTTCCATTCCTGCAATAGAGATTTTTGTTTGTCCGGCGGATTTTCGCGTGCTTGGAATAAACGAGTTTTTACCATTTACCAGTTTCAATGGTTGTTCGCTACTTACTTCTTGTTGAATTGGGATGTTTGCGTCAACGCCAATGGTCGCGAAAAGCGGGAAGTTTTGGGAAGAAAATTCTCCGGCTCTCAGTAAAATGGTTGGAAACAAAGCGTTTGATGTGAAATTTCCAAAATCATCTTGTAATGCGGTCGTTAAAAGGAATGATTTCGTTCCTGAGCGTAAGAAGAGCGGTGCATCACTTCGGAAGTTTAAAAGTTGAAATCCACTAGATGAATTTACACGGTATGCTTTTCGAACATTGGGTAAGTTCAATGCCTGGTTTTCTTTCTCAAAAACCCCAATGAAAAATGGATCTTTGTACCGAATGTCATCCAATTTTAGTCCTTCAGACATAACATCTCCCAATGTTGGTAATTCTAATCCGGAAAGTAAGTCTGAATAGTCGTTTCGGTTGATTTGATTTCCTGGAATTACGAAAACTGTCCCTCCTTTTTCATGGAATTCTTTTAAGTCGGTACTTAATCCTGAAGGGATTTCATTTAGTCCATTCAGGATAACTAGGTTGCTTTGTTTAAGCAAGTCCTTGGTGTAATTGTTACTTGAGATGGACGATGTATGATAAAAGGGTTCAACTGAAAATACTTGCGCTACTTTTGGATTGGCATTTTCGCTGTTTAAGATCAATACTTCCGCACTTTTTGCTACCTCATAAGCGAAGTAGAAATCATCGTCCCAATAAAGTTGCTTGTCGCTAATACTAACACTTCCGGTTTTAAAGCCTGTTCCTTTTTCTGTGAATGGAAAACTGGTCGTGCGTTGTTCATTTGGGGCAACATCCAAAAACATGGCTCTGTTTTGTGTACCAATTTTCGCGGTTAATTCTAGGTTGACACGTTCTGATTTAGAGTCGTTTTTGAGTCGTACAAATAGTTCATTGGGTTCACCCGCTTTGTGAACAGGTGTGGCAAACCACACTGAATCGATGAATAGATTTCCTGGATCTTGCGGAACCAACTGAAATGCGTAGTAATTCGATTCTTTGTCTTCTTTTAAATTCGTTGTTTGAAAAGTACTCTTTTGAAAGTCAGATAGGAGTACGATTTGACGTGTTTTAATGCGTTCTACTTCGGCATTTTCTTTGTCTAAGAAAGACTTTTGCCATGAAATCACATCGTCTAAATTCCGGCGAATCGATGTTGGTTCGATTTTATCGAGGTACGAAAGGGCTTCCATTTTTGTTAACAAGCGCTGTTCGATTCCATCCATTTTATTCGTGAATAATAAAATGCGCGTTTCCAATGGAGTTTTGTCTAACATACGTTTTGCCATTTCACGTGCTTCGGACAAGAGCTCTCCTTCTTCACCGATGGAAGTCATCGAAAAGGAGTTGTCTACGTAGATGGCTAAAACATTTTTTCCGCCACTGTTTTCATTTTGACTCAAAGGAATAACAGGTAAAGAAAAAGCTAGAACGATGAAAATCAATGCTAAACACCGGCTTATTAAGACCAATAAGTGACGTAATTTTTGTGTGGATTTGTTTTCTTGTTCAATGAAACGAATAAATTTCAGTGAAGAAAAGTAAAGTACCTTTTGTCGTCGAAAATGAAAAAGGTGAATGATGATTGGAATCAGCAATAAAGTAAGAAGCCAAAGGCGTTCTGGATGTATAAATTCCATGAGTCAAATGTAAGAAAATAAATCCATTATTAAGCGTCTAAAATGCCTTTTGCAATCAATTTTGCTTGGCTTCGAAGTTCACCTATTGCGGTACTTTCCCATTTAGTTCCTTTGCATAGATTTCCGATGGCAAAGATTTTCATTGGTGCATTTCCTACAACAGTGTGCGTTTCTGCATCGATGTCAATTCCTTGATTGATCTTATCAGGATAAATCCATCCGTTTTTATACAGATTCGTGATAACAGGATTGGTCATTCGAGTAATTGCGGTCTCTGGACCTGTGCAATTGATGAGGCAGGCGAAATTGTTTTGAACCTGTTGTCCTCCAGAAAAAAAGTGGATTGTTAGCCCTTGGCTCGATAGATCAACAGACGCAAGTTTACCCGCACAAACGTTAAGTCTTCCTTTTTCTTGTTCTTCATTGATGATTCGTGCAATTTGTCCGGGGATTCGGTGGCGAATTGTCCCCCAAATATGGCGAAACCGGTTTAGAAATGTTTGTTTTTCTTTTAGGGTGAAACCTTGCCACCATGAAGAAAATTGTGGTCGAAAAGAGTCAACAAATAATAGGAATTGATTGTTGGAGCGTCGTTTTCTGTGAAAATTGAAAAAACGAATCAAGGAAGCGAGGTCTGTGTTGGAAGGTTGTTCTCCTGCATTAATCAGTTCTTCGTTTTCAGGATGCGCAAGCATGTTGAATCCATGTGTAGATAAGGCGACAATTTTCTGATGGAATCCGGCATGTCTGAGGCTTAAAACGGTATCGACCATGGTAAGTCCATTTCCTAAGATGAAGATAGGAAGTTCCTGATCAATATGGCTGAAGTCAATCTTCCACGGATTTCCTTGGTACAACGTAGATGAACGAACAGGTTTAGAAAGTCCATTCGGAATCCGAGGAAGTTCATTTCCTGTTGCTAAAACGATGGCGTCGTATTGCTCGTAATCTGGCTGCGATTCATGGAATAGATTTAGCTGAATAGGTGCCTCTTGGGCAAGCCTTAGTGTTTCATGCCAGATTTGTGTCAAATAAGTTCCATAGATGGATCGTGGAACAAATTCATTGGGCAGTGAGTGTTCTGGGTATGCGGTTTGAAGGAAGCGCAGGAAATGAGCTGGGTCATCCGGAAAAGCACTCATGTTTTTATTGCGAACATTGAGTAGGAGTGAGGACGAAGATTCTTGGTAGGCTGGTCCCGTTGTTTGAGATTCACCTCGAAAAAAGCGATCGATTGTCCCGGTGAATCCGAGGTCAACCAAATGACGGATTACCATGGTTCCTGAGAATCCACCACCGATAACTGCGATTTTTTTAGGCATAAAAAAACTGCCCGAAATCGGGCAGCCTCCTTTTATTTATTACAAAATATTTATTGTTGTTTCAATGCTTCTAGTCGCTTTTTATATTCTTGACCTTTTTCGATGCGACCAAGTTTCGTGTTTGTTTTATACAAAATATCCAAGATTGATTTTTCATTTGGATTTTTTTCAATGTACTTTTCCAATGGGATCAAAGCCAATGTAAACAATTCATTTGCTCTTTTCTCTAGGTCTTTTACTTTCGGATCTTTCATATCCAAATTCATTGCAGCTGTGCGTGTTTCAGCCGCCCAGTTATAATAATGTGCACCTAATTGGTATAACGCTTCGTTGTATTCAGGGTCGATTTCGATTGCTTTAGACAACGCTTCAGCAGCTTTTTCGTTTTGCTTCAATTCGATGTACGATGTACCTAAAATGTAATAAAGCTGTTTGTTGTTTGCATCAACCGCAAGAGCTTTATTGATCGCAATTTCCGTATTTGCTACGTCGCCTTTCTGTAAGTAAATGTTCACCATTGAGATAAGAGCATCCATGTTTTTTGGAAATACTTCAAGAACACTATTTACAGATTCGATTGCTTTATCAAACTCTTTCGCATCAATTAATTTATCGACGTGGTTGTTTAAACTCAACGTTGCATTGATTTCAGCATCCTTGTATTCTTCGCCGATAAACGTTCGTAAGTAATAAGAAACCAAAAACGCATTTAAAGACTCCTCGTACTTTTTATTATTGTAAGCTTCGATCCCTTGGTTAAACATCATGTCTGAGCGAAAACTCATAAATGTTTGTGCGTCAGATGTGTAAGTTTTCTTTGGGTCCGCTAGTACTTTCTTGAAAGATGCTTTTGAAATCGCTTCGTACTCATTCATTTTAGCTTCATCCATTGGATTCGTAGCTGCATCCATTGTTGCAACTTCGATGAGGCTATAGTAAATCTCCGCGCGGTATAAATGCATTTTAAAGTCTTCCGCAGTTTCTGGATTCACGGCAGCCAAATCAATGTACTTGCGTGCTTCTTCAACTGTTTTTTTTGATGGCTCGATGCCGTTTGACATTGGATTGTACTTTTTGTACGTCATGATGGCATCGGTCACATTCTTTTTTTGTGCAAATGAACCGAAGGTCAAAGCTGAAAATGCAATTCCAGCAGAGAGTTTGATGATGTTTCTTTTCATATTTGTTAAGTTGAGTACCTCTTAAATTTAATCTTCGTCGCTCGTTTCAATTTCTGTGCCAAGATCTTCTGTCGCATCAGTCAATGGAATTTCAGCTCCTTCGATTAATTCGATTTCTTCGTCTTCATCCTCAGTTCTCGGAACACGTGCAATTGCTGCAATCGCCGCACTAGATTTCAAGTTTATTAAACGAACACCTTGTGCTGCTCTACCCATTGTACGGATTGTATCTACGTGCATGCGAATGGTCACACCAGATTTCGTAATGATCATTAAATCATCCTCATCGAATACATTCTGAATGGAAAGTAATTTTCCGGTTTTATCGGTAATGTTCAATGTTTTCACCCCTTTACCACCACGGTTTGTGATGCGGTAAACTGGTTCTTTATCTTCTGGATCATTCAAGAAGGTACGTTTTCCATACCCTTTTTCAGAAACCACCAAAATCGTTGAGAAGATATCTTCTACGCAAATCATTCCGATTACGTAATCGTCATCACTTGTTAACGTTACACCGCGCACACCAGAGGCATTTCTACCCATTGGACGAACCGTTGATTCATTGAAACGAATGGCGCGACCTGAACTTGTGGCAAGAACGATTTCATTGCTTCCGTTGGTTAATTTTGCTTCTAACAATTCATCGTTTTCACGGATTCCGATGGCGTTGATACCATTCGAACGTGGACGAGAGTAGGCCTCTAAAGATGTTTTCTTAATAACACCTTGTTTCGTACACATGACAATGAAGTTGTTTTCTACGTAATCTTTATCCGTAAGGTCAAGTACTTTAACGTATGCTTTTACTTTATCGTCTTGTGGGATGTTAATTAAGTTTTGAATCGCTCTACCTTTCGATGTTTTCGTTCCTTCCGGAATTTCATAAACACGCATCCAGAAACACCTTCCTTTTTCGGTAAAGATCAATAGGTAGTTGTGGTTAGTTGCAACGAATAAGTGCTCCAAGAAATCTTGATCACGGGTTGCAGATCCTTTTGATCCCATTCCACCTCTGTTTTGAACTTTGTATTCCGCTAAGTTCGTACGTTTGATATAGCCAGCGTGAGAAATGGTCACAACTACTTCCTCATCCGCAATTAAATCTTCCATGCGCATTTCGCTAGCGGAGTATTCAATTCTAGATCGGCGTTCGTCACCATATTTATCGCGCATTTCATTCAATTCATCTTTGATGATTTGCATGCGTCGGTTTTCATTTTCTAAAATGTCTTTTAAATCAGTGATGAGTTTCATCAATTCATCATATTCCGAACGAAGTTTATCTTGCTCAAGTCCGGTTAATTGACGCAAACGCATGTCCACAATCGCACGTGTTTGAATTTCAGAAAGTCCGAATCTCTCAGAAAGACGGTCTCTGGCAGCATCTGGGCTTGAAGATGTCTTAATGATTTCAATTACTTCATCAATGTTGTCAGATGCAATGATTAATCCTTCTAAAATGTGAGCGCGTTCTTCTGCTTTACGTAAGTCGAATCGCGTTCGGCGAATTACTACTTCATGGCGGAATTCAACGAATTCTTGAATTAGGTCGCGTAGCGCCATCATACGTGGACGTCCACCTACTAAACAGATGTTGTTGACAGAGAACGATGTTTGAAGTGCTGTAAATTTGTATAGTTTGTTTAAAACAACGTTTGCGATTGCATCTCGTTTGATTTCAAACACCACACGCATACCGTTACGGTCAGACTCATCACGTAAATCAGATATACCTTCAATTTTCTTATCATTTACAAGCTCTGCGATCTTTTTGATCATCTCTGCTTTGTTGACTTGGTAAGGGATTTCTGTCACGATGATTTGCTCACGTCCATTTTCCTCTTCAATTTCCGCTTTTCCACGGATAACGATTCGACCACGTCCAGTTAACAAAGCATCACGAACACCTTCGTATCCATAAATGATTCCTCCTGTAGGGAAATCGGGTGCTTTTACGAATTGTAATAACTCTTCACCAGTGATGTCTTTGTTATCTACGTATGCAATAACGCCATCAATCACCTCTGTTAGGTTATGTGGAGCCATGTTTGTTGCCATTCCGACAGCAATACCTGCAGCACCATTAATTAAAAGGTTAGGGATTTTTGTAGGTAAAACAGTTGGTTCTTGTAAGCTATCATCGAAGTTAGCGGTAAAATCTACCGTTTCTTTCTCTAAATCACCCAGCATTTCTTCCGCAATCTTGCGTAATCGTGCTTCGGTGTAACGCATTGCTGCAGGACTATCACCATCCACAGAACCAAAGTTTCCTTGTCCATCTACTAGTGGATAACGCAAAGACCAAGGTTGTGCCATGCGCACCATTGTATCATATACGGAACTGTCACCATGTGGGTGATATTTACCTAAAACTTCACCGACAATTCTCGCCGATTTTTTATAAGGTCGATTCGAATAAACACCCAAGTCTTGCATACCATACAAAACCCTTCTGTGTACTGGTTTAAACCCATCTCGTACATCAGGTAAGGCACGTGAAACAATAACGGACATCGAATAATCGATGTACGCTGATTTCATTTCATCTTCAATGTTTATCTGAATAATTCTTTCTCCTTCAGCCATGTTTATTGATAATTAAATTCTGCTTGTCAATTTAAGCATTCAAAATTAATGAAATATGAACGCCATCCTCGGTCCAAAATCTAAATTTACTAACAAAATCACTGCATAAATTGTGAATAATTATCGATGCATGCGAAATATAAAAGTTATATTTGTAATGCTTAAAAAGTGAACACATGGAAGCGAAATTTTCACCTCGTGTCAAGGATTTAATTAGTCACAGCCGCGATGAGGCCGTTCGACTGATGAATGAATTCGTTGGCGCGGAACATTTATTGTTGGGATTGATACGCTTAAACGAGGGGACAGGGGTTCATATTTTACAAGAATTTAATTTGGACCTTGCCAAAGTCAAAGCGGAAGTTGAGAAGATTTTATCAAAATCTTCGGTTACCTACATTGCAAACCTCAATTTACCCTTATTAAAACAAACAGAAAACATTATCAAGCAGTCTTATTTAGAGGCGAAGGAATTTAAGTCCCCAGTTATTGGTACGGAACACTTATTATTAACCATTCTTCGGAATGAAGACAGTGTAGCGTGTCAAGTTTTAAATAAGCACGGAGTAATGTATGAAAACGCAAGAGACGAATACGAAGTTATGTTAGAAGAACGCAAACAACCAAAAGCAGAGTTCCCTAGTAATAGTGGTGGGGAAGAAGAAGAGAACTACACAGCGCCGCGCAAACCAACTGATCCAAAGTCAAAAACACCTGTTTTAGACAACTTTGGTCGTGATTTGACAAAGATGGCAGAAGCTGGTAAGTTAGATCCTATTGTTGGACGTGAAAAAGAAATTGAACGCGTGAGTCAAATTCTCTCTCGACGCAAGAAAAATAATCCGATTTTAATTGGTGAGCCTGGAGTTGGTAAAAGTGCCATTGCTGAAGGACTAGCCTTGCGCATCGTTCAAAGAAAAGTGTCACGTATTCTATTCAACAAACGAATTGTCTCTTTAGATCTTGCTTCACTTGTTGCAGGAACAAAATACCGTGGACAATTCGAAGAGCGCATGAAAGCGGTGATGCAGGAGATTGAAAAAAATCCAGACATCATTCTATTTATTGATGAAATCCATACCATTATTGGTGCTGGTGGAGCAAGTGGCTCGTTGGATGCTTCCAACATGTTTAAGCCTGCTTTGGCGCGTGGAGAAATGCAAGCGATTGGCGCGACGACATTGGATGAGTACCGTCAATACATTGAAAAAGATGGTGCATTAGAACGACGTTTTCAGAAAGTCATCATTGAGCCAACATCTGTTGATGAAACGATTCAAATTTTGAATAACATTAAGGAGCGTTATGAGGAACACCATTCTGTTACGTACACCGATGAAGCAATTGCTTCTTGTGTGAAATTGACTGAACGGTACATTACTGACCGTCATTTGCCGGACAAAGCGATTGATGCCATGGATGAGGTAGGTTCTCGCGTGCACATCACAAATATCAATGTCCCGCAAGAAATTGTGGACATCGAAGGTCAAATTGAAGGATTGAAAGAGCAAAAAGCGGAAGTAATTCGCTCGCAACAATACGAGAAGGCAGCTGAATTACGCGATAATGAGCGCAAATTACAAGAGCAACTGGAGACAGCGAAAACGAAGTGGGAAGAAGATTCCAAAAACAACCGTGTGGTTGTTACTGAGGAGCATGTTGCAGAAGTTGTTTCCATGATGTGTGGCATTCCTGTAACGAAAGTTTCGGAGTCCGAAATGGGCAAATTGGTCAAAATGGCGGAAACCATCCGTGGAAAAGTTGTTGGTCAAGATGAAGCCGTAGATAAAGTGGTGAAAGCCATTCAACGTAACCGTGCAGGATTAAAAGACCCGAATAAACCAATTGGTTCGTTCTTTTTCTTAGGTCCAACAGGTGTCGGGAAAACGCAATTAGCGAAAGTTCTCGCAAGAAATTTATTCGATTCAGAGGATGCGTTGGTACGCATTGATATGTCCGAATACATGGAGAAGTTCTCAATTTCTCGTTTAGTAGGAGCACCTCCGGGATACGTAGGCTACGAAGAAGGTGGACAATTAACTGAGAAAGTACGACGCAAACCTTATGCGATCATTTTATTAGATGAAATCGAAAAAGCACATCCAGACGTGTTTAACTTGTTGTTACAAGTATTGGATGATGGACACATGACAGATGGATTAGGTCGTAAAATTGATTTCAAGAATACGATTTTAATCATGACTTCTAATATCGGAGCACGTCAATTGGCAGACTTTGGTACAGGTGTTGGATTTGGCACGAAGTCTCAAGAAGAGGCGAAAGAAGCCAATTCTAAGTTGGTCATTCAAAATGCATTGAGAAAAGCTTTCTCTCCAGAATTCTTGAACCGTGTGGATGACATGATCATGTTCAAGTCTTTGAGTCGTGAGGACATTCACAAGATCATTGATATTGAATTGGAAAAATTACATGCCCGTATCAAAGGAATGGGGTATTTCGTTGAAAGTACAGAGAAAGCGAAAGACTTTATTTTGGAAAAAGGATATGACGAGAAGTTTGGCGCACGTCCAATGAAACGAGCGATTCAAAAGTTCATCGAAGATCCATTAGCGGAAGAAATCATCAATGCCAATCTTGTGGAAGGTGACACGATTTTACTTGACCACGAAGAAGGCAAAGACGAATTGAAAGTAACCATTAAAAAACCGAAAGCGCCTAAGAAAAGTGCTGGAGGTGATTCAGATAAAAAAGAATCCTAAATTTTTGAAGAAGCGAGTGAGAACTCGCTTTTTCTTTTTGAGAAATGAATGTTGAAGAAGCTTTAATTGCTCGGTTCAAAGAACCGAAGTTTACAGAGTGGTACAGGAACTTTGTTTCTCATCCGGAACAGATTCCTGATTTGGTTGATTTGGCACTTGGTTCGAAAAAAGCGCCGTTGCCTGCGCATGCTTCTTGGTTGCTCATTCACTTGGCAAAAGCTGACTGGACTTTGTTGGCTTCATACGAACAAGCATTCATTGATCATTTTTTAGTTTCAACCAATCAATCCATCTTGCGAAATTTACTGGTGACACTATTGGAATTCCCCTTGACGGATTACCGCGAAAGTGATTTACTAGATTCCTTGATCCATCATGTGAAAAACGAAGAAAACAAAGTAGCATTACGTGTTTATTCATTGTACAAACTCACGGAATTTGTACAGCGCTATCCTGAAATCAAAGCGGAAGTTGATGCGGTCATTGAGCTCATTCAAGAGCAGCCCATGTCACCGGCGATGAAAGTCGGGATTCGGAATTTTGAAAAAATGTGTCGAAAGTTCGCTTAGTGTGTAAAAATCACCTCCTCCTTCGGAACGCGCAAACGTGGACCCCAGATTCCTGGTTCAGTTCCTAATCCTACAGAAATAATCATATTGATTTCAGCGCCTCTCGGTAAGTTTAGCGCCTTTTTCACGCGTTTCTCGTCGAATCCTTCCATTGGACATGAATGAAACCCTTCTGCGGCGATTGACAACATGAACGTTTGCGCTGCTAATGCACACGATTTGTGTACGCCAACGCGTTGATTTGCGCGGCCTCCCGTTCGAACAAATGGTTTTCTTAATCCAGCGAAAAAACTAATGCTTCGGCGAAGTAAACTCATGAATCCAAATGGGTCATTTGTGTATACTAGCGGCATTATTTTTCCATAGTAATTCATTCCCATTTTTTGTGCTTTGTCCGGTTCGCCTACAATCGTTGATTTTACCATGTCTAAATTCCATTTTGCACGACTCTTCCATTTGTCTTTACGCGTAACGAAAACGACCATTTGCTGTGCGGTTTGTGCGGCACTTTGTCCGAGGCACAATGGAGCAAATGTTTCTAACATCTCTTTTGATTGAATCCAATGGAACTCCCATAGCTGCATGTTGCTACTATTTGGAGAAAGAATCGCGCGTTCGATACTTGTTTGAATGACTTCGTTCGGTACGGGCGTGTTGGGATCGAATTTTCTGTTTGAGCGTCTAAATTCGATGATGCGTTGAAATTCTGTGTTCATTTGGTTGATGTGCTAATTCCGTTAATGTGCTAATTGCTAATGTGCTAATGGTTCAATGTGCTTCCGCCGCGGCGGAGTACTAATTGTTGATTCCGGTGATGGTGTAGCCTTGTTTTTTTAACAATTCAAGGACGCCGTTTGTTCCACCGAGGTGTCCAGCGCCAACAGCGATAAAGGTTGCTTCATTGCTGATTTGTTTTTCGATAACTGGAATCCAATTTGCGTTGCGGACATCTAGAAACCAATGATTGAATTCAGGAAGCATGTCCGTTTCAGCTGCGATTAAATTGTACAATCCGTTGATGTCTTCTTTTTCATACAATTTGAAGAGTACGTCGAACTCAGACATGTTTGAGAAGTCATCCATGAATTGAACTTGGTCTTTGATGCTGATGCGGTCTATGGTTTCCATTTGATACATGACAGTTTCGAGTCCAATTAAGGGTTTCTTGTACTTTTTAGCGAGTTTATCGAACTCCATTTCAAAGGACTTTTGCTTCCCGATTTTCTCTTGAAGCACCAATGAACTAAAGAAAAAAGGTTTTAAATGAGCGTATTGTTCAAATTTGCCATCCTTCCAGCCTAGACTATCGATGCAATAAGATTTTAGTTTCACATACGAAGTATCTGCCATGTAATTTTTCAATGTTTCTCCATTTGGAATCATCGTCATTTTGGCTATTTCAATTTTCTCTGACATACTCATGTCAATGTCTATTTCCAAAGCGATAGTAGCACATGACTTAAGTGCGTCCATTACTTTTTTGGGCATTTCAAAGTCCTCTTTTGGCATGGTATGAATTGTTCCAAAAAGGTATGAGTTCTGTTTTAATCCATTACCTGAAATCTGATAAAGCAATTGTGTGTTTGCTGTGCTGATGAAGATTGAAAATAGCAGAAGAATGGATAATCGATGTATTAATTTCATAGGGACTTGTTAATGCGACAAATTTACGTGGAATATTCATTGGCGATTGGTTTTACTGACAACTTTTCAAGGATTTTTGTAAACTGACTGACACCTTGACTTAATTTTAACAATGGTCTTATCTTTGTCCACAAAAAAGCGAATTAAAATTTCAGAATATGTCAGAAGAGAAGGATGAATTGAGAGATGACCAACATCAAGATACAAAAGAAGAAACAACGGATTCAGTAGAATCAACTGTTGAAGATAATCAAGAAGAAGCTCCGAAAGAGTTGACGGCAGAAGAAAAGTACGCTGAATTAAACGATCGATACCTTCGATTACATGCTGAATTTGATAATTTCAGAAAAAGAACCTATAAAGAACGCATTGAATTAACTGCAACAGCAAATAAAGATGTTTTGTTGAATTTGTTGCCGGTTATGGACAACTTTGAACGTGCGATTGTCACAAACGAAAAGTCGGAAGATGTTGCTGCAATGAAAGAAGGATTTCACCTGATTTATACTATGTTCAAGGGCATCTTAGATTCTAAAGGATTGAAACCGATGGAAGCGAAGGGGACTCCGTTTGACAGTGATTTACATGAAGCAATTGCGAACATTCCTGCTCCGGACAAGAAAATGGTTGGGAAAGTGATTGAGGATGTTGAGAAAGGATATTATTTAAACGATAAAGTGATTCGTTTTGCGAAAGTAGTCGTAGGACAATAACAGGACCCAAATTATGAGTCAAAAAAGAGATTATTACGAAGTTTTAGGAATTTCCAAAAATGCCGATGAAGCGGAAATTAAAAAAGCATACCGCAAATTAGCGATCAAGTACCATCCGGATAAAAATCCAGATGATGCGAGTGCGGAAGATAAATTTAAAGAAGCAGCTGAGGCATACGAAGTATTGAGTAACGGTGAAAAACGTGCGCAATATGATCGCTTTGGACACGCAGGAATGGGTGGACAAGGAGGCTTCGGTGGTGGAGGCATGAACATGGATGATATCTTCTCACAATTTGGAGATATTTTCGGTGGTGCTTTCGGTGGAAGTTTCGGTGGAAGCCGAAGTGGCGGTGGATCTCGAACGGTACGCGGGACGAATTTACGCGTGAAAATGAAGTTAACCTTGGAGGAAATTGCCAATGGGGTTAAGAAGAAAATCAAGGTGAATAAATTGGTGAATGCCGAAGGAGTAACCTATAAGAATTGTCCGACCTGTAATGGTACTGGAAGAATAACACGCGTTGCACAAACCTTTTTAGGAGCAATGCAAACGCAATCCGCTTGTCACGTCTGTCAAGGTGCAGGAAAGTCCATCGACAAAAAACCAGCGGATGCAGATGCGCAAGGATTAAAACGTCAAGAAGAAGTCATTGAAATCGAAATTCCAGCAGGAGTAGAGGAAGGCATGCAATTAAGCGTTCAAGGACGTGGAAATGCAGGTCCATTCAACGGTGTTGCGGGAGATTTAATCGTTGTCATTGAAGAAATAGAACACGAAGAATTACGTCGCGAAGGTGAAAATGTGCACTTCGATGCATACATCAATTTCGTAGATGCGGTTCTGGGCGAATCAATCGAAGTTCCTACCATTGGCGGGAAAGCGAAAATCAAAGTGGAGCCAGGAACACAAAGTGGAAAGGTTCTTCGCTTGCGTGGAAAAGGATTGCCAAGTGTTCAAGGATATGCTACAGGAGATCAGTTTGTTCACATTCATATTTATACTCCGACAACTGTTTCAAAGGAAGAAAAAGAACTTTTGGAGAAATTAAAAGAAAGTGAGAACTTTAGTCCAAGCGCAGCACAGAAAGAAAAAGGATTCTTCAAGCGTATGCGCGACATGTTTCATTGATGAAATTTATTGATTTAGCTGAAAATGGAAATAACTCACCATTGACTTATGTCAGTGGGATTCTCCTCATTTTCATCCTATATTTCCTCGGTAGCTTAGGGATTTTAGTGGACATCCATTACAATTTTCCAACCTTGTCTATCGGATCCATGGATACGCAGTTTTATCAAACGATGGGACACACGCGTTTCTTGTTTTGGGTGCTATTTCCTTATTTACTCGTATTTATTGGCGTGTTATTACACCACCGTTGGATGCATCAACGACCTGTTTTACAGGCTTTCACCTCAACGGATGGATTCCGTTGGAAACGCTTGTTTTTTGCCTTCTTTTTGATTCTTTTCGTAATGGTTGGATTGATGTCGTTGCAGATTTATGCAGACGGATTTAATCATGGGCACGCTTTCACCTTTCAATTTAATCCGTCCAAGTTTTTTCCATTATTAGCGGTGAGTTTGATTATGTTACCCATCCAAACTGCATGTGAAGAATTGTTGTTCCGTTCGTATTTATTGAAAGGACTCAAATTACGCATCAAACGCACTGGGACAGCAATTCTACTGAGCGCATTGATGTTTGGTATCATGCACATTGGTAATCCTGAAATTCAAGAAATCGGTTACCATATGCTGGTTTATTATTTTCTCTCAGGATTGTTTTTAGCCTTGATTACAACGGTTGACGATGGACTCGAATTAGCGATTGGTTATCATGCGGCAAATAATTTAATTGCGGCCATTTTTGTAACAACGGATTGGCAAGTGTTCCGAACGGATGCTTTGTTCTTGAATCACCAAGACCCTGGAGATGGATGGTCGTCCTTGATTTTCCTACTCATCTTATTCCCAAGCTTATTTTTACTGTTAAAACGAATATATCGCTGGCCAAGTTGGAAAGAAATCATGCAAAGCATGTAGGAATTCTACGCTTTTTTTTAGCTTTACCTTCGATATGCTTGAAATCAACAACCTACAAAAATCCTTTCAACGGAAGATTGCCCTCGACGACATTTCTTTGTCCGTAGGGAAAGGTGAAATATACGGCTTACTTGGTCCGAATGGGGCAGGGAAGACGACCTTGATTCGAATCATCAATCAAATCATTGAAGCGGATTCAGGAACCATTCGATTTAACGGTCAACTCATGACGCAGGCCCATTTGGCGCAAATTGGTTATTTACCGGAAGAAAGAGGCTTGTATAAAAACATGCAGGTCGAAGAACAGCTAATTTTCCTTGCACAACTAAGAGGATTAACGAAAAAGGAAGCGCAGCGAAATGTACGCCATTGGTTAACGAAATTCGGAATTGAAGATTGGCGCTCAAAACGCATTGAGTCCCTATCAAAAGGGATGGCGCAGAAAGTTCAATTCATTGCCGCATTGGTGCACGATCCACAGTTATTGGTATTGGATGAACCTCTCAGCGGTTTTGATCCGGTAAACGTGGAATTGATTTTAACCGAAATGAAAGAGTTGAAAGCGAATGGGAAGACCATCATCCTTTCGACCCACAATATGCGCAGTGTTGATGAAATTTGCGATCGTGCCAGTTTGATCCACGAAGCGAAAAAATTAGCCGAAGATACCGTATGGAATTTGCGTGAACAGCACAATCAAGGTGAATACCTAGTTCGATTTAAAGGAAACATGATTGGATTCGTGAATGCACTTTGGACCGACTTCGAATTGCTCGGACACGAGGAAATTGGCGAAAATCGATTTTTAGCAAAATTAAAAATGCGTGGAGCAAGCCAAATGAACGATTTAATTCACGCGCTGGTGGGAAAAGTCGAATTGGAATTAATCGAGAAGAAATTACCATCGATGCAGGAAGTATTCATCGACATCATTCGAGGAAAGGAGGAAGCACATGCGTAATTTCTGGTTACTAACGAAAAGAGAATGGTCTGAACGTGTTTGGAACCGTACCTTCTTGTGGATGCTGTTTATTGGACCAATCATTTGTTTACTGATGTTAGCGTTCTTATTCAAGGCGGGAGACGAAGGTAAAAAAAGCATCAATGTCCTTATTGTTGATCCTGCAAACCTAATGGATAACCGTGTCATGGCGCAAGCGGAACATGAAGTTCATTACTATTTCATTGATGATTACGTGGAAATTGAAGAATTCCGCGACGGATCGCGATATCAAAAATTCGATGCCATGGTGGAGATCAATGAAAAGATCCTCATCAACAAGAAAGCCTTTGTTTTTTACCGCACAAATCCATCGGTGGATGTGAAAATGCAGTTGAAATTTCAAATGGAACGGCGCATTGAGGAATTAGTTGTGGAGTCCTTTACGAATTTATCTTTGGAGCATTTCCGCCGCATCAAGCAACCCTTAATTATGGATTTCCGAAACGTCTTTGATCCGAAAAATGAGTCGAACGATTTGGAAAGTTGGGTTGGATTCGTCTTTGGCGCATTGATTTTCTTATTTATTGGCATCTACGGAATGACCATCTTGCGCAGCACCGCTAAGGAGAAAAGCAACCGCATTGTGGAAGTCCTATTGTCAGCGGTGAAACCTCGTCAACTCATGATGGGAAAAATGACCGGAATCGCATTGGCAGCCTTGTTTCAAATCCTCATATGGTCACTGTTCATTGGATTAGGCTTGTGGATTTTCCGTCAAACAATCTTTCCGGATATGTTGAATCCAGCGAATTGGCAAGGTGTTCAGTTGGCAGCAGATGTTCAATCGCAGGTGATTGCAACACAGGAGGGATTGAGCAGTAATCCTGTATTGGATTTAGTATATGCGCGCATCGATTATGTATGGATGAGTATTCACTTCGTTATTTTCTTTATTGCCGCTTATTATTTCTATGGTGCCTTTTTCAGCATGATTGGTGCGATGACCGGAACTGAAAGTGATGGACAGCAATTTGTTATGCCGATATTATTACTCCTTGTATTTGCTATTTTATCAGGATACATGTACATCCAATACCCAGATTCAACCTTTGCAGGATGGATCAGTTATCTGCCGTTTACTGCACCGATGGTGGTCATGATTCAGTTGGCCCAAGGTGTACCGATTGAGTCGTATTACTTGATTTGGATTCATTTGTTCATCATCTTACTTTCAGCCATGTTGATGTTGCAAATCGCAGGTAGACTGTACAAAAATGGCATCTTACAATTTGGACACCGTTTGCGATTGACACAAATTTGGCGTATGTTTAAGTCTTAACGAAACCTTCGCTTATGAAAGCTCTCATTGATTTAGGAACGAATACATTCAATTTGATGATTGCTGACATTACTTCAGATGGACAGATCCGCATTCAGCACAGTGAAAAGGAAGGCGTCGCACTTGGGATGGGTGGGATTCATGAGAAGCGCATTGCTCCCGATGCCATCGAACGTGCTGTTAGTTGTTTAGGACGTTTTGTCGCTACTTGTCATTCAAAAGGTGTTACGGACATTCGTGCCATCGGAACTTCAGCCATTCGCGATGCGGAAAATCGTTCAGAATTAATCAACCGAGTTCGTGAAGAACTGGGATTGCACATCGAAGTCATTTCCGGATTAGTAGAAGCGCAGTTGATTTACCGTGGCGTTCATCAAACCATGGACTTCGAAGAAGCAGGAGTCATTATGGATATTGGCGGCGGAAGCACCGAGTTTATTTTAGCTGATGAAGGTGGTGTGATTGACATGGACTCTTTCAATATCGGTGTTTCTCGCATTTACCAATTGTTTCAATTTTCCGACCCGATGTCTTCCGAGGACATTCTCACACTAGAAAACTATTTAGAGTCTGCCTGCGGGTCTTTTTTACGCTCCTTAAACAGTCAAATACTCATCGGTGCATCCGGAAGTTTTGAAACCTTTTTCGAACTCATGCATGAGCGTCCATTTACCTCTGAAGGACGTGCACACGAAGTTCAATATGATCATTTCATCGAGATGTTAACGCGCATCATTGCTTCCAGTCAAGCGGAGCGGGACGAGAATCCGCACATCATTTCGATTCGCAAGCGGATGGCACCATTGGCGGCGATTAAAACACGATGGGTTTTGCGTCAATTGCACGCGAAGCGCATTTTCATTTCACCGTATTCTTTGAAGGAAGGGGCAATTTTAGGAGATCGGTAACTTGAGTTGCACTTCGCCTCATAAATAGACTGTAACTTGTTAGAAAACAAGAAGTCATGATGATACAAGTAGAGAATTTAAAATGTGGTGGATGTGTTTCCAGCGTCAAAAAAGCACTAGCAACTATTGCAGGAGTGCGTGAAGTCAGTGTCGATCTGGAAACTGGAATGATTGAGGTTGGTGGACATGCAGACCGATCTCAGTTGGTCGAAAAACTCGCTGGTTTGGGCTATCCCGAAGTCGGAAACAACAACCTACTATCGAAAACAAAATCCTATGTTAGTTGTGCAATAGGAAAAATGAGCCATTGATTTCGCAATTCCATTGACAAAACAAAAAATCGAGTGTATCTTTGTTCCTCATTAGGTGAGTACATAACGTGCTCATTTACGAACAAGGCTCCGTGGCGTCCTGCTTCACTCCGTTTCGGCGGACGGGCAACATCACGAGTAACAAGGCTCCGTGGCGCAACTGTATAGCGCACTGGATTTCGGCTCCAGCGGTTGCAGGTTAGAATCCTGCCGGGGTCACAAGCAAAAACCCAGCACGTAGTGCCGGGTTTTTTGTTTTTACCGCGTTCAAAATTCATTTTGATAAGCGATTAAAAACAAAAAAACCGAAAATTGCACAGCAATTTTGGGTTTATGCTTGCGATGAACAAATCCCTGGGAAAACGCGCTAGCGTAATCCTGCTGGTGTCATAAAAATAAACCTTGATGCTATTTCCATAACGGGTGTTTATCCCAATCAGGTACAAACCCCATTTCTTTCGTCTGTCCCATTGGGTATTTGGCAATAAGAAATTTCAGGTCTGCACTGAATCCATTTGTTGCATCAATTTGGTCAAGCATGTATTTAACTGAGCAAAGTTGTGCATATAATTTATTCGTATACACATCTTTAACTTCTTGTTTGTTTAAAAATGTTCCTTTGGTATTATAAGACAGTTTAATGATAGCTGACATTCTTCGATTCCACAGCCTTCCATGATGAGCACAGATGTTACGTAAAGAAGAAAAGCAAAACATCCAATTTTCCATAATATTGATTTCGGGTAAACCAAAACTATCCGCCACGGCTTGCTTCTCAGGTCCTTTTTTTAAGTTCTGATAAATTTTGGATAGTGTACCCATACTAGCAACCTCGAGGCTCATCCAAGATGGTGGCTGCGACGGAGATGAATATTTTTTAATATAATGTTCAATGAATGTTTCATCAGAACGGTCTATTTCAACTTGTAATGTTCCCAAATGTTTTGTAAACCTGGCAGTGTCACGAAATAAATTCGGGTCTGTTTGCCAATGACTTCCGAAAGTCATTGCTAGATGATAAATAATTTGGGTTCTGAGAGCAATTTCAATTTTTTCAATTGCATCAAAAAGCAGTACCCGCAATTCTCTATCAAATTTGTATAAATCTATAATTTCTTCAAATGATATTTGAACAACGAAAGGGTGTTTTGGGTTCTTATTATCTTGAAAAGGATATGTGTATGCCCGCAAACGATAATAACTAATTCTGCTAAGAGTTTGCTCAGCAAATTTTTCATCACCAAAGGACAAACCTTTGGCTTTTAACCAAGCAACTTGCTCGGTAATAGAGATAGGTTTTTTGCTGTACCTCACCGTTTAAGAAATAAAAAAACAAAAGATTATAAAAATCGAAAACCCGCCCAGGTGCGCTAATCTTACGGGAAGCGTGGCGGGTATTATTGTTACAAAGATAGGTGCAAATTTGAAAATATCAACAAATTTTGAAAGTTCCATCAGTATATTTTTTACATTTTGCTCATTTTTATTTTTCACAAATCATTTAAATGTAAAAACTCACCCCCTCCCAATAGGCTGAAACAAGCCTCTTTCGATGCAAATGCGGGCAAAGTCTGCTGTTGTTTTGGCGTGGAGCAGTTTGAATAATTTAGAGCGGGTACCATCAATGCTTTTCTTGGATAGTCCGATTCGTTCTGCAATTGCTTCGCTTGTGCTGCCTGAGCAAATCAAACGGATAATCATCATTTCTCGAGTTGAAAAATTGAAGTGAGCCATTGCTTCTTCTCTTTGATTATTTTTCTTGGCTTGAATGAACATTGCCTCGCTGACTATTTCCGTAGAATGATAACCGTTAAATTGAACATTGTAAATAGCGTCGACAAGTTCTTCGACTTTACAATCCTTTTTCAGATAGCTTTTAGCACCCATTTGTATGAGTTCTGCAACGATGTGCACATTGGTATGCATGCTAAAGATGATGACTCCAATATCAGGATGTTGCATTGTCAATTTCGCCAAAACTTCTTTGCCATTCATTTCAGGCATATCAAGATCTACTAAAGCGATATCAATTGTTTTGGATTTGAGTTTTTCAAAGAAATCAATGCCATTTTGAGTGTCGAATACAACCGAAATTCCTTCTTCGCTTTTCAGTGCTGCTGTCAATCCCTCACGAACGAGCGTGTGATCATCTACAATTGCTACCCGAATTTTCGGACCACCTTTTTCACCTCGTTGCTTTTTATTCATGCTGTGTGTCGTTATTTTAAATGGGCAATGTAAATGCGATATTTCCTCCTCGTTCTCGACGGTTAAATTTCAAAGAACCTTTTAAAATGGCTACTCTGAGCGCAATTGATGACAGTCCAATACCTGAGTCTTTTAACTGTAAATGTTCATAATCGGATTGGTTTATTGCAACACCGTCATGATTAAGGGTAAAGATTAATCGATCATCAACGCATTCAAACATCCCGTCAATGAAGTTTGGTTTGGCATGTTTGACCAAATTATTTAGAAGTTCGGAAATAACGTAATAGATCTGAATTTCCTGGTCTTTGGTTAGTGAAATGGCATTTGGCAACTCACTGATGACTAAACACGGTTTGCCAATACTTTCCTGCGCATGCTCAAATAAGCGATCCACAGACTTTCTAAGACCGAAATTCAACAGATAATGAGGCAACATTCCATTCGTGATGGTGCGAAGGCTTGAAACGGATTGCTCAATCATATTCGTTACCGCCAAAATCTCCTGAACTGCATCCGAATTGCTTTGAAAATAGCTGCTTGCTTGACTAAGTTTTTGTTGAGTCATGGAAAGCGTCGCACCTACGTCGTCATGTAAGTTTCGCGCAATTTGGGAGCGTTCATCTTCTTGCGCTTTAACAACGGCATTGATTAGTTCGAGTTCTTTTTCACGCAATGCCTGTTCATGTGCTTCCTCTAACTTCTTCCGTTTTTTATACGAACTAAATAACACGAATACAATCCCGACGGACAAACCGCTCGTAAATAGAACTGAGAGAATCAGTTGAATTAAGCTTTTTTCAATTTCCATAGAGAGTAATAAAAACCTAGATTTTGTATAATTGTTATTAAGTTAAATGCTATGACAAGAAAAAAAGAAAATAAAGATATTTGTGAACGGATTTCGTGTTCAAAAATACCTAAGAGCAATTTACTTGAAATCGTAATAAAAAGTAATGCAAATAAAAATGTTTCGTGATGTTTTATTACTCTTTTATTTTCAAAGTTTAGTTTTAAAAGGTAGAATAAAATGGAAACGTAAATAATATTACAAAAAGTAAAATTCACATCATCGATTTTATTTATATCGTTTTGACAAGCAGAATAAAGCGTTATTAAAATCGAGATAACACCAAATACTCCTAACAATTTCTTGGATACTCCTAATTTATGTACGAATTGAAGAAACACAAAGAATTGAAGTAGTGTAATTATGTTAGCCACAAAATTTGAGTTTAACATTGTAATTGAAGAAACAAAAAATAGAATGTATCCAATTAATCCAATAATTGAAAATCTAAAAATAAAAGCAGTAGCACTATTTTCTGATTTAAGTTTAGAGGTCAAGATTAACGGCAAAGAATAGCTTATTCCTGCTAGGATAAAAATGACATAAACAATTATTTCAATCATTAAGAATTTAAGCTATTTTTTTTAGGACAAAATGGTGGGCAAATATGACCATGATCCAAAATCAATCCATTCTCCATATCATTTTCACTGCTATCAGCACCTACCAAAACTAAAATTTTCTTGCCTTCATCATTTATAGCGTAGTAAAAACGAATTCCTACACAATCCTCTTGATCAAGTAATTCAATAATTTTTTCTTTTCCCAGAAATTCTGAAATCACCTCTCCAGGCTGTATCGTATTTCTGTAGTTAGCAGTCCAGCGAGAAGCATCGCTTAAAGTTACAAATTCCCCTTCGTTTCCGTTAAATGACATAATATTTGGTTTAATTGGTTAGAATTCAAAAATAGAATGAATTAATGACAATTGTTTGTGTGTTTTCGTTTGAAATGAGCGTTTAAAACCTTGTCCGTATTATGGATGACAGATAAAGAGAATGGTTGCAAGTTTAGTATAAGTTCTTGAGAATTTAGTACATGTACTAATTGAAGTGTTGATTTGAATATTTTTTTTTGACTCGAATGAGCATCAACAGCATTCCAATCGGAAATAAATTGCGTTCACAAGAAATTGGATTCCAACAATCACCTAATCAACACCACACTTCCCGTCACCTGAAATTTATTCACGTATCCCAACTCTTTGTACTTGACTAAATACGAATACACGCCATCTGGCGCATCGAAGCCTGCGAGGGAAGCGTCCCAACCTTGTTTGGGATCCTGGCTGTAAAACACGAGTTCTCCCCAACGGTCGTAGATGTACATTTCGTAGCTCGCGAGCTTCATGT
>JAHEMR010000017.1 GCA_024643545.1 Crocinitomicaceae bacterium | reverse complement strand
CCCAATCGGTGAACATTGGTCAGCCATCGACGGCAATGAATGTACAAGCATTGATTACGGATGTGCTGTGTTATGGGAATCAAACAGGATCAATCGATGTAACGGTTACGGGAGGGGTTCCACCATACAGTTACAACTGGAGCAATGGACCAGGAACACAGGATATTGCAAATGTTGTTGCCGGTGTGTACGTATTAAATGTTTATGATTTTAATGGATGTCTTTCGTCAAATCCTTTAACTGTTGCACAACCTGTAGGTCCATTAACGACAACTTTAGTTCCGACAAATATCCCTTGTTTTGGTCAAAATTCAGGTGCAATCGATTTAACTGTTAGTGGAGGTACTTTGGGGTATAGTTACCTTTGGAACAATAGCTCAAGTAGCCAAGATATTTTTGGTTTGACACCTGGTGGTTATAATGTTGTAGTCACCGATGGAAATGGCTGTACAGCAAGTGGTTCCACGCTGATTAGTCAACCGAGTCTTCCCATGACAGTAACTAGTGTTATCGGTCAAGTGTTATGTTATGGTGGTAATACGGGCTCCATCAACATTACTGCTGCGGGAGGAACAAGCCCGTATACTTATTTATGGAATGGGTCCTTAAATAATGAAGATTTAACAAATATTCCGGCCGGAACTTATGTTGTGGAAGTACACGATGCAAATGGCTGTTATGTTCAACACACGTATATCGTTCAGCAAAGTTCAAGTCCATTAACCTTGACGAGTGTTCAAACACCAAGTGGTTGTTACGGCGGCTCGAACGGTCAATTAAATTTAACAGTAACCGGAGGTACGCTTCCATACCTTTATTCTTGGAATACCGGAAGCACCACTCAAGATTTACAAAATCTAGCAGCTGGAATTTATACCGTAAGCGTAACGGATGCAAATGGATGTAGTTCGACATTACAAGACACGGTTACACAACCGAGTTTCTATGGTGTAACAGCGCAAGTAACACCCGTTGCTTGTTTTGGACAAAACACAGGAGCAATTGATGCCACCGTTATTGGAGGAACAGGTCCCTACGTGTATTCTTGGAGTAACACCCAAACGACACAAGATTTGAGCGGAGTCCTATCAGGAAATTACATTGTATCGGTGACCGATCATTTAGGTTGTTTAGCGAGTCAAACATTTAGTGTAAGTCAACCAAGTTCTATATTGAGTACAAGTACTGTTTTAACGAATGTTAGTTGTACGGGATCAGGAACTGGAGGCATAGATTTAACCGTAACCGGAGGAAATGCGCCATATAATTATTCATGGAGTAATCAAGCCACAACCCAAGACCTTGCTAACGTAGCTCAAGGCACCTACACGGTGATTGTAACCGATGCAGGAGGTTGTCAAATAACAACGAATACAGTGGTAACACAACCACAAGCGATGAGTTTAATCGTTAGCACGAGTAATCCATTGTGTCCAAACACGGCGACCGGGTCCATCGACTTGACGGTCAATGGCGGAACACAACCCTATGGGTATGCATGGAGTGGACCAAATACAAATGCAACGACCCAAGACATTGGCTTTATCACTGCAGGCATCTACTTTGTGACGGTAACAGATGCGTATGGATGTACATCCACGCAATCGGTATCACTTCAGAATCCAATAGGTGTGAGTGCAAGTTATGTGAGCACACCGGTACAATGTTATGGAGGAAGCAATGGTTCAGTAAATGTGACGGTAAGTGGCGGTGCTATACCATATACTTACCAATGGAATACAGGTGCATTGACGCAAGATATTTGGAATGTTCCAGCGGGCAATGATACATTGGCAATTACAGATGCATTGGGATGTACGTACACACTGATCACCCAAACAACCCAACCAACCCAACCGATTACCATTACAAGTGTTGTTCAAAATGTGGGTTGTTTTGGAACATTGTCTGCAAGTATTAATGTTACCGTTGAAGGAGGAACACCGGGTTATACATATCAGTGGTTATCCGGACCGACAACACAAGATTTATATGGTTTGGGAGCTGGAAGCTACGGAATCAATGTGACAGATTTTAATGGTTGTACACAAGCTCAGAATTTTACGATTACCGCACCTTCAACACCAATGATGTTAAGCACCACTGGAATTGGATTAACCTGTTACAATTCATCAACGGGATCAGTTGATTTGACAATAACTGGCGGTGTTGGTCCTTATCAAATCAATTGGTCAACAGGTTCAACTAATGAGGATATTTTTAACTTACCTGCAGCAACGTATCAGGTATTTGTTGAGGATGTAAACGGATGTCTTGATTCGGCTTCGGTTACACTCCAAAACCCGAGTCCGTTATTGGTTTCTGGTGTGATTACAAACGTTCAATGTTACGGTCAAAGTACAGGTGCAATAGATGTCACAGTAACAGGCGGTGCAGGACCTTATTTTTATTCTTGGTCTACCGGTTCAACGTTGGAAGATTTGACCAATTTAAGTTTTGGAACGTACACCGTTTCGGTTACGGATTTTAATGGCTGTGTCATCACTGCGAGTTATTACGTCACTCAACCGAGTTCAGAGGCGGTGATTTCGAGTACAGTGAATAATATTTTATGTAACGGAAATAGTACTGGTTGGATCAATGCAAGTGCCGTTGGAGGCGCATTACCATACAGCTATTTCTGGCAAGGACCAGCGGGATTTGTCTCACCAAATGAGGATTTATTCGGCATTGTTGCAGGTAGCTATGTATTGATGGTAACCGATGGCATTGGTTGTGTAACACAAGCTACAATTGTAGTGAGTCAACCAGCATTAATTACGCCAACAGTTGTTCAAACGAACGTCAGCTGTTATGGGTTTAATAATGGTGCTTTAGACATTAGCGTTACAGGAGGAGTTGGTTCGTATGACTACAGTTGGAACATTGGTTCTAGTAACCAAGATTTAATCAATCTACCACCAGGAACGTACAGTTTAACGGTCACAGATGACAATAACTGTTCAGTAAATGCGAGTTATACAATCACACAGCCACTTCAGCCACTAAACTCGACCATCAGTCAGGTGAATGTTAGTTGTTACGGTGATTCAACAGGTTTTATTAACTTGAACGTAACTGGCGGAACCATTGCCTACAATTACAGTTGGTCAACTGGAGCAACGACACAAGACTTATTTAATTTGCCAATCGGCACCTATAGTGTCTTGATAACAGATGCACATGGATGTACCACGAACAATCAAACGACGATCACCCAACCACAGCAAGGCTTGAGTATAAGTTCAACGCAAAGCAATGTGAGTTGTTATGGTGGATCGAATGGCAGCATCAGCATTCAAAGTCAGGGAGGAAGTCCGAGTTATGATTACTTGTGGAATAATGGACTGACAAGTTCAACCATTAGTGGTTTACCAATTGGAACCTACACGGTATTGGTAACAGATAGTTTGAACTGCAGTCAAACGATGAGCGTGACCATAACACAGCCTCAAGAAGCCTTAGCACTGACCAGCAGTAATATTATAAATTTGGTATGTCTAAATGACCCAACAGGTAGTATTGACATTAATGTTTCTGGGGGAACGATGGGATATGCTTATTTGTGGAGCAATGGCGAAACAACTCAAGACATCGATAGCCTTGCATCTGGTGATTACACAGTAACCGTAACAGACATTTTAGGCTGTATTTTCAATACGACACTGACAGTAGAAGATCCAATTAATCCAATGCTTGTCAATCCTGCTGTTACGAATGTTACATGTAATGGTGGTAGTGATGCAGAAATTATTTTAACGATTACGGGTGGAATTCCGTCTTATGATATTCTTTGGTCGACAGGAGATACGATAGCTGTTTTAGACTCGCTAATAGCTGGTAATTACAGCGTGTTAGTAACAGATGCACTTGGCTGCGAGACTCCATTGAGTTTCACGATTACGCAACCTGCTCCAATCATTGCAAATTTTAATCCAAGTGCAACTTTTGGATGTTCTCCATTAAGTGTTACGTTTACAAACAATAGTAGTGGACCCTACACGAATAGTTTATGGAACTTTGGAAATGCAGTAACGACAACAACTCAAAATGGGATAACGACGTTTACCCAACCAGGGTGTTATAACATTAGTTTAATCGTATCGAATGCGGCAGGTTGTGCTGACACCATGAGTACAGACAGTTTGGTATGCGTGGTATCAGGTCCAGACGCTAGTTTTGCGGCAAGTACACAAGGGATTGACTATTACACAGGACAGTTGGTTTTACTCAATACCTCGGATGGAGATATCGCTAATTATTTATGGACGTTTGGCGATGGCAGTCCGAACTCAACGTTAGAAAACCCCATTCATTATTACCCTGATCAGCAAGCAGCGAGCTATGAAGTTACCTTAACAATCGTAGATACGAATGGCTGTGTAGATACCGCGTCTTATGAGTTTAGCTTGGTAGAATTATTGAATGTGTATGTGCCAAATACACTGACCATCAATGGAGATAATATCAATGATGTCTTCTTGCCGGTATTCTCGAATGTGGACATCATGAAGAGTTACCAGATGGAGATCTTCAATCGTTGGGGACAATTGGTATGGGAAACAGATGTTGTATCCGAAGGATGGAACGGAAGATACAAAGACAACAAGGATGTACAACTTGGTGTTTACAACTGGAAAATACGGTACACGGATAATTTAGGTATAACAAGAGTTTTAGTTGGTCATGTAACCACATTGAGGTAACGTGATATTTACAACAATAGATTAAATCATTCTTGTAACTTTGTACTTGTAAAAAAATAGAATGAAAAAGTTAATAGAAGCATTTCCACAGAATATCATTGATGCAATAGCAATTGCTAAAGCAAGTACAATTCACAAACCTAAAAACGAAATTCACAATGTTGTGATTTGTGGTTTAGGTGGCTCTGGAATCGGTGCAAAAATCGTTTCAAATTGGATACAAGGGGAAATTAAAGTACCTGTGGTTGTAAGCAATGAATACGTATTACCTGCATTTGTAGGGGAAAACACCTTAGTTATTGGGTCCTCTTATTCAGGGAATACAGAAGAGACCACAATGAGCATTAACGAAGCTCACGCGAAAGGCGCTCAAATTATCGGAATTACAAGTGGAGGATACCTTGCTTCTTTTTGTGAAGAAAATGGATATGACTGTATTATCGTTCCTGGAGGAAATCCTCCAAGAAGTGCATTAGCATTCTCTGTCGTTCAATTAGTACATATTTTTGCGGAATTGGGATATACTTCAGCAGCACATATTGAATCAATGAACAAATCTGCAGCTGTTCTTTCAACTGAAATCGAAGCGATTCAAGCAATTGGGAAAGATTTAGCAGCTCACTTGTTTGGGAAAGTAGGGGTTTATTACGCAGAAACGAAATATGAGGGAGTCATAGTACGTGCTCGTCAACAATTCAACGAGAATGCAAAATACCTAGGGTGGCACCATACGATTCCTGAAATGAACCACAATGAACTTGTTGGATGGAGTGGAGGAGATGAACGTTTCGCACCAGTTTTCTTTAGTACAGGAGATTTACATCCAAGAAACCAAAAGCGCATGGAAATTACTATGGCCGCGGTAGAAAAGAAATGCGGAAAAATATTTACGCTTCATACAAAGGGGGATAATCTAATCGAAAGATCTTTGTATTTAATTCACATTGTTGACTGGGCTTCATTTTACTTATGTGATTTGAATGGTGCGGACATCATGGATATAGACATCATTGATTACCTTAAAAGCGAATTGGCTAAATTTTAATGGAAACACCATTGGTTCATATACGGGACCTAGGACTCATTGACTACAAAGAAGCTTGGGATTTACAAGAATCCTTGCTAAAGGAATCTGTGGATTTAAAAGTCGCAAATCGCACCAATAATTCAATGCATTTGCCAACGAATCATTTGCTTTTCTGCGAACATCCCCACGTATATACGCTAGGTAAAAGTGGCAAGCCAGAACACTTATTGCTTGATGATAATCAATTGTCAGAGGTATCAGCAACTTATTATAAAATCAATAGGGGTGGAGACATTACCTATCATGGTCCAGGGCAACTTGTGATGTATCCCATCATTGATTTGGAGCAATTTTTCACCGATATTCATAAATACTTGAGGTTTCTAGAAGAAGTTGTGATATTGACATTGAAGGAGTATGGTTTGAATGCGGACCGTTACGAAGGATTAACAGGTGTTTGGATGGAACCCAATACACCCAAGGCACGTAAGATTTGTGCAATGGGTGTGAAATGCTCTAGGTGGATTACCATGCATGGAATTGGATTCAACATCAATTCAGATTTGAATTATTTTCAACACATTGTTCCTTGTGGCATCGACGACAAAGCCGTTACATCACTAGAGAAAGAACTTGGAAGGAAAATTTCAATGACGGAGGTAAAAGAATCGTTAATTAAGCACATGGCCGCCATATTTGGTTTCGAATTTGAAAAAAACGACTAAAATGAGAGAAGAATTAAAAGGACCTATCGTTGAAAATGTATCCATTGCATTAGTAGAAATTCCTTTGGAAAATAATGAGAAAGAGTACGTTGTTTACTTATTAAACCTTCGGGACGATATCATGGAAGGAATTATCGTGGCTTCAAGTGGCTTTGGAGTAAATCCTAAAACAGGCGAAGAAGTCAAAACATCCACTTTAAGAAGAGGGATTGAATTAATGTTGCCGAATGAAGCGGCACGAATCGAACCCATCATGCCTGATTTATTTGACCTTACTAATGAGTATTGGGTAAGTTTCTGGGTAAATGATGTGATGTATGACAAACGTTTTCTGTTCATTCCTGGAAGTATTAAACAGGAAGAGTTTAAATTGATTGAACTTTTAGGCCATAAGGGGATTCTGCTTACATGAAAAAACTAGGTGTAATTATCCTCTTTCTAGTACTGAACTTTGGAGCTTTAGCAATTGGCGGGCTATTAATGGGCTCTAGTCCAATTGAGAATTCTTGGTATCAAGGTTTGAATCAAGCACCATGGACGCCCCCTGGAGTTGTTTTTGGCATCGCCTGGACCATCATCATGCTATGTTTTTCTATTTATTTAGGGACCAACCCTCAATTCGTTTTAGGTGAAAAAAAACAACGAAATACGTACATTCTACATTTGCTTTTGAATATATTTTGGAATCCTGTTTTTTTCTATTTGCATTTGGCATGGCTTGCCTTTCCATTGCTAGTCGGATTATTCCTAACCTTAATGCGCTTAAATCGTCAAATGGGCTATTCATTATCAAGCCCTAAGTCTTGGTGGTTATTCCCTTATTTCGTTTGGTTAATAATAGCAGCATCCTTGAATGCTTATATTGCCATTATGAATTAGTTTGTAACAGAGATTTTCCAGTCATTTCAATAGGTGCCGCCAAACGCATGCGATTCAAGATTGTTGGAGCAACATCGGCTAAAATGCCATGATTTAATTCGATTCCAGGATCATTCGTGACTAAAATAACGGGAACAGGGTTTAAGCTATGGGCAGTATTTGGGGTTCCATCGGGATTTAATGCATAATCGGCATTTCCATGGTCTGCAATGATTAAAAATTCATATCCGATAGCTTTACCTGCAGTTACAACGGCTTGAAGACATGCATCTACTGTTTCAACGGCTTTTTTGATCGCCGAATAAACACCCGTATGTCCAACCATGTCCGGATTGGCAAAATTCAAGCAAATGAAATTTGGCTTGTCATTCTGGATACTTTCAATAATGCGATCCCTAACTTCGAAAGCACTCATTTCCGGTTGTAAATCATACGTCGCAACTTTCGGAGAATTTATTAAAAGTCGCTTCTCTCCTGAAAACGGTTCTTCTCTTCCACCGTTGAAGAAGAATGTTACATGAGGGTATTTCTCCGTTTCGGCAATGCGAACCTGTGTACGATCCATATTGGAAATGACTTCACCAAGCGTATTTATGAGGTTATCTTTTTCAAAAATAACATGTATTCCACGGAAATTTGCATCGTAGTTGGTCATGCTGCAATAATATAGGTCTAGTGGACTCATACTATAAGCAGGGTAGACTTCTTGCGTTAGAACGGACGTAATTTCGCGCGGTCGATCCGTTCGAAAGTTAAAAGAAATGACAATGTCTCCGTCTTCAATGACGCCATTTGGATCAATTATGAATCCTTCAATAAATTCGTCGGTGATTCCTTTTTCATAGGATTGAAGAATTGCTTCCGCAGCAGATAAGGCAGGAGTGCCGATACCTTTTGTCAGTAATTCATATGCTTTTGCAATGCGTTCCCAGCGTTTATCCCGGTCCATAGCATAATAACGACCAATGACACTTGCAATTTTTCCCGTACTCGTTTTTAAATGATCGTCAAGTTGCTGAATGCAGCCGAGTCCACTTTTTGGATCACAATCACGTCCATCGGTGAATGCATGAATAAAGACCTGATCTAATCCATGAGATTTTGCCATGTCACACAGTGTGTGCAAGTGGGCTTGAGAACTGTGAACTCCTCCTTCTGAAACAAGGCCAATGAAGTGTACTTTTGAATGGCGTTCTTTTGCTGTGTCAAATGCTTTAAGTAGTACAGGATTTTTTTGAAATTCACCCTCTCGGATTGCTTTGTTAATGCGTGTAAGTTCTTGATAAACAATTCTTCCAGCACCAATATTCAGGTGTCCAACCTCAGAATTTCCCATCTGTCCTTCAGGTAAACCGACGTCTTCACCAAATGTTTTCAGGGTTGCATGTGGGTATAGATTCCATAGTGAATCCATAAAAGGTGTATGTGCAGCATTGATCGCATCGGAAGCCGATTTGTCTCCAATGCCCCAACCGTCTAGAATGATGAGTCCGAAGTGATTTGTCATAAGAACAAAGTTACCTCAAAAACCGTTCCTTTCGGGATATTTTCTTTACATGTTATTGTGGCCCCTTGCAATTGAGCGAATTCAGCCGCAATGAATAATCCCAATCCACTTCCTTGTTTTTGACGGGTTTCTTCGTTCCCAATTCGGTAAAATTTTTCAAAAATGGATTCGCGTTCGTCTGAGGGAATTCCTGGACCTTCATCCTTCACGCCAAAAATAAATGCAGCTCCTTTTTTATAGAAATAAACGGAAATATTTGCATCAATTCCTGCGTATTTACAGGCATTTTCAAGCAAATTAACAATAATCATTTCAAGGATAAATGCGTCCGCATGAATGGAAATCTGTTCTGTTGATTCTACCTGAATAAATTCAAGTAAATAACGTTTGTGAAAGCGATCGACAATCGAGCTCACTAATTGATTGAATGGCAGATCGCTATTTACAGCTTGCAAAGACTTATTTTCTACTCTGGAAGCGTGTAAGATGTTATCGATGAGTAAACTTAAGCGTTCATTTTCATCCAAAGCTTTCTTTAATAAATCCGTTTTCTTTTCTTCAGGCAAATCGTGCTTTAATAAGGTCTGAAGAAATAATTTGACCGAGGAGATGGGAGTTTTTAGTTCATGGGTAATGGAAAGCAAGAAGTTCGATTGTCTTTGCGTTAAACCGATTTCTTTTAGAATTACCCTACGCATTTTCCATATCCCGAGAAACAACAAAACCATGAAAACACTGCCTTCACCGATGATCATCCATACGCGACGACTGTATTCATGATGTGATAAGTCAATTTGTCCATTTAATCGAATCAATAAATTTCCCCACCAGATGAACTGAAGGAAAACATAAATTATCAGGACAATTAAAAAGAAATTTGCTTGCTTTTTCATTCGGAAATTAGAAGCTTATGCTTTCAGACGATGAAAAGATTGTTTCAATAAGAACGGGGTTGAAAGTGTCGTAACAAGTCCCATTATTACGAGCATTGAGAAGATTTCTACGTTGATAAAGCCTTCACGGAACGCAATATTGGCAATAACAAGTTCCATAATTCCACGTGCGTTTAATCCATAGGCAAGTGTCATGGATTGACGGTGTCCCATGTTTGCGAATCTACCTCCAAGGTAACCTCCAAGAATTTTGGAAAGGAAGGAAACGAGAATAATTGCGATCAGTAATCCGTAATTGTTTATTGCGGAAAATTTGAATTCCAGTCCTATTCCCGCAAAAAAGATGGGCGCAAGAAATCCCATGGCCATGCTGCTTGTGGTTTTATGAAATAAATCGATATTTTTTGTTCCAATCAGCTTTTTACTTAGTAACATGGATGCAAAGAAGGAGCCGATGATGAAATGCAAACCTATGCTTTCTGTCAATGTTGCAAAAAGCAAAATAAACATAAAAAGAATGGCAAACAAGGATTCTTTTCCTTTAAGAACTCCCAATAAGCGATCGATTTGATTTTCAACAAAGTTTTCTTTCTGTGTGAAATGTTGAATAACGCGGTAAGAAATATATACGACAAGAATAAAGGCGATTAATTTGATTCCGGTAAAAATTGTTGCCGTTGTAATAGCAGAGAAACTTTTTCCAATGTGATTCATATCCAACAAAATACCTAAAATTGTCAGGGCAAGAACGTCATCAAAAATGGCAACGGAGATGATTTTTTGACCAACTTCCGTGTTAAGTTTACCGAGGTCCATGAGAATGCGAATACTCACTGGAAGTGCAGTGATGGCTACGCACAATCCTATGAAAACCGTTGTCATAACAGTTTGTCCAAATAATTTTCCGATCATAAATCCACTTAAAATGGGAAGTATGAAGGCAAGCAGGGAAATAATGATGTTTCTACCTTTCATCGACTTCAGAATGTCGTCGAAGTTGATTTCAAGTCCGGCAAGTATTACCAAAAGAAAAACCCCCAAATCGGAAATCACCTTTAATTCCTCGGTTCGGTGAATGAAATTCAAAAGTGAAGGACCAAGAATAATTCCAGCGATGATTTCTCCAATCATGGCAGGTTGTTTCATTCGTTCAAAAAGCTCCCCAAAGAAACGTGCAAGGACCAACAACAATAGAAGCGCAGCAAAAAAGGGCAATTCAAATTTAGGTAAATCAATCATGTTAATTGGTATTAAATGAACGTTTGTTTTCTTGAATGGATGAATAAATTACCATCAATTTTTCCAGAGTGATATTCCCTATTAACGTATTGTTTCCATAGGTCTTGCACCTTGCATCAAAATGGTTGGATCAATTGCATTAGGCTCAGGTGTTGAAGGTGTTTGAACAACTGATTTCGATTTAATTAACCCATAATGTTCTGCCATAGCACCCATGTACATTTGAAGGTTCCCAAGCATTTCAGTGTAAGCACCAGAATATGCTTCTATACTTTCTCCGTTATCTAGGGCTAATTGCTCCAATTCGCGGTAAATACGTGGCATTACTGATTTGTACATGCGTGTAATTTCTTTTTTCAAGTCCTTCGCAAATCGAGATGTTGGATTTCCATAGCGTGGATTTTGTGCTAAATCGTTCATTTTTAAACAAGCGTCCATTGCAGCAATCAGATCTTCTGCGTTTTCCGGATTTCCAGCAAATTCAGCGTCACTATGCTCGAAATAGCCAAATACGCTTTTGTAATTCGCGAGTAATTTCGCTCCAAGCGCTTCCGCTTTCGCTTTTTGTCCGGCTAGGTAATACAACTGAACATATTCATGTAGTGAACCACTACATTTCGCTCTTAATGTTTGTCCTTGGTACATGTATTCACCATGTTTTTCATTGAATTTCAATGACATAAACGGATCACATGGATTAACTTCTCCAAAATCAATAACACGTTCCAGCGGCATTAATTTTAAGGAGTAATCCAATACAGCAACTGCTTTTGATGCTTGTTTTCTGTTTAATAGTTGTTCGGCAAGTAAAAGGAAGTTTGAACGGTATTGAACGGTGTGACGTCTTGCGTAATAGTCAGTCAAAACGTGCGGATTTGCCATGTCACCGTACTCATAAATGCTCATCATGTTTTTAACCATCTTGGCAACGTTGTAGAACATTGGTTCCTCTTTAACCGGACTCAATTCATACGCCATTCCAACTTGCTTCACGTGTCCTCCAGAGAGTAGGGCAACAGAGAAAGACGAACCACGACTACTTGAGAAGAAAATACCGCGTTTCCAATCATTGTTAGCGACAACATCCATCATCATGACTTCGTCACGTGTCAACGCTGGATCGCGTTCAGTGCTAAATTCAAAGTTGATTTCATCCGAACATTTGGACATTTCTTTTTGCGAAATTGTTCCAGCTTTTAAGGCGTTTTCTTTGTTTACTTTTAACGAAAAGCGGTTAGAAGGGAAGAAACTGTATTTTTTTCCTTCATCCGTAAGCATGTTGTTGTCATCGCGAACAAAGGCCATTGCGTCTTTAAAATCAACAGCTGACCAAATGTTTTCATATTGTTCCAATAATTCTTGTAATTGTTCCGCAGAACCATTTTTAAATTCTACTGAACCACCACGTGCACCCTCAAATAATTTAAATACACCAAGGTATTTTTGAACGGTCGCTTGAATGATATTTGTCGTATCTGTTGTAGCAATAGCAGCGCGCGTTGTTTCGAATTCAGGATTAGAAATTGTTACGTTTGCAAAGACCTTTTGAACTTCTTGATCAAAATAACGTGCAGCGGTAACAGCTTCAGTTGGATTGTTTTTCAAGCGCATGTTTAAGACCTTATTGATGATTTCTTCACTTGCATTCATGGAGAATAATTGAAGCAATGGCATGAAGTACACTTGGTCTGTGTTACCAGCATACATCAAGATTTGGTCCTCACGGAATTTAATCGGCAAAGGATCAGAATCATAGGATTTCATCTTCATTTGGTTCGTGTACCAGTCAGTTCCCATGAGGGACAAGTTACACACACGTACATCTGTTCGTTTTCCTTCTACTTCCTGAAGGTACCAAAGAGGGAAGGTATCGTTGTCTCCATTTGTGAAAATGATGCTGTTTTTCCCACAAGACTGCAGGTAATTTGTGGCTAAATCTCGTGCTGAAGTTTTTCCACTTCGATCGTGGTCATCCCACCCTTGAACACCCATAATTACTGGAACAACGAATCCTAAAGCACCCGCAATGACAGCACTGTTCACCTGTGAACTTATTTTTCGGTGAATAAAATCATAGATCGCATAAACACCAACACCAATCCACATGGCAAAGAAATAGAATGACCCTGCGTATGCATAATCACGCTCTCTAGGTTCCATTGGTTTTTGATTAAGGTACACCACAATCGCAAGACCAGTAAAAATAAACGCAAGTGTTAAAACAAATGCATCTTTCGGGGCTTTACGGTAGTGGAAAATAAGACCGATCAAAGCCAAGATCAATGGTAGCAAGTAGAACTTGTTGTGAGCTGGATTTTCGGTTGTATAATGTGGTTGAAACTCTTGACTTCCCAACCTCATTTCATCAAGGAAGGAAAATCCTGAAATCCAGTTTCCATGTAGGTTATCTCCGTGACCTTGAATGTCATTTTGACGTCCAGCAAAGTTCCACATGAAGTAACGTAAGTACATCCAATTAACTTGATATCGCATGAAATAGGTTAGGTTTTCACCGAAGCTTGGCAAACGTTTTCCGTCTCGACCGATTTCGGTATTCGTGCCATCATTTTCATCATATCCAGACCATTTTACATACCCTTGACGGTGCACAGGGCTATCTCCAGAATACATTCTAGGGAAGATCGTAGATTGCGAATAAGTGGCAACCGCTCCATGTCGAATCGAGGCATTACTTTCGTAGTATTTTTCTTCAATCGAATAGGCACCTTTATGTTCTGCTACCCATTTTTTTGCATCAGCTTCTTTCGTAAACGCTTTTACTTCAACATCACTTTCGGTAATCACAAAACGACGTAAGTAATAAGGTGAAAGGTCTTTCCAAGCATCGTTACTGAGGATGCGCGCTCCATTTTCCGTCATCTCTTCTCCGTTTCGGAAGGAATTCCAATAATTACCAAAGAAAATAGGTGCGGATCCGTATTGCTCACGTTTCAAATAAGAGTGCAAGGTAACTAAGTTTTCAGGGTCATTTTCATCTAGTGGTGTGTTGGCATTCGAACGAATGACAATAACGGCAAACGAACTATATCCAATCAACAAGAAAACCAAGCCCATCATGGCATTGTATAAGAGGGTATTGCCTTTTTTTCTAGCCCATCTTACAAGGAAAATACAGGTAAAAATCAACAGTATAAAGAAGAATACTGTTCCGGAAAAGAAGGGAAGTCCTAAGCTATTTACGAAGGCAACCTCAAAATTAGAGGCCATTGCAATGGAACCTGGAATGATTCCTTCTTGAATAAATCCAAGTGCGACAATAGAAATAATCCCCGTTAATAAAATCCCTTTTATATTTACTTCTTCTTTCACGCGGAAATAGATCATATATCCAATAGCTGGAACAACCAAGATTCCCAAAAGGTGAACTCCGATTGCAAGACCTAACATAAAGAAAATCAAAAGAATCCAACGGTTAGGACGGAAGTCATCTGAAATCTCTCCGGAAGTCAAATACCCCATTTCTTCATCCCATTTCAGAATTGCCCAGAAAATCACGGCCGTAAACAAAGATGCCATGGCGTAAACTTCTCCTTCCACAGCGGAAAACCAGAATGAGTCAGAGAATGTATAAGCTAGAGAACCGATGGTGGCAGACGTAAAAATTGCAATTTGATTACCAGAGGTTAACTCTTTTTGTTGTGATAATATGATTTTTTTAATGAGTAAGGTCAAGGACCAGAACATGAACAAAATCGTCAATGAACTTGAAATTGCCGACAGTGCATTGATCCAAACAGCTACTGATTCAGGTGCTGCAAAGAAACTGAACAGACGTCCGAGGACCATGAATAACGGTGCGCCAGGCGGGTGACCAACCTCTAATTTATATGCTGCAGTGATGTATTCACCACAATCCCACAAACTTGCTGTTGATTCAATTGTCATGAGGTATACGGTACTTGCCATCAGAAAAACAAGCCAGCCGAGTAGGGTATTCCATTTAGTATAATTCATGTGTATGCGAATTAGTTCTTTTTTATGTACTGCGAATTTAAGAATATTCGCATTGAAAAAGCACTCCATGTGCGCAATTAAAGCGAGAACTTTAATTTTTTTTTGAAATCTTGTTGTCAACAAGAAAAAATGTTATTAAATTTGCCCTCGCATTTGTGAAAATGCAGATTGACCTATGGTGTAATTGGCAACACGTCGGTTTTTGGTACCGAAGAGTCTAGGTTCGAGACCTAGTGGGTCAACACTCAAAAATTAAAAGCCCTTGATAACGTTTCGTTTCAAGGGCTTTTTTCTTAGCGATTTTTTTCTTCCTCCTCGTTAAAGACCATCATGGTGTGATGGATCATTTGATAAACTTGTTGTGGATTTAGTGCGTTTGTATTTGTCACTGTGCTGAATTGATTCGAAAAACTCACGCTGCTTACCTTGTCAAAATCCCATAGCCTGATTTTACGCGAGTAGATTTTTTTCTTTCCCGAATCATAAGCTTTTAATTTAAACTTAACGGTTGGGTGAATATTGGAATATTGGACACCCATCGCACCAAAAGCGGGGCCTTTGTATCCTTGCACCTTTATTTTTACCTTGACATAAATTTCTTCTTCATAACTGAACATGGCTCTTTTCTTTGTCATTTTTGGATATCCCCCCGCGTATGTTCCCGTTTCCAACGTTTTTCGTGGAGTTCCATCATCTTTTAGGTCATATATAAAGGTAGCATTTTGAAAAAGTTGTTTTTGAACTGTTTTCTGAATATCAGATTTTATGGAATCCTGAAGATTCGATGGGAATCTAAAGCTCGAAAAGGAATTTGCCGTTTGATTCCCTGCGGTAACCATGACGGAACTTGTTAGTACTTTGTCTACCATTAATCGAACTTTAAAAATACCTGCTTGCGCATGGACACTGAAATGACTGAGTAGGGAGTATGCACTGATAATCGCGGAGAAAAGAAACTTTTTCATGAATTGCTTTTTCTCAAAGTTACAAAAGGATCGCATTTTTTCATCAGTTGAAGAGACTAAAATTCAGGACAACTGATTATAACGTATCTTTGTCAAAAAATAAAAACATGAGTGAATCACGTACAGATATTAGTGAATTAGGTGAATTTGGCATTATAGATCAGCTCACCAAAGGAGTTGAATTGAAAAATGCAAGCTCTATTCTTGGTGTTGGTGATGATGCAGCAGTAATTGATGCTGGAAACGATGAGTTTTTGCTTGTTTCTACGGATGCGTTAGTAGAAGGAATCCATTTTAATCTAATGTATATGCCGTTGAAGCATTTAGGATACAAAGCAGTTGCTGTTAATGTGTCGGATATTTGCGCAATGAATGGTAGGGCAGAACAAATTACCGTTGCCATTGCCGTGTCAAATCGTTTCAGCCTCGAGGCACTTGAAGAATTGTATGCAGGGATTAAACGAGCATGCACGGAATTTGAAGTGGATTTAGTCGGAGGTGATACAACGAGTTCTACATCGGGACTCATGATCACAATAACAGCTATTGGCCGCGTGAAAAAAGAAGAAATTGTGTATCGTTCTGGAGCGAAAGAGTTTGATTTACTTGTCGTTTCAGGTGATTTAGGTGGTGCATATATGGGACTTCAATTGTTAGAACGCGAAAAAGATGTATTTAAATCGAATCCGGCTATTCAACCTGATTTGGACGGACATGATTACATTATGCAACGCCAATTAAAACCAGAAGCGAGGGTTGATGTTGTGAAATATTTAAAAGAGTTAGGCGTTCAGCCAACGGCAATGATTGATGTTTCTGACGGATTGGCAAGTGAGATCTTACATATTTGTAAAGCAAGCAACGTTGGTTGCCATGTATACGATGAGAAAATCCCGATTGACGCAAAAACTTCCATGGCCGCGCTAGATTTTAATTTGGACCCAAGTACTTGTGCATTAAATGGAGGAGAAGATTACGAATTGTTGTTCACCATCAAACAAAGTGATTTTGAAATCATTCAATCCAATCCAAACTTTTCTATTATCGGACATATAACGAGTCCGGAAGATGGAATTTATTTTGTGGATAGAAGTGGCTCAGCAATTACCTTGACCGCTCAAGGTTGGAAACATTTTTAATGTTCAGTCAATCCGAGGTAAATTAATCTGTGTTTTGTGTACAATAACGATGGTAAATTGTCCAGTAATTTCAGATTGAATTTTCTCTGCTTCTATTAATGTCCTGAAATCACCAACCATTAAATTAAAGTTTGGTGCCTCAAAGGTAACGTAGGTGTCAATCTTTGGATACATTCCGATGAATCGGTTTCGAGCCTCGTCAATTACAGACTTGTCAGAATCGAAACAAATTTGAAGTCGATACCCACTCATTTGTTTATGCGCTTTTTTTAATATTTGCTGCTCAATTCTTTCATCAGCTTGAATGTTTATCTGCGCTTGAATGTAATTTGGAATTACACTGACTAAAACAAAAATTAGCAAGATCCCTTTTAGTGATTTCATGCGTCAAAATTAGTGATTTCTGCCTATACGCGATTCGAGTCTATTTAGAATGATTTTAAATTAGCTTTATTTGCATATTTTTTGTCACGAAATTGTCATAAAATGCGTTGATTGACCTAATTTTGTCACCGATAAAATGCGGTTTGTCCGCACTATTTTTAAGAGTGAATTAGTAGTTTTTACATGGAAATATCTAGAATTCAATTGCTTAAGCGTTTAAAATCATTGGCATTCGTCACGTTAACGTTTGGCTTTGTTGGTTTAACCAACTTTACGAAAGCTCAAGGAGAGGCACTTTTCAAATCAAAATGTGCAACTTGTCACCAAACCCACAAGAACAGTACTGGACCGAAGTTGTTCCAAGTTCGTGATAAATGGGCTGCTGGTGGCGCGAAGGAAGGTAGCATCTTCATGTGGGTGAACAACTGGCAAAATGCAGTTGCAGCAGATCCGTATGCTGCTGAAGTTTCCAAATGGTCTCCGACAGCAATGGCGGCTTTCCCTGATTTGAAAAAAGAGGACATTACAGCCATCTTCGATTGGATTGACGCGCAGCCAGATCCGGCTACAGCAACAACAACTGGTGGTCCAACAGATCCTAATGAGCCAACTACTCCTGAAGAAGAAGAAGGTTCAGTAGGATGGATATGGATTGTGATGGGTGTTATCTTTATTGTAGTGATTCTTGCAGTGGGTGGAGTTCGTCGTCAATTGAAAATCGCAACTTCTGATAATCCAGATCACCAAGAGAAACTTACGTATGGAGAAGAACTTCGTTCAATTGCATGGAAATACAGATTGTGGGTTGGACTAGCGTCTCTTGTTACAGTCATTGCGGTGATCGTTACCTTATTCCAAGGTTTATACCGTATTAATGTGATGGAAGATTACCAACCATCCCAGCCAATCGCATTCCCACATGATCGTCATGCTGGTGTGAATGGAATTGATTGTAAGTATTGTCACAATTCAGTAACAAAATCAAAATCAGCTGGAATTCCATCTGTGAATGTTTGTATGAACTGTCACAAACAAATTAATGGTGAAGGAAAACCATTTGCAGGAGAAATCAAGAAAATTTATGCTGCAGCAGGATGGGATGTTTCATCTGGAGCTGGAAAGTACACCGGAAAAACAAAGCCAATCGTTTGGAACAAAGTTCACGTATTACCTGATCACGTTTACTTCAATCACTCTCAACACGTAGTAGTTGGTGGTGTAGATTGTAAACAATGTCACGGAGACATGAAAGTTATGAACGAAGCAGTGAAAGTTCAACCAGTTGCTGAGTTAAATAAAATTGAAGGAAACATTCAGTTAACGAAACCAACTTTAACAATGGGATGGTGTATTGAATGTCACGGTAAAAAAGACGTGAAAATTGGAGATGGTAAAAATGCTTACTATGATGAGATTCACCGACGTTTGAAAAAAGACCCAGCACTTTACAAGAAATATTACCAAGATGGTAAAGTGACTGTGAGTGAACTAGGCGGTTGGGAATGTGCGAAATGCCACTATTAATAAATTAATAATATTCTTGTCGAAGAAAAGACCATGGGAATGACTAGAAAATATTGGAAAGGACTTGAAGAATTAAAGGAGACTCCTGAATTCATTAAGCACAAAGAGCAAGAGTTTCCGAATCAACAAACCGTTGAGGAATTCTTATCTGACGAAAAATTAGCTGAAACTTCTACTGCTAGAAGAGATTTCCTTAAATTTTTAGGGTTCTCGGTTGCTGCGGCAACGTTGGCGGCTTGTGAAGCTCCCGTTACAAAGGTTGTTCCTTATGTAATTAAACCTGAAAATGTTACACCTGGTATGCCTACATGGTATACAAGTACATACTACGATGGTAATTCATATGCGAGTATTCTTGTAAAAACACGTGAGGCGCGTCCAATCTTTATTAAAGGAAACAAGGATTTTGGTTTTACTAAAGGTGGAGTGAATCCACAAATCGTAGCCTCTGTCTTAGGTTTATATGATAGTGAACGATTAAATCATCCAACAGCGGGTGGTTCGGTTGCATCTTGGTCATCTATTGATAAAGCGATTTCATCTGCTTTAAAATCAGCAAAATCGGTTACGTTATTGACAAATACAGTGATTAGTCCTTCTATGAAGCGTGCGATTGCTGAAATGTCGGTTTCAATGAATGGAGAAACAGGAAATAAATTCCAACACATTCAATACGATGCAGTTTCTTATGCTGGAATGCGCGAAGCAAACTTATCGAACTTTGGCGTTAGAATGATTCCTAGTTACGATTTCTCAAAAGCAAAAACAATTGTATCCATTGACGCAGACTTTTTAAATTCTTGGTTGTTAGCTACAGAATATACTGGTCAATATGCCCTTACACGTAATCCGGATGCAGAATGGATGTCGAAACACATTCAATTTGAAACAGTATTATCTGTTACAGGTTCGAACGCGGATTACCGTGGAATGATAAAACCTTCTGAGCAAGCTGCAGTTTTAGCGTACATTATAAAAGGTTTAGGTGGAAACGCTGGAATTTCTACCGACTTGAATCCATCAGCGAAAGCAGCTGCAGATCAAGCAATCAAAGCACTTAAAAAATCTAAAAAAGAATCATTAGTTGTTTCTGGTTCAAATAACGTTGGTGTTCAACAGTTGACTAACAAGTTGAATGACATGTTAAAGTCTTACGGAACAACAATCGATTTATCCAATCCAATCAATCTATTCCAATCCGAGGACGCAAAAGTGTCCAAACTGGTAAAAGATGTGGTTGCCGGAAATGGCCCAGATGTTCTTTTGATGATGGATGTAAATCCTGTATATACATTGCCAAATGGTGATGCATTCGCAAAAGGATTGAAAAAAATTAAAACATCCGTAGCGATTTCGTCATATGCTGACGAAACAGCTTCACTTTGTTCTTATGTTTGTCCTGGTTTCCATGCTTTGGAATCATGGTCGGACTTTGAAGCGAAAGCAAGCGAATACGCTTTATCACAACCAACCATTCGTCCGTTAGGCGAAGAAACAGCTTCCGCGTTAGAATCAATGTTGGTATGGAATGGAAAAGCGACACGCGGAGGAAAAGATTCTTCTGTTGCATACGATTACATTAAAGCAACATTTGCTGCGAAATTCCCAACATCAGATTTCGCGATGGCTATTCACAATAGTGCAATGGCTCAAGCAATTGTACCGAGTACATTGGTTTATGCAGATGCAAAAATTGCAAGTTTACCAAAATCAGCAGAGTGGGAAGTTTCTTTCTACCAAAAAGCGGGTATTGGTACTGGTGTACAAGCAAATAACCCTTGGTTACAAGAATTACCAGATCCAATTACGAAAGTAACTTGGGATAACTACATTACCATGAATCCAGTCGATATGAAAGCGAAAGGTTTCGTAACAACATACGATCAAGAACATGGATTGAATTTAACTACGGTTAAAGTAAATGGTAAAAGTGTGACACTTCCAGTTTATCCATTACCAGGACAAGCGTTGAAAACGATTGGTATCGCATTAGGATATGGTCGTGGAGCGAATGGTGAGAAAATTGGTAAGGCAGCTTTCCAAACAAAAGAATACGGTGGACATCAATTAAACGATGCTGGAAATCGCATGCCGATTGGAGCAAATGTTTATGCTATGGTTGCTAGCGGTGCTACGTTTGAGTACACAGGAGCGGCAACAGTTGGTTCTGCAGAAGGTGTTTACCCAATTGCAGCGACACAAATTCACCATACCGTAATGGGTCGCCATTCAATTGTTCGTGAAACGACATTGGATATCTACCAAAACAAAGATAGAAGTGCTTTTAACCCACCTCATACCTTACAGAAATTAGACGCACACGGAAATCACGTGGAGGCTCCAATGTCTGAGTTTGACTTATGGGATGCGCATCCAGTTGAGAAAATCGGTCACCGTTGGGGAATCAGCATTGATCTTTCTTCATGTATCGGATGTGGAACATGTTTAATCGCTTGTCAATCAGAAAATAATGTTCCAGTAGTTGGAAAAGATGAAGTAAGAAGAGGTCGTGAAATGCACTGGTTGCGTGTCGATCGTTACTTTGCTTCAGACGAAGAGGCTGCGGTAGGAACAAGAAAAGATAAAGATACGTTCTCCTTTGATAAAGCAGAATATGCTGCTGAAAATCCTAAGGTAGTTCACATGCCATTGATGTGTCACCACTGTAACCACGCACCGTGTGAAACGGTTTGTCCAGTTGCAGCAACTACACACAGTAATGAAGGATTAAACCAAATGGCGTATAACCGTTGTATTGGAACAAGGTATTGTGCAAACAACTGTCCGTATAAAGTGCGTCGTTTCAACTGGTTTAATTACCCTTCTTACAAGAAAATGACTGAGGTGAATCCAGCTCAAGACGATTTAGGTCGTATGGTTTTAAACCCAGACGTTACCGTTCGTACAAGAGGTGTCATGGAGAAATGTTCATTGTGTGTTCAACGCATTCAAGCGACAAAATTATCTGCGAAAAAAGAAGCAAGAGAAATTATTGACGGTGAATTCGCAACAGCATGTTCTGATTCTTGTCCAACACATGCAATTACGGTTGGTGATTGGAATGATTTGAAATCATTGATTCGCACGAAATCTGAAGACGACAGAGCATACCAAGCATTAGAAGAAGTTGGTGTTAAACCAAATGTTTGGTACCAAGTAAAAGTGCGAAACGAAGAAAATGACTTGTTAAGTAAGTTACAAGTAGAAAAACACGAAGGAAACCAACATCATTAATCACTTAAATAACTGAAATGCAAAAGGAAGCAGCAATCAGAGAACCCCTCATATTAGGTCATAAGACCTACCATGACATTACCGAAGATGTTTGTCGTCCAATCGAGGATAAAGCACCTAAAATGTGGTACACACTATTTGGTATAGCCTTAATCATTGGATTGTATGGAGTAGGTAGTATTTTATACTTACTTGGAACAGGTATCGGTGTTTGGGGACTAAACAAAACAATTGGATGGGCTTGGGATATTACCAATTTCGTTTGGTGGGTAGGTATCGGACACGCAGGAACATTGATTTCAGCGGTATTGTTACTTTTCCGTCAGAAATGGAGAATGGCGATTAACCGTTCAGCAGAGGCGATGACGATTTTTGCCGTATTTATGGCAGGATTGTTCCCGTTAATTCACATGGGTCGTTTATGGGTTGGATACTGGGTACTACCATTACCAAATCAATTCGGATCTCTTTGGGTGAATTTTAACTCTCCACTTCTTTGGGACGTATTCGCGATTTCTACGTATTTATCCGTTTCATTGGTGTTCTGGTACATCGGTTTGATTCCGGATTTCGCTACCATCCGTGATAGAGCGAAAAAGCCACTTTCCAAAAAAATGTATTCAATCTTGGCTTTTGGATGGTCAGGTAGAGCTAAAAACTGGAACCGTTTTGAATTGGTTTCATTGGTTCTAGCAGGATTAGCAACGCCTTTAGTATTCTCGGTTCACTCGATTGTATCTTTTGACTTTGCTACTTCGGTTATTCCAGGATGGCACACGACAATCTTCCCTCCGTATTTCGTTGCGGGAGCTGTATTCTCTGGATTTGCGATGGTACAAACCTTGTTGTTAGTCATGAGAAAAGCAATGGGACTTGAAGCGTACATTCACACAAAACACGTGGAATACATGAACATCGTTATCATGGTAACAGGTTCAATCGTTGGAACAGCATATATCACTGAGTTATTTATCTCTTGGTATTCAGGTGTTGAATACGAATCATATGCATTCATTAACCGTGCAACTGGTCCTTACTGGTGGGCTTACTGGTCAATGATGACATGTAACGTAATTTCTCCACAGTTGATGTGGATTCCTAAATTGAGAAGAAGCTTGTTGTTTACGTTCTTCATTTCGATTGTTGTAAACATCGGTATGTGGTTCGAGCGTTATGTGATCATCGTAACTTCGATTCACCGCGACTACATTCCAGCAGCATGGAGCATGCACTTCCCAAGTCACATCGATATCGGTGTGTATGTAGGAACGATTGGATTGTTCTTCGTATTCTTCTTGTTGTTTGCCCGTTTCTTCCCAGTTTTGGCATTGAACGAAGTAAAAACAATCTTGAAAGGATCAGGACAATCGTACAAAGAATCACCAGATTATCACAAACACCATTAATCCCTAGGGTATGTCAGATAAAGTAATTTATGTAATGTATGACGACGACGAGGCATTGAAAGACAGTGCAAAAAAACTCGTTTCGAAAGGCGTCAAAATTTCTGAAGTGTTCTCTCCATTTCCAATCCACGGTATTGATCCGATTATTGGCATTAAGAATACACGACTAGGAATCATGGCCTTCTTATATGGTTTAACTGGATTAACAGTTGCAACCCTAGGAATGCGCTTTTTTATGGTAACAGATTGGCCAATGAACATTGGTGGAAAACCAAATTTTAGCTACTTGGATAATATGTTAGCATTTGTTCCCATTAGTTTTGAGTTTACGGTTTTATGTGCTGCCCATGGAATGGCGATCACGTATTTATTGAGAAATAAAACCCTACCTGGTATGCCAGCTCAAAACCCAGATCCAAGAACAACAGATGATAAGTTTGTGATGGAAATCCGTTTGAACGAAAACCACGGAATTTCTGAAGCAGAATTAGATGAAATGTTGAAGGAAACAGGGTTCTTCGAATTAGATAAAAAGGAAATTAATTAAGAAACGAACGTAAGATGAAAAGAAATGTATTTGCAATCATAGGTACGTCTGCGTTAACGTTATCATTATTGATGCTTAATTCATGTAAATCTGATGCTGATAGCCCCGGATTTGAGTACGCACCAGATATGTATCGCACACCGTCTATTGAACCATACGTTGATTATGGAGAAGTAAGAGGACGCATCGATGAATCGAAAAAAGTAAAATTGTCTGCTCGTATTCCAGCGAGAAATACCATTCCTTATTATGGAAAAGATACGTCAGAAGTAAAATTAATGCTTCCATACTTCAGAAAGCCTAATGTTGCTTTTAGACAATCTCATGGTTTGTACGGAGTAGATGTATCGCTTGCTGATGAATATGCATTAGCTGTTGCTGATAAAAATGCCTTGGGATTAACCGCGTTAAATGCAGAAAAAATCATGGCTAACGGTAAAGAATTGTTTACAGCGATGTGTCAGCACTGTCACGGTGAAAAAGGTGATGGAAATGGACCAATGGTCGCAAGTGGTGCCTATGTAGGTGTGCCGAATTATGCGAACTTAGCCAATCTGTCTGACGGACAAATGTTCTACTCTATCTATTACGGTAAAGGGATGATGGGTTCGCATGGATCAATTCTTTCTAAGAAAGAAATTTGGACGCTTATTCATTACGTTCGTCAATTCCAAAACAAGGATTACGGAAAATTTGACGCAAGCGGAAAACCTGTTATGTCTGCTGTAGTTTCTGATACAACAGCTGTTAAACCATAAACGATTTAAGAAATGGAATTTCAAATAACCAAAAAAGCAAAAAATGTAACTTTCGGACTCATGGGAGTTGGATTGTTATTGACCATCGTCGGAGTGTTCATGAACATGGGCGATCATCATTTCTTAACACGTTTTCTAGCAAGTGGATTAATCAGTGGATTTTTCTTTTTTGCACTTGGATTAGGAGCGTTATTCTTTTTGTCTCTTCAATATGCAACAGAAACAGGTTGGTATGCATCTGTGAAACGCGTTATTGAAGGTGTTGCAGGATTCATTCCTTACGGTATGGGAATACTTGGATTAGTATTATTGGTAATTACGTTGAACCATGGAGCACACATCTATTTATGGATGGACCCTAAAGTGGTTGCTCACGATGAAATCATTCAAGGAAAATCAGCATATTTAAATCCAATATTCTTCTGGATAAGAACGATTGTTTATTTTGCAACGTACATCATTTTCTTACGTGGTTTTCAAAAGAGATCAGCGGAAGAAGATCGAATTGGCGGAACAGATATTCACTTTCAGAATTATAAAAAAGGAGCAATGTTCCTTGTGTTCTTTGCGGTATTCAGTTCAACATCCTCTTGGGATTGGTTGATGTCAATTGACGTACACTGGTTCTCTACACTTTACGGATGGTATACATTCGCAGGGATGTGGTGTTCAACAATGGTTGTACTTGTTCTTACAACATTATACCTGAAGAAATTAGGTTACCTTCAAAAAGTAAACGATTCACACATTCACGATTTAGGTAAATGGACCTTTGCCACGTCATTCTTGTGGTCTTACCTTTGGTTCTCTCAATTTATGTTGATTTGGTATGCTAACATCGGTGAAGAAGTTGCGTATTACATGACACGTATCGCAAACTTTAAAGTGTTGTATTTCTCTATGTTCATCATCAATTTTGCATTCCCAATGTTGATTTTAATGTCAAGAGATGCAAAAAGAAATGCGGGTATTTTAACATTCGTTGGATTGGTTATTTTAACGGGCCACTGGTTAGACGTATACATTATGGTTTCAGCCGGAACATTGGGTGCAAATGCACGCATTGGTGCCATGGAAATCGGAATGGCGTTATTGATGTTAGGATTCTTCGCGCACACCGTGTTGAAAAATTTAAGCAAGTCACCTTTGACACCAATAAACCATCCATTCTTGGATGAAAGTATTCACCACGAAATTTAATTTATACAATCGTTAAAGCATCATGGAAAATAAATTAATTATATTAATCGTCATCATTCTCGGAGCTATTGCTATTGCTCAATTAGTTCGTGTATACGAAATCTCCGCTAAATTGAGAAAGAATGAAGAACATGAAATCAGTAATAGAGATAACCGCTTAAACGCTAAGTTAATGCTCGGATTTATGGTTGCATTGTTCATTAGCTTTATCTATTTAATGACCGAATATGGTTGGACAGGTAGAGGGGTCGCGGCCTCTGTTGAAGGAAAAGAAACAGATTTCTTATTGAATCTGAATTTTGTAATCATCATAATGATTTTCTTCTTAACTAATTTCTTGTTATTCTTCTTTACTTATAAATATGTGAGGAAGCCGGGTGTAAAAGCATTTTATTACCCGCACAACAATAAATTAGAGATGATTTGGACAGTAGTTCCGGCAATTGTTTTAGCGGTAATTATCATCCTTGGTCTACAAACTTGGAATGACTTAGTTGCACCAACTGGAAAAGAAGCAATTCGTGTTGAATTATTCTCTAAACAGTTTGATTGGACAGCGAGATACGCAGGACAAGACAATACATTGGGAAAATACGATTACAAGTTAACAACTGATAACAACGAGTTGGCTTTATTAACAAGTAACACAATTGATTCAGCGTTAAATAACATGATGAATGGATCAAATGGTATTAGTCGTATTCAAAAGTTGTTAAACAACAGAGATACAATCTTTAATGACTCTACATCGAACGCATTGCGTACTGAGTTATCAAGAAAAGAAAGATTGTACCGTTTGTTAGCACAGATGAAGGCAAACCATAACAAAAAATTGGATGCATCAGCTTGGGATGACATTATTCAAAAAGACACATTAGTGTTATGTAAAGGACAAGAATATGAAATTTCATTGAGAGCAAAAGATGTTATCCACTCTGCATTTTTCGTACAGATGCGTGCGCAAATGAATGCGGTGCCAGGTATGCCAACACGCATGAAATTTACACCGTCAATGACAACGGAAGAGATGCGCAAGTCCAAAAACAACCCATCATTTAATTATACATTGATGTGTAACAAAATTTGTGGTGGTGCCCATTACAAAATGAAAATGATCGTAGTTGTGAAAGACAAGGCAGCTTATAAAGCATGGGTGGCTTCGAAGAAAAAGGAAACATTCAAGGATAAGTATTTCCCTGCACCTGCAGCACCCGTAGCAGCAGTAGTAGCGGACACAACAATGACAAATTAAGATTCGTTTAATTTTTTAAATTAACTAAAATGGCTTCAGTAGCACACGAAGGACACGGACACGATCATCACGGTGATCACCATCACCACGAAGAGAATTTTATTTCTAAATACATTTTCTCTCAAGATCACAAAATGATTGGAAAGCAGTTTTTAATGACTGCAGTTTTCATGGGATTGGTAGCAATGATTTTGTCAATTTTATTCCGTATTCAATTGGCTTGGCCAGGTGAGAGTTCGGATTTCTTATCATTTTTTTTAGGTGAAAAATGGGCGCCAAATGGTGTGTTGAAAGAGGACATGTACCTTGGTTTGGTAACCATTCATGGTACAATCATGGTCTTCTTCTTATTAACAGGTGGATTATCAGGAACATTTTCAAACCTACTTATTCCGTTGCAATTAGGAGCAAGGGATATGGCGTCTGGATTCTTGAACATGTTATCTTACTGGTTCTTTTTCCTTTCTTCATTGCTAATGTTAGTGTCTTTATTCGTTGAATCAGGACCAGCAATGGCGGGATGGACAATTTATCCTCCTTTATCAGCATTGCCACAAGCGGTTTCAGGTTCTGGATTGGGAATGACTTTATGGTTATTCTCCATGACAATCTTTATTGCATCCTCGTTGATTGGTTCATTGAACTACATCGTAACGGTTATCAACTTACGTACGCAAGGTATGAGTATGACAAGAATGCCATTAACAATCTGGGCTTTCTTTGTAACGGCAATCTTAGGTGTTCTTTCGTTCCCAGTTTTATTATCAGCAGCGTTATTGTTAGTAATGGATAGATTGGCAGGAACGTCGTTCTATTTATCAGATATCATTGTTGGAGGTGAAATGTTAGCGAACCATGGTGGTTCTCCATTATTATACCAACATTTATTCTGGTTCTTAGGTCACCCTGAGGTATACATCGTATTATTGCCAGCACTCGGTTTATCATCGGAGATTATTGCTACGAATGCGCGTAAACCTATCTTTGGTTACAAAGCGATGATTGGTTCCATCTTAGCGATTGGATTCTTATCCTTTATTGTTTGGGGTCACCACATGTTCGTAACAGGTATGAATCCATTCTTGGGTAGTGTCTTCGTATTTACAACATTGTTGATTGCGATTCCTTCTGCAGTAAAAGTATTCAACTACTTAACAACACTTTGGAAAGGTTCATTGGTTCTTACGCCAGCGATGTTGTTTGCCATTGGATTGGTATCAACGTTCATTACCGGTGGTGTAACTGGAATTATCCTTGCGGATTCAGCTTTGGATATTGCTTTGCACGATACGTATTTCGTTGTGGCTCACTTCCACATCGTAATGGGAATGTCTGCGGTATTTGGAATGTTTGGTGGTGTTTATCATTGGTTCCCTAAAATGTTCGGTAAAATGATGAACACGCGTTTAGGTTATGCTCACTTCTGGATTACATTAGTAGGAGCGTATGGAGTGTTCTTCCCGATGCACTTTGTAGGTTTAGCCGGTGCACCTCGTCGTTATTATGATTATACAGTGTTTACGGATAATGATTTACCAACGGCAGATATGATGATGGACTTAAACGTAATCATTACCATCTTCGCGATTGTTGCTGCTTTGGGACAATTGATCTTTTTATTCAACTTCTTCTATAGTATCTTCAGAGGGCCTAAAGCGCCTCAAAATCCATGGAATGCGAATTCTTTAGAGTGGACAACACCAGTTGAGCACGTTCACGGTAACTGGCCGGGTGCCCTACCAGTGGTTCACAGATGGCCATATGATTACTCTAAACCAGGAGCTGACACGGACTTTATCCCACAAGATGTTCCGTTAGCTGAAGGCGAAGAAGAGCATTAAACTAACTTAAATATCATTCCTGACTACTAGGTCAGGATTACAAAACCCTGACAGAATCGTCAGGGTTTTTTTATGTGTAAGTTTTTCAGGGTTATTCATTCACAAAGAATAGATGTGACTTCAAAATTCTGTAATCGCTTATAGATACTCGCTTTGAACCTAATTCCATTAAGTTTTTACAAGAAGAAATAACATGCTTTTCCAAATAGGGCCTACTTCAATATCTTGAAAGTGGAAAGTAATTCTGTACCTCGATTTGCTCTCTATAAGCTTAATTAAACCCATTTCCCCTTCCCAATATGGAGCCATAACTGGAGTTTTTCAATTGTTTTCTATTGGATAACATGATTTCGTTCTTTTTAACACGAAAACGACTAAAATCTATACAGATTCCTCAAAGAACTCCCCAAAAAACACTTTTTTATTAGTTCATTTTGACTCATTTTGTGAAGTTGAAATTCCCGATTTTTGGGTCCAAAAAAGAGCACTTTTTTGATGGAAAAAGGACATCATTTTTAGCACAAAGTATAGCGCAATAAACAATCGTATGTGAATAGAATGTTACAATTACTAAGGAATAATTTGCACTTACTCAATTTTTAAATTAATTTCGCGGAGGTATTTATTAAGAATTTAAAAAAAATTATTAACAATTACGACCTTCTATTTCAGTTAATTAGCTGTTATTTAGATTGTTATAACTTGTTGAGACTTATATTATTAGATATTGAAATAAAATTTGACGACAATTAAAACGCTGATTTTCTACTTAAACAGGAGATTAAATCTCTTTTTTAGGATAGCTGGACATGTGTCCGGCTCTTTGTGTTTAAAAGAATTTCGTGTGTTTTTTACGTCTGAAATTAACGTTGTAGGAATATGAAAAGTGAGGATTTCAAAAAAGGATTAAGTGCTGTTGGGTTTGCAAAACAAACACAACCTTTAGGTCTTATCCAAAACTTTTCGTCTCTAATAAATCGCAGTATGCAAAAAAGTTACTTTACAAAAATTTGGAGTTGGATTGTTATTGCCTTTACGGTGATGTCATTGAGCGTGAGTTACGCTCAGATGACTGTAACTATTTCCAATGTGATAAAGCCATGTGCTCAAGCAACTGCCTCTGGAGGTACTTCGAATGGTTCATTTGTCATTAATGTGACTGGAGGAACAGGTCCTTATACAATAACCTCCTTTACAAGAAATGGTGCAGCATTTACGGCCACACCGTCATATTCTTCATTTCCATGGACTGTAACGAATGTAACAGCTGCTTCATCGTATTCAATCACAGTCAAAGATGCTAACAACGTTTCTGCGAGTGCATCTCTTTCAGGCGGAAGCGCTGTAACTAATGGTACGGCTATTTCAATAAGTGGAACACCTTCGCGCACTGCAGATATCCTATGTTTTGGTGGGAATGGTACAATTACAGGTGTAATTAATGGGGGTTCTGCCGGTCGATATTTGGAGTTGACGAATCAAGCTACCAATACCTCTTATTCAAGTTCATTAGTTTCGTCTTCTGCGCCTTTGTATACTCACGCAGCTCAGGTACCAGCAGGTCCAGGAAACACGAATGTAAATTACACATTGAAAATAAAGGATTTACAATCGACTTGTCAGGTTACTTACGGATCGTCTATTGTAATGACTGCGGGTCCAACTCAATTGTTAGCTACAGCTACTTCTATACCTGCTTGTTGGAATAATTCGGATGGCGTTACGAACGTTCAAGGTAATGGAGGTACTCCAGGAAATGGGTATACGTTTCAATGGTACTCAGGTAATAACACAGTTTCTTCAAATATTTTAACAGGAGCAACTTCATATACGAATACTAATTTAGCTCCAGGTAATTATTCTGTCAAGGTAATTGACGCCAATGGTTGTGTTGCTACTTCAAATACCACCGTAACTCAAAGTGTTCAATTAACCGCAACGATTTCAGCAAATTCATCTCAAGTCTGCGCGGGTGTTCCGGCTACTTACACCTTAACTAGTACAAATGCAGTCGATGTAAATACGCCAATAAGTATTTTTTACACGATAAATGGTGTAGCTCCAAATCCTGCATTTATTACCACAACATCGGGAAATCAAGTCACCTTAACCGTTCCTTCTTCGTCCTATTCAAATGCAGGATCTATCACTATTGCAATTACCCATATTTCAAATGGTCAATGTACTAATGCCTTTTCAGGCACTGCATCAACGACCGTATTACCTTTGCCTGTTCCTGATCAAATCGCCGATACCGTTGTTTGTTTAGGTTCTTCGGTTACTTTGTCAGCTTCTAGTGCTTCGGTAACTGACTCTTATGCATGGATGGGGTCGGATGTTAACGGCGACCCAATTTTGGATGCAACGTCATTTGTTCCACCGTATAATGTTTCTGAGCCTGTCACGACTCCATATACCTTAACTGTTACTGCATTAAATTTGTGTACAGCGACGGATATTGTAAATGTAACGGTGAATCCTATTCCAAACATTGTACCAATAAATCCCATTGACTTGTGTGAGGGTAGTTCAACTGGTAACATTGAGTTTTATGAAGATAATGGTATATATTTGACCGATTTTCATTGGACCAATTCAAATACCAATATCGGTCTAGGAGCGTCTGGAAATACCATATTTGATATTTCATCTTTTACTTTAGCCAATCCTGGCAATACGGTAATTACCTCAAATATGTCAGTTTCAAGTTCCTATTCATTTGGCGGACTGACGTGTCAAGGAGATACGGAGACTTTTACGATTACGGTGAGACCGACACCGGCTTTATCTAGTACCTTGTCTCCTTCTGCGATTTGTTCGCGCTCAACATTTAACTATACTCCAACAAGTCCTACTATTGCAGCCACTGGTTCGACATCCTTTGCTTGGTCTAGAGCAGCGGTTTCGGGTATTTTGCAAGGCGCAAATACTGGTGTTGATTCAGTTTCGGAGGTTTTAACTAACACTACCGATGGTCCGATTAATGTTACATATGTTTACACCGTAACATCTAATGATTGTTCGGAGTCATTCAATGTCGTTGTTACCGTAAACCCAGAGCCGGTAGTTATCAATCAAACATTGACAATATGTAGCGACGTAGCGACTGGACTCAACTTTGGTACAGATGCAAACACACCAACAGTTGCTTCCTATAATATTACAA
>JAHEMR010000015.1 GCA_024643545.1 Crocinitomicaceae bacterium | reverse complement strand
AACACAGCTTTAACGGACATCACCCATACAACAACAGGTGCGACAGGAATAGGATCAGCAACTGGATTACCTGCAGGAGTAACTGCAGCGTGGGCATCGAATACAATTACCATTTCAGGAACCCCAACAGCAAGTGGTAACTTTAGTTATTCCATTCCTTTAACCGGAGGTTGTGCAAGTGTCAATGCAACAGGAACAATCAATGTTGTTGTTTCTTGTGCTACAGACTTTAATAATGACGGAATTACCGATGTGAATGACTTCTTGATTTTCGCTGGTGCATTTGGAGATACAAATGTTTTTGCTACTCCAACGGACATTAATTCTGACGGAATAACTGATGTGAATGACTTTTTAATATTCTCTGGTGCTTTTAACGAAGTTTGTCATTAATTAATAACTGTCTTATCTGTTTCTTAGTTTTAATTTAAAAGATTTCTTTTCTAAACTAGAATTGACATCCAAAAGTTGAATCGAAAGTTCAGGATTTTGAAATTCCGCAAAAAATCTAGTTTAATTTGCAAAACCGAAATACTTCACCGATATTGCTATTCAATGGAGCAAATTAAACAAGCAATTAAGCAAATGATCAATGTCTCGGAAGAAGAATTAAACAACTTCCTTGATCGGGCTGTTATAAAAACCGTAAAACGAAATACTATTTTAAGTCGTCCAAATGAGGTTCCAAATGAAATTTTCTTCATCAAAAAAGGAATCATCAGGATTTTAATTACGGATAACGAAGGAACAGAGCACACCATTTATTTCGCGCTAGAGAATCAATTTGTAGCCGATTACTCCAACTTTATCGAGTCACAACCATCCATATACACACTTCAGACTGTTGAAGAAACGGAGTTGGTTGTTTTGCCGCGCAGTGTAATTGATTGGGGGTATAAATTCTTGACTGAAGGACAAAAAATGGGGAGACTTATCGCGGAATATTATTTCATTTATCACGATAACAGAATTAAAAACCTGTATATCCGAACGCCAAAAGAACGGTATGATCATATTACGGACGTGTATCCGAATATTCATAACCGTGTTCCTCAACACATGATTGCTTCTTATTTGGGGGTTACTCCTATCCATTTAAGTAGATTGAAAAAATCGTCCCTCAAAAAAACATAAACATTTGTTATCGTTTCATCGTTGCACTTCGTTTGATCTTTGCATCAATTAAAATCAAGGATCAATGAAAGAATATGTATTAATCACAGGAGCTAGTTCAGGAATTGGCTTGGAAATGGCGAAGCAACTAGCCCAAAAAGGACATAACTTGCTTCTCGTAGCAAGAAGCGAGGACAAATTATCACGTTTGCAAAAAGAATTAAAAGCTGAATATCACATAGCAGTTGAGTATCTCTTACATGATTTGACGGAGCCCAATGCCGCACAAGCGTTATATGATGAAGTCAAAGAACAGCAATATTATGTAACAGGATTAATTAACAATGCGGGATTTGGAGATTATGGCAACTTTGTTGAAATGCCTTTAAAAAAAGATGAAGAAATGATTGCCGTGAATATCAACGCACTTGTCGGACTAACCAAGCTGTTTGCTGCAGATATGGTTCGTTTAGGAAAAGGCAGGATTTTGAACGTGGCTTCGCTTTTGTCATTCCTACCCTTCCCCTATTACTCTGTTTATTCTGCCACGAAAAGTTTCGTATTGGCATTTACGGAGACTGTTTCAGCTGAATTGCAAGGTACAGGCGTTGTGCTAACTGCACTTTGCCCAGGAAATGTTGAAACACCTTTTCATACAAGTGCCATGCGAGAAACGAATGCGATGGTCGTGAATAAACCTATGCCCGTTCAAGTAGTGGCAAAAGCAGGATTGGATTTATTTCTAAACGGTAAAGGCAAAAAAATCGTGGGATTCATGAATTGGTTTGTCAGCAATCTCCCAAGAGTAACGCCCGATAAAATCATGATGAAAATTAAAAAGAACCTAGCTAGTTTGAAGTAATGTAGTATTGATTCTTCTTATCAAAATTTTATTCAACTAAATCCCTCGTTTAGTTTAGATTACTAGGGGTGAAAAAATAAGTAGAAAAAAGCCGATTATTAGTATTCGGCTTTTTAATTAAAATAATAGTTGTAGGTATAACTAAATTTAGCATCTTTGTACTCTAGTTGAAGTTATGGCATCCATTGAACAAGAAATAAAACAACGAAAGTTTGGTAATGAGCTCGTAAAGGCGAACATCAATGTTTTGTTTACAGCGAACTGGTTAAATAACCGGATTTCTGCTGTATTGAAACCATTCAATGTAACGCATGAACAATTCAATGTCCTCCGAATTTTAAAGGGAAGTCATCCAAATGCGATGTGTCAAAAGGATATTCTTTCACGCATGATCGCACCAAATTCCAATGTCACCCTACTCATTAAAAAATTGAAGGATAAAAACCTGATTTCTGTTCTGCAGTCGGACCGTGACAAACGGGAATACCAAATTTCCATTGCTGAACAAGGATTGTCGCTCCTTACGGATATTGAATCTATCCTGCAATCAAAAGTTAGTGAGTTCAATCAACTGGATGAATCTGAAGCGAAGACTTTGAATTCCTTATTGGATAAACTGAGAGGAAGCTAAAAAAAATTAACTAATTAGTTGTACCTACAAGTAAAAAAAACATGCATAAAAAAATCACACATTCCAGCATGGCTCCCAAAAGCGCAAGCATGGGTCCACACGTTCGACAAGTTATTCCCAGTGCTGTTGAGCACATTGATCCCTTTGTGTTTTTAGATCATTTTGGTCCAATGCTACGAATTCCGGGAAGTCCGGGCGTTCCTCCTCACCCACATGCTGGAATTTCAACGATTACCTACCTGTTCGAAGGAAGTAACCGTCATCAGGATAGTCTTGGAAATGATGCAATTGTGCATACAGGCGACGTAGCATGGATGCAAGCGGGTCGCGGAATCGTTCACGCTGAAGGAATGAATGAAAATAGAACAGAACCAGAAACGGTTCACGGATTACAATTCTGGATTTCACTTCCAGCCAAACAAAAGTTCATCGAACCAGATTTTTCCCATTATCCTTCTACTAATTTACCCGTAGTTACTATAGGAAAAGCAACATTAAAAGTGCTTTGCGGAGAATTAAACGGAAAGCAATCCCCTGTTCAAAGCTTATCCCCTGCTTTTATGTACGAATGTCACCTTCCCGCTAACGAGGAAATAACCATTCCACTAATCGAAGGAAATACACTCGGATTGTATATGGTCAATGGAACCATTCTTGTTGATGGTAAAACACTCCTTCCCACTTCGATGACCGCTTTTGAAAAGGATGGAGATACCTTGAAAATCTCGTCCTCCGAGGACAGTCACTTCCTATTAATTGGTGGAAAACCACTGAACGAACCTATTGTCGGCTATGCCTCGTTTGTAATGAATAATATGGAGCAAATTCAACAAGTGATGGACGATTACCATTCTGGGAAAATGGGCACAATTTAATTTTTAATCAACTCTAAATCCAAACAAATGAAACTTTTAAAAGAAACAAAAATCGGGAATCTAACATTGAAGAACAGCTTGGCCATGGCGCCGATGACGCGTTCTCGTGCTGATTTTAATGGCGTTGTTGGTCCATCAACCGTTCTTTACTACAAACAAAGATCCAGCGCAGGACTCATTATCTCAGAAGCTATTAACATTTCCAAGCAAGCAACGGGAAGTCCAATGACACCTGGAATTTACACAGACGAGCAAATTGCCGCTTGGAAAAAAGTAACGGATGCAGTACATCAAGAAGGTGGAGCGATTTACGCACAACTATGGCATACGGGGCGTGTTGGACACTCACTCGTGAAAAATGGCGAATTGCCGGTTGCTCCCTCCCCTATTGCCATTCAAGGACAGCAGCATTTTACGATGGAAGGAATGAAGGATTATGAGACTCCTCGTGAATTAAGTACGGAAGAAGTGAAGTCCATTGTTCAGGAATACAAACAAGCAGCGATTAACGCGATGGAAGCTGGATTTGACGGGGTTGAACTTCATGCCGCTTTTGGCTATTTGCCGAATCAATTCTTGGTTGAAAGTTCAAATCAACGTACAGATGAATACGGTGGTTCCATCGAAAACAGAAGTCGATTTGTCGTGGAAATAATGGATGCAATGGTGGAAGCACTAGGTGCGGATAAAGTCGGAATCAAACTTTCACCAAGTATTCCATACAACAGCATCATTGATAGCGATCCAACTTCCTTGTACCACTATTTACTTGGGGAATTGGACAAATTACCATTAGCGTATGTCCAGTTGATGAATGCCATGTTCCCAACAGACAACCTTCCTCAATATCCAAGAGATGTTATGGGTGTTTTCAGTCCAGCAACAAAACATATGATCATTGCGAATGGAGGATATACACGTGAATCCGGAGAAGCTGAATTAGAAAAAGGAGGCGCAACAATGATTTCTTACGGATCTTTGTTTATCTCCAATCCAGACCTGCCAAAACGTTTTGAAGTTAATGCTTCATTGAACGAACCTGATAGAGCAACGATGTACGGCGGACAAGACCAAGGATACATTGATTATCCAACGTTAGACTAGTAAAATGGATTTTTGTATAGCTTTTTCATCGAGGAGCCTAGGTCAATAACCTTCGTTTTTCCTATTTAAAAGCTGACAAGAGATCTGATTTTAAACTTTTTTATATTTTTAACACATAAATGAAAACAACAATGAACACAAAAAAAATCACGTATTGGGTGCTAACAGGATTGGTATCTTTCGTTTTTATCGCAAGTTCCATCGGTAAATTGACTGCTAACCCAGAAGCGCTTAAAATGGGAGAAGAATTTGGGTTGAATTCAACAATGTATTTGACAATTGGATTGATTGAACTCGTTTCTGTCATTCTTTTCATTATTCCAAGAACGGGAATTGTAGGAACCTTACTCCTAGCAGCATACATGGGTGGAGCCATTGCCACACATTTGGAACATGGAGAATCCGTAATTGCTCCTTGTGTAATCCAAGCAGTCTTATGTATGGTCGCAGTCTATCGCTTCCCTGAATTAAGAACAAGAATTTTAACGAAACAAGATTGAGTTTTTAAACGAATGTCAGATGAATTCACCATTCAATAAATACTTATATATTGGTTTCATTCTGCTAGGATCCTATCAGGCATTTTTTAATAAGGATTACTTACAAGCCGCGGCATGCTTTGGAATTGGATTGGCTTTTGACCCCTTCAATCAAATGACAAGTTGGTATGATCGTCCAACATGGCATAGAGTTATTTTATACGTGCATTTGACGATTTTTTGGGGGATGTTAGTTTTAGGAGGTTTGAATGATAAGTAAACAAGATTGAATTCCGAAAATAAAAATCAGAACAGCCGGTCAGTAATGATCGGCTTCTTCGTTAGTTAGGAATTTCACTTACATTTGATAGTTGAAGGATTTGTCAACTTTAACTTTTTTTGGTTCTTGATATAAATTTTCAACTAAAATTAAAATGTAAAATTGAATCAAATGAAGGATATAAATATTCAAGGAGAATTGGATGTATTTATTTCGCACCAAGAGGACGAACACTATGGCGAAACAAGTACTTGGAGTGAAGTGTTGATTCATGGTAATCCAGAAGGACTAAAGTCGCTAGCGAAATTGCTGATGGAAATCGCAGAGCTGAATCAAAATGATACGGAAGATAAACAATTGCCGACTGGAGCAAGAGCACATGTTCATTTAAGACCGGGGATGGAATTATCAAAAAGTTCTTGTGAAATTATTGTTGGCAGACTCGATGCAAAAGGAACAGGAATGTTTTATGATCGCTTCATTTCGAAGGATTAGTCATATTCTTGAATTTTCTAAAATGATGCTTCCCTCCTATTTTTTTTACTCCAATAAAATCGATGTTCTGTATGTAGACCTAAAAATCCATCCTTTTGAATAAAAACTAGAACTCTTCCCCCTAGGAAGTATCAAAATACTTTTTACATTCGTCAAATAAACTACGAAACTAAAACTGAACCGAAAATGAATACTTTCCTTATCCTTTCCATTATTCCGCTTGTCTGTATAGCGATGTATCTTGTCCAAAAGAAAAGCAAGTCATTGCACTTGTTACTTGTTGGCGTTGGCGTGGCTCTGTTATATGTCAATCATTTTTATCAACACGAAGGAAATCAGGATTACCTTGTTCTACTTTTAAGTTTGATATTATTTGGAAAGTTGTTGAAGGATTTCAGACAAGCTTAGGGAATTTTACTTCCAATGTCCGAACTAGCACACTACATCCAATACTTTTTTGGAGTTGAGGCTGAAGAAGCCGAGAAAATCCAAGCATTCTTTCGTCCAGTAGAAATGAAAAAAGGCGACTATTTTTTGGAAATAGGAAAGCGCTCCGACAAACTTGCTTTTGTTCAATGTGGAATTTTAAGGGAGTTTTTGGATTTTAATGACAAAGAAGTGACCAAGTGGATTTCAACCCAAGGCTATTTTGTGGTTGATCTCGATAGTTTTGTGTTTCATCGTCCATCTCGCTGGAACATTCAAGCCTTAACGGATTGTGAGCTGTATGTGTTGAATCAGCAGGATTACGAAAATTTAGGCGCTCAAATTCCACGATGGAACGAATTAGAGAAGTTGTTCATTACCAAATGTTTTACCATGCTTGAGGACCGTGTACTTCAGCACTTATCGATGTCCGCAGAAGAACGATACCAACAACTCTTTCACTTCAATAAAGAACTGTTTAACCAGGTCCCATTAAACTTTATTGCTTCCATGCTCGGGATGACACCAGAAACCTTAAGTAGGTTGCGAAGAAAGAGCATTACAACCATTTCTTGATATTTGTCAAGGCGCGCTTAGACGGTGAAGGCTACCTTTGCTGAAAAAAAAGTATGAAAAACGTCATCAAATTAGAAGCACTCGGGTTATTCATTCTGTTCACAGCTGTTTATTTCCATCTTTATCCAGGCACTTGGGGTTTTTATTTAGCGCTCTTTTTTGTCCCAGATGTTTCGTTTATCCTTTTTCTTATTACGAAAAAACTCGGTGCTATTGCGTATAATATTTTCCATCATCAAGGAGTCTTAGTTTTTTTGTTTTTGATTGGATATTACCTCAAAGACGATGCCGTCATGAAAATCGGGCTGATCTTTTTAGCGCATTCCACTTTTGACCGTGTTGCTGGTTATGGACTCAAGTACTTTGATAGTTTCGATCACACCCACCTTGGTTGGGTTGGAAAAAGCAAGCACTTGAATGAAGAATAGTACTCATTAGTTCTTAGAAGTTTTACGCGTTTTTTTTTAAAGCACATCGAATAAACATAAGTTCCGTACACAAGAAATCTTGTTTTTTATTATCTAAGATAATACAGGGCGACTTTGCTCATCAAACTCATCTTCAGATATGACCCGTTTTTTCTTGATTATCCTACTTTTCCCAGTGCTTCTATTCGCTCAAAACAACACCCAAGTCATTCGTGGGAATATTACTGATAAATGGACGCAATCCCCTATTCCATCAGTGATGATTCAGATTTCAACTTTGGAATTAACCGTTTATTCCGATTCTTTAGGGAATTATACGTTCGAAAGTCTCAAACCAGATCGCTATGAGCTAAAAGTCTCTGCTGAAGCATATAAACCGACATCGATACCGAATGTCATTGTGACATCAGGTAAAGAAGTGATTGTCGATATTTCGTTGGAAGAGAAATTTCAGCAAATGAAGGATGTCAGCGTGAAAGTCGTGAATAAAAGCGGCGCCAATAATAAATTGGCAAGTGTCAGTGTACGCACTTTTTCCATGGAGGAAGTCAATCGTTATGCCGGTGGACGAAACGATCCAGCTCGTTTGGCTGCGAATTTCGCCGGAGTCAGTGCTCCAGATGATAGTCGAAACGACATTGTTATTCGTGGAAATTCCCCTGTAGGCGTTCTTTGGCGAATTGACGGAATGAATGTTACGAATCCCAATCATTTTGCATCTGTGGGGACAACAGGTGGATCTGTGAGTGCTTTAAATACGAACTTGCTGAAGACTTCTGACTTTTTCACGTCAGCTTTTCCGGCAGAATATGGAAATGCCACTGCGGGAGTTTTTGATCTCGGACTCCGAAATGGAAATACGAAAAAACGAGAAACAACCCTACAAGCAGGAGTCATCACGGGACTAGAACTCACAACGGAAGGTCCGTTCAGTAAGAAAAGTACGCCTTCCTATTTGGTTGGATACCGTTATTCCCTTGCAGGAATTGCCCAGGCTATGGGAGTAAATATTGGTACGACAGCCACTCCATCCTATCAGGATTTATCCTTTAAATTATCCAGTGGAACAACGAAATTCGGGAAGTTTTCTGCTTTTGGAATCCTTGCTACAAGCACAATAAATATTGGCGGTGGCTCTGCGAATACCTTGTATGGTAATGGCAACAAAATAGATTTTGCTAGTAAGATTGGACTTGGTGGAATCAATCATTTTAAGCAGATCAATGCAAAATCAAACATTACTTCAACACTAGGAATCAATTATTCTGAAAGCAAGCAAACGGCTTACGATGTGGATCACATGACCGATAGCAGTTTTGTTCGAGAAATAAACAATACAGCAAAGAAAACGTATTTCTTGAGCAGTAGTTATCAGTTGAAAATCAATTCTCGCATGTTTTTTAAATTGGGTATTCAGGATGAAATCATTGGTTTGGATCTGTACTACCAAACGAAAAACAATGTGTTTGAACCAGAGAAGATCATTTGGGATTACAACAGTGGAACAAATTTAGCACAGGCGTATGCGCATTTGAAGTACCAAGTGACGGAGAATTTGACGATGAATGCCGGAATCCATTCCCAATATTTCTTTTTGAATGGATCCAAATCATTGGAACCACGCTTCGGAATGATTTATTCTTTGAATTCCAAAAGTTCCATCAATTTGGGTTACGGATTAAATGCGCAAATGCAACCAATCAATGTGTATTTCTTACAGAAAACAGACATGAGTGGGAATGTAACTTTCAACAATAAAAACTTAGATTTCACCAAAAGTCATCACTTTGTTTTGACTTATAATTTACAGCCAACAAACGATTGGAGAATGAAGTCTGAAGTTTATTACCAAGCACTCTTCAATGTGCCGATTAACGCCTATTCAAGTGCTTACTCCATGTTGAACACCGGTGCGACCTTCAAAACCGATTTAACTGACAGTTTGGTGAATACCGGGACAGGAACCAATTATGGAATTGAACTGACCGTGGAGAAGTTCTTCAGTAAGGGATATTATGGTTTGTTTACCTCTTCCCTTTATAACTCATCGTATGTGGCGAGTGATGGTGTTGAACGAAATACTTCGTTTAACGGAAAATATGTGGTCAATGTACTTGGAGGAAAGGAATGGAAAATTGGCCAAGACAAACGAAATCGTTTTTCAGTCGATGTGAAATTTACCAATGCCGGTGGAAGAGCCTACACACCAATTGATTTGACAGCATCCATCGCTACAGGACACGAAGTATTATCAACGGATATTAATTCAGGAAATTACGCAACGTATTACCGCTTGGATTTAAAAGCCGGATTCACCCTGAATAGTGCCAGTCGAAAAATCGCACAAACCCTTTCCTTGGATTTGCAGAATGTCACCAATCATAAAAATGTCTTCTCCGAAAGCTATGATAATCAATCAGAAAGCATTCGAACCACCTACCAATTGGGATTTTTCCCTAATATTGTTTATAAAGTTCAGTTTTAAGGAGGAACTCTTCACTTTTAGCATCAAAACGAATGAAACGAATATTGACCCTGACTTGTCTAATCATTTTCAGCTTTGCTGGACGAAGTCAAACCACCGTAAACATTGAAATGCTTTTTCCGAATGGAAAGTCCAAGGCATTGATATTGAGCTATGACGATGGATGCGTGCAAGATCGTCAGCTGGTCAAGTTGATGAATAAATACGACTTAATCGGTACCTTTCATCTGAACGCAAATAAGCTTGGAACGGCAAATTACTTGGTGAAGGATGAAATCCAGAAACTATTCAAGGGACATGAGGTTTCGGTGCATACCTTTAATCATCCAGGATTAACGAAACTATCGATTGAGAAAATTCAATATGAAATCGTTGAGGATCGCAAAGAATTAGAACGCCTAGTCAAATATCCCGTCCGCGGAATGGCCTATCCATTTGGGAATTATAACGATACAGTAATTGATGTCATTTCGAAGTTGGGCATCGAATATGCGCGAACAGTAGATGATACTTACGGATTCGGAATTCCAGAAAACTTTTTGAAATGGCATCCAACCATGCATCAATTTTCAAAAGCGTATTGGAAACCGAATGATCCTGTTCAAGATTCTATCGAAATATCCTTGTTTTACAGGACTATTGACGCGTTTTTACAAACGAAGGACTTAGCCGTACTCGATATTTGGGGACATTCTTGGGAAATGGGCAGTGATGCAAAGAAATGGACTGAAACCGAACAATTCTTTCAGGTTTTGTCGCATCAATCCGAAGTTTATTATTGCCAACAAATCGACTTGGTGGATTATATTCAATCCTTTCGAAATCTGCGCTTTTCTATGAATAGCACCATAGTGTTTAATCCAAGCAAGTTTAGGGTGTATTTCCGCTATAATCAGGTAATTCAATCCGTTGGTCCCGGAGAAACAATTCACTTAACTAAATAGTTGTCTAGAACTACTTTAGTACTGATTGGAAATTAAGGTTTGGCATATCGATATCCCTGTGCTTCACAAAATCTTCTTGCTAAATCTCCGTCGAGTTTACCGTTTACAACCCAATTTTGGGAAACGATGAATTTTGCAATTTGTTTTTTAATGGCAAAAGAATTCATTTGACAAGTTGATTGCTCCGCATTATTAAATTTCACATCAAAATAATAATTCTTGCGCTGCTCTAAGCTTCCATTTGAGCTTTTAACGTAACTCACCGTGTAATTCGAACTAAATTCCGCTAATGGCTCATTTAGCATGTTATATAGTATGTATGATGCAGGAATGCCGTTAGATACTAACTTAAAAACTTGTTGATTGTCCACCAAAACGATGTCATGATCAACGGTTATTTTCGCCTTTTGTGCATGATTCATTCCTGCGAATGCCAGGAAGAACATAAAAACAGCTAATCTCATATGATTTAATTTTTTATAAAAATAATAATTAAAGAAGCTTTGAAACGAGTATTACTTAAAAAGCTCACCCAATTGTACACTAAAACTAAAAATCAATCCCTTTTTCCTTTGAAATATGCGTACATCGCCATAGCGTGTCCATGTCCTAAGTCAAAATCTGCCTTCAACCAATTCGTGATTTCTGTCGCCTTTACCGTTGCGGTGAGTTGACCATTTTGTAAAAATCCTTTTTCTTCGGCTTTGGTCATGAATTCCGTTGGACTTAGTCCCGTTTGTTTTTGAATGTTGTCTAAGTATGCTTGAAATGACATGAAAAAATGTTTAGATAATTGCTAAAATTAAGCATATACAGGATTAAAGTTCCTAGATTTAACAAAAAAAAGATGAACATTACAGCAGTCATATTAACGATCAAGGAAGGCGTCGATTTATCCGAATTAGGAGAAGTTTTGAAGCACGAACAAGAAACAGTAAAAGATTGGAAAGAAAAAGGGATTATTCACGACATCTACTTACGCCAAGGTAGAAAGGGCGCTGTCATCATGTTTCCGGAATTAGATGAAGCAGCGGTTCAAACGTTCATTGAAACACTTCCACTCTATCCATATTTCAAACCAGCTGAGTTTTTAGGATTGATTAAAAATAACTAATCAATTGATCATTCAGAAAATCGTTTAGGTTCTGAACAATTCAGGGTTTTCTGTGTTACATTTAAACATCCGAATGAAAACCATTGTCCTCCCCTTTCTTATTCTTTTAATCCAATCGACGTCATCGGTTTACGGACAAAGTATTCAATTCACCTTTCATAATGGGTCCTTGAAGTCGATTCCTTTGGTGATTCCAACTGTGATGAATCCGAATTTGAGTCCGCTGTCGAACAGTGGCATTGAGCTAAAAATTGGTCAAAACGTCTATTTCTATCCGAATGGAACGACGAAAAAGCGGGAATTGCTTTTTAAGGTGGATGATTCCTACCAACAAAATCAGGTTTTGGAAATTGATGAATTGATTGAAAAACGCAAAAAGGAATTAAAAAATAAATAGTTAACTTAGGGCCATGTACATATCACTCACCGCCTTAAGACCAAAGAATTTCCTGAGCTACCTCAAATTCTGGACGCTTGCCATTCCTTCATTTGCACAAGCACAAGCATCCAAAGGAAAATTACATGTTTCTGCAAAACGAGTAAAAGGATACCAATGTACCATTACCGCTTGGGAAAATCGTGAAGTCATGTTGGATTTTATGCGTTCCGGTGCGCACATGAAAGCAATGAAACAATTCCACAACATTGCTACAGGAAGAACATATGGTTACGAATCTGATGTCATTCCTACATTCCAAGAAGCTTTTGAGCTTTTGCAGGAAAAAGGAAAAAATTATTAGTCTACGCGCAATTCCATCAACAAATCCGTTTGTTCGTCCTTTCCCAGGAAAAACGAGTGCTTTCCGAAAAAGTGAAATCCATTCTTTTCATAAAACTGAATCGCTTTTAGGTTGTGTTCCCAAACACCTAACCATATCAATTTGAATTCTTTATCAATTGTTAATTGAATGGAAAAATCAAGTAAGTATTGCCCGATTCCCTTTCCTTGGAATTCTTTTTGAATATAAATGCGCTCAATCTCTAAGGATGCTTCCTCGCGTTGTTCTGTTTGTGCATCCGCTTCATTGATTTTCAGGTAACCCAAAACCTTGTCCAGCTGTTTGACAAAATAAAAGTTCGTCGACGGATTTAACCATTCTTTCGTTAATTGCTCCATGGACAAATTCTCCTCCAAATACTGCTGCATGTCCTCTGGTGTATTCACCTCCGCAAACGTGTCGTAGAAAGTTTGACGACTTATTGCTTGTAATTCCAGTAAATCCGCTTTGTTGACGAGATGGATTTCATATGCATTCATTCCTCAAAAGTACATAATCACTTTGTAATCAGCGTATGGAGAATCAACTTGAAAGTATATAAGTTTTATCAATGCAGATATAAATAATATCAATTAATTCTATGGTTTCTTCGCGGTAAATTTGAGGATAACTGAAATCAATAAGGTACATATGAAAAAACAACTATTGACTATGAGTCTGTTCATTACCGGGATGGTAGTTGGACAAAAGCAAGCAGAGTCGAGCGGCGGACAATGTCCGATGGGCTTTGGGAAATCGAGCACAAAGACAGCAACGAGCGTTCAAGCACCTGCTGCTGAATACGAAACATCAAAGGTGCCGAATTCCAACCGTGATTGGTGGCCGAATCAATTAGATTTAACGGTACTACACCAACAATCGAACTTGTCGAATCCAATGGATCCAAGTTTCAATTACCTGAAGGAGTTCAGTACCTTGGATTACTATGCATTGAAAAAAGACATCGAGAAAGTGTTAACTGAATCGCAAGATTGGTGGCCAGCGGACTTTGGAAACTATGGACCTTTGTTTATTCGCATGGCTTGGCACAGTGCGGGAACGTATCGCACTGGTGATGGACGTGGCGGATCATCCGCAGGTCAACAGCGTTTTGCGCCATTAAATAGTTGGCCAGATAATGGAAACCTCGATAAAGCGCGACGTTTATTGTGGCCAATCAAGCAAAAATATGGAAGCAAAGTTTCTTGGGCGGATTTAATGGTCCTCGCTGGAAATGTTGCCTTGGAAAACATGGGATTCAAGACCTTTGGATTCTCTGCCGGACGCGTTGACGTGTGGGAACCACAAAAAGATGTGTATTGGGGGACGGAGAAGAAATGGTTGGATGATCAACGTTATTCTGGAAATCGTCAGTTGGAGAATCCATTAGCAGCTGTTCAAATGGGATTGATTTACGTGAATCCAGAAGGACCAAACGGGAATCCTGATCCAGTTTTAGCAGCAAAAGATATCCGTGAAACATTCGGACGCATGGGAATGAACGATGAAGAAACTGTTGCGTTAATCGCCGGTGGACATACCTTCGGGAAAACGCACGGTGCTGGTCCAGCATCACATGTTGGAGCGAATCCAGAAGCTGCAAGCATTGAAGAACAAGGATTCGGTTGGAAAAGCGATTATAAATCCGGAAAAGGAAAAGACGCCATTACATCCGGACTAGAAGTGACTTGGACATCAACACCAACGCAATGGGGACATTCATATTTTAAAATCCTTTATGGATATGAATGGGAATTGACGAAAAGTCCTGCTGGTGCAAATCAATGGGTGGCAAAAACAACAGATGCGATTATTCCAGATGCCTTTGATGCCAACAAAAAACAACTTCCAACGATGTTAACAACGGATTTGTCCATGCGTTTTGATCCAGCTTACAACTTGATATCTCAACGATTCATGGAACATCCAGAGCAATTTGAAGATGCGTTTGCACGTGCTTGGTTTAAACTAACGCACCGCGATATGGGGCCAAATACACGTTATGTAGGACCAGAAGCGCCCAAAGAAGCATTGATTTGGCAAGATCCTATTCCGACATTGAATCATGAAATCGTGAATGCACAAGACCTTACACAATTAAAAGCGAGCATTCTTGCGAGTGGAATTCCATTGAATGAATTTGTTGAAACCGCTTGGGCTTCCGCAAGTACATTTAGAGGTTCGGACAAACGAGGTGGAGCAAATGGAGCGCGCATTCAATTGGAGCCACAACGCAACTGGGAAGTAAACAATCCAGCGCAATTGGATCGCGTTTTGAAAACTTTGAGAAAAATTCAAACGGATTTTAATTCGAAAAATACGAGTAAAAAAATCTCCATGGCAGACTTAATCGTTCTAGCTGGAAATACAGCGGTGGAAGAAGCAGCTAAAAAAGCAGGATATCCAATGTCGGTTTCTTTCACACCTGGAAGAATGGATGCCACACAGGAACAAACCGATGTGAAATCGTTCGCTGTCCTAGAGCCAATGGCGGATGGATTCAGAAATTACACGAAAACACAATATACTTTGACAACGGAGGAGTTATTGGTGGACAAAGCACAATTGTTGACGTTAACAGCTCCAGAAATGACCGTATTAGTTGGTGGAATGCGCAGCTTAGAAGCGAATTACAACAACGATAAAAATGGAATTTTAACGAATCGTCCTGGGACTTTGTCGAACGATTTCTTTGTGAATTTATTAGACATGTCCACAGAATGGAAAGCGACTTCGGATACCAAAGAAGTGTTTGTTGGACGTGACCGTAAAACGGGAGATGTGAAATGGACAGCGACACGTGCTGACTTAATTTTCGGTTCGAATTCAGAATTACGTGCCTTAGCAGAAGTATATGCGAGTAGCGATGCGAAAGAGAAATTCGTGAAAGACTTCATTGCGGCTTGGACAAAAGTCATGAACCTTGATCGTTTTGATGTGAAGTAATTCAAATCAACTAAATGGTTTAAAGTCCTGGCAGTGATGTCAGGACTTTTTTTGTTCGAAATTTTCATGAATTATCTCGCATGAATGAATCAGTGAATACCAAAAAAATGTAATTTCAACTTCAAATTTGAAAACATGTTAAAATCCCTCGTATCCGCTTTCGTTTTGTTTGGAAGCATCCTCTTCTTAAGTACTTCATTTCTTTGGAAAAACGAAGATTTAAATCCAACTGGTACTTACGAATACGATCATGGTGATGACGGAGATGGAATCGTTAAAGTGCAGAAAATCAGTTCAAACAAGATTAAGGTGAGCATCTTTGTTGTTGGTGGCGGACCAAGTCACAATATGGGAGAATTTATGGAAGTAATCACGATAAAAAATGGTGTAGCTAAATACAAATCAGGTGATTGTGCACTTAAATTTATTTTCAATTCAAAGGCCGTTAAAGTGGTTCAGACTGGTTGGAACTGCGGATTCGGAATGGGTGTAGTTGCTGATGGATATTATTTGAAAACATCGAGTAAAGTACCAGACATGGAAAACGCCTATTAATGAAATCAATTCTATTTCGTTGTTTTTTAAGTTGTTACATGTTTAGTGCGAGTTTCGCTCAGTCCAATGTAAAACTCATGTCCTACAACATTCGCTACGACATCACAACATCCAATGCGAGTCCATGGACAGAGCGTCATACCGCGATTGCTAGTCAAATCAAACGTTTCGATACCGACATCGTTGGTATGCAGGAAGTATTGGAGCACCAACGTGAGCAATTACTGAGCGACTTACCGGGATATGCATCGATTGGAGTTGGACGGGATGACGGACAAAAAGCTGGTGAATATGCTCCAATTTTCTATAAAGAAGAACGATATGGACTCATGAATTCCGGTACTTTTTGGCTCTCTCCAACTCCAGAAGTCCCATCGAAAGGATGGGATGCTGCGTTAAATCGCATTTGTACGTATGCGCAATTTTTCGATCTTGAATCCAAAGAATCCTTTTGGGTATTTAACACGCATTTTGATCATGTAGGAGAAGTTGCTCGCATGAAAAGTTCTGAGTTAATCCTTCAGAAAATGCAGGAAGTCACCAATGGAACGCGTCAAGCGGTCATTTTTTGTGGTGACCTCAATTTAAGCGATGATCATCCAACCATCACTTTTTTACAGTCGCAAATGAAGGACGCTTTACTTGTTTCTCAGCAAGTTAAATCCAACATGAATAGTACGTTCAATAACTTTGATCTGGAAAACGAAGCGACTAAACGAATCGACTACATTTTCACCAATAAAAAACTTTCGGTATTAACGTTTGAAACCATCGTTGAACGATTCGGTGTCAGTTATCCTTCGGATCATTTTCCGATTTTCGTTTCCTTGAAGTTTGAAAAGTAATTAACGCAGTTTTCCTGCGTCGTGAATGGACTTTGTCCATGCTTGTGTTTTCTCAATGGCAGGAAGTACCTCTTCAGGTGTTTGAACGATTTGATACAAATCTCCCAAATCATCGGACATAAATTTCTCTGAGACTGCTTGTTGCATAATCAATTGAAAGGCATCAAAGTAATTTCGTGTATTCAGGATGATGATCGGTTTCGTGAATTGCGCCAATTTTTTCAAGGTAATTGCTTCAAACAATTCCTCGAAGGTCCCTGGTCCGCCGGGTAATGCGACCAAAGCATCTGTTCCTTCTAAAAACTTCGCCTTCCGTTCGTGCATGGTTTCTGTGTAAACGAAATCGGAAACACCACGATGCCCCCACTCTACTTCATTCATAAACTGTGGCATGATTCCTTTGATTTGGCCGCCAGCAGCTAAAACACCATCTGCCAATTGTCCCATGAGCCCTGATGACCCACCTCCGAAAACAACTTGAACATTATTTTTCGCGAAGATATGAGCGAGTTCCTCAGTCGCTTTAAAATACTCCGGATGGATTTGCGCACTTGACGCGCAGTAGACACAGATTTGCATGATGTAAAGTTGCGAAAAGAAATCGGAATTCCTAGGTTTGATGAAGAATTATGGTTCAGATACAGTAGTTCGTTTGATCATTCTAGACATACATAATTTTTTAATGGATTTCAAGATCAATGAAACGAAAAATGACTCAATGATTGAAAAAATAAGGTATAAGCCACATGATTTGATTAGCTTTATAAAAAATTACATTCTTATGTCTGACTCTCCTCAAAAACCCAAAAAATGGAAAATCATGCTCGTGTCATGGTTATTTGTTTACCCACTTATTAACGTGATGTTTGCCTTTGTATTTCCATTGGTAAAAGAGCAGCATCAATTGGTAAAGACACTTGTGTTTACATTGATTCTCGTTCCAATCATGGGGATTTTTTTACCAAAGATCCATAAGCGTTTCTGGAATTGGATTTGCAAATAAATTGCTAAAAGAAACCCAAGTTACAATTGGATGATAGAATTTCCTTCATCTTTGCGGTATGGAGAATAACTTAAAAGAACATTGGGAAACCGTTTACGCGACAAAAACTCCCCAAGAAGTATCATGGACTCAAGAAAGACCGGCTATATCGTTGGATTTTATTTCTTCTTTTCAGTTGGAAAAATCTGCTTCCATCATTGATATCGGCGGTGGAGATAGTTTATTAGTCGATTTTTTAATTGATTTAGGATATACCAATCTCAGTGTCTTAGATATCTCCGCCCATGCGATTGAACGCGCAAAAGTGCGTTTAGGTGAGAAAGCGAGTTTGGTTACTTGGATTGTTTCGGATATCAATGACTTCGAACCGCTTCAGAACTATGACTTATGGCACGACCGCGCGGCATTTCACTTTTTAACGAGTCAGAAGGACATTGAACGGTATATGGAGCTCGTTTCGAAGCATGTCAAGCAACTAGTCATTGGAACTTTTTCCACGAATGGTCCATTCAAGTGCAGTGGATTGGAAATCACGCAATACGATGAAAACGAATTAGGTCAATTGTTTGGCCCCCATGGATTCGAAGTACAGACGACGAAGCGAGAAGACCACATGACACCATTCGGAACGACCCAAAACTTTGTATTTGCTTCGATGGTGAAATTATAAGCTTTGTCTTAGGACGATGCGCGATGGATTCTCCAAACGTTGTTTCTTTCCGCTTAAAACCATGCGTCCCATCGTTTTGCCCATCTGATAAAAGTCTGTCGAAATCGTTGTAATGCCGTTTTCAATTACCTTCTTTAAGGGAATATCATTATAGGAAATGATTCCGATGTGTTTTCCGATTTCTAGGTTTTTACTTTTGGTGATTTCAATGACTTCGACCAAGTGATCGTCGTTTGGAATAACAAACACCGCTCCTTTTTGAATGCTATTTTCTTCCACCGAATGAATGACTTCCGAAGGAAACTTGATTTCCGAACAAAAATCTTGAAATCCTTCCACCATTCCAATAGGCTCTTTGTTTCCAGGATAAATCAAAAACAATTTCCGGTAGTACTTTAAGCGTGATTGCACCTCGGTTAGTCCACGTTTCATGTCCTTCGCGAAATCTTGATGAACAGAAGGAAAATGACGGAGGTTTTCATTCGTTTGATCTAAAATGTAGACATCCTCTTTCGGTAATTTAGCAATCGCTTCATACGTATTCGGTAAATTCGACGGCATAATAATGTACTTTGAATACTTGCCAACGCTTTCAGAAATGAGCTTTTGAAACACCTGTGAATTGAAGTGATGAAAGTAAATATCGAGTTCGGCTTTTTCTTTTATTTCTTCTAGGAAACCATTGTAAATTAATTCTTTAAATGAGTTTAATTCATCAAATAATAGAAATAAATGTTGCTCATGGTGGAAACCAAGACTTTTGACAAAATATCCTTTCCCAAGAATGGAATAAATCAATCCCCGCTTCTTTAATTCGTCATATGCTTGCAAAACCGTATCCCTGGAAAGTCCGTTTGCTAGTGCTACTTTATTAATGGATGGCAGCTTGTCGTTCAAGCTCAATCGTTTCTCGGATAATGCCCGCTCGATTCCATGTACAAGTTGCTTGTACTTCGTTTGTGTGGAGTTCTGATCAATTTTAAGAAGCGGCATGAATGTAAAAACTGGTAGCTAATTTACGGATAAACTGGTAGGTACTGGTATGCTTATTGAAAATCCTTTCGTAGTTTCATTGCGAACTAAAATCCTTTCTCGTAAAATGGAATTCAAAAAGCCGACTTTATTCGGAGTTTTGCCCTTTGGAAAAGAAGTCTACTCGTACTTTTTGACGAATGTCAATGGGCTCCAGCTTGAATTTATAAATTATGGAGCAGTGCTGCGGTCGTGTCTTTTGCCTGTTGAAGACGGAGGCATCGATGTAGTTCTCGGCTTTGATTCTCTGAACCAATACCTCCAATCGATGGAAATGGAGAATCCACCGTATTTTGGTTGCATCGTTGGACGCTATGCCGGTCGTATTCGGAATGGAAAAGTTCAAATCGGAGAAAAGGAAATACAGTTAACGAAGAACAACGAGGGACATCACTTGCATGGTGGATTGAATTCATTTAGTCGGGCGTATTGGGATGCAGACAAGCAATCTTCTGCACGTGAACTAACGTTTCGTTATGTATGTCCAGCCGGGACGGAAAACTATCCGGGAGAGTTAACTGTTCAAGTAACGTATGCCTTAACGGATGAAAACGAATTGAAAATCACTATGCGTGCAGTTTCCACGGAGGATACCATCATTAACCTAACGCAACACCATTATTGGAATTTGGACGGACATGCATCAAGCGTCGAAGGTCAATCTGTTTATATTAATTCGATGCGCTATTTGGTTAAAGACAGTGAAAACATTCCAACTGGAAAAGTGCACCAATGGACGAAAAATCCACTTCAACAAGCCTTGCCGAAAGAACTATTAGATGGCATCGATCATTCATTTGTTTTAGAAACGTCAAACGGAATTCAAGCAAAACTCCTGAATCCGTCAAACGATTGGCAAATGTCCGTGTATTCGAATCAAGCTGCTGGACACATTTTTATAGGTTGTGGACTTCCCTCCCACTTGACTGGAAAAAATGGAAAGACCTATCACTCCAAAAGTGGAATTTGCTTTGAAATGCAGAATTTCCCCGACGCCCCAAACCATGCTCATTTTCCATCAAGTTTATTGGAAAAAGATAAAGTCTATGAAAATAACACGACCTTTCACTTTGTAAATAAAGACCATGTTTAAACAACTTTTAAGTATCCTACTTTTCTCTTTTCTTGGAATTTCTGCATCCTGTAAGGATAAAAATAAACCGAAACCACCTACTCCACCAGTGGCAGTTGATTATTTAGCAAAAGGAGGCGACGTGAGTTGGTTGCCGCAAATGGAAGCAAGTGGATTTAAGTTTTTCGAATCCGATGGAACCGAAACAGATTGTTTAGAAATCTTAAAAAACCGAGGAATGAATACCGTGCGACTGCGCGTGTTTGTCAATCCGTCGAATAATCCGCAAAGTGGACATTGCTCCAAAGAAGAAACCGTTGCGATGGCCGTTCGAGCGAAAGAATTGGGCATGCGCGTTATGATTGATTTTCATTACTCAGATACCTGGGCGGATCCAGCGAATCAAACAAAACCTGCTGCTTGGGCGAATTGTACTTTTGCCGCATTGAAAGATTCTGTTTATCAACATACTTATGATGTGTTGAATGCCCTGAAAACCGCTGGCGTCACTCCGGAGTGGGTTCAAATTGGAAATGAAATTCCAAGCGGAATGTTGTGGCCTGAAGGATCATATACCAATTTTGGACAATTGTCCGCACTTGTGAATAAAGGCTACGATGCAACGAAAGACATCGATTCGAACATCAAAGTAATTGTGCACATCGACAAAGGAAATGACAACGCTCGATTTCGTTGGTTCTTTGATTTAGCAGTTGCAAATGGTATGAAATTCGATGTGATCGGTGCTTCGTATTACCCGTATTGGCTTGGCACGGATTACACAGCGACAATTAACGACTTAGAAACGAATTTAAATGACATGGTCACGCGTTATGATAAAGATGTCATGGTTGTAGAAGTTGGTGGCGATTACACGCTGGTTCAAAATACACAGGACATGTTAAATCAAGTTATTTCCATCGTTCGTGGCATTCCAGGAAAGCGTGGACTCGGAGTCATTTACTGGGAACCGGAAGGAGCGAAATCGTGGAGCAATTATCAATTGAATTGCTGGCAAAACAACGGTAAACCATCTACTGCGTTAGATGCTTTTTTAAATTAACGCTATGATTCAGAAAAGTTCCTGCATTTTCGTTTTTCTTCTATTATTCGCATTTGGATTGTTTGGACAACGATCTGAAGAATCATTTAATTCCGATTGGGAGTTTTTACGTGCAGATGTAAAGGGAAGTCCAATTTTCCAAGCTTGGGAAAAAGTGACCCTTCCGCACACAGCTCGATTGGAGTCCAAAGTGGTGGTTTCACAATTTCAAGGGGATTGCGTTTACCGTAAATCGTTTACCTGCCACCTGAAGAAAAATGAAAAAGCATTTTTGTATTTCGAAGGCGTCATGATGACCGCTACCGTTTACCTGAATGGAACAAGGATGACGACACATGAAGGTGGATACCTTCCTTTTACTGTTGATTTAACATCCGCATTAACACATGGCAAAAACGTCATTGAAGTACGGGTCAACAACGAGGATAACCCACAAATCCCACCAGGGAAACCGTTAAAAGATCTTGATTTTAATTACTACGGAGGAATATACCGCAATGTAAAACTCATTAAAACGAATGAAATTCACATCACCGATGCCGTGCATGAAAACATTCCGGCTTCAGGTGGTATTTTTGTCAATTTTAATTCTTTTCAGGCCTCCACTGCGAAGGCGAAAGTCCTTGTTCATGTAAAAAATGAATCGAAAAATCCTGCTAACATTCGAGTTGAAACAACGATTACGGATGGAAAAGGATTTTCGAATCGAAGTATTTCTAATACACAAGAATTACTAGGACATACAAGTCTTCAAATTGAATCAAATGTAAGTGTGGCTCATGCAGAACTATGGAGTCCGAGTCATCCGTTTTTGTATCATATGACTGTTCGTGTCTACAAAGACAATAAATTGGTGGATGAACAAAACCAAAAAGTCGGGATTCGTTTCTTTGAATTGAAAGAAGATGGATTTTATTTGAATAATGAAAAGTACTTTTTATCTGGAACAAACCGCCATCAAGAATACCCATACATTGGATATGCGCTTTCGGACGAAGCAAACTGGCGTGATGCTGTTCTCATTAAAAATGCAGGATTCAATTTTGTACGCTTATCCCATTATCCACAATCAGAAGCATTTTTAGATGCCTGTGATGAACTTGGATTGATTGTGATGAATTCCCTTCCAGGTTGGCAGTTCATGGGTGATTCTACCTTTCAAGCGAATGTCAAACAGAATTTACGGGACATGGTTCGTCGTGACCGAAACCGAACGTGTGTGCTTTTCTGGGAGAATTCCTTGAATGAAACGTGGATGGAAAAACCGTTTATGGCTGAATTGAATCAGATTTTAGATCAAGAATTCCCGTTTTATTCCATCAGTGCGAGTTGGATCGATGATGCATCCTACGATTTATTTATACCGGCACGTCAGCATGGAAAAGCACCAGATTATTGGAATCATTATCGGAATGGTGCGAAACACATCCTAATAGCTGAATATGGCGATTGGGAATACTATGCTCAAAATGCTGGTTTCCAACAGAAGTCCTTTTCGGATTTGAAAGAAGAGGAACGAACTTCACGTCAATTGCGTTCTGATGGCGAAAAACGACTCTTGCAGCAAACGACTAATTTTCAGGAAGCCTCAAACTCCAATCGAAAAGGAGCAACGACCATCGGTGAAGCAAATTGGCTGATGTTTGATTACAACCGTGGCTACAGTCCGGATTTGGAATCTTCGGGAATCGCTGATATTTTCCGCATTCCGAAGTTCTCCTACGACTTTTATAAAAGTCAAATTTCACCAAGGGATTTTTCGCGAGATTCACGACTTGCACCTCCAAATAACATCGAAATTGCGAGTTACTGGTCGCCGGATTCACCGCTGGATGTTACCGTATTCAGTAATGCTGAGGAAGTGAAATTGTATCTAAACGATTCCTTGATTGGACGGAAAACTCCGACCGTGAACGAACTCAGTGATCACCTTTCTCAAGCTCCCTTTGTCTTTCATGTCGATGCATTCGAAGCTGGTACATTGATGGCGGTTGCTTTTGATGACGGAAAAGAAGTCGGATTAGATAGAGTGTCCACCGCAACGAATCCGGACGGAATGGACATGGAAGTCGATTTTATGGGAATTCCCATTGCTTCCGATCACATGGATGTGTTTTTTGCTCGTGTCAAAATCTTAGATCATGAATCGCTGGTTTCAACGGCGCAAAATGAAGTAACGTTTGAAATCATCAAAGGAAAAAACGTGGAATTGATTGGCGAAAACCCAGTGAAAGCGGAAGCGGGAATTGCGTCGATACTAGTTCGAACAACTTCCTTTCACGATGAAATTCACATCCAGGCGACTTCTCCAAATTTGGGTACGCTTATTTACATAATAAAACCTTGAAAATGATCGATGTACCCAACGGACTCATTCGGGAATTAAGTCTAGACTTCAAAGCGCAATTTGGGAGGAGTCCTTCCCTACTCGTTTTTGCTCCCGGACGAATTAATGTAATCGGTGAACACATCGATTACAACGACGGTTATGTTTGTCCGGCGGCCATTGATAAATTTATGGGTTTCGCCATCGGACCAGCGAACGGAGAACTTTCACTCATTACCGCACTTGATTTAAACGAAGAATTTCAATGTGACGCCAACGATACCTTTCATCCAGAGAAAACACATTGGACCAATTACTTCAAAGGTGTTTTGTCTCAATTCTCCACAGAAAACATTGCTCCGTTTCAGTTGTGCTTCAAAAGTACGATTCCAGGTGGGGCTGGACTTTCCTCCTCTGCAGCACTTTCTTGTGGATTTGCTTATGCCTTGAATGAATGGACAAAAGCCGGTAAATCGAAAAAAGAGTTGGCGCTGATTGGTCAACGAACGGAACATGAATTTGCAGGTGTAAACTGTGGATTAATGGATCAATTTGCGACTGTGTTCGGACAGAAAAATCACTTGCTTCTAATGGACTGTCAAGATTTGTCCTTTTCATACGTTCCTGCGGATTTCGAACCATACACTTTTTTATTGATTGATTCCAAAGTCAAGCATTCACTTGCGGATTCAGCTTACAATCAGCGAAGACGAGAAGTCGAAAAAGCTAAAGAGTTACTTAAGTCAACTTTTACTAGCGTACATTCCTTTCGCGATGTTAACGAAACACAACTCGAGCAAATCAAAGCAGAAATCGGCGATGTTTCCCATAAACGAGCTTCATTCGTAATGGAGGAAATTCAACGTGTGAGTGATGCCATGAAATCCATCGAAGACAAGCGATTTGAACACTTAGGTTCATTGCTCAATGCAACACATCGAGGTCTCTCAGAAATGTATGAAGTCAGTTGCGCTGAGTTGGATTTTCTTCACGATCAAGCGCTTGCTTGTACAGGTGTACTTGGTGCTCGCATGATGGGCGGTGGATTTGGAGGTTGTTTGTTGATCTTGATTCACCAAGATGACGTTCAAGCTGCTGTCACACAACTTTCGAAACAGTATTTAGCAAAATTTGGCATTGAGTCAGCTGCTTATCCAGTGAAAATTGGACAAGGCATTCAACACATGAATTGGCATGAACAAGTTTAATCAAAGCATCCATCCACATCGTCGCTACAATCCTTTGTTGGACGAATGGATCCTCGTTTCTCCACAACGCGCTTTGCGTCCGTGGCAAGGACAAACGGAAAGTGTCGTAGATGAAAAACGTCCGTCGCATGATCCAAATTGTTACTTGTGTGCGGGAAATGTTCGTGCAAATGGACTTCAAAACGATGAATACTCCGATTGTTATGTGTTTGAAAACGATTTCTCAGCATTGATGAAAGATGAAGTGGAGGACTCCGAATCCAATTCCTTCTTTTTCACGCGCAAAGTGGAACGAGGTATCAACAAAGTTGTTTGTTTTTCACCCAATCATGCCTTGACTTTGGCAGAAATGAATGTGAATGAAATTTTGTCCGTCGTTCAAACGTGGACAACTGAATTTCAGATACTGGGCGCATTGGATTACATCAACCATGTGCAACTTTTTGAAAACAAAGGAAGTGTGATGGGGTGCAGCAATCCGCATCCACATGGACAAATATGGGCACAATCCTCGATCCCAACGCAAGTTGCAAAAACGCAGAAACAATTGTTTTCCTATTTTGAGGAAAATGGTCGCCCACTTTTGTTGGACTATGTTCAACAAGAAATTAGTAAAGAAGAGCGCATCGTTGCAGAGAATGAACACTTTGTCGTGTTGGTTCCTTTCTGGGCAACTTGGCCGTTTGAAACAATGATTGTCGCTAAATTTCCTTGTGAGCATCTGTTGCAATTGACAAGTGCTCAACAACTAAGTTTTGCGCAAATGATTCAACATTTGACAGTCAAATACGACAACCTTTTTCAGTGTTCATTTCCTTACTCTGCTGGCATTCATCAAGCACCAACAGACGGAAAAGCGCATCCAGAATGGACACTACACATGCATTTTTATCCACCACTGTTGCGCAGTGCAAATGTGAAAAAATTCCAAGTGGGCTACGAAATGTTAGGAGAAGCACAACGTGACATCACACCAGAGCAAAGCGCGGAAAGACTTCGCTCACTTTCTACCATTCATTACAAAACAACCTAGAACATGCATACCTTATCTACGACCGATTTCCTTGTCTTTTTCGTGTATTTTGTCATCATTGTCGGTTACGGTTTTTGGATTTATAAGCGCAAGCAAAAAGAATCCTTGAATAGCCAAGATTACTTTTTAGCGGAAGGATCCCTGACTTGGTGGGCAATTGGTGCTTCGTTAATTGCCAGTAACATCAGTGCGGAGCAATTTATCGGAATGAGCGGAAGTGGATTCAAAATGGGAATAGCCATCGCCACCTATGAATGGATGTCTGCAGCGGTCTTAATCCTTGTTGCTGTGTTCTTTATGCCTGTTTACTTGAAGAATAAAATCTCAACGATGCCACAGTATTTGAAAAAGCGCTACAATGGACAAGTGGCCATGATTATGGCGGTTTTTTGGTTGATGTTGTATGTGTTTGTCAATTTAACAGCAATCTTGTATTTGGGTGCTTTGGCCATAAGTAGTATTTCTGGATTGAACTTGTTCTTCTGTATGGCCTTTTTAGCGATTTTCGCCGTGATTATTACCCTTGGAGGAATGAAAGTCATTGGATTTACGGATGTCATTCAAGTGTTCTTTTTAATCCTCGGCGGACTCGTTACGACGTATTTGGCAGTCGATCTAGTAGCCAAAGAGTTTGGTGGATCCGGCGTTTGGGATGGCTTGTCGTATTTAAAAAGTCAAGCAGGCGATCATTTTCACATGATTTTCGATAAATCAAATTCCAACTACATGGACCTACCTGGTCTCTCTGTTTTGATTGGAGGAATGCTCATCATCAACTTAAATTATTGGGGATGCAATCAGTACATCACGCAACGGGCATTAGGTGCAGATTTAAAAACAGCGCGTGGTGGAATTTTGTTTGCCGCATTTTTAAAATTATTGATGCCGGTAATTGTTGTTCTGCCTGGAATCGCAGCGTATGTGCTGTATCAAAACGGACATTTTCAAACCGAGATGTTACAGGGAGGAGAATTAAATCCAGACCGAGCATATCCCGTACTTCTGAATTTATTACCCTCAGGATTAAAAGGATTGTCCTTTGCGGCATTGACAGCGGCGATTGTTGCTTCCTTGGCGGGAAAAGCGAATAGTATTGCAACTATTTTCACCTTGGATATTTATCAAACGAAAATCAAACCAGAAGCATCGGAGAAAACCTTGGTGAACGTAGGTAAAATTTCGATTGTTGTTGCGATGCTTATTGCCATGGCTGTTTCGCCGTTTATAGGGATTGATAAAAAAGGAGGATTCCAATACATTCAAGAATACACGGGATTCGTGAGTCCTGGGATTTTTGCCATGTTTATCTTTGGATTCTTCTGGAAAAAGACAACGTCTAACGCGGCACTTTTCGCAACAATTGGTGGATTCCTGTTTTCCATTTTGTTAAAATTCTTTCCACTTTTCGTTTCTTTGAAAGGCTTGAATCCACTTGGATTCGCGGTAAAAAATGCAAATGGTGTTTACGAAATTCCGTTCATTGACCGCATGGGATTTGTATTCGTCCTTTGCGCGATTGGAATGATTATAATCAGTTTAAGGGAATCGAAACGTGGCGTTGTTCCAAACGCCATGGAAATTGACCGAAGCATGTTTCGTTTATCCAACGGATTCATTGTTGGAATGCTCGTGATTCTTTCTTTACTCGTGGCTCTTTACACCATATTTTGGTAATCAGATAATCTCCACAAGCAATCGACGTTGCAAGCCAATTTCAACCAATTTGAAAAAAGTGGAGAATTGAATGTCGCTCATCCCGCGCTCGATGCGCGAGATGTAGCTTTTTTTGGTGCCGGTTCTTTCGGCTAATTGTTCTTGTGATAGCTTCGCTTCTTTTCGCGCTGCTTTGAGTTGTTCGCCAAGGCGAAAGGCGATTGACTCACGATCGAATTGATCGCGTTTCTCGGACCCTTTGGAACCGTATTTGGCTTGTAATAATTCTTCGAATGTGCTAATCTTTTCCATGGCTGTAGTCTTTTTTTAATTTTTCTGCTAAACGAATTTCTTTTATTGGCGTTTTTTGCGACTTCTTCACAAAACAATTCGTGAGGACAATCAATTCTTCTTTTTCTTTGAAACAAAGAATGCGAATACTCTTTTCTGACGTTAACACGCGAACTTCATAGATGCCATTGCTTGAAACCAGTTTCTTGAAGAATTTCTTTGGAACTTCTCGTTCAAAACGAATGTAATCTAGGATGTAATCGATTTTTGTTTGAACTTTGGGCGATTGCTCAAAGTAGAAGCTTAAAAACCGCTCTTTATAAAATCTAAATTCTCTAATCTTTTTCAAAGTTAACTATTTAGTTTACATTTTAACAAATTCCCCATCATTTTTTCAAAAAAAAATTCTTTGGAACTGTTTAACATGATTTTATTGAACTTATTTTAATGGAGCTCTTGTCAATGAAGTCCTAAGTTGTTTGTATTGTGTGTATATTTGACACTTAGCAATGCTTATGAAATACTTTCTGAATGTTTTTTTAATGCTGGTAGTTTTGACTTCTTGTAAGAAGGATAAAGTTCCCACACCTACACCACCGATTCCAACAGATCCTTCTGGTTACCATCAATATGGTACACCATATGCATCAATGCCTGCAACGGAAGACGCAGTGATCTACGAAGTGAACATACGTGCGTTTAGTTCAACGGGAGATTTACAAGGAGTGATTAATCGTTTGAATGAAATAAAAGCACTTGGAGTAAATACCATCTGGTTGATGCCGATTTATGAAGAAGGTGTTTTAAACAGTGTTCATTCACCTTATTGCGTGAAGGATTACAAAAAAGTAAGCACAGAATATGGTTCTTTGGAAGACTTGAGGACATTGACAACCCTAGCTCATCAATTGGGAATGTCTGTTATTTTGGATTGGGTGGCAAATCATACTTCTTGGGATAATACATGGATTTCTGCTCATCCCGATTGGTACTCACAAGACGCGGCGGGAAATATCATTATTCCTCCGGGAACGAATTGGAACGATGTCGCAGACTTAAATTTCAATAATACAAATATGAAATTAGCGATGATTGACGCCATGAAATATTGGGTACTTGAAGCAAATGTGGATGGATTCCGTTGTGATTACGCTGATGGTGTGCCATTTGAATTTTGGCAACAAGCATTGACTTCTTTGGAAGCGATTCCTAACCGCGATTTACTGTTTTTGGCGGAAGGTACCCGTGTAGACCATTACACAGCTGGATTCGATTTAACGTATGGATGGAATTTCTACACGGCCGCAAAGAATTTATGGGCTGGGACTGCTTCCATCACGAATTTATACAATACACACTTAGCTGAATATACAAACATGCCAGCTGGAAAGCACAAGATTCGTTTTACAACCAATCACGATGAGTCCGCTTGGGATGCTTCGCCATGGTCGCTATTCAATGGGAAAGCTGGAGCATTAGCAGCTTCGGTTTCGACACTATTTATGGGCGGTGTTCCCTTGATTTACACGGGACAAGAAGTTGGTCGCAGTACCACTACCCCATTTTTCACCAATTCTCCCATCAATTGGACCATCAATCAGGACATGCTTCAAGCATATAAAGATCTGTTGGCATTTCATAATGAATCCGCGGCGGCGCGCAAAGGAAGTATTTCGAATTACGCTATTTCCACCAACGTGCTTTGTTTAAAGAAAACATTGGGATCAGAGAATGTAGTGATCATCGTAAATGTGCGCAATTCGAATCAAACGATTACGGTACCAAGTCCGCTGACGGGTAGTTGGACCAATGCACTCACAAATGCAAGTTATACCTTAGGAAGCACGGTGAATTTGGCTCCTTATCAGTACCTCATTCTGAAAAACTAAAACGCGCCGGATTTGATTTCATCAACAATTGATGGATCCAATAAAGTACTTGTGTCTCCTAGATTTGAGGTGTCACCTTCTGCTATTTTACGTAAAATGCGACGCATGATTTTTCCACTTCGTGTTTTTGGAAGTCCAGAAACAAATTGGATTTTATCTGGTTTTGCAATGGCTCCAATAATACGGGAAACTGTTTGTAGAATGTCTTGTTTGGTCAATGCGGGATCTGAATGCAGTTGTTCCATAATGACATACGCATAGATTCCTTGTCCTTTGACGTCGTGTGGATATCCTACCACGGCACTTTCAATGACGCCGGTGTGCATATTGATGGCGTTTTCCACTTCTGCTGTTCCGATTCGATGTCCACTAACGTTTAAGACATCGTCCACGCGTCCTGTAATGCGGTACATTCCATCTTCGTCACGTAAGCAACCGTCACCTGTGAAATAATAGTTTTCGTAAACAGAAAAGTACGTTTGTCGACAACGCTCGTGATCATTGTAGGTTGTGCGAATGATTCCAGGCCATGGAAATTTGATGCACAAGTTTCCATTCACGCCATTTCCCTCGATTTCATTTCCGGCATCATCCACTAGGCAAGGTTGTACTCCCGGCAATGGTAAAGTAGCGAAAGATGGTTTACTTGGGGTGACTCCAGCTAGGTTCGAAATAAGCACGCCAGAAGTTTCCGTTTGCCACCAAGTATCGACGACAGGACAGTTATTTTTACCAATGTGTTCAGCATACCAATGCCATGCTTCTTCATTGATTGGTTCACCTACGGATCCAAGTACTTTTAAGGAACTTAAGTCTTTGTCCACCACATGTTCTAATCCAAAGCCCATTAAGCTTCTAATTGCAGTTGGTGCGGTGTACAGAATGTCAACTTTGAATTTGTCAACGATGTCCCAAAATCGTCCTGCATCCGGATACGTTGGAATTCCTTCAAACATCAGTGAAGTTGCTCCGGCGCTTAAAGGTCCGTATACAATGTAGCTGTGACCAGTGATCCAGCCGATGTCAGCCGTACAAAAATGAATTTGTCCCGGTTCATATTGAAAGACATTCACAAAGGTATAGTTAGTCCAAATCATGTATCCTGCAACCGTATGCACAACACCTTTCGGTTTTCCTGTTGATCCGGATGTGTAAAGAATAAACAAGATGTCTTCTGCATCCATTTCAACAGCGGGAAAAAATGGATTTCCGGCTTCCTCCACTTTTTGAATTTCATCACTCCACCAAACATCGCGTCCTTTCAGCATGGAAACGGGAACAGCTGTACGTTCACAAACGATGACGCATTCAATGGTTTTATTTCCAACTAACGCATCATCGATTACTGATTTTAAAGGAATGTCTTTCGCTCCACGAAATGCACCATCACAAGTTACAATGAATTTCGCCTGCGCATCATCCAAACGATCGGCGATTGCTTGAGCAGAGAATCCACCGAAAATGATCGAGTGAATGGCGCCAATTCGAGCACAGGCTAACGTTGCAATTGTAAGTTCGGGAATCATTCCCATATAGATGCACACGCGATCACCTTTTTTCACGCCGTTGTTTTGAAGAACGTGGGCAAACTGCATGACTTTGTGGTGTAATTCGGAATACGAGAAAGACCTAGATGCCTCCTGTGGATTGTTGGATTCCCATATGAGGGCTGTTTCGTTGCCTCTTTCCGCCAAGTGTCGGTCCAGGCAATTCTCGGTAATATTCAATGTTCCTCCTTGAAACCATTTGACAGAAGGTTCCGTGAAATTCCATTCCAGGACTTTATCCCATTTCTTTTTCCAAACGAAGTTTTCAGCGATTTCCGCCCAAAATTCTTCAGGTTGCTCTACACTTTTTTGATATGCTTGATGGTATGCATCAAGGCTTTTGATTTGGTATGGATACATGGTTATAGCTTTGCTTGTCGAAAATACTTCTTCTTCACGAGGAAAATTAGCAATAATCAATCAGATGTTAGCATAAAACCTACTTCGAAATCAGGGAATGATTTCCACCGCTACTTCGTTTCTACGGTTGATGATGTCCCAAGGCGCATTGTACCCCATGTACATGAATCCCCCCGTCGCTTTTAAGTTGTGTTTTTGAATAATGTTTTTCAGGACTGCAATATGACTTTCAATGCGTTCATCGTTGGAATAACCACCATATCTGACAACGAGAAGTACTTTAGAAACCTCTTCTTGAATCGTTACATTTTTGTTAGATGGATTTGGTAATTCATCTTTTTTATATTTGCTTGGCATGACGAAGTACATCGTTGCGGAGTCGCTTAATTCCATGACAACTGGAGAAGTCATGGCAATTTTTTCCGATTTCTCATTTCCGCCGAAGATGTATCCTGCGATGCTACGGAAACCATCACTTCCAGAGTTTTCAAAAGATTTGTCTTTTAATTGCGTTTTTGCCACAATCATGTTTGGATATTGACGAAGCTCAATGTTTTTCCCGTAAGATTTTAGAACAGTGTATTTAGGCATTTCGATGTTTGAATAGCGGAAGGACATAAAGACTACGAATATTAGAACAATGCCAACAAAACCAAGAAGTATATAGGTCATTTTTTTCATGTTTTTTCTTTTAATAACAAACCAAATGGGATATGGTTTAGCTCAAAATGGATAATCTGTAAATTACGTAAAAATGAAGAGAAAGCAACACATTTATTCGGTTTCACCTCATTTTTTCCGAAAAAAAACACAACGTTTATTGAAATTTGTATATCTTTGCACTCAGAAACGGCCTTGTGGCGCAACTGAATAGCGCATCTGATTACGGCTCAGAAGGTTTCAGGTTTGAATCCTGACAAGGTCACAAACAAAAACCCAGCACGCAAGTGCCGGGTTTTTTGTTTTTACAGCGGTCAACATTCATGTTGACAAGCGGGAAAAACAAAAATAACCGCAAATTGCAAAGCAATTTTGGGTTTGTTCTTTTTATGAACTCCCCCCAAAGGAATACGCTTCAGCGTAATCCTGAACCTTCGTTCAATATTCATGTTGACAAGCGGGAAAAACAAAAACACGGATCAAGACCAAAACCTGGGGACTAGGCATAAATTTGGGTTAATCTAAAAAGAAAAAAATCAACATTTCGAACTCCTCTAAATTGTGCTCTAAAAGCTTTTATTTTGGCATTGAATGAT
>JAHEMR010000020.1 GCA_024643545.1 Crocinitomicaceae bacterium | reverse complement strand
ATCATTCAATGCCAAAATAAAAGCTTTTAGAGCACAATTTAGAGGAGTTCGAAATGTTGATTTTTTTCTTTTTAGATTAACCCAAATTTATGCCTAGTCCCCAGGTTTTGGTCTTGATCCCATTTTAGGTTTTTGTCACCAAAACTTCAGAACAATAAAAAACCCAGTATCTATTAAGATTACTGGGTTTCTTGTGTGGGAGTTGAGGGATTCGAACCCCCGACCCTCTGCTTGTAAGGCAGATGCTCTAAACCAACTGAGCTAAACTCCCTTGTGATTTATGAGTGCAAAGATAGGCATACTTTTTAATTCTGCAAGGGTTTTTGAAAAAAATTATTGATTGGATTTTATTTCATCGATTTTGGCTAAAACATCGTCCAAGCCTTCTCTAAATTTTTCAAAGTCCTCTTTGTAAAGGAAAATCTTGTGCTTCTGATAGTTACCGTCGCCATCGTCCCCAAAGGATTTTTTACTCTCTGTTAACGTAATGTATAAATCATTTCCCTTGGTTGCCTTGATGTCGAAAAAATAAGTTCGCTTCCCAGCTCGTACAACTTTTGAATAGATTTCATTTTGTTCATTGCTCATACACAATCATTTGAGTGTCAAATATCCATCTATTTTTGAAATAATCCAAATGAAAAATAAAGTTGTAACTTTAACTTAATTCTTTCGTAAAGAATAACTTAGTAATTTAAGTATATGCGTATATTTTGGCCCACATTTGCATTGATTTTTTTGATGATTTCTTGTCAAGAAAAAAAAATAGCAACCCCAAAAAAAATCGACTTACAAGAAATCCGTAAAAAAGGAAAGCTTACTGTCCTTATGGAAAATAGCTCCTTGTCCTATTTCGAATACCGTGGTAAAAAACTGGGATTTGAATATGAATTCATGGATACTTTTTGTAAATCGATCGGTGTAGAGTTAGAAGTGAAAATTATTTCTCGACCATCAGATTACAAGGAAAAGTTGATTAATTGCGAAGGGGATGTAATCGCATCCAACCTCATGATTCCATTTATTCACAAAGATGGATTCTCCTACTCCAAACCATATTACCGAACCTATCAAGTCTTGGTTCAGCGTTCAAATGATACCATTATTAGAGAACCTTCTGAATTAGCTGGAAAGGATGTTTATGTCCGACGTGGTTCTGCTTTCGCAGATCGATTGATGTACCTGCAACATGAAATTGGCGCGAAAATCAATGTGAAATACAAAAAAGGTGATCCCATTGCAGAGGATTTAATCGAAATGGTGGCGAATAACCAATTGCCTTTCACCATCGCTCATGAAAATTTAGCGCGTATAAGCAAAGAAATGCATCCAAATTTGAATATTTCGACAAAAATTTCATACTTCCAAAATATTGGATTCGGATTGCGAAACAATAGTTCAGAATTAAAACATAAATTAAATAAATTCATTGAATCTTTTTGCGCTTCAACAGCTTACACAGAATTGAAAAAACGCTATTTCGATTACTTAAATAACGAACCAACTGAATTCTACGTAAAGAAAAAAGGACAATTCTCTCCGTTCGATGATGTGTTTAAGGCAGAAGCGAAGAAATACGGTTGGGATTGGAAAATAGTTGCATCCATTGCCTTCAAAGAGTCGCGCTTTAATCCAAATGCACGCGGTTTAGGTGGGGCTTACGGAATGATGCAATTTATGCCTGGAACTGGTCCAAGTTTTGGAGTTTATCCTGATTCTCCTCCTGCTGTTCAAATTGCTGGTGGAATGAAATACTTGAATAGAACCTATGTGTTGTGGAAGTCAATACCTGATATTGATCAACGAATGAAATTTACCTTAGCTTCTTATAATGCTGGTCCTGGACACATCATCGATGCGCAAAACCTTGCTAGAGCAGCTGGATTAAATCCGCTTGTGTGGGATGGAAATGTTGAGGCAATGGTTCGGAACCTAGGCGATCCTACTTACTACCGTTCGGAACATGTGCGAAGTGGTGCTTATCGTGGACATGCAGTCGCATATGTGAAACATGTATATGGAATTTATAACGCTTGGAAATGATATGAGCGTTTCGAATAGTAAGGTTTTTGTCATACAAGGACCTACCGCTTCAGGGAAAACTGCATTAGCAATTAACCTTGCACGAAAGTTAAAAACGGAAGTGATTTCCGCTGATTCTCGACAGTTCTACCGAGAGATGTCCATTGGTACGGCCATTCCTTCGGAACTTGAATTGTCCCAAGTGAAACATCATTTTATTCATTCACATTCCATTCATTCTGAACTTTCTGCTAGTCAGTACGCAAAGGAAGCGAAACCTATTTTGGATAACTTACTTCTGGAAAAAGGTGCTGCAGTTATTGTTGGTGGATCAGGGATGTTCATTGATGCTTTAACCTTAGGACTAGACGAGATTCCACATGATAAGGAAATTCAGCAGAAATGGAGCTTGATATTCGAAACAAAAGGACTTGAATACCTGCAAAATGAATTAGAGCGTTTAGATCCTGTTTATTTTTCCATCGTGGACCGTATGAATTCTGTTCGACTGATTCGTGCATTGGAGGTCATTGAATTAACCGGTAAACCCTATTCAAGTCTTAGGAAAGGTACGGTAAAGAATGCGTATGCAATTCATCGCTTTGGAATTGACTGGAATCGCTCTGATTTATACGAACGAATTGATAAACGTGTTGAAGAGATGATCGATGCTGGTTTATTGAATGAAGCAAAAGCCCTTTTTCCGAATAGAAATTTAAAAGCGTTGAATACCGTTGGTTATGCTGAACTCTTTCGGTACTGGGAAAATCAATGCAATTTTGAGGAGGCTGTTGATAAAATCAAACAACATACGCGAAATTATGCGAAACGTCAATTGACTTGGTTAAAGCGCTACGAACAGTTGTCTCAATTGAATCCATATGCGGATCTTACCCTCATGGAACAATTGTTGAGCCATTTAAAATAATCTATTATTAAATATTAATCACCTGTGAATGAATTCGATTTTTCTTTGGTTAACGAAATGTTAAAAAAATAAGTCGGAACGTAATTTGCAGCATATTCGTAAGGTAAAACTTACTTAATTCTATGAAAAATATACTTACTTTCCTGTTTTTAGCTTGTGCATCAATGAGTTATGCGCAGAAAATCCGATTAAAAGTTGAAGGCCAAAAGGATACAACCGTATTTTTAATTAAGTATTTCGGTTCCCGCTTAAACTACGCCGATACCGCTCAAATGAAAAATGGCGAGGTAATCTTTGATGGTAAAAAACAAAAGCCAGGAATTGTTGGCTTGTTATTGCCAGGACAAAAATACTTTGAGTTCGTTTATAACAACGAGGATATTCACCTTGAAACGAAGGGACCTGATTTTATGGCGAACATGGTCATTAAAAAATCGGAGGAGAATAAAATTTTTATTCCGTATGTGAAGTACATCAGCGCGAAAAAAGGTGAGGCTGGTAAATTAGTGGAGCAACGTTCCAAATTGAAGGATACAGATTCCGAATACAAAACATTGAGCGAAACAATCGATGCGTTGAATAAGGAAGTAGACGAATACCAAAAGAACATTGTCGCAACGAATCCTTCTATGCTTGTTGGAAAAATTGTAAAAATGTCCATTGATGTCTTTGTTCCAGAATTACCAAAAAATGAAAAAGGTGAGGTGATTGATTCTAATTTTCGCTACAAATACTATTTTGAGCATTATTGGGATAATGTAGATCTGAAAACAGATGCGTTGGTTAATAATCCGATTTTCCACAATAAATTGGAGTTCTACTTCGGTAAGAACATGATGATTCAACATTGGGATACCATCATAAAGTATGCGTTTAAATTCTGTGATGGATTAGATCCTAAATCTAAAATGTACGAATACAGCGTTGGTTGGATTGCGTCTACATTTGGTAAAAGTCAAATCATGGGAATGGACAAGGTTTACTTGTACATGTTAAACCGTTACTTCTGTACAACGGATCCTGCAACGGGTAAATCTCCAGCGACATGGGTGGCTGAGGATAAATTCGAGGAATTGTGCAAAGATTTGAAATGGAAGTTGAATTTAGTGGTAGGAGCAAAGCCATACAACTTGATTCTTCGCGATACTTCGGATACCAAATGGTTGGATTTCTATTCGTTGAAATCTGAATATACCATTCTTTATTTCTGGGACCCAGAATGTGGCCATTGTAAAAAAGTAACACCGAAATTGGTGACGCTTTACAACGAGAAGTTCAAAAATCGAAACATTGAAGTTTATGCGGTCGGAAAAGGAATTGGGAAAGATTTCGAGTCTTGGAAAAAATACATACGTGAGAACAAATTGAACTTCATTAATGTTGCTGTGACCAATAGCATCTACGAAATAGCGAAGGCGACGCCAGAGAAATTGGTACCAGTATACGCTGGGGAAAAAGGAAAACCAACGACATTGGAGTCCTTGAATTTCCAAACGACGTATGACTTATATTCCACTCCGAGAATTTTCGTTCTTGACAAAGACAAAAAAATCATCGCTAAAAACTTATCCATTTCCCAACTCGAAGATTTGATGGATAACTTACAAGGAAAGAAAGATTTACCGAAATTATTTGAAGAAGATAAAGAAGAAGCTGAACACATGCAGCAGAACAATTAACTTTGTTGCATGATAGATGCACTTCGCTTACACTTAAATAAAAGCCAAAAGGTTTTAATTACAACACATAAATCTCCCGATGGTGATGCCATTGGGAGTGTTGTTTCATGGTATTTCTTCCTGAAAAATATGGGGAAGGAAGCTCACATCATTATTCCCGATCGTCCAGCTGATTTCTTGTTACCGTTCTTGAAAGATGTCGAATACTCCATCTTTGATCAAGGATTTGAACAAGACATTACGTGTTTTGACACACTTTATTGCTTGGATTACAATGGTGCAGGCAGAGTAGGGAAGGACATGGAGTCTTTTGTGTTGGAATTTCCTGAAACGAAAATCATGATCGACCATCATCCGCATCCACAAGACTTTTGTGAGATCATGGTCTCTCGTCCAGATGTATGCTCAACAGCGCAATTGATCTTTGAATGCATTGAAGAAATGGGCTTCATTCACCTCTTGGATGTTCCCGTTGGGAATGGAATCTACCTTGGAATGTTGACCGATACGGGGTCCTTTCGTTTTCCATCCGTAAAAGCCAAAACACATGAAGTTCTGGCATATTTACTGAAAATCGGGGTCAATCATGTTCAAATCCATGAGGCAATTTACGATGTCAATACGGTTTCTCGTTTGCAGTTACGGGGATACGCAATCGCAGAGAAATTGGAGCTTTTCCCGGGTTTGCCAATTGGACTTATAAGTTTGTCATTGGATGAATTGCGTCGTTTTGATTATCAAAAAGGAGATACAGAGGGACTCGTGAATGTCATTCTGTCCATTGAAGGAATTTCAATCGCAGCGTTTTTTGTCGAGCATGAGGACGGAATAAAAATCTCATTTCGATCAAAAGGAAAGTATTTTGTGAATGAATTTTCTGCTAAAAACTTCATGGGAGGCGGTCATCAATATGCCGCTGGTGGATTTTCAAATGATTCACTTTCTGTAACAATTGATCGCTTTCGTTCGTTAGTAGGAGAGTTAACTCAAATGGCATGATCCGATTACTTCCTTTTTTCTTGTTGATATTTCTATTCGGATGTCGAGCTGAACCTCAGGTAAAGAAGGAGAAAAGTTCTTGGAGTAAAGCACATTCTGTTGATTTCAATCAAGAATTAAATACAAGGGAGAACATAAATATCAAGCTGTTTTTAGCACATCATAAGCAGTTAAAAATGGACTCTTTGGTGAGTCTTTCAGGTTTGCGTTTCATGAAGTATTTTCATGGTGGAAGTGAGCAAAGAGCCAAAAAAGGCGATGAAGCAATTGTTCGCCTGAAAATCGAATTATTGGATGGTCGTGTTTGTTATGAAACCAAAAAAGACGAAATCGAACGGATAGTCATTGCCAAAAGTGAAAAAGAGTCAGGAATTCATGAAGCACTTCAGCTGATGAACATAGGTGATAAAGCAAAATTAATCTTGCCAAGTTATTTGGGACATGGGCTTTTAGGAGACCGCATGAAAATCCCGCCACAAAGTGTATTGTACATAGATCTTCAATTAATTGATTTAAAATAATGAATAGAATCCTCTTATTTATTTTTCTGGTTTCCTTGATGGCATCCTGTCATACTACGAATACAAAGAAAAAAGATACGACAAAAAAAGTCGTAGAAAAGCCATTAAAAAATACCGCTCAAATTGAGGGTGAATTCCGAACGACCAAAGACAACTTGAAATCCTTTGAGAAAGGTAAAGTGTCAGATGTAAAATCGTTCCCGAATGGTTTGGTTATCAAGTGGATATTAAAAGGAAAAGGAAGAAAGCTGAAAAAAGGCGAAATGGCTTTAATCGACTATCGTTTGGCTTTGCCAGATGGGAAAATCGTGGATGGGAATAACCGCATTAATATGCCGTTTATTCCGTTCGTGATTGGTTACAATATGCAAACGCCAGGTTGGGATCTCGCTTTACAGGAGTTGACCCCAGGTGATTTTGTGAAAATTGAAATTCCGGCAGAATTGGCACTTGGTTCTAAAGAAATTAAAGGAGTTATTCCCTCAAATTCTCCGAACTGGTTGTATGTGAAAGTGGTCGCTTTGGTTACACCAAGTATACACAATGATGGAATTACTTCATGGAAGGTGAAAAATGGTGAAGGAGTTACTCTAGCAAAGAATCCTGGACAAGAAATTTCATTTCATGCGATGGTGTCCACTGAGTCCAAACCATCTGTAATGAATACGCGCTTAGGGAATTACCCTATTAAATACGCTCCTGGACAAAAAACAATTGTGCCTGGATTGAGAAAAATCATGAAAAACGCAAAAAAAGGAGAGCGGTATTTTGTCATATTAGATGCTCCTCAAGCGTATGGTTCTCGGGGTTATGCAGATTTGGTTAAGCCAAATGAACAAGTGTTTTACAACATTGAAATAATGGATATCCGGGCAATGTAAAAGGAATTCACTATCTTTGATTTCCTTATTTTCTATTAGTTTGAATCGATCAATTTTACATACCTTCATTTTTATTGCCTGCTTTTGTTCGCAAGCTTTTACTCAACGAGCATTAGACACAGTGGATACCGAAGTTGGTAAAGTGATTATTTATTCGAATAAAACGTGGGCGCTTTATAATCCATTCAAGTTTGATGGAATAATGAATCCAAGGATTCACAAAATCATGACCACGGAACAAGAAACTCCCTATTCATTGACATGGAATAACGATGTTTGTTTTGGAACAAAAAATGATTTGTCAAAGTTGAAGGATACTGTTTGGCTGTGTGTAAATGATGAGCTAAATAGTGCGTTTACCATGCCGCGAAAAGGAATTGTGACTTCTCGATACGGATTCCGAAGCGGAAGATACCATAACGGAATTGATATTGGGTTAAACGTTGGAGATACTGTTTACGCCACCTGGGATGGTAAAGTTAGGTACGCAAAATTTAACGACGGTGGATTTGGGAATCTGGTGATTTTACGTCACTTTAACGGCTTAGAAACGTACCATGCGCATTTAAGTAAATTGTTGGTGTATCCAGATCAAAACGTGAAATCAGGAGATCCAATTGGACTAGGAGGGAATACAGGGCATTCCTTTGGACCCCATTTGCATTTTGAGGTCCGTTTTTACGATGTCCCAATGAATCCGGAAGAGATCATTGATTTTGATAAAAAAGTAATGAAGGATGAAAACCTGATGGTTCACAAAGGCCTATTCAGGCCAGGAGCGAAACCAACAGATTATTATGAAAACCAACCGGATGGCACGATTGCGGCAACCAAGCCATCGCCAGCACCAGTAAAGACATCTCAGTTGAAATATTACCGTGTTAAACCCGGCGACTCATTAACAGAAATTGCAGATAGAAACAAAACAACTGTTTCTAAATTGTGTGAATTAAATGGAATAAAACCATCAAGTGTATTACAGGCTGGTAAAAGTTTAAGAATTAAATAATGAATAAAATACTGATTTCACTCTTTGTAAGCCTCTTCGTTTTAGCTGCTTGTTCGAATTATAATCAAGTAGTTAAAGTAGATGACTTTGCTGCAAAATACGAATTGGCGAATAAACTATATGACACAAAACAATACGAAAAAGCCATTGTATTGTACGAGCAAATTTACCAACATTCCCCCAAAAGTGCGGAAGGAGAGTTGTCTTACTACCGCTTGGCTAAAAGTTATTTTCAAGTGGAAGATTACTATATGGCGCAATACTATTATAGTGCGTACATGCAACGCTTTCCTTACAGTGTGAAAAATGAAGAAGTGTTATTTATGGTCGCGTTGTGCAGCGTGAAAAATTCACCTGAACATTCCTTGGATCAAACTGAAACCGAATTAGCAATCAATAATGTGCAACAATTTATCGACCGATATCCACAATCATACCTGATTGATTCGTGTAACACCATCATTGATAAATTGCAATTTAAATTGGAAACAAAGCAATATGATCAGGTCAAGCTTTATGATAAAATGGATAATTATAAAGCAGCCGTTGCTTCTGGAGAATTGTTTTTAGAAGCACATGGAAAATCACCATATTCGGAAGAGATCAACTATGTGGTGGTTAAAAATTCCTATTTTTTAACCATCAATAGCATCGAGAGTAAAAAAACGGAGCGAATAGAACAAACTAACGAAAGATTCCGTACCTTTGCGACTCGCTATCCGGACTCTAAATACGTAAAGGAATTGAATACGTACATCGATAAGCTTGGCGAAAACAACAACTGAAAAGTGAATTATGAGTTATAAAAACACACCAGCAGAAAAATCTACTATCACGCGTGATACCATTCGCATGGAAGAAAAAACAGGAAATATTTACCAATCTTTGGTGGCTATTTCTAAACGTGCAAATCAAATCTCTTCTGAAGTAAAAGAAGAGTTGACGCAAAAATTACAAGAATTTGCATCTACAACGGATAACCTTGAAGAGATTTTCGAGAACCGTGAGCAAATCGAGATTTCTAAGCATTACGAGAAAATGCCGAAACCAACTGCTATTGCAACGCAAGAGTTATTGGACGACAAAATCTACATGCGTAAACCAGAAGAAAAAGAGTAATGCAGGGAAAGCGCATCCTTCTAGGAATTTCAGGAGGTATTGCAGCTTACAAAATTGCTTACCTCATACGAATATTAAAAAAAAAAGGGGCAGAAGTCAGAGCAATCATGACTCCTGCCTCTTCTGATTTTATCAGTCCCCTCGTTGTCTCAACGTTAACCGAAAATCCAGTTCATATAGAATTTTGGAACAAGAAAACAGGTGAGTGGGCGAACCACGTTGATTTAGCACTTTGGGCAGATGTATTCATCATTGCTCCGACAACCGCGAATACATTAGCTAAAATGGCAAGTGGAATTTGCGATAATCTTTTGCTTGCAACGTATTTTTCCATGAAAGGAAAAACCATCATCGCTCCTGCGATGGATTTGGATATGTACCAACATCCAACTGTGAAACGGAATATGGAAACGTTGCTTTCTGACGGTGTTTCAATTATTCCAGCGACGGAAGGTGCGCTGGCAAGTGGACTAGAAGGACAAGGCCGCATGGAGGAGCCGGAAAATATCGCAGCTTATCTGAATGATTTTTTTCAGTTGACAAAACCGAAAGCCACAAAACGCATCTTAATTACAGCCGGACCAACTTATGAAGCAATTGATCCTGTTCGTTTTATTGGAAATCACTCCAGTGGAAAAATGGGTTTTGAACTAGCCGCTGCTTGCTTGGCTTCAGGTAATGAAGTACTATTGATCAGTGGACCAACGTCACTTTCCTTAACACATCCGAACCTAACCGTGCTTAACGTGCAATCTGCAAAGGATATGTTAGAAGCTGTTCAAGCAAACTGGAAGACATGTGCATTTGGAATATTTAGTGCAGCCGTTGCGGATTACCGTCCGGAACAAGTGGCGACCCAGAAAATTAAAAAAACAAACGAAGAGCATACGTTGCACCTGGTTAAAAACCCAGATATTCTTTCTTGGGCATCAACTAACCGAACAAATCATCAAAAAGTAATCGGATTTGCATTGGAAACAAATAATGCGAAAGAATTTGCGTTAGATAAATTGACGCGAAAAAATCTGGACTTTATTGTTTTAAACGAGTTTGTAAAAGATGTCAGTGGATTTCAAGCGGAAACAAATAAAATTACTATTTTCGATAAGGATAAAAATGCCTTTGAATTCCCTCTTAAATCCAAAAAAGAAGTGGCAAAGGACATTTTGTCCGTTGTTTTAAAAGATTAAAAATGAAAGGATTAATTACATTATTGTTGACGTTAACCGTTTTTTCTGTTTCTTATTCACAAGAATTGAACTGCCAAGTTTCTGTCCTTGTTGATGCAAAAGTGGAGGTTTCTTCCACTGAGAAAGAAATCATCAAGCAAATGGAACAGAGTATTTTCGATTTGATGAACAATACGCAATGGACAAAAGATAAATTCAAAACGGAAGAGCGGATCAAATGTAATATTCAAATTCAAATTCGTGAAATTCCTTCTACAGGAACCTATAAAGGATACATCCAGGTTCAATCCTCAAGACCTTCTTTTAATTCAAGCTATAACACCTTGCTATTGAATTTTGAAGACGAGAACTTCGCTGTTACCTTTTCTAGAAATGCCGTATTGGTTTATGCTCAAAATCAATACCGAGATAACTTAACTTCAATTCTCGCATTTTATGCGTATTACATGCTTGGTTTAGATTATGATTCATTTTCACTAAAAGGTGGGACTCCTTACTACATTGAGGCACAGGCGATTGTGAATAATGCGCAAGCAGGAGGTGCTCCTGGATGGAAATCTTCTGAATCAGGAAAACGAAACCGATTTTATTTGGTGGATAATATGTTACAACCTGTATTTGATCCTATGCGCGAATGCATCTACATGTACCACCGAAAAGGCATTGATAAATTGTATGAGGATAAAGCGGCTGGAAAAAAAGCCATTTTCGATGCGTTAAACAAATTATCTCCAATTGCTGCTTCTCGTCCAAATGCGGTGAATTTACTTAGTTTTCTTTTCTGCAAGATTCCAGAATTTAAAAACGTTTTTTCAGATTCAGAACTCAAGGAAAAACAAGATTTAGTGACCTTGTTGAAAAAACTAGACTCAGCAAATTCAGCTCGTTACCAGGAAATTATTGATTGATGTTAACTTCACTTCGAATTTCAAATTTTGCATTAATTGATGAAGTTGAATTGTCTTTTGAATCCGGATACACCGTATTAACAGGTGAAACGGGGTCTGGAAAGTCAATTTTATTGCACGCACTTCAATTGATTCTAGGTGAACGCGCCGAATTATCTGTTATTGGTCCAGACGCTCCAAAATCGATTGTTGAAGCAACTTTTCAGTTAAATGAATCCTATCAGCCCTTTTTTGAGGAGTATGATTTGGATTACGATCAACAGACCATCATCCGAAGAGAAATTGCCAAGGAAGGAAAATCCCGTGCATTTATCAATGATGTTCCGGTTTCACTACAAACCTTGAAATTACTGACTTCACGTTTGGTTCAAATCCATTCTCAATACAACACCTTGGAATTGAAATCAAAGTCTTTTCAATTGGAGTTAATTGATGTTCTTACTGGTTTACTACCGGAACGTCATTCCTTCGTGAAAAAATTCACTGCTTTTGAAGTTTTAGGTAAAGAACTAAAAGATTTGGATGAGCGCTATGCTGCAGCTGTTCAAGCAGAAGATTACGATCGATTTATCTTGGAGGAATTACACGAATTATCCCTTGGTTCCACTGATTTTAATCAACTAGAACTGGACATCACACGCATGGAAAATGCGTCCCAAATCACACAGGTTTTTGGAGAAATCAGCCAGATTACAGCTGAAAATGGCAGTTATGAATTACTTTATCGCCTGAAGTCATCCGTTGATAAACAGGCTTCTTACGATCCTTTACTTCAATCGATGAAAGAACGATTGGATTCTATTCTTGTTGAGTTGAAGGAATTGTCTTTAGAAGCGGATGATGCCATCGATCAATTGGATGTAAATGAATCCGATAAAGACATATTGGTGGAAAAATGGAATGCATTCAATAAAATCCTCAATAAGCATCGCTTGAGTTCAGCAGATGATTTGAAGTCCATGTACGACCAATTGACGAGTAAACTGAATTCGTTGGACGACTTATTGAGTGCTTGTACAAGCAAACGAGCCGAATACGATCTTTTGAAACAAGAATTATTGAAGGATGCAGGCTATTTACATGAGCAACGTGAAAAACGCATACCAGCTATTTTAGCTATGCTTCAAGATCGATTAAAAGAATTGAAGTTACCTCATACCACGCTTAAGTTCGACTTGAAACAACAAATGGACTTAAATCGAACGGGATTTACGGGTGTTGAATTTCTGTTTTCTGCCAATTTTGGAATCGAAGCAGTCCCTATTGAAAAAGCAGCAAGTGGAGGAGAGCTTTCCCGTTTGATGTTAGCCTTGCAACAATTGATTTCCGAAAAGCAATCGCTTCCAACCATCTTCTTCGATGAAATTGATACCGGGGTTTCCGGTGACGTCGCATTGAAAATGGGCCAGTTGCTATCCAAAATGGGGGAGACGGTTCAATTGATGGCGATTTCACACCTACCTCAAGTAGCGGCAAAAGCGGCACATCACATGGTTGTTTCGAAGGAATTAAGAAATAATCGCATGCAAACTACGGTGCGCGTGATCGATACCAGCGAACGTCCCCAAGAAATTGCACGCTTGATGAGCGGTGAGGTTGTAAGCGAAGCGGCACTTCAAAATGCGCATAATTTATTAGCTGAAAAATGAGTGCAAGTAACTATCAGCAATGGTTGAAAGATCAGTCTTTCCCGAAGTTTAAGCAGGGTGATTTCTTTGTTTTTTTAGGTAGTTGTTTTTCTGATGAACTTGGTGCAATTATTCGATCGAATGGATTCAATTCCTTGGTAAATCCCGGTGGAACCATTTTCCATCCCTTAGCCATTGCGAAATTAATTGAGTGGACATTGGATGATTCACTTTCATTACGCGTATTAAAGCAAGAGGATATTTTCTTTTCATGGGAATTGTCCGGTTCTGTTTATGGAATGAGTAGCGATGAATTAGCTTTGAAAATAGAAAAGCTACGCCTTGACTTAAGAAAATACCTCCGAAAAGCAAATCAGCTATTCGTGACATTTGGAAGTGCTTGGGCGTACCGATTGAAGTCTGATGGAGCTATTGTTGCGAATTGCCACAAGCAAAGTAGCCAACTTTTCCAAAAAGAAAACAGTACCGTTGAAGAAATTGTAACAAGATGGAAATCGGTTATTTCTTTATTGAAAAAGGAAAATCCCAGCATAGCTATCTTTTTTACAGTGAGTCCGGTTCGACACATCAAGGATGGATACATTGAAAATAACCGTAGTAAAGCACGTTTATTGTTGGCAGTCGAGGAATTGCAGGAGGAATCAGGCGTTTTTTACTTTCCAGCCTACGAATTTGTTATGGACGAACTTCGTGATTTCCGATACTTTAAGGCCGATGGTGTACATCCAAATCAAGAAGCGGTTCTCGAACTTTGGGATTTCTTTCAATCCAGTTTCTTTTCTGATGACACGATTGATATGCTCTTGCAATGGCAGCAGATTCGTCAAGCGGAGCAACATAAAATATTGTATCCCAAAAGTCAGGCCGCACGTAGGCACATGGAACAAACCATGAAGCGAAAAGCACAATTCTTGTCGGCTCATCCCTTGTTTCACCTGCCTTAGTCCGAACTTTCCAACTTTCTTATTTCTTTTTATCCGGATTTAACTGGTTATCTACCGAATAAATTCTGCTGTCCAATCGATATTTATCTTTTGATTGGAATAATATTCATTCCAATTTTAACAACTAAATGATATAGGAATGGAATTAGCACAAATTAAGAAAAGTATTCATGAAATACGAGGGATGAAGGTTATGTTGGATTTCGATTTGGCTAAACTTTATGGCATTTAAACGAAAAGATTAAAGGAATCTGTACGCAGGAATATTCGTCGTTTTCCGGAAGATTTTATGTTTGAGCTTACATCCCAAGAATGGGAAAACTTGAGGACGCAAATTGCGTCCTCAAGTTGGGGAGGAAAAAGATATCTTCCTTTTGCTTTCACAGAACAAGGAATTGCGATGTTGTCAAGTGTCTTGCACTCAGATGTCGCTATTGAAATAAACATATCCATAATGCGTGCTTTCGTGCATATGAGACATTGGACTCTTTCACATGAAGATTTAGCAAAACAATTACGAGAGATGGAAAAACAATACAATCAAAAGTTTTTGGACATTGAACAGGTATTGACTTTCCTCATGCAAAAAGATCAAAAGAAAGTGAATCAGTCAAATCGTCAAAGAATTGGATTTAAAAAGTAAAACATGGAATTAGCACAAATTAAGAAAAGTATTCATGAAATACGTGGAATGAAGGTTATGTTGGACATGGATTTAGCGCGAATGTATGAAGTTGAAACGCGCGTTTTGAAGCAATCAGTTCGACGAAACTCCGAACGATTTCCACCGGATTTTATGTTTGAATTAAGTAAAGACGAATGGGCTGATTTAAGATCACAAATTGTGATCTTAGAATCGGGTAGGGGAAAACATGCCAAATACTTACCGTTTGCATTTTCTGAACAAGGTGTTGCCATGTTAAGTGCCATTTTGAATTCTAAAAAAGCGTTGGTAATGAGTATTCAAATCATGCGTGCTTTCGTTCACATGCGTCAATGGGCGCTTTCACATGAAGATTTGGCAAAACAATTACGAGAGATGGAAAAATAATACAATCAAAAGTTTTTGGACATTGAACAGGTATTGACTTTCCTCATGCAAAAAGATCAAAAGAAAGTGAATCAGTCAAATCGTCAAAAAAATGGATTTAAAGAATGAAAGATGAATTTATCGACATTAATATTCTTGTTGATTTTTATTGAGTCTGATTATTTAGCTTATTTTTATTAAAAATAAATCATGAAAAATCTATTCAAACTTTTAATGATGTTGTTATTGTGTGAGGCCTCAATTGCTCAAACAACGGTTAACGCAAAATTCATCATTGTGGAAACAACCGATGAAGATGAAAATCCCATTTCTGAAATTTTCGTTCAATTAGACGATAAAAGAATAAAAATTGAATCGTTACATGGTAACGCTTTGATTGCTGAGAAAGGGGACTTCTATGAAGGTGTTCCCGCTATTGCAATTTCTGCTTGTGGCGCTTGGTGGGCAGGTGCTGGAGATTATTTTTATATGGTTCCATTCGCAAATGGCGTAAAACTTTTCAAAGGTTGGCAGGATGAAGGTCAAGAGGATACTGGTTATCATTGGAAATTTCTGCAAGAAATCAAGCCTTAACATGTTGGTTATTTCGTTAGAAAACAATTTTTAAATTCCGAATAAGAGAACATTTGAACAAGTAATAAGTTTTATGAAAAAGCGTTTACTGCAAAAGGAAATAAAGATGAAAAAAGGATTCAATTTTTTAATCTGGAATAAATTCCTCCTTTTTAGTCTCGTTTTTCAATTGGTTTCATGCCGTGAAGAAATCTTCATCGAACCTATAGAAACTTCGGGAATTCTAGACACATTGGAAATCCCTTCGCCGCCATTAAAATTCAATTTGAATACGTATGTCGAACATCCGGATGAAACCGATTCGCTGTGTATGGATGATATTAAATTGGCTGAAAATGATATTGCTAAAGGACACATATTCTTTTGTCAACCATACGGATTTGGTTCTAGTGATTTACCACAAGAAATGTATCTAGAAACACTGTGTATCAATAATAACATGCGATTTAAAAAAGACATAATCAGTGATGTGATTTTCAACAATCAAACGCAAGGATGCTATGGTGCAGTGATGGATAATTATATTGCTCTCCATTATGACATGAACTTTAAAGAACGTTTATTTCATCAGGCGGATAGTATGTTGTTAGCTCATAATGACACCATTGACTATTCATCATGCGAAAAACGACCGCAAATTTTAGGTGAAAATGATTATGAAACGACATTTTCCATATCCTTGCCTAGGCAACTTGCGAAAGAAGTAAAAATGGGTAAAGGAAATGATATGCCTTTTATGGATATTGGTTTTTACATCGATAAATTGGGTCTTTCATCGGGATTCTTTATAAATTACTTTATGGATGCCGATCACGAAGCAAATCAAAAAGTGAAAGAAGAATTGTTTAATATAGCGATCACAGAAATTAAAAAAGTAAAAAAATGGGAGCCAGGCGAATATGCTGGTGAAAAGGTGAATACAGAATTTAATGTACGCGTGTTCTTCCATAAATAGAGAAGTGTTTTGTAGTAGGTAATTCTTGTTCGATTTTAGATGAGAGAAGAGCGTTTTAAAAGAACTGAAATCGATTTGATAATAGTATAGGACAAAATCCCCAAAAAAGTATAATTGTAAATACGATAGTTAATTTAATAATTAATCAGTATTATTGTTAAATGAAATGAAGATGCAAAAAGTATTTTCTAGCGTCGAAAAGAATTTCAACAAGAATTCGTAAAAATTTAAAATAAATGAAAAAAATATTTTTGTTGGCAATAACTTTACTGGCAATTGGTGTGTTGAATGGACAAGTAGTCATTCGTCAAGGACAGTATTCATCTGGAACGGCACTTTATAATTGGGATGGACAAATTTTAAGACAAGGACAGTACTCTTCTGGTAAACCACTTTGTAATTTTGATGGAAAAGTCATACGTCAAGGTCAATATTCTTCAGGAAGTGCTCTTTATAATTGGGATGGTCAAATATTAAGACAGGGACAATACTCATCAGGAAATGCTTTATTTAATTGGGATGGTAAAGTCATTCGACAGGGACAATATTCATCAGGAAGTGCCATGTACAACTTTGATGGTAAAATATTACGTCAAGGACAATACTCTTCTGGAAATGCCATTCTAAATATGGACGGTAAAATCCCGACAGCTGTTTTAATATACATTGCAAATTAAACGGTTCATATGAAAACAAATTCTAGAGTCTTTGTATTAGTTCTATTTTCAATCACGTTGTTTTTCTATAGTCTTCCTTCACATTCGAAAGGAAATGTCTTTGCAGAAAAACAAATTTCATCAGTGACGGAATTAACAAAACAAGTTCCGAACGAACTTAAAGTTGAATACCAAACCAAATTAGTTGAGTGGGGAGGAGATGGCAAATGGCATAAGATGAGTGAAATTGAATCTGGTGTATTTTGGGTCAATTATTTAGACCTTTTTAAATTCAAACTTTCCGGTAATTATTCGGGTTTATCTGTCAAAGTAACAACATCGACGGGTACTATCATTTATGAAAAAACGGGGCTGAATGTTGTCGCCAATGGATCCATTGAAATTTCTAATCCGAATTTTATTGGTGAAAATGAAACATCTTTTTTTCTTGAAATTAGTGATGGTTCGAAAATAGTATACAAATGTAGAATTGAGTCCGTTCCTGGGGGAGAATAAATTTTACATGTAATATGGAGTGTACCGAAAATCCATTATAGAGTAAGTGATTTAAAAATGTTAGAAATGAAAAAAGGATTGATTTATCTAAGGTCAATAACGATAGTTATCATCAATAACATTATTTCTTAAAACAAAATAGACAGATGAAGTATGCTATTTTCATTTTTTTGCTAATCGTTTCCTTACAACTAAAGGCTCAAAACGTTTATACACCTCAAAAAGGAACTCCTGAGCGAACCCAAATATTGGATATTTTTAGAGAAGATTTTGAATCAGAGAAAAATCAAATTCTCTTTCGGGTCGAACATTTTTTAATTTCCGGGAATTGGGCTTGTGCGTACGTAACGCCTTTAAAAAATAACAAGGAGTATGGTGATCCAAGATGGGACTTATTTCAAAAAGTTAACGGGTCTTGGGAATCTGTAAAATGGCAAGAAAACATTGAGTTTCAAGACGATTTTGAAATGATAGATTTTCCTCAACAAAATAGTCGAATCGCGAAAGAAATTGTTAAAAATTTCCCGAGTTGTCCAATGAGTATCTTTGGAAAACAATAGAATTGATGGACTTAATTTAAATATAAAATCAAAGTAAGTAATGAAGTAAAACCTAAACTAAAGTAAAATGAAAAACATGAAAAAATTAATGATTTTAGGATCGATGATCCTTTCTTTTGGCTTTGCTCATTCGCAAACGATTCAATCAAGTAATTATGGGACAACGGGTTACATCAAAACGGACGGAACCATTCAAAATAAAAGCTATGCTACTGTCGGACACATCAAATCTGATGGAACAATTCAGAATAGCAGTTACGCAACAATTGGCTACATAAAATCAGATGGCACCATTCAAAATAGCAGTTATTCAACCGTGGGTTACGTTAAGAAAGATGGTACTGTTCAAAATAGTAGCTACTCAACTATTGGTTACATCAAAGATGACGGGACTGTTCAAAACAGCAGCTATTCAACAATAGGATATGCGAAAGGCGTTAAAAAAGAATGGGCTGCGGTGACTTTTTTCTTTTTTAAGTTTTAATTGCTACATGATTTCTCTTGAAATTCAGAACGGATTTTTTTGAAAAAAGTTGTCCACGTCTAAGGACATTGTTATTTAACTGATGATCTAATCATGAAACTTATTATACAAATTGTGATTTTCTGTATGTTCATTTACGGGAATAATTTGTCTGCTCAGTCAATTGGACAAGCAAAAAGATTTACCGCAAAATTTGTTGGTGTGAATAATGAAAGCTATAATGGGGGTGGTTTACTCTTTGTCGATGGTATTACGCAAAATTATCTTACCTTGAGTAATAATCAAGTTATTGATTTACCTGCTTTTTACGAGGGGATTTCTCTAAAAGACTCTATTTGGTCTTACACTGATCAAGATTTAGTTATTGATATGATGTTTATGCATCACCTATGCAATGAAGGGTCATACGATTATGACTGCACCGGATGGGTGGTTACAGGAATAAATACGATCGGAACTCCAAAGTCTACGCGAAAAATCAACTTGCCTAAAATCGGTAAAATTGTTGATCCAGATGGATATGTTAATGTCCGTTCTCAAATGAATGTAAAATCCTCCATTGTTGGAAAGCTAGAACCTTCAGAAATCAATCATGAGTGCTTTTATTTCTATACCTGTTCAGATCCGAATTGGTATAGAATTGATTGTGTCTACGATGGGGTGAAACTTTTGGGATATATTCACGCTTCTCGTATTAAGATTATTCACTAACTTAATTTTTATGAAACAACTAACACTAAATTTCGCCATACTCGCTGTAACGACATTTTGTTTATCATTAAATGATGTTTTCGCACAGCAGTTTAACTTGCCAGCAGGTTTTCATACCTTGTTAAATTACGACAACGAAGAGAACCGTGTATCTGGTGATTTTGATTTGGATGGTCGTAATGACTTAGCGATTGTTTGCGCTTCAGGGGATGCAGCATCAGATGAAGGGATGGAAGTAGTCGTAGTCGTTTACCTTTCAAAAAAATGGTTTTCAGAGGGGAATTATTATAAGTTTCCTTGGTACCATGACCTCATTTCATTGTCTTTTGAAAATAACGTGTTGTCTGTTTTTGGAAATGATTGTGCTGGTAGGTGTAGTACCGAATTAAAATTTAAATACTATCAAGACCTTGAAAATATGAAATTGATTGGTTACGATGAAGGTCACCTTCCGGATTATAACCAAGAGGGGGCTTATGACATTAGTGTCAATTTAAATACGGGGATGTATCAAATTGGCTCAATCAAAAAGAAAGTGACTTTGGATTTGATTACCTTATCCAATGTTGAATTGTATTTTGAGGCATTAAGCGGGATAGGTGCTGATTTTAAGTAAGTCGAATCAAAAAAAAAAAAACTGTTGGATTTATCACAGTAAACTTAGTTACCTTAAGGTCGTTATTAACTAATTTATGAAACCGTTTTTTCATTTAAGTTTATTGTGCTTATTGCTTGTCCTGTATCAGGGTAATTTGAATAGTCAAGTAAATTTATTCACGGATACTAGTTATCAAGGAAAATTTTCACAAGTTGAAAACTTAGTTTTTGAGGGAGCAGGAATAAAAGGAGTTGCTTATTCTGGTGTTATAAAAGAGCTTGAACGAACAGGTGTAATTTCAAATGTGAAGCGAGTTTGTGGAACTTCAGCTGGTGCAATCACTTCCTTGATGGTGTCATTAGGTTATTCCTCCTCTGAGATTTATCAAATTATCTCCGCAACAAAATTTCAGAAATTCAACGACGGACAATTTATTTTTCTCGGAGGTTTTGCAAGGCTTTCAAAACGTTTTGGATGGTACAAAGGCAAGGCCTTTACAAAATGGTTGGAAGAAATTATTGAGCGAAAAACAGGTAATAAGGACATCACTTTCGAACAACTTAAGGGATCTGGATTCAAGGAATTGTATGTGACCGCGACTTGTTTAAATAAACAAAAATTAGTTGTTTTTTCTAGAGAAACATATCCCAAAATGAAAGTAAAAGATGCGGTTCGGATTTCCATGTCGATTCCGTTGTATTTTGAGGCTGTTTTTATTGATTCACTTGGAAACGTAGTTGAACATCCTAAAAACATTTCGGATTTCGATGTGATGGTGGATGGTGGTATCATTGGAAATTACCCCATTTTTGTTTTTGATTCCATTATCAATGGTACAAGAATTCCTAATTTTAATACAATCGGTGTACGAATTGACACAGATAATCAAATTGAGAATGATTTGAAAAATCAAAGCCTCGCACCATTAGAGATTCAGAATTTTAGTGATTTCATGAAAGCATTTTACTTAATTGTCATTGAGAATTTGAATAGAAACGCCTTAATCAAGGAAGATTGGGAACGCACTATTTCCGTGTCATCCGTTGGAATTGGACCGAAAATAAAACGATTAAGCTTAGAACAGAAGACTGCGTTGATGGAAAGTGGGGAACGCCATGCGCGCTTATTTTTACAGAAAAAAAATAAATAAAAAGCGACTTATGCATGTTAAAATCAAACGAATAGCTATTTTTTTTTCAATTTTTTTAGCGGTTTTTTTCTCCTTCGCTTACTTCGTTAAAATCAGAACCGGTGAATGGTATCATGGACTGTCTCCCATCGTTCGCTGGAAATGCGCGCTTTATTGGGGGGAGTGCGATGCCGAAACAGGTTGCCATTTTACAAAAATCCCGAATACAGGAATACTAGAATATTTAGGGATCAATGAAATTCCGGGTGAAAATTTTGAAAATAAAGAATGAGGTACCTCCGAATGCAATTTCTTCCTTAAATATTGCTCAAGTGGAACCTGATTTATTCAGGATTGAGTAAATCAAGATTTTGAAAAAAAAATGAAAAATATTTATTCTCTGTGCTTAACTTATATAATTCAACTTTCTATTAAAAAATTCTTTCTGACTTTAAAAAAACAAGTGAATGTCTAAAAATGTTAAAAGGTGTTTGAAGGAACCAATTTCTGAAATTAGTTTAGCAGCAGATTTATTAAGTCAAGCTGTACGCGCTCATTTTGATGGGGATTCTATTTTAGCTGAACACTTGTTTCAGAAAGCTGATATTCCAGCAATTCGTGATTGGACTGAGTCTATTTGGGGACCAATGGGCGTTTATTCTCAATTAGTCAAAACATTAGGTAATCCAAAAACATTACCAAAAAATGAACGTGATTCAGTTCGAATGCCTACAAAAAGTCTAGAAATTGAACTGTTAAAGAGAGATGGGTTTAATTGTCGTTTTTGTGGCATACCGTTAATTCGAAAGGAAACACGTTTGTTTTTTCATAAAAAATATCCCAATGCAGTACGGTGGGGGAAGACAAATACTGAACAGCATGCTGCTTTTCAAGCTATGTGGATGCAATTTGATCACCTGATCCCGCATGCGAGAGGCGGTAAAACAAGCAAAGATAATCTACTGATTACATGTGCTCCATGTAATTATGGACGAATGAATTTTTTAGTGGATGAAATTGGACTTTTTAAACCGAACACTGATATAGAGAATTTATCCACTTGGGTTGGTTTAGAGATGGGACTAATATTAGAATAGACATTAAATTTCTAACGATTCTAATTTGAATGCTTTCTTGATGATTTTCCTTTTGAAAACTCAATCGATTGTTCTCCCAAAAAGAGTATTTGCATGAAACATAAAATTATTGATTTATTTAAACGACTTTAATTTAGTCTGTTGATTTTTTTAAAGTGTATCCAAGAAAAGTTCTCACGTGAATCTTTAATTTGTTCGAATGTGATATAGTTATAGGTGATATTTGAAACGTACCCCAGTTAAAAAGGTCAAAAAACAACTTGCGTTATACAGTGATTTTACCTATTTTAGAATAAATTAAATGATTCACCATGAAAAAAAATATTACCATCTCTTTAGGTGACTATTTCGATCAATTCGTTCAAAGACTTGTGTGTGAAGGACGTTATAAAAATACAAATGAGGTGATTCAAGCTGGATTAAGACTTTTGGAAGAAGAGCATCGAATTATTGCCGTTCGAACTAGAACACAAAAGGATGGAATTGGTTTGGTGACAGATAATTTAGCCATTTACCAATCATTGGCATTAATAGAGTCAGATGAAATGAAATCAAAGGTTTCAAAAATGACAAAAAAAGAATTGAATGCTCGTTTGGATCATTCTGAATCTGATTTTAAAAAGGGTAAGTATAAAACGAGCACCGAACTTTCTGCTAAATACAAATGAAACCATTTGAAATTATTTGGTCTAGTTTTGCTGAAAAAGAATTGGATAAAATTTTTAATTATTATTCTGAAGTTGCTGGAGATTCAATCGCGAAAAACGTAATTCAAAACATCATTTCTGAACCAAATCAACTTCTTTCTAATCCAAAATGGGGACAATTAGTAGAAGAGTTACTACATCGTTCCTTTGAATACCACTATTTAATCCATAAACAGTTTAAGTTAATTTATACTGTGGATGATAAAATGAAAAAGATAAAAATAACGGATATCTTCGATACTCGTCAACATCCCCAAAAGTTAAATCGGAACAATTAATCGATCATTCGATTAACTTACAGTCCATTCCTGATCAAATTGCTTTAGAAAATCCAACATAAATTGATGTCTTTCTTCTGCTAATGTCCGGGCCGTTCCTGTTTCCATGCGGTCTTTTAACAACAAGAGTTTTTCGTAAAAGTGATTGATGGTATGGCTTTTCGCTGAAGCATATTCTTCTTTCGTAGCGTGAAGTAGGGGAGCGATGTTCGGGTCATACAATGGACGCTCCTTACTTCCTCCATAGGAGAATGCACGTGCTATTCCAATGGCACCAATTGCATCTAGACGATCTGCGTCACGAACTATTTTTCCTTCAATGGATGTTGCTTCGTCTGAAACAAGTGCACCTTTGTAAGAAACGACCTGAACGATTTTTGCGACACGGTCTGCGATTTCAAAGGGACAATTTAATTGATTCAATAAATTTAGGACTTCACGTGATCCAGCTTCAAAGTCTCCACCATTGTATTTGTGGTCTGAATAGTCGTGAAGTAAGGCGGCAAGTGAAATTTCATCCGCATTTCCTCCTTCTTTGGATTGTAAGTAAAGAGCTGTTTTCCAAACCCGTTCAATGTGAAACCAATCATGACTGCCTTCTAGTCCTGTGAATTTTGCTTCTACAAGCTGGGCAACTTGATCGATTAAATGTGTCATTAGATTTTGGAAATGCGTTGTGTGGTTGAAACACCGTTTACAGTAAAACGAACGAGGTAGATTCCTGTTGGAAGCGCTTGGACATTCAAATATGAATTAGTACTTGACAACAAGCGCATGCCATTTAAGTCCAACACATCCATTTGATCAATTTTTTCAGTACTTGAAACGTGAATCACATCGGTCGCTGGATTGGGGTAAACGACAAATGAAACAGCATTCGGTTCCTGAATTCCAACTGGATCTTCTTTGCGTACTTCAATGTCATCGATGTACAATTTAAATCCATCTAAGGTCACATTGACAAAAGCCACATAAATCGTTTGATCATGGTATCCTTGTGTGAATAAATTCACTTCACGGTTTGTCCATTCAAAATTCTCTTCTTCAATAAATCCAATCGTATCAGTGAAACTAGCTATTTGATTATCCGTTGATGAAACCAATACTAAGTAATTGTCCGGAAAAGAAGGGTCGTGAGATTTAGCATTCCATTTAATGAAGTTTCCAAAAGCACCAAGTGCAAGGGGAGGAGTGATCATCCAACGACTAGCTGAGTCCAATGCAGTGAAAAACGATGTCGAAGCAGCAACAGTGTCTAATGCATTTTCCGGATCAACAACGGTAATCCACGCACTAGTAAATTCCGCAACTGCTGGATCAGGAGTATTTCCATCGTTGTCTACAATGGTATAGTTTGATGGCATTCCTTGTTGGAAATCTGTTGAGAAGATAACCGTTTGCGCGGAAATCAACATTGAACTAGAAACAAGGATAAAAAGAAGAAGGTGTTTCATTTGGTAAAGTTAACTTTTAATATGCCATTATACAAGAACACGAATCGGGTTTACATTTGTTACTAATCGACCAAGGTAATGAGGATGTCATTAAATTCTTGGTAAAAGGCATCGAATTCAACAAGGTGCTTTTTGTAAAAGGCGTAAATCGTTGGCCAATCTGCTTTTTCGTAAAAATTGACGTTTTGTAGCTCCCAGGAAATCCGTCCAATTACGTGTCCTTCGGGATTATGAAAACGTGGATTCCAATTTGTTGGAATGGACATTGCATTTTCCAGTACTACTTTCAATTCTGTCAATTGTTCCCAAACAATGGCTTGAATTCCAGCATCTTTGAATTGAATATCAAAGCAAATAGCCGTTTGGTGTCCCGTGCAAATCATCCGTAAATAAGTGTTTTTCACCTGTGTCGGATAACTCGCCCAATTCACGCGTCTACCAGTACTCGACATTTGTCCGCGCATGTGTTCTTTAAATCCAGACCAAAATGCTTCGTTGAATGCCTTACGTTCCTCCTTCGGAAGCATGCTTACTTATTTCCTTTCGCGTAATCCGCTAAAAACTGCTGTAAACCTAAATCCGTTAGTGGATGTTTTGCCAATGCTTTAATCGCACTTAATGGACCCGTCATAACGTCTGCACCAATTTCAGCACAGTGAATGATGTGCATAGGGTGACGCACTGAAGCTGCAAGAATTTCTGTATCGAAAGCGTAGTTATCGTAAATCACACGGATTTGTTGAATCAATTGAATTCCATCTGTTGAAACATCATCCAAACGTCCCAAGAACGGAGAAATGTATGTCGCTCCAGCCTTCGCAGCCAATAATGCTTGACCTGCAGAGAAGATTAAGGTACAGTTTGTGCGAATTCCTTTTGATGCAAAGTATTTAATCGCTTTGATTCCCTCTAAAATCATAGGGATTTTTACCACAATGTTTTTATGTAAAGCAGCCAATTGCTCACCTTCACGCACCATTCCTTCGAAATCGGTAGAAATAACTTCTGCGCTCACTGGACCATCAACGATGTTGCAAATCGCCACGTAATGATTCAAAATGTTCTCAGCGCCCGTGATTCCTTCTTTCGCCATTAATGATGGATTTGTCGTTACGCCATCAAGGATTCCTAAATCGTATGCTTCTTTAATTTCAGCAAGGTTTGCTGTGTCTATGAAAAATTTCATGGGTCTTATTTTTTATTTTTGATCATTTCTTGTTGCTTGCGTTGCATTTCTTCCAACTTTTCTTGGAAACGCGATTTTTTCTTTACTTTTTCACTGCCCGATTTGTTTGATTTTCGTTCAGCCATTTTGATTTTTAATTTCTCTTCATCCACAAAGAATCGTTTGATGACAACCATCATTAAAATGGAAATCAATGTGGAAATAAAGTAGTAATAACTTAATCCAGCGGAGTAATTGTTGAAGAAGAAAATCATCATGATTGGGAAAATGTACATGATTACTTTCATGTTCGGCATTCCGGGTTGCTGCGGCTGTTGCATGTTTCCGCTATTCATGAAGGTATACGCAAGTGTTGTTCCTGCCATCAATAAGGTAAATAAACTCACGTGATCACCATAAGGCCAAACACTAAATCCAAAGTCTAGAATGGAATCGAATGAACTTAGATCTTCCGCCCATAAGAATGGTTGCTGACGCAATTCAAAAGCCGCAGGGAAGAAGCGGAATACCGCAAGTAGAATTGGCATTTGAATCAACATGGGAACGCAACCAGCCAATGGACTTGCACCTGACTCCTTGTACAGACTCATCATTTCCATTTGCTTTTTCATCGCATCCTCTTGTTTTGGATACTTAGCTGTTAACTCATCAACTTCTGGTTTAAGGATACGCATTTTGACAGAAGAAACAAACATCTTCCATTGGATAGGCATTAAAATCAATTTCAAAATCAATGTGAGGATTAAAATAGCAATACCGATACTCATTCCAAAATTCACCAGTAAAGAGAAAATCGGTTGAACAGCGTATAAGTTTATCCAACGGAACAAGCCCCAACCGAAGTTTAAGATGTCGTCATAATTGCTGTTGTAGGTTTTCAATAATTCATAGTCATTTGGACCAAAGAACCAGTTGAAAGATGCTTTGTTATTTGTGAAATCCAATGCCATTGTTGCACTGTATCCTTTCAATAAGGCCCAACTTTTCTGTTGATTTCCTTTGAAAGTATTGATGCGGAATTTCGTTCCAGCTTTAGGGAAAGCGTTTGTCGGTTTTAAAATCGATGAGAAGTAAGACTGTTTAAAGGCAACCCATTCGATTTCATCTTCTGCATCCTGAGCGTCGTTGCTTGTCTCACTCAGGTAATCTAGTCCTTCGTTCTTTTGATTGAAACAAACGGTGGAAACACGTCGTTGCTCACTAAACAAACGTTCTGTTTTGTTGTAGTCAGCTTTCCAATTCAATTTTACATTTTCATTGGTAACACCTTTTAAGTCAACTAACTCAACAACGTAATCTAAATCATAACTTTTATTCAAAGTATAGGTTTGACGAACTTTTCCACCTGCTAAAGGTGCTTCAAACACGATGGATTTCGCATCTTGTTTAACGATTTCAAACTGGTAGTTACGTGTGTGGATTTTTTGATTTCCCACAGGAATAACCAATTGATTGTACGCATTACCGTTTTTGAATAAACACAAATCTGCATCACGTTTGTCTGCAAAGTCTTTGTAGGACTTATATTTTTTCAAATAAACAGCTGCAACGATACCACCTTTTGTGTTGAAGTCCACGTGCAAATTTTGGTTCTCTAAGCTGACGATTTTACCAGCGACAACTTTTTTTGCTTGTTGTGCTTTTTGTTTCGGGGTGATTTCTGATCCTGCATGCGCAGCGACAGCGTTCCCAGCTTTCTTATTTTTAACTGTTTTGGCTTCTACTTTAGAAGTTGTTTCCTTTGCTTTTTTCTTGTAGTCATCTGCCGATGGCTGATTCATGATGGAAAAAACCGTTAGGATTAATCCAATTAATACAAGTCCGGTTACCGAATTACGATCCATAGTCTTTTTTTTACTTTTTATTTGTCAAAGCTGCTTTTACAAAAGCAACGAAAATAGGGTGGGGTTGAGCCACAGTACTTTTATATTCAGGGTGGAATTGAACACCAACAAACCAAGGGTGAGTAGGGATTTCAACGATTTCCACCAATCCTGTATCAGGGTTTTTTCCTGTCGCAGTCATTCCTGCACCTTCATATGCATTCAGGTAATCATTGTTGAATTCATAACGGTGACGGTGACGTTCAGAGATTTGATTTGTATTGTAGGCGATTGATGCGTGTGATTTTGGTTTCAATTCACATTGGTAAGCACCTAAACGCATCGTTCCACCCATATTGGAGATTTTTTTCTGTTCCTCCATCATGGAAATCACCGGTGCATTCGTTTTTTCAGACATTTCTGTCGAATGGGCATCTCCTAAATTCAACACGTTTCGTGCGAATTCAATCACCGCACATTGCATTCCTAAACAAATGCCTAAGAATGGAATGTTGTTTTCACGTGCATGACGAACGGCTTCTATTTTTCCTTCGATTCCGCGTGAACCAAATCCTGGTGCTACAAGAACTCCATCCAATCCAGAAAGTTCTGAAGCAATGTTATCTGGAGTTAATTCTTCGGAGTGAATCCATTTTAAATTTACTTTCGTTTCGTTGGAAACGCCAGCGTGTATAAATGCTTCACTGATGGATTTGTAAGAATCTTTCAATTCTACATATTTTCCAACAAGTCCGATATTTACTTCGTGTTTTGGATTTTTCAAACGTTCTAGGAACGATTTCCAATTGTCCAAGTTTGGTGTAGATTTTTTTGATAATCCCAATTTATCTAACACAACTGAATCCAATTCTTCTTTGTGCATCAATAATGGTACATCATAAATAGAGGATGCATCGCGTGCTTCAATAACCGCGTTCACAGATACATTACAGAATTTCGCAATTTTTTGACGAAGTCCTAATTCCAATTCATGTTCTGTACGGCAACATAAGACATCAGGTTGAACACCCAATTCCAATAACTGTTTAACAGAGTGTTGTGTCGGTTTTGTTTTTAATTCACCGGCAGCGGACAAATAAGGAATCAACGTTAAGTGTACAACGACACAATCGTTTTCAAATTCCCATAGCATTTGACGAACAGCTTCTACGTAAGGCAATGATTCGATGTCGCCAACTGTTCCGCCAATTTCAGTAATAACGATGTCGTATTTACCGTTTTTAGCCACTAATTGTATGCGTTCTTTGATTTCGTCCGTAATATGAGGGATAACTTGAACCGTTTTACCTAAATAATCTCCACGACGTTCTTTCTCGATTACCGACTGATAAATTCTACCCGTCGTTACATTGTTCGCTTGAGAAGTAGGGACATTTAAAAAACGTTCGTAATGACCAAGATCAAGATCTGTTTCAGCGCCATCGTCTGTCACGTAACATTCGCCGTGCTCATAAGGATTCAGGGTTCCTGGATCAATATTGATATACGGATCTAATTTTTGAATGGTGGTCGAGTATCCGCGTGCTTGTAACAGCTTCGCAAGAGATGCGGCAATGATGCCTTTGCCTAAAGAAGAAGTAACGCCCCCGGTTACAAAAACATACTTGGTTGAATTGGACATAAATAAATTTGTAACTACGGGAGACAAAGTTAATACATCCTTTGCACTTGTTCAGCCAAATGTTAACAAAAAAGGAGAATGTTTATTTCTTTTTATGCCAAACGAAGTAATCTTGCTTTTGAACAGGTCTATTTTCTTCGATTTCGCGCAATGGTTCACAAGGTAGGAGGGAGGCATGACAATCCGCAGGAAGCTGCTGGTATAATGCTGTTCCTTCCGTTTTCCATTGAATCATTTCATCGCTTACTTCCTTTACAATTTTCGCTGGATTCCCCACAACGACACTACGTGGAGGAATATTGGTATTTGCTGGAACAAAACACAAAGCACCAATAACCGATTCTTTTCCAATGACTACATCGTCCATGATCACGCTGTTCATGCCAATCAAACAATTTTCTTCTAGAATTCCTCCGTGGATAATGGCTCCATGACCAACATGCGCTCCTTTTTTCAAGTGAACAGTAGTCCCGGGAAACATATGTATCGTACAGTTTTCTTGCACATTACATCCATCTTCAATAATGATTTGTCCCCAATCTCCACGAATGGCAGCGCCGGGTCCAATGTAAACGTTTTCGCCAATGATGACATTTCCCGTCACGCAAGCTTGTGGGTGAATGAAACTAGATGCTTTGATCACAGGAACGAATCCATTAAATGAGTAGATGGCCATGAAGTTGATTTTGGACGAAATTAAACAAAAGTTGAAAACAACACCTTTTATTATGTTAAATAGACTTTGGTAACACAAGTTACTAAATAGATTCATCCAATCAGTATCTTTGTTGTCAAAATATAGAACCTATGAAATTTTTAATGTCAATACTACTTGTTGGATTGTCAGCAGTATCATGTGCACAGAACCGTGTATCACAATCAGAGTTTAAAAAATTAATGAAAGATCCAGCCGCACAAATTGTAGACGTTCGAACTTCGAAGGAAGTAGCAGAAGGAAAAATTGCAGGTTCCGTGAACATAGATTATTTTTCAGCATCATTCATTGCGACAGCTGAAAAGAAATTGGACAAGACAAAACAAGTATTAGTATATTGTGCAGCAGGTGGAAGATCAGCGAGTGCAGCGAAAGATTTGAAGAAAGCTGGATTCAAAAAAGTATATGACCTAGAAGGTGGATACGATTCTTGGAAGGACTAATTGAATAGAGGGATTGTTTTGTCAGTCCCTTTATCTTTAAATTCCTATTTAACATAATATTAATTATAACTCAATAATGTTATTATTGAAATAAAACGAACTCAATTGATTTTCCTTTGTTTAATGGACATTCATGTTACACCGAGACATTTATAGTAACTTTGTTTTATGCACACAACGGATTCACAAACATTAAACGATTTAGAATTTGAACTCATTCGCGAATGGTTAGAATCATTTTGTGTAGGTCCAACTGCGAAACTTCGCGCGCAGAAATTAACTCCAGGAAATCGCTTTAAACAAATCCGGATTGATTTGAATCGTTTGAACGAATTTAAATCCATTCGAATTCATGGTGAAAAATTTCCAGCTTTAGATTTTGAAGAATTAGAAACAGAAATTCGCTTGTTAGGAATCCAACAAGCCGTTATTCCCATCGAAGGATTTAGACGCTTGTATCAAGCTTCGGATTTAGTTAATCACATCATTCAGTTTTTTGATAAAGCTTTGTTTCAATATCCTTTATTAAAGGAACTTACAAACGACGTTTATTTCACGAAAGAAATTCTCACGGAAATTGATAAAGTCTTTGACCGTGCAGGAAATGTCAAGGATGATGCTTCTCCAGAATTAAAAGAAATACGTGGGCGCATTCGTACGTTGCGAGTACAAATCAATCGGAATTTCGACCGAGAATTACGGAAATATAACAAGGATAAAGTCCTTGGTGAAACGCTTGAAGGATTCATTAATGATCGCCGCGTATTAACTGTTCAGTCTACGTTTAAACGAAAAGTTCCGGGGAATATCCATGGATCGAGTAAAACTGGTAGTTTGACATTCGTTGAACCAGTGATCAATGTTCCTTTGAATAATGAATTGGAATTCCTATTCGACGACGAACGCAAGGAAATTCACCGAATTTTACAAGTTTTAACGTCAACCATTGCGCATTTCAAACCATTGATTGAAGCATATCAAGTCTTGTTGGTTCAACTGGACTTTATCAATGCGAAATGTAAGCTCGCATTGGATTTAAATGCGAATTTGCCTGCCATCGGACAAACAACTGGATTCGAAATCAAGGATGCCTTCCACCCTATTTTATGGAAATCTAACCAAGCTTCCGGTAAACCAACCTTTCCACAAACGGTTTCTATGAGTCCGAGTTCTCGCTTACTAGTGATTTCAGGCCCAAATGCTGGTGGAAAAAGCATCACGTTAAAGACAGTCGGATTGCTTCAAATGATGTTGCAGGCGGGACTTTTGGTTCCCGTTCAAGAGAACAGTATCATGTGCTTTTTTAGTACGATTTTATCCGATATTGGAGATAATCAATCCATTGAAAATGAATTAAGTACATATTCTTACCGTTTGCAAAGGATGAAGTACTTTTTAGAAGTAGCAAACCATCAATCTTTGTTGCTTTTGGATGAATTTGGAACAGGTTCTGATCCTGAGTTAGGCGGAGCACTTGGTGAAGTCTTTTTCGAGCAAATTTACCAGCTGAAATCCTTTGGAGTGATTACCACGCATTATGGAAATATCAAGCTGAAAGCGAGTGAATTACCGCACGCACAGAATGGATGTATGTTGTTTAATGAAAAGAACTTACAGCCCTTATATCAGTTCTCGATTGGACAACCTGGAAGTTCATTTACCTTTGAAGTGGCACAAATGAATGGTATTTCCAAAGAATTGATTGAGGATGCGAAAAGTCGCTTGGATCAAAACAAAGTCAAATTAGATACCTTATTGAATTCCTTACAAAAAGAACGCAATCAACTCCTTGAAAAATCCCGTAAGTTTGACCGTGTTTCGTCAGAAGCGATTCGAGCAAAAGCAGCATATGAATCCAAAGAATCTAAGTTGGATAGTCGTTTAACCCAAGTAAACCAAGTTACAGAGGTAAACAGCAAGCAGTTGCAAGCTGGAAAGAAAATGCTGCAATTCATTGAGCGTTTCAACGCGAAATCGAGAAAAAAGGATGTGAATACGGTTCTTTTTCAAGAGTTGACACAATTCCTCAGAATGGAGAAGTCCAAAACGGAAATCAAAAAACAAGAAACGATTACTCCAAAGAAACCAACGAAGAAGCAGCAAGAAAAAGTAGAAACCTATCAGCAAGAACTGATTGAGGTTGGATGTCAAGTGCAGTTAATTCAGACAAATCGCATTGGAATCGTAGAAGAAATGAAAGGCAAACAATTGTCAGTTATCTTTGGTCAAGCCCGTATAAAAGTGAGTTTGGATAAGTTGCGTTTTTTGAAAAAATAAATCCACCCAAGATTAAATCTGTATTAAATCAATCGATTTCAATTATTTGTAACAGGAATCACTGAGAAATCTCTAGGAATTCCGTAATTTTGCGCCACTTTTTCACTTAAATAATAAGATCTAGCATGAGTACAGCATTAGGAAATCACATTTTGGTAGAATTTATGAATTGTGATCCACACGTTATGAACGACGTGGCCGCTATTGAACGCGACATGGTTGGAGCAGCGCAAAAAGCTGGTGCAACAGTGATTAACTCTACATTTCACCATTTTTCTCCATACGGAGTTTCTGGTGTGGTAGTTATCCAAGAAAGTCACTTAGCCATTCACACGTGGCCGGAATATGGCTACGCTGCAGTAGATTTATTTACGTGTGGAGAAATGAATGCGTGGATTTCTTTTGATCATTTAAAAGAGTGTTTCGGTGCGAAATCTTATTCAGCATTGGAAATGAAGCGTGGTTCAGTGAATTTATTGCAACGCAATGATTTCGATATCTCTTCTGCGCGTGAGAAAGCTGCAGAATGGAGAAATCCTGAGTTCTATACACGTAACGTTTGGTTTACAGATAAAGATGAAGATCAAGCATTGTCTTTGCGTTTCACAGGAGATGTTTTTGTTGATGTTCAATCTCCTTTTCAACGTGTTCGTATTTTAGAATCTTTGAAATACGGTAAAATGTTGGCATTGGACGATATGGTCATGACAACTGAGAAAGATGAATTCCATTACCATGAAATGATCTCCCATCCTTCCCTATTCACTTTGCGCAATGCGAAAAACGTATTGGTGATTGGTGGTGGTGACGGTGGAACTGTTAGAGAAGTATTGCGTCACTCCAATATTGAGAAAGTAACCATGGTTGAAATCGATGGTGAAGTGATTGAGGCGTGTAAAGTACATTTGCCACAAATCGCCGCTTCATTTGATGATCCACGTTTAGAATTAATCGTTGACGACGGAATCGCTTTCGTGAAGAATGCAAAACAAGGGGAATACGACATTATCATTGTTGACGGTTCTGATCCAGTTGGTCCAGCGGAAGGATTATTTTCCGTTGAATTCTACACAAACTGTTACAACGCTTTAAAAGCGGAAGGAATTCTTGTTGCACAAGGAGAATCTCCAAAATTCAATGAGAAAGCATTTGCAGAATTGAATCAAACCTTACAAGGAATTTTCGGTGAGAACAATGCACCGGTTGGATTATTCTTTGTTCCTACCTACCCTACTGGTATGTGGAGTTTCCAGTATGGAATCAAGGGGAATTGCCATCCGAAAAACGTTCAAAATATAGACGAAATTCGTCAGTTTGTTGCTGACCAAGGATTGCGTTACTACAATGAGGACATTCACTTTGCGACTTTTGCTACACCAAATTTTGTAAAAACATTATTACGTAAATAATCAGTCGGAAGCGACAAACGAATTTAAATAAACAATTGAGTATGCAAATTTCAGCAAACAAGGTAGTTACGTTAAAATACAAGCTATCTAATCATTCAACTGGCGAGCAGATTGAAGAAACAAATGAAACGAATCCACTTGTGTTTTTATATGGTGTTGGAAGTTTAATTCCTGAATTCGAAGAAAACTTAGCAGATAAAACTGTTGGTGATTCGTTCGATTTTCACATCGTCGCAGCAAACGCATACGGTGAACACGATCCTCAACACATGGCGATGATTCCTACGAACATTTTCCACGATGAGGAAGGTAAATTTGACGATCAAATGTTTCACGTTGGTGCCTTGGTTCCAATGAGTGATAACGATGGAAATCAATTGCGTGGTAAAATCGTTGAAGTGGACGAAGAAAACGTAAAAATGGACTTCAATCACCCATTAGCTGGAACGGATTTGCATTTTTCAGGTGAAGTATTAGAAGTACGTGAAGCGACAGCAGATGAAATCGCACACGGACACGCACATGGCCCGAACGGTCACCAACACTAAGAACTAGCAGAAAATCAGATTATTATCTTTGTATTGCGGAATTTTTTTATACTTTTCGGAACTGTAAAGTGAAAAGAAAACAAATTCATGGCAACAATATTTGAAACAAGGTTAATTGGAAACATCGGAAAAGATGCATTGATGAAAACGATGGATCGTGGCATTATTGCCATTAATTTCCCGGTAGCTCACAACAAAAACTGGAAAGATAAGCGGACAGGTGAGGTAAAAACCAAGACAACTTGGGTAAACTGCACCATTTGGAAACGCGAAGGATCCAACTTGCGTATTGTCGACTTTTTAAAACGTGGGGCAATGGTAGAAATCATTGGCACGCCTTTTTCAAAAGCGTTTCAACACGAAGATGGTTCCATTCGCTCTGAGATTCGCTTAAATGTTTCAAAATCGAATATTTTGCGTCCAGCAACACGTGAAGATGAACTTTCAGAAGATTTAGTCGATAATGACGATGATTCTTTTGAAACTTCCTTAGACGACTTCACCATGGATGAAGATGATTTTTAAGCACTTAGAAATAAGCGTAAAAAAAAGTGATTTTTTTTGCCATTTCTGATTTTGATTAAATAAAAATTTATTTATATTTGCATCCTCAATCAGAGAGCAACATTCCTCCTTAGCTCAGTTGGTTAGAGCATCTGACTGTTAATCAGAGGGTCGCTGGTTCAAGTCCAGCAGGGGGAGCAAAAGTCCAGCAGAAATGCTGGACTTTTTTTTTGTAATGATCTCACACATTTACATCATTTAGGGGATCAAGACCAAAACCTGGGGACTAGGCATAAATTGGATCAAGACCAAAACCTGGGGACTAGGCATAAATTTGGGTTAATCTAAAAAGAAAAAAATCAACATTTCGAACTCCTCTAAATT
>JAHEMR010000005.1 GCA_024643545.1 Crocinitomicaceae bacterium | reverse complement strand
CTGGAGAAAATGGTGGAAAACCAATGTACGGTTGGTCCATGGATGACATCGCAACGAAAGTTGGATCGAAAGACCAATTGAAAGAAGCATTGGCGATGATTAATGTCGTTCCGAATCCTTATTTAGCATTTTCGGAGTATGAACGAAACAAACTGGATAATCGCGTGAAGATTACCAATTTGCCAGAACGTTGTACGATAAAAATCTATACCACGAGCGGTAAATTGGTGAAAACAATTAAAAAAGATAATCCATTGACCTATCAAGATTGGACACTCACGAACCAAGTTGATATTCCTGTTTCAGGAGGTGTTTACCTTATTCATATTGATGTTCCGAATGTTGGAGAGCGTGTGTTAAAAGCATTTATAGCAATGCGCATGGTCGATCTGCAAAACATTTAACGAGTCATTAACAGTCTTCCCCGTTTTTACGGGTACATTTCGCTTAACTTTGTAAAAAACGACACATGAAAGCACTTTTTTCCATCCTTTTTATTTCCATGAATAGCTTGTTATTTTCGCAAGAATTCAGTCTTCCAGCATTACCTTATAGTTATGCAAGTTATGAGCCGTACATTGATGCACAAACGATGGAAATTCACCATAGCAAACACCATCAAGCCTATGTGACCAATTTGAATAAAGCACTCGCTGGAACGAAGATGGCTACGTTAAGCATGAATCAATTGTTGATGGATGCAAGTTTTCGTTCAGATGTTGTTCGAAACAATGCTGGTGGACACTACAATCACAGTTTATTTTGGGAGATTTTAGCACCTAAAGACAAGCAAACCAGTATTGTTCAAGAAGCCTTTAACGAAGCAATCAAAGCACAATACGGAAGCATGGATTCCCTTAAAAAAGCATTGACTCAAGCTGCAAGTACGCGTTTTGGTTCTGGCTGGGCTTGGTTAATCGTTACACCGGATAAAAAATTAATGGTGACAAGTACAGGAAATCAGGACAATCCAATCATGGATATTTCAAAAGACCGTGGAATTCCGATTTTAGGGATTGATGTTTGGGAACATGCGTATTACTTAAAATACCAAAACAAAAGAGGTGAATATTTAAGCGGTATTTTCAATCTAATTGATTGGGGAATCGTTTCGGATAAATACACGAAAGCACTGATTGATCCATTGTTAATTGAAATTGAGAAGGACAACTGGTTCGCACTAAAAGATTTTCACAAGGTCATGGGGCAAACGTTTCACCCATCCGAAGAAGGTAATTTGATTCCATTGCGCACGCGTTCAGGAGAACTTTTGGCGAAAGCGATTTTGCTATCGAGTTCAAAACCACCCGTATCAAAAGACAAACCAGAAGTGCACAAATCACTGTATAACTTAACAGAGCAATGCGAGAAAATTTACGAGTTGGTCGCAAAAAATGCCAAAGATGAAGTCTTGATTAAAGAAATCACCAAAGCACACGACCTTTTCCATCAAGTACAGGAACTTTGCCACGATTAACCTAACAATTCTGTTCCTTAACGATTTCATCATCTGATAAATTAAACCTTTCAAAGGCAATTCCGTATCTTTGGCAAAAAGTTGAACGTGCGTTTCGAACTAACCAAGGATTTCATACAATTGCTGCGAACGAAAATCGCAGAGCAAGATTTATCTTGGATTCACGAAAACGTCTTAGAACTTCACCATGCAGAGGTTGCGGAGATTATCGATACCCTGACCAATGATGAAGCTCGATACCTTTATTTTTTAGTAGACGAAGAAACGCAGGCCGACATCCTCATGGAGTTGGACGAAGAAATTCGAGATCGTTTCCTTGCCTCTTTATCTTCCAAAGAAATTGCCGACCAGCTCGAAAACCTCGATTCTGATGATGCCGCTGACATCCTCGGTGAATTAACGGAAGAAAAAATACGTGAAGTCATCTCTCAAATGGAGGATGATGAAGCAGCCGAAGACATTGTTGACTTGTTAAATTACGATGACGACACCGCCGGTGGACTCATGCAAAAAGAGTTCTTTCAGGCACATGTATCTTGGCCAGTGAATCGTGCCATAATTGAGCTGCGAAAACAAGCTGAAGACGTTGAAAAAGTATACAATATTTTCGTGGTCGATGAGCAAGATCGTCTTTTAGGTGTCTTGTCATTGAAACGACTGTTATTTGCTAACGCAAAGACAAAAATTGCAGACATTTATCAGTCTAAGAAAATTATTTCTGTCAAAGCAAGTGATTCTGCTGAAGTAGTTGCGATGGTAATGGAGAAATACGATTTAGTTTCGGTTCCCGTTGTTGACTATCAAAACAAATTAGTTGGACGCATTACCTTAGATGACGTTGTGGATTACATCAAAGAGGAAGCGGATAAAGATTTCCAGATGGCAACGGGTATTACAGATAGTGTAGACTTTAACGCTAGCACTTGGCGAATTAGTCGTTCTCGACTGCCATGGTTGGTCATTGCAATGGTCGGCGGAACCATAGGTGCAAAAGTCATTTCAAATTTTGAAGGAAGCATTACAAAAATTCCTGCGATGGCCTTTTTCATTCCCTTGATTACCGCAATGGGCGGAAACGTTGGGGTACAGTCATCCGCAATTGTGGTGCAATCGTTGGCACGCGGGGACAAAGACCTAGGTCGAATTCTTCCTAAATTGTGGCGTGAAGCGAAAGTTGGCTTGTTAAATGGACTCTTTTTAGCGGCCTTGATCTTTGGAGTAGCTTCCGTATTTGAAAATTCAGATCTTGGTATCGTTGTAAGTATTTCTTTGTTCACAGTTATCTTATTTGCAGCTATTTTCGGAACATTATTTCCTCTCGTTCTAAATCGTTACAAGATAGATCCAGCCTTGGCAATTGGTCCATTCGTGACCACACTAAACGACATCATTGGCTTATTTATTTACTTCTCCATAGGACTTCTGATCTATGGTTCTTGAGTAATCAGAACTTTTCATTACTTTTGCAATCCACAAAATACCTGGAGAGGTGTCCGAGTGGTTGAAGGAGCACGCCTGGAAAGTGTGTATAGGCCTAAAGCTTATCGCGGGTTCGAATCCCGCTCTCTCCGCCAAAGAATCAAAAAGCTAGCCGTTAGGCTGGCTTTTTTTGTTTCCACTCACGTCAAAAAGCTTGCTTTTGTAAGCGAAGTGAAACAAAAAAAGCCAAAGATGCGCAGCAGCTTAGCTTTTTGATTCTTTGAAACGGTCCCCTCAATCGGGTTCACGAGCGATAGCGAGTAATCCCGTTCAATATTCTAATGTGCTAATTTTTCAATGTGCAAATGTGCTAATTAGATTATTTTCTCTGAATTAATTTGGGTTGAGCTAAGCGAAACCTAATCCAAGTCAACGAAAAAGATCAATGGGTTAAAATTGTAATGTGCTCATTATGTTAATTTGCCATTGTAACAATTAGATGATTTACTCGGTAATATTGTTAGTTGAGCGAGCGAAACAACTTACAAAGTGAAAGAAATTTAGACTTTTTTATTTCGTAAGGTTTTTTATTTCTTTATCAATAGTATCAAGCAATCCATCCGCATAAAAATCCCCATTTAAACGCCAAAACATGATGCCACCTAAGTGATTTTGTAAGGCATATTTTGTTTTTAAGGATACAGAGTGTTTGTCATCAAACGTAACAAATATTTTTTGGTCCGGGTTGTAAAGATAAGGTGCGCAAGCAATACTATCCCAAAAATACTGATAGCCATCAGCCTCTGTATATTCAAGCATTACATTGCTGTAATTGACATTTGATTTGAATTTTCCATTTTGTCCCAATCCATTATTCAAGCTGTCAACTTCTTTCACCACAAATGAATAAAAGGCTGCCCCAATGAGGAATTTATTTGTCGGAAGCCCTAAGCTATCTATATACTTGATTGATTTGTCAATACTCTCACTTTGAAATGGGGAACTAAATAACGCAGTATGATGACCGGTATGTCCTCTTTTGTCAGTAGGTAAACCATACGTCATTAAATTAACGAAATTCACCTGAGGCAAAACCTTTTTCCAATCAATCGATTGATCAATAAAATCTTTAGTTGAGTTAGCATCAAAACAGATTTCAAATCTTTTTGAAAGGGTTTTCCGCAGAGTAAAAATAAGTTGAGTGAAATTTTCTTTGTCCTCTGGAGCAGCCTTGTGATCTTTATAACCACCAATAACTGGACTTTCCCAATCGATATCAATGCCATCAGCTTTATATTTAACTAGAACCTCCTGGACAGAATGAGCAAATTCTACTCTACCTTCTTGACTAGAAAAAACGCTTGAGCATGTCTCACATCCACCCCAACCACCTAAGGCTATCAACACTTTCAATCTGGGGTATTTTTTCTTTAATGCCATGCATTCTTTTAACGTATTTTCACTGTCTTCATTTTTAAAGCCAATTTGATTTCCTTTGAGATACATGAAGCAATAAATCAAATGAGTGACTTTTTGATAATCATATTTTTGAACTTCTTTAATATCTCCTCTAAAGTATGCCACAACGCGAAAGGAAGAATTCTTTACTTCTTTTTTCGACTGACGATGGTAAGTAGAACTACCTAAGGTTATTGAGGACAACAATAGGAGTATAACGAAACTGAACGTTTTAATGCAAGTGACTTTTGATCCTTTTATGTTCATTTTTGCTCCTTTATTATGCTTAAGTTCGATGATTTTACAAATATAGAACAATGTTTAGTGTTTCTATGTGCCTCCTCAAAAGCGCACCTTGACCAAAATTTCATCTTTATTTTTTGCCAAAAAAAATGAACTAAGCTATTCAAAATCCTCCACTATTAATAAATTACCTCATTTTGTTAATATCAATCAAGTTTAGATTGAAACGTTCTAAATCGCATTCATTACCTTTGTTTTTATGCGCAACTTAATTGCCTTTTTACGTCGATTTCAAATCTTTTTAATCTTTGCATCATTGCAAGTGATTTCACTTGTGCTTTATGTTCAGTTTTTGAGTTTTCCAAGAAGTCAATATTTAACAACGGCGTCGAACGTAACGGCAAAAATTCTCACATGGGAAAATGACGTTACCAAGCATTTTGATTTAAGCAAAAACAATTATGCGTTACAGCGTGAAAACATTCGATTACGCGAGCGACTTCCAGAGTTCATGTATAAGTTAAGTGCTCAAAAAGTAAAGATTCAAGACACCGTTTTTCAGCAACAATATACCTACATTCCTGGAATGGTGATTAATTCGTCTGTAACGCGAAGAAATAACTATTTCACTCTAAATATCGGAAGCAAACAAGGTGTTCAGCCGAATATGGGGGTCTTTTCGGACAAAGGAGTGGTTGGAATCGTACACAATGTCAGCGAACATTATTGTGTGGTTAAATCAGTTTTAACAAAGGACATTAATATCGATGTCATCATTGAACCAATTCACCTTGCAGGAATATTGAAATGGGACGGGCACGATCCAAGACGCGGTTCAATTGATGGTATTTCCAATGACTTGCGCATAAAGAAATGGTCGCGTGTCGTTACACGTGGTGGATCCGGTATTTTTCCGAAAGGAATTCCTGTAGGAAAAGTGGAGCGCATTGAATCCATTGAAGGGGAACCTCTCTGGAATGTTGTTGTTCGTTATTCCGAAGATTACCGAACGTTGCAACGTGTTTACGTCGTGAAAAATGTACTGATTGAAGAGCAACATGAATTGGAGGGTCAAATTCCACCAGACGAAGAAGAAGATTTACTGAGATGAATAACCTGACTAAAAATATCATTCGATTCTTTGTGTTTGTTCTACTGCAAACCTTGATTTTCAATCAATTGGAAATTGGTTACGGTTTCCATTTAATGATTCACCCGCTTTTTATCATGTTACTTCCTTTCGAAATGGGTGTGATTTCTTTAATGGGATTGGCCTTTTTGATGGGGATTATTATCGATATTTTTTCAAATACCTACGGACTTCACGCTTCTTCACTGGTAATGATGGCGTACTTTCGTCCAATTGTATTTAAGTTCTATGGTCCACGTGAAGGGTATGACCCACTAAAAGAACCGAATGTGTTCGATATGGGAAATCGTTGGTTTACGTTTGTGTTTGGAATTTTACTTCTTACCCACCATCTTTGGTTTTTCCTTATTGAAATATTCCAGTTTAACCAATTGTTTTTTATCCTTCAAAAAACAATCTTTAGCGCTGTACCTTCCTTCTTAATTTGTTTATTGCTACAAAGTTTCTTGATTAAAAAATCCAAGACAAAATGAATTTCGATATCAGGCGTTATGTAATCTTGTCATTCATCATTTTGGTGGGTTTCTTGTATACATTCCGTTTGTTTTATATGCAGGTAGTCGATGATACCTGGACGCTTCGCGCACATGAAGTAGCAGAAAAACGAATTGAAATCACGCCGCCACGGGGAGTTGTATTCGATCGAAATGGCATGAAAATCGTCTCGAATCGAACTTATTTCAATCTGATGATGGTTGAAGATGAAATTAAAAACCTAGACACTGCTGCTTTCGCAAAATTAATTGGTTGGACCGTCGAAGATGTACGTAATCGCTTTAAAGAAATTGTAAAAGGAGAAGGGACATACTACAATAAAATTACAGGAAAACGGACCTCAAACTACCAGAAAATTCGGAAATACCCTTTCTTGAAGGAATTGACACTGGAAGAGATTTCCAGTATTGCTCCTCACCTAGAAAACTTTCCGGGATTTTATGAAAAGGTCACAAGTATGCGAAATTATCCGTTTAAAAGCGGCGCAAATATCATGGGCTATCTTTCTGAAGTAAATCGAGAAGAAGTCGATGCGGACCGCTTTTATAGACCGGGTGATAACATTGGTCGTTCAGGAATCGAAAAATTCTATGAGCGTGAATTAAGAGGAAGAAAAGGAATCAAATACATTGTGACCTCTGCATTGAATAATGCCATTGAACCATTCGCAGATGGGAAGTATGATACAACTGCACGCCAAGCAGAACCACTTAAACTGGGAATGGACATGATCATTCAGTCCTACGGTGAGAAATTAATGAAAAACAAAAAGGGGTGCATTGTGGCGATTGAGCCTTCTACGGGTGAAATTTTAGCCATGGTATCTGCACCTTCCTATGATCCAAATATGTTGGTGGGAAAAAGAAACATTAGCGAAAACTATCCAAAACTTGCCTTGAATAAAAATATGCCTTTGTTTCCTCGACCATTGCAAGCAGAATATCCGCCGGGGTCCATTTTCAAATTGGTGCAATCATTAATTGGGATGCAAGAAGAGGTAATTACCGAGAATTCTGGGTTTCCCTGCGATAAAAGCATGGTTGGCTGTCACAATCACCCATCCGCTCGTAACGTAGCTGAAGCAGTTCAGTATTCTTGTAATCCTTATTATTACGCAGTCGTTCGTCGCATTATTCAACAAGGAAAGAAAAAAGGAACATTTGCGGATGCTGAATATGGGCTGAACAAATGGCATCGTTACATGAACAGTTTTGGATTGGGTAAAACACTTGATACAGACATATCAGGTCAACGTCCCGGATTAATTCCAGATGCAAAGTATTACGACAAGTGGTATGGACACCATCAATGGGCATTTTCTACGATACGTTCTATTTCAATTGGACAAGGGGAGGTGAAATTGACTCCGCTGCACATGGCAAACATTGCTGCCATTATCGCAAATAAAGGTTGGTACTATGTTCCTCACTTTGTGAAGTCCATTGGACGAAAAGGACCACTTGCGCTTTACCGAACAAAAAAACGTACAATGGTAAACTCCCGCTACTTCCCTCCCGTAATTGAAGGGATGCGTAGAGTTGTAAATGAAAACGGTGGTACAGCAAGTATGGCGCGATTAAACGATATTTTGATTTGTGGTAAAACCGGTACTGTTCAAAATCCACATGGGGAGGATCACTCTGTATTTATTGCTTTTGCACCTATGAATAATCCAAAGATTGCGATTGCTGTATTTGTGGAAAATGCTGGTTTTGGTGGAACATGGGCCGCGCCTATTGCCAGTTTAATGATTGAAAAATACATTAAGCGCAAAGTATCAGACAAGGACAAAGAGAAGCGCATTATTGATGCCAAATTAGCCTACATTTCAAGCCCGGGAGAATGAGAAAGGAAGAAAGTTTAGTTGAACACCTAGACTGGCCGTTATTTATCACATTTATGTTGATGTTAATAACGGGAATGGCTACGCTATATTCCGTTGCTTTCGATGACTTGCATCCTGCTATTTATGATGTTTCCATGATGTATGGAAAACAATTAATTTGGATCGTCGTTTCTTTGTTCCTGGGAATCATTGTTTTTTTAATTGATTCCGATATATATAGGCGATTTGCCTTTCCCATATATGGATTCACCTTATTGCTACTGGTCATTGTATTGTTCATGCCGGCAGTGCACGGAGCGCGTGCATGGATCGGAATAGGAACCATGGGTATACAACCTGCCGAATTCGCTAAAATTTCGACCGCTCTTTTGCTGGCGAAGTACATCAGTGGGATTAGTGTGAAGCAACAAAACATCAGTAGTGTAATGACCGCAAGTGCGATATTATTGGTGCCAATGGTGCTTATCTTATTACAACCCGATGCAGGAACGTTTGTCGTTTTCACCTCTTTTTTATTCGTTATGTACCGCGAAGGACTGACGTTTGACCCCATCATATTGAGTTTTGTAAACAGTATTCCGGGTGTTCGATTCAAAGAAACTTGGGTGGGTAGTCACTTTATTCCGATCCTCTTTGTGATGATTTTTATTAGCGTCATAACCCTATTATTGAACTCCGTACAATTAGACTTTTTCTTTTTACCATTCCCTGTTTCTGGATCCATTGGAGTGATTTCTACTCTTTTGATTTTCTCCATTTTAGCGGTATTATTTCTACAACGTTTTTCGGCGAAAAGAGAACGGACCAGAGGAACTGTCATTATTGTACTTGGTTTTGTTTTGACGAGTAGTTTATCTTTCATTGTCGATAATGGATTTAATAGCCTTGCTACCCACCAAAAGGACCGCATTGAATTGTTTTTAGGCTTACGAGAAGATCCAAATGGAAAAGATTACAATCGTAATAGAGCAATGGCAGCAGTTGGCTCAGGCGGTTTACTTGGAAAAGGGTATAACAAAGCTTCTGTGTCAAGTGTAGAAAGCAACCACGTTCCAGAGAGTGAAACCGATTTCATTTTCTGTCCGTTTGCCGAAGAATGGGGATTTGTTGGAATCATTTTCCTGTTCGGACTTTACTTGTTCATGCTGATTCGCATTATACTTATTGCTGAAAGACAGCGGTCGATCTTCAACCGGGTTTACGCCTATTGCGTTGGCATGATCCTGTTTTATCACTTCGCTATTAACATCGGAATGAACATTGGTTTTGCACCCGTTATCGGAATTCCATTGCCATTCTTTAGTTACGGTGGATCATCCATGATGTCCTTTTGTATGATGATGTTTATCCTATTAAAATTAGATAGTCAACGAAAAGATGTTTTAAGATAATTGTCGTTAATTTAGAATAATGAAAAACAAGGAAGTAAAAATGACCGAAGAAGAATCTAAAAAGTACACTAAAATTTTTTGGGGTATCTCATTAATCCCTTTTATTCTTGTTACTGGATTATTACTATTGCAATCGGAGGACTCCTTACCGTCCGTGGTAAGTTTGGATAATCCGCCGGAATTACAAGCGTCCTTAATTATCGCCAAGAAAAGTGTGAAAGAGGATACCGTAATTGGAAGATTTTGGTCCGTTAATCGCACAAGTGTAAAATACCGTGAAATCTCCCCTTATGTCTTTGACGCATTGATTTCAACGGAGGATGAACGCTTTTACAGCCATTCCGGAGTCGACTTTAAAGGACTCGTTCGATCATTTGCTAGTTTAGGAAGAAAAGGTGGGGCGTCTACCATTACCCAGCAGTTAGCAAAATTAATCTACACATTAAGGCAACGCCAATTGGCAGAGCAAGCGCGCAACAATGGGGAAAGTTTCGACCTTCCAACAGGTGGTATTTTCGGGAAATTTCGCCGCTTAAATGAAAAAGCAAGGGAAAACATCATTGCGAAGCGATTAGAAGAACGCTTTACTAAGGAAGAAATTATTACAATGTATTTAAATCAATTCGACTTCCTTTACAATGCCGTTGGAATTGAGAACGCTTCACGTGTTTATTTCAATAAGCGTCCAAAAGAGCTTTCGAAAATTGAAGCTGCAGTTCTTGTTGGAATGTGTAAAAATCCAGATTTATTCAATCCGTACAAATTCAAAATAAAAAACTACCGAAACAAGGCTGCTGTTCGCGCCGGGATTTCCCCTGAACAAGTTACAGCTGCGCAAATGGCTGAACTTCGCGCAGAGGATTCCTTGAGAGCTCATTCCAGAAGAAATCAAGTTTTATTTCAATGGCTGAAAAATAGCAAATCTGAAAATGAAGGGATTAAAAATAAAATTACACAAGAAGAATACGACCGCTTAAAAGATCTTCCTATAATAATTAACTACAAGTCTCTGGATCACAAAGAAGGAATGGCTCCATATTTCCGTGAGTCCTTGCGTAAAGAAGTTACACAAATTCTTCAAACAAAAAATAGCGACGGAACCTATAAATACCTGAATGAAGAAGGAGAACCATTCGACATTTATAATGATGGGTTAAAAATCTATACCACCTTGAACCCATCGTTACAAAGACATGCAGAGTATGCAGTCGAACGTCACCTAAAAGAGGATTTACAACCACAATTCGATCTCAATAACCGTCGATTGAAAAATTATCCCTTCGCGAATTCCATTGAACCAAAAATGGTCAACCAAATCATGGAGTCAGCGCAAACTTCATCGGGACGTTTTCAAAATATGACCCTGGCGGGATATTCAGATGAAGAAATTCGAAAAAGTTTCGATACACCAACAATGATGACGGTATTCTCTTGGAAAGGTGAACGCGATACAACGATGACACCGAATGATTCCATTCGTTATTACAAAGCATTTTTACACGCTGGACTAATCTCCATCGATCCTTCCTCCGGTTTCGTAAGAGCATGGGTGGGTGGTGTGAATTTCAAGCACTTCGGTTATGATCACGTGCGCCAAGGTAAACGTCAAGTCGGATCTACCATCAAACCATTCGTGTACGCTGCTGCATTATCCATGAAAGTAGTCAATCCATGTACCACATTTTCACCTGGTGAATATTGCGTAGATTTAGTCAATGACCAAAACAAAGTAGTTGGACAGTATTGTCCTCAAGGCACACCTGCAGGATCTGTAAAAGATGGATTGGCACAATCATCCAACCCTACAACAGTTGCTGTTATGGCGAGAATGGGAGCATTCAATCCAGTTCAAAAAAGTGGTGGTCCATTTCAAATTGAAAAATTACTGAAGAAAACTGAAATCGAATTAAATAAAAACGATGTCGTTCCATCCATGTGTTTAGGAAGTATGGACCTTTCTTTATATCAATTGGTTGCCGCACAATGTATCTTCCCAAATAATGGAATCTATGTTCGTCCAACGACCATTGAACGTATTACTGACCGAAATGGAAAAGTAATTTACAGTGCCACAGAATACCGTGAACAAGCATTAAATTCCACTGTGGCCTACGAAATTTTAAAAATGATGAAAGGCGTTATTCAAAGTGGAACGGGTGCAAGTTTACGTAGTGGAAGAAGTTGGGGTGGAATCACCGCACCTACAGCAGGAAAAACAGGAACGACTCAAAATAACTCCGATGGATGGTTCATTGGAATCACTCCAGGACTAGTAACTGGTGTTTGGGTTGGTGCAGAAGATCGAGCTGTACGCTTTCAAAGCATGAATTGGGGACAAGGAGCACGCATGGCCTTACCAATATATGGATATTACATGCAGCGCGTTTACAAAGATCCAATTGGTTTATCCACCCGCGATTTTCTACCTCCTGATGATTATGATGCCACTGCATATGATTGTGTGGATGCACCACAACCAGAAACTGTCGATGAGTCTGAAGTACCTTTTGAATTTTAAACTATGAACAAAGTTGTAAAAAACGTAGAAGAAGCGTTAGTTGGCATTCAAGATGGGATGACACTCATGTTAGGTGGATTTGGCCTTTGTGGCATACCTGAAAATTCCATTGGACAATTAGTCAAGTTGGGGACGAAAAACTTGACATGTATTAGCAATAACGCTGGTGTTGATGATTTTGGTATCGGGCTCATGTTACAAGCGAAGCAAGTGAAAAAAATGATTAGTTCATATGTCGGAGAAAACGATGAATTTGAACGCCAGATGCTTAGCGGTGAATTAGAAGTAGACCTAATTCCGCAAGGAAGTTTAGCCGAAAGATGCCGAGCAGGTGGAGCGGGAATTCCAGCATTTTTTACACCGGCGGGATACGGAACAGAAGTAGCAGAAGGAAAAGAAGTACGCGTGTTTAATGGAAAACCACACATACTTGAAAGTGCTTTGACTGCAGACTTTGCCATCGTGAAAGCTTGGAAAGGGGACACAGAAGGTAACCTTATTTACAAAGCAGCTGCGCGCAATTTTAATCCGATGATGGCGATGGCTGGTAAAATCACCGTGGCAGAAGTAGAAGAATTGGTTCCTGCAGGGACATTAGACCCAAATCAAATTCATACACCTGGAATTTTCGTTCAACGCATTTTCAAAGGTACGGCATTTGAGAAACGCATCGAACAACGAACAGTAAGAAAAAACGCTTAAGCAATACGATATGGCACTTGACAAAAATGGCATCGCACAACGCATTGCTCAGGAATTAAAAAATGGCTGGTATGTGAACTTAGGGATTGGAATTCCTACTCTAGTAGCCAATTACATCCCAGAAGGAATTGAAGTAGAATTTCAATCAGAAAATGGTATTTTGGGCATGGGTCCCTTCCCTTTCGAAGGAGAAGAAGATGCAGACTTAATTAATGCTGGAAAGCAAACGATTACAACGGTTGCTGGAGCTTCTTTCTTTGATTCGGCGACTTCTTTTGCGATGATTCGTGGTCAACATGTACAATTAACCGTACTTGGTGCCATGGAAGTTTCACAAAATGGTGATATCGCAAACTGGAAAATCCCAGGGAAAATGGTCAAAGGAATGGGTGGCGCAATGGACCTTGTCGCATCTGCAGAAAACATTATTGTGGCGATGATGCACAGCAATAAAGCAGGAGAATCTAAAATCCTCAAAGAATGTACCTTGCCGTTAACAGGGGTTGGATGCGTGAAAAAAGTCGTGACTGAATTAGCGGTATTGGAAATCAAGGATGGTAAATTCCACTTGATTGAACGCGCACCAGGCGTTAGTGTCGAAGAAATTATTTCAAAAACGGAAGGTGAACTTGTGGTTCCTGATGTTGTTCCTGAAATGCACTTTGATTGAATCCTTTTCACGAAAAATACATAGCCGCTATTCATGCGAGCATCGCTGCCTCGGAAGCGATTATGCAGATTTATCAAAACGATTTTGAAGAAATTATCAAATCTGATGGTTCTCCCCTAACTCAGGCCGACCTAGCTTCATCGGATATTATTGGTCAGCATTTAAGTCCATTCAACATCCCAATTACAGGCGAAGAAACGGAGAAAATGTCCTTCGAAGAACGTTCCAATTGGACGGAATGCTGGTGTGTAGATCCCTTAGATGGAACAAAAGAATTCATCAAAAAAAATGGGGAATTCGCCGTGAATATCGCCTTAATTAAGGAAGGGAAAGCGCATTTTGGACTCATTGCTTCACCCGTTCGACGTGAAATAATAATTGGATCCGAAGAAACCGGTGTCTACCTCTTTTCATTTGAAGATGTACACGATTTTACGGCTTGGAACAAACTTTCGACTCCTGAAAAACACAACAATCCCATTGTTTTGATCGGTTCACGCAGTCACCATTCGGGTTCTGTTCTTGACATCATCGAATCCCTTAAAGCCCTTTCTCCAGAAATCGCATTTACCCAAATGGGTTCCGCCTTGAAATTTTTTGATTTAGCCCTTGGGACAGCTGATATTTATCCGCGCTTTGCACCAACCATGGAATGGGATATAGCTGCGGGTCAAGCCATTTTAGAGGCGCTCGGAGGTTCTGTCGTTCATGCAGAAACGGGTGAGCCGCTAGTTTATAACAAAGCCAATTTAACAAATCCATTTTTTGTAGCCAAGACGGCTACGATCATTTAAGGATTCATCCGATCAAAGGTTCCTTTAATCACCTCCGGACCAGCATTTGCTAATGCAGCACTAAATCCAAAAGTGAGGGTGTCCTTGCCTTCTTCTAATTGACTAAAAATGGATTCAATAAACGCACTGACAGGTGGATGTTCATCATGTAGACCAACACCGCCTAAATCCGTATTCAAGGCCGGTGGAATAATTTCGATTACCTCCACTTTACCTTTCAATAAATGTCGCAATGAAAGGGTGAACGAATGAAAAAATGCTTTTGTTGCACAATAGACTGGAACTGCCGTTAATTGAACAAATGCCAATCCAGAAGTGACATTCATAATGGTCTTTAATGAAGGCAATTTCATTAACAAATGCGTCAAATGAATCGGGGCCATGTTGTTAATGTTCATTTCCAACATCGCTCTTTCGTAGAAATTTTCATCTGAAGGATTCATCCATTGTTGAATACCTGCATTATTTACTAGCACTGTTAAATCCGGATGCTCCGAAGAAATCCATGCAGCTAGTTCTTCGCGTTCAGCTTCAATAGATAAATCACAGACACGCGTGATGACCGATGGGTGTTTCGCGCGAACCTCATCAAGTAATTCGGCACGTCGGCCACAGATAATCACTTGGTTATTTTCTGCCAAAAATCGCTCGGTCAATCCAAGTCCGATGCCACTTGCTCCTCCAGTGATGAGTATTTTGTTGTGAGATAGATTCATTTTTCTTTATTTAATAGATGATTTAATACTTTACTGAGCCGTCAAGCGACATATTATTTCTTCATGTTGCGGATACATTTCCATCAACGCTTCGCGGCTAAACAATTCGAAATCACGGAACATAAATCCCGGTGCAACGGCACAGGAAACCAAGGCATAACCACTCGGTTCATGCACTTCACTTCCAAATATTTCTTGTTTATGCACCAATTGATAAGGTTGTTGACCCTTAGCGAAATCAAGTCCCAACATGCGCTTTTCGTGACCATTATCACCAATCACATGTACTGTCAACGGACTTCCTTCATGAAAATACCAATGTTCATCACTTTGAATGCGGTGAAAATTAGAAGCGTTATCGGAAGTAAGTAAAAACAATATTGATGTCATCAAAGATTGTTCACCGTCTATGGTTTCGAAACTTCGATAGGTTTCTTTATAAAATCCGCCCTCGGGATGAGGAAGAAGCTCCAATGATTCGATAAGTTCGTTGATGCGCTCTTGTGTTTTCATGTTCATTCAGTTTATAAAACATCCAAGGATGCAAAATAGTTTTGTGCGTTGGTCAAATGGAGATCACGTTTTTCCACAGGCATTTTATCAAAAGTATGGATTAACATTCCCAAACGCGGATTCGACAAAAAGAAGTTTCGTTGTTTGTCCATGAAATGCCAAAAAAGTCCATCCCAAGTGGCTTGCCAAGCTCCTTTTTCGAAATTACCCATTTTCATTAAATAATTGCTGCCGCTGATGTAGGGTTTGGTGGACATCATTCCTCCGTCGGCGAATTGAGTCATGCCGTAGACATTTGGAACCATCACCCAATCGTACGCATCAACAAAGAAAACCATGAACCACTCATAGACCTCATCGGGATCAAATTCACATAACAACATGAAATTCCCGAGAACCATTAAGCGCTCAATGTGGTGGCAATAACCGGTTTCAAGAATTTTTTGAATCGTATCGTCAATCGGTGGGATTCCTGTTGTTCCATTCCAAAATGACGCCGGAATCTTCCGTGTAAATCCCCAATAATTTCGTGTGCGTTCCTCTACACCTTTTAGTTCATAGACCATGCGAATGAATTCTCTCCATCCCATGATTTGACGTATAAATCCTTCCAATGAATTCATAGGAATGTTATTCTTGGAAGCAAGATCCAAGGCTTCATCTAAGACAAACTGAGGAGTCAAAAGTCCAACGTTTAACATTGGTGTCAATACGCTGTGATGTAAAACCAATTCATCCTTCACGATGGCATCCTCGTAGGTGCCAAAGTCAGAAAAACGTTCCTCAAAAAAGCGCTGTAACCAATTTTTTGCACCTTGAAATGTCGTCGGATAATGAATCCTTCCTTCACATTTTCCCGGATTTGAATGGAAATTACTTTCTGTATAGGAAATGGCTTCAAGGTCGTATTCATCTAATCGTGGGGAATTCAATTCCGGAACAATCCCTTTCTTGGGAAATTTCGAACGATTTTCCTCATCGAAGGACCATTTTCCACCGGTAGGCTGCTGATTCTCATCCACCAAAATACCGCGTTGAATCCGCTGTTGTTTGTAAAATTCCGCTTGAAATAATTTCTTCTTTGAACCATATTTCGACGTTAATGACTCAAGGTCATTCAAGAACATCGGACTCGCTAATTTCGTTGTAGTGATTCCTTTGGTTTGACACCCTTGTACGATGCGTTTTTCTAACAAGAAATCCGTAGTGTCGATGTATGAAATAGTTGAAATTCCCATGGATTTTAACCGCGGAATTAAGAGTCGTATATCTGAAATTTCTTCCGTACTTGAAATGTATTGTACTTTTTTTCCTAGCGCTAACAACCACGTTTCATAGTGCTTCATGGAGCTTCTGTGGAAAGCGATTTTACGCTTGTGAAAAGGGTATTGACGAAAATACAACTGTTCTTCGACCAGATAGAATAAATCACAATCCGATAGCAATGGATTTAATTCAAACAATTGATGCGGAAAAATGAGTCCTATGTTCATGCGTGATTTTTAGTTGTTCGACAGCGATCGCTGCAATATTTTACTTCGTCCCAGACTTTTTCCCATTTTTTCCTCCAAGTAAATGGACGTTGGCAATTCACACAGATTTTTTGCGGTAAATCACCCTTTTTTCGCTGTTTCATTTTCGTGGATTGACGTGTTTCTTCAAAATGCGTTTTGCGTCATTCTTAACGGCTAATTCCTTACGGAACGACCAAACTTCCTCGCTAGATGCGCGTTGTGTTTCTTCTAAATTGACAATTGGCAACGGATAATCAATTCCGATTCGAAACGAATAAAGCGTTTGTTCCATCTCACTCAATAGCCATGGTTCATGGATAAATTCAACAGGGATTTCAGCAAGTTCAGGTACCCATGTTCGAATGAAAACTCCGTCGGGATCATGCTTCTTTGAGTTTTTAATGGGATTATAAATGCGAATAATGTTCATTCCGGTCAATCCGGCTTGCATCTGAATTTGCGGGTAATGGATTCCAGGTTCATAATCCAAAAACATGCGCGCCAAAAAGTGCAATTCACGCCAATCTTGACCAAGGTTAAAGACATAGAATGAAACCAACATGGCGCGCATCCGAAAATTGATGTAACCAGTTTCCATCAAACAGCGCAGACAAGCGTCAACCAAAGGAATACCTGTTTTTGCTGAGTGCCAAGCATCCATAAATGTTTCATTTGTCTTATTCTCCTTTCCTAAGTAAGCCCGATTAAACGGTTCAAATTCGATGCGGCATTCATCTTCAAACTTTTGAATAAAGTGACAGTGCCAATGAAGTCGAGAGATGAACTGTGTCAATGCACGTTTATGCGTCGAAGTTTTATACTGTTGCATCGTATACTGATACACCATGCGCATACTGATATTCCCATAACTTAAATAAGGAGAAATTCGGCTACAACTCTTTCTACTCAATGCCGGTTTTGAGATGTGATTGGCATAATTGACCCCTCGTTTTTTCAAAAAACTATCTAAGTATTTCCAAGCATAGGACTCTCCCCCGGGTTGAAAACTGGGATGATTGGTGGTGATTTCAGTAGGTAGTTCTTCACCTTTCAGTTTGAGGTAGGTTTCAGGATCCAATGACAGGATATTCCAATCCGTTTCAGAGACAAGAAAGGGTTGCTGGGTCATGATTGACTTCCATCTTTTTTCCCAGTCCAAACGAGTGTTTCCACCGCGCTGAACAGCATTGTGTGTATACTCGTTCCACGTGATGTCCTGATCACGACAGAAAACTTGAACAGCTTTGTCGCGGTCGAAGGTCAACTTATTTCCAACCTCTTGATGCGAAAAAACCGTGCGGATGGTGTATTGTTTTTGCAATTCACTGAACACAGGGAGTACTTCCGAATGGAAAAGGTAAAGCCGCGCATCCAATTCCTGAAGTTTCTCATTCATTTCCTGCAAAGACTGATAAACAAAGCGCCAATGTCGAACATCGCTATCATGGTATCGCATAACCGATGGCTCAAAGCAATACACTAATAGAATTGGCAAAGACTGTTTTTGTGCTTGATACAACGCTTCGTGATCCGTAAAACGCAAATCACGTTTGAACCATACAATGACAATTTCGGGTTTATCTACAATTTGCTCGGCCATTTTTCAGGTTTAGCATAAGACAAACGTTGCATGAGTGTATTTTCAAAGTAAGCATCTAAACCCGCACATGTTAAGGTCTGTGCCTTGGCCAAATCCACGAATCCATCTAGGGATAAAAATTGTTCATCAAGCTCTATGAATTGGATGCTTCCAATAATCAGAATGGTTCCGTTGATGGAAATATCCATTTTTTCTTCGAATTTCATTCCAATTTTAATTGGACTTTCAGAAACAAATGGCACAGGGAATTCATTTAAGTATTCTTCTGTTAGTCCACAGGCATCGAATTCAGAAATTTCACTTGAAAACTTAGCGGAAGTCTGGTGTGCTTTCTCGGTGTCCTCTTGATGAATGAAATTAAAAGTGTATTGACCCGTTTCGAGGATATTGCGCAAGGTATCACGTTGAACAGTATCTGGTCGACAAAGGAAGCCCCACAAAGGTGGATTCGCTCCAATGTGAATCAGTGAATTGAAGATCGCCAAATTCGAATGTCCAGCTGTGGATTTTGTTCCAATCAAAAACGCTTGCTTGATTCCTGCCAAAGAATTGATCAAGGTCGCTCTGTAACGACTTTCAAATTGACTTAATTGTGTAGCATCAATGATCATGTAGGACTTGCTTTTGGGTGAGTTCTTTATTTACCTGTTTCCAATAGGCAAAGAAAGATGGAAAGTATCCAGTAACTTCAGTAGATATCCAATCGCGGGATTCTTCTATTCCCGAATAACCCTGATTCAATGGATGCTCTTTAAAATACATTTCACTTAAGGAGAAAGTCTCTTTAAGCTCTGAAAAGGACCCTGTGAAAAGTTGGAGGTTTTCGATGTTCTTTGCAAGTTCCAAAGCAAAATTTAGAACCTTCGAACTAACCGGGTGTTCTTTAAAAAAGGTAGGGTCGAGCAATAATACTCGGTTTCCAGCTTCCTCTCTGTGCCATATTGGATCAAGGTTGTAATAGGTGTATACAAATGTTGGTAGCTGAGGATCGAGCTGAATATTTTCCATAATTGGCAACTCTGTTTCGAGCATAAGATCCGTCGTTTCAATGAGCTCCGTCGGAACTTTTTTGGGCGGTAACGCATCATAAGGCCTATCGAGAAAAGTGGCGTGCTGTTGCGTGCCTGCGAAGCGATTGATGTTCTCCTGATTCGCTACATATTGCTTATTGCTATTAGCGCCGCAAACCCATTGCCAACTGCAGCGATTGCTTGCGAAATCCCCATCTAAAAGATGATAATACATCCATTTTGAAGGCAACAGCCAATGTGATTTAGCAATATTCGTTACGAGTGCGGCTGTATACATACGCAAGTGATTGTGCATGTAACCATGCGTGTATAAATGTTCAATCGCTTGATCTATGGCATGAATCCCTGTTTGTGCATTCACTGCAGCCAATGGAATCTCATGATTCTCCACTTCTGTTTGGGGAAATTTGACCTCTTGCTCCAAGTTACGAACTTGTCCTAAACGCTGAAAGTAATCCCTCCAAGCCAATTCTTTGACAAAACTTTCGATTTCTGAAAGATGATAGCCTTTAGCAAGAATGATCTCCAGGACCATCTTTGTACTAATTACGCCTCTTGCGATATATGGGGAAAGATAGGTTACAGCGCCATTCAAAAAATTGCGTGTTTCACCATAGATGATCGGATCTACCTGCTGAATTCTCGCTAGAATTTCGTCGTATTTCGTTGGGAAATGCATTTAGCGCTTACTTATTTTGTTCATCGAAATAGTCGTTTGACGAGAACATCTAAAGCGAGTAATCTCTGGATTGCGTTTTTTTGCATGCTTTATACTCACGCCACTATTTACACGGTCGCGCCAAAGAATAAAGCTTGAACGTTTCAATTCCTTGCGCATCAGGGCAATTACCTGAGTTTCCGTTTGTCCAAATTGAGCAAAAATCGCTTCAAATGGTGTACGGTCTTCCCATGCCATTTCGATGATGCGATCGATATCGACTTGATTGAGTTCTTCTGTGTTCATCATATACACATGCATAACACAGAAAGACAATCAATTGTTTCCTTTATTCCAAGAAAATATTGGTAGAAAAAAAGGTGTTTATGCTTTTTTTACAAACTCGGATTTTAAACCCATAGCACCGAATCCTTCAATTTTACAATCGATGTTGTGGTCACCAAACGTTAAACGGATGTTTTTCACCTTCGTTCCGGCTTTCACTGGTTTCGGCATGCCTTTAACGGGTAAGTCTTTTATTACGACAACTGAATCGCCATTTTGTAAAACTGCGCCATTTGAATCGAGGACCACCAACTCATCAGAAGTTTCGGGAGTTTCTTCAATCGTCCATTCAAATGAACATTCTGGACAAGTAAATTGATTTTCTCCAGTTGCATATCCATAAGGTGATTCACATGATGGACATTCTTTTAATTCTTCTGACATAGTTCAATAATTTGAGACAAAGGTACAATTTTATGAGCAAGGATAAACGATAGCGAACAATGAAAGGTTCATCTATTAAATCGACCCTTGAAAGAAATCCAATTTATGAATCACATCAGAATGAAAATACTGTGGACTTTAATCCATCCCAAATAATCAACTTATTGTTTTTTAAACAGAGACTGTCACAATATGGAAATTCAGAGTGATTTGAAGGAATTTTCCAATCCACAAATTGCTTCTTATTTGTCTCTAAATTTTCGATTGCAAATTGAATTTTTTCTTTGCCAAAAATACGTTCAGAATAAACTACTTGATTTCTAATTTTATCCGAAGTTAAAATGCCTTTAACGAAGTATTTAAACGGTTCAGTGACTCGTTTAACCGGAACAATCAAACTAGATGAAAATGGACCCGACCACCAAGTCGTTATACAGATAAATTTATTATTCATCCATTCAAATTCCGGTGTTTTTGCTGAAATATGTTCTTTATCGAAATCGATGGAGTCTTTCTGTCCAAATCGTTTTACGAGCATCGAAAAGTGATCGGCAGAATTGATGATGGATACGTTTATCCACTTTTTATTGACTAATTCATAACTAAAAGTTGAATCATTAATCGTTCGGGTGATGGGGCCTTGCTGTTCAGAAACTTGTTCTTTTCTCTTCGTTTTTAACAGTTCCGTTTGACAACTACTGACCATTAAAAAAAGACAGCTAAAGATGAATGCACTTTTCATATTCTCTTATTTTCGAAGGATTTTTACCATGGATTTTCCATTGGCTAATTCATCCACCAATTTATCCAGGTAACGCACTTTTCTCGTCAAAGGATTCACTAATTCTTCCACACGATAGCCACAAATGTTTCCTTTTATGAGTGACGCGTTTGGATGTAAATTTGCACGTTCGAAAAATATCTCAAATGTCACGTTTTCTGCGACAAGTTCATTTAGTTTAACCTCATCAAATCCCGTGAGCCATTCAATCACCTGCAACAACTCGGCTTTTGTTTTGCCTTTTCGTTCGACCTTATTGATGTAATGCGGATAGACTGAAGCGAAGGTCATTTTCACAAACTTCTCATTATGTTCAGGTGTGGTTTTCATTTTCTCGATTTTTGTATTTGGTTCATTACAACTCCAAAAAATAAAACAATGAACGAGGAAATCCAAAAGTAAAATCCAAGGCCTCTGCCTGTGATTTCCGAAGTTGCACCAGACTCACTCGTCAGAATGGTGGGTAGTACCATAAAAACAGACGCCAAAATGATGGGGGTTAGGGATAAAAGCAAAGCCAATTTTTGTTGTTGCACAGTGTAAATGATGGCAAGGAAATATAGGGGATTCGCCAACCAAATAACAAATGGAATTAATCCACCTCCAAGGAAACTCATCCACCCTAGAAAAAACAAAAAGGAACTATCTGCATAAGCTTTTGGGTTCTCATGGCGATCAATATAAAAAGCATCTTGACTCAATGAGAGAATCAATAAACATAAACTAATTAAAATAGATGCTTTCGTAAACCATGATAATTGTCTGAATTGAGAATAGAATTTTTTCATCTTTTATAGCAGTTTCTAATTCAAGATTCTTTTTTCGAACAGATAATCAAACTTGCTATTACACCAGGAATCCATCCCATTAACGTCAAAAAGAAAACGATTAAAAAAGAACCACAACCTTTATCAACAACGGATAACGGCGGAAAAATAATGCATAAAATTGCTCGAAATAAGGACATAGCAAAAAAGAATAAAATTAACAGATTCCGTTAAATCAGAATCAATCCACAAAAATTTCCCGGATCACTTGCTTACACGATTTGATTTCTTTCCCAGATAAAACTCCAAATTTCTGCACAATGCGCAGTTTGTCGATCGTCTGAATTTGATCCAAGACAACCCATCCAATTTGATCGTTGTGTTGAATTTTTATTCTAGTGGGATATTTCTTACTTGTCTTGGTTAAAGGTGCAATAGTAATCGTACGTAAATGAAGATTCATTTCGTTGGGTGAAATGATGACACAAGGCCTCGTTTTTTGAATCTCACTTCCAATAGTTGGATCTATCTGGACTAAGACTACTTGATATTGATTCAATTCCATTCGTCAAAATTTTCATCGTCAAATACATCATCTATCAACAATTGATCATCACCAGCAGCATGCATTTCTTGAAACGCCTCACTCCAACCTTGTCTAGGTTCTTTGAATGGACGTAAAATGATATGGTCATTTTCTAAAATCATTTCCATTTTTTCATTGATTTGATACTTATCAATTACGGTTTTTGATAAGCGCAAACCTTTAGAATTTCCTATTTGAATGATTGACACTTCCATTTCGTTGATTTATGTAATTATAAAGTAATTACATTTTTATCTTTTCAGGATCAGTCCTATGAAAAAAGCGACCCGAAAGTCGCTTTTTTTAGGTGTGCACGTTTGGTCGATCTTACAAGCCTATGATTTGACGCACTTCGACTTCTTTTAATATCCGTTTAACGCCATTTTTTGCCAAATAGGTACGCTGTACCATACGGCCATGAATAGCGACTTTTTTTCCAATCTCCCCATATTTCTCAATAAATTGAGCCATATTTCCCCAAGCAAAAAGTCGGTGCCATTCAACGGCCGCAATATACCTACCATTATTTTTTCGAAGACTTTTGGGAGTAGCAAGTTGAAAACGTGCCACTCGTTGACCATTGTCAAATTCCGTGATTTCTGTTTGACTCCCAATATTTCCAATCAGGGTCACATAATTGCGTATTGGATTCATACCTTCTAGTTTTTAAAAATTACATAATGACAATATCGTTTACCTCTACCTCTGACACCATTTTCCGCTGTCCGTTGGTTTGATAAAATCGAGTAACCAATTTCCCTTCGATTGCCAGTTCCGAACCAACTTGTCCTAATTCTTCCAAAACTTTTACCCAACGTCCCCAAGCACTTAACATATGCCAATTTCGACGCGTCTTCGTTTTTCCATCAGCATCGAGGTACTGTTCTTTCGTGGACAGAGTGAATTTGGCGATGCGTTTTCCATTTTCTAATTCCATGATTTTAGGAAGTGAACTTACTTTCCCAATTAAATTCACGTGGTTCAAATCGTTTGTCATCATGATTGTTTTTCTGCTTTTGGCGTTAACACTAAAAATTCGGAGGCTTCTACGACCGTGGTAAATCGTTTTTCGCCATTCTTTCCGTCATATGATTGATTTACCAACCTTCCTTCTAACACAATCTCATTTCCCTTCGTCAGTATTTTTTGAACTAATTCCGCCAGCTTGCCCCACGCATTGATCGTATGCCACTGCGTGATTGACTGCCAATCACCATTTTTGTTCTTGTAGTTTTCGTTCGTTGCAAGGGTAAATCGTGCGAGTTTACGTCCAGATTCCATGTTAACGATTTCCGGTTCTGCTCCCAGTCTTCCAATCAAATTCACTTTGTTTTTTAATGCATTCATTGTGTTGTATTTAAAAAAGTTAAAAAATTATTTTGTCGCTCATCAATTCTTGGTTGAATTCGACTCTGCAAAGTTTCTAACACATGCATTTTTTATTCGGTCGTTTGTCACTTGGTTTCGATTGTTAGTTGCTTGTAAACGACAAAATCGTGCTAAGCACAAGTAATAATTGCCTATTTAATATTTTGAAACACAATAAAAAAAGTGCACCTTCGTTGTAGATAAAAATTTCTTCCTATGAATAAGCTAAAATCGAACCTCTATTTTAAGATTGGAACCATTGTAATTATTGCCTTGCTTTTATTGATTCCAACATCGATGATTCGCGGTATTATCTACGAAAGAGAATCAACACAAGAGCAGGCCATTCAAGAAGTAAGTTCGAAATGGGGAGAAGCCCAAACCATTAAAGGTCCAATCATGAGCTTGCCGTTTATGCGCTATGCAAAAGAAACGGATAAAGCGACCGGAAAAGAAAAATTGGTGACTGTTTTTGAGAAACTACACATCCTTCCAAGTAAACTGAACATCGTTACCGAAATGAAACCGGAACGTCGTTACCGCGGTGTCTATGAAATCGTGGTATACAACTCAGTCATCAAAGTGAGCGGTGAATTTAATAAACTGAATTTCGAGGAATTAGATATCCCTGCTGCTAACTTCGATTTCTCAAAAGCACGATTGAATGTTGGAATCGATGACCTTCGTGGAATTGAAAAACAAATCGAATTATCTTGGAATAATTTAAGTTTTCCTTTTAGTCCCGGTGTATCCACTTCAGATAATTTCACCTCTGGAATCAATGCACAAATTGCCTTGAGTCCAACGGATAATCACATTTACACCTTTTCTTTTGAATTAAAATTGAAAGGAAGTCAGCAACTGTACTTCACGCCAGTTGGAAAAGAAACAGATATCAATGTTTCCTCTACATGGACAACTCCTAGCTTCAACGGTGCATTCTTGCCAGATGAAAACAAGGTGACGAAAGACGGATTTACCGCTCATTGGAATGTATTGAATTTGAACAGAAACTACCCGCAAACATGGGTGGGAAGTCGTTTCAACATCAACAATTCTTCGTTTGGAGTTGATTTAATTTTACCAGTTGATAACTACCAAAAATCACATCGCTCTATTAAATATGCGATCCTTTTCATTGGATTGACTTTCTTGGTGTTCTTCTTTATTGAAGTGTTCCAATCGGCATTCATTCACCCGATACAGTACATTTTAGTGGGAATTGCTTTGGTGATTTTCTACACTTTGTTATTGTCTATATCGGAGTACTTGAAGTTCAATATGTCCTTCTTTATCTCTGCATTGGCAACACTGATCCTCATATCGGGATACGTCAAGGCGATTTTAAAATCAACGAAATTGACGGCATTCATTTCTGGATTATTGAGCATTCTTTACATCTTTATCTTCGTAATCATTCAATTGGAAGACTTTGCGCTATTGATTGGAAGTATCGGAGTATTCATCATCTTGGCATTGATCATGTACTTCTCCAGAAAAATTGACTGGTACAGCATTGGAAATAACGGAAATAACCCTGCGGCTTAACGCGGGGTATTCCAAATTTCCCAACTTTTTAATGCTTGATGTTGCAACATGCTGAGGCCGTTCATCGCGGTAGCTCCATTTGCTCTTCCTTGTTTCATGAAAAGTGTTTCCTCCGGATTGTAGACCAAATCGATGAGCAAGTGTTCCTCGCTCAAGGACGCATACGGTAATTCCACCGCGGAATCTACGTCTGGAAACATCCCTAATGGAGTACAATTCACGATAACTTTACACGCAGCAATCATGTGTTCGTTGACATCTGCATACGTGAAGTGATTGCTCAAGCTTGATTCCGTTTGAGAAACGAAAATGACATCGATTCCGAGCGACTTAAACACATGAGCTACTGCTTTTGATGCACCACCCGTTCCAAAAATCAAGGCGCGTTCGTGGTGGAAAGTTAAAAATGGCTTGATGCTTTGCTGAAATCCATACACATCCGTATTATAACCCTTCGTCTTACCGTTTTCAAACGCAATGACATTCACCGCTTGAATTTCAGTTGCAAGTGGATCTAATTCACCCAAAAACGGAATGATAGCTGTTTTGTATGGAATCGTGACATTCAATCCACTAAATATATGATCCTCTAATAATTGGGGAAAGTCCGAAATTTCTAGGAGTTCATGCGTTGCGTAATGTGCATCAATTCCTTGTTTTTGAAAAAAAGCAGCGAAAAAGGAAGGTGAAAAAGAATGCGAAAGGTGCTTACCGATGAGTCCAAATTGTTTCATACGTCAAAGGTAGGGAAATTTTATAGCCGTCTTGACGTACAAAATCATCTAATCCACGTCGAAAACAATTGGCAAACGAACATATGTTCGAACAGCATTACCGTCACTCGAACCTGGCTTCCATTTTGGCATGTTTTTCACCACACGGATTGCCTCTTCATTACACGGTTCACACTTTGGTAATTTTGATTCCAATTTCACATGCGTAATACTACCATCCTTTTCAATGATAAAACGAACAATGAGCCTTCCTCCTTCTAAAAGTTCCTCCTTCGGTACCGATTTTTCATGCTTCGGGTTTCCAATATATGATAAATTATGAGAGAGGTAATTCACTAATGCATCAAATCCACCATTGTATTCGGCATCAATTTCAGGTGTCGTGACAATCGCTGTGTCTATTGGAGATTCAGTTACTTGCGCAAAAGCCCCTGAACCAAGGACTAAAAATAAAAAAAAGAGGAGTGTGTTTTTTGTCATGTTTCAAATTTATTAATTTTTTCTTCTTGTAACTTCCATCCCACTGATTGATTAACTTTGTCTCCATGAACGGAATCGTTTTAAAGTCAACGGGTAAATGGTATCAAGTCTTATTGGAGGATCAACAAGTCGTGCAAGCAAGTATCCGTGGGAAATTACGTATCGAAGGACTCAAAACCACGAATCCAATTGCCGCTGGTGACCGTGTGATTTTAGACGAAAAGGCTGATTTTATTGAAGGGAGAGAGGAATATTACTCCATTCGTTCCATTGAAGACCGACACAATTACATCGTTCGAAAGTCTACCAATCTCAGCAAACAAATGCAAATTTTGGCGGCGAATATTGACCGTGCTTACTTGGTTGTAACCTTAAAATCTCCGGTTACGCAAGTAGCCTTCATTGATCGATTTCTAGTTGCTGCTGAATCTTTCCGCATTCCAACAACCTTGTTGTTCAACAAAGTAGATTTATTTACAGACGAGGAAAACGCTCAATTTCACTACTTGAAATCCGTGTATAAAAAAGCAGGATATCCGTGTTACCCTATCTCCGCACGCGAGGAATCCACCGTGGATTTTTTACGCGAAGAAATCAATGGGCATCAAGTCATGATTTCTGGGAATTCTGGTGTTGGAAAAACAACCTTGGTGAATTCGTTAGATGCAAGCTTGGACCTTCGTACGGGGGAAATATCGAAAGCACACGAACAAGGAAAGCACACCACCACATTTGCGGAAATGCATCCGTTGGCGAGTGGTGGATTCATCATCGATACACCAGGAATTCGTGCATTTGGAATTGTAGACCTCGAAAAAGCACATTACGCACATTACTTCCCAGAAATGCGTGAATTATTGGGTGAATGTCGCTTCAATAATTGCCAGCACATAAACGAACCTCACTGTGCCGTAAAAGCAGCCGTTGAAAACGATGAAATCGCCGCACATCGCTACCATACTTACTTGCAACTCATGCACGAAGACGACAGTGATCCACACCGAAGAAGTGATTACTAATGAGGGTCGTACTTCAACGTGTCAGTGAAGCAGCCGTGAAAATCTCCGGTGAATGTGTGGGTGAAATCCAACAGGGATTCCTTATTTTATTAGGTGTAGAAACCGAAGACGATACATCAGATGCCGATTACCTCATTCAAAAAATTACCCAAATGCGCGTTTTCGCTGATGCAGATGGAAAAATGAACTTGAATGTCCAAGATGTCCAAGGGGAATTGCTCGTCGTTAGTCAATTTACCTTACACGCAAGTACAAAAAAAGGCAATCGTCCAAGTTTCATTCGTGCCGCCCGACCCGATCAAGCCATTCCGCTTTACGACTATTTTCTCTCCAAACTAAGTTCATCCTTTTCAGGAAAAATTGCGACAGGGAAATTCGGCGCAGACATGCAGGTTTCATTGATCAACGACGGACCAGTAACGATTGTGATGGATTCGAAGGAACGGGAGTAAGTTGTTTTTAAAATTAAATACGTATATTTGAATACATCATTTATACGTATGAATACAAAACTCACACTTTCCATAGAAGAAGAAATCATCATCAAAGCAAAGGCTTTTGCAAAGGAAAACGGGAAAAGTTTATCTCAATTGATTGAAAATTACTTAAGTGTTTTAGTCAATCATTCTGCTCAACTTGTTGAAGAGCCATCCGTATTGTACAGCTTAAAGGGGTCATTCAAGGATAAAGATTTGGTCGAATACAAGCAGCAATTAAAAGATGTTCTTGAAAAAAAGTATTTAAACGAATGAAAAAGATTCTTTTGGATACGGATATTATACTCGATTTCCTACTTGACCGAAAACCATTTTCAGATAACACGTTACAGGTTCTGTTGAAATGTGAAAATAAAGAACTGCAAGCTTTTGTGACACCAGTAATCGTTGCAAATACCTATTACTTACTCAGACAAAAGGCTTCTCATGTTTATGTGATAGAACAATTAAAACGATTGTTAACCATTATTTCAGTATTGTCGATGGATCAAAGACAAGTACTGTCAGCTCTAGATTCTAAATTCACTGATTTCGAAGATGCATTGCAATATTTCAGCGCGCTACATCATACAAAAATCGAGGCCATTTTGACAAGAAACACGAAAGACTTCAAACTTTCAGAACTCCCTGTTTTTACACCCAAGGAATTTTTAGCAATACTTTAATTAGCCTCCCCCGCCAACAATAAATGCTCTTTTAACGAAGCCAATGCGTGATCAACGATGAGCGTGTGAAAATCACTGCTGTCATGGTTTAATTGTACTTTTTCTAGTGCAGCATAATAACGCAGGCGATCTTCTAAATTTCCTTTTAAATTGGCTATAGTGTAACCGTTTTGCAGAAGTATGAAATTCATTACTAAACGCGATGTGCGGCCGTTTCCATCAATAAACGGATGTATAGTCACCAAACGTTCATGCATTTCAGCAGCCAATAAAACAGGATGTAAACGCCCACGATTTTGCTCATAATAAATGAAGTAATCTTCCATGAGTTTATCGAGCATGTATGGTGCTGGTGGCACATGTTGACTGCCTGAAATCATGACCTGCGTGCCTCGGTATTTTCCAGCATTGCGTTCGTCAATTCCTTTGAGAACCAGGTGATGAATTTGCTTTAAACGATGTGCATTAAACGAAAGATCATTCCGCACTAAATCATGCAATAAAGCAACTGCTTCACCGTGATTAATTGCTTCAAGGTGTTCGCGCACACTTTTTCCTCCGATGGTGATTCCTTCATTGACAACCAAATGCGTTTCTTGTAAACTCAAAGTATTTCCTTCGATGCGATTCGACTCATACGTATAGGCGGTGTGAAAATACTCCTGTAGTTTTTCTAATTGAATGCTATCTAAGGGCTTGATTGTGCGCCATCTTTTGGATAAGGATTCTAATTCATTCAATTTTTCTTGAAGTTCAGCACCAATAGCGATGTTTTCAAATCGATCATCACTTAATAAGTAACTCACGCGTTCCTCGGCCATGACTAAAATACTTTGTGCCAATTGTGGGTAATCTTTCACAATTTTAACTACCTCTCCGGACAAAAAAAAGGTCAATAAATCACTATACGGAAGATCTAACGACTCCGACATTTTCTTAATTTGAACATCACTTGGTTTGCGCTTATTCGCTAAAATACGGCTCATATGACTCGCGTCTATGTTCAAATGCGTAGCTAACTCATGGATTTTAATCCCCTTTTCCTGAAGTCTTTCGTGAATAATTGTTTTCATGCCTATTTTTGTCATGACTAATTTAGGCATTTTTATCGGATAAAAAAAATTACTCTTTTTCCTCTATCAAAATTTCCATCACACGGTTACTTGACTCTAGGTGGGACATGTGTCCGGCATTGGTGAGCAAATGAATCGTGATTCCCGGTAATCTTTTCTGTAAAGTTTCGGTGGAAACAAGGGTGTCCAATTCTCCATGAATAAACACATACCTTGATGGATTCGCGACTACTTCCAAGGTATAATCCTTTCGTTCGCGCATCGCCAAGGCAGCATAAGCAATCGCATCGGGACTCATGTGATTAGCTCTCTTGATTAAATGTTTTATTTCTGCCTGAAAATCCATTGGTCGCCCAAATAAACCAGGAATGGCTTCGCGAATAAAATGTTTCTTCGCGGAATAGACTAATTCCGCCACGCGCAAACGATCTCGGCGTTTTTGCTCGTCATCACTCCAACAATTCGAATTCAGAAAAATAAGTTTTTGACAAGTGGGTGATTGGGCTATTTCCAAGCCGACATATGCCCCTAGCGAATGACCAACGACCGTGAATTCGTTCACTTGAAGCGTATTTAACACCTGTAAAACCTCATCCGCCATAAAGCGAATACTCGGTATTTCTGCCAAATCATTCAATGGAGATTGCCCGTGTCCCGGAAGATCAATGAAAATACAATGGACATTCAATTCCTGCAGCGGGAGATGATCCCACATGGTAGATGACTCCAAGAATCCATGTAAAAAAACAAGGGTTTTTCCTTCGCCAAATGAACGATAATGCAACATGAACTATGCGTTCATCAAGTCTTCAATCGCTTCTGCTTCAATTGGAATATCGCCCATAAGATTGAACGGCGCACCAGATGCTTGAACAACTAAATCATCCTCCAAACGAATACCGAGTCCTTCTTCTGGAATGTAAATTCCCGGTTCACACGTAAACACCATTCCTGCGGAAATCGGTTCATGCCAAATTCCGACATCATGTGTGTCTAATCCCAAGAAATGGGAAGTTCCATGCATGAAGTACTTTTTGTATGCAGGCCAATCTGGATTTTGTGTTTTAATATCGTCCATAGAAATCAATCCAAGTCCAACTAATTGTTCTTCCATTAAGGATCCAACTTGCTTGTGGTACTCCGCCATAATTGTTCCTGGGACCAATAATTTTTGTGCTTCATTTTTTACATGTAACACCGCATTGTAAACTGCTTTTTGTCGAGCAGTAAAACGTCCATTAACAGGTAAACAACGGGTAAGGTCTGATGAATAATTCGCATATTCTGCACCAACATCCAACAAAATAACATCGCCATCTTGACATTGTTGGTTGTTTTCAATGTAATGCAATACACACGCATTTTTTCCAGATGCGACAATCGGTGTGTAAGCAAAACCTTTGGAACGATTGCGCAAAAATTCATGTGCCAATTCTGCTTCGATTTCGTACTCCCAAACACCTGGTTTGATGAATCCCAATAAGCGTCGCACACCAGCTTCGGTAATGTTACATGCGCGTTGCATCAACTCCAATTCTACCGCATCTTTGATGGAACGAATTTTATGCATGATTGGCGCTGACTTATGTACTTGATGTGCTGGATAATCTATTTTAACTTGTTTGATGAATCGATCCTCACGGGTTTCAACTTCCGTATTCGCACGTAAATGTTCATTCGTATTCAAATACATTCCTTGTGCTTCGGCCATTAGTTGCTTAAATATGGTCGGAAATTGCTGCAACCAATAAACGGTTTTAATACCTGAAGTTAAAAAGGCTGTTTCCTTCGTCAGTTTCTCCCCTTCCCAAACAGCAATCAAGTCACTGGTTTCTTTCAAAAATAAAACTTCTCGGTGGGATGGATTGCTCGCATTTGGAAATAAAACCAAAATCGATTCTTCTTGATCTACTCCCGATAAATACAATATATCTCGGTGCTGTTGGAACGGCATCGTGCTATCTGCACTGATTGGAAAAATATCGTTGGAATTGAAAACTGCTAACGTATTAGCTGTCATTCGTTCAGTAAATTTCTTTCTATTCGAAATGTATAAATTGGAGTCGATTCGATCGTATTTCATAGTACTCATATTAGTTGAGTAAAATTACGATTTCTCCGTCAGAATGAAAGAAAAACTGCTGATTAATCTAGCTGAATGATCTACTTTGAAGCGAGGTCGTCTGTGTTTGATGTTTGAATTTGACCGTAAGAGTCACATTGAACTTTCTTTGATCCATGACACGCATTCAACAATAGGAACGCACCAAGTGCACAAATAATCGTAGTTAGTTTGGTTTTCATAAATAAGCGTTTAAACGTTAAGTTAGTCTTTTTTCTCTTTAAACCAACCGGAATACATGACGTAATTATTGGAAATGCGTTGCACCTCTCCTGCAAATAACTCTGGACTCAACGTTTTGACTTTTTTCGCTGGGACACCGGCATAAATGCTCCAAGATTCTACTCGCGTACCTTCCAATAAAACGGCTCCTGCTGCAATGATGCTATTTGCTTCGATGTAACAGTCATCCATAACGATGGACCCCATACCAATCAGCACATTATCTTCTACCGTACAACCATGTACAAGTGCATTGTGTCCGATGGAAACGTGATTACCCAAATTCACTTTGGTCTTTTCATAGGTACAATGAATCACTGCGCCATCTTGCACATTCACTCGGTTTCCCATTCGGATTGAATTAACATCTCCGCGCACAACCGCATTGAACCAAACAGAACATTCATTTCCCATGATAACATCGCCAACAACAGTTGCGTTTTCAGCGAGGTAACAGTCCTCGCCAAATTGTGGTGTAAATCCACGACATTCTTTTATTAAAGCCATGTTTCAAATTTAGCGTTTCTATGAAAACACGCTTGGAATTTTTAACAGAAATCTCCGTTAATGTAACTTGTTTCCTCTGTCTCAGTATAAAGCCCTGTTAATAATAGAATATGCGCGCCCTTTTTCAAAAAAAATGGATTAAAATCCCATACCTCATTGCACTTTACGGATTTGCATTTTACGGATTTTTCTTGGTTGGAACGTATTTGGCAATGAAGTTTAATTTCACCAATGACAGTGGAGCGGTGGATGTCAACAACCGTTACTACCAACAAATTCACGATAAATACAACCAATCGTTTAAGATTGATAGTTCAAACACCGCTTTTTACCGGAATGAGATTTTAAGTCGGATTCACTTGTTGAACGAATATTATCCTAAAAATGCCAATGCCATCATGGATGCCTGGACATCCTCCAAAGATGATAAGTTAGCACTTCAAATGTTAGCAGCAGTCGACTTGAAATTAATGAAAAACAAAGCATACCAAGAGCAACTTCAAGCCATTATTAATAAGAAAAAAATGAGCGACAAAGCCTCGAATTTGAGCGCATTTGACTGGACCAACATTGTAGAATGGAAATACTTTAAAGAAGCGGTTTCAAAAGATAAAAAATACATCGATTCAGCGGCAAAAGTAGCTGGTGTCGAGGCAAGGTACATTGTTGCCTGCTTGGTAGGAGAACAGGTTCGCCTCTTTAACTCACGCCGCGAACGCTTTAAAAGTTTAGTGGCACCTTTAAAAACCCTTGCCTTGGAAACGAATCACTCTTATGGTGTAACCGGAATCAAGGAAAATACAGCAAAAAACATAGAAAATTACTTAACAGATAGCACCTCTAAATATTATTTAGGGAAAAATTTTGAACATGTGTTAGACTATGATTCAACGGTGAATTACCGAAACAAACACAATGATACCAATAGTGTGCGCATTCAACGATTGGTGCAATACAAGGATCACTATTATTCTTATTTATATGCAGGATTGTTTATCAAACAAATCAGAATGCAATGGCAACGAGCAGGATTTCCAATTGATGATCGACCGGAAATTCTTGCATCCATTTTCAATCTTGGATACGTAAAGTCGATTCCGAAGAAAAACCCTTCTGTAGGTGGATCAAATTTTAAAATTCGCGACCAAGAATATACCTTCGGTTCTGTTGCCTATGAATTTTATTACTCGGGAGAAATGGTTGACCTATTTCCTTACCAAAAGGAAAAGTTTAGGGATTGATTTTAAATCCGACCAACTCGGACATTAACCGTTCTTGAGACATTGGAATGCTAACAGAGATTTGTCCAATTTCTGACAATTCTTGCGTTAGGATGTTACATGGATACGCTTTCAGGGATTTCATTACCTGCGGTAAGTCTGCATAAGAAAACTGGAGTTCCCACACCACTTCCTCTTCGCACTCGATGATTTCCGCGTTTTCCAAAGCCTCTTTCGCAGCAGTACGATAAGCCGTTATCAGTCCGCCGACACCTAAGTTGGTTCCTCCGTAATAGCGAACCACGGCAATCAGTATATTACTCAAATCAAAGGATTGAATTTGTCCTAAAATCGGTGGACCAGCAGAATTTGATGGTTCGCCATCATCACTTGAACGGTACAATTTCTTGTCACTCCCTAAGCGAAAAGCGGAACACACATGAACAGCCTGATGGTGTTCCTTTCGTTTGGCATGAATAAATGCTTTGACTTCCTCCTCTGTTTTACAGGGCACTGCAAATGCATAAAACTTAGATCCTTTTTCCTTGTAGAATCCTTCGCTGATCTTCGCTATGCTTAAGTATTTTGACACGCTACAAAGATATGGATTCCTCATGCAATTGAAAATTCACAGATTTGGCTTATTTTTAGGGCAAATTTTAAGCGCACATGTTACGTAACATTCTCCTTTTGACAGTTGTCCTTTGTTTATACCAAGCAAACACATTTGCACAAACGAAACCAAGGCAAGTAGTGGTTTATGACATTGTACATTTGAAAACAGGGAAAGTGCTCTATGGTGAAATCATCGAATTCAATCAAAAAGATGGCGATTTGACCTTTCGAGACAATTACAACCGAAACTATTCCCTTTCCCGTGAGATGTACGATTATTTCGAAGAGAATGTCACATATAGCAAACGCATACGCGATACTCTTGTTCGTCCCAGAAAGTCAGATGAGTTTTCCTTCATGCTTGGACTCACGCAATTCGCTGCAGGAACCGATAATGGCTTCGTAGCGGACGATTATTACATTTGGTCATCTGGCAACGGTTACTTTTATGACTTGCCAATTTGTATGACCATGGGAGCCGGGAAATACCTGAATCGTCAGCATTTTGTGGGAATAAAAGCAGACATGAAATTACTTTCCGGTTTAGATCATTTTTATTCCATTGGAGCCAATTATCAGTTTCAATACGATGGAATGAAATCGAATGTAGCGAAGTACATTCCCGTTCGCGTCAATTACGGTGTGCGCAGTTCGCAAGAAAGTGTGGAGGTTCAGGATCCTACCATGCCACCTTTTACCAATAACATCCAAAAGCAATTCGATGTGAACATGACTTCCATCGGACTCGAATTCGGGCATGGATTCTCGTTCATTGGCAACAACAAGCATTCATGGAACCTCGAATTTTGTTTCTTCAAGAACATGGTGTTAAGTCAAACCATTACGTCGGTTCCTCTTGGTGCAGGACTGCCAAACTTCAACTTCTCCCAAGCAGGTGCTAGGTTGAGTTTAAGCTTCAATTTCTAAACATGACGACCATATTAAAAGCCATCCTTTTTAGCTGCAGTATACTTTTCTCATGCAGCCAGATTCACGCGCAAATCGACTTATCCAAGCTTCACAAAGCCCAAGCAAATGAACTGGATTTCTCCCAGCCAATGATGTTGGATGGCATCAGTATTCCAGTATGCACAGTGGACGGCAAACAAATCGGTCCAGATAGTTTAGCTTACTATTTAAGTTCGGGAGAACTAATCCCAGAACCCTTCGTGAACAATCAAAAGGAAATCAAAGCATTCGTACTGCGCAAGTCATCGGAAGATGAAAGACGCATGATGATGCAAATGTCTGCGCCAATGGAAAGTGAGGATTTAAGCACCCAAACGATTCCCAAGAACCTTCCCTTGCGCAATTTAAAAAACAAGGAAGTTCAATTGTCGGACTTCAATCCAAAAAAGGAAAAAATCATTGTCATCAACTTTTGGTTCATCGCATGCAAACCGTGCAACATGGAAATGCCGGAATTGAACAAGCTCGTCGAGAAATACAAAGGCAAAGACGTGGAATTTTTGGCCATCGCATTAGACAAACCAAATCAACTGAAAAGCTTTCTCAAGAAAACAGACTTTGATTATCAAGTCCTAAGCATTTCCGACAAGGACGTTGCGCCTTTAAACATCACAGGGTATCCAACGCACCTGATCCTCAACCGCGAAGGACAAATAGTCTTTAAATCCATGGGTTATAGTCCTGGATCCATCGAAGCATTGGAGAAAGCGATTGATGGAGAGTTGCAGTAAATAGTTCTAGCATTTTCACTGGGATTTACATTTTTCCTCTTGATTTTCTTCCTCATTTTTGTTATCTTTAAGTAGGTCGTTCATTTCAAAGACAGGAGATTCTTGTGTGTTTTATTTGAACAAAATCATCTGAAACATCAAGCACCTCCACATTTTTAAAAATTTAAAAAAACGCAGTAACAGATGAAACTTCAAATGGAAATATTTACATCAATTGACAATCAGACGGTTGTCCAAGTCCGGTTTGAACAGGATACAGTTTGGCTCAATCAAAAACAATTAGGAGAACTTTTTGTCAAGGACTCAGATACCATTGGCTTGCATTTGAAAAATATTTTTTTAGAAGAAGAACTCGATGAAAATTCAACTACCGAGCTTTTCTCGGTAGTTCAAAAAGAAGGGGAAAGAGAAGTTAAAAGGAACATTAAATTCTATAACCTAGATGCAATCATTTCAATTGGTTACCGTGTTAACTCAAAACGAGGAACCCAATTTCGCCAATGGGCAACGAAACGATTGAAAGAATACTTAATTGAGGGAGTCGCAATCAATGAAAAACGTTTAGCGGAAAAGAACAAAGAGATACAAGTACTTCACGATGGTATTCGAATCCTAAGCCGTGTCATAGAAGATACAACTTCGCAGCTAGAGAATTTATCTTGGTTACATCATTTTAATTTAGGATTAAAACTCTTAGATGATTATGATCACGAGTCCTTGGATATGAAGGGTAATCATACAAGAGCAGCAAACTATCCCGATGCCTCCGAGTATTATGCATTGATCGATTCCATGCGTGAAGAGTTCAATTCGGACATTTTCGGTAAAGAAAAAGACGGAGGTTTCAATAGTTCAATTTACCTCATTCAACAAAGTTTTAACAACCAAGAAATTTATCCTACGATAGAAGAAAAAGCAGCGATGTTGCTATACCTTATCGTTAAAAATCATGCATTTGTTGACGGTAATAAACGAATTGCAGCAGCATGTTTTTTGTTGTTTCTTCAAACAAATTCCCTATTGTACCACCCCTCTGGTCGTTCAATCATTAGCAATGAAGCTTTGGCGAGTATTACCCTATTTGTTGCGGCGAGTAAAGCGGATGAAATGGAAACCATGAAAAAACTAGTTATTAGTGTATTAAATAGAAGTTTCGGAGCAAATTAACACGAAACATCTATTACAGAACAAAATCACTACCAACTAAACACTTTCGATTTCGTCACAGTCTTTGAATTCTCGTAGTAATCGATACGGCAAGTCCCTTGTCCTTGAAATTCGAGATCCAAGTCAATGTTTCCAGTTTTGGTGGAAGTAAATTCTTGGCTCGTACCATCAAAGTCTCCCCCGATCCATCCATCTGTCATTACATCATAAAACCAAACGGAATTCGAACTAGGTGTTGGTAATTTCGTGATTACAATTTTAAGTTGTGCCTTCTCGCCTAAAACGGCATTCATCGAATAATTCACTGGAGCAACCTCCAATGAGTCACTTGTGAGTGCCAATAAATTGATGCCATTCAAACCATTGGTTGGATAACTAATCGCTAATTTTTCTTGTTTGTTACAGCCTAAGGTTGAGAAAAACAAGGTGATTACCGCTAGAAAGTATATTGCGTTTTTCATAGTTGATGATTTAGATTCAAACCAAATATACTTAAAATCAATTCATTATCAAAAACCTGAGCAAGGTCATTTTTCCAAGAATCATTTCGAACTAACTTTATTCCAACCTTTAAAACTGGCATATGAATTTCTTCACTAAAAAAATGACTTGGACCAACGCAGAGTTCATTCCTTTCAAGCTATGTGTTTCAGCAGCATATTTATACATCGGATCAACATTTCCCGAATTCTTTAGCCAATATCATGGCATCCTACTTGGATTTTTCGGTATCTCACTTGTGTACTTGCTTGCAATTTGGGTAGAGAAAATGCGGGCATAAATTGCCGAGCGTTTTAGTCTTTCCCTTTCAACATAGAATTGTATTCTTTCAGCAGGATGTTTTCATCGCGCAATTTTTGCGTTTCCGCCGACATTTGGTCATAGGATGTATAAACTGTGCAAAGAAATCATGGTCCAAGACCGAACTAATGGTTTGCAACAAACCCGTATCGATGGTCTTTCGGGCAAAGATGGAATAACAATTCTCTCTTGACTTATTGATGCGCTTCGCAAACTCAGTAACAGACATCCCCTTGGACTCTACCACCGACTTTATTTGTGCACCAATATTGAATTCTTCCATGAAACAAAATTCCACAATGCTGTGAAACACACACGTATAATATCGGTTGTTTTATTTAACACTTATGGTTGTTTTATTTTACTTTAATTGTAGATTTGTGAGAAATTAAGTTTTAAATAACCTTTTGTAAATTAATTTATGAGAAAATTAAATTCAACAATGGTTGCCATCTCATGGACAGTTACCATCATATTTGGGATATTATTCTTGATGGCGTGGATGAATGCCGCAAGGATTCAAACACCTTATGGAAGCCCAGCCTCTTCAGCTCCTTATATCCTAGGTATGTTGTTAGCAAATAGTATTATACCTGGTTTACTTTGGCTAATTACTTATCTAACTGCACCAAAAGTAAATGGCGGTACTATCCAAAAAACAACTAAAGGTGGATATGGCGGTGGATATAGCGGTGGACATAATGATAATTCAACAACATCCAATTTTTCAGCAGGCTACAATGGCGGAGAAAATAATTCTCAAAACAACAACAGCAATGATGGCTACAATAGCGGAGACATTTATAAATAACCAGTATGTTTAATAACCCATTTTCTTTTGAAGGCCGAATTCGTAGATCTGAATACGGAATAAGTTTCATTCTTTTTGTTTTTACAAGAGTTGTAATAACGTTGATTTTATCATCCGCAGGAAATGGAATCATTTTGCTGTCATCCATACCTTTATTATGGTTTCTTTGGGCTCAAGGAGCTAAAAGATGTCATGATTTGGGCAATAGCGGTTGGTTTCAAATTATTCCTTTTTATGGATTGTGGATGATTTTCCAAGATGGAGTCTCAGGTGTAAATCAATATGGGGAAAACCCAAAAGATGATCAAAATAATTCTAATAATACTTTTACGCAACCAATAAAACAAAACCAGTCAACGAATACAATCACTAATTCAGGATACCCGGGACAATATGGTGGTGGTCATAATGCTACTGGTCAAAATCAAAATAATCAAAATAATATAGACTCAAAAAATAGCGACGGCTACCAAAACGGCAGTTTATATAAATAATTTAACATATGCAGTTTAACGACTTAAGTAACCTAGTTATTACTAGCACTAATCCGTGTTTAATAGTCTACTTAGTAGACCAGAGTCAATCCATGTCTGATTCTTTTGGTAATGCCAATCATCCAAAATCAGTCGAAGTAGCAAATGCTATTAATGATACTTTATATGAGGTTGGATTGAGGTGTATTGGAACTTCAGGAGAAATAAAAAATCGATTTGAAGTGGCAATTATAGGTTATGGTAAATCGAGTAATTCTGTACAATCTGCATGGGAGGGACAATTACAAAATAAATGGGTGGTTTCTATAAAAGATATTTTCGATTATCCAATTGGTCAGGAACAAGATAAGCCTATTTGGGTGAAACCTTATGCAAATTGCGATACTCCTATGACTAAAGCATTCGAAAATGCTAATAGACTTTGTCAAGATTGGATAAATTGGGGTAATCATAGGGAGTGCCATCCCCCAATCATTATCAATATTACGGATGGGGAGGCAACCGATACGGGGTTTCGTTTTTACACCTTAATAGAGCAAGTTGAGCGATTGAAATCTCTATCGACTAATTTTGGTAATGCCTTTGTTTTGAATATTCACTTATCTTCCAATGCGGGAGATCGAAAATTATTCCCAAATCAACTAAATTCTTCTGACAAATTTGGAAACTTACTTTTTGATTTGTCTTCCCCACTAAATGAAAACATGTTGAGAATTGCTGGGGCGAAAGGATATCAGGTCCAAAATGGGTCTAAAGGATATGTATTTAATGGAAATGCAAATGATTTAATAAATTTTTTGAACATTGGCACACCTCAATAAATGAAAATTAAAGTACTCCAAACACACAAAAAATCTTCGTTAACCTACAATTTTGTACAGGATAAATTTTGCATAAATCCAGACAACAAAACAATTGCTATTGCAGATGGGTCGACTCAAAGTTTTAGGTCAGAATTTTGGGCGGAAAAGCTTGTTCAAGAATTCTGCAAAAATCCAACTTTTCAAGAAGATGGATTTTGTCAATTAGTAAAAAATGCCGCAGCTGAAATTCAATCCGGTCCACCGAAATTTAGTGATAATATGGCTATTGCTAGTTTGGAAAGGAAAAAATTTAGTGAAGGATCAACCTCCACTTTTCTAGGGATTCAATTTAATAATCAAAACACCCTTGATCTTATTAGTATTGGTGATTGCACTATTTTTAGAATTGAAAAAAATACGAATATCTCTTCATTTCCATTTCATTCCGTTATGGAATTAAATGATAATCAATATTTTCTGAATACCGTTAATCTTTTAAAAGAAGAACCTGATTCATTTGAGATTTCAAAATCAAAAATTAATCTTCAAAATGGAGAAGGTTTATTACTTTGTACTGATGCGATTAGCAGGTTGTTTCTAAGTGATCCTAAGTGGGTAAATGAACTCATTCACTTTGAATCCTACGATTCATTTATTGAGAAAATCGAAGAACTTTGGAATTCTAATCTACTAGAAGAGGATGATATTACCATAGTATATATTTCAGATCTGATTCAATCCTCGAAGTCAATTATTCCTCCAACTGGTTTTTCATTTCCAGAACCGACTCCACCAAACACCTTTATTCCTTTTAAGGAAAGTGATTCTAATTTAAATTTTTCAGATATGGATATCCAAACAATTATGCAGAATTTCAATGGCATAAAAAACGACTTTGAAGAAGTTAAAAAAAAGCAGAAGTTTCATGAGATTCTGTTATTCTATATGGTAGGTATTCTTTCAATTATTCTTTTATTGTTGTTTTTAAAAAATCCCACTGTTGACTCGCCAAAAGGTAATTCGGGAGGTAAAGAAAATTCCAGTCCAACCGATACAACAAAAAAAAATGATACTTCTCACCTAACAATTCAGTAATGCAATACCCATCCATTGGTGAATATAATCAAACCATCATTTCAAAAAATGGCGATTGTCTTCAAGTATTAAATGAAGCTGTTTTCGTTCCTATGAGAATCAGCCCTATTAAAGTATACGCATTTGGTTCTGGTACAAATGCAGTTGTTTTTAAAGCCAATTATAACCATAATACCTACGGAATCAGATGTTTTCTGAATAATGATGCTGATCGAGTTTTACGAGCTAAATCCATTTCCAAACATTTGGAATCAATTCACGTCACTTGGAAGATTGATTACCGATTTTTAGACAACGAAATCGTTGTAAAAGGAAAAGCGTATCCGCTTATTCAAATGTCGTGGTCTTCAGGAAAAGATTTAAATACTTGGATAGGCAATAATTTAAACGATAACAACAAGCTAAATCAATTACAAAAGAAAGTAGTAGAACTCTCCAAAAGTTTAGAAGAAAACAATATCGGACACGGAGATGTTCAGTGTGGAAACTTATTGATTGAGGAGATCGGATCTATGATCAATCTTAAACTAATCGATTATGATGGTATGTATATCCCTTCTCTCTCACATTTAAATGCCATTGAAAACGGACGTGCAGAATTTCAACATCCACAAAGAAGATTAATTGATTTTAACCCTTCAATTGATCGCTTTTCATTCATTGTGATGATTACCGCAATTGAACTATTAAAATATGATAAAAGCCTATGGCGTTCACCATTACAAAATGGATTCAATAGTTTAGATAACCTTTTGTTCAGTGCGAAAGATTTCAAAAATCCGAACACTTCAGAGCTATTTCGAAGAGCTAGGCTGTTAAATGCAAATTCGGTGAATTTCTATTTAAATGAACTTACTTCTGCTATCAATAGTGATATTTCAAGAGTTAAAGAACCATGTTTATATCGTCAAGGTGATGAGATTATTACACTTCTTGCTTCAGAACCGACTTTTAAAGAAATTTCTCCAGGTCTAATTAGAATCGAATCAAATGTGCCGGCAGTTGTATTGAATGGACTAACCCCGTTGGGCCAAACACCTATTCAATTAGATAAGAATGCCTTTGTCGGAAAACAACTGAATGTTTCCAATGGAAGAGGTGGTATTATTAAAATTGAGATAAGGAGTTCTGAAACAATTTATAAAGTTGATTTTTGAATCAAACGCCGAGAAAACACGAGGTATTTAATCAAATATTAGATCTAAGTTTTTCAGTAAACAGCAATGTTAAATAGATATTAGGTTAAAAATTGAGTGTGATGTAAAGATCATCATACAATTTGAAAAAAAAGAAAATTAAAATAATTGAATCATGAATGTAGATAAAAGGATTGTTAGTGCTGTAAAAAAGGGCTTTGCGAAATTTGATTTCACAGGGCTAGACGAAAAGTGTACGGATGAGGCAAAAACTAGAATGTACCTTATTGAACCTTTACTAGGATTAATCGGATACAGTAGAGACCCTAAAGATATGCTAACTGAAATAAATGCTGGTTGGGGTCAAAAAAATGACAAGGCAGATATTGGGTTAATGGTTAAAGGTAAAAAGCCCGAAATTATAATCGAGTGTAAAAGGTTCGGTAAAAAATTAACAGATAAAGAGGGAGCGCAACTCAACGGTTACTTTAGTCATACTGAAGGATCAAAAATCGGAATTCTAACAAATGGATTGGAATGGCGCTTTTATGCAGAATATTTAGAGAAAAATAAATTGCATCCTAATCCATTTTTGGTAATCGATTTTACAGAATTGGACGATGAAAAAATAGAGTTATTCGCGCAATTTCACAAAAACAATACTGAAAATAATTTCTTAGTAAAAATACAAGAAGAGGCACAAGATTGTTTCTTTTTAGAAGGATTCAATGATGCGCTTACTGAGGAATTACTAAATCCTTCGGATGAATTCATCAAAGCACTATTTGCGAGAATGCCCGGCAAACGAATGAATGATGCCATTAAAGATAAACTTCGTGGATTAGTCAATGCAAATTCAATTCAGCAAGTGTTGCCAAAATTGATTGAAGAAGAATCTAAAAATGGAACGTTAATAATTACAACAAGTGAGGAATTAAAGATTTATCACGCTGTTAAAACAATCATAATTAACTCCCTTAAAAAAGTAGATTTTTCAAGAATTTCTTACCGCGATCAGAAAAATAGTTTCAACATATTAGTAGACGACAATCAACGCAAAGTAATTGCAAAAATCACATCAACACGAGGTAAGCACTTCTTAGAAATTACTGGGTATAGTGATAAATATCCCGTTGACAAATTAGAAAATATTGTTAGCTTGAATAAAGAAATCGTTTCTGTAGCACGTAGTTTTTTAATGGATTAAATACAGGAATTGTCTGGAAAAAAATCAATGAAAACGATTGGTTTGCTAGAAGGGCAATTCTATTTTTACACCCTATCGGGTATACATAAATGTCTTTTTCGGTTTTTATACCCTTTCGGGTACGTTTAAAACTATTTTTCGTATTTTTGTACCCTAATGGGTATAAAAATGAATACTTCTATCGCAACTTTTATTAAAGAAAAAAGAAAACAACTAAAGCTTACACAGCCTGAATTGGCAGAAAAAGCTGGTGTTGGAATTCGTTTTGTGCGGGAGTTAGAGCAAGGGAAACAATCCGTGCGACTAGACAAGGTAAATCAACTATTGGATTTGTTTGGAAGTGAACTTGGTGTCATTCAAAAAACAAACTGATGAGGCAAGGACATGTATATTACAAAAATGAATTTGCCGGCATATTAAGTGAAACAGATGACGGATTTCTATTTCAATACGATGTAGATTATTTAGCAAGCGTGCAAGCTAAACCGGTAAGCCTCACTTTACCATTGCAAGAAAAAGCATACTCGAGCAAAGTCCTGTTTCCATTCTTTGATGGTTTAATTCCAGAAGGATGGTTATTAACGATTGCCTTAAATCATTGGAAAATAAAACCAAACGACCGATTTTCTATGTTGTTAACCCTTTGTAAAGATAATATTGGTTGTGTATCCATCATCAGTAAGGTAATCGAATCATGAGTAAGTGTTTACATTGTTATCAACTCCTCGATAAGGAACAACAGGATTATCATCCTTCCTGTGCTAAAAAATTGTTTGGTGCAACACAAGCGCCGAACATCGATTTTGACTTAATACAGTTGGAAGAACTCGCAAAACAAACCATCATTAAAAGCAAAACGGTGACCGGTGTGCAGCCTAAGTTGTCCTTACATGTAGAGAAACATAGGAATGAGCCATCTAGATTAACCCTCGTGGGAATGCATGGAGATTACATTTTAAAACCACCGACTGCACAGTTCAAAGAGCTTCCAGAGAATGAGGATCTTACCATGCACCTAGCAGAATTGGTGAAGATGAATACAGCCCTTCATGGATTGATTCGACTAAAGTCTGGAGAATTGGCCTATATCACAAAGCGCTTTGATAGAAATAAAGGTGCAAAAATTGCGGTAGAAGATTTTTGCCAATTGAGTGAAAACCTAACAGAACACAAATACCGAGGATCCATCGAAAAAATTGGAAAACTCTCTCACATATATACTACCAATAAAGGATTTGAAGCACAGCGCATCTTTGAGGTGGTATTGTTTAGCTACCTCACCGGAAACGCAGATATGCACCTAAAAAACTTCTCGTTGATCGAGAATTTGCTTGGAGAATACGCATTTTCACCTGCCTATGATTTATTAAATACAGCCATTGTGATGCCAGAAGATAAAGAAGAATCAGCACTAACAATCAATGGTAAAAAGAGCAAATTGAATCGAAACGATTTTCAAGTATTGGCAACTTCACTTAAAATCAACGACAAATCGTTAGAAGCAATTTACAAGCGCTTTGAAAATATTCTACCGACTTGGATTATTTGGATTAAACAAAGTTTCCTATCAGAAGAAATGAAAGAGGCATACCTTGAATTAATCCAAAAAAGACATCAAAAACTGTTTTAAATTCAGATTTTTTGAGAGAAGATTGAGGGTTTATTTGCCAATACAGAACTTCGAGAAGATCGACCCCAAAATATCCGTATCCACGTCGATGTGGCCCGTGATGTTTCCGAGGTGACGCATGGCTGTGCGGATGTCCATCGCGATAAAGTCTCCAGTGGTGCCGATGTGCAGTCCTTCTTGGGCTTTGCTCAAGGCTTCGTCGGTTTTTTGCAAAGACTCATGGTGACGTGCGTTTGACACGATCGTTTCTTCTTGGATGTTGAAATCGCCGAGTACTTTCTCGACCAATTTGGACTTCAGTTCTGAAATGCCAACTCCCGTCAAGGCGCTGATTTGTAGGCTGTCCGTTAGACGGGATGTGTCTAAATCAATTTTGTTGGTTAAAAGCAAGACGTGTTTCTCTGGATGTTTTTCACGTAGGTCGTGCACCCATGCTTCGGTTTCGTCGAGGTTTTCGGAATCGGAAGCATCGGCCAAACACAAAACAATCTTCGCTTGTTGGATTTTCTGCTGGGAACGTTCAATTCCCAAGGCTTCGATTGTTTCGGTGGTCTCGCGAATTCCTGCGGTATCGATTAAACGAAATAAAATTCCGTCGATGTTTAAGGTTTCTTCGATGACGTCGCGTGTTGTTCCTGCAATGTTGGAAACAATCGCGCGTTCTTCGCCAAGCAACTGATTCAACAAGGTACTTTTTCCAGTATTCGGTGCGCCTACAATCGCGACTGGCACGCCATTCTTGATGGCATTTCCAAGTTCGAATGATGCGGCTAAACGTCTGATCATGTGAAGCACTTCAGCAACCATCTTGTTCAAGGCCGTGCGGTCCGCAAACTCGACATCCTCCTCTGCGAAATCCAATTCCAATTCGATCAAGGAAGCAAAGTGAATCAACTTCTCACGTAATTCTTGCAATTCACTGGAAAAGTTTCCACGCAATTGTTTCAAGGCAATTTCATGCGCGTTCTTCGACTGTGATGCAATCAAATCGGCAACTGCTTCTGCTTGGGAAAGGTCCATGCGACCATTCAAAAAGGCACGCTGCGTAAATTCTCCTGGTTCTGCCATTCGGAATCCAACACTGCTTAATGCTTGTAAAATTTGCTGTTGAATGAAAATGGATCCGTGACAGGCTATCTCAACACTTTCTTCTCCGGTGAAACTCTTTCCGTCGTCGAACAAGGTCACTAAAACCTCATCGATGCGCTCGCCAGACAGGTTCGAAATCCATCCCAAATGTACCGTATGCGATTTTTGCACAGATAGGTCTTTGGAAAATACCTTCGAAACCAAGGTTTTAGCTTGTGGGCCAGAAGTGCGGATCATGGCAATCGCACCAATGCCGTTCGCCGTAGCTAAGGCGCAAATGGGATCCGAAGTGGAAGTTTTCATGCCACAAAAATAAGGAGGATTCTTGACTTATTGGTTTAAATAACCGGTATCGACAAGGGTATTGAAAAAGGCTTTTAATTGTTTGCGTTCTTTCGCTGTCAAATTAAACGGAACAATCGCTTTGTTCTGCAATGGATGTCCGTTTCCGCCTTTCACGTAATGATCCAACACCGCGTCGATTGTTTCCAGGCTACCGTCGTGCATGTATGGATAGGTCAAGGGTAAATTACGCAAGGATGGCACTTTGAATTTTCCGATATCTAATGAATCATGGTGAATGCGAAATCGCCCCTGATCGCTTTTTCCCTCGTAGGATGCATACAATCCATTGTTTTCCGCGACATAGGTCGTGAAATTTGGTGCAGGATGACATTTCGTGCAATACAAGGTTTCAGAAAACAATTTCCATCCCGCTTTTTCCGTTGCGTTTATCGCATGTTGGTTTCCTTTTTGGTATTGATCGAAGCGAGAATTCATGGAAATCAAACTGCGCTCATACGCCGAAATACTTCGTGTCAATACCCAAGCATCAAAATCTCGGTGGTAAATTTCCTGTGCGGCTTTTTGGTATTCAGGATCTGCTCTCAAGACTTTCATTAAGTCCTTCATGTTGTGACCCATTTCCGTTTTTTCTTGAATGGGAACGATGACTTGCAATTCTAAGGTTTCCAAATGCGCATCGAACATCGCAGTTTTCAAAAATGCCGCATTCAAAATACTGGGTGAATTACGTTCGGTGTGTTGACCTTTGATTCCTTCGCTGACGGTTAAGTTATCTGTGAATGCTCTGCCTGGTTTGTGACAGGTCGCACAAGAAACGGTTCCATCGATGGAAAGTCGTGTATCAAAAAACAATTTTTTTCCTAAGGCTATTTTCGCCTCCGATTGTGGATTGTCAATTGGAGTTGGAACAACAATTCCAGCATTTAAATCGAGTGGACTCTTACACTTCGTGAGGGAAAGTCCCATCAAGAGTAGCAGTAAAAAAGGTCCGGAAAAACGAATGATTTTCATCAGAATACCAGAACTTGACGACTTTGTTCTTTCCCTTGATGATCAGCGTATTGAATAAAATACAATCCTGGATTCAAGCCAATCCAACTAAATTGCCCAGCGGAATTACCGAACGTTTGCTTACGAATTTGACGTCCAGACTGATCTAAAAGTACAATCTCTGTTTCTGTATGCTGTCCAACCCATGTACATTGAATCGCGCCCTGCTGTGAGGAAATTTGAACAGCCGCTTGATTTACGACTGCAACTCCAGCCGTTGCCGGCTGATCGAAAACTGCTTTGGTTTCTACATTTTGCATCACCTGAATATTTATACCCGTTTCATCGTGAAGCACTCCAACTGTCGCTAAATTGATTCCGTTTAACCAATGATCGACATGGCAATTAAAATATAAATCAATTTGTGTTGGGTTGGAATTGGTTGGTATCACATTTGGAAAACTCACCGAACGTTGGTTGTGATCACCAAGGTTATGCAATTCGAAATATGCCTCCGGAATTTGATCGTTATTGCCATCTGCTTTTCCTCCAACAATCATGTGCATGTATCCTGCAGCCCAACCCCAATACATTGATGGTGATTGGAAACTTAAAGCATTTGTGGCGTTGTAAGTAGATATGTCTTGGGCCAAAGAACCTGCTTGTGTGTTGAAACGACTCGGGACACCTATAAGAAAATTAATTTGCTCGATGTTCGTGACATTGTGCGCGCCAAAGTATATGGTGTGACTCGCATCATCCATTAAATATACAGTTTGTGTCAAATCCAGTACTTGTCCACCATCGTGGGTAATAGTGACATCCGCCAAATAATATTTCAAATAATCCAATGCAACGTTTTGCCCATTATTTCCCATGTACACCGTCTGAGGAATAAATGCTTGGTTGTTAAATACAGGGTCGATGTGTAAAAAAATGTTCTTCTGTGCGAATCCTAGAAAAGGAAGCAAAAAGAAAAATACCAATTTTTTCATGTCCTATGCTTTGTGAAAGATGTACAACACTTCGTTTTTCATCAAACGGAAACGTTCGATTTGTTCCGAAGAAAAATGCTTATTCAAATCAAATTCAGTTACGGAGAATCCGGCTTTTTCTAACCACTGAGGATAGTCCTTCCCGAACAAACGCACATGGTCTTTTTGCCAAAAATGTTTTTCGCGTTCAGCTGGACTCGTAATGCTTGGATCCTCGTAGGTAGTATCGCGCGTAAAATCTTGTGGTACTTGCATAATCGCCCAACCTCCAGGTTTCATTACACGAAAAAGTTCACGCATACATTGAAGCGGATCATCAACGTGTTCCATTACGTGATTGCAAAAAACTACGTCAAATCGATTGTCTTCCAGCGGAATTTGATGCAAGTCAAAGTGAATATCTGCTAATGGCGAAACTAAGTCCCCCGTTAAGTAATTCAAATTTTTCTGCGCACGAAAACGGTCGATAAAACATTGTTCCGGAGCAACGTGAAGAACGGATAATGTTTCCGCTGTAAAGAAATTGCTTTCTTGTTGTAGGTAAAGCCACATCAAACGGTGACGCTCAAGGGTTAAGTCATACGGACACAAAACATTATCGCGGTGCGCAACGTCTGATCCATAGGATAAAAACTTCGAAAAGGAACGTTCGCATACCGGGCATTCGACCTTGTTTCCTCGGTACAATGTCGGTGCAAAAACACGAAAAACATAACTCAAGCGGATGAGCAATGGTCGTGGCAAACGGTTCAATAATAATTTATACAACTTCTTCACCATTCAAAGGTAAAATATAAAAGGCAGATATTGACTAAATTTGTACAAACTCATCTACAGAATGACGCGTTTTTTGTCATTCGAATGCACTTTTTATGTCCAAAAGACCTCCTTTTATTGAACCCATTGCACCGACTGAAACACACGTGTTAAGCGAACATGGACACACGCGAATCGATCCCTATTTTTGGATGAATCAACGTGATTCTCCCGAAGTATTGAAGAATTTGAACGCGGAAAATGACTACTGTTCACAGTATTTTGAACCCATAAAAGGACTTGTTGATGGACTAGTGAAAGAATTTGAAGCGCGCATTGATCCAAACGATGTAAGTGCGCCGTTTATCTTGCAAGGAATCACGTATCAAGTACGTCAAGTCGAAGGGAAAGACTACCAACAAATAGTTCGCTTAACCGGTGAAACAGAACACGTTTTTTTGGATGAAAATGAACGCGCAGCCGGACATTCATTCTATGAACTCGCTGATTGGAGTCCATCCATGGACGATCAGTTTTTAGCCATTAGCGAAGATTTCATCGGAAGACGTAAATACCAAATTCGTTTTCGGAACAATCAAACGAATGAGTTTCTTGCAGATTTAATCGAAGATACTGATGGTAGTATCGTATGGGCAAACGACCATCAAACCATTTTTTACATCAAAAAGGACCCGGAAACACTTCGTGAATACCAAGTTTTTCGACACCGTCTAGGAACCCATTCCTCGGAAGATCAATTGGTTTTTCAAGAAGATGATGAGCGTTACTACGTGAGCATCAGTAAATCCTTAACGGACAAATACGTGATGATTCATTGTTTTAGCTCTTTGACTTCAGAGGTTTCCTTGGTGGATGCTGAACAACCTGAAACAGCAGCGCAGGTATTTTTACCAAGACAGCAAGGACACTTGTACGAAATTGCGCACCATGAATCCGGTTTTTACATTTTGTCCAACGACCAAGCACCGAATAAGAAAATCTTATTCAGTCATAACTTTCCTGCGAATCTAGAAAAATGCACGGAGATTGTCGGACATGATACATCCACATTAATTGAGGGATTAAGCGCATTCCAAGATTTTCTGTTAATCGAAGAGCGAAAAAATGGCTTACGGAAATTCAAAATCAAAACTTCGGAGTCGGAAAACTACCTTTCCTTCGATGAAGAATGTTATTTCCTGGGCCTAGGTGTGAACGATGACTACGCAACAAAACGCCTTTTTTATACTTACAATTCACTAACCACACCATCGAGTGTTTTTGAATACGACATCGAAACTGGCCATAAAAAGCTTTGGTTTCAAAAACGCTTATTGGATCCCCATTTTAACGCTTCCGATTATCAATCTGAACGTGTTTGGGCATTGGCGAACGACGGAACAAAAATTCCAGTTTCGCTTGTTTACAAAAAAGGAATTGACCGCGCGAATGCACCTTGCCTGCTTTACGGCTATGGTTCATATGGATACACACTGCCAGATACTTTCAGCGCCACACGCATCAGTTTGTTAAACCGTGGAGTTGTCTTCGCAATGGCGCACATTCGCGGGAGTAAGTACATGGGTGAGCACTGGTACGAGGAAGGAAAATTCACCAAGAAAATCAACACATTTACAGATTTCATCAATGCCGCAGAGCACTTAGGTCGCTTCCAATACTGTCATCCGGAACGCATCTACGCACAAGGAGGATCCGCTGGTGGACTTTTAATGGGAGCGGTAACCAATATGGCGCCATACCTATGGAAAGGAATTGTATCTCAAGTTCCTTTCGTTGATGTAGTCACAACAATGTTGGATGTCAGTATTCCGCTAACGACCGGAGAATGGGAAGAATGGGGAAATCCGCAAGAACTGGAATTTTACAGGTACATGTTGGCATATTCTCCGTACGACAACCTTCGAAAAATGAATTATCCAGCGATGTACATCACAACAGGCTACCATGATTCGCAGGTGCAATATTGGGAACCTATGAAGTATGTGGCGAAGTTACGTGCTCTAAGAACCAATGAAAATCCTTTGGTATTTGAATGCAACATGGATGCCGGTCATGGCGGTGGATCCGGAAGAAGTAGTGAACGATTAGAAATAGCAAAAGTATATGCATTTATCCTGGATCTTGAGGACATTCATCAGTAGTCTTTGTCTATTCCTTTCGTTAGGATTACAGGCGCAATCGAGTCCAAACATCTTGGATTTCAGCGATTCGAAAATCATTTCTGCGGAAACAGGATATACCTCCGCACCGTTCTCTTTGCATTATCCCTTGACGAGTGAGATTGAAAAAATCACCTTTAAAAATAACCTAGCACCTTTCTTGCGCTTGGGTTTTAATTATAAGTGGTTTGTGATTCGTTTTAGCATACCAAACATTGGAAATATCCGCGATGCAAGTAACTATGGTACTTCAAGGCAATACAATTTAGGCATGGACTTCAGTTTCAAAAAAGTGTATTATGATTTTGAATTCAAGTACATTCATGGTTTTTCCATTCAAGGTGCAAACCGTTGGGACCCAAACTTGGATGACATCCACCGAAATTCCATTCAACCGAAAATCCAATCGTTAAATATTTCCGCTAATGCCTGGTATTTCCACCACAAAGATTTTAAAATGGGCGCTTTACTTGGAAAACGTTCCTACTATACGAATCTAGTGCACACCTGGTACGTGAAAGGAACCATGAATTTCTTCGGAGTGGACACAAAAAATGGTGGACTCATTCCGGATGTATTGCAAGACGAACAGAATTCAAAAACAAGGACAAGTACCCTTTCCGCTTTCGATATAGGCTTTGTTCCAGGATACGCTTATGTGAATCGTTTCAAGAACTGGCAAATCGCAGGTTGGGCGGGTGTCGGTCCAGTCATTCAAGCGAAGTATTATCAAGTAAACGGAGATTTCAGGGGATTTCTTGGCCTTGCCCCTCGATATGATGTCCGCTTGATGGGAGGCTACACCACACCGAAATACTTTCTGTTTTTAGTCACTGATTTTGACAACAAATCGATTCGATTTAATCAACTTATCTACCGTCAAACCTTTTACACCGTTAAACTCGTGGGTGGATATCGATTTCCGAAAAAGGAAACGAAACACAGTAAATTTTTGGATCGTATTAAATTGTAAAATTACACGTCGCTCTGTTTTTACCGGATTCAATGATCAATTGATACTCCCCTTTTTTCGGCAGATTTAGGATAAATCCTTCGTTAAATGGTGTAGGATAAAAGATGTTTCGAGCGCTATCCTTAACTGAAATTTTCACATCACTTGCAGAAATTCCATTATAAAGTATTTGATACGTTCCTGCAAAACCTTGTTCGGCATTGGTCAACATTGGAACGAAGGATAAGAATCCACTTTCCTCCGATAACTGTTTCTTGTCATATACAAAGCGGACTTTCCTCTTGATGCGTATTTCCTCTTTTGATGCTGACGCATTCACTACCGGATATTTCAAGGGCGCAATTGTCTTCGTTGCACCAAGGAACTTATTTGTTTTGTACTCGTTGTCTGAAACCAACTTCCACACACGAATGTAATCAACTTGATAGTCAGAAGGGAACTTCGTTTCTGCATTTGGACCAGGATTGAACGCAAATCCATCTCGAGCAACGGCTAAGTTTGCTATGACATTCATCGGCGTATCAAAATCACCTGCATAATGAGAAACAGGGACACCATTCACATAATACGTCAAAGACCCTGGAAGCCAAACTCCAGAATACGTGACAAATTCATCGGTCAATTGTTGATTCATTTTCACCCAACCACCCCAATTTTTCGGTAAACCAAATGGTTTTGCTGATACTTTTTCACATGAATCGGGGCAATGTACATCGATGTGCACTTCATTTGGACGTTCTCCCTTCATTTCCATGAAATCGATTTCATCTTTCGAATTTTGTCCATACAACCAAAATGCTGGCCAAAGTCCTTGTCCGGATGGTGCCTTCGCACGGATTTCAAAATAACCGTAACGAAACGCTTGTTTGCTCCAGATACAAGAAGTCAAGTAATCTAATTTCACCGTATTTCCTTGGATTTCTAAACCATGTTTTTTTGCTTCTTCGCGATTGATCATCCAATCTTCTACTGGATAAAAGCCCTTGTTTTCGTTTGCTTTTAGGTGTAGTATTCCTCCCGACTGACTCAACATTTCAGGAGCAGCATATTGCTTTTGATCAGCCAAAAGTCCACCCCAAGGATAACGTTTATGCCATTTGGATTCGTCTACATTTGGATTTTCGAAATCATCTCCAAAATAGTAATTCCAGGCAACGATTCCATCTGTTTTTATCTGAAACATTCGCGGCTCCAACTGCGCATGTAGTTGTCCAGCGAAAAACAAAATGATCAGTAATTTTTTCATTCGTATTTGATAAAAATATTTTTTGCTTCTGTAAAAAACCGCAGTGCTTCCCATCCTCCTTCGCGACCCACACCCGATGCTTTAACACCGCCGAATGGGGTTCTCAAATCTCTCACAAGCCATGCATTTACCCACACAATTCCTGATTGTAGCTGATCCGCTACTCGGTGAGCACGGTTCAAATTTGTTGTCCAAATCGTTCCCGCCAATCCGTACATCGTTGAATTTGCCATCATTAATGCTTCTTCTTCGGTATCGAATGGTGTGATGGTCACTACTGGACCAAAAATTTCCTCTTGGTTGGTACGACAATCGTAGGAAAGTCCTTCAATGATTGTCGGTTCAATGTAATATCCTTGATCGTGCGGAGCAGGCAAATGCACGCGGTTTCCACCGGTTAACACAGTTCCGCCTTCTTCTTTCGCCAATGCAATGTACGATAAGATTTTTTCCATATGTGATTCAGAAACAATCGCTCCTAATTTCGCTTCCGGATCACTTGGGAAAGAAACCTTGGAACGGGAAACTTTTGCGACGAAAGCTTCTTTGAATTTCTCGTAAATCGGTCTTTCGACGAAAATACGTGATCCGCACAAACAAATTTGACCTTGATTGGCAAAAGACGAACGAATAGTGGTACTCAACATATCGTCGAAGTTGCAATCTGCAAAAATGATGTTTGGATTTTTTCCGCCTAATTCTAAAGATAATTTCTTGAACATTGGTCCGGCTGTACGTGCAATGTACTCTCCTGTTTTCGTTCCACCGGTAAAGGAAATGGCTTTGATTTTAGGGTGTTTCACAATCGCATCTCCAACTTTGGGACCGGTTCCATGTAAGATGTTTAGTACTCCTGCCGGCATTCCTGCTTCTTGTGCGATTCTTCCCAATAAGTAAGCTGTATAAGGAGTAATTTCAGACGGCTTGGCAATGACGCAGTTTCCTGCAGCTAAAGCCGGCGCAATTTTCCAAGAAAACAAATAAAGAGGCAAGTTCCAAGGGGAAATACAACCTACAATTCCGATGGGTTTGCGTGTCGTAAAGTTGATTCCAACACCCTCCATGTGATGTGACTCCGAAGCAAAATGGGTGATGGCAGTAGCAAAGAAATGAAAATTCGAAACTGCACGAGGAATGTCCACATGAGCTGCCAAAGAAACCGGTTTTCCGTTGTCGCGGCTTTCCGCTTGAACAAACTCGTCCATGTTTTTTTCAATTCCGTCTGAAAGTCGAACGAGTATTTTACTACGCTCTTCAATTGACATATTGGACCAAATCGGAAACGCTTTTTCAGCGGCAGCTACTGCATCTAACACATCTTCTTCATCCGAATCCGGAATTAAAGCGTAAACTTGTCCCGTTGCTGGTTCAAAGTTGTCGATGTATTGTCCATTTTTCGGTGGAACATAGGTCCCATTGATGAAATTTTGCAGCTTTTCCATTTGACTTATTTAATACTACAAAGTTGGAAAAAAGAAACGGAAAACAAGGGGAATATTCGTGTTCGATTCCTTTTGACTAATTTTATTCCCAATTATGACCATCAAAGAAGCACAAAAAACAATTGACGAGTGGATCAAAACAGTTGGTGTTCGTTATTTTGACGAATTGACGAATACGGCTATTCTCATGGAGGAAGTCGGTGAAGTTGCTCGTATTATGGCACGCCGTTACGGTGAGCAAAGTGAAAAAGAAAGTGACAAAAACAAAGACCTCGGCGATGAATTAGCTGATGTACTCTTTGTTGTCATGTGTTTAGCGAACCAAACAAACATTGATTTGGAACAGGCGCTCAAAGAAAATTTAAAAAAGAAAACAATCCGAGATGCCGATAGACATCTTGCAAATAAAAAAATCAATCCATGAGCGAGTTAATCGACCAAGTCATCAAACAATTAAAAGCTAGATCTTCGGTTGTGGTACATGCCGAACCCGAAGAATACTTGGATCATCTTTGGCCCATCGTTGACGACATTATTCCACATCCAGAAGAAGGGTCCCCGCGCGCCATTATCGTATGTGCAAACAATGACGATGCACGTCACATCGAAGAATACTTTCAAAAGGCAGCAAAAGCAAAAGACCTTACGGTCGATTTAGTCGTTGAAAAAGGAAATAAATTAAAACAACGAAACGATTTGTTCGATGGCACAGAAATCATTGTTGGAACAACACGTCGCGTATGTGAAATGTACTTTCAAAATGGATTTAACATCAAAAAATTAAAACTTTTCGTGGTGTTGTGCATGGATGATCAGATGCGTGCCGGACAAAAAGGATTTGTAGCTCGTCTCGCAGAAAGTTTGCCGAAATGCAAGCACGTGTTGTTTGCACGAAATAGCGACGATGAGCGCATGTGCTCCTACATGGAAGAATTCCTCGTGAACTATTCCACCGTTGATTTGTCTGAATAGTATGCAACGTCCAGATCAAACCTTAATCGACTTACGTCCACTCGTTCCCACAGAAATAGAAAAAGCTTCAGAAATAGAACAATTTCAAAACGAAGTGTTGCGTCCAATCTTGAAATTTCAACACGACCTTTTTGTCGCTGAATCAAGGTCCAACCAAATTTTGAATCGTTGTTTTCAAAAGGAAACCATTGAAGGGAAACGTACGGAAATCAAACACGTTTTTTCCAAAAATGCACATGTGAAGTACCTCATGATTGGCATGGTTACCGGACTAATGACTACCGAAGAATTTCAAAAGTATCAGCTGCATAAAAGTGAGTATGATAAACGCTTGAGCAACATGCTTATTGAGCGCATCATGGACGGCAGAAGGTAAATTTTACCCTAAATCATATCAAATGCGGCAATGTACATTGGACTTTCGGGTTCGAAAGTGCCGCGAACAACTACATCAACAGGAGAAACACCCAAAATTCGGTGCATGATTCCCCAGTTCATCTGATCCTTTAATTTTACATAGAGTGGATCTCGTTCATCGTTCCACCAAAGCATCATCTGACGCTTTTCCAATTTCAATACACCAGCTAAAAAAGCTTGGAGAACTCCAGGACTTTCATCCGCTAAACATACAGCTTCAGGAACCAAAAACTGGTGATTTTTAACATTGACCAATTTTCGCAAAACGGGCAAATAGGGTAAAACTTTGACAAATACCCCACCCCATTTTCCAGGTAAGCGACTTATTTCCCAAGCTACATTGGTGAATTTACCGATCGCTAAAAGTTTTCCGGCTGCATTTCGCCAACAATGAATGTTTCCCACCTTGATGTATTCTTCAAAATAGGCTGTGTGGTTTTGGTATTTGGAACGAATCCACTGCAGGTGCTCTTCTTGAATTGATTCGACGCTTAATCCAGCTAACTTCCTTGGATATATTCGGCTAAATGTTTGAGTAGCAAGTTTCGCTTTTGTCTGGAATCCAAATTGCTCACTCATCCATTTACTGCGTTCATTTCGGGCATCAATATATGCATAACACATATTCAAGGTCCCCGGATGTTCGCCAGAAACACGTTCGAAAACAGCGGTGATTTCCTGTTTTAATGCCGATTTATGTATGTTTTGTCGGGCATTCCCCTTGGATTGAAACCGTTTATCGAAGGCAAAATAACGCAGATACAAACCGAATGATCGTTTGCAAAAAGTAATATTCGCTAATAGATGGGCATTTCGTTTTAAAGAAAAACTTAGTGGAGAATCAGTTTGATAAATGCGGTCCTTGACATCCAAATGACGGTACATCGCGCCATTCGTACCAAGTGTTGTTTCCTCCAATAAATGAACCAACTCAGGCGTAATTTCTTCGGTAAAATCAAATTCCATCCGTCGCTGAATTTAGTGAGAGTAATTCAAATAAAAAATCATCCAATTCGTGTAATGTTCCCGTTTTCAATTGATGAAAAACGGGAATTTGGTGAGTCACCAAAGACTTTTTAGTGGATGATCCCCATGCGATGCATTTCGCAGAAAGTGGAAGTTCATTCCTTTCAAAGTATGCCGTTACATTACTCGGACTGGAAAATATATAGAGGTCACATGGCGAAATTATTTTCGAATTAGAAATGGTTCGGTAAACAATTCGCTCCGTTTTTTGGGTGTTTGGAAGGATACCCGAATATGAATTTAAGCTTTGCTCACTTACAGGGAAAAGCACGTGTCTATTTCCCAACCATGCTTTAAAGATTTGTGCGCTTTCGTTTGGATTACCTGCGTTTGTTGCAATAAAATCACATGAAATTTGAAATTGATTTTTTAGTTTCTCTGCCGTTTCTGGTCCTGCGCAAGCATATTTTACGGAAACTGGCAGGAGGGGATGTTGGCTGAAGAAAAAATTTGCGGATCGAATGCTTGAAAAAAAAATGACCTCGCATGTGACATCGTGGAGAAAAGGAACAGACTCAAATTTTACTAAAGATTCAGCAATTAATCCTCCTCCTTGGGCAACAAAGTTTTTTAGCGTTTCTCCAACTTCATTAATTGGACGAGAGATAAAAATACGTTTTGGGATCACCTTTTTAATTGCTGAACAATTTCTTGTGCCAATGCCGTTTCTTGTCCTGTGACATATGTGTACACCTGATTTTCTGCAGCTTCCTTCGCAGATGGTGAATAGGAAACATAAACTTGATCTCCAACACAATAAACGCCAAGAGGCAATTGACAGCCACCATCCATTTGACGAAGTACCGAACGCTCTAATCCTATGCGTGTTGCGACATCAGAATGATGTAATTTTTGTAGAATTTCCGTTGTAATGGTATCTGAAACACGTGTTTGTAAGCCGAGTACACCTTGAGCCGGAGCTGGAATAAACGAAGTTGGATCTAGAACAATTGTTTCTAAATCCGATAAATCCAGTTCCAAACGCAAAACACCAGCGCGTGCTAATAAAATAGCATCGTATTGACCTTGACGGAGTTTGTCGATGCGTGTTGGTACGTTTCCGCGTAATTCTTTGATTTCCAAATCTGGACGCTGAGCAAGAATTTGTGCTTTTCTTCGAGCAGAAGAGGTTCCAATCACCGCATTTGCTTTCAAGTTCCATGCTTGACTTGCATCAAATGCTTCGCGTCTCATCAGTAATAATTCTGATGCATCCTCACGGTATGAAACTGCCGCAATGTGCAATCCTTCCGGTTGCGTTGTTTCAAGGTCTTTATGAGAATGTACAGCTAAATCTACTTCCTCGTTTAACAATGCTTGTTCAATTTCCTTCGTAAAGAATCCTTTTCCTTCCAATTTATCGAAACTGAGGTCTTGAATTCGGTCACCTTGCGTAACAATGATTTGAATACTCACTTCACAACCAATCTCTTCCAACTGACGACGTACGAAATGAGCTTGCCACAAAGCGAGGTCACTACCACGTGTACCAATGCGTATTTTTGAATTAGTTTGCATTTTTGAGTATAATTTCTTTGGCTAATTTCATTGGTCCAGAGATGTATTTCTTCTCCATGTATCCAATGATTTTATCTAATAATTCTTTTGCTTGGGGATCGAGTTGGTCTAAGTCTTCACGGAAAACGGTCTCGTAAGCCATGTTTTTAATTTCCTTCACTTGTTGAGGTACATCTTTCATGGCAATTTCCACTTTTCGTTCCTTGAACAAGTTTTCGAAAGCTTCCATTGCTTCGGCGATGATTTGCTCTACATGCAGAATTTCTTTCGAACGCTCCTTCAAGTTCTCATTAGAAATCTTCTGCAAATATTCAATGGATAAATAATTGATTGGGTGTGCGTCTAAAATGGATGCATCTAAATCTTGAGGAATGGCTAAATCGATGATCACGCGCTCATGGACTTCATTTTGCAATAAAAATGCATAAAGTTCTGGCGTTAATACATGGTGTTTTGCCGCTGTACACGTAATGATGACATCAAATCCTTTGTCAAAATTCGCTAATTCGGAAAGTGCATAAGCAGATCCTTTTATTTCATTCGACAATTTTTCTGCTCGTTCAAGTGTTCGGTTGAATACGTGGAAATTACGAAATCCATGTTTTTTCAAAAAGCGGCACATCGTGGTATTTGTCACTCCAGCCCCTACGATCAAAATACGCGCATCCAATGGGATGTTCATGGTTTTCATGTGATGGTAAGCCAAAGAGACTACTGAAACTGGTTTCGTTGAAATCGATGTTTCTGTATACACTTGTTTCGCACATTGAATGACTTGTTTCATTAATAAGCGAATAAAATCACCTGTCAAACCTAAATCACGGCAATGTTCAAAAGCAAGTCGGACTTGAGTAATGATTTCACGTTCTCCAACAATCATGGAGTCAATGGAAGAAGCTACTGAAAGTGCGTGTTTTACGGCTGCATTTCCGGAATAGGTTTCTGCGCGGTGAACAAATTCTTCCAATTGAATCGGAACCAATTTTGGATAAATCAACGATAGGATTCGGTGAACATAATCAGCATCGAGTTTGTGTTGTTTGACAAACGTAATTTCAACGCGATTACACGTGGAAAGAAACTGAAGTTCATCCAGTTCCAACGCTTTCTTTAATCGATCTAAATGCGCTAATTGGTCTTCTTTCTCGATGTGTAATAAACCAATTTTATTGACGTCTAAATTTCGATGCGTAAATGCGATAATATGTAGGTCCTTCAACACAATCAGTATCTTTGACCACAAAAGTACAAGCCTACTAAAGTTGTAATGTCATGGAAATGTCATGTTTGATTATTTAGAATCCATTCAAATAACAACAGAAGGCTGTATCTTCGTAAGATGAAAGACATCGATCTTATTTTATTTGACCTCGGGGGCGTTTTGATAAACATTGACTATCAAGCCACTGAACATGCCTTTGTTCAACTAGGCACCGTAGACTTTCAGGAAACGTATACGCAATTTCAACAAAATCAACTATTCGACTTATTTGAAACAGGTCAAATTTCCGCGCAACATTTCATCAATAAACTGCTTGATCAGACCCGAAAGGGAACGAGTCCAAATGAGGTGGTCCATGCGTGGAATGCAATGATCTTAGGTTTTTCCGAAAAAAAGGTGCAATTGCTTCTCGACCTTGCAAAAACACGCCGAATTGCTTTATTGAGTAATACGAATGAACTGCATATGGTTCAGGTATTAAAGGAATGGTCTAAAGTCAGCCAAGTTCCATTTGAGTCTTTGTTCGAACATGTTTTTCTATCACATGAAATCAAACAACGCAAGCCACATCCGGCTACATTCGAGTGGGTATGTTCGCAACTAAATGTGGAGCCGGAAAAAGTTCTGTTTATCGACGATAGTCCGCAGCATATAGAAGGTGCGCATGAAGCTGGATTGCAAACCTTTTATTATCAACACGACGCAGAATTTTACGCACTTTTTTCTTGACAAATTTCCACCAGTAATGAACCGGTAGATTTTGGGTGTAAAAAGGCAATTCGTTTATTGTCCGCTCCGTCTTTCGCTACTTCATGAATGAGTTGAAATCCGGCTAATTGTAGGCGTGAAATTTCTGATTCAATGTTTTCGACTTCGAATGCAACGTGGTGAAAACCAGGTCCATTTTTGTCTAAAAACTTCGCAATTGGAGAAGCTTCATTGGTTGCCTCTAATAATTCAATTTTCGATTCGCCGATTTGAAAAAAAGCGGTCATAACACCTTCCGACGCCACTCCTTCTCGTTTATAACAAGGTGTGTTTAAAAGTGCTTCATACATTGGAATCGCTTCTTCTAAATTCTTCACAGCAATTCCTAGGTGTTCAATACGTTTCATTATTCAGCGATTTTTATGAATTTTTCAGTTTGATTGTCAAAGTTGATAAAATAGACGCCACTTACTAGATTGCGGCAATCAACCATTGTTGAAAATCCAACTTTTAATAAATTCCCATAAGCATCATATACTTCAAATTTTGTTTTCGCTTCTTTTCCTCCAACCTTAAAATACAAATTATCCCGGACTTTCGCAGGGGACATTTTCAAGGAAGAAAGACCCGAATTAAAAAAAACGGACTGTGAACTTCTTTTTTCACCCGTGTTGTCTATCTGCGAAACACGGATTTGATTTTTCCCAGAATGCGGTGTAATTTGAAAATAATACGCGTTTGCTTGTTTCGTTCCCTTTCCCTTCACCTGACCGGCTTCCACCCAACGATTCCAACGGTATTGTTCAATGATAAAATCCAACGAACCCGCTTCATCGGCAGTAGTCCATTTTATCACACCTGTTCTATCAGCGCTGATTGACGTGCATCTAAACGTGCTTTTGGGCAGTAAAATTTCTGGATTCATAAAGCGCGGTTCACATCCCGAAGCATGTTCCAACACCACAAAAACGTTTTCCCCCTTTTTTAACTGAAACAATTGGAAATTAATCTCAAAATGTGCGGATTGAATGGCCGCAGGAAGAATTTCTCCGTTTACCAAAACTTTTGTCACACAAAATCCAAAGCCATCAGATTGAGGCGGATTATAAACGACCAAATTTTTATCCTGAAAGGTTCCATCTAAAGACAATAGCTTTTCCTGTGAAAAGGATTGTAAAACAGTAAAAAAGAAAACCAAAGTCACTAAAACCTGTTTCATCTTTATTTTATATTGAGCAACTAAAAATTCAACATCGAAAATACAAATATACCCCGAATCCGAGTGAATCCATTACTTTTGTACATATGTTATACATCAAAGCATTACACATCATCTTTATGGTCAGTTGGTTTGCTGGACTCTTCTACATGGTTCGCTTATTCATCTATTTCGTTGAGGCGAATGAGGAAGACGAACCGAAAAAAAGCATCCTTCAAGCACAATTTGAGATTATGCAAAAACGACTATGGTGGATCATCACCACACCAGCAATGGTGTTGACCGTTGTTTTTGGGACAATTATGATTGTGGATCAACCTGAATATTATTTGTCTCAACCTTGGATGCACATGAAGTTAGCTTTCGTTGGATTGCTACTTATTTATCATTTTTATAGTCAAAAAATGATGAAACAATGCCAACAGAGAACCATTAGCTGGACATCAGGAAAACTTAGGTTGTGGAATGAAGTTGCCACACTCCTTCTTGTGGCAATCGTATTTCTAGTAAGCATGAAAAATTCATTGAATTGGATCTACGGAACACTTGGATTCTTTGGCGTTGCCATTCTATTGATGATTGGAATCCAGTTTTACAAGAAAGTGAGGAAAAATAGCCGTTGATTTGTTCAAAAATTAAATTGTTTCTTTAGAAAGTTTGTCTAACTTTGCAAAAAATTTTAAGAATCGCTAATGCAACATTTGAGCAAACTTTCATTTTTCATGCGAAAAGTCGCTGTTTTACTTGCCTTCGTAGGAATGTCTGGATTCTCTTTCGCAAATGAGGAAAAAGAATTTAACGTTAGTGAAATGATCATGCACCACATTAAAGATGCACACGAATGGCATCTTTTTGGTCCAGAGCATGGTGGTACAAGCATTTATTTACCGATTATTTTAATGGATAACGGTTTAAAAACTTTCAGCTCCAAACATTTTTACCATGGTGAAGCAGTTGAGGTAGCGGGAAAAGAACAAGGTTCAACATTACATTATGTGAAAGGTGTGGGTCCTGCGGCTGGATATGCCATGTATCACGAAGAAATCTATAAACTAAACGAGGCTGGAGAATTGCATTTTGATGGTGAACATCCACACAATGCTACGCCATTAGATTTTTCAATTACCAAAAACGTGATGTCCTTATTAATGGGCGCTCTACTTGTCTTGGTGATTATGTTCAGTGTGGCGAAATTCTACCGCAAAAATGGTGCTGTTGCTCCAAAAGGACTTGCTAAATTTTTCGAGCCAATCATCGTTATGGTTCGGGATGACATTGCGAAGGCAAATATCAACGAACACAAATACGAAAAATACGTTCCTTATTTGTTGACAATTTTCTTCTTTATCTGGTTCAATAACATGTTGGGATTGGTTCCATTCTTACCTGGAGGGGCGAATTTAACAGGAAACATTACCGTGACGTTGTTCCTTGCAGTTTGTACCTTGTTGGTGACCTTGTTTTCTGGAAACAAAAACTATTGGGGTCACATTTTCTGGATGCCAGGTGTTCCAGTACCAATGAAATTCTTCATGATGCCAATTGAGATCATTGGTATCTTCACAAAACCATTTGCCTTAATGATTCGTTTGTTTGCGAACATTACAGCCGGACACATTATTGTTTTAGCATTGATTTCCATCATCTTCGTAAATAAAAGTCCGTACTGGGCAGGATTATCTGTTCCAATGGCTTTGTTTATTTCGATCTTGGAAGTTTTAGTTGCGTTTTTACAAGGGTTCCTTTTTGCGATGCTTTCCGCATTGTTCATTGGAGCTGCTGTGGAAGAAGCGCATCATTAATTAGTAACCTTTTAATTCAAATATAATGACAGGAATGTTCGGTAGTATTGCAGCAATCGGTGCTGGTATAGCAGTTTTAGGCGCAGGTCTAGGAATTGGTAGAATCGGTGGTTCTGCAGTAGAAGGTATCGCTCGTAACCCAGAAGCATCTGGAAAAATTCAAACGGCGATGATTATTGCAGCAGCACTTATTGAAGGTGTTGCGTTATTCGGTGTAGTAGTTGGTCTACTAGGCGCGAAAGCATAAATCTTTAAGGGTAGTTGAAACGGTTGGTTTCAACTACCTTTATATTTAACACTTAATTAAAAGAAAATGGATTTAATATTACCAGATTTAGGTTTATTATTTTGGACAGGGATTGTTTTTTGCCTTCTCTTGTTTTTACTTGCGAAATTTGCTTGGAAGCCTATTTTAAATGCTGTAAATGCGCGTGAGCAAAAAATTGCTGATGCATTAGAATTAGCTGTGAAAACACAGGCTGAAATGAAAACATTGAAAGCTGAAAATGATCAAATTTTGAAAGAAGCACGTGCTGAACGTGATTCAATTCTGAAAGAAGCAAAAGAAGCAGCTAACCATATGATTGAAGAAGCGAAATCTAAATCAAAAGTTGAAGCTCAGAAAATTGTTGAATCAGCAAGATTAAACATTAACAGTGAAAAAGCTGCAGCAATCGCCGAAATCAAAACACACGTTGCAACGTTGGCAGTTGAAATTGCTGAAAAAGTTGTTCGTGGTGAATTGGCATCAGATGAAAAACAAAAAGCATTAGCAGAAAAACTTGCTGGTGATATTCAAATGAACTAATCGAATGAAATCAACGAAAGCAGCAGGACGTTACGCAAAAGCGTTATTGGAATTAGCCTTAGATCAACAAAAAATCGAGGTTATTGAAAATAACATGCAACAAATTATCTCTGTTGCAACTGAAGCGCACGATTTCCAAGTGTTTTTAAATTCTCCTTTGATTAAGGTGGATAAAAAACTGGAAGTCATCAAATCAATCTTTGGAAATTTCGATGCATTGTCCATTTCATTTTTAGAAATGGTTGCAACAAATAGAAGAGAGTCATTGATCACCGAAATTGCAAGCGCATTTTTAGCTCAATTGAAAGAACACAGAGGCATTGTTCCAGTAACAATTATCAGTGCGAAACCATTGGATGCTCAAACGAAGGCTCAAATTACATCTAAAATTAGCGCGTCCATAAAAGGGACATTAGAAATCACTGAAAATTTAGATGAATCTTTAATTGGTGGATTTATTGTCCGTATGGGTGACCACCAAATTGATGCATCGGTTTCAAATCAATTGAATCGATTAAAACAAGAATTAGTAAAATAGTCAAACGACACATTAAATAAAGTAAACATGGCAGATATCAAACCAGCAGAAGTTTCCGCAATTTTAAGAGAGCAACTTTCTGGATTTCGCTCTGAAGCAGAATTACAAGAAGTAGGTACCGTTCTTCAAGTAGGAGATGGTATTGCTCGTATCTACGGGATGAATGGTGTTCAATATGGTGAATTAATTGAATTCGCAGGTGGAATGCAAGGAATTGCATTGAACTTGGAAGAAGACAACGTAGGAGCTGTACTTTTAGGTAGATCTTCTAGTGTAAAAGAAGGTGACACGGTTCGTCGATTAGGTAAAATCGCTTCTGTAAAAGTTGGTGACGGAGTTGTTGGTCGTGTTATCGACACATTAGGACAACCAATCGATGGTAAAGGACCAATTGCTGGAGAGTTATTCGAAATGCCAATTGAACGCAAAGCGCCAGGAGTTATCTTTCGTCAGCCAGTAACTGAACCTCTTCAAACGGGTATCAAGGCAGTTGATGCGATGATTCCAATCGGACGTGGACAACGTGAGTTGATTATTGGTGATCGTCAAACAGGAAAAACAACTGTTGCGATTGATACCATCATTAACCAACGTGAGTTTTACGATCGTGGAGAGCCTGTATATTGTATTTATGTTGCCATTGGACAAAAAGGTTCAACGGTAGCAGGTATCGTTAAAAAATTAGAAGACGCCGGAGCAATGGCTTATACAACTGTTGTTGCTTCCAATGCATCTGATCCTGCTCCAATGCAGTTTTACGCACCAATGACTGGAGCAGCTGTGGGAGAATATTTTAGAGATTTAGGTAAACCAGCATTAATTGTTTATGATGATTTATCAAAACAAGCGGTTGCTTACCGTGAGGTATCGTTGTTATTACGTCGTCCACCAGGACGCGAGGCATACCCAGGTGATGTATTCTACCTTCACTCTCGTTTGTTAGAGCGTGCGGCAAAAGTGATTGCTGATGACAACATCGCGAAGCAAATGAACGACCTTCCAGCTTCATTGAAAGATAAAGTGAAAGGTGGTGGATCTTTAACTGCACTTCCAATCATTGAAACACAAGCAGGTGACGTTTCAGCATACATTCCTACAAACGTAATTTCCATTACAGACGGTCAAATCTTCTTGGAAGGTGACTTATTTAACTCTGGTATTCGTCCAGCAATTAACGTAGGTATCTCTGTATCTCGTGTTGGTGGATCTGCTCAGATTAAATCAATGAAGAAAGTAGCTGGAACATTAAAATTAGATCAAGCGCAATACCGCGAGTTAGAAGCGTTTGCGAAATTTGGTTCTGACTTAGATACAGCAACGAAAAATGTATTGGACAAAGGAGCCCGCAACGTGGAAATCTTGAAACAAAAAGAAGGAGATCCATACCCAGTTGAAAAACAAATCGCGATTATTTACGTTGGTGTGAAAGGATTAATTCAAAATGTTCCAATCAACCAAGTTAAGAACTTCGAGAAAGACTATTTAACCGTTTTAGAAGCGAAACATGCAGACACGCTTGTTGCTTTGAAAGCTGGAAAATATACAGATGAAATCGAAGCTGTTTTAACGAAAGTTGCGAAAGAAGTCGCTGACAAATTCTAATTGTTCCCCATCATTTGATTGAAGATAAACATCAAGAATGGCTAATTTAAAAGAAATACGTAACCGAATCACCTCTGTGGGTTCAACCATGCAGATCACTTCAGCAATGAAGATGGTATCTGCTGCGAAGTTGAAACGTGCACAAGATGCTGTTACGCAAATGCGTCCTTACGCTGGAAAATTGAAGGAAATCCTTGAGAACTTAAGTGCGACATTGGATCTTTCTGAAAATGCATATTCTGAGCAACGCGAAGTGAAAAATGTACTGATTGTTGGAATCACTTCGAACCGCGGATTATGCGGTGGATTCAATAACAACGTAATCAAACGTGTTGGAGTTCTCATCAATGAAGATTACAAAGATGCAAACGTTCGCGTTCTAAGCGTTGGAAAGAAAATCAGAGATGTGTACAAACGAACTGAATATAATTTCGCAAACGAACGCATTGACGCGATGGAAGATGTCTATGCAGACCTTCGTTTCGGAGTTGTAGCTGAATTGGCAGAAGAAATTATTAAACAATTTCACAACAACTCATTTGACAAAATCGTACTTGTGTACAATCGATTTATTAACGCTGCTACACAATCTGTGGAAACAGAGCAATTTTTACCAATCGTACCAACAGTAACGGAAGGTGGAAATACCGGTGATTATTTATTCGAACCATCCAAGATGGAAATTGTTGAGGATTTGATTCCTAAATCACTAAAACTTCAATTATTTAAGTCAATTCGTGATTCATTTGCTGCTGAACATGGTGCTCGTATGACAGCGATGCATAAAGCAACGGATAACGCGAATGAACTACAAAAAAGTTTGAAATTAAGCTATAACAAAGCACGTCAAGCGGCAATTACCAATGAGATCCTCGAGATCGTAGGTGGTGCTGAAGCCTTGAACGCTTAAGCTTAACCATTAGAAATAGAAAAGCCCTGACAGTAACGTCAGGGCTTTTTCATTATAAGATCTTTTGACTGTCGTATTACAACTCTAATTCCCAATTAAATCGTTCGTTGATTGTTTTAAATACTTTTACTCGAACAGCAGGAATGGTAATTTTATCCAACACATCCGACATAAACGCCGTTAACATCAACTGCTTTGCACTTTTCTCTGATAAACCCCTTGCGCGTAAATAGAAAATTGCTTCATCATCTAATTGCCCAGTGGTTGAACCATGTGAACATTTCACGTCATCTGCATAGATTTCCAATTCGGGTTTAGAATTCACACTTGCCTCATCACTGATGAGTACATTCGCATTCGATTGATAAGCATTTGTTATTTGAGCGTCTTTCCGAACGAAAACCTTCCCATTAAATACTGCTACTGATTTATCATCCATAATGCCTTTGTAAAGCTCGTGGCTTTCGCAATTTGGAACTTGGTGATCCACTGTGGTATAATTTGCCACGTGCTTCTGTCCATTAAGCATGTACATGCCATTCAGATGCGTTTCTGCATGTTCACCTTGAACTTGAATGTGTAAGTCGTTACGGACTAAATTTCCATCCAACGTCAAAGTATTTATTTGAAAGACGGAATCAGCTTCCTGCCAAATCTCTTCATCCGAGAATGAGAACATGTCACTTGATTCCATTTGTACTTTTTCTACATTTAAATGCGCCTGTCTACCAACTTGAATGGAGGTGTGAACATGCGAAAAACACTCTTTTGTTTGTTCTGAAACGAAGGTCAATAATACCTTTACTTGTGCATTTTCAGCGATTGAAAGGTGGTTACGGCTGAAACCTGCAAAGGAATCTGTGCAAACATGGATGATTTCAATGACACGGTCAATCACCCTGTTTTTCGCAACATGAACGCAAACTCCCGATTGGGCATATAACACATTCATGCCGGCAAACACATCTTTCACCGTTGATGTCGGCAACGATTTTTCGGAAGAAATCAAATGAATGTGCAAGCCTTCGGGTAGGTTCGTATCCGGTAAAAATACCTTTCCGTTTACATTGAAAATCGCAAATGCATCCGAACAGATTTGGTGTTTGTGGTAATCTGATGGCAAAGCAATATTACTTGAAGCAAATTGTGCATTCGCCAATTTTGTCAAGCGGGTATATTTAAATCGTTCTACTCTTGTTGTAGGGAAGTCGTTTCCATCCAAAAATGCACGTGCCACATCTGCCATTGGAAGAAGGCCCTTGATTTCTGTAGGAGAAAATCGACGTGAGAATTGACTTAATTTGTTCGAGTTTTCCATTGCTTTTTCTTACGCGTCGATTGAATCTTTGATCCAATCATATCCTTTTTCCTCTAATTCTAATGCCAGCTCTTTTGTTCCGGTCATTACGATTCGACCATTGTACAAAACATGCACAAAATCAGGAACAATGTAATCAAGTAAGCGCTGGTAATGTGTAATCACAATCGTCGCATTTTTGTCCGACTTCAAGGTATTAACACCATTTGCTACAATGCGCAAAGCATCGATGTCCAAACCAGAATCGGTTTCATCAAGTACCGCAAGTTTTGGTTCCAACATGGCCATTTGAAATATCTCATTTCTTTTTTTCTCTCCACCAGAAAAGCCTTCGTTTACTGAGCGAGATGCCAATTTACTATCTAATTCAACGATCGCTGATTTCTCACGTACTCTTGCCATGAAATCCTTCGCTGAAATTTGTTCTTCGCCCTTGTATGCACGAATTTCATTTAACGCTGTTCGAAGAAAATTAACATTCGACACACCTGGAATTTCAACAGGGTATTGGAACGCTAAAAACAAGCCTTCACGTGCACGGTCTTCCGTTGATAATTCCAATAAATCGGTTCCATCGAAATCAACCGATCCAGCAGTTACTTCGTAATCCTCACGTCCAGCTAAGACACTTGCAAGTGTACTTTTTCCAGCACCATTAGGTCCCATTATAGCATGAACTTCTCCCGCTTTTACTTCCAAGTTTAATCCTTTTAAGATTTCCTTTCCGTCGATACTTGCGTGTAAATTTTCAATTTTAATCATCTCTTATCTTTTCTTAATCAGAACTTAATTCTTTTTTATCCAACGCTACCTTCCAAACTAATTGCTAGTAGCTTTTGTGCTTCAACAGCGAATTCCATCGGTAATTGGTTTAATACTTCCTTACAATATCCATTTACGATGAGACTAATCGCCTTTTCTTCACTGATTCCTCTTTGCATGCAATAGAATAATTGGTCTTCACCGATTTTCGATGTGGTAGCCTCATGTTCGATTTTTGCCGTCGGGTTTTTACATTCAATGTACGGAAACGTGTGAGCTCCGCATTCGTCTGTCATCAACAACGAATCACATTGAGAGAAATTTCGTGCGTTCTGTGCACTTTTATTTATTTGAACAAGCCCACGGTAAGAATTTTGCGATTTTCCTGCGGAGATTCCCTTCGAAATAATCGTACTTTTTGTGTTTTTTCCAAGGTGAATCATTTTCGTTCCTGTATCCGCTTGTTGGTAATTGTTCGTTACCGCAACGGAATAAAATTCACCAATCGAATGATCCCCTTTTAATATACATGATGGGTATTTCCAAGTAACAGCAGATCCTGTTTCTACTTGTGTCCAAGATATTTTTGCACGGGTATGGCACATGCCGCGTTTCGTGACAAAATTGAACACTCCGCCTTTCCCTTCTTTATCACCAGGATACCAGTTTTGAACAGTGGAATATTTAATTTCAGCGTGATCCATGGCAATTAATTCAACCACGGCAGCATGCAATTGATTCTCATCTCGTTGTGGCGCCGTACATCCTTCCAAATAAGAAACGTACGCACCTTCATCAGCTACAACAAGTGTTCGTTCAAATTGACCTGTTCCTCCTGCATTGATGCGGAAGTAAGTTGATAATTCCATTGGACAACGAACACCTTTCGGGATGTAACAGAAAGATCCATCCGTAAAAACTGCTGCATTTAAGGCTGCATAAAAATTATCGGCCATAGGAACAACAGAACCCATGTGTTTTCTGACAAGCTCTGGATGATTTTGAACGGCATCTGAAAAAGAACAGAAAATCACACCAAGTTCTCCGAGTTTTTCCTTAAAGGATGTTGCCACAGAAACAGAATCCATAACGAAATCAACCGCAACACCTGTTAGTCGTTGTTGTTCCTCCATTGAAATCCCCAATTTTTTCATGGTTTCTTTCATTTCTGGATCAACATCATCCCAGGACTCGTATTTTTTTGTTTGTTTCGGTGCTGAATAGTAGGCAATTCCTTGAAAATCCGGCTTTTGATAATAAACATGGGCCCATTCCGGCTCCGTCATTTCTTTCCAAATTGCAAATGCTTTTAATCGGTATTCGAGTAACCATTCAGGCTCGTCTTTCTTTTTGGAAATTAAGCGAATGATGTCTTCATTTAATCCAATTGGAACGGTATCTGCTTCAATATCCGTTACAAAGCCAAATTTGTATTCTTGATTTTCGAGGTCTTGTGCTAACTCGTTTTCAGTATATCCTGCCATAGCTTTTTCTTAAACAGAGAAAGACTCTCCACATCCACATGTTCGATCTGCATTTGGATTTTGAAACACAAATCCTTTTCCATTTAATCCTCCGGAAAAATCCAATGTTGTCCCAATTAAATACAGGTAACTTTTTTTATCGACAACAACTTTAATTCCATTGTCCTCGAAGGATTTATCACCCTCCAAATCCTGATTGTCAAATGTCAATTGATACATTAAACCTGAACAACCACCGCCTTGAACTCCAACGCGGATAAAGAGTCCATCTTTACCCTCATCTTCCATCAGTCTTAACGCCTGCTTCTTCGCATTGTCTGTTACTGTAATCATTTTCAGTTTTTATTTAGATTAATTATAAATAAACTGTTAATCGTCCACAAAAATACCACTTTTAGGGTATTTGTACAAACGTTTATTTGATTATTTACCTTAGAAAACACCCTCATTATCTGAATGTTTTCGTTTCTTAAAAATAAAATTGTAATTTTCAATTCAAATTAATCTAATTCAAATGTTATGAGGACATTACTACTTGGAATTATTGGGCTTTTTACATTTGCAGCGGCGAGTCAAACGCTTAAAGTGGATTCAAAAGAATACGAAAGTTTGAAAACACAAGGCTTATTAACGAATCAAACCTTGGTGAATGTGGTTTCTTCAAATAATCCCGCAATTCATTTTTCTGGTCAATCCGAAAAGACAGGTATCTGCGATTGTTTACTTCAATTGGACTCTACCTTCCTTTTAGCCATGCTTCCAAACGATGATTTATTTTCAAACGCCATTGTACTTCCTTTTAGTTTTAATTTTTACGGAACAACTTACGACTCCGTTATCATCAACAACAATGGAAACATTTCCTTTACCAATCCATACAACAACTTTACCGCATTTGCATTTCCAAATCCGTCTTTTAATATGATTGCACCCTTTTGGGCGGATGTTGATACGCGTTCCACAAATGGTGGAAATGTTTGGTATAGGTTAAATCCACATTCACTTGTGATTGTTTGGGATCACGTTGGATATTTCAGCATGATGGAAGACAAATTAAATACGTTTCAATTGATCATTTCAGATGGACAAGACACCTTGGTTCCTGCTGGAAATAATGTTTCTTTTTGTTATGGTGACATGCAATGGACAACTGGGTCTGCTTCTGGTGGAATCAATGGATTCAGCGGGTCTCCCGCTACAGTTGGAGTAAATATCGGCAATGGACTTGATTATTTTCAAGTAGGACAATTTGATACGCTTGGAACAGCGTTTGATGGGCCATATAACACCGTAGACCAAGTTGATTTTCTCGATAATCAAGAAATCTACTTCAATTTGGCAGGTTCAACGACGAATATTCCACCACTTGTAATGAGTAGCTTGATTTGCGATACCATCGATGTATATACTGGTGATACCTTACACAAAAGTTTAAACGCTGTTGATTTTTCTCTTGGCGTGAGTACTCCTGAAATTGGGCAATTATTAACTACGACCATTCAATGTTCGTTGCCAAGTGCATTGAGTTATATCGAAACACCAAATGGTGAATTCACAAAATACGATGTCACTTTTGATGCAACCAACGTTCCAACTGGAATTTGCACCATTGAAATGGATGTGACGGATAACGGAGTTCCTGCGCAAACTGTTCACAAAACGATTCCTGTGCGAGTGCTATACGATGCTAATTTAAGTGGCTTGTCTCCTTTTACGGAAGAAAAGTTGAGCGTGTATCCAAATCCAACTTCGTCTATTTTGAACATCGATGGGATGCTTACAACTGACAAAATCCAACTATTGGATCTTCAAGGGAAAAACGTGTTATTGAAAAACCAACAATCCAAATCATTAGACATTTCTGGGCTTGAAAAAGGTGTTTATTTGCTTCGTGTGACACGTGAAGGCAAACACGTTCAAACAATAAAAATCTTGAAAGACTAAATAGAGGTGGGATAATGTGTATTTTTGATTTATGAAAAATCACATTGTTTCTTTCGTTTTTTTACTTTTTTGTTCAACTTTTTTCGCGCAACAAGGTAATCGTTCCTTTCAAACGAAATACGTTGTTGTTTTAGTTATCGACGGTCCACGTTACAGTGAAACCTACGGAGATACTTCCTGTCGATTAAGTCCAATTTTATGTGACTCCCTTCGTTATGAAGGAGCTTTTTACGAGGATTTCAAAAACAATGGGGTTACTTATACCGTTCCAGGTCATACTGCTATTTCAACAGGCGTTTATCAACGCATTTCGAACTCTGGGACAAGCTTACCGAAAAATCCATCACTATTCCAATATTACCTAAAGTCAACAGGAGCAAATAAATCTGATGCATTTATTGTGGCAAGCAAAGGTAAATTGGACGTGCTAGCAAATACAGAAAATAAAAAATGGCACGATCAATTTTTGGCATCCACGTATTGCGGTCCATTTGGAAAAGGAATCGGTTACGGTAGAGATGAGGAAACATTCGAAAAAGTAAGTGAATTAGTTTCGAGTCCCAATGCACCTCATGTGATGCTGATTAATTTATTAGCAGTTGATGTCTATGGGCACGCTAATAACTGGGAGAAATACCAGGAATCGATTACGGCTTGTGATGCCTATGCAGCACGTCTGTGGACAATGATTCAAACAAATCCGACGATGAAAAACCAAACGACTTTGTTTATCACAAATGACCACGGTCGCCATTTAGATGGTGTGAAATCAGGATTTGTGAACCATGGAGATCATTGCGAAGGCTGCAAACACATCTCACTTTTGGTATTGGGACCAGACACACCAAAAGGAATTTCTATAAAAAAAGAAGGTGAATTAATCGATATTTCGAAAACAATTTCAACCCTCCTCCACTTCGACATGCCGACTACTAAAGGTCGTTTCTTGGAAGAAGCCTTTAAACCTTAAAAAATACTGTCTAACAATTGATCATCGACCAAGTTTGGAAGGGTGACTTTTAGATTTGGTTCAATTTCCATCGCGCGTTTGATGGCAAAAATCGCATTTTCATTGCGAGCCCAATTGCGTCGTGCGATTCCATTATTAACGTCCCAATGCAACATCATTTTTAAATTACGGTCTGCATCCGAACTTCCATCTAACAACATTCCAAATCCACCGTTAATGACCTCTCCCCAGCCAACGCCACCGCCATTATGGATGGAAACCCAAGTTGCTCCACGGAAACTATCGCCAATCACATTTTGAATAGCCATGTCTGCCGTGAATCGGGATCCGTCATAAATATTTGATGTTTCTCGGTAAGGAGAATCTGTACCCGAAACATCATGGTGATCTCGACCTAAAATTACTGGTCCAATCTCTCCATTGGCAATTGCTTGATTGAATGCTTCTGCAATGCGCATGCGTCCTTCGGCATCTGCATATAAAATTCGGGCTTGGGATCCAACAACCAATTTATTTTCTTGTGCGCCTTTGATCCATTGAATATTATCCGCCATTTGTTGTTGGATTTCTACTGGACTTTTCAGCATCATTTCTTCTAAAACACGACAGGCAATTGCATCGGTTTTAGCCAAATCTTCGGGATTTCCTGAAGCACAGACCCAACGGAACGGGCCAAAACCGTAATCAAAGCACATTGGTCCTAAAATATCTTGTACATAGGAAGGATATTTAAAATCGATGTGGTTTTCAGCCATGACATCTCCACCTGCACGTGAAGATTCTAATAAAAATGCATTTCCATAATCAAAGAAATACGTACCTCGATTCGTATGTTTATTTACCGCAGCCGCATGTCTTCGCAAACTTTCTTGAACATATTCCTTGAATTTGTCCGGATCATTTGCCATCATTTCGTTTGATTCTTCAAAGGTAAGTCCAGCAGGATAATATCCCCCAGCCCATGGATTATGAAGCGATGTTTGATCTGAACCCAGATCCACATGTACACCCATTTCATCAAATTTCTCCCAAACATCCACAACGTTGCCGAGGTAAGCAATCGAGACTACTTCTTTTGCTTCTTGGGCTTTTTTAACCCGAGTCGACAATTCGTCTAGATCAGAAATTATTTCATCCACCCATCCTTGCTCATGTCGTGTTTTTGCTGCTTTAGGATTCACCTCAGCTGTAACTGAAATGACTCCAGCAATGTTTCCTGCTTTCGGTTGTGCTCCTGACATACCACCAAGTCCTGCCGTTAAGAACAATTTGCCTTTGATGTCATCTCGGTTCTTCGCCAAGCGACGTACAGCATTTAGCACGGTGATCGTTGTTCCATGTACAATTCCTTGTGGTCCAATATACATATATGAGCCAGCGGTCATTTGTCCGTATTGTGTAACTCCAAGTGCGTTAAACTTTTCCCAATCATCCGGTTTCGAATAATTTGGAATCATCATTCCATTTGTAACAACCACACGTGGCGCATTTTTATGCGATGGAAATAATCCCATTGGATGTCCCGAGTACATGACCAAGGTCTGTTCGTCCGTCATTTCGGACAAATACTTCATCGTTAAGCGATACTGAATCCAGTTTTGAAATACGGCGCCATTTCCACCATAGGTAATTAATTCATGTGGATGTTGTGCTACTGCGTGATCCAAATTATTTTGAATCATCAGCATGATTGCGCGAGCCTGGAGAGATTTACCAGGATATTCAGAAATTGACCGAGCGTAAATTGGATGCGTTGGACGGTAACGGTGCATATAAATGCGTCCATATGTATTCAACTCTGTGATAAAATCTTTCGCTAATTCAGCATGTTGTTCTTTTGGAAAATAGCGGAGTGCATTTGCAATGGCTAGTTTCTTTTCCTCAGCAGAAAGAATATCCTTGCGTTTTGGTGCGTGATTTACCTGAACATCCCAAGGGTTTTGGTTTGGAATGTGTGTTGGAATTCCTTCTTGGATTTCTTGTGCGAAAGACAAATCTGACATAGTTGTTCAATTTTGAACAAAAGTAGTCAATCCTAATATTTCACAACGACAAATCCGTGTTTTTGTATTTTTTCTCCGCCTTCAAAAACAGCATCAATGCGGTAGAAATACGTTCCTTCTTCCACGAGGTCTCCAGAACTTGTTTTTCCATTCCATTTTCCAGCTGGATCAGAATATTCGTAAATTACATTTCCCCAACGGTTTAGAATGTAACACTGGAATTCTGCAATACCGTCATACTCCACAAAGAATGATTCATTTCCAGAGTTTGAGCTAAGAGATAAGATATTTGGTGCAGTAATGTCACACGGTTTTACCTTAATTGTTGACACATCTGAAACGGTATAACATGCATTTGATAAGTAGAACGTATAATCTCCCGGTTGATTCACGATACGCGGAACAGTTGTAGATCCATCGCCCCAAACAAACGTTTGAAGTGGGTTATACCCTGCTTGAAGGGGTTGGGAATTCACTCTGAGCGGATTTAGTTCGAAATTTGCGTTTAAACAAATTGAAGTGTCCAGTAATTCTGTGTAAATATAGGGCGCAAATTCAATTTGAGAAACGACGGTGTCATTACATGAATTATCTATGTACATAACATCAAATATTCCCCCGACTTGCATGGTGCTTATTTCAGGATTGTCTACTAAATTGCTCGGTAAGAAATGAACGGACGTGTCCGCACATGCCCATACGCCACCGCTATACGAAATGGTGTTTTGAGCCTGGAAAACATAGTTACATGCCAACGTATCAGAAAAAATTGATGGCGTTGGCAATACGTACAAGGTAACAGTAGTGTCGTAGTGACAACCAAAGTTATCCGTAACATTGTACGTGTAATTTGTATTCCCCGTAACACTTGGTTGAATCACGATCAAAGTATCCGTTTGACCTGAAATGATTGATGGATCTGAGGTCCAAAAATCACTCATTACAATGTTTTGATATCCCTCTGATTCAGGATATAAAGCAGAATTAAAGTAAATTGCCCATTGGAAAATATAACCATCATCGATTCCTTGATTGTCTTGAACAGAAATTGTCCAAGGACCATTTACAGGACAACCAGCAAACTGGTTAAAATCACCATCTGGTAAATAAACACCATTTGGATTCATCGAAGCGAAGCCGTATGAATTGATAATGGTATTTCCCAACGCCTCTTCCGCACAAATTGTTCCTAATGTAGCATTCGTAGGTGAGAAACAGTAAGTCCAAACTGGCGTTCCAGGGTTTCCACCATCAATATTAGTATCGTTACCAAGAAAGGTGCTGATTCCATTACCACAACCACCTGGTACAAGCTCATTCCACCCAGCAGGAGTTTGGTTATATGCATTCATTATAGAAACCGTTGTTCCATTCGGACAGGTTAAAGCAATCTCGATATCACCAATGTAAGAATGTTCAATATCAATGCACAATTGATCAAAATCATTGGCAGAGGTTATAACTGTTGTTGAGTCAAATCCAGACATCGGAACAACAGAAGAATAGGTCTGACCGGCTCCATCCGGAAGAAAAGTTAAACCAGCAAATACGCCGCCTATTTGAAATTCCCCTCCAGGAATATCGATTCCAACAGTATCTGTAGCCGTTACTCCTCCAATTAAGTTGGTGCTAACTCCGAGACAAACCGTGTCAGCAAGTGGGCCTGTTCCCGTGAATAATGGCGTTTGAGAGACCCTTACCTTACAATGAATATTTGCTTGGTGAGGAAAAGCATCTTGAACTTTTAGATCCACATAATATCCTGATTGGGCAGGAGGCGTAAACCAAACTGAACTTCCAGTGAATTGTCCAACGCCACCAATTGTCCAAGTATAGTTACAGTTTGCCACTGTTTGCGAATATCCCGTATTCGTGTTTTCAAGCGAATAAGGGAAAAGGGGTGTCGCTGTCAATAAAACTGAATCCCCAAAACACAAATCAACATATCCAGTATCCAACGGATTTAAAATATTTGTTCCGACTCCGTTCTTAAATGCTTCGATGTGTGGCTCGATGGGTTGAGGTGGATTACCACAAGCCACATTTGCCACCCATCCTGTACCTTCACTCGCTCCATTAGATCGAAAACGCAAGGTTAAACATCCTGAAGGATTATTCTGAAAGGACGCTTGAACAAAAAATCCAACAGGATTGGTTCCGGAGTTAAACGCTCCTAATAAAGGTGCGCTTGTTGAAGGTCCATCATAAACATACAATGTATCAGTTGGATGAATGTCGAATTCAAAACCAATGTTGGTTGCGAAAGAAATAGAAACTTTCGATCCTTGCGTTAAATCTGGACACAATACCAAGGTTTGATCGGTGTTTGGTAAATAATTTCCCACACCATCAATAAAATTCGTTCCACCTGTAGGAACAATTCCAGCACAGTTTAATGGATTTGTTTGACTGTAATCCGGATCTGCAATCGTTAAAGTTACTTGAGAAAATCCCAAATGAGCAAATACGACGAATAAAATGCTAAGTAATTGTTTTGTCATTATTTCTTGTTTTGCATTTCTAACTTAAGGACATTTAAAGACTTCACGACAAGGAGTTCATTGCTGCCTTCGATTTTGAAGTATTGTGTTCGGTCTTTAATTTGGAGTTGATAATCTGTGAAATGAATGTCTTTTTTTGATTTCAAATTAATCGAAGGAAACTGACTGACATCTTTACCTTCAGGCATCAAAATGGTATAACACGCATAATCAACTGCATAATTTAAAACATTGATTGTTCCTTGTCCATCTTGCTCAAATGACTGTAATTCCGTTTTAGAATAACTTTTTGATAATGCTGGACTTGCTTTCTGCGCAAGGATTTGCTGCGTAAAAACAAGTAAGATAATGAGTAAGCCCTTTTTCATGAAATCAGTTTTGTGTCCACAAGACGTTAGTAATCGTTGAAAAGTTGTACTTAATGTTCAAATATTTCAATTTCATGCTAAGTTAATAAAACTTAATTTTGTCGAAACATAATTCCTTAGTTAAAATTCATGGAGAATTCAGCATTAGAAAAAGTAGCTTCTCAGGTTAGAAGAGACATCGTTCGTATGGTTTCAGCAGTAAATTCAGGTCACCCAGGAGGATCACTTGGCTGTGCCGATTTTTTAAGCTTTTTATACTTTGAACAAATGAACTTCAATGCAGCGTCTTTCGACATGGATGGCATCGGTGAAGATTTATTTTTCTTGTCGAATGGACACATTTCGCCCGTTTGGTATAGTGTTTTAGCAAGAGCCGGGTACTTTCCTGTTTCGGAATTAGGAACGTTTAGAAAGTTGTCAAGTCGTTTACAAGGACACCCTTCAACGGATAAAAAACTTCCAGGGATTCGCATGGCTTCTGGTTCACTTGGACAAGGTTTATCTGTTGCAGCGGGAGCAGCACAAGTGAAAAAATTAACTGGAGATAAAGGAATCGTTTATACGCTTCATGGAGACGGAGAACTACAAGAAGGTCAGATTTGGGAAGCGGCGATGTATGCTGCTGCAAATCATGTTGACAACCTCATCGCTACAATCGATTACAATGGACGTCAAATTGACGGAGATGTAGAAGAGGTGATGTCTTTAGGAAACTTGGCACAAAAATGGCTAGCATTCGGTTGGGAAGTTTTGGAAATGGACGGACACTCGTTCGAAGACATTCGTGCGAAAATGACAGAAGCAAAAGCAATGTGTGGAAAAGGTAAGCCGGTAGTTATCATCATGAAAACCGAAATGGGTCAAGGTGTTGATTACATGATGGGGTCTCATAAATGGCATGGTGTTGCACCAAATGCGGAACAACTTACTACAGCATTAGCACAATTAGAAGAATCGTTAGGAGACTATTAATGAAACAGTGGATATGTGTCTTATTTATTTGCATTGCTAGTTTTGGCTGGACGCAAAAAAATACGCGCATATTATTTATTCTAGATGCGTCGAATAGCATGAACGTGGATTGGAACAATAACCAAACACGGATGATTGCAGCAAAAGAAGTATTGATTCAAGAGGTTGAAAAATTAAGAGGTATTCCAAATCTAGAAATTGCTCTGCGCGTTTACGGACATCAAACACCAGTAACAAATACCTATCAAGACTGTAACGACACCAAATTAGAAGTGCCTTTCGGAGTAAATACCGTGGATGCCATTAAAACAAAAGTGAAATCAATTCAAGCAAAAGGATCCACTCCGATTGCTCGTTCACTCGAAGCTGCAGCGGGAGATTTTCCAGATACACTTGCGCGAAACTTCATAATTTTAATTACCGATGGACTTGAATCTTGCGACAATGACCCATGTATAATTGCCCGTAAATTAAAAGATAAAGGCGTTAAAGTAACACCATTCGTGATTGGATTAGGGATGGATTTATCTTACCTCGATAAGTTTGATTGCATCGGAGCGTATTCAGATGCCGAAAGTAAAGAGTCTTTCAAAAATGTGTTATCATCCATTATTTCCAAAACCCTCGTCAACACGACTGTACAAGTCAACTTGAATGATATTACGAAAAAACCACTCGAAACGAATGTGACGATGTTCTTTTACGAAAGTGGTACATCAAAATTAAAGTACACATTTACGCATACCCTTAACCGAAAAAACCTGCCAGACACATTGGTACTGGACCCAGATGTCAAGTATGATTTAGTCGTGAATACTTTGCCGAAATTGGAGAAAAAAGGAATTGTTCTTCAAAAACATACGCACAATACCATTGTTGTTGATGCACCTCAAGGATACCTGAAATTTTCAGCGAGTAAAAACACACAGAATCCAAGCTTTCAAATGCGCGTTTCTTTAAAAGACGACCCTAAAACATTGCACGCTCAAAATTTAAATTCTACACAAAAATACCTTGTCGGAATTTATGATGTGGAGATCTTTACTTTGCCGAGAACGTATCAACGTGTTGAAATCACGCAAAGTAAAACAAGCTATATTGACGTTGTTCCTGCTGGAATCATTCAATACACGGCAATTAAACCAACTGTTGGACAAATTTTCTACGAACGACAAACGGATCAGTGGGAATGGGTTTGCAACATTGATGAAGGTCCATTAGAAGGAAAATGGTCCTTGCAGCCAGGAAATTACAAAATTGTTTACCGCGAAAAAGACCAAAAGTCGAGTGCGTATACGAAAGAAAAAAAGTTTAGAATTGATTCAAATAAAACACTCTCATTAAATTTATAATTATGGAATTTGAAATACTCGGAAACAAAGACACGCGATCAGGATTTGGTGAAGGATTAGCGGAATTAGGACGCACGAATCCAGATGTTGTAGCGCTATGTGCTGACTTAACTGGTTCGCTAAAAATGGATGCTTTCCAGAAAGAAAATCCGGAGCGTTTTTTCCAAGCCGGAATTGCGGAAGCAAACATGATTGGATTAGCAGCTGGTATGACCATTGGAGGGAAAATTCCTTATACAGGTACGTTTGCCAATTTCTCTACTGGACGTGTTTATGATCAAATTCGTCAATCTGTTGCCTATTCTCAAAAGAACGTGAAAATATGTGCTTCACACGCCGGACTTACTTTAGGCGAGGATGGTGCGACGCATCAAATTTTAGAAGACATCGGGATGATGCGCATGTTGCCAAATATGACCGTGATCGTTCCTGCGGATTTCAATCAAACAAAACAAGCAACGATTGCGATTGCAGAACACAATGGTCCTGTTTATTTGAGATTTGGACGTCCAGTGATGCCGATATTTGTGAAGCCTGATGCAAAATTTGTCATTGGAAAAGCAGACGTTCTAGCTGAAGGAACCGATGTAACCATCATCGCATGTGGACACCTTGTTTGGAAGTCAATTGAAGCACTTGCCATTTTAAAAGAAAAAGGAATTTCTGCTGAATTGATTAACATGCATACCATTAAACCGTTAGATGTTCAAGCGATTCTTGCATCAGCGCGCAAAACAGGATGCGTCGTTACTGCGGAAGAACACATGATGAACGGTGGTTTAGGAGAAGCTGTTTCTCAAGTATTAAGTAGAGAATTACCTTGTCCACAAGAGTATGTAGCGGTAAACGATTCTTTCGGTGAAAGCGGAACTCCAATGGAATTAATGACGAAATACGGCATCGATACACAAGATGTAGTAAATGCAGCTATGAAAGCCATCGCGCGAAAAGCATAAGCAGTACTGTGACTTATGTTGCTTTCAGAACCAAGTACTTACGTACATTTGGTCTATGAAAAAAAACATGGGAAATACTGATCGTTTGATTCGCATTGCGATCGCATCGGTTCTATTAATTGGGTCATTGGCGGATTTATTTCCATCAACATTGAATGTTGCAGCGTTACTTGTGGCAGTAATATTAGTACTAACTTCTTTTACTTCTTTTTGTGGTCTTTACGCTCTCTTTGGATGGAATACCTGCAAGGTTAAATCTTAATTGATTTCCTCTTCTATCAGGTTTTTTGCTTCGATCAACGTGGATAGTTTTGGGTAACACGTGCCCTTTGCACAAACAAAAATACCAGGAGAATAACTTGCTGACATTGGAAGTTCGCGGTGGTGTGAAATCAGGCAGTTTTCTGGCCAAGTGACATTTTCGTTTGTTTGAACATCGATAAGATGAACTTCCGTCAAACCTTGGTTCATTTCTAATAACAATTGCGACCAATTGGAATATCCTGCACCATAAGTTTCCATTCCATCGTACACGTTGGCTAACATTTGACGTGCACTTTCGAGCCAGCGATCCTCCCTAAAATAGGTTCCAAGTCTAAAAAGATTTCGAGCCATCACTGAATTACTAGACGGGATAACATTGTCGTGAAGTTCCATTTTTCTTACGACCAACTGCGAATCATTTGAAGTGAAGTAACACATTTTACTTTCTGGATGCATGAATTCTTTTTCGACAATTAAGGCCCATTTTTTAGCTTCCTCCAACCAGATTAGTTCACCTGTTCGCTGATACAGATGAATAAATGCATCAATGGCATGTGCATAATCTTCCAAGAATCCGTCAATACTCGGAACACCATTGGTATTCACATGAAACAAATTGCCATTTGACCGCAGTTGTTCTGAAAGAATCCATTTTCCAATTTTCCGTGCTTCCAACAAAAATTCTTCTTGGTGCATTGCATGATAGGCTTGACACATCCCTTTGATCAGTTGCGCATTCCATGAAGTGAGGCATTTATGATCGCGTCCTGGAGCTACTCGTTTTTGCCGTTCTGTCAAAAGCAATGATTTCCATTCAGCGACTTTATTTTCAAGATCTTTTAATCCAATGTTCCATTTCTTGGCAAATTCAGCATCGCTTTGCGTTTTCAGTAAGATGTATTTTTCGTCCTCCCAAAAACCACGTTTTGAGACGGCGTAATAATCCGCAAAAAGAGGATAATCTTCTTTTATAATGGATGTCAATTCGCGTTCATTCCAACAATAATATTTTCCTTCTTCTCCCTCGCTATCTGCATCTAAGGCGCTAAAATAAGCTCCCGATTCACTCTTCATTTCACGTTTTAACCAGGTGAATATTTCTTCAACAATGTGTTTATATCTGTCTTCCTGAAGTGAGTGAAATCCCATCGCATATAATTCCATCAACTGTGCGTTATCGTAGAGCATTTTCTCAAAATGGGGAACTTTCCAGATCATATCCACTGAATAGCGTGTAAATCCACCACCAATTTGGTCATAAATTCCGCCGAACGCCATTTTATCCAAGGTTAACCGCACAAATTCGCGTAATTTTTCATCCTGGAAGTAACTGCTATGTGCCAAAAGGTATTGGTAGTTGTTTGGCATTGGGAATTTCGGTGCTCGATTCATTCCGCCTTCCATCCAATCAAATTGCTTTTTCCATCGGGCAACCAACTCCAAGGATTTTTCTTTTTGAAGATTTGGTTCAACTTGAGGAATTGAAATTAATTCACTCACACTCAATCCTTCGTGTAGTTTTGATGCGTACTCTTCCACTTTAGCGGCGTCATTTTGGAAGGTGTAAACTAAAGACTTTAGTACATGCATCCATTGTTCCTTTGGAAAATATGTTCCTCCATAAATTGGACGTCCATCAGGAAGTGTGATACAGTTCAATGGCCAACCGCCTCTTTGCGTCATAAGTTGAACGGCAGACATATACACTTGATCAACATCCGGACGTTCCTCACGATCCACTTTTATATTGATAAAATGTGCGTTCATTAAGTCCGCTACCTCTTGATCCTCAAAACATTCGTGAGCCATCACATGACACCAATGGCACGCCGAATAACCGATACTAATTAACACCATTTTATTCATGCGCTTTGCTTCGATAAAAGCAGCGTCGGTCCAAGGTAGCCAATGAACAGGATGATGGGCGTGTTGAATCAAATACGGAGATGATTCATTTATAAGTTGATTTGAAGTCTGCATAGTATTTGATTAAAAAACAAAGAAAACCTATATTTGTTAAATAGAATCAACTCGTGAAAAAAATTCGGCCCTATCAAGTACTTCTTTTTGTCTTACTTGTGCTTTCTCTTCTTCTTATTCCAGCCTATTTCATTCCCGATGGCGGAAGTAAGTTTCTTGGCGTAAATTGGCAGTTTTTACGGATAGAAAATATTTTTTCTCCTAAAAAGCAAGTGTCGAAAGATATCTCCAAGATCATTCAAAAGGTAGATACAACAGATATCAATTCCTCGCTTATCAAGCATAAGAATGCAGGGTCAGGAAAATTACTCGGTTTAGCAAGCGGTGGAGCCTTGACAACGGAAAGTGCAACTGTTTTGCAAATGAATACACCTGCAAAATTAAACTTGTTTCGCTTTTTTGAAAAGTTGAGTACCGTTTCAAGCAAAGGAAAGAAAATTTCTATTTTCCATTATGGTGATTCACAAATTGAAGGTGACCGAATTACAGGTTATATTCGTCAGCGCATTCAGAATCAATTTGGGGGAAATGGACCCGGCTTGATTCCGGCGACTAATGTCTACAATACACAATCGTTTAAACAAACATTTTCACCAAATTTCGAGCGTCTCACTTCGTTTTGGGGTAAGAAATTACCTTCAAAAAGGTACGGGGCAATGGCTTCCGCTGCTGTTTTCTCCGTCGATGGAGATAAGATGACAGAAGGATGGATTGAAATTGAATCTTCTCCCGCTGCATTTGCCAGAGCAAGAGATTACAACCATGTGAAATGTTATTATTCCTTTTGTTTCACCCCATGTTCGGTTAAGGTTTATGAGAACAACAAACTTATACATGAAGACTCATTAATCACAGACGGATACGGACATTCGGTTGACTTAGATTTTCCGAAAACACCGGGTAAACTAAAATTTGTTTTTAGCACAACGAAAAGTCCTGTATTCAACGGATTCTCGCTCGAGGGAGATGTTGGTGTGCAAGTGACAAATGTTGCAATGCGGGGATCATCAGGTCAAGCGCTTAGTGCTGGAGACAACGCGCTATTTAAAAAAATGCATAATGACTTAAATACAGAGTTATTTATTTTACAATTCGGCGGAAACTCCGTTCCTGCATTTAGAGACAGTAGTTCTGTTCGCTACTATGCAAAAAGCTTCAAAGGACAAATTGAATACATTCAAAAAGTAAGGCCTTCAGCAGCCATTATTGTGATTGGTCCGAGTGACATGTCACAGCGTAAAAACGGGGTGTTTGAATCCTATTCCTTACTACCCTATTGTGTCAGTCAAATGAAAAAATCTTGCTTTGAAGCAGGTGCCGCGTATTGGGATCTTTTCGGAGCAATGGGTGGACTTAATTCAATGCCTTCATGGGTTTCTCAAGGGCTTGCAGGAAATGATTACATTCATTTTACACCGAAGGGTTCAAGTTATGCATCCCAATTATTCTACGACGCCTTTATCGCAGAATACACAAAATGGTTCAACGGAGATTCAGAAAACGCGAAAGGAAATTCTAAATGATTCGACTGTTTTGTTTTTCTCTCCTTTTTCCTTCTCTCCTTTTTTCTCAGTCCATTGATTTAAGGAACTTAAATTATGCCAAGTTTTCGAAAGATGACGACCGCATCTCAGCTCAGTATGCTTTTATAAATACGGATTGTAATCATTTTCAATTTTTCACAAAGGAAAGTCCAAATTGGATGTACCTTTTTGATCAAATGCAGGAAATGATTTTAAAGAAAGATCGGAAGTTAAATTTCTATCACATTGGTGGATCTCACATACAAGCGGACATTTATACACACGACTTTCGGACGTTTTTACAGACACATTGGAATGGACTAAGTGGAGAACGGGGCTTGGTTTTTCCGTTTGATTTAGCAAAAACTAACAATCCTTCGAATTACCATTTTTCATCGCCGAATCAATGGAAATCGTTTCGAAGTGTAAATGACCATTCCGTTGATTTGGATTATGGAATTACAGGAGCGACGATTAAATGCCCAGATTCTGTCATTACCATAAACTTTAAACATATGCGAACCATGATTAAACCTCCATTTAATCAACTTCGTATCCTCCACAATACAGGAGAATTCCCTTATGATTTGAATTTTGGTGGACAAGAATTGTTGGTTAGTGAAACCTCTCATCACGGTGAATTAGGGTATACGGATGTCACCTTTACGGATTACATTGACTCGCTCGATTTACAATTTGTCAAGAACATTTCGGGACCTTACACACTTGAAATTTATGGTTTCGAATTTCTAAATGAATTACCAGGCATCACCTACAATGCCATCGGTATTAACGGAGCGGGACTGTATACCTATCTTGCAAACGAACATTTTTTAAGGGATTTAAAGGTGCATCCACCTGATCTTTTTGTGTTTTCAGTTGGGACAAATGACGCCTACACCAGTTATAACAGTTTCGATCCATCGGTTTACAAACGAAACCTTGAATCCTTAATGAAACTTATTCTTTCCGTGAATCCGAAATGTGCTCTGTTATTGACTGTTCCTAATGACAATCAATTTCATAATTCACCGAATAAAAACACGGAACGACAAAGAGAGGTCATCATTCAATTGGCGCAAGAATACCAGATGCCCATTTGGGACTTTTATGGTGTAATGGGGGAACTAGGTTCTTCATTGACGTGGAAAAAAAATGGACTCATGCAGTCTGACTATGTCCATTTCACTTCAACGGGATATCACTTAATCGGAAATTTATTAATCAACTCTTTTACAAAATACCTCAGTGCATTTGAGGATCTGACACCATAATCATGCAACGAATTCAGCAACTTTTTTCATTTAATTCCCAAGAGCCGCTCATCTTTACACAGCTTGATTTTTGGCTGTTTTTCATATTAGTGATGGTCCTATTTTCGGCGATTCACAAACATTTTTTAGTAAGAAGTATTTTCCTAACAGTAATTAGTTTGTTCTTTTACTTTAAAACATCTGGGCTTTTCGTACTGCTGCTGGGACTTACCCTTGTCGTGAATTTTGCTTTTGGAATTAGGGTACAGGAAGCCGAGAAAGATCGCAGTAAGAAATTATATATCGCTGCTTCCGTCATCTTTAATTTGCTTTTATTGGGCTATTTCAAATATGCTTACTTCTTTACAGACTCTTTCAATCAGTTATTTCATACAAACTATCAAATTGTCAATCAATTTGCACTTTGGGGAAATGGATTTTTTGGAGAGGGGACATTTGTAGACAAGATCCTTATCCCAATTGGCGTTTCCTTCTTCACGTTTCATAACATCAGTTATGTTGTGGATATTTACCGCAAAGAAATTAAAGTTACCAGTTTTTATGACTTTACATTTTATGTTACCTATTTCCCGCATTTAGTTGCTGGTCCAATTGTTCGAGCGCGTGATTTTATCCCGCAAATCAATCAACCATTTACATTAACAAAACAAGATTTTAGTTGGTCCTTGGTTCAAATTACAAAAGGGCTTTTTAAAAAAATTGTTTTAGCCGATTACATTGCTGTACATTTCATTGATAAAATTGCGGATGCCCCTGAGTCCTACCCAGGATTTGTGAGTGTCCTAGCCATGTGGGCATATTCCCTGCAGATTTATGGAGATTTCTCAGGTTATACCGATATTGCCATTGGTATTTCCCGTTTGATGGGATTCAAATTATTAGAAAACTTCAATTCTCCTTACAAAGCCATTTCGGTAGCAGATTTCTGGAGAAGGTGGCATAAATCACTTGGTTCTTGGTTGCGTGATTACCTCTATATTCCTTTAGGAGGAAATCGTTCAGGAGGAATTGGAACCTATATTGCCTCCACCATTATATTTATTTTCTTGATTTTCATCACGCAATGGTACGAGCTTATTTTTATATACATTGGATTAATGTTACTCTACTTGTTCTGTTGGAATTATTTCCCAAAACTGAAGGATTACCTGAACCGTGATTTAAATTTATTAATTACCATGGTTGTAGGCGGACTCTGGCATGGTGCAAGTGAGAATTTCATCATTTGGGGATCCATGAATGGATTAGCGCTCATTTTTTATCAATACTGGAAGAAGATCAGTCCTTACGAGCAAAGTACATCCTGGGGAATTCGTGCTTGGCGCATTTTCTTTACCTTTAATTTCATCACCTTTACACGCATCTGGTTCAGATTAGATGAGGCTGGGGAGCCCGTTAAAATGCTGGAGCACATTTGGACTAAATTTGATTTTACTTGGCCTATTTTTGTAAAAGTATTAGACACTTATCAAGCCGTATTCTGGTTGATTTTAATTGGCTTTGTTTTACACTGGCTTCCTGAATCATGGAAAGAAAAAGGTATCCGCACATTCGCGAAGGTGCCTTTCGTTCTTCAAGCAATTGTCATCGCGTTTAGCGTTTTCTTCATGTATCAAGCCATTTCAGACACCTTTAAACCCTTTGTTTACTTCCAGTTTTAAGCGCTGAGGTAATAACTGAAAAGGACAAGGTCAATACTGACAGTTGCGATTGTTGCCACCGCGATCCATTTCATTGGAGCTACCGATAAAAGGAAACTCAAGGTCAACATGGTCGGAATTAAAATAATAATCAAGGCCCATGTGCTTTCAATAGCACCCATTCCAACTGTTAATCCACCGAGGCATCCAACGACTAACAAAATGATGGCAATCCATCCGAAGCGGTTGAATTCCATTTCTTTAACTAATTTTTCAAACATCTTTTTTCTTTTTAACAAATTTCGAAGTTGCAGAACATTAAATCCATGAGATTCATTCTCAAAAAAGCTGATTTTTGTCAATAAAATCGTTCGAAATGAATTTAGTTGGTCAATTACTTGACAAACGGGGTCTCGATGTCGTATCTTTGCCCCTACGTAATAGAAGTACGCAAATATTGAGCTTATGAGCAAAATGAAATTATCGGAGTTCGACTTCGATCTTCCAGAAGAGTTAATCGCTAACTATCCCAGTGAAAACCGTGACGAATCAAGACTAATGGTCATTCACCGCGAAACTGGAAAAATTGAGCACAAATTATTTAAAGATGTGTTGGATTATTTCTCCGAAGGTGACGTAATGATTATGAACAACACACGCGTTTTTCCTGCAAGGATGTATGGAAACAAAGAAAAAACTGGTGCTAAAATTGAAGTGTTTTTACTTCGTGAATTAAACCGTGAAAGCTTACTTTGGGACGTGCTTGTTGATCCAGCAAGAAAAATCCGAATTGGAAATAAATTATACTTTGGCGAAGATGATTCATTGGTTGCAGAGGTAATCGATAACACAACATCACGCGGTCGTACATTACGATTTTTATTTGACGGTCCATACGAAGAATTTAAAGCAAAAATCACTGAATTAGGGGAGACACCACTTCCAAAATACATCAAACGTGAGGTAGAACCAGAAGACGAAGAACGTTACCAAACGATTTTCGCGAAAGTGGAAGGTGCGGTGGCAGCACCAACAGCTGGACTACATTTTTCGAGACAACTCTTAAAAAAACTCGAATTAAAAGGAATAAATTTTGCGGAAGTGACCCTTCACATTGGACTTGGAACATTCCGTTCTGTAGAGGTGGAGGACTTAACAAAGCATAAAATGGATTCTGAACAGGTCATCATTTCTCAAGAAGCATCTGACATGGTCAACAACGCGAAACGTTCAAAACAACGTGTTTGTGCCGTTGGGACAACAGCGATGAGATCGATCGAATCATCTGTTTCTACAGAGGGTTATTTGAAGCCTTTTGATGGATGGACAAATAAATTCATTTTTCCTCCATATGATTTTAGCATTGCGGATAGTTTGATTACAAACTTCCACACGCCACTTTCGACTTTGTTAATGATGATTTCTGCTTTTGCAGGTCATGATTTAATGATGCAAGCGTACCAAGAAGCAATTAAAGAAAAATACCGTTTCTTCTCGTATGGTGATGCCATGTTGATTCTATAAAAGAAACCATCAGATATAAAAAAAGAGAAGGTAATGCCTTCTCTTTTTTTTTGAACTTTTTTAACGATTAATCTTCTAGGATTAAAATGTAATTGTTCTTTTTTCCTTTACCTAATAAGACATATTTGTTGTTAATCAACTGGGCAGTTCCAACGATGAACTGTTCATCAACTTTTTCTTTATTCACGGAAATGGCATTTGCTTTTAGTTCGCGACGGGCATCTCCATTTGAACTTAGGAATCCCGTTTTCGCAGCCATTGCGTCAATGATACTGATTCCATCACCAAATTCAGCACGTGAAATTGTCGCTTGCGGAACGCCATCAAAAATGCTAAAGAAATCTTGTTCGGACAATGCTTTCAGATCTTCTGATGTCGATTTGCCAAAAAGAATGTTACTGGCACTAATCGCTGTTTGCAATGCTTCCGCACTATGAACTCTTACGGTAATATCTTCTGCAAGTGCTTTCTGAAGGACACGTAAATGTGGTGCTTCTGCATGTTCCTTTTCCAAGGCTTCGATTTCCTCTCTACGCTTCAAAGTGAAAATTCGAATGAAATTTGCAGCATCTTCATCCGCCGCATTTAACCAATATTGATAGAATTGGTAAGGAGAAGTTTTTTGTGGATCTAACCATACGTTACCTCCTTCGGTTTTACCAAATTTGGTTCCGTCCGCTTTTTTAATCAATGGAGTGGTTACAGCATACGCTTCACCCCCACCTTTTCTGCGGATTAGCTCCGTTCCAGTCACAATATTTCCCCATTGATCAGATCCTCCTAACTGAACAATGCATCCTTTGTGTTGATTCAAATAATAAAAATCATATCCTTGAACAAGTTGGTATGAGAATTCCGTGAAGGACATTCCCGTTTCCAAACGTGATTTTACAGAGTCTTTTGCAAGCATGTAATTTACTGAAATGTGTTTTCCAACATCACGAATAAATTCCAAAAAGCTCATGTTGCGAAACCAATCAATGTTATTGACCATTTCGGCGGCATTCTCTCCATCGAAGTCCAAAAACTTCTCTAATTGAGCTTTTACGCATGCAACATTGTGTTGAAGCGTGGCATCATCCAATAAATTTCTCTCTTGTGATTTACCAGAAGGATCGCCAACCATTCCGGTAGCTCCTCCCACCAATGCAAAAGGCTTGTGGCCTGCTTTTTGAAAGTGCACCAAGGTCATGATTTGCACTAAACTTCCGATGTGTAAAGAGTCAGCTGTTGGGTCGAATCCGATATAACCTGACGAACTTTTCTTCAATAACGCTTCTTCTGTTCCCGGCATGATATCATGTATCATTCCTCTCCACTGTAATTCTTCGATAAAATTCGTTGGCATCTTATTTTGTTAATTCTTTAAATACTTCTTCTAAGGATTTCTGCTCAATATTCAATGTTAAAATCAACCAGTTCTGCTGTTGTGCATATTGCGCCACTGATTTACGTAAATCATCTGACGATACAGATTCGATTAACCATCCTTTTTCTAGGGACTCAACTTTGCTGACGTTTGGAATTTTGCTTAATTGAGATTTTGTTACCGCGGAATCAAACTCCACATAAACCGTTTGATGCTCCAATTCCTGTTGCAATGTTTTCGCTTTGTCGTTTGCTACGATTTGACCTTTTGACAAGATGATCACTCGGTCACAAATTGCCTCCACTTCTTGCATGATATGCGTTGAAAGCAAAACCGTTTTTTGTTTTCCGATTTGACGAATCAACTCACGAATTTCCACCAATTGGTTCGGATCGAGTCCAGTTGTTGGCTCGTCGAGGATCAATACTTCTGGATCATGAATGATGGCTTGTGCCAATCCAACACGTTGTCTGTATCCTTTCGACAAGGCGCCGATTTTTTTATTTTGTTCCACGTCTAGTCCAACGGCATTTACCATTTCAGCTACACGTGATTTTAAATTTTTCACTTTGTAAATACGGCCAACAAATTCCAAATATTCACGCACATACATATCCACGTAAAGCGGATTGTTTTCCGGTAAATAACCGATCATTTGGCGCGTTTTCAATTCGTCGACATCGACTTTAATGCCGCCAATATATACTTCGCCTGAACTGGCAGGAATGTATCCTGTCATGATTTTCATGGTGGTAGATTTTCCAGCTCCGTTTGGACCTAAAAAAGCTACGATTTCACCTTTGTTAACAGAGAAACTTACATCCCGCACCGCGGCTTGTTCTCCATAATATTTAAAGAGGTTTTTTACTTCTATTGACATCGCATAGCGAAGTTAATAAAAATCAAGGACGTATCTACTTACTTGTGATTTTCCTTGAGAATACAGCGAAGAAAAATGCGAACATGGTAATGCCCATTTGAGACTCGAGCGTATCCTCGAAAAGGAAGGTGACGAGGGTAATAATGCCAAATAGAAAACCAATCCATTGTTTCCATTTCCATTGTTGTACAATGAATTTGAATTGAAAATAAAGGAAAAATAAAAATCCAAAAATACCAAAGGTCAAATAATAGGTTAGATAGGAATTGTGGGCACGCAAACGACGCTCGGGAGTTAAAGGTGAGTCTCGTTTGATGTACATATCTTGCATTGCATCATCGACATCTCCTGTTCCAACTCCAAACAGCCAATTGTTTTCAATAATGGCCCAAGCGTTTTTCCAATATTCTATGCGCTCTAAAATGGAATGACCCGAAGGATTTGAAGCGTCATGCAATTGATAGCGAATGTCCAATAAGCGTGCTTGTATTCCGCCATATGTTTCGTGCACATCCGCGTATCCGCGTTCGATGAAATGAATATCTTCTGCACTTAATTTATTCACGCCAGCCCCTGTAGCACACAATGCTTTGGAAGACAGGTACCTTTGCAGCGTACTCCTGATTGGTTGCTTGCGTTGGTCTAAACTATCGTGATTTATAGAGGAACGTTTGTTCCAAGCTTTTTCCATTTCATCGTAACGTTCTTTGCAGGGAACAGGATAATTTACTGGAAACGACAAGTAGTAAAACAATCCGATAACGCTCGCAAAAACAGCGACATAACTCAAGATAAGTACCCAGTACAATCGTTTGATGTACAATAAAAATGTCAAGAGTGCAATCAATACAATCGCCACTGAAATAATCCCGGATAATACTTGACTGTAAAACGTATAAATTAAAAAGAAAATGGCGCTAACAATGTATCCATTCCGAAATTTCACGCCTTGATAAATCCGTTCTAAACAGAAGGCTAATCCGATTCCCATCAGTATTCCATAGCGAATATGGGACCCGAAAAGTGACATGTCACGAATGTCAATTAACGTGAGTTTTGCCGCAAAGAAATGGTAAGCTATTAAGTTGATAATGGCCGTGATTACCAAGGTCAAAATAAAATAATTGATCAGTTGTGCCCAGCGTTTTGGACTAGGGATTGGATGCGAGCCAACGATAATGGGAATGAGTAATAAGGAGGTTTTCTTGCGAATATCGTCTAATCCATAATCCAAGTTATGACTCCATAATAGACCAAGAAGGTGAACTCCATAGAATACTAAGATGAAAAGGATAAGTGGATTCTCGCGAAGACGCTGAACATAGGACTTGAACTTTCCTTCGGTCAATAGATTCAAGACGCCCAAAAGTAGTCCCATGGACATCAAAAATTTACTGCAAACAACTCCAATAATGAAGAATGCGAGTACAAGAAAATGTACGCGTTGGTGAATTTGCGGGCCGAAATAGCGTTTAAACATAGGAGTCTAACGCTTATTTTTTCAAAATAGTATTGAGCTCTGTCGAATTGGTCAAAATTTTCACGGCACGTTGAACCACGATGTCATTTTTAAGCGACGCGATAGTTCTTCCTTTTTGAAAGTAATACCTTGATATGATTTCGTTTTCCAACATTTCCGAAATTTCCGCTTTAAACTTCTGTAAATCCCTTTCTTTGGACGGTGTTACTTTAGAAATCATGTCTTCGTAATCGCTTTTGATCTCCTCGAAATATCCTTCTTTTTCTGCTGTTTCCTTCATTTTTTTCAAGGATTCCTCGGAAGCTGTTGTGTACTTGAATTCTTGCGCTAACGCATATTTTTGAAAATCTTGGTAATCCGCATCAGACAAACTAAATTCCTCTGCTTTTGCAATTGTTGGATGAGTTAAAACGTAATCCGTTGCATAATTAAAAACGCAGTTACTTGTAATGAGTACCGCTGTCAAACGACTTAAGTCCGGGCTTTCAACTTTTACATCTGGTTCAATGCCTCGACCATCGATTACTTTCCGTCCATTTTTTGTTTGAAATGACTTCAACAATGAATCTGGAATTTCTTTCGCTTTTGCGTTGTTCTCTTTGTCGTAATACTCCAAGCGCTGAACACAGCGTCCAGAAGGTGTGTAATATTTGGCGATGGTAATTTTAATTTTTGACCCATATTTCAAATCATAGGTTCTTTGAACCAAACCTTTTCCGAAGCTCGTTTCACCGATAATTACGGCGCGATCTAAATCCTGAAGCGCACCAGATACAATTTCACTTGCGGAAGCTGATCCACCGTCAACGAGCACCACCAATGGCATTTCAAGTGCAAAAGGCTCTTCAAGGGTTGTGTAAACATGATTCTCTTCTTTTACGCGTCCTTTTGTTGTCACGACAACTTGATTTTTCGGAACGAAGAAATTCACGATTTTAACGGCTTCAATCAATAATCCACCACCATTTCCGCGCAAATCAAGAACCAGTTGTTTAGCGCCGTCTGCCTGTAATTTCTGAATGGCTTTTTTCACATCCGCAGAGGCAGTCTGTGTGAAACTATTTAATTTCACATACCCTACTTCGTCCTTCAACATGCCAAAATAAGGGACATCTGGAATTTTTATTTCATCACGTGCAATTGTTATTTTCTTTTTTCCTTCGCCTTTGCGTTCGACTTCCACTTCAATGCTTGTGCCTTTGGGTCCTTTCAAAGCATCAGAAACCTCATCGGTTGTTTTCTTTGCCATGTTTTTACCGTCAATTGTCAAGATTTTATCTCCTGCTTTGATGCCGCTTTTAGCTGCTGGACAATCTTCATAAGGTTCAGAAATAAAGGTATAATCACCCATTTGACGAATTAATGCCCCAATTCCTCCATATTGACCTGTCGTTAGAAGGCGGTAATCTTCGATGTTTGATTCGTGGTAATAAACCGTGTAGGGATCCAATTCCTTGAGCATGGCATCAATTGCCGTTTTGGAAAGTTTTCCGTTTTGTGGTTCATCGACAAAATATAAGTCAAGGTTCTCATAGATTTGATCCATGATCTCCAAACTTTTTAAGGTCTCGAATCCATTGGATTGTGTCCAAGCAGACTGGAAAGTAAAACAGGTAAGACAGATCCAAATGATCGCGTAAAGTTTATTTTTCATCATTGATTTCGCTTATTAATTTATTGATGGCTAGTAGCAATTTTTGTTCCAATTCCAAATAGGGTATTCTTTCATTTAATTGATAGATGAGCGCAAAATTGATTTTTTTATCGCACTTTATCAAGTGGTTTTCAAGCATTGCTTTGTTTTTACGCATAATTTCTCGAAAACAGCGCTTCACATAATTACGGTCGTTAGCGTGTTTCATTCGTTTTTTCGGAACCGAAAAAATCACTTGAAATGGAAAAGGCATTTCTTCTGTCGTTTCTTGAAACATCACCGTAATAGGAAATGCTTTCAACCTCTTTCCCTCGGAAAACAAGCGATCAATGCGTTTGACGCTACATAATTTATATGCTTTCCCGAAAGTAAAATCCATTGTTTGGGGCAGATTAATGTTCCGAAGGAGATTCCGAGTCAAACAATTCGACGATTTCATAGCGGAAATCCGTAAGTTTTTTCAAACTTGCGGCATCTTCGTATGAACCTTTAAAATCCATCACGAAACTTGCATATAAGGTTTTCATCGTGCTCAAGCGTGGATGAATTTCCATTTTTTTATAGACACTTCCCGCTAGGAATCCAGGTTTTTCTCCTAGGACCAACTTGGTCAATGAATGAATGATTTCATTCGATAATTCTATTAATTCTTTTTCGTCAAAGTGTGCCATTATTCGGATAGTTTAGTGTCATCAATTTCTTCGAAATCATCAAAAGAATCATCGCTCTGCTCTTTTTTTGTTCCGAAGCCTGTTTTTACATCTAGTATAGGTCTTCCCGACACAATGTAATTAAGTGCGTTTAACATCTTCATGAACATGCTGATTAAAAAGAAAAATCCGATTACTTTAAAAATAAATCCAAAGAAAAATGCGTCTTCAATTTTTAAAATGTTTTGTCGGAACCACATTGAAATGGCATTTTCAGAATACTGCGGATAAAACATCAGTCCAGTAAACGCAAAACCACAAAGGATGATTAATATGATTTCCCATTTCCGATTAAACGGAACATCGTTCATTCCTTGGGTAAAATTCGACATCATCTGGATGCGTTGTTCACTCTTTTGAAGTTTCCCTAAAAAGTATACAATGAGGATAATGAGGCTTGGAATCAAATACGTATAATTAATTTGATAAATTGGTTCATCCATTTGATCCAAACAGAATAAAAAGGTCACATTCACCAAGAATACATACTTTACTGTTTTCACTAAATAGATTTCGCCGAGCGTTCGTTTGCGTCCACCAATAAGCACTTGAAGCAATAGTTCAATAAAAAACCAAAGGAAGCCGTAGATAGCGAAGAGTACACCTAAGCGGAAAATAAGGTTGATGAGTTCCAAAATAATTGTTTTACACGAAGGTAGGAAATAGTTTGAAGTGCCCAACGACAAACAGATGCGGAAAGAAGATTTTTAGTTCAAACATTTACAGGGTGGATCCAACAGTACCCGCACATTCGGAAGTTTCCGTTTTAAGTCATCGGCAAAATTTGTTCCGTACATTACGCCTTCGATATTGAGGGTTTTCAATTCGTTTAAATTAAAAATCCCCAAGCCAAAATCTTCGATAAGATTATCATAGAAATCTAGGTATGTCAGGTGTGTACAGTTTTCGATTTGATCTGGAATAGATTCTATCCTATTGCGCGAAGCGTTCAATTTTTGCACGTTTGGAAGTTGACAAATTACCAATGGCAAGGATGTAAATTTATTTTTACTGATGTTCAATTCCGTCAGTTGACTCAACAATTTAAGTTCATCCGGCAAAAAGGCAAGTTGATTTTTTTCCAGATTCAAATAGGTTAATTGCGTGAATTTCCATAATTGATTGGGAAGAGAATCCAATTTTAATTTCTCAAAGGTAATGGCATGAATGGTGTCGGGATTTGCCTGTTGCACCTCATTCCACGTGTAAACTTTACCATGGTTGAGTTGCGCAAAGTTATGATAGCTTTGAAACAGAAAAATAAGCGCGAACAGTTGTTTCATCTAATTGGATTTGGTCCTTTAATGCTTCTAAGTTAGGGAATTTATGTTCAGGACGAACAAATTCCAGTACTTGAATGGCACAAGATTCGCCATAAATCTCGTCTTCAAAATCGAATATATGTACTTCGATTTTACGTTCCAATTTTTCTTCTTGAATGGTAGGTCGCCAGCCTATGTTCATCATGCCATGGTAAGATTTATCTTTCATATTCACTGTAACCGCGTAAACCCCCGTGGATGGAATGATTTTCTGTTCATCTTCGATGTGAATATTCGCGGTTGGAAATCCAATTTTTCTTCCGTTTTGCAATCCTTTAACGATAGTTCCCGTCAGTTGAAAAGGAGCTCCCAAGCAAGCATTCGCTACCGAAATGTCACCGCTCAATACTGCCTTTCTTATTTTAGAAGAGGAAATATATGCTTCATCGATTTGTTCTGCTGGAATTTCCAATAGTTCAAAACAACCTTTATCCGCATAGCCCTTTAAAAAGGCTAAATTACCTTTCCGATTATGACCGAATTGATGGTCGTAACCAATAATGACCATTTTTGCTTGCAATCCTTTTATAAGAATTTCTTCCACAAAACGTTCAGCTGAAAGGTCTGCGAATTCCTTTGAAAATGGATAAATCACGGTATTTTGAAGTCCAATTGAGGCGAGTTTTTCCAGTTTTTCTGTTTGCGTTTGCAGCAATTGCAAATCACTATTTTCAGGAAATAAAACCATTCGTGGATGCGGATAAAAAGTCAATAACACACTTTCGCCGCCACATTTTTCCGCTTCAGAAATGAGCGTTTTCAAAATTTCTTGATGACCTAAATGCACTCCATCAAACGTTCCGATTGTTACAACGGCGTTCTTAATGGGCATTTTTTCTGTAAGTCCTTCAAAAATTCGCATACTTCAATTGAGGCGCAAAGATAAGGAATTATCCGCCTATTGTCGCTTGCCGAAATCATCGTAACTTAGCCACACTAAAATGAACTTATGAAATCAATCTTTTTGCGTACTGCATTATTGCTTGTATTTGTAGCAAAATCTCTTTACTCCTCTGCAGAAGAAGGAATGCTTATTCCATCATTAATTGCGGCATTCGAATCCGACATGAAAGCAAAAGGAATGAAACTTTCCGCTGCAGATATTTATAGTGTAAATAACACCAGCATCAAAGATGCTATTCTGCAATTTGGTGGAGGCTGTACGGCAGAGTTGGTGTCAAGTCAAGGACTTTTATTGACCAATCACCACTGTGGATATGGTCAAATTCAATCACATTCGTCCCTTGAACACGATTATTTAAAAAATGGGTTTTGGGCAAAAACAAAAGCGGACGAATTAACGAATCCTGGACTAACAGCGATGCGTATCGTGCGCATCGACGATGTTACGAAAGATGTGTTGATGGGTGCCAGTTCAAAAAGTGATCAAGCAGTGATTGCAGCGAACATCAAAAAATTGTGTGCTGCAGCAGTTGTTGGAACGCATTACGAAGCAGAAATCAAAGCGTTCAATTACGGAAACGACTATTATTTGATGTTAAAAGAGGTCTTCTTGGATGTACGTTTTGTTGGAACACCTCCGAACTCCATTGGGAAATTTGGTGGAGATACGGACAATTGGGTATGGCCAAGACATACAGGTGATTTCTCTGTATTTCGCATTTACACTGGAAAAGACAATAAACCAGCGGCATATTCTCCGGACAATGTCCCTTACACGCCCTTGCATTATTTACCCATTTCATTTCAAAACCGTCAGGAAGGTGACTTTACAATGGTTTATGGTTTCCCTGGTCAAACGGAACAACATGTGGTTTCGTCCTATTTAAAATTCATCATCGAAAAGGAACGTCCAGCGCGCATCCACATGAGGGATTTATCTCTCGCCGTAATTGATGAAGGGATGAAAAAATCGGATTTAACACGCATCCAATATTCAGCGAAACAGGCGAGTATTGCGAATGCATGGAAAAAATGGATTGGTCAAATTGAAGGCTTAAAAAACCTGCAAGCGGTTCAACTTAAATTAGAAGAGGAAGAAGCCTACAAGAAAATGGCCTTTACAAAGCCTGAATGGAACAAGTATGCAGGTGTGGTCAACCAATTAAATGTGTTGGTGGAAAAAGATCAAGCGATTGAATTCAAATATGCATTAGGTGCAGAGTATTTTTCATACGGTCCAGAATACTTTAAAATGGTTCGTGCCATGGAGGATTTAGTGACGAATTATGCGAAATATGTTGAAAAAGGTGAGTTAGCTAACGTTATTGAGAAGATGAAAACGAATGCGGAAGGTTTCTTTAAGAATTACAACAGTGAGGTTGACCGAGCAATTTTCATCGATCAAACAAAAGCTTACCTTGACTATACCGAACAATGGGGTGAAATAACAAAAGATGTAAAGTATTCAGTGGCAAATGAATGGTTTTTGAATTATGTGAAAGGAATCGCAACGGAGATTTACACGAAATCCATTTTTACCGATCAAGAAAGGTATTTGGCATTTTTACAAGCATTCGGGGAAAAATCACTTAAAAAATTAACCAAAGACCTTGGTTACACTCACTTCTATCAATATTTCCAACCGTTTAGAAACGAAACCGTTCCTGCTTATCGTTCTTTTCAAACGAGCGTTACGAATCTCATGCAGGTTTATGTTGAAGGAAAATACGTGATGTTCCCTGATGCAAAGCACTGGCCAGATGCGAATTCAACCTTACGCATTACGTATGGTCAATTAGAAGGGTCCGCCCCAACAGATGGCATGCGTTACACAGAGCATACGACATTAGATGGGATCATTGCTAAATACAACACTGGAAATCCCGATTTTGACTTATTACCTAGAATGGTTGAATTACATGCTGCAAAAAACTATGGTCCATATGCGCAAGGTGACGAACTTTGGGTGTGTTTCACCGGTTCAAATCACACCACAGGAGGAAATTCCGGTTCACCTGTTTTAGACAAAAATGGGTATTTAATGGGCTTAAATTTTGACCGTTCATGGGAAAGTACCATGAGTGATTATTTATTCGATCCGAACCGTTGTCGCAACATTGTAGTAGATATTCGCTATGTACTTTGGGTCATGGATATTTACTCTGATGCCAAACACTTGGTCGATGAAATGACATTAATGAAAGAATAAATTTATATTTGCTTTTTTTTACATCTTTTTTTGACTCACAAATGAGGAATTTTTTCTTGATTATCGCACTTTTTGTTTCTGTATTAAGTGCACATGCCACAAAGAATCCACTTCAGTACACAAAGAAAATTCAAGGGTATCTTGTAGATTACAAAACCCGAAATGAAGTTGAGAAAGTGAAAGTGAGTTTAACATCCTCCGTCACTGGAAAAGTTTATACAACGGAAACGGATGAAAACGGTGTGTTTACATTTAAGCACGTTCCCATTGGCAAGAGCATGCTAACGTTAGTCGATAAAGATTACCGACCAGACACTTTAAAAGTTTTCGAAACGAATGCAAAAGAACACCTCGTTCACTATACGTTTAGTAAAACTCAGCCATTTACAGCTAATTTGAAGGTGTCTTGGATGTTCAATTGGGGAGACAGAAAAGTCACAGAAAATGGAAAAACATTCACAAAAGAACATTACTGGTCGCATTTAATGGCAAAAGTCATTCTTGTAATTTACGGATTGTGCCTGTTATTGATTTTCTATTATAGTATCGTTCAATTGTCGCTTGCATTCGCTTACCGTAAACAACGCAAAGCACAACAAAGTAGAGTTGAGCCTGCATTTGACTTAGCAAATGCACCAAAGGTTACCGTTCAGTTACCAATGTACAATGAAATGTATGTTGCGGAACGCATCATTGATACCATTGCCGAATTTGAATACCCAAGAGATAAATTTCAAATTCAAGTATTGGATGACTCTACGGATGAAACCAAAGATATCATTGCAGCAAAAGTTGCGGAAGTTGCAGCGCGCGGAATCAATATCCAACACATTCACCGTGTAGATCGCACTGGTTACAAAGCAGGAGCACTTGATTCAGCGATGGATCAAGTAGAAGGTGAATTCATTGCAATTTTCGATGCGGACTTCGTTCCTGATCGTGATTTCTTATTGCGAACAATGCCATACTTCAATACAGATAAAATTGGTGTCGTTCAAACACGATGGGGACACTTAAACAAAACATATTCTCTTTTAACAGAATTACAAGCTTTTGGATTAAATGGTCACTTTGCCATCGAGCAAGGTGGACGCAACGCACAAGGACATTACATCAACTTTAATGGTACAGCAGGTGTTTGGAGAAAAGCGTGTATTGAAGATGCCGGTGGATGGGAACACGATACCATTACGGAAGACTTAGACTTGAGCTACCGTGCACAAATGCGTGGATGGAAATTCAGTTACTTGGAGGAAGTAGAATCACCAGCAGAATTGCCAATTACTATGTCCGCTTTAAAAAGTCAACAACACCGTTGGATGAAAGGTGGTGCAGAAGTATTCATTAAAATGTGGAAACGCATTGTAACAACAAAAGGATTGAAATTCTCCGATCGTTTACACGGATTAGCGCACTTATTCAATTCTTCTGTGTTCGTATTTATCTTGATTCTTTCATTGTTGAGTTTGCCAGTCCTACACATCAAAGATTCCTTCTCGGATTTGAATTTCTATATCCAAGTTGGCGCATTCTTTTTATCAAGTACGGTATTTCTCGCGTTCTATTATTGGAATGCCTTCCGCGATAAAACTGGACATTTCTTCAGTGATTTAATTCGTTTTATTGGACGTTTCGTTCAATTCTTAACCGTTTCTATGGCGCTTTCGTTAAGCAATGCCGTTGCGGTAATCGAAGGGTATTTAGGAATCAAAAGTTCATTTGTTCGTACACCGAAATTCAATGTGGCGAAAAAAGATGAGTTTACTGGAAATAAATACGACAAGAAAAGTTTATCCATCATCAATATTGCAGAAGGAATATTAATGGTTGTGTTCGGATTTACTGCGGTGAATCGTGCTATTTATGGAGATTTAGGAATGGTTCCTTTCCACTTGATGTTGACGATTGGTTACGCCGTTATTTTCTTCAATACCTTGAAAGAAAACAGAGGTTCACAAGCATAATTACTCGTTGGTAATCGACAGGCTTTCTAATTTTCCAGTTCGGAAATGAAAGGTGCTGCGGAAACTTTCCCCTTTAGAAGTATACGTTCCAACCGTATAGTTGTCCTCTCCGGATTCTTTTCCTTTGAATTTAAATACAAATGAGCCTTTCGGGTACTTGGTGAAAAAACCCTGTAGGATCATTTCTGCTTGTGCAATAGGGTAAACGGATTCTTTTCCCTGAACATTCAACGATAATTTATCCTTACCCATATGAACAATCGTTTTCGCGTCATTGACTTCCATTGCACGTTGAATGCTTGCATACGGAATATCGCTTGGAAATTTCAAGAATAAAAGGAGTCCGGTAATAAATGATAACATTGAATTCATGACACAATTTTAACAAAAATAGTGCCGGGATTTCTCTTTGGGTTCCATTTTATTTTTGGAGAACGACCATCTCATTAATCCATCCGCATTTATTTGGTGCGTTTTCACTTTTTCAGACTTCGAACTTTTCGCTAACTTTGTTCTTATGCAATTACCCATGAAAGACCATCAGAAAAATTTAGTGATTTACAATAGTATGAAAGGTGAAAAACAAGCCTTTGTACCCATTCATGAAAACTTTGTTGGAATGTATGTCTGTGGTCCTACCCTTTACAGTGAACCACACATGGGAAACATGCGTACCTTCATTAACTTTGACCTGATTTATCGCTACCTATTGCAACTTGGATTTCAAGTCAAATATGTGCGTAACATTACCGACGCTGGACACATCACTAACAGTGCTGGAAACGATGAAGACTCCATCGGAAAAGCTGCACGCGCGGAACAATTACAGTCCCTGGAAATTGTCTACAAATACAATGTACGTTTTCAAGAATTACAACGCATATATAACTTATTGCCTCCGAGCATTGAGCCAACCGCAACCGGACACATTCAAGAGCAAATAGAAGTCATTGAGCACATTATGGAAAATGGCTATGCTTATGTAGTGAATGGCTCTGTTTACTTCGATACGAAACGCTACATGCAAGATTACAATTACGGAATTTTGAGTGGACGCAAAGTAGACGAATTGGAAAATGAAACGCGCAATTTAAATGCGCAGGACGAAAAACGCTTCTTTGCGGATTTTGCACTTTGGAAAAAAGCGAACCCAGATGACATGCAGATTTGGCGTTCTCCTTGGGGAGATGGAAATCCAGGATGGCACATTGAATGTACTGCAATGAGCACAAAATACTTAGGTAAACAATTCGATATTCACGGCGGTGGAATGGACTTGAAATTCCCGCATCATGAAGATGAAATCGCACAAAGCTGTGGTGCTCATGGAAGCAATCCGGCAAATTACTGGATGCATGCCAACATGCTGAATGTCAACGGGCAAAAAATGAGTAAGTCCTTTGGAAATTACTTTTTACCGAAAGAAATCATCGAGGGAACTACTGAATTATTCGACAAACCATATAGTGCAAATGTCCTTCGTTTCTTTATGATGCAAGCACATTACCGCAGTAACTTAGACTTTACTCAAGAAGCTTTGAACGCTTCTGAAAAAGGATTTTCCCGTTTAATGGAAGGATTGAAAACATTGGAAAAAGTACCAACAGCGACTTCTTCTTTTGACGTGGATGCTTTGATTGCTTCTTTCTATACAGCGATGAATGATGACTTCAACGCACCGATACTTGTTGCAAATTTATTTGAAGCGGTGAAATACATCAACCTCATCAACGATGGCAACGCAAGCATATCTGCAGAAGATCGCGATGCATTAAAACAAGCGATGCATACCTTTGTCTTCGATGTATTGGGTTTAATGTCTGAACAAGAGTCTGAGAACGGAAAATTAGCACCTGTCATGGATCTTGTACTCGACTTACGTCAACAAGCACGTACAAACAAAGACTGGACAACCTCCGATAAAATCCGAGATGGATTAGCTGCTGCAGGAATTGTGGTAAAAGACGGGAAAGAAGGTACGACCTGGGGTTAATCCTCAGTTGACATCGATTCAGAAGGCGTTAACAAACCATTCCACAAGTTAATGCGCATTTCCAAAGCTTGCTTCGCACAATCCGTTGCTTCTTGCCATTTTTGCTCATCTTCTCCACAAATTTCAGTGATCATTCGCAAAGAAATTGGTCCGTGGTCGCCACCATCGATTTCAATGTGACGCTCGAGGTAATAGAGTAATTTTGAAATATTGTCTTGTCCCTGTGAGCGCATTTCACGCAAAATCTCAATAAACATGTCTGGAATTAAATCCTCGCGTCCAAAGGTGAATAACGAAGCTATTTTGTGCATTTCCTCCGTTTCAATAATGGAGAAGGTAAAACGAACAAAGTCCTTCGTCTCTTCATTAATGTTCAATTGATACAACGCTTCCTTCACTGATTTTCCATAGGAAATCCACTCGGTTAATTGATAAATCGGTAAAGTATTTGCGCCAATTTGCTGCATTGCTTCCAAGTACATTTCGAAATGGCTGGCAACTTTACCATCTGCATCTATATCCGATTCTTCGCCTAAAACAATCTCGTTGATAAACTTACGGGTTTCTGGACTTCCTTTCGGTGACCAAGGAACTTCAACACACGTTAATCCGCGTTGTAAAGCCTTTAACAAACTCATAAAGTCCCAAACAGCGAAAATATGCTGTTCCATGAAGTATTGAAAATCTTCAAGTGTTTGAATTTGAGCATAGAGTGGATGTTCCACCAATTGCTGTCTTAAATCCGAGATTTCTGCTTGTAATTTTTCGATGCGTGCGTTCATACTGAGATGGTTAGCAATAAGGATACAATAATTGAAGCAAAATTAAGGGAAGCAAAATTCACTTCCTATCTCTTCTAACAAACGTTTTGCACAAAAGTTGAGCGAAAAATCAACAATTATAACATTAGGATAATTTAATCCCTAATTCCTTTAATTGTGCGTCGTTCAATGGTGATGGTGCATCAATCATCGTGTCTCTTCCGCTGTTGTTTTTCGGGAAAGCGATGTAGTCACGAATGGACTCAGATCCACCCATGGTTGCCACTAAGCGGTCCAATCCGAATGCTAATCCACCGTGAGGCGGTGCTCCGTATTCGAAGGCACTCATTAAGAATCCGAATTGTGCTTGCGCTTCTTCTTTCGTGAAACCAAGTAAGTCGAACATACGAGATTGCAGATCGCGATCGTGAATACGAATCGATCCACCTCCTAATTCTACGCCATTCATGGCTAGATCGTAGGCATTTGCACGTACTTTTCCTGGATCGGTATGAATGAGGTGTAAATCTTCCGGTTTCGGTGATGTAAATGGATGGTGCATCGCGTGGAAACGCTCGCTGTCTTCATCCCACTCCAACAATGGAAAATCGTATACCCATAAAGGCGCAAACTCATTTGGATTTCTCAATCCAAGTTGCGTTCCCATGAACAAACGAAGTTCGTTCATTTGTTTTCTGGTTTTTGCTGTTTCACCACTTAAAAGCAAGATCAAGTCACCTGGATTTGCCCCTGATTTTTCAGCCATGGCTTTTAAATCGGATTCATCGTAGAATTTATCTACGCTTGATTTGAAGGTTCCGTCCAAGTTGTATTTGATATACACCAATCCTTTTGCTCCAATTTGAGGACGTTTCACCCATTCTGTCAGTTCATCCAATTGTTTACGAGTGTATTCAGAGCAACCAACCGCATTGATTCCCAAAACGATTTCTGAACTATTGAATACCACAAATTCTTTTTGCTGTGCTAACGCAGTCAAATCAACGAATTCCATTCCAAAGCGAATGTCTGGTTTATCCGATCCATAGCGTTCCATCGCTTCTGCGTAGCTCATTCTTGGGAAAGCACCTTCGAAATTTACACCACGAACTTCTGCGAACAAATGTTTGATTAATCCTTCGAACATGTCTAGAATATCATTTTGTTCCACAAATGCCATTTCGCAGTCGATTTGTGTAAACTCAGGTTGACGGTCCGCACGTAAGTCCTCATCACGGAAACATTTCACAATTTGGTAGTAGCGATCGAATCCACTCACCATCAACAATTGTTTGAAGGTTTGTGGTGACTGTGGTAAAGCGTAGAATTGTCCCTCGTTCATACGACTTGGCACAACAAAGTCACGCGCTCCTTCCGGCGTAGATTTAATCAACACAGGCGTTTCGACATCCAAGAAATCTTTGGAGTCTAAGTATTTTCTTGTTTCCAATGCCACACGATTACGCAAGCGCAATTTCTCTAACACTGGATTTCTTCTCAAATCTAAATAACGGTATTGCATGCGGATTTCATCACCTCCATCCGTTTCATCCTCAATGGTAAATGGCGGAAGTTTCGCGGCGTTTAACACCTTGATTTCCGTTACGTTCATTTCAATCTCACCCGTCGGCATGTTGCGGTTTTTGCTGCTACGCTCGATTACGGTTCCAGTAACTTGGATGACGAATTCACGTCCCAATTTGCGCGCTTGTTCGCACAATTCAGCGTTCACTTCCATGTTAAACGCCAATTGCGTTAAGCCATAGCGATCGCGTAGGTCCACAAACGTCATTCCACCTAAATCGCGGGAACGTTGTACCCAACCAGCTAAGGTTACGGTGTTCCCTACATTTTCTATTCTTAATTCACCACAAGTGTGCGAGCGATACATAACATTGATTTTGAATGGCAAAAATACAAAAGATATCCCTAAAACGAAGGTCAGACGGACAGAAAGCGAGTGACAATTAGAAATTCTATGGTACTTCTACTTAAGTTACCTTTCCAAGCAGTAGAAATGTGTAAATTTGTGCAACAAATCGAATAAATATGTCAACAATCGGATCAGAAGAAATGAAAGGAATTCTAGCACAACTAGGAATTCAATCAACAAATTCAGGCGCTTCTACAGGAAGTAACTGGATGAATACAACAGGAGCTAAAATTGATTCCATCTCACCAGTAGACGGAAAATTAATTGCTTCTGTAAACTCAGCAACAGCTGCAGATTACAATGCCTTGATTGAAAAAGCACAAGGTGCTTTCGTTGAGTGGCGCAAAATTCCAGCTCCGAAACGTGGAGAGGTTGTGCGTCAATTGGCAGAACGCATCCGTTTTTACAAAGAGCCACTTGGAAAATTGGTTTCTTACGAAATGGGGAAATCACTTCAAGAAGGACTAGGTGAAGTACAAGAGATGATTGACATCTGTGACTTCGCTGTTGGACTTTCACGTCAGTTGTACGGATTAACCATGCATTCTGAGCGTCCAGGACACCGCATGTACGAGCAATACCACCCACTTGGAATCGTTGGAATCATTTCAGCGTTTAACTTCCCAGTTGCCGTTTGGAATTGGAATACAGCATTGGCGTGGGTATGTGGTGACGTATGTATTTGGAAACCATCTGAAAAAACACCGTTAACAGCCATTGCATGTCAACGCATCACACAAGAAGTATTCGAAGCGAATGGTGTTCCAGAAGGGGTGTCAAACGTAATCATCGGTGACGCTGAAATTGGAAAACTAATGGCGAATGATGGACGTGTACCGTTAATCTCTGCAACTGGATCTACACGTATGGGTAAATCTGTTGGAGCAGCAGTTGGCGAGCGTTTAGGACGTTCTTTATTGGAGTTAGGAGGAAACAACGCCATCATCATCACGCCAAGTGCGGATTTGAAAATGGTTGTTCCAGGAGCAGTATTTGGAGCCGTTGGAACAGCAGGACAACGTTGTACGTCAACACGTCGTTTGATTGTTCATGCATCTATCTACGATAAAGTAACGGAAGCATTGACATCGGCATACAAGCAATTGAGCATTGGAAATCCATTGGATCAAAACAACCACGTTGGACCATTAATTGACCAAGACGCGGTGAACAATTACTTGCATGCAATTGAAGCAGCACAAAAAGAAGGTGGAAAAGTATTGGTTGAAGGTGGCGTGTTGAGCGGTCCAGGCTATGAGTCTGGATGTTACGTGAAACCATGCATCATCGAAGCTGAGAATCACTTTGCAATCGTACAACACGAAACATTTGCGCCGATTCTTTATGTCATGAAATACAGCGGAGACGTTTACGAAGCGATTGCTTTGCAAAATGGCGTTCCACAAGGACTTTCCTCTGCGATCATGACGAATGAATTGAAAGAATCTGAAGCATTTTTAGCAGCTGCAGGATCTGACTGTGGAATCGCGAATGTCAACATCGGAACATCAGGTGCAGAGATTGGTGGAGCTTTCGGTGGTGAGAAAGAAACAGGTGGTGGACGCGAGTCCGGATCTGATGCATGGAAAGTATACATGCGTCGTCAGACAAACACCATTAACTATTCAGATAGCTTGCCTTTAGCACAAGGAATTAAGTTTGACTTGTAAGAAGTAGACTTTTTAGAAATAAAAAAGCCCTGACGGAAACGTTGGGGCTTTTTTGTTTGGGGCTATTTCCTATCTCGCTCATTTACAATTAAAAAGCGAGCGCTCAAGAAAATCGTATTCGTATCAAAGGAACCATAATTGCGGTTGAAGGGGTATAGCAAATGGTAGCCTGTTTGAATGTGAAATTGGAGGATTTTGATGCCGATTGTCGGACAAATTCCAACCCTGTACTGATCAAAATTTGTTCGCATACAAATATTCATTCCATAGGTGAGTCCAACAGTGTTTTCTTTGTGCCAAAAACCAAGGTCGTATCCTAAAATGGGATTGAAGTGATAGAAATCATAGGAGTAATTGACGCCCATGTGTAGCGCGTTGGTTGTAGATTCCAAAAATTTATCAGAACGTTTCCATTGTTTTTCAATGCCTACTTCACCAGCATAAAAACGTCCACTTTGAATACCGATGTAAGGTCCAGACTTCACGACTTTTTTTGGTTCTTTGCGGTCAAGAATTCCTTGAGCGAAGATTGAGCTTTGTGCAACGAAAAGGCAAAGAAAGAGTTTGCTAATGTTCATCATGGTCTTTGGATTGAATTTGGGATTCGTAAAAGTCAAAAAGTGAACTGGAATCGACACCAGGAATGGAGCCGTGAAGAACAGCCGTAATTACAGGTAATACATTGGAATGTTGCTTCGTTTCTTTGGAAATGATTTTCTCCTTCTGATCGAAAGAAATAAGCATCAACAATAGACTTCCAACAAAATAAATCCATTGCAATAAGCCCAACAGAGCTCCTGCTAAACAGTTCAGAACGGATAATTTTGCCAACTTGATCACACTTTCCAATACCTTACCTCCAAAATAAACACCTGCTCCAACCACTAAAAACAAAGTGAGGAAGGTGATGGGAGAAACGTACTTGCTTGACCATTTAAAGTGTTCCTTTCCGTAGTCCACAATCACATCCGTGAAATGAAAAGCGGCATATAATCCAACGATAACCGCTAACAACATAAATAGGGACATGATAAATCCGCGTTTGTAGCCTTTATAAGCGCCATAAATTAACGGAAGCAAAATGATTAGGTCCAGCATATTCATGTCCGAATGTAAAAAGAAGGGCGCTTGAAACAACAGAAAGCTTAAAATTCTTCTAAACATTCGCTTGTGGGTTAAGGAGATTGTTACTAATCTTGTGCTATGCTAGATCCGTTCAACGACCAATATTTCATGAAGCAGGCTTATTTGGAAGCTCAAAAAGCCTTCGATCAAGACGAAGTTCCTGTTGGAGCAGTCATTGTCTGTAAAAATCAAATCATTGCACGCGGTCACAACTTAACGGAGAAGCTGACTGATGTTACAGCACATGCGGAGATTCAAGCGATTACCGCTGCCTCGCAATATTTGGGAGCAAAGTATTTAAAAGAATGTACGCTATTTGTGACTTTAGAACCTTGCTGCATGTGTGCCGGTGCCTTGTACTGGTCGCAAATTGACAAAGTCGTTTTTGGCGCACGTGACGATCGCCGAGGGGCTGGTCTTCAAGAAAAATCCTTGTATCATCCGGCAACTTTGGTAACGAATGGCATCATGGAAGCAGAATGTCAGCAGTTACTCAAAGAGTTCTTCGCACGCAAACGTTAATCAAGCATAAAGCGTGTCTCGGATGACTTCCAAGGTTACTTTCAAGCTAAAATTCGGTAAGTGTAGTTCCCCATATTTCACAAGGACATCCAAGCCTTTACGCACTACCTCACGGGAATATTCTATTGAGGTTTCTTTTAAAAACTGATCCTTTAAAAAAGCAATAAGCGCTGGGTCTTGGACGTAAAGCGCACCGCTTGGTGTGTTGGTAAACGTTCCACGTTCAATGTCAAAAGCACTTGCGTTTTCTTCATCAAATAAAGGCGCATAACCGAGGAATTGCATGTACTGCGCTAAGAACTGTGTTGGAAATAGAAAATCATCCATGCGTGTTTCCAAGTCGATGAGTTGCGCTTGTACGTAGTCGAAAAGTAAAGGGTCAGGACCCTGCTGCTTGATGGTTTGCTTGAGTACATCCGCCATGAAAAAAACGAGCATCACCTTTTGTGGCTGTGTATAGAGGTGAGAAGGTGTCCAGGCATAATCCATTGTTTGAATAATGCCCAGGTCACTTTCAGGTCGTTTAAAATAGCTTAATTCGTATAAGCCGAGTTGATTTAAGGACTTGCTTTTCTTTTTGACGCCTTTGAAAATAAAGCTACAATAGCCTTTTTCGAGGGTGTAAAAATTCAAAATACTACTACTTTCCGAATAATTATGCTTGTCAATTAAAATACCAAGTTCTTTCGATTTCACTATTTTTTAAGTGCTTTAAAATCAATTTTATAGTAGAAAATCGGCAAGAATCCAAGTTGTGTGTTTTGGCTATATGGCTGGTAATTTGGATTCGCAATATCCTGAGGTAAAATTGCCGGATTGTACGTTAAACTTAAAAGGTTTCTTGTGTTCAATAAGTTCACTAAGTCCAAACCAATTTCATGTGTTACTTTCTCTGCATTTTTACGCCAACTGATTTTTAAGTCCATACGGAAGTAATCCTTGAATTTAAAATCATTAAAGGCACTGTCCAAAAACAAAATTTCCTTAGCCGCATTTGTGGCAGCGACATCTACTAAACCATAGCGTTTACCACCGGCTCTTGTTACTTTGAATCCAATTCCAATGGTGTTTTTTGCATTGATTTTGAATTCTTTCCCCGCCAACAAATTAACCACGTAGTTTCCGTTATAAGAAGTATTGCGCACGACGTTATCACTTCCTTTGTATTTGGAATCGAAAATTGATCCTGTAAACAAGAAGAAGAATGTTTTATCGAAGTATTTCTGAACCGTTAACTCCAATCCGTAGTTGTATCCAGTTCCTGTGTTTTGTAAGGAATCTTGGAACAAACGAGAGAATCCAGATCCCACGTTGATCATAGAGAATGATGACGGCGTCATTGACACAGGCACATTGTATAAGTGTTGATAATACGCTTCTGTTTTAATGTTAAATCCTTTATTGAACGATTTCTCATAACCAATTCCAGAGTGAATGCTTTTCGTGAAGCCCAGATGCATGTTGCTTGCTGGATTGCTTGGTTGATTTGGCATCACATGATACGCATACGTATAGTACGGTTGCGTTTGACTATGTAATCCTCCACCTGCAAAAATCGCTTGGTTACCTTTCATGCGGTATTTCCAGCCAACTCGCGGTTCTAATGGACTCACACTATTCGACAAAGTGAAGTACTGTGCATGAAGTCCGGCAGAGAAATCCATGTTTTCATTGATGCGCCATTTCCACTGAACGAACGGTTGAATTAAAGCCGCTGTTCCTTGGTAGTTCCAACGTACTTTCCACGTATTTTGATCATTTAAATCGCTCAAACACGAATCCAAGAAATTCATGTTCATGACATCTAGAATAAGTCCCGCTTTGATTAAATGTTGCTTATTGATTTTGTGGTTTATTGCTGTATAGCTTGATAATTTTCGAATCGTATACTTATAGGCCATCATGGCATAAAGTGAGTCATACGTAATGAGATTTAAGGTGGTGTCTACTTGACGTCCCTTCATGTAATCATGATTTGTATGTTGTTCTTCTTGAGAGAAAGCCAATGTTGAGGAAATATAGGTTTTTTCGCTAAGTGTTTTCTTGTAATTAAGTCCGGTCGTATACATGGACGTTCCAAAATATTGGTCGCGATCACCTTCACCGTAGAATTCCTGAGAGTATTCTTTTTTATCTGAAATCATGATGGAAATCTTACTTGCGCCACCTAAGCCAAAAAATGAAAGTTGACCGCCATTTTTCAATTGCCAATTAAATTTAAACGCTCCATCGCCATAAATAGGAATGGCAGATGTTCCAATTTGAATTCCCAAGGATTGAAACATAGACAATGTTGAGTAGCGTCCCATGGCTAAAAAGGAAGATTTTCCATTTTTCGAAAGTGGTCCTTCCGCTAAGAATTCCGTTCCAAGGAATCCAAACTGACCTGTAAACTCATGTTGTTTGTTATTTCCATTGCGCAGTTTCAAGTCAAAAACACCGGAAGTACTGTTTCCGTATTCCGCCGGAAACGCACTCATGAAGAAATCCGAGTTTCCAAGTATTTTGTTGTTAATAATCGACACAGGTCCACCAGAACTACCTGCAATCGCAAAGTGATTTGGATTTGGAATATCGATTCCTTCCACGCGGTAAATCACACCAAGCGGTGAATTTCCACGAACTACGATGTCATTTCGTGAGTCATCGGCACCATTTACTCCTGCAAAGTTTGAAGCCATGCGAGCAGGATCCATTCGAGATCCAGGATAGCGGTTTGTTTCCGCAACGCTAAATTGCTGAGCTGACAGAAGTGCCATTTCGTTAATGACTTCTCCGTGTTTTTTTGTCAAAACACGCACCTCATTTTGTTCGGATATTTTTTCCTGTAAAGGAATTTGAAGGATTAATTCGCGTCCAGAACTCACTTCGATAGTCATTGCTTTACTATCATAGAATCCATAATTCGCATTCAGTTCATATTTTCCAACTGGGACTTTGGATATTTCCCAAGTTCCATCGGTAGTTGATAAAGTACGGTATTGATTTCCATCGTTTACTTCAATGGATATTTTAACCGCATTTAAAGGGAAGTTGGTTTCGCTGTCAAATACCTTACCACGCACCGTTTGAGTCGGTGTTTGCGCAAAATATTGAGTCGTAGAAAGTACACAAAAAAGAAGTATAAATAGTCTCATAAGCTTGGTTTTTGAAGAACGAATATATTGTTTTTATTGAAATTAGCATCAAAAATAATGGAAGATAAACTTTTGCACGGTTTTTGGATAGCGTGACAATTATTGTTAATTTTAAAAAAAAATTATATGAAAACGATTGCATTATTATCCATCATCTTTCTGACAAGTCTGACATCTTTTGGACAAAAGTCTGCAAAAGAAGACCTTGTTTGGCATACTGATTTAAACAAAGCCATTGAGTTAGCGAACAAACAAAATAAACCAATGATGTTGTTCTTCACTGGTTCCGACTGGTGTGGATGGTGTAAAAGACTTCAACAAGAGGTTTTTACGCAAACTGAGTTTAAAAAATGGGCGCAAGATAATGTCATTCTAGTTGAAGTAGATTTCCCTAGAGCGAACATTCAAACAGAGGAAGTTAAAGCTCAAAACCGCAATTTACAACAACAATTTGCTGTTCGAGGATATCCAACTTGTTGGTTTGTGAAAGCCGACAAATTAAAAGATGGAAAAGTGAATTTCACACAATTGGGAACGAAAGGATACGAAGCTGGTGGACCAGCAAATTGGGTAAATGGTGCAACAACGATTATTAAACCAAATTAATCCAAGTTCAACGAAGAAAATTCGTCGTATTGAAAACCCCTTGAAAGCAGGAACCTCATCAGTTTCTGCTTTTTTATTTGTGGATATTTTTCTGAGGAAAGTTCTCGGTTTTTACGTTCGATTAAGGATTCCATCACGAGTTGGTATTCCTCATCTGATATGAATGCATAAATACCTTCTTGAATCAATTTAGCGTCGAGGCGTTTTTGAAACAGCGCCGCCTTGATTTTCTGTCTGCCCCATTTTTTGATGCGCAGTTTTCCTTGAACGTATGCTTCAACAAAGCGTCTATCGTCTAAAAAGCGGTTTTCTGTTAAGTGATTAATGATTTCTTGAGACAAGGATTCATCTGCACCCAAGCGTTCGAGTTTGGTTCGAACTTCTTGGGTACAGCGTTCCTGATAAGCACAAAAGGCTTCTAATTTAAAGATGATTTGCTCCTTTGAAAAAGCAGGTGGAATCATTACAAGGTAATTTCCTCGTTTGATTTATTCACGAAGGAATACTGTAATAAATGATGAGCCGTCAAACCACGAACTGGAATCCATTGTTTGTATTTAAAGAACCAACGCAACTGTTTGCTGATGATTCCTTTTTTGAAGAATGCTTCCAAGTATGGATGTACCAATAGGGTCACACCTTTTTCTTTGCGATCATTTAATAAATAACTCAAGTTATTTTCAATTTCTTCAGAGAAAAGAATGCTTGCTGTTACTTCACCGCTTCCGTTACATGTAGGACATGTTTCTGAAGTTTCAATATCCGTTTCTGGACGAACACGTTGACGTGTGATCTCAATGATACCGAACTTTGAAGGAGGAATCATGTTGTGTTTTGCACGGTCAGACTTCATGAATTCCTTCATTTTTTCGAAGAGAATTTTGTTGTTTTCCTTTTCGTGCATGTCGATAAAATCAACACATACAATTCCACCCATGTCGCGCAGTTGTAACACACGCGCTATTTCTTCAGCCGCTTCCACATTTGTTGCAAGTGCATTCGATTCTTGTCCGTCAGCACCCTTACGGTTTCCACTGTTGACATCGATTACGTGCATTGCTTCTGTATGCTCAATGATTAGGTATCCACCACTTGGTAGTGGAACTTTCTTCCCGAACAATGCTTTTATCTGCTTATTAATGGCAAAACGTTCAAAAATGTCAATTTTCCCTTCGTAATTACGGACAATTTTCTCGCGTCCTGGTGCAATCGAAGAAATGTATTCCTTCATCTCTAAAGCGAGTGCAGGATCATTGACATGTATATTTGTAAAGTTACCATTCAACAAATCGCGAAGAATGGAAGTGGTCGTATTCAATTCACCTAATACACGACGAGGAGGTTGAATTCCTTTTAAGTTCGCGTGCATTCCGCGCCATTTTTCCAACAAGTTTGTAAGGTCCGTTTCTAAGTCTGCTGTAGACTTATTTTCAGCCACTGTTCGAATAATGACACCAAAGTTTTTCGGTTTGATGCGATTCATCAGGTCCTTTAATCGGTCCTTTTCGTTTGAATCTTTGATTTTTTGACTAACAGATATTTTATCTGAAAAAGGTACGAGAACGAGGTAGCGTCCGGCTAGCGTCACTTCGGAGCTCAATCGAGGTCCTTTCATGGATATAGGCTCTTTCGCAACCTGCACCAAAATGGGCTGGGACGAAGAGAGTACATTGCTAATTTTACCGTCTTTTTCTATGTCTTTCTCTAGTTTGAAATATTGCAGGTCTGCGACATTCTGTTTCCCTTGCATGGATTCTTTAACGAATCTTGCCAGTGAGTGATACTGAGGACCGAGGTCCAAGTAATGCAAAAAAGCATCTTTTTCGTATCCAACGTCTACAAACGCAGCATTTAAACTAGGAACCACACGACGTACTCTTCCCAAATAGATGTCGCCAACAGCAAAATCTGAATTTCCACGATCCTCATGTAATTCAATCAATTTACCGTCCCGCAACAATGCGATCCAAATTCCATTTGACCTGGTATCGACAACGAGTTCTAGGTTCACAATTAGAAGTTTACAGGATGAAACAATGAAAGCTCACTGAAAGAATCAATGAGCCTCCTTTTCTTCTCAAATTAAGAAGTGATTACTTCTTCTTCTTGTGACGATTTTTTCTAAGACGTTTTTTACGCTTGTGCGTAGCCATTTTATGTCTCTTTCTTTTTTTACCGCTTGGCATAATATATATTTTAGTGTTACTTGAATCTAAAAAAAATGCACCCCCTCAGAAAAGGGAGTGCAAAGATAAATAAAATTTTGAAATACCGAAATCTTATTTCACGCTAACCTTATTCTTTACCTCATCAATAAATACTTTTGATGGTTTGAAAGACGGAATGTTGTGAGCAGGGATAATGATTGTCGTATTTTTTGAAATGTTACGACCAGTTTTCTGTGCACGTTCTTTCACAATGAAGCTACCAAATCCTCTCAAATAGACATTATTCCCTTTCGCTAACGACGATTTAATTGAGTTCATAAATGCCTCAACTGCTCTAAGAGCTTCGTTTCTTTCTAATCCTGTTTCTTCTGCAATGTCTGCTACGATGTCCGCTTTAGTCATATTTTCTTGATGTTAATTGATTTTTAATGCGGTGCAAAAGTATATCACAGAAACTTTATATTGTTAATTTTCCTGTTTTTTTTCTAAAAAAATTTCAAATGAAGCAAATTCAAGGTGAATTAAGCAATTGGTACCAGGTCCATAAACGTGATTTACCTTGGCGTGAAACGAAGAATCCCTATTTCATTTGGCTGAGTGAAATCATCCTTCAACAAACGCGTGTAGAGCAAGGAATGTCTTATTACTACACGTTCATTCATGCATTTCCGACAGTTTTTGACCTCGCTCAAACTGATGAGCAAGTAGTATTGAATTTGTGGCAAGGACTCGGTTATTACAGTCGGGCACGGAATTTACATCGCACAGCTAAACAAATCGTAGAAGAATTTGATGGAAACTTCCCAGATAGTTATGAAGGCTTGTTGAAGTTAAAAGGTATTGGTCCATATACCGCCGCAGCAATTGCATCCTTTGCCTTTGATTTACCGCATGCTGTTCTCGATGGCAATGTATTTCGTGTATTGAGTCGTTTGTATAATTGGAGCGTGCCGATCAACTCTACGCAAGGGAAAAAAGATTTTGAAAAATTCTCGAATGAACTCCTAGATAAAGAAAATCCGGGTCTATACAATCAGGCAATGATGGAATTTGGTGCATTGCACTGTAAACCTACTCAACCACTTTGTGATGAATGTCCACTCAGTATTTATTGTGGCGCATTTAACGAAAAAACTTCAGGGGCCCTTCCTGTTAAACTGAAGAAACAAGGGGTACGAAAACGCTATTTTGTTTTTGAGTTAATTCAGCCAAAGCAAGGTTGGATTCTTTTAGAGAAAAGAAATGAAAAGGATATTTGGCAACATTTGTATCAATTTCCATTGAAGGAATTTACAAGTCAGGAAGAAAAAGATTTGTATTTAGCGCAAAAAAACTCGGCTTTTCAATCGAAAGAATACAAGCACATATTATCCCATCAACACTTGTTTTGCTCGTTTATCGCAGTTAATCCTAGTGGAAATGATGAGGGAGAACTTGTGAAACTAACGGATTTAGATCAATATCCTATTCCGAGGGCGATCGACCGATTTTTGGAAGATTACGGACATGATATTTTTCGTTCTTAAGCAAGATAACTTACTACCTTTGTAAAAATTCGAATCATGATTCAACTCATTCATTCTACCGAAGCCAACGGATGTGCTTCTAAGGTTTACTTAATTGAAACTACTACTACTCAGGTTGCAGGCTTAACCGCGGAAACTATTTCAGGTTTTCAGTCTAGCGAAAAGAAATTTGATTATTTCAAAAGTCCGGAAGGTTTTACCTTTCTCGTAAAAACAGAACAGAAAGCTGAAGAAATTCGCGTTCTAGGAAATACAATAGAAGGCTTGATTTGCGACACTGAAGGGTCCATTCAACTGGTTGGTTCAAATAACGTGGCATTATTCGCCTTGACTGAAGGATTGCTTTTATCGAGCTACCGATTCACGCAGCATTTCTCAAAACCAAAAGACTACACATTCAAGCAGATTTTTGTTGATGCCTCATTAACGAATGCGCAGTTGAATGAATTAACATCTATGTCAAAAGCCGTTTTTTGGACGCGTGACATGGTTAATACTCCAGTTTCTCATTTGAACGCAGAACAATTAGCTGAATCAATTTCTGCACTAGGACAAGAGGCAGGATTTCAAGTGAACGTTTTAGGAAAAACACAAATCGAATCCCTGAAAATGGGTGGGTTATTAGCCGTGAATAAAGGCTCCATCGATCCACCAACATTTACTATCGCGGAATACAAACCGGAAAATGCAGTCAATAAAAAACCTGTCGTTTTAGTTGGTAAAGGTGTTGTTTACGATACTGGAGGACTTAGTTTAAAACCAACCGCAGGATCCATGGATACGATGAAAGGTGACATGGCTGGTGGTGCAACAATGGCCGCGGTAATTTACTTCGCGGCACTTCAAAAACTTCCAGTTCATATCATTGGATTAATTCCAGCGACGGATAATCGTCCGGGAGGAAATGCCTATACTCCTGGTGACGTTATCACCATGTTTGACGGAACAACTATTGAGGTATTAAATACCGACGCTGAAGGAAGAATGATCTTGGCTGATGCTTTGGCTTACTCCGCCAAATATGATCCAGAAATTGTCATCGATGCAGCAACATTAACGGGAGCAGCATTGAGAGCAATTGGCACAGAAGCGACCATCATCATGGGTAATGCTGCTGATAGTTATTTTCAAGATTTAGAAAAAACCGGATTTGATGTACATGAACGCGTGGTTCGTTTTCCATTCTGGGATGACTACAAGGCACATATGAAATCTAAAATTGCCGACATGAAAAATATTGGTGGTCCAAATGCGGGAATGATTTCAGCTGGAAAATTTTTAGAGCATTTCGTAAAAGCTCCTTATATTCACATGGATATTGCAGGTCCAGCATGGTTGGATTCAAAAGAAAATTACAAAGGAGATGGTGGAACAGGAGCGGGAGTTCGTTTGTTGTATCAATTCTTGAAAAATCGTTATAAATAATGGAGAAAGAACACGGAACAACGAAAGAACCAGTTTCAACCAAGGAATTGTACAAGGTCGGTATTACTTTAGGTGACTTAAATGGAATTGGTCCAGAAGTCACTATAAAAGCACTGAAAGACAACCGTATCTTAAGCGATTTCACGCCGGTTATTTACGGTTCAACTAAAATCATTTCGCATTACAAGAAATTATTGGAGTTACAAGATTTCCAATATACTTCATGTAAAGATGCAGGTGAAATCCAAAGTAAAAAAATCAATGTGATCAATGTTTGGAATGAGGATGTTGAATTGCAAGTTGGCGAATCTACAGTATCAGGTGGTTCTTATGCTTTTAAATCACTCGAAGCAGCTACTCAAGATTTATCCGAAGGAAAAATTGATGTGTTGGTTACAAGTCCATTCAGTAAGGATGCCATTCAAAAAGCTGGTTTCCGATTTCCAGGACACACAGAATATTTAGCTGACATGTCAGGTGTTCCCGAAGCGCTTATGATTTTGGTTTCAGAAAGACTAAAAGTTGCATTGGTTACCACACATATTCCCATTAAAGATGTGAGTTCGGCGCTTAGCAAAGAAGGTATTCTCTCGAAAATTGAGAAATTTGAAAATTCATTGAAAAAAGATTTTGGCATTGTTAAGCCTAGAATCGCAGTGTTCGGATTGAATCCTCACGCTGGAGAAAACGGAAAATTGGGCGCTGAGGAACAAGAAATTATTTCACCGGCAATTCAACAGGCAAAAAACAAAGGTGTTTTGGCTTTTGGTCCTTTTCCAGCAGATGGATTTTTTGGTTCAGATTTAAAAAATCAATTTGACGGAATACTCGCAATGTATCACGATCAAGGACTTACAGCATTCAAAGCATTGGCATTTGATGATGGAGTGAACTTTACAGCCGACCTTCCCATCGTACGAACATCACCAGATCACGGAACTGCTTTCGACATAGCAGGAAAGAATTTAGCGAACGAATTATCCATGAGAAGTGCCATGTATTTGGCCGTTGAGATTTTTAAAAATAGGAAATTTAATAAGCAAATCCACTCGAATCCATTGCCCTTTTCTAAGGAAGAAAGAGGTAAAAAAGAGTCGGATCGACTGATATAATTTTAAAAATCCAAATAAATTTTATAATTTCGCGGATTCATTTTTGTTCATTTAAAAAACGATATGATAAGTCCTTACACGATACCATTTGTTGGATTGAAGCTAGGGCAGCATCTTTTCGATTTTGATTTGGACAAAACGTTCTTTGAATCTTTGCCGTATTCATTGGTTGATGACGGAAAATTAGTAGTGAAACTAAGCCTTGAAAAGAAAGAAACTATGCTTGTTGCTAGTTTCGAAGTAAAAGGTGTCGTTTCAATGCCTTGTGCTAGATGCAATGAGGAAATGAGTCAAAAAATCAAAGGTGATTTGACCGTTTACTACGTGTTTGGTGATGAGGAATCGGAGGATGAAAATTTGATTGTGATTCCAAGAGAAAGCTACGAAATTGACGTACAACAATCCATGTACGAGATGATCATGTTGGCATTACCAGCACGATCCGCTCACAAAAAAAATGAATGCAACGAGGAAATGGTTAGACTAATTGAACAGTACATGTCGAAGCCTGATTCCAAAGATGATGAAGACAATATTGACCCACGATGGGCAGCATTAAAGAATTTAAATTGATATAAATACATAGTTATGGCGCATCCTAAACGCAGAATTTCCACAACAAGACGTGACAAACGTAGAACGCACAAGAAAGCGACTGCTCATCAAGTGGCAACATGCCCGACAACAGGTCAGCCTCATTTATTTCACCATGCACACTGGCATGAAGGGAAATTATACTACAGAGGTAAAGTAGTTGCAGAAAAAGAAACAACAGTAGAGTAAGGAACCATCTCGTTTTCTAAATGAGGATTGGTCTAGATATCTCAGGGGGCGATTTCGCTCCCAAAGCAACTATTGATGGTGCATTATTGGCAAGAGAAGTTCTGTCCAATGATGTCACCATTGTTTTGCTTGGTGATGAAGAAATTATTCGCCAAGAGTTTGCTGTGCGCGGTAAAAATCTAACGGGATTTGAAGTAATTCATGCGCCCGAAGTAATTACTTATCACGATCATCCAACCAGGGCGATTCCAAAAAAACCAAATAGTTCCATCGCTGTAGGATTCGATTTGCTTTCGAAGGCAAAACTAGACGTATTTGCTAGTACTGGAAATACCGGAGCAATGTTAGTAGGAGCAATGTACAAATTGAATACTGTTCCAGGAATCATTCGTCCGTGTATTACCTCAACGCTTCCAAGTTTAGACGGTTCACAAGCTATTCTTTTAGATGTGGGCTCGAACGCGGACTGTAAAGCCGATGTCCTGTATCAATTTGCCGTTCTTGGTGCTCTTTATTCCATGCATGTTCATGGAGTTGACAACCCAAGAGTTGCCTTATTGAACATTGGTGAAGAAGACTCAAAAGGAAATCTGTTAACAATTGCCGCATATAAATTGCTTTCTGAATCAGATGAATTGAATTTTATTGGAAATATTGAAGGAAGGGATTTATTTACAGGGGTTGCTGATGTCATTGTTTGTGACGGATTCACAGGAAATATTGTTTTAAAAGAAGCTGAAGGAATTTACACCCTCATGCGAAAACGTGGTATCCGCGATGAATATTTTGACCGCTTTAATTACGAAAATTATGGCGGGACACCTATTTTAGGTGTAAAAGGAAATGCCGTTATTGGTCATGGTATTTCAAATGATATTGCCATCAAAAACATGTTGTTACATTCCTACGAAGTGGCCGCTTCAGGATTGGCAACGAAAATAAACGATGCATTTAATTAAAAGATGAATAAAATTACAGCAGCAATTACAGCGGTACAAGGATACGTTCCCGACGATATTTTAAGTAACGAAGATTTATCCAAATTAGTGGATACCTCTGACGAGTGGATTACATCACGTACCGGAATCAAAGAACGCCGCATTATGCGCAATGGTGGTTCTTCAGATATGGCAGCTGCTGCAGTGAAACAACTATTAGAGAAAAAAGGAATCGATCCATTGGAAATTGACTTGGTCATTTGTGGAACAGTAACACCTGATCATCCATTTCCAAGTACAGCGAATATTTTGAGCGATAAAACAGGCATGAAAAATGCGTGGTCTTTTGATGTGAATGCTGCTTGTTCAGGTTTTCTTTTTGCTCTCTCTACTGGGTCTCAATTTATAGAAACAGGAAAATATAAAAAGGTGATTGTTGTTGGTGTCGATAAAATGACATCTATCGTTGATTACCAAGATCGAACAACTTGTGTGATTTTTGGAGATGGTGCAGGTGCCGTTTTATTAGAGCCAAATACGGAAGGACTTGGTGTTCAAGATTTCATTTTGCATTCCGATGGTTCCGGACGTGAATTCTTGGTTCAACCTGCTGGTGGTTCCGTTCACCCGGCAAGTATTGAAACGGTTGAAAACAGAATGCACTATGTGAAACAAGAAGGACAAAGTGTCTTCAAATTTGCTGTAACAAACATGGCAGATGTTTCAGCAAAAATCATGGAAAAAAACAACTTAACATCCGACGATGTTCAATGGTTAGTTCCACATCAAGCAAATTTGCGCATTATTGATGCAACAGCGAATCGCATGGGGCTTGCTAAAGAAAAAGTAATGATCAACATCGAAAAATACGGAAACACAACTGCAGGTACCTTGCCATTATGTTTGTGGGACTATGAAAAACAATTGAAAAAAGGCGATACACTTATTTTATCTGCCTTTGGTGGTGGATTCACGTGGGGAGCTATTTATTTGAAATGGGCGTATAACTCATAATATTAGTAATTTTGCAAAACAAATCATTGTTATGAATTTAGAAGAAATCAAAGACCTTATTAAACTTGTTTCTAAGTCAGGAATTGGTAAAATTGAAATTGAAAACGAAGGATTTAAAATTGCCATTGAAAATGGAGCGTCTTTCAGTGAACAACCTGTGTATGTGCAAGCTGCTGCTCCAGTAGCAATGGCACCACAAGCTGTTGCCGCAGCGCCAAGCACTCCTTCAACACCAGTTGCTTCAGCTGAAAGTACGGATGAAAGCCGTTATGTTACTGTAAAATCTCCAATGATTGGTACATTTTACCGTACACCTGGACCAGACAAAGATGCTTTTGTAAGCGTTGGAAGTTCTATTCAGCCAGGAGACAAACTTTGCATCATTGAAGCAATGAAAACATTTAACGAAATCGAATCAGAAATTTCTGGTAAAATCGTTAAAGTTCTTGTAGATAATGCAAGTCCAGTAGATTACGATCAACCACTATTTTTAGTAGATCCAGCTTAATTGCTGCAAAAAATCTTCCATTATGTTTAAGAAAATTCTAATCGCCAATCGCGGTGAAATCGCCTTGCGTGTGATTCGTACCTGTAAAGAAATGGGTATTAAAACAGTTGCTGTATACTCAACTGCTGATAAGGACAGTTTACCTGTTCGCTTCGCAGATGAGGCAGTGTGCATTGGCCCGCCAGTATCCGCAAAATCATACTTGTCTATTCCAAACATTATTGCTGCAGCGGAAATTACAAATGCTGATGCGATTCACCCAGGTTATGGATTTCTTTCTGAAAACGAGAAGTTTTCACGCGTTTGCCAAGAACATGGCATCAAGTTTATTGGTGCACTTCCGGAACAAATTGCGGGGATGGGAGATAAAGCAACAGCCAAAGCAACCATGATTGCTGCTGGTGTACCATGTATTCCAGGTTCTGTTGGTTTATTAAAAGACGTTGCGCAAGCAATGGAAGAAGCAAAAGCCATCAAATATCCTGTTATCCTAAAAGCAACAGCTGGAGGCGGTGGTAAAGGAATGCGTATCGTTTGGGAGGAAAGTGAACTTCAAGGCGCTTGGGATTCCGCACGTCAAGAAGCAGGCGCAGCTTTTGGAAACGATGGAATCTACATGGAAAAATACATTGAAGAACCACGTCACATAGAAATTCAGATTGCTGGTGACCAATTCGGAAATGCATGTCACTTGTCTGAGAGAGATTGTTCCATTCAACGTCGTCACCAGAAATTAGTAGAAGAAACTCCTTCACCATTCATGACCGATGAACTTCGTGAACGTATGGGTGAAGCAGCGATTAAGGCAGCTAAAGCTGTAAAATACGAAGGTGTTGGAACAGTTGAGTTCTTGGTTGATAAAAACCGAGATTTCTACTTCATGGAAATGAATACACGTATTCAAGTTGAGCATACCATCACGGAAGAAGTAATCAATTTTGACTTGATCAAAGAGCAAATATTAATTGCCGCTGGACACAAAATTTCCGGTAAAAATTATTACCCACAAATGCATGCGATTCAATGCCGCATCAACGCTGAAGATCCTTATAAAGATTTTAGACCTTGTCCGGGTAAGATTACAGATTACCATTGTCCAGGTGGACACGGAATTCGCATTGACGCACACGTCTATGCTGGTTACACGATTCCACCGAATTACGACTCAATGATTTCAAAATTAATTGTTGTAGCACAAACACGCGAAGAAGCCATAGCGAAAATGAAACGAGCACTTGGTGAATACGTAATTGGTGGTGTGAAAACAACGATTCCTTTTCACCAAAAATTGATGCAAAACGAAGATTTCTGTAATGGTAATTTTACCACCAAATTTATGGAAACGTTCGAATTTTAGTAACTTAGGGCGACATTTTACATGCTTGGGCAACCAACGAGATTATTTTTCGTTTGAAACTCGTGTTTATAATGGAATGAAACCCTAATGATTATGATTTGGAGATTACTATTTGCTGTATTCCTTTTTGTTTCAAGTTTCACTCCTGCATTCGGACAAAATTTTTTGCCAATAGGTGTAACATCAAGTGCTGTTAATAACAACACGATTTATGGTTATTGCTTTCAAGCAACCACTAATTTCACCATTTGTGGCTTAAAAGTAAAGTACGATAATGTTAGCTCTCCTACGAACCAGCGCTTGTTTGTCGTAAAATTCAGCACAACTCCAGCAAACTATTCGTTAACACCTCCGTTAACACCTGGCACTCAAATTTTTCCTTTTTTGGTAACCAGCCCAACAGCTGCACAACTTTGCAACATTACGGTCAGTTCCGGAGAATTTATTGGAATCTATGGATACCGTGAGTCTGCTTGTAAAAACTACTTTAGCACCTTAAGTTCAGGAACACTAACCGTAAATGGTTTCAACATGCCTCTTACCCGAAGTGGTGGTGTATTAACTAATGGATCATGTGGTACTACACCTTCCTTTAATGGCTTTTTTTCAGAACCCGGCTTGCCGTTAGGAGCTATAGAACTCTACACCAATTGTTGCTTTACACCAACCATCGGAACAATCTCTCAACCAAATTGTACATCCACAACTGGGAGCATTATTTTAAACGGACTTCCCCCTGGAAACTGGACCTTAAATTGCTATGCAAATGGAAACACAACCACACCTGCTTCAACGATCACAGGAACAGGTAATAGTTACACCGTTTCTGGCCTAACGGCAGGTTCCTATGTTTTTAGTGTAATCAATGCGGGTGGATGTTCCTCAGCTAACACCTCATCTACCACAATAAACCCAAGCATTACCATCCCAACTGCATCTATTACAAATAATACAGGAAATTCCATTTTAACGTGTTCACAAAATGCCATTTCATTGAGCGCGGTTGGAACTGGTACATATTCGTGGGCAAATGGAGCAACTTCCGTCGGAACAGGAGTCAATCTTTCTGCTACTTCGCCAGGAACGTATACCTTAACAGTTACCGCTTCGAATGGTTGTACTGCAACTGCCACACAAGTCATCACACAAAACATCGCTACTCCGGGGGCGAGCATTACAAGTCCATATAACCAGCTCAATTGTACGCTTACATCCTTTACATTATCAGCAACGGGTAGTGGGTCCTACAGTTGGTCGAATGGTTCAACGAATCTTGGATCAGGTTCCAGCATTACTGTTGCATCTCCTGGAACGTATCAATTAACCGTAACAGGAACGAATGGCTGTACATCAACTGCCAATTATTCTGTGACGCAATTTTCAGGAACGACAATCTCCGTAAATAGTTCGAATATTTGTAGCGGACAAAACACTACCCTGACCGCAACGCCAGGATTAACTGGTGGGGCATATTTATGGAGTCCAGGTGGGGCAACAACGAACAGCATTACGGTTAATCCAACAAGTACAACTGTGTATTCTGTGAACTACCTCATTAACGGTTGTACTTCAACAGGTACAGGAACGGTCACCGTAAATCCTACCCCACTTGTTACAGTCAATAATGCAACAATTTGTCCTGGAATTAATACCGTTTTAACTGCATCAGGAACGCCAACTGGTGGAACTTATTCTTGGTCACCATCTGGACAAACGGGAGCATCGATAACAGTTAGTCCATCTTCCACAACAAACTACACCGTCACTTATTCACTAAATGGTTGTACTCCAGGTACAGCTTCTTCAATAGTAACTGTTCAAAATTCTTTGGATTTTGTCAACATTCAATCCCCAGTTTCATCGACGATTTGTCAAGGCCAAACGTTCACCGTTTACGGACAGGTATTTGAATCGGGAATCACTAATCCCACGGGTCAAGCAACCGGTATCACCGCCGAATTTGCTTATAGCACGTTGAATACTGATCCTTCGACATGGCCTTCTGCGAGCTGGAGTTCAGCATCCTATAATCCAGCCTCCGCAACAAATCCAGCCAACGATGAATACATGGGAGTAATTCCCGCACTAGGTTCTGGAACCTATTATTTCGCTTTTAGATTTACCTATAACGGTTGTGTTTCGTATGGTGGAGCAAGTTCAACTGGTGGTGGATTCTGGAATGGAACAGGAAATAACAATGGAACATTTATAATAATTCCATACGTTACGCCAACATTCAATGCTGTTTCTGCGATTTGTGCCGGCTCCCCACTCGCTGCACTTCCGACAACTTCAACAAATTTAATTTCTGGAACTTGGTCTCCAGCATTGAGTAATCAACAAACGACAACCTACACCTTTTCCCCTACTTCCGGGCAATGCATAAACACCACTTCCTTAACTGTAACCGTTAATCCTCTTCCAACGGCTGCAATTACACCTCCAACAACCACTGAATTAACGTGTTTAACTACCAGCATAACCTTAACAGCAACGGGTGGAGGAAGTTATTTATGGTCAACGGGAGCCACAAGTTCATCAATTACCACCTCAAGCCCTGGAACTTTTCCGGTCATTGTAACTGGTGCGAATGGGTGTTCTTCGACGATAAGTCAAGTCATTACTCAAAATATTATTCCACCAACTGCAGCCATTTTATCACCAACGACTTCCGTTTTGACTTGTGGAATCACTTCCATTTCTTTAACAGCAACAGGCGGTGGGACCTATTCATGGTCCAATGGAACAGCGGTCGTTGGAACCAATGCTACGCTTTCGGTCACGACGCCGGGGACGTACACCGTTACGGTTACAAGTTCTAATGGATGTACCGCAACAGCAACTCAAATCATTACGCAAAATAACATCATTCCAACAGCAGCGATTAACGCGCCAACGACTAGTGTTTTAACTTGTTCGACTTCATCCATTACCCTTACCGCTACTGGTGGTGGTACCTATTCGTGGTCAAACGGAGCAGCAGTTATTGGTACAAATACAACACTCGCAGTTACTACACCAGGAACGTATACAGTCACCGTAACTAGTACAAATGGATGTACAGCAACAGCATCACAAGTCATCACTCAAAGCACGACCTTGCCAACCGCAGCAATTAACACTCCGACAACAACGGTGTTAACTTGTGCAACAACGAGCATCACATTAACAGCATCTGGCGGCGGAAGCTATTCTTGGTCAAACGGGACAGCAGTGGTTGGAACAAATGCTACGCTTTCTGTGACAACTCCGGGAACGTTTACAGTAACTGTAACAAATTCCAATGGTTGTACGGCTACTGCGTCGCAAGTGATTACACAAAATATTGTTGCCCCTACTACTTCAATAATCTCTTTTGCCAATACAACCATATTAGATTGTTATATCGATAATATCACATTAGCTGCTTCAGGAGCAGGAGGATGGGTCAGTTCTTCCTGGTCAAATGGGACAACAGTAATAACCGCGAATAACAATATAAACGTAAACACTCCGGGTACATATACCGTGACTGTAACCGCAGCAAACGGATGTACAGCTTCAGCATCTCAACTTATCACACAAAGTACTTCCTTGCCATCGGTGGCAATATTAACACCAAGTACAACTGTATTAACATGTACAACAACAAGTATTAACTTAAATGCCTTTGGGGGAGGGTCTTATTCTTGGTCGAATGGAACAACCGTTGTTGGAACGAATGCTACATTAGCGGTAACGACACCAGGAACCTATACAGTGACGGTGACTGGAACCAATGGTTGTTCGGCAACTGCGTCATCCATTATTACGCAAAACATTACCTTACCAACAGCTGGGATAAATGCTCCAACAGCAAGCATACTTAGCTGCACGACTCCAACTATTCCATTAACAGCAACCGGTGGAGGAACCTATTCTTGGTCCAACGGGACAGCTGTTGTTGGAACCAATGCTGCACTTTCTGTGACCACACCAGGATCTTATACCGTTACAGTTACCAGTGCAAATGGCTGTGCCGCAACAGTGAATCAAGTGATTACTCAGGACATCCTAACACCCATTGCAGCGATTACCAATAATACAAATTCAACCGTTTTAGATTGTAATACTACTCAAATTTCCTTAACTGGTGTGGGAGGAACTTCCGCATCTTGGAGCAATGGAACAACTACCGTTTCGAGCACAGCAAATTTAACAGTATCAGCAGCTGGAACCTATACTTATACTGGAACAAATGCCAATGGATGTTTTGATACGGAAAGTATAACGATCACATTTACTGCAAATACGAATCCTACTTTCACGCAAATACCTGCGATATGTGCCAATGGTACTTTCTCATTGCCGACAACTTCAACGAATGGAGTTCAGGGAACCTGGAGTCCTGCTCCTAATTACACAACGACTACTACTTATACTTTCCAGCCAAATACAGGATTGTGTGCGAATACAGCAACTATGTCGATTACAGTTCATCCGTATCCTGTAGTGACTTTACAAAATGATACGATTTGCGCTGGTGGAAATACTACGTTAACTGCGAATGTCAATTTCGCTGGAGGATTGTATACTTGGTCACCTATCGTTTCTACTGCAAATGCGATCACAGTGTCTCCTAATAACACAACTTCCTATCAGGTAATTTATTCCTTACTCGGTTGTTCGGACACAAGTGTTGCAGAGGTTTTCGTGAATCCAATACCAAGTTTATCGTTGACGAATTATACGATCTGTAATGGTCAAAATGCTACCATCTTGCCGAACATTAATTTACCCGGCGGCACTTATCTTTGGTCCAACGGATCTACGCTCGATTCTTTGGTTATAAGTCCTTCTACGAATTCAATTTATTCACTGATTTATACATTAAATGGTTGTGCAAGTCCAAGTGCAAGTTCAACGGTGACCGTGAATCCTGTTCCAACTTTGGGTATTAATAATAGTACCATTTGTTTTGGTAATAATACCACTTTGACTGCCATACCAAATTTAACTGGAGGTACATTTTATTGGGGTAGTCCTGGAGTTGCCGGAACAGCAAGTCAAACAATTACTCCGTCGAACGATACAACGTTGTCCGTTTATTATACACTCAATGGGTGTTCAAGTCCAATAGTGATAAGTTCAGTGACGGTAAATCCGTTGCCTATTGCAACTTTTACTTCAAATGTTACACAGGGATGTGTTCCGCTTATGGTGAATTTCATTCCTGACGATTTAACAAACACTGATTATTCTTGGACAACCAGCAATTCACTCGCTTCCACTAGTATTTCACCTAATCTGAATTTTCAAAATAGTGGCAATTTTGATGTCACACTTACCACCAGTTTAAATGGATGTGTTGTCACTCAAACGTTGACTAACTTAATCCAAGTAGATGATTATCCAATTGCTGATTTTGATGCGTCGGTCCTTATTTTCTCAGAACAAAATCAATTGGTGCAATTTGAAAATAACAGTTTTGGTGCTGCTACTTATTTGTGGGAATTCGGGGATGGAGAGACATCGACTGATGAAACACCTTCTCATACGTTCCTTCATACGGATGATGGCGCGACAATCGTTTTAACAGCTATTTCCTTACATGGTTGTACCGATACTTCAATGATTGAAATTCCATTTGATCCTGGACTTGTATTCTACATTCCGAACTCGTTTACACCAGATGGTGATATGAATAATCAAACATTTAATCCTGTTATTTCTAGCGGTATTGACCTTTATCACTATACCATGCTTATCTACGATAGATGGGGAGAAGTCATTTTCGAAAGTAATGATACAAATATTGGTTGGGATGGCAGTTATGGTCCATCGGGCATACACTGTCAGGCCGGTAGTTATACTTATGAAATTATAGTAAAATTACCTAATATCGATCAGCGTAAAAAATATACTGGAATTGTTAATTTAATCAGATAGAATTCTGCTCAAAACGCCCTTTGTAGTTTTGCTGTTCCAATTAAAAGATTTAAATTTAGCAAGCTAAAACTATTCTATTGATCCAACACTACTAGTATGAGGTATTTTACCTTGTTTTTTCTATTTCTGATTTTTTTTGATTCTAAATCACAAGTATATTCTCTCACTGGAAATTTAGGGACAATAACTACGTGCACGGGTACATTCTATGATTCGGGAGGTTCAACCGGAACCTATAACAATGGCGAAGATTATACAGTAACCTTCTGCTCGGGAAATGGGCTTCCCATTAACCTCTCTTTTACGCAATTCCAATTGGAATCAAGTTTTGATTTTTTATATGTGTACAATGGGCCAAATACTTCCTCTCCTTCCATAGGAACTTACAACACAACGAGCCCAGGGGTGATTTCCGCTTCGTCAGGATGTATTACCTTGTATTTTCATTCCGATTTAAGTGTCCTTTATTCAGGATGGGAAGCTATGATAAGTTGTGGACCCGTTGGGCCAACTTCCATCACTGCAACAACAACGACCATCTGTTCTGGTCAATCTGCAACGTTGACAGCGGTGGGTGGAACAGGGACAATAAACTGGTACGCCAATGCTTGCGGAACAACAAATACGATTGGAACAGGTCAATCTATAACGGTTAGTCCTACCGCAACAACAACGTATTACGCGAACTCATCATCCGGTGGAACGTACAGCAGTAGTTGTGTCAATGTTACGGTAACAGTAAATTCATCGAGTGCAGCTCCAACTGTCTCGGGAACAACGGCATTGTGCGGAAATGGAACAACAACTTTAACGGCTTCGAATAGTACGGCTCCTTACACATGGTATTCGAATGCGAACGGAACCGGTGTACTATCAACTGGCGCAACATATACAACTCCGGTCATCACCGCAAATACAACGTATTATGTTGGGGGGTATGCTACGCCTACATCATCAAATACTGTCGGAAGTCTATCGACCACTCAAGCTGGAGGAAATGGTTGTACATCGGGAAATATGTTCGATGTCACTGCTGGTAGTTGTCCAATTGTCATTAATGGATTTACAGTGAAACCATCCGTTAGTGGAACAACAAGTGTCGCAGTATATTATAAAACAGGTACATACTCAGGATTTCAAACAACTGCGGCTTCTTGGATTTTTCTAGGAAATTATTCCATAACAGCTACTGCTGCCAATAATCCAACGTATTTTTCCTGTTCAAATATTAGCATTCCGGCCGGAGCAACCTATGGTATTTATGTTTCCTACAGTGCAACCTATACCAATGGTGCAAATACCTATACCAACGGTGATATTACCATTACAACCGGACTCGGTTTATGCAGTCTTTTTGGGGGGGTAAACAATCCAAGAACTTTCAATGGTACCGTTCATTATCAAAAAAACTGTACAACAGGGTGTCCCGCACCACTTACGCCGGTTTACATTTCAATGAATCAAACGCCTGTTGTTAATGCTGGTCCAGACGTCACGATTTGCAGTGGACAAAGTACAACCCTTAATGGGTCAGCGAGTTCTTATGGGGGTTATGGCGGACCCTTAACGGTGAACGTTTTCTCTGGTGGAAACCTAGATGAAACATCGTGGACCATGACAAATTCATTAGGGCAAATTATAGGTTCTGGAGGTTCTTATGCTACAGGTTCCAATAATACCGTCACCATCAATGCCCCTACAAATCCACCATACACTTTTACAATTGAAACACAGGGAGTTTCAAATTCAAATGTCGCGGGATATAACATTTTGTGCGGAACAACGTCGATTACGGGAGGTGTTGCCATCATTACTGGTGGACAAACCGCAACAATTGCTGTTGCAGGTTGCCCAGGTCCCATGCCAGCGAGTATGACCTGGTCTCCAGGAACTACTTTGAGCAGTACAACAGTGGCGACACCTACCGCAACACCGAGTACAACGACTACATATACCTTAACTGCAACGGCTAACGGATGTACAGCAAACGATCAGGTGGTTGTAACTGTCGCGCCTGGACCGAGTGTTAGCGTCAATAATGCGACTGTTTGCAGTGGACAATCAGCGACATTAACAGCTACGCCTTCCGCAACTGGTGGAACATATCTTTGGGCGCCCGGCGGAGCGACGACACAATCCATCACTGTGAGCCCAACAAGTACAACGAATTATACCGTAACATATTCAACTGGAGGTTGTTCAAATACGGCGACAGGAACAGTTACCGTAAATTCATCACCAACATTAAGTGTCAACTCAAGTGCGATTTGTCCGGGAGCTTCCGCAACAATAACAGCGACTGCGAGTCCAAGTGGAGGTACCTATCTTTGGACGCCGGGCGGAGCTACGACACAATCCATCACTGTTACTCCTTCATCAACTACCTCCTATTCAGTCGCATATAGCTTGAACGGATGTAATTCTTCTTCGGCAACTGGTACCGTAACTATTTCTAACGTTCTCGATTGGGCAAATATTCAATCACCTGGAACATCAACGATTTGTCAAGGTCAAACATTAACTATTTACGGACAAGTTTTTGAACCAGCGGTAACCCCTGGAGCAGGTCAAGGAGCAGGGATAACAGTTGAGTTCGCTTATAATACGAGTAACAGTAATCCTTCCACATGGCCAAGCGCAAGTTGGAATGCTGCAATATTTAATACGGGAGGAACCAATGCAAACAATGACGAATATAGTGGAGTGATTCCTTCATTGAGTCCAGGCACCTATTATTATGCTTTCCGTTACACCCTGAACGGTTGTACATCCTACGGAGGATACAGCACAACAGGTGGTGGTTTTTGGAATGGAACATCTAATGTAAATGGAACATTGATCGTAAATCCAAATGTTACACCAACATTTAATCCCATCAGTGCTATATGCGCAGGGGCAACGATAAATGCTTTGCCGACAACTTCTTTGAATTCAATTTCTGGTAGTTGGTCACCTTCTTTGAACAATCAAACTACAACAACGTATACGTTTACCCCGGCAGTTGGTGTTTGTGCCACAACGACGACCCTTACAATCACGGTAAACCCACTGCCGTCGGCAGCCATAATTCCACCGACGACTTCCATCTTAACTTGTTCCACACCAACGATAACCTTAACGGCGACAGGAGGAGGTACCTATTCTTGGTCAAATGGATCTGCCATTGTGGGAACATCTGCATCGCTCAATGTTACAGCTCCAGGTACTTATACTGTTACAGTTACGTCTGCCAGCGGATGTGTTGCAACTGCGTCCAAAACTATTACTCAAAATACTACTGTTCCTAGTGCGGCAATTACGGCACCAACGACATCCATATTGACGTGTACAACAACGAGCATTAATTTAACAGCAACTGGAGGAGGAAGTTATTCTTGGTCAAATGGAACAGGAATTATTGGAACAGGGGCTACTGTTGCCATTACGAGCCCAGGAACTTATAACGTGACAGTGACCGGATCCAATGGTTGCACCTCAACTGTGTCTCAACAAATCACACAAAACATAAGTCAACCAAATGCCGCAATTCCTACACCGAGTGCGTCCATCTTGACGTGTAACGTAACTAGCATTAACTTACTTGCAACCGGAGGTGTCTCCTATTCTTGGTCGTATGGTTCTGCGATAATAAGTAGCTCTAATTTATTGAGTGTAACAATTCCTGGAACATACACCGTTTCAGTAACGGGTGCAAATGGGTGCATTGGTACTGCAGTGCAAGTTATTACTCAGAACATTGCCGCGCCAAATGCCGCGATAACTACACCTGCGACAACCGTTTTAAGCTGCGCTACACCCACTATCAACCTTACAGGTACCGGCGGAGGAACGTATTCTTGGTTTGACGGAGGCGTAGTCATTGGAACGACTGCAACGATTACGGTATCCAATGCGAATACCTATACATTGACCGTCGTAGGAACAAATGGATGTGATTCATCCACGAGTATCACGATTACAGATAACTTTTTGGCTCCAACGCCAAGTATAACTGCCAGTAACACTACGCTCACATGTAGCACTTCAAGTATTGCACTTGTTGCTTCAGGGGGTGGAACATATGTATGGACAGGAGGAAGCACATCTTCCACGTTGACTGTATCAACTCCAGGTACTTATACGGTAACCGTGACCAGTCCGAATGGCTGTACAGCAACTTCCAGTCAAGTAATTACACAAAACAGTACATTGCCAGTTGCTAGTATTTCAGCATCCAATAACGGTCAATTAACCTGTGCTACCACAAGTATTACATTGACGGCAACTGGAGGTGGAACCTACCTATGGTCTAACGGAAATACGAACACATCCATTACCGTTACTGCACCCGGAACTTATTCCGTGACAGTTACTGGATCAAATGGATGCTCCACTTCAACGTCATCCGTTGTCACGCAGAATATTATTTCACCAACCGCAGCCATCACCCCACCGACTACGACCATCCTAACATGCGGGACTACCAGTATTGCCTTAACAGCAACAGGAGGTGCTTCATATGTTTGGTCAAATGGAACAACAAATGTTGGATCTAACGCCATATTAAATGTAAGTCTACCAGGAACGTATACCGTTACGGTTACTGGTTCAAACGGATGTACTGCTACCTCCGCAACCACCATAACTCAAAATATTACACCTCCAATTGCTGCCGTTAATCCACCTAGCTCTACGCAACTGAATTGTACGACTACGAGTGTCGCGTTAACAGCAACAGGAGGGGTTAGTTATTCATGGTCAAACGGTCTAATTGTCGTTGGAACAAACGCTACTTTGAATGTTACAACTCCTGGAACATATACTGTCACGGTCACTTCATCGATTGGTTGTACAGCAACTGCCGCACAAGTCATTACACAAAATATTGCCCCACCTGTTGTAGCCATTACACCCCCGACAACTACAATTATCACCTGTACAACGAATAGCATACAATTAACAGCAAGTGGTGGTGGAACCTATTCATGGGCGAATGGCGCAGCGATTATTGGAACAAATGCAAGTGTGTCCGTAAGCAATGCTGGAACCTATATTGTAACTGTTACAGCACCAAATGGATGTACTGCAACAGGAAGCCAAGTTATCACACAAAACATTAGTTTACCTACAGCCTCAATAAATAATCCAATTACCAATGTACTAACATGCACGGTGACTAGCATCACTCTAACCGCGACAGGAGGAACTTCCTATTCATGGTCGAATGGAACAGCAATTATTGGAACAAACGCCTCCATCACTGTGAATACCCCTGGAACCTATACGGTAACTGTAACGGGAGCAAATGGTTGTACAGGAACTGCGAGTCAAACGATTACTCAAAACATCAGCGCACCAAACGCTAGCATTACACCACCCACTTCTACTGTACTAACTTGTGCGTTAAGCAACATTAATTTAATTGCTTCCGGAGGTTCTTATTCATGGTCAAATGGTACTACTATCGTTGGTACTTCCTCGATTCTAGCAGTATCTGTACCTGGAATTTATACCGTGACCGTCACAGGTGTAAATGGCTGTACTGCAACTGCAAGTCAGACCATCACACAAAACACTTCGGCTCCAACTGCTGTCATTACAACACCGACGACTACGGTTGTGACATGTACCTCACCAAGTATTGTTCTTACTGCAACTGGAGGCGGAGCGTATTCTTGGTCCAATGGGACAGCGGTTCTTGGAACAAATTCAACATTAAATGCAACTGCAGCGGGCACATATACGGTAACGGTAACTGCAGCAAACGGCTGTACAGCAACGGCTTCACAAGTTATCACACAAAACAATGCTGCACCAGTTGTCAGTATTACTCCTCCCATTTCAAGTGTATTAACCTGTACTACAACGAACATAGCATTAACTGCGAATGGGACAGGGAATTTCGCTTGGACGAATCCTGCTCCGATCAGTACAAATCCATTATTAACCGTGACTACGCCAGGTGTCTATACCGTTACATTAACTGCCGCAAACGGTTGTACAGGAACTGCGAGTCAAACGATTACGCAAAATATTGGTGCGCCTGCTGCTGCCATTATAACACCAGTAACTACCGTGTTAACTTGTACTACGACGAGTATCACATTAACAGCAACTGGAGGAGGAACCTATTCTTGGTCGAATGGAACAACTGTTGTTGGAACTAGTGCCACACTAGTGGTTACAACACCAGGAACATATACCGTAACAGTCACAGGAACCAATGGCTGTACAGCTACTGCAGCGTCAACAATTACACAAAATTCAATTGCTCCAACAGCCGGAATCAATGTTCCAACTTCGACAATCTTAACCTGTACAACAACAGCCATTTCTTTGACAGCAACAGGTGGAGGAACGTATTCTTGGTCGAATGGAACCACTGTTGTTGGAACGGCATCGTTACTTTCCATAACTTCACCAGGCACGTACACTGTAACTGTAACTTCCGCAAATGGTTGTACCGCAACTGCGAATCAGGTTATTACTCAAAATATTGTTACTCCTACAGCATCGATTACTAATAATACCAATTCAACAGTGCTCGATTGTAATACGACTCAAATTTCCCTTACAGGAGTTGGCGGAACAAATGCATCTTGGAGTAATGGCACATCCGTAGTATCTAGCATGGCAGCTTTAAACGTAACCACTGCTGGAACTTATACTTACACAGGTACCAATGCCAACGGATGTTTCGACACCGAAAGCATCACCATTACTTTTACGCCAAATACCAATCCGACTTTCACCCAAATCGCCGCGATTTGTACTAATGGATCGTTCACATTACCAACGACTTCTACGAATAACGTAGCAGGTACGTGGAGTCCAGCGCCAAACTATACCGCTACAACAAGTTATACATTTCAACCAAATACTGGATTGTGTGCCAATACGACAAGCATGACTATTACCGTGCATCCATACCCTGTAGTTAGTACACAAAACGATACGATTTGTATTGGACAGAGCACAACAATTAGCTCTAATGTAAATCTCGCAGGTGGTACATATGCCTGGATACCAACAAATGCAACCACATCAAGTATTTCGGTAAGTCCAAATACAACAACAAATTATCAAGTTGTGTATTCATTGAATGGTTGTTCTGACACGAGTACGACAGAAATTTATGTGAAACCAGTTTCTACTCCTCTTACAACAAATCAGACCATCTGTAATGGACAAACTGCTGAATTGATTGCAAGTGCTCCATTAGCAGGTGGAACTTTTATATGGTCCACAACAGCTCAAAACGATACCATTCAAGTGAATCCAACTAGTACGACAACGTATTCGGTTGTATATAATTTAAATGGATGTGTAAGTCCAATTGTGAATGCCATTGTAACTGTTAATCCAGTTCCAACACTTGGTGTAAACAATAGTACCGTTTGTGCAGGAAGCAACGCTACTATTACTGCCATACCAAACTTACCTGGCGGAACATTTTACTGGGGTACTCCAGGCGTAGTCGGTGCATCGAGTCAAACGCTTACGCCGATGAATGACACAACGCTTACTGTTTACTATGTTTTAAATGGCTGTACAAGCCCTGTAGCATCAAGTGCTATAAACGTAAATCCACTTCCAATCGCGACCTTTAGTGCTTCGGTAACACAAGGATGTGCACCAATGTCCGTGACATTAACTGCGGATGATCTTAGTAACGCGAGCTATAATTGGTCAACAAGCAATGCATTAACTGCTGCTGGTTCTCAAGCAAGTTTGCAGTTTCAAATGAATGGAGGTTTTGATGTTTCCTTAACGACGACCTTTAATGGATGTACTGTAACGGAGACCATCTCTAATTACATTCAAGTTGACAATTATCCGATTGCGGCATTTGAGCCTTCCTCCACTCAATTTACGGAGCCAAGTCAAACCTTGAGTTTTATGAATAATAGTTTAGGTGCAGCGACCTATCTATGGGACTTTGGCGATGGTGGAACATCAACTGAAGAAGGACCTTTGCATGCGTTCGAAGAAAACAACCTTGGTTCATTAATCATTTTAACTGCCATTTCAAATTTAGGATGTACGGACACAACACAGTTTTTTATTGGATATGACCCAGGATTAGTTTATTACATTCCAAATACATTTACCCCAGATGGGGACATGAATAACCAACTGTTCACGCCTATATTCACTAGCGGAATTGATATCTACCATTACACCATGTATATTTACAACCGATGGGGTGAGGTTATTTTTGAAAGCAATAATCCAAGCGTCGGTTGGGATGGATCATATGGATTACAAGGGAAAGATGCGGAAGTCGGTGTGTATACTTACCAAATCTTCATTAAAATACCTACTTTTGACGAGCGAAAAATGATCACTGGTCATGTTAACTTAATTAGATAAACGTGAAATTTAAATCCCTCTTAATACTTAATATAATCCTTTGGTGTGTCAGCCCTGTTTTTTCGCAAGGGACTCCAATCAGTGTTGGAACACAAGTCACCACCTTTAGCAGTATGATTCGGGGATACCACTTTACAGCACCAACCAACTTCACGATTTGTGGATTAAATGTCCCACCAGATGCCAACGCAACGGGTACTCAAACCATTCGCGTCGTTAGATTCACTGCTGGACCACCACCTGCTTTTGCTGGAACTACGAATAGCTTTGTTCAATTATTTACCATTACAAATGCACCTGCAACCGGAATAGTTCCGTGCAATATTCCCATCGCGACAGGTGATATTATTGGTGTATATGGTGCACGTGGAGCAAATTGTGTCAATAGTTATGGGCCAGCGAATTTTGTCACAAGTATTAACGGTTTTAACACGACTTTGCAGCGAAGTGGAATGCAATCATGTCCGGCTGGAACTGGTGCTGCAATGGCAAATATTTGGTCTGAGGTTAATTACAACATCGGACGCATTACCATGTACATCAACTGTTGTCAAACACCAACGGTAACAGCAGGGTCAAATAGTCCAATTTGTGCTGGGCAAGCTCTGAATTTAACAACAACTGCCAATTCAACTGGAGCATATACGTATGCATGGACAGGACCAAATGGATTTACGTCTGCGGTTCAAAATCCAACTATTACACCAACGACATTAGCGGCAGCTGGAAACTACACTGTTGTCGTTACAGTACCTAACTGTGGAACAGCCAACGGAACGACTTCTGTTGTTGTCAATCCTGGTCCGACAATTACAGTTCCACCCATTACAATTTGTCAGGGCGGTTCTGGTACATTGACTGCGAGCTCATCAACAGCAGGTGGAACGTGGACATGGTCCTTGGGAGGGAATATCTTGGGAAGTGGATCTACATTGTCAGTCAGTCCAACGACAAATACCACTTACACAGTGGAATACAATGTCAATGGTTGTACTGGAACGAATACCGTTTTAGTAACCGTTGAACCAACCCCTCAACCACAAATTGTAAATGATAGCATTTGCCTAGGTCAAACTGGAACATTGTTTGTTTCAAATATCGCTGCTGGTGGAACATTCTTGTGGTCCACAGGTGCCACTACAGCATCGCTAAGTGCAGCTCCAACGGTGAGTACAAACTATTCAGTAGTTTACACCAGTTCCAATGGTTGCGTTTCCCCAAGTGTTTCTGCGAGTATCATTGTTAAACCCAATCCAATTGTAACCGTTGCTAATGACACCATTTGTATCGGTTCAAGTACCACAATCAACAGTTCAGTGGACCTTACTGGAGGGACGTATACATGGTCTCCCCTCGCTTCTACAAGCAATTCCATTACTGTTTCTCCAAATATTACTTCTACCTACTCGGTGATATACAACTTACAAGGGTGTACCGATACTGCGAGTGCAACTGTTCTTGTGAATCCAATTCCGGTTGCTTCTACTTCGAACACAACGATTTGTTTTGGCGATGTTGCAACTTTAAATGCTAGTGCTAATCTACCGAACGGAACCTATTTATGGTCCACCAATGAAACAACGAGTTCCATTCAGGTAAGCCCGGCTTCAACAACAACTTACTCTGTTGCATATACCTTGAATAACTGTACGAGTCCAAGTGTGAATGCCATTGTTACGGTGAATCCAATTCCGGTTGTGACTTTATCAAGTGCAACCATTTGTGATGGTGACAATGTGACGCTAACCGCAACTCCAAACCTTACAGGTGGTAGTTATACATGGGGTCCACTAAACAACCCGGGAGGCGCGAGTCAAACTTTGAGTCCATCGGTAGATACCACTTTAACCGTCATTTACACCTTGTTAAACTGTCCTAGTTTACCGGCTAATGGGACCGTTACCGTAAATCCGTTGCCAATTGTTACGTTCACTTCTAACATTGTTGAAGGTTGTGCGCCACTTGGCGTTACGTTCACAGCGACAGACCAAACCAACGCAAGCTATAGTTGGTCCACGAGCAATGCCCTAACAGGAACAGGCGCATCGACTACACTCGTTTTTCCAACCGGGGGAACTTATGATGTTACGCTAGCAGCAACGACAATAAATGGATGTTTTGCATCCAACTCAGTTGCCAATTACATTTATGTAGAAAATCTTCCGATTGCTACTTTCGAATCTCCAATAAGTGTTTTCACGAACGAGGCGCAATATGTTCAATTTAGTAACCTTTCTACAGGGGCCACGAATTATGTGTGGAATTTCGGGGATGGAACAATGTCCACGGACATAGAACCCTCACATGTTTTCCAAAGTACCATGAACGGTTATACGATTAACTTAATTGCGTCCACTGATCTTAATTGTTTGGACAGCATGTCTATTTCGATTGGATACCAATACAACGAACTCTATTACATCCCGAATAGTTTCACGCCAGATGGAGATCAAAACAATCAAGTATTCTTGCCTATTTTCTACTCTGGTTATGACCCGTCAAACTTTGAAATGCAGATTTACAACCGTTGGGGAGAAGTGGTGTTTGAAACGCAAAATGTACTTTTCGGTTGGGATGGGTCCATCGGTGAAGAAGGAATGGATGCGCTCGAAGGAACGTATACCTATCGCATCGTATTCAAAAACCCAGACTTGGATGAACGAATAGTTGTTACGGGCACCGTTAACCTAATTAGATAAGAACCTGTCTTTTGCAAAACAGGCGCAACAATATGCATCGTATTTTTTTTTCGAACTTACTGTTTTCACTTCTGCTCAATTTATTGATCAAACCCATTGCAATCTTTGGGATTGATGCACAGGTTCAAAACGTTATTGGACTCGATCAATACGGTTTATATTTTTCATTATTGAGTTTATCATTAATTCTCAATATCCTCATGGATTTAGGGATTAATAATTACGTCATTAAGACTGTAGCGAATAACCAAGAAGAAGCTAAATCCCAAATAAGTAGTATTCTACTCCTGAGATTGGTTCTATTTCTTGTTTACATTGGGATTCTCTTCACATCCGCGTTTTTATTAGGTTATGACTCCATGGCCTTAAAACTGCTTTTCTTTTTGGGATTAAATCAATTATTCATCGTTTTTATTGCATATTTCCGAGGATTCTTTTCAGGACTACAACACTACAAACTCGACTCCTTTTTTTCTGTTTTTGATCGAATTATTCTGATTTTAACCGCAGGTACCGTTTTGCTTTTCCATACGGGATATCAGATGACTATTCCCCTTTACATTCAATTACAAACTTTCGGTTATTTTCTCACTTTTCTTTTGGCGTTTGTTTTCTTTAAACGCATTGTTGGGAAGATTCAATGGCAAATCGATTTGAAGCATTTTAAATCCGTGCTTCAAAAAAGTTTACCCTATGCCCTCTTGATTATTCTCATGTCCATCTACACACGTATCGACGGAGTTCTTTTGCATGAGTTAGGAGCAAATGGCAATATACAGGCCGGAATTTACGCCAAAGGATTTCGTTTGCTTGATGCACTTTATATGTTCGGAATGATTTTCGCCGGACTTTTATTCCCGATGTTTTCGAACGTATTGCAAGAATCAGTACAAAAAGTGCGGGAATTGGTGCTATTATCCGCCAATTTTCTCATGAGTGGGGTGATTGTAGTTATTTTTATCATAATTCTTCACGAACAACAGATCCTTTATCTGATCTATACCTCTTTCGAAGGGGCTGAACTTCCATTTATCTGGTTGATGTTAAGTTTCATTGGAATTGCCATGAATTTTGTCTTTGGAACACTCTTAACCGCAAATGGTCATTTAAAAGAATTGAATATCATTTCTGCCATTGGTGTTGTTCTGAACATAGGCCTAAACATCTTTCTAATTCCAAAGTACGGAGCAGCCGGTGCAGGATTTACCGCATTTGTTACCCAAATGATTATGGCCATTACACAATTCATTTTGTGTGCAAAGAATTTCCAATTAAACATCGGATTTTTGCAAATCGGGAAATGGGTGCTATTTACATTTAGCGTGATAGGTTCCATTTTACTTTTTCTTTTTGCACTCTTGACTTCAGACAACAATTATCTAGGCAATTCATTTGGTCTAATTCTAGGGATCGAATTACTGCTTGGATTGATTCTCATGTTTGTTTTCAAATTCATCGAACTCAAGCAACTAAAAAATCTCTTTTTATCCCGCTTATAAATCAAATATTTTTTGAATTTCGGAGTTATTGTCATAGCTTGCGGCAAAAATCATAACTTCGCGGAGCTAAATAAGATATGACACAATTAAATTTACAACAAGAACGATTCGGCTTAATCCAATTTATTTGGAAAAATAAAAAACCGATTTTCATCATTACAGGTTTTGCTGCCATTGTTTCCATCGTGGTTTCATTTCTGATTACCCCCATGTATTTATCATCTGCCATCGTTTTCCCTGCCGCATCAGGTAACGTTTCATTTGATGCGCAGCGTAACGTTAAAGCGGCTGCCATGGACTTCGGAGAAGAAGAGCAAGCAGAACAGTTGGTGCAAATTTTACAATCCTCAAGAATCAAGGATCGCATCGTAAAAAAGTACCATTTATTGTCGGATTATGAAATTTCAGAAAATGATCCCAACAAAAATTATAAATTAAACAAAGCCTATTACGGTAATTTCACCTTTAATCGTACACGTTTTGGTTCCATTCAAATTGATGTATTGGACAAAGATCCAAAGAAAGCAGCAGACATGGCAAATGAAATCGTTGACTTGATTGATACCGTGAAAAATGAAATGATTCGCGAACGTACTATTCCTGCTTTTCAAATCAACTTGCGCAAGAAGAAGCAGATGGAACATGAACGCGATTCTTTACTGACAAGACTTGAAGAATTAGCGCAATTAGGCGTGTTACCAAATGACGTACGTGCAACCCTATACCAAGCCTTAGTAGATTCAAAAAGTGCCGCAGAAAAAACAGAAATTCAACGTAAAATTGACATCAACACCAAATATGGGTCAGTTTACGACGGACTTGAATACCAACGAAATGAAAAAATCGTGAAAATTGAAGATTTCCGCGTTTCATACGAACAAGCAGAGTCGGATGCTAATGCAAAATTCAACCATAAGTTCGTTGTTGAAAGAGCTGTTGTCGCCGACCGCAAGGAAAAACCGAAGCGCATGATTATTGTGCTAGTTTCAACAATAGGTGGTTTCATTTTTGGACTTTTCTTTTTGCTAATTCAACACCGCGTGAAGGAACTAAATTTGAACGAAGCATAAGGTCTTGAAAAAAACAGTCGTTTATAGCACCGTAGGTTTCTTTCTGTCCCTTGTTTTTGCCGTATTAATTTGGGAGGACCAAGCGTATTTGAGTCTTTTTCCAGCGGGATTATTAGCCATCTATTTTGCATTGTTTCAAACTGAAAAACTGTTCATTGCAATTGCCTTTTTTACTCCCCTTTCCATAAACATAGAAGAATTCAATTCGAGTTTTGGACTCTTTCTCCCAAGTGAGCCATTGCTATTTGGACTGATGTTATGGTTGTCAGCACTCCAATTACACAAGCCTTTTATGCCCAAGTATTTATGGAAACAACCCATCTTATTTTCAGTTGGAGTTTTCATTTCTTGGATTTTCATCAGTTCAATTACCAGTTCACATCCCATTGTTTCCTTTAAATTTTTGTTGGCAAAACTCTGGTTCATTGTTCCAGTTTTATATTTTGGGATTTACTTCTTTCAAAAAGAGAAGAACCGTCTTACCTTCATTTGGCTATTTATTATCTCCACGTGCATTGTCATTATTTACACCATCATCCATCACTCCATGTATGCATTCGGAGAAAAGGAAAGTCACTGGGTGATGTCGCCATTTTTCAAAGACCACACCATCTATGGAGCCATCGTTGCATTAAATGTTCCACTCGTATTTGGATTGTACCTTTACAAAAAACATACACCCTTAATTCAAGCGGTATTAATTCTGATGATCGCCTTGATTTTACTCGGTTTATATTTTTCTTATACAAGAGCCGCATGGTTAAGTGTTTTTGGCTGTATTTTTATCGCTGGACTCATCTATTACAAAGTAAATTGGAAACCATTAGCAGGCATTGCTGCAATTGCGCTACTGATTGTTTTTTTCAAATGGGATTCCATTCAAATGGAGTTAGCACGAAACAAGCAAGATCATACCACAGAATCGTTTGATGAACGCCTGCAAAGCGCGACAAACATCTCTACGGATGCTTCGAACTTAGAACGGATTAACCGGTGGAGTTGTGCCATTGCCATGTTCGAAAAGAGACCTGTTTTTGGCTATGGTCCGGGAACGTATGCCTTTGAATACGCACCATTTCAAGAGCCTGAAAACCTCACGATTATTTCCACCAATTTCGGGGATATGGGCAATGCACACAGTGAATACCTTGGAGCACTTGCAGAAATGGGGATTGTTGGTTTGCTATGCTTTTTAGGAATTGTTGCCAGCATATTTTACACCAGCATTTATGTGTATCACCGCATTCCTCTAAGTGATTCTGGAACAAGAATTCTGATATTAAGTATGATCATGGCCTTGTCGACCTACTTTATTCATGCTTTCTTGAATAACTTCCTCGACACTGATAAAGCAGCTGTTCCTATTTTCGGAATGTGTGCAATGATCATCGCACTTGGACTTCAACAAGATCAGTTAACGTCCAATCCAGAGAGAAGGATTTAAACTTTTTGTCAGACCGCCAGCCACAGAGTGAATTTCAAAGTGGCAAATGGAAACGCCGCTATCATCCGCCAATAAACTACCGATTGCTTGTTTTGATGAGACTTTCGATCCAATGCTTACATACGTTTCCTGCATGTTTCCATACACCGTTCGATACGCTCCATGTTTGATTACGACATACTTTCCTGCTCCATTTATTGAGAAGACACTGGTTACTTCCCCTTCAAAAACCGATCGAACACGTGCGTACTTAGGACAGGTGATATCAATGCCGTTATTATGCGTTACAACACCCGCTAAAGTTGGGTGTGGATTTGTTCCATAACGTTCCGTGATGCTGCCTTTTTCCACTGGCCAAGGAAGTCGTCCACGATTTGCCTCAAAACTTTTTCCAACTGCTGATCCTTCAGTAGATTCCGTATACGTTACTTGCTTTGGTTTAGCCGGTTCAGTTGTCGTCGTTTTCGGAGTTGTTTTTGTGCCATCTTGGCCTTTATTTGCACTAGAAGTATTCGTTGATTTTGGCGTGGAGGCTGCTACATTTGCTTTGCGTTTCTCTTCCTCTTTTTTAGCCTTTTCGCGTTCTTTCTGTCTTGCTTGTTCGCGTGCCAATTCTTGTCTAATCTCCGCATCTATTCGCTGTTTGATTTCCGCTTTTTTACGTTCGTCCGCTTTCAACTGAGAGGCTAAATTTTGTTCCTCTTTCTTAAACTTTTCATAAGATTTTTCTTTCTTGGACTTATCTTTCGAAATCAATTCACGCTCTTGCTTCTTTTCCTCCAGTGCTTGTAATTTCGAATCCTTCTCATGAGAAATGTTGTTAATTTCCTCCGCAATTAATGCTTGGTGTTGCTTGATTAATGCCGCTTGTTTTTTCTGAACACCCGCTACCTTTTTCAAATACCGGTTTCGCTTGATTGCTTCATTATAGTTATCCGCAGATAAGAGATACATAACTCGACCATAATTGCCACGGTGCTTATAAGCGTATAGCACCATCTTTTTATATTGTCTCTTCAGGTCGTTTAGTCTTTTTTTCAAGCGTTTAACTTCCTGTTTTTTCTCGACCATTTTAATTTCCGCCATCCGCACTTGATTGTCAAATATGCGCACCAATGCTTCGCGGCTTTTAATCTGATTTTCAATTAAACGGATTTCATTCAAAGAAGCCTGTGTATTCGACTTTACCTTGGACAGAAGAGACCGGGTATTCGAAATGCGTTTTTCGAGTTTTTGCTGTTCTTTTTTTAATTTTTCTTGACTTGATTGACCATAGACATGACTAAACAAGAAGAGGATAAACAGAACACTACTTACATTTTTCATATTTCTCTGGTATGACAATTATTAATTCCTGTGGCTCGTTTATTTCCACTTTTTCGTAGTCCATTTTAATGTAAATTCCTTTGTCCTTTGCTTTAATGTGCATGTGCACTACTTTGGGCACATTCATTCCATTCACATTTTGTCGATCTTCATAAATCACTGTGATTTCGGTAGAATCGCTCGGACTTTTTATCATTGTTTGCTGTAGGGATTTACCATCGCTACTTAGGATATAATTTAAAACGATGTCCTCTTTTGGTCGACGGTCCATGCGTTTTTTGTCGCGTTTTTTATGCGTAGAAATGCTGTAATGATAAGGATCATGATCAACAAAATATTTCTGGTCGACGTTGTAATCCAATGGCTTTCCTAAAAATAATTCTTCCATGTTTTCATAGGTAAAATCGACGCCAAATGTTGACTTCAGGTAATCCAATGATTGAATGGTGTAACATTTTTCACGCTTATTGACAACGGTGATAGTATCATTGGTTACCATCGCCGTAACAATTGGAATGCGGGCATAGGTTATAATCGCACTGATGGCGCTATCCGCAACAATCTTTAACGATGTTTTAAAAGAAATATCGGTCGTTGAATCTTTGTAATTAATGTCCAATTTGGAATAAAAGGTCTTCGGTTCGATTTTCGATAAACTATCCAAGCGGTCGACCAATTCTTTGTCTTTTATCCTCGGAAGTTTATCTCCGTTCATTAAGTCGCTTCCAACTTTTGGTGAACAAGAAGACAAAGCCCAAATAAAGCTCAATCCAACAGCAAATTTAATAAACGGGTTTTGCATACTTCTTTTGTGAGATTTTTTCATTCAGCATTTTATTCGCTGAACCAAGTTCTTTTGCTCGCAGCCAATAGGCGATTGCCTCATCAACTTTTCCAAGTTTAAATAAGACATCTCCAAGGTGTTCAATACAGGATTTATCGTTGCTTTCAGCTCCACAAGCGCGCTCAAAATACGTTTTTGCATCGGCATATTTTCCTTGTTGAAACAGAATCAAACCTTTGGTATCTAGGTAACGTGCCTCGTCAGGAAATGTACTTAAAACCTCATCGATGAGCTGATTCGCTTTTTCCAAATCCAATTCATGTAAGGCTAATTGATAGGCATAATTATTCTTAACAAATGCGTTCTTCGCAGATAATTTCAGTGCTTTTTCGTAGGCGGAAATTCCTTCCTTTGAATGATTTAATCCAAACTCTGCTTCGCCAATTTGACCTTGACATTCTGCTTGTAAATCTGCATCATTTAAAATGTAATCAAATCCAGTTTGTAAGATTAACAACGCTTGTTCGAACTTTCTTTGTTGATTTAAGGCTGTTCCTTGCAAGAAATAAGGCAAGGCTTGCGTTGGGAAAAAACTGCTGCATTTTTCAGCGTCTACAGCAAGGCTATCAAACTGTTGGTATTGATATTCAAGCAATAAAATTTGATTCCAAATCGGGAAAACATTCGGGTCGCATTTCACAGCTGTTTTGTAAGATTCCAGTGCTTCTACAATTTGATTTACCTTGAAATAATAATCGCCAGCAATGGAATGTGCTTTCGCTTGTTTTGGGTATTTCGATTGCATGTATTTCACTAAAGACTCCATATCGGGATCCATTACCTCTTGTCCTTGAAGTGCAATCAAAATGTTCATCTTTTGGTCCAAACTTGGACCTTCAGATTTAATTGCTGCTTTTAAGTTTTGTAGTCCATTTTTCGTATCACCAGATTGCATTTGCATATCCCCGAGCATTAACAAGGCCATTCCGTTATTTGGATCCACGGCAACCAATTCTTTCAATAAATCAAATCCTTCTTGAAAACGTTTATGTTGCAAGTAATAATCAACCAAGTTGGCAATGATCATTGGTTCACCTGCAAATTTCTTTTTTGCATTCTTCAAGACTTCGATTGCCTCTTCATCTCGTTGAACAGATACAAGCAGTTTAAACTTTTCAATAGAAATCCCAGGATTTGCTCCCAAATTATTTTCCATGCGGGTTAATAAATCCAGGCCTTTCTTCGCATCTCCCAACTTTGCATAGCATTCTGCTGCTCCCGCGTAATAGGTTTGATTGTTCGGTGTTTTTTTCAGCAATTTCTCAAAAACAGCCACTGCTTCAGCGAATTGTTTCATCTCCACATACATAAAAGCGAGTTCACTTTGGTAATGCTCGTTTTTCGGATCAATTTCCGATGCTTTTAAAGTATGGACTGCAGCTTGATTGAAGTTTTCTTGATTTAAATAGATTTGCGCCAATGCGAAATGTGTTGCATCATCTTTTGGGTCAATAAGTAGGCAAGCATTGAATTTATCAATCGCCTCCTGATCTTGTCCATTGAGTTTTAAACGCACACCTTCGTGAAAGGAGCGGATATATGCAGAATCATGTGTCACAACCTGCTTTTTCTTCAAATTCGCGCAAGACGAAAGCAGAAGTGAACACGTTATTAAAAATAGGATTTTATTCATGTGTCGTACTAAAATCACCCAAACTCAGGTCTTTTGATCTTCCGTTGTAAACAACATTCGAGCCAAGCATTGAATCCACTATATTGGCATTGGAGATGTGTGTGTGTTGTTGGATATTTGTGTTGCGAATAATCGAATTTTCGATCACCGAATTCGCGCCAATGGAAACATGTGGGCCAATAACAGATGCGTGAATTTTCACGTTTTTACCAATATAACAAGGTGGGATAATTACGGAATTAATTGCTTCTACGCTTTCATCCTGCATGGAAATTCCTGCGGCATGATCAAACTCCAATACCCGTTGATTGGTATGAACCGTTACCTCTTTGTTGCCACAATCTAACCATTCCGAAACAGTTCCTGGTTTGAAAATCACTCCGGATTCTGTTAAACGTCGAAGGGCATCTGGCAATTGGTATTCTCCACTCTTAATGACAGCGTTGTCAATTAAGTATTGTAACTCTTTGTGTAAACGTTCGCCATCTCGGAAATAGTAAATCCCGATCATTGCTAAATCCGAAACAAATTCTTTCGGTTTTTCAACGAAATCAATGATTTCTCCACGCTCATTCATTTTTATCACTCCAAATGCACTTGGATCTTCGATTTGTTTCACCCACAAAATCCCTTCATCTTCTGAACTGATTTTAAAGTCTGCTTTGAATAAGGTGTCAGCAAATGCAACAACTACAGGTCCAGTTAATTTCTCTGCAGCACATAACACAGCGTGGGCAGTTCCCAACGGTTTGTGTTGGTAATGAATGGATCCTTTCGCACCCAATTTCTCCGCTACTGCCAATAACTCTTGTTCAACTTCTGATCCAAACTCACCAACAACGAATGCTATTTCATCGATTTTTTCTGCACAAACGCGTGCGATGTCCTCAACGAGGCGGTGAACAATTGGTTTTCCCCCTACAGGAACCAAGGGTTTTGGAACAGTTAATGTGTGAGGTCTTAATCGGCTTCCTCTTCCTGCCATCGGTACGATTACATTCATTTCCTTTTATTTTACGCCTGTACTTCCAAATCCTCCAGTGCCACGCTCGGAGTCAGTAAGTTCCGTGACTTCTTCTAATACTACTTTTTGAACTGGACAAAATACCATTTGCGCGATGCGTTCACCATCTTCAATATCAACAGTTTCATCGGATAAATTGATTAAAATCACGCCTACTTCTCCACGGTAATCTGCATCCACCGTTCCCGGAGTATTCAAAACAGTTAATCCTTTTTTCAATGCCAATCCGCTTCGTGGACGAATTTGACATTCAATCGACGGATCCATTTCCAAAAATAATCCCGTTTTAATGAGTGTCCGTTGCAAGGGTTTTAACGAAACGGTCGCATCCATATTCGCACGAATGTCCATGCCAGATGAGCCTATTGTTTCATACTTCGGTAAGTCGTGTTTGGACTTATTGGTGATTTTTACCTGCATTTTGTTCAATTATAGTCAAAATTAGTAAAATACATGTCCTGAAATCAGCTTGGATTTAGGAGAAATGAACAAGGTACTATTAACAACCTATAGACTTATTTTCTTTGTCCTGTTTGGATTTGAGCGGAATTTTCACCTCAAATCACTACTTTTGTTTTTGCAAATTCATTGTTATGTTAGAAATTCAACGCATTCGTTCCGAAAAGGACGCTTTAGTTAAAGGTTTATTGAAAAGAAATATCCAAGCGGAATCTACGCTTGATGAAATTCTATCCAAAGACGCGGAATGGCGTGCGGCAAAAACAGAAATGGATAACATCGCTGCTGAAATGAACCAATTGGCGCGTTCAATTGGAGAATTATTTAAAGCAGGGAAACAAGCAGAAGCTGCTTCTATGAAAGAAAGAACAGCAGGACTCAAAGTGAAAGAGGCCGCGTTTAAATCAACTGTTGATCGCTTGGATGATGAGATCACGAAACTATTGTACACCTTGCCAAATGTTCCAAACGAACTTGTGCCAAGCGGACGTGATGCCAACGATAACGAAACAGTTTACGAGCAAGGAACGGCACCAAATTTTGGATTTGAAGCCTTACCACACTGGGATTTAGCGAAAAAATACAACCTCATCGATTTCGAATTAGGCGTGAAAGTAACCGGAGCTGGATTCCCTTTTTACCGCGGAAAAGGAGCGAAATTACAACGCGCATTGATTCAATTTTTCTTAGATGAAGCAAGTAATTTAGGCTACGAGGAAATTCAAGCGCCATTGATGGTCAACGAAGCAAGTGGAATTGGAACAGGACAACTTCCCGACAAAGAAGGACAAATGTACTACATGAAAGAGGATGACTTTTACATGATTCCAACTGCAGAAGTTCCATTGACAAATATTTACCGTGATGTCCTTTTACCAGGCCCAGACTTCTCCATCAAAATGTGCGGATACACCCCATGTTTCAGAAGAGAGGCCGGATCATACGGAAAAGACGTCCGCGGATTAAACCGACTTCACCAATTTGATAAAGTAGAAATTGTACGTGTAGAACATCCATCCAATACCGCACAAGCATTGGAAGACATGATGGAACACGTGAAAAGTCTGTTAGACAAACTTGGATTACAGTTCCGCATTTTGCGCCTTTGTGGTGGAGATATGGGTTTTGCATCAGCGATGACCTACGATTTTGAAGTCTATTCAGCAGCGCAGGAAAAATGGTTGGAAGTGAGCTCTGTTTCACGTTTCGATACCTTCCAAGCGAATCGTTTGAAATTGCGTTTTAAAGACGAGGACAAAAAATCCCATCTGTGTCATACCTTGAATGGATCCGCACTTGCGCTTCCTAGAATCGTTGCCGCATTATTGGAAAATCACCAGGATGAAAATGGCATCGTTATTCCAGAAGCACTTCGTCCATATACAGGATTTGACCGCATTGATTAATCAATGAAACGCGTAACTGGAGTTGGTGGTATTCTCTTCACTTGTGAGAATCCAGAAGAAATGAAATCTTGGTATCAAAAGCACTTAGGACTTCAAACCGATGCATATGGAACCAATTTCGAATGGAGAAATGCAGAAGATCCAAGTCAAAAAGGATTTACGCAATGGAGTCCAATGCCAAAAGAATCTGCCTATTTAAAACCTTCGAATCACCCATTCATGATGAATTATCGCGTGGAGAATTTGACCGCACTTGTTCCGATTTTGAAACAAGAAGGTGTAAAAATCCTCGATGAAATAGAAGAATTCGAATACGGTAAATTTGTTCACATTTTAGATTTAGAAGGAAATAAAATTGAGCTTTGGGAACCCAATGACGAAGCATATGATCAAATCGTCGATGGACGAACAAAATAGTCGTTTCTAAAACAATCTATTGGGAATTCGAACGTTAATCAAGCCAACAACCTTATCTTCGTAAGGCATGATGCCGAACTACTTTTGGACTTTCTTCTTGTTTTGTTTTTTTTCCGTTGGGACCCATGCTCAACAAGGAAACCCACGGGTCGTTCAGAAAAGTTTCAACACAGAGTGGACGCGCATTGATACCCTTAGCATTTATCCTAGTTCTTTTGTTGTATTAAACGGTAAGGACACCTTAAGTCCGAGCGCATATGAAATCGATTTTATGTCCGCAAAATTTCGCTTAATCCAAGAATTATCCGATTCGCTCACGATTTACTACCAAGTTTGGCCCTTTGATTTTACCAAACATTATGTACAACGTGACACTAGTCTGATCTTTCAAGGACGCGCACCAAGCGAACGAGACTTGTTCAAAATAGAAGCAAATTCTTCCGAAGCGGCACTCTTTGGCGGAAATGAAATCACAAAAAACGGGAGTATTTCAAGGGGATTGAGCTTTGGGAACAAACAAAGTCTGGGGATTAACTCCGCCTTAAACTTAGAATTAAACGGCATGATTAGCGACAATTTGAAGCTAACTGCGTCCATTTCTGATGCGAATATTCCCATTCAAGCGGACGGAAACACCAACAAACTACAAGAATTTGATCAAGTGTTTATCCAAATAGCTAACGATCAATTTAAATTAATCACGGGGGACTTCTGGCTTTCCAAACCGACGGGTTATTTCATGAACTACAAAAAACGCGGACAAGGAATCAGCTCAGAATTTCAAGGGAAATCAAGCAAAGGAGAGAAATGGTTCACCCAAAATAGCATCGCCCTTTCCAAGGGAAAATTCAATCGTCAAATCATACAAGGAATTGAGGCCAATCAAGGTCCATATCGCTTACGTGGTGCAGAAAACGAACCGTTCATCACCATACTTTCTGGAACGGAACGCATTTACATCGACGGGAAATTGCTCACGCGTGGACAAGAGTTTGATTATACCATCGATTACAATACATCCGAACTGATTTTTACTTCACGGCATTTAATCACAAAGGACATTCGAATTGTCGCAGAATTTCAATATTCCGATCAAAACTATGCGCGGTCCTTGCTGCAAAGTGCAACACGAGTTGACCTGAAAAAAGGGCAAATTTGGTTCAATGCATATAGCGAACAAGATGCGAAAAATCAATCCTTACAACAGGAATTAAGCAGCGCTCAAAAGTATGAACTATCCCAAATTGGAGATGATTTATCCCAAGCAATGATAAACAGCATCGATTCGGTTGGATACAGCGAAAATCAATTGTTGTATCAATTAAAGGATTCCTTAACGTTTGATTCCGTTCTGGTGTTTAGCGTGGATCCAGCACTTGCTCATTACCGTGTTTCCTTTCAATATGTTGGCTTAAACAAAGGAGATTATGTACTGGATTCCTACAACGCTTTGGGCAAAGTGTATAAATGGATTGCGCCTGTTTCAGGTGTTCCACAAGGAGACTATTCCCAAAATCGAAGTGTGATTACACCAAAGCGAAAACAAATGATTTCGAGTGGATTTAACGTCAACGTAAAATCGAACATGCGGATTGAGTCCGAAATGGCTTTGACCACTAACGACCTGAATACCTTTTCACGCATCGGATCAGAAGATGACCAAGGATTTTCGAATCGATCCAAACTCGTTCAGAAAATTCCCATGAAAAAGGACCAATACCAAGAATTATCCGTGGAAACTTTCTTAGAATTCGAGTATTTAAGTCGTCATTTTAGTCCCATTGAACAATACCGGAAAGTGGAATTTGATCGGGATTGGAACACCCGAAATAAGCAACTGAATGGCTTTCAACGAAGCGTAAATACCGGAGTAACTCTATCTGACAAGAAAAAAGGAGGAATGTCCTTGGCTGCTCAGAATTTCGCGATTGGAAAGGAATTTAATGGTTCGCGTATCTTAACCGAAGGCAAATGGACTGAAAGAAGTTGGCAAGCTACATGGGATGCCAGTGCACTGACCGCTGTTACTGCGCTTAACAATGACACGAATTCATTTATTCGCCATCGCTTGGATATCAGTAAGAATTTAGGGAGACTAAAACTTGGGTATAAAGACGATCACGAGCGCAATGTTTTTCGCGACAAATCATTCATGAATCCCATGAGTTACCAGTTTTTTGATTACCAATTTTATGTTTCCAATGCGGATACAAATTCCTATCAATATAAACTCTATTACCGCGAACGAATCGACCAACGCAGCGATTCACTTCAACTCAGAAATGCGGCAAAAGCAAAAACCGCAGGAGCCGAGCTAAGTTGGAACCAACTTAAGAATCAACGGCTAACCATCTTAAGCGCATACCGTTCACTCCAAATAATCGATTCCGTATTGCTCCCTCAAACACCTGAAAATTCACTAGTGGGAAGAATCGACTACGAAGGACGGTTTTTCAACAATGCATTAACGGTGAATACCTTCTATGAAGTTGGATCCGGATTGCAGCAAAAAAGGCAATTTCAATACTTGAAAGTCAATGACGGACAAGGACTTTACACCTGGATTGACTACAATAACGACGGAATCAAAGATTTAAATGAATTTGAAATTGCTCAATACATCGACCAAGCAAGTTACATTAGGGTATTCATTCCAAGCAATGAGTATGCGAATACCTTTTCAAACGAATACAATCAAAGCGTTTTTTGGCGACCAGAACGCATTTGGAACGAGCAAACAAATTGGAAAAAAGTAGTCGCGAAGTTCTCCGATCAAGCGCGCTTGCGCATGCAACGAAAAGTCGATGCGTTTAACTTGGAAAGTGCGTTTAATCCATTTTTCAATGACATCGCAAACACCAGTTTATTGAGTTCATCCATCAGCATGAACAATTCGCTTTTCTTCAATCGAATGGGGAAAATCTTTACGGCAGAATACCAAGTGCAACAAAACGACACCAAGAATTTATTGTCCAACGGACAAGATGCACGCAGTCAAAAAAGTCAAGAAGTATTGCTCCGATGGAATATTCTTCCAACGTTTTCAATAGAATCGAGTGCTAAAAGTGGAAATAAGTCCAGTTTAGTGGATTACACCAACGGAAGAAATTATGCATACAGCTACCTGGAAGTAAAACAAACCCTCATTTACCAAGGATCCACAAATTCACGGTATGCCTTAACGGGAAGAATGTCATCAAAACAAAATGATGTTGTTTACGGGGGAGAAGCTTGCATATTAAAAGAACTTGGACTCACTTGGAAACAAAATCAAACCGAAAAAGGGGGATTCCAGGGAGAATTTAAATGGATTCAATTGGATTATACCGGTTCTGTACAATCAGCGATCGGCTATGAACTCTTAGAATCTTTGAAGCCAGGAAGTAACTTCACGTGGACCATCAGCTACCAGCGCACGTTGGCAAAAAACCTACAGATGACGCTTCAATATAGTGGACGAGACACAGGAAGTTCCAGAACCATCCACAATGGATCGATGGAGTTGCGTGCCTTCTTTTAATTACACTTTTCCAATAAATTCTCGTGCTTTCTCACGCGCTACTTCATCCGCTTGAACATATTGTTCGTAGCTTGGAGTCAAAACGTTAGTAGCAGATTCCACCACAGCCTGATTGATTTCAGCGATTTCTAGAAAACTGATTTTTTCGTTAAGAAAGGCATCCACGGCGATTTCATTCGCGGCATTTAGGGAACAAGCTGCTGTTCCATGCATGTCCATTACCCGAAAGGCTAAATCTAAGTTTTTGAAAACCTTTCTATCCGGCGCTTCGAACGTCAATTGTGGGTAATCCATGAAATTGAAACGCGGGAAATTTGTTGGGAGTCGCTGTGGGAAAGTGAGTGCATATTGAATCGGTAGTTTCATATCTGGAAGTCCCATTTGGGCTTTCATGCTTCCATCTTCGAACTGCACCAAACTGTGTACAATCGACTGTGGATGAACGATCACATCTATTTGATCCGTGTTCAACCCAAACAACCATTTCGCTTCAATGACTTCGAGTCCTTTATTCATCAAACTAGCGGAATCGATGGTGATTTTCGCGCCCATCGACCAATTCGGATGTTTTAAGGCTTGCGCCAAGCTTACGGACTTCAATTGCTCGTAGGTAAATCCACGGAAAGGACCACCGGAAGCTGTCAAGTATATTTTTTCAATGGGATTCTGAAATTCACCTACCAAACATTGAAAAATAGCGGAATGTTCCGAATCAACCGGATAAATATTCACGCCTTTTTCTTTTGCTAATTTCGTGATGAGTTCACCAGCCACAACCAATGTTTCCTTGTTTGCAAGGGCAATCGTTTTTCCAGCTTCAATCGCATGAATCGTTGGTTTGAGTCCGGCGTAACCTACAAGTGCAGTAAGCACAGTATGAACCTCGTTCGATTCTACCACTTGACACAATGCTTGTTCGCCAGCATAGACATGAATGTCTTCACTCCACAAGGCATCTTTTACCTTTTGATAAAGTGTTTCGTCACCAATGACCACAGAATTGGGATGGTATTTTAATGCTTGTTCGATTAACAAGTCGGCATTTTTGCCAGCCGTTAAAACTTGAAGGTCAAAATAATCTGGATAGGATTCCAGTACTTCAAGCGCTTGGGTTCCGATGGATCCAGTGGATCCTAGTATGGCGATGCCTTTTTTCGAATTCATGTAACAAAAATAACATTTTCAAGGGGAAGAAGTTGAGGCAACTCCACACTAAAGGTTAAATACACAAATGAATACCGTAAAATTTGTCAAATATTCTGTAACTTAGATTCCTAATTATTAAGAATTTCTATGAAATCAATCATCTTATTTATCTCACTCCTTAGTGCTGTTTCAGTAATGGCTCAAATTAAAACAACTGAAAACCGCATCGAAATCGAGTTGAAGGACGGCTATAACAGTGAAAAAGTCTATGAATTTGGCGTCAATGGTTTTGTCATGACAAGTCAATCCGATAAGCCTGTGGATGGGGCTGTTGAATACCGTTTTCAGCGCTACTCAACGGATTTAGCATTCATCGATGAATACATCTTTTCTTGGCCAAAAGGATTCGTTGAAACGAAAAGTTTCATTGAAGGAGATGTGCTTTTTAAATTAATCATGAACCGATTTGGGAAGTACTCTATCTTACAATACAACATAAAAACAGGCGAAATGACTCAAATAGATGGTGATTTAGAACATTCTATTAGTGTTCAATTTTTTGAAATAGCCAATGGTCACGCATTGTTTGCTGGTTACTATAAAAGAAAATGGTCACTTATAAACCTTGAGTTGGCATCGGGATCAGTAAATAAAAGTGACCTAACTATGGAAGGAATTAACCCGAAAAAATTAGGTATTAGCAACGTACAATATATTGAGAAATCACAATCATTTTATGTTTCCATCTGTGGATATGTCTCTCGAAAAGTGATCAAATGGTATTTGAACCAGTACGACATTTCCGGAAACTTCGTGAATTCAACACCACTGAATGAGGAAATCGATAAGAAATTAAAGTCAACAACCGTAGCAGCCTTGGATGAAAAAGATATTTTAATCTCTGGTACGTATTCTACGGGTAATGGATCCTCAAGTACGGGACTGTACATGACAACAACAGTTGATGGTGAATTGCAAGCTGCAAACTTTTATAATTACATCGACTTAGAAAATTTCCTTTCTTATTTACCGGAGCGCACACAAGCGCGCATAGAAAAGAAAAAGGAACGCATGGCTGACCGTGGAAAGGAATTGGCGATTTCTTATAATATGGCGATTCACGACATCATCCCTTGTGGAGATGATTACTTATTTCTCGGAGAAGCGTATTACCCGACTTATCGTACGGAGACCCGTACCACTTATGTCAATGGTAAACCAACGACAACTACCGTTCAAGTTTTTGATGGCTATCAGTACACGCATGCACTCATCGCGAAATTCAATAAGGCAGGAGAATTGTTATGGAGCCAATGTTTCAAGATGTACCCATTCACAAAACCTTTTTATGTAAAACGCTTCATCCGTGTTGCTGGTCAAACACAAAAATCAATTAAACTTGTATTTGCAGATGGAAATTACATCTACGGAAAGGAATTTGACTTCAATGGCGGGATGGTTTCAGATAAAACATCCGCACAAATTAACGGATCAATGGAAAATGACAAGGTACGATATGGTGCTTCTGAAATTTATTACTGGTACGATAATTACTTTTTATCCTATGGTGTACAGCGCATCAAAAACACCAAAGACGAGGATGTGAAACGCAAGCGTAACGTGCTTTTTGTCAACAAAATCAAGTTTGAATAAGGGCCTTTAAGCTGTTATCAACTTAATACCTGTTAAGTCCGCTTTACCGTGTTTTAGCAGTTCATACGTCAGGTGGTCTGCTTCACAATCGATGAACGCAACCCGTTTTAAATCGTTGTATTTAAAAATCAAATTGGTCAAAGTTGTTTGATTTCATGTGAACGTTAGCTTTATTTTTTATCAGGTGTTTTTTTAAGTTTATTATTGATTTTTTGGTTGCTTTTGTCAAGAATACCCATGAATCGAAATTACGTACTTTTACTCCATGAACAACTGGACAGAAATCAACAACGAATTACAGAAAACATTTGTTTTTGGCTCATTTATGGAAGCGATTCAATGGATGTTAAAGGCAAGTGCTGAAATAGAGCAGTGCAACCATCATCCAACATGGACCAACACATACAACAAAGTACATGTGCGTTTAACGACGCACGATGAAGGGAATACCATCACACAAAAAGATTGCGAGCTAGCTAAAGCGTTGGATTTCCTATTTGACAAAGGATCTATTCAATAGATTGGAGCGCACTCCATTTTGGGATGAAACAATTTTGAAAAAATCTTGTTTCTAAAATCATGAAGAATCTACCAATTATCCTTGTTGCTTTGTTTTTGAGTACGTTATCATTAGAAACAACAGCTCAAATTTCCGTGGACCTTGAAACAGGAGGTGTTTTTGTCAATAAAAACGACGTGAGCAGTTCCTGGAAAAATAGTTGGAGCGAATTGAACGGTTTGGACGGCACCCTTTTTTCTTTTCCTAAAGCATTTGACAATCCCATAAAACCACTTCTACGATTGCGTGCAAGCTATTCGTTTGGTAAAGATCAGAGACACTTCATAAGTTTTCTCGCTGCACCTTTGCAATACCGATGCGTTGGAACTTTTCAAGATACCGTTATTTTCAATAGTAAATTATACACACCGGGTTCCCCGGTTGAAGGTTTCTATAAGTTTAGCGGTTACCGATTAACTTACCGTTACTTGATCGCTCACAGCTTAAAATTCAAATTTGGACTTGGTTTAACCTTGAATTTGCGTGATGCAGAATTCTCATTGAATCAAGGGGGTCAATATGAAAGAAACTTTAACCGTGGCGTTGTTCCCTTAGTGAATACCTATTTGAATTATTCCTTCACAAAAAAACTTGGTTTGCTCGTTGACGGAGATGTCTTTTACATCGATAAAACCGGTGGGGCCATCGATTACTTAACAGGATTAAATTATACGGTTAATCCTAAACTTTCATTAAAACTCGGTTACCGCTTCTTTTCAGGCGTAGGTAGCGAAGCTGGCAATGTTTACAACAAACTTTTCGTGAGCTCGGCTGTCATTGGCGGCATCGTTTCTTTCTAATGGAGCATTTTCTATGATGACAATTGGACACAAATCCTTTCTATTGACAAGGCACATTAACGAAAGTATTGGATTTAATTCAATTGAACTAAAGTATTAAGCAAATTCTGGGATAGTGCTTTTAAGGGAAGTGACATTGCAAGTCTGTCCCATTACATGCTAGAAAGACCTCTAAAACAAAATTGCCTAAGCATGAACTCATACTTAGGCAATCTATCATTTTGTCATTAAATCGTTCAAGAAAGACGGGATGAACGAACATCCCATCATTCCTAAATTGTTTCGTTTATTAATCTTGTATAAACACCTTCTTCTTCTCGAACAAGGCGCCACTTTGTACCGTGAGGTAGTAGATTCCGGCAGGGACATTCAACTCAACTGCTGTTGTGATACCGTCTAGTTGTCCTCTGTAGACTTCTTTGCCGTTCATGTCTGTGACACTTACGTTTCCTTCTACTTTTTGCTCCTCCGGTTGGTCTACAGTGATTTGGATGTTACCTCGGTCGTCATTCGTGATTTGAACGTTTCCGCCTTCGGTGTAGCTCGTTTCTGGTCCTACCCAACTGTTGCTCGGACCCTGTGTTGTGAACTCAGCATCTGGTAAGATGAAGTGCAAGACAAAACGGTTTTGAAGTAGGCCACTGTTTGCATAGAACGTGTAACTTCCTAGCAAGGTGAAATCCTGCATGGTTCCCTCTTGTTTGTCCTCTAGTAAGATGAGTCCATTGTCTAACACGTAATCTGCTAAATTCAAGGTATAGCTCTTCGATTCAGGCAACTCTAGATAAAGTGGAACGGATACCTTTTTCTTGTTGTTTTTCAAACCGTTCATCACCAACTTTTTGTTCGATGCCATCGTGTACAATTGAACGGTTCCACTTACTGGCAACTTCTCTGAATCGTATAGATCTACTTCGTTGCTCATGTCGCTGTTCATGTACACCAATAGTTGATCGAAGCGGTTTCCATCTACCAAGTTCACTCTTGCCAAGGTTGGGAAGACCGTGCTGCTTTTCAAGCCATTTCCAGTTTGGTGAGAAAGCATTGTACGATTCATATTTACTGTACCTGTTGAACCTGACGTCCCAACTTTTACCCAAACGGATTGCATTGGAGCAATGTAGCGGATTTGTGAAGCATTGGTGATCGTTACACTTGAGGTATTGGTATAATTTTGTGTGCTTCCATTATAGCTAATCAAAGCACTAATGTCTCCACCTGCCACATTATTCGAACGAATGTAGAACGTTGGATCAATGTTCGTCGACGCATTATAAACCGCATCCCAATCTAAATAAGCCATGTATGGGTTAGAAACCAAGTTCACACCAGAAGTGTAGCCTGCTGTTTTTGTCAAGCCACTAGCGGTGTAGTTTGAACCATACAAGCCATTCGCACCGGTTGCAGTAAAGGTAAGTGTTCCATCTGTTGAACGGCGGTGAACATATCCTGTTCCCGCAGATAACAAAGCAGTTCCATCGCTTAATTCGGTGTATGATTTGCTCGATTCTGTGTACGACCACAGACGGTTAGCATTCACATCCGGTGCTCCGTAACTACTTCTTGCTACATTGACCATTGGTACACCCATGTACCAGAAACGTCCGCTTGTAGTTGACCATGTTGAACTGTTATCTGTTAATGCTTTTTGTACGTTGTATGTACCTGTTCCAGCAATACTAGTTCCACTTGTTCCTTGAACAAAGGTTGCTCCGTCTTGCAGGGTAAAGGTTCCGTTGTTGGTGAGGGTTCCGTTTACCGTAAGTTGCGCACCTGCTTGTAAGGTATATGAGCCACCACTGCTAATGGTTAAATTGGAAGTGTAAATCGGATAATTTGTCAAGCCACCTGGCACGGTGATGTCCGCAACTGGACAAGGAAGTGCCACTGGATTCCAGTTAGTTGGATCCGTTGGGTCCGTAGAGGTAGCACCCGTCCATGTAAGGGTTGGTTGGTTAACGGTGATTAGGACGTTAGCGCTAGCACTGCATCCAGCTGTATTTGTAGCAGTAACGGTATAAGTTGTATTCTGAGTTGGACTAATTCCTGTTGGATTTTGGGCACTTGATGTAAATCCACTAGGGGTAGAAGTCCATGAGTACGTTGACGGAGTAGGACATGTAATTGAAAAGTTGTCAACCCCAATAATATATTGATTGGAGGCGGAATAAGCATATATACCAAAATAGTATACTCCGTTTGTAGTAGGAGTAAACGTATTTGTTCTCAATGTCCAAGTAGTTACTTGATGTCCTGGATAATTAGCAATTACCGTGCTCTGTGCCGCCGCGGTTTGAGCAGTACCAACGGTCAATTTTAATTTTTCGTTCCAAGACCCTGTTATTTCATAAAAATTAATCGTATAGGTTATTCCAGCATTTAAAGAATATCCTGAAGAAATCGTGTACGTATTAGCAGCGTTTGTTGAGTTGTAAATATACTGAAGCATTCCAGCTCCTGAATAAGGTGAAACGTACGTTGTAGACGTCGTCTGCGCCCAAAGATTTCCGGAGCCATTTTGTACAACAGCCCATCCCGACGGTAAACCTGAATCGAAATTTTCTGAAGCAGTTGTCGTAATTTGTGCGGAATTTGATGTTGACGTTGCTGATAGGTCTGCACTAGATCCACTACAAATTGTTGTAGAACTAGCATTTGCCGTAACATTTGTAGGAATAGGATTTACACTGACAGAAACTGTAGACGTTGCAATACAACCATTACTTGCATCCGTACCTGTAACTGTATAGGTAGTTGACGCACTTGGTGAAACAGTAACTGATGCGCCAGATCCTCCACTGTTATTCCAAGAATAGGTATACCCGGCATTGGAACTACTCGCAGAAAGTGTTGTACTTGCACCTGCACAAATTGTAGCACTTGATACCGACGCGGTAACTGTTGGTGGATTAGTAACCGTTTGAATTACCTCTACCCTAGCACTTTCACAATTTGCATTAGCCTCCGATACATAAAGCGATGTTGTTGATGAAATAAGGTAAGCATTCAATGTTGCCCCCGTTTGTCCGGAGATTGCTGTTCCCCCAGTAGAAACGGTATACCATTTGAAGGTGTTTCCAACTGTACTACTTCCGGTTACAGAGCAGGTTGCATTTTGCGGACCACAAATCGAGGTGTTGTTTGCACTTGGTGAAGATGGAACTGTATTAATCGTAATTGCCGATGTGGTTGCCGTATTCGAGCAACCTGTTGAAGCATTCGTGGCTGTCACCGTATACGTTTGATTGATCGCCGAACTGGTGTTATTCACTGCTGTTGTTGTTCCTGTCGTTGTTGCAACAGTTGGAGATGTATTCCAGGACCAATTATAAGAACTTGACTGATCGATAAAAGCTGTAACATTCCAATTATATAAATAATAATACGTAGTACTAGTACCACTGATATATCCATTCGTAATAGATCCAACAGATCCAATTGAATATGGGAATCCTCCCAAAGACAATTCTCTTACTAAACTAGCCGTTCCCGTTGTTACGAGGAGTCTATATCCCGTTCCAACTGGTATACTCCAACCTAAAGAAGCGGTATATGGCACAGTTGTTCCAATTACACCTGTACCTGCCGGAATTGTAAAGGAAGCTGATGTTTGTAAAGCTGTTCCAGAACTATTTTGAAGTTGAATGGTAAACGTACCCGAACTTGTGGTGCCGTTAAAAAGATCTACTGAATTTAACGTAAAAGCCGTTGTAACGTTAAATACTAAACCATAGTTGGAAGGAGTAGTATTAGCGATTGCAGCAGGTGCCGTTCTTGCTGATGAGGCAATTGTATTAGTTCCATATGCCGCGCTCAAACTAACTGAACTTCCTGCACATATTGTAGACGGACTCGCAGTTGCAGAAGTGATTGTTGGATTCGCATTTACTGTTACAGTTCTAGTCGCAGTTGCATTCGCGCACCCACCCGTCCCTGTAACGGTATAGGTCATTGTTGCTGAACCTGCCGCAACTCCTGTTACTGTTCCAGATGAGTTAATGGAAGCATTTGAAGCGTTACTTGAGCTCCAAGCGCCACCTGTATCGCCATTCGAACTAAAACTGGTTGTTGCACCAACACAAACCGCTTGTGTTCCGGATAATGTTCCAGCATTTGGTGCAGTGGTTACCGTAATGGTAACTGCTGCTGAATTTGCCGCGCTACACACACCATTTGTTACCACAGCACGGTAATAACGGGTTGCCGACAAGGATCCAATTTGTGCTGCTGTCAAAGGAGAAGCTGTGGCATTGGCAATATCTGCAAAACTACTGTTATCAGAAGAAACTTGCCATTGAATGGTTCCCGTATTTCCAGATAAGGTAATATTTGTTGCAGAAGCGTTTGAACAAATACCTTGGTCCGCACTGACTGTGCCAGCTACACTTGCTGCGTTTACTGTTAAGAGTGCACTATTACTATAAATTGAACCACTATTTAAACTACAGCGGTATAAGTTATTACTGTTTGAAACTAATAATCCAGAAAGTGCTAATGTTGCTGCGTTTTCATTAAGGATATCCGTCCAAGAGCTACCTCCGTTCGTTGAAACCTGCCATTGATACGTTGGGGTTGTACCGGTGGTAGTAATGCTAAAACTTGCTGTTCCTGCTGTTACACAGATGGTTTGATTCACTGGCTGCACAGAAATGGCTGTAGAACTGATGGTCAATGTAGCAGAACTTGAAGTCACATTCAAACAAGGTGCAGTACCAGATACAACGCATTGGTATTGATAACCACTATTCGATGAAGTCACACCTGTAAGGGTCAATGTACTTGTTGTTGCACCAGAATAAATTCCCCCATTTGTTATTGCATTCCAGCCTGAACCTGTGTTTTCTTGCCATTGGTACGCCAGTCCAGAACCGGTTGCGCTCACTGAGAAAATAACATTGTCATTTGGCAAAACAGCTTGGCTTGAAGGTTGAGTAGTGATTGAAACAATTTGGTTGACCGTTACAGCGATGCTTGCCGTATTTGTACAGCCATTTCCATCTGTTCCCGTAACGGTATATGTCGTAGACGAACTTGGGGCAAATGCGACATTATTTGTAACGCTATTATTCCATGTGTAAGTGCTCGCACCACCACCATTCAAGGTTATGTTTGATCCAGAACAGATGGTATTATTAGATGCATCAGATGTTGCTGTAACTGTTGGTAAAGTAAACAAACTTACTGCGGTAGCACTTGTCGCACTATTCGCGGCAGTAGTCACAACGATATTTCCTGCTTGGGGTGTCGCGTCTGTTGTTATAACTAGTTGCGAGGGTGAATTTGAAACAATCGTGCATGCTTCACCATTTAAAGTGACCGATGTTGCCGATCCCAAATTCGTCCCTGTGATTGTAATCGTTGTCGCCGCATTCGGACACGCACTTGTTGGAGTAAAAGAAGTAATCGCAGGTCCTGGAGCTGCATAGGTGAAATAACCTGAGTAATTTGAAGCGGCAATAGCTGATGCAGTTCTGATTGTTCCAGTACCAACAGTTGAAGCCGGCAAAATGGTGTTATAAGCGCCCGATGCAGAAGTGGATTGAGCGATGATATTGCCACTTGCAATACTTGCATCGTTCATTTGAATAAAACTACTCGTTAAATTACTCGATCCAACAGTCGCCAAGGCCTCCCATCTTTTGCTGGAAAGTGTTGATGCAACTCCCGTTCCTGCTGTTCCAGAATTTGTATTGAATACCTGCCCGCGCATAACCGTTGCTCCTGAAGCAGATGTCGTAGGATCAATGTAAATTGGTAAATAATTCGTTCCGTCTCCGACTGGATAAAGTGTGGACACATCATACGTTCCCGTAGCTGTTCTGTTTGCAGCAAATGTGCGTGCAAATGGTCCTGCAATTTGACCAGCGGTATAAGCTAAGGTCCCTGCTGCAGTTGTTGAACCTAGCGTCAGCAAATTGGTTGCCGTAGTATTGATTTTACCCGCGGTCATGGTTAGAGTACCACTAATCGAAAGTGGTGTTGAGATGGTGACACCTCCTGAACTTGTGTTGTTAATGGTTAAATTCGTTAAACTTGCTGTAGAAGAAGTGGTTGCATTTCTAAATGTTCCAGAACCAGCAATAGTCTGCGTATTACTTGTTGCTGAACCTGTAGCGTTTGTCCAAGAACCCAAATTAAGCGTTGAAGTAGCCGTTAGAAATCCATTATTTGTAATATTTCCAGCAACATATGTCGTGGAAGAAAGTTGATAATCCCCAGAAGTTATTGTAAGATTACCCATTATACCAATAGTGCTTGTCGTTTTAACGAATCTATTAGTTCCAGTCAAAACATCAACCTCAACATTACCTAACGATAAATATCCAGTTCCAACCCAAAGATAGTTATAGAAACCATTAGTGTGACCCCCTGCATCCGTAGAAACTCCGTTGCCGAATCGCGTTGTATGTCCTGAACCACAAGCGTAATTTAATGAACTAGTGTTATAACCAATCGAATAGTCAGATGTTGAACTACCGGCATGTGGATCAACAATGGTAATTCTACCACCGGTTAAATTTAGTAAATTAGTGTTGATTCTTAATAAATTTGTTCCCGTCAAAACACTATTTGCTGCAACTCCATTTGCATTTCCATCGATATTTATTTCTCCGCCGCTTTGATTAAAGGTAGATGCGCAAACCACATTCCCATTCACATTTAAGGTTCCACCAGTAACGGTTAACGTTCCATTATTTGTTAGTGGTGTGTTGTTTAAGGTACAACCTACCGTTAAATCTCCTGAGGCAACAGTGAGGGTCCCTCCTGATGCAATCGTTAAATTTCTGGAAACATTGCTTGAAGAATTCACGGTCACATTGTGCGTAGATTGGATCGTTACGTTATCACTACACGTAGGTACTTGTCCACCAATCCATGTTGAACCTGAATTCCAATTTCCAGTTGCAATTGATGTCAGAGCAGTTGTTGTAATTGTTTGTGTTGAACTATTCGTACTTGAACAGGTTCCATTTGTAGATCTTAAACGGTAATAGTAGCTTGTTCCCGATCCTAATCCCGTTACTGAATAAGTAAGCACATTACCAACATTCAAGTTATTGAAGCCTGAAACAAAAGATGTAAAAGCATTATCCGTTGCAACATCTAAATAATAGCCAGTAGCACCTGATGCGGAAGACCAATTTGCAGAGAAACTGTAGGTAGCAGCACTAGATCCCGCGGAAGATGTTGGGGCTGTAGGAAGCGCAAGTGTTGCTAAATTTAACGTAGCCGTTGTATTTGTACAACCATTATCCACAGTAACGGTGTAGTTGGTTAAAGCAACTGCCACTGTAGGTGTTCCAGAAATGGCACCAGTTGAAGTACTTAAAGATAATCCTGTTGGTAAAGCGGGTGAAATAGAAAAGGTCGGCACACCCGAAGTTGTTCCCAAAGTAGCAGTATTGCCGATAATTGCCGTATTTAAACAATAGCTTGCAGTTGAAGTGGTATAAGATAGATTTGCCAACGCAGCACCTGTACAAGAAGTGGTACTTTGGGCAAAATTGGTGGAGCTGGAACTGTAGACGGGACCAGCATTACAAGTTGTGCTGTTATATGAAAACACCCAATAATAATAAGTAGTACTTGGAAGAAGTGAGGACGAATTCCATGAACCGGCTGAAGTTCCAACATATTCGATATATCCTATAGCATTAATACCAACTGTATAAACTGTTCCATTTACTGGACTAGGTTGTGAATTGGAAGATGTCCGTATAACAATATATCCCGTTGGACTTGAAGCTGCTGAAGTAAAGGAAGCAGCAAGTGTAGTACTTGTTTGTGCGGTAGATGCCGCAGATGCTGCTAATGACGTTGGCGCAGTACAATTAGCCGGAACGGTCAAAGTGTAATCTTCACATTCACCTGAGGTTCCAGAAGTAATTGAACATGCCGAAGGTGATGTTGCATTATAATCCGCGACAACCCTCATACGATAATTACCAGGAGCCGTCCCGGCTGGAATAACAAATGAACTACTAACACTATATATGTAAGCCGCAGAATTATACATTCGTTCACTTGTTTCAAAAGAAAAATTATTATTCCAATCTACCCATAGAGCAACACCGTATGAATAAGTGCTAGAAGATGCATTTCCCGCCAATGCAACAGAAAAGTTAATTGAGCTACCTGCTAACTGACTACAACTTATAGTTGAAGAATAATCACTATACCCAGAACTTAAGCCATAAGAAGACCCTGTATTCGTGAAATTACTTAATCCACTTGTTGTACTTACTCCTGTAATAAAGTATGTCGTAGTCGTAGCTGAAGGAGTACAATATATTACATTTACCAATAGCGAATTCGATGTCCCCGTATTACCCGAACAAGTTACATTACATCTGTAATATGTTGCTGCCGTTGGCGTCGCAGAATAGGTGGAAGATGTTGCACCTGAAATATCTACCCAAGTAGAGTTATTGGTGGATGATTGCCATTGATACGTTACTCCGGAGCCGGAGGTGGCATTTTGTAATGAAAGTATGGTTGAAGAACCACCACTTGCCGGATTAACAGAGGCTAAAGTGTTTCCTGGAGAAGGTGTTCCGGAACATGCCGGTAGTGTATATGTAATTAATATTGCTCCTGATGCTCCAGCGCTACCATTACTAGAAGTTGCGTTTCTATTGCCACCAGAGCCACCACCACCATAGCTAAGCCCACTATTTCCTGCACTATTTGATATGCCAGAACCTCCACTTCCCGCAGGTGAAATTCCAACTCCACCATTAATTCCTGAACCATTTGCACCATTTGCTGAGATACTTGCAGCAGCTCCACCGCCACCGCCACCAGCTCCAGTTCCAGTATTTAATCCTGTTCCACCAGTTCCTCCGGCAAATTTTGTCGTACCAGTACATAAAGCAATGGTTCCACCTGCACCACCTGAAGTATTTGCTAACGCAGTAGTAGTGCCTGCGCTTGCCGTTCCCCCCGAAGCAACAACAGAAGTTGTATTAAACGAAGAATTACCACCATTACCAGCAGCAGTTGGTCCTGATTTAAGTCCTGCTGTTCCACCAGCACCTACCACTACCGTATAAGAAGTACCCGGGGTTACACTAACAGTTGATGAGGCGAAAGCGCCGCCGCCGCCGCCGCCAGCTGAAGAAGTATTCCCAGTGGCATAGCCTCCACCTCCGCCTCCACCCCAAGCTTTAATAGTTACACTAGTAACACCTGTAGGACATGTCCAAGTAAACGTACCGGCAGTAGAGTAAGTGTCCGTCACCTGCCCCCAACCATTCACAACAAAACAGATCAATGCAGATAAAATCGTGACTTGACGAAATAATTTAAAACGTGACATAGTAGGGGTGTTTTTTGGTTGGGCAGTATGGTTCAATTGAACGGATGCATTTTTATTCGCTGAATTTGCTAAAACGGATTCCGAAGTGGGGTTACACATATCATTCATAGTTAAGTGCGTTGTTGTGATCATACAACTTTCCAATCAAAAAGAAGCCATTTTAAATGTACTCAGCACGATTCTGAAAGTACGTAAATGCTAGATTTATCAAGGAAAGGGAAGGTAATGAGGTGGTGCTAATTCGTTTAGAAGCAATCCAAATTACGTAGGAAGTATGATTTGTTCATTCAATAGTTTAGTTAAGTTCGCGTTAAACTTACGTGAATTTCACAAGAAATAAAACTTTTTTTAAAAGTTTTTTAAGCCACAGACTTTGGGAAAACAGGCTTTTCGCGGGTCAATTTATTTGAAAAAGGACTATTCATCGGTCTCATTTTGACGGATGAAAACACGCATCCAAGTACCAACTTAAAGGCTTGGAAAAAGCGATTGAAAAAAGACCCGTTTTTACTCCCGAATAAAGACCTTTTTCTTCTCGAACAAGGCGCCACTTTGTACCGTGAGGTAGTAGATTCCGGCAGGGACATTCAACTCGACTGCTGTTGTGATGCCGTCTAGTTGTCCTCTGTAGACTTCTTTGCCGTTCATGTCTGTGACACTTACGTTTCCTTCTACTTTTTGCTCCTCTGGTTGGTCTACAGTGATTTGGATGTTACCTCGGTCGTCATTCGTGATTTGAACGTTTCCACCTTCGGTGTAGCTCGTTTCTGGTCCTACCCAACTGTTGCTCGGACCTTGTGTTGTGAACTCAGCATCTGGTAAGATGAAGTGCAAGACAAAACGGTTTTGAAGTAGGCCACTGTTTGCATAAAACGTGTAGTTCTCCAACAAAGTGAAATCTTGCATGGTGCCCTCTTGTTTGTCCTCAAGTAAGATGAGTCCATTTTCTAACTCGTATTCTGACAAATTCAAGGTATAGCTCTTCGATTCAGGCAACTCCAAATAAAGTGGAACGGATACCTTTTTCTTGTTGTTCTTCAAGCCATTCATCACCAACTTTTTGTTGGATGCCATCGTGTAGACTTGAACGGTTCCACTTACTGGTAACTTCTCAGAATCGTATTGATCCGCTTCGTTACTCATGTCGCTGTTCATGTACACCAATAGTTGATCGAATTGGTTTCCATCTACCAAATTGACTCTTGCCAAGGTTGGGAAAACTGTGCTGCTTTTCAATCCTGGGTTTCCAGTTTGGTGAGAAAGCATGCTTCGATTCATCCCTAATGAACCTGTTGATGCTGCCGCTCCTACACGAACCCAAATCGACTGCATTGGGGCGATGTAACGTATTTGCGAAGCATTGGTGATGGAAACGCTTGAAGTATTGGCAAATTGATTTGTACTTGAGTTATAACTAATCAAGGCACTGATGTTGTTACTCGTTGTGTTGTTAGAACGAATATAAAACGTTGAGTCAATATTCGTTTTTGTTAAAGCATTCCAATCTAGGTATGCCATATACGGGTTAGACACCAAGTGCACGCCTGACGTATAGCCCGCTGTTTTTGTCAAGCCACTCACACTATAGTCTGAACCATACAATCCGTTCGCGCCTGTTGCAGTAAAGGTAAGTGTTCCATCTGTTGATCTACGGTGAACATACCCTGTTCCAGCAGATAGCAAAGCGTTTCCGTCGCTTAATTCTGTGTAAGTCTTCGTTGCTTCTGAATAGGACCATACGCGGTTCGTTGTCGTTCCAGGAATACCGTAACCACTTCTTGCTACACTCACCATTGGAACACCCATGTACCAGAAACGTCCGCTTGTAGTTGACCAGGTTGAACTGTTGCTCGCTAAGGCTTTTTCTACGTTGTATGTTCCAGTACCTGTGACACTCGTGCCGCTTGTCGCTTGAACAAACGTTGCGCCGTCTTTCATAGTGAAGGTTCCGTTGTTGGTCAGAGCACCTGTAAGCGTTAATTGTTGGTTTGCATTCAATGTATACGCTCCACCACTTATGGTCATTGTGGCAAACGAAAGTGCTGTTGGTGTAGGTAAAGTTAAAGTTCCCACTCCGTCTTTGATAAGGTTCAAAGATGTCCCTGAAATTAATCCAGCATAGTTTGTGTTTGAACTCAAGTTCATGGTAAGGGTACGTCCATTTGCGACCATTAAAGTAGATGAACCTGAAAGTGTTGATCCGTTCAAGGATAGGTTACCTGTACCGGTGTTTGTGGTCGTTAAAGCGTTATTCAAAGCAAGTGTTCCGCCGTAAAGGGTGATTGGACCATTGATGGATGTTGCTGCGCCGATGGTAATGTTAGCTGCGTTTCCGGTTTTACCGATGGTTAGTCCACCACTAATTAAGGTTAAATTCGTGATTGGATAAGTAACTGCGGCAGCAAAACTGGTTCCCTGCGGCGCATAGGTAAAGGTTCCCCCAGCAGTGATGGTGCGTGCGCTCGAAAGACCTCCAAGTGCATTGTCTGAATACAAAGCTATGTTTCCATTATTTGTAGCTGTCAGGTTTCCACTTAAGGTCAATGTACCACCATAAACGGTTATGTGTCCTGGTACCGTTTGAGCAGAGGCGATCGTTATATCCGCTGTATTGCTTGGCTTGCCAATGGTTAAACTAGCAGCGCTTTCTGCTAAGGTATAATTGGCATTGGAAGGAAAGGATTGTGCAGCCTCAAAACTTGTAGATACCGGTTCATAGGTGACATTTCCTGTTGTTTTCACTTTGAATCCATTTAATCCGGCTCCAACCAACCTAGAATAGGTAAGTTTGATATCACCCGTTGCTGTGTAGCTATTGTTCGAAGGAGAACCGAAATATACATTTCCCCAACTGGAATGTCCTAATCCATAAGCTCCTGTGGTTCCTTTATCTGCGAAAATGGTGATGTCTCCCGTTTTTGACAGAATATTGATGTGGTTGGTTTGACCCGCGGAACCAAGTGAACGATAAAAATTAATCGCTCCAGTACTTGTATTCTGCGTATTCGTTAAAATCCCCGAAAGTATGACATTTCCATTCTCAGCTTCCAAAGTAGAACCTGCGGCAGTTCCGAATGTAATACCGCCAAAAAAATAAGTCCCATCACTACCTCCATAAGCCTCACCGTAAAGTTCGATATTACCAGAGCCTGTTGTATTTATTGTTCCGCGCAAACGGATTCCATCATCATAACTTGCATTGCATTTTCCATAAAGTTTGATGTTTCCTCCCGATGCTGAAATAGTTCCTCCATCTAGTAATATGGCGGGAGCATTTAAACTTGTAGCATATAGTGCCGCGCCTTGACTTCCGGTAAAATTGCCGCCAAGGGTAATATTCCCACCTTGAGACAGTAAACTACTTCCACTATTTAGCGTAATAGACGAAACAGCTGAATTTGCTGTGCCGTTCACGTTTGATCTCAAGGTTATTTGACCTGAGTTACTTTGAATGGTCCGATTTGTTTGAACAGCGATTGTTCCGGTTGCTTGCAACAACACATCCGCAGCGGAAAGTGTTGAAGTTAAATTCTGATTAACAGCGATATCTCCTCCGTAGATAGAGATTGGTCCTGCTGCGCTGATGACGTTAGTCTGGTGTGTAATGTTCCCAGTATTGCCGATTTTACCGAGAGTGAGGCTACTCATCGTTTGGCTGTTCTGATTCCAGCTAAACCAAGAAGACAAGAACTCGGCACCAAAACTAGTGGAAGCGGGCTGTATCGTCACTGCTCCTGTAGTCGCTACATACCTGACTGTTGATCCGAAATCAAATTTATCGTATTGAATGGTAATATTACTAGAGCTAGTGGTAACTGGAGTGCTTGCCCTCGAGCCTAAATAAAAATTTCCATTATTATAAAACCGGCCATTCGCAACGCCACTACCTTGTTTCCCCAATAATTGAATTGGTCCGCTTTTAGCCAAAATATTGGTTTCACCCCTAAAAACCGCATCGTAATTATCGGCCACTTGCTGAGAAGTAGTAATTGTGATTCCACCACCTAAAGCAGTTGCATAGATATTTAGGGCACTTTCGCACTCTATGCCCCATGCATCACTCGCTGTGCCAGTGCCTTTTCCAATGAGTTTAATGGCATCAGTAGAGGTATTAGCAGAAGTAATCGTCAGTGTGCCATTGCTAAAAAGACCCGAGCTGTAAGTACTGCCGCTTGATTGTGAAAAACCATCCAAATAAATTGTACCTGTTCCAGAAGTAATTGTTCCTGTTGTCAGACTCCAGAAGCCCAATCCCCAGGATGCAGAAGTCGTACTAACAGCATATGATTTCCCACGCATGATGATATTCCCGGCGCCTGATGATACATTGATTGTTCCATCCACACGCAAGCCTTCATATGGGTAAACATTGGTGCCTAAAGCATAACCGCTTGCTAAAGCGTCACCTCCACCAAGTGTGATGTTCCCGCCGTTGCTATTGATGGTGAGGCCATAGGAGAAAAGGATGTACCCATTCACCAATGCGTCGTTATCGCTGGCATCATCAACATTTGCCGATACTAATATATTTCCGCCTTGTGTCGTAAGTGTGAGTCCCGTAGAACCTGTGTGGGTGATGAACTTCTGTGATCTAAAGGTAAGTGCAGCATTGCTCAACGAAGAAGCAATGGTAGAATTCATCGAAATCTGCCCAGCGTCTACTGTTAAAGGTCCTGCTACGGTTGTATTCGCACTGATGGTCGTTGCACCTGAGCCCGTGTTGATGGAATATGAAGTTGGAGGTGTCGTAGCTCCTACAATTCCTGATTGAGTATACGCTGCAGTTAATGCTTCCACACTAAGATCAAAAGCACCATTAATAGCGCCACTTAAGGTAATATTGCCCGTACTACACTTCACAAGGGAAGCCGAAGCAAGGGTAATTGGACCAGGAAAGCTTGCTGCAGTTGATGATGAATTAAAAAGTGCTCCGCCAGAACTCAAACCCGTTCCGTTGACTGTTAAAGGCTCGAGGGTAGAAAAGGCTTGTCCATTCAGATCGATGGCAGCACCAGTAGTAATTAAGGTACTTCCTGCGCTTGTTCCCAATGCTGTAGTGGAACCCAATTTAAGAACACCTTGGCTAACGGTAGATAGTCCAGTATAGGTGTTTGCACCCGACAGCGTAAGGATTCCTGCACCAAGTTTCTCTATGGTACCTGTTCCAGAAATGATATTACTGATGGAATAATCATCTGATCGATTAAAAAGAATGGAGGCATTATTGACAACTGATCCACCGCTGATGCTCCCGGTCGTGCTTTCATTCCCTACCTGAAACACTCCAGCACTAATGGTCATGGTTCCAGTATGGTTGTTGACACCCGAAAAAGTCATTTTCCCTGCACCGGTTTTAGTGATCGTTGCCGCATTCGTTTGAGTAATGGCAGCGCTAACCAACAAATCATTTGCTGCAACTCCATCGTTTACTTGAATAGCAATGACTCCACCCGAGGCAGCACCATTGAGCGAGGTCATGTCTGAACGCAAATTGATTCGCCCCGCAATAATGGCTGGTGCGGTAGGATTGGTGACGGTCACATTTCCCACACCCCATTCGAAGTACGATGTTGCGGCAGCATTACTTGTACCACCATTGCTTCGTACCGTTCCTCCTCCATTAAAATTTAGTCCACCGTCGAGGTTCCAGATGTGTTGCTGACCACTGATGGCATCTAAAGTCCCGCCGTTGATATTGATGGTAGACACCCGATAAGTTCCATTCCAACCCAAGGCACCAGGTGAACCTGCTAACTGTACCGTTCCATTTTGGTTAATCGTAAGTGTTCCAATAATAACACCATAGCCGGCGTTCGCATAGGTATCATTTAATTTTAAGGTCCCTGCATTCACTGTTGTACCGCCGGTATATGTATGGTTACCAGAAAGTGTGAGCATTCCGGTTCCTGATTTTGTTAAGCTACCACTCCCTGAAATCACACCCGCAATACTAGAAACTGCGTCTGCGGTAAGGAGTAAACTGCTGAAATTGGCTACTGAAGCGCCTAAGGTTACTCCTCCAGCAGCTGCATTAAGATGCAATGCAGAAGCCGGTGTAAGAGCGTTTAAAGTCGTCGCATTGGAAAGGGTTAGCCTGAGAATAACTGTACCACTGGCACCTTGTACCAATCCGTAGCCCAAGGCTCCTCCACCTCCGCCGGTTTTAGCAATTGGCCAGGCATTACAAGCCCCTCCTGATCCATAAGAAACAGCTATTCCTGTTATAGAAGAACTTACACCTGTTCCACCTGAATTATAACCTGAAGCATTTCCTACCGCACCACCACCGGATCCACCATAGTTTGTTAATGAGCAACAATTTGCCCCTGAGCCTCCAGTTCTTTGAGTACCGCTTCCGCCACTTGCGCCGCCGCTTCCAACATTCGAACCAGCGCCGCCGCCGCCGCCGCCTGCGGCATACCCTGCACCGCCGTTACCCGCTAATCCAGCACTATAATTATAATTTCCGCCTGCTCCACCGCCACCTGATTTAATGGTCCCTAAATAAGAGTCCGAACCGTTTGTGTTTTGAGCTCCACCTGCGCCAACAAAAATAGCAATGGGTGTGCCGTTGTATGTATAAGTTCCGTCGGCAACGCCACCGCCACCTGCTCCACCGCCACTGTAATTACCGACAGAGCTGTTTCCTCCACCGCCGCCGCCTCCTGCCACTAAATACTGCATAGAAATGGTGGAGGGCAAGCCCGGCAAGCCGACAAAATTATGTGCGCCTTGGTTGAAACGTAAGTATATATCTGTGGTACTTCCACTTACCGAGCCACCATCGGCATCATAAATATTCGTGTACAACAAAGCCATGTAATCTCGACCGTTTCCTGTATACGCACTAAGTGCACCAGTCATGCTGATGTTTCCACCATTCGATTTGATTTCGGCAGTAGTGTTGCTGGTATTGAAATTTCCAATTAATACAGGTCCGGCAATTGTTACCGCCGAATTACTTGTGATTAAATCCGAAAATAAATACGAAGTTCCTGAACCGGTTTTTGTTATGCCACCGTTAGCTGTAAAAGGATACCCTGTTCCTGCAGTGATGTTGGTGCCTAAAATTAAATTTCCAGATGCTGCAATACTAGCGGCCCCACCAATGGTTGTGGTTGCATTAATAACGGTATTAATCGAAGTGATGTTTAAATTAGAAGAGCCTGTTAATGTAAGGGCCTCTAAAATACTAACAGGACCACCAATCATGGTCAAAGATCCGCCTAATGAAACAGTGCTTCTGAGAGACAAAGCCCCTGTATTATTGCTTGCGCCGATGGTAAGTGAATTGGTAGCACTTGAACTTAAAGCAGTTTGGATATACACAGAAAAGGAAGTGGTGTTGCCCACAAGTGAAAATGCACCCGTTGAAAGTTTATCCGTAATAACCGAAACATTGACCTCTGCTGTTCCCGTTACAGTTAAAGTTGTGCCTGAAATGCTCCAATTTGTTCCGGAAGTTCCAGTTTGACCGGTCGAAGTAATCGTTAAAGATTGAGAAAATCCGAAGATTGAAATAGAAAGTCCCAAAAAGACGAAAATAAAACGTAATATCATTTGTATTTTTTTTACCTCACAAATTTAGGTAAACTATAGTTAACAGAAGAGATTCTTATTGAAAACATAATTTCCGACTACATCCAAACTGCTCATCTCCATTCGACTAGGTTCAATGATAATCCTTGAATGAACCTTAAAGAGGTGCAACCGCATCCATACAGCACGCGCATCATCTTCAATGAGCCTTGCCTTTAGTTCTTCCCATAGTGATTTTAAAATCATCACAATAACAGGCGCTGTTTCCCTGATACCATGAATAAAAATTCAAAGTGTTTCCAGGTATCTTTTTGTCAATCGAAATGCTCAATTTAATTTTTTGCCAGCCATTTTTTTCTTCGACGATGGTATTACTCGCAATGTATAAATCCTGCGGATTCTTTGCGGAGCATACGAATAAATAATCATCGTCGTCGGACTGTTTCCAAATGGTTGCTTCAAAATAGTCACCCACTTTTACATTGTCAATACTACATCCCGTTCCGTACATGTTTGCTTTTGTTAGTTTCTCAGAAAACTTTCCCGAGTAGGATTTCTCAGAGGTGCGCAATTGATTGTTTTTAAATAAAAAGGAACGATTCGAAGACTTGTAGTACTTTTTATCCGCTGTAATGCCTTCCATGTCACATAACACTTCATTGAATTGATAGCTTTTAACTAACCTTGAGGTATCAATGGTTAATTGACAAATCAGGTCATACTTCTCGTGAAATAAATAGTTGATTTTAATGATGGTATCATTCGGACGATTATACGCATTGATGTTTTTCAGAATGGCTTTTCCAAAAGCCTCTTCTTTCATTTTAGTTGCGTCAAGGGATATATACAGATTTAAGGTAGGATGGCTTTTTAACACATCAAACAAACTGATTTCATTTCGCCAATTGAAGTATTTATTTTGATCTGGGATAAAAAAATAGGTGTCCGGACATTTCTTATTCATGTCATCAATGAATTCAGGGGCATTTTTTCCAACCCACTTAGAGGCAAACCATAAGGCATATTGTTTCGTTCCTGTCCCGAAATAATTCGGAACAATCAAAAGCGGCGTGCCTTTCAAGTTTCTCTCCATGTATTCATGTGCACTTTTCCGAGATGCGGTGTAAGGTAAAAGTTGCTTGTTTGTCCTATAAATCGTAGTAAATGCCAGCAGAGGATAAGCAACGATAAAACAAATCGTACTTATTTTTTGGATTTTTTTAGTGTGCGAAAAAAACAAAATGAGCAGGTAAATACCAAGTACTCCTAACAGTATCGATGGGGTTAAATAACGAATGGCAAAATGTTTTGAGACCAGAATAATATGTAAAATGAATGTGCATATTAGGCCAATTAGCACCTTGTTTTGTGGACTTTTCTTTTTCTTGATGAGGATCAAAAAAACACAAATGAGCAATAAAAAACATATGACAATAAATGGAATTTCTGTTCTTATTATTTTTTCAAGGTTGTTCAAAAATGAAGTGCTCGATATAATCTTTTCCTCACCGGTACCATAATTCCCAGCATGGAAAATCAAGCCTTTGACCCATGCAAAGAATCGCTCATATTGAAATACTGCCGTGAAGGCAAAAAGAGGACTAAGAATTCCTGTTGAAAGGATGTAAACAAGCTTTTGTTTGGTATTGGATAAGAGGAATAATGGCAAGATTACCAACGGTAAAAAGGTGATTTTCGTCGCACAACCAAGTGCTGTAAAAAGTGAAAAGTAGAGCGCACTTTTCAGATCACCGGTATTTTTCTCCTGGTGGATGTAGTTAAATAGTACCGCCATATACAACAACATGACCATGATTAGAAAATGATCCGGTGTCAAAAGCGTAGATGTCAACATAATGTCTATCGACAGAAATGGGGCGAATTGAAACAGCATCGAGGTGAACCAGCTATGGCTAACTTTCTGTACAACATAACCCAAAATAAAAAGTGAAATGCTTGTCAACAGCAATAATACCGCTCTTAATACATCAATGTATTTCTCTGGATTGGAAATAAAATCTTCTTTCAACGAATCACTCGATGATACCCAACAAGTTACTTTAGAGGTGATCGCTCCCAACACATACAATGGCGTTGCCGGACTTTCAATGCTTTGTAAGCTCACATTTCCTTCTGCCAGATTTATGGAACTCATTAAATGAATGTACTCTGGATCAACCGTTCTTATAAATGCATTTTGCGATTTATTCGTAATCTGAATGCAGAAGCACGTATAAATAATCGGTAAAATTAACAGGACACCATACTTCTTTAAAACAGACATGACCATTCTTAACTTATTTGGAATGCAGGACTAAATTTAACATTATTACCTGAAATCCCCGAATTATATCAGTGGGTAAAAAAAGCAAGGTCGCCTTTTATTCTACCGTCACCGACTTCGCCAAGTTTCTCGGCTGATCGACGTTGCAACCGCGCATGACTGCGATGTGGTAAGAAAGCAATTGGAACGGTATCGTTGCCAATAATGGAACCAAGAATTCATTCGTTTCAGGAATTTCGATGACGTGATCGGCCATTTCGCGTACTTGGATGTCTCCTTCTGTCACAACAGCGATTACTTTTCCTTTGCGTGCCTTCACTTCTTGAATGTTCGATACAACTTTCTCGTAGGAATTTCCTTGGGTCGCAATCACGAAAATTGGCATGTTCTCATCGATTAAGGCAATCGGACCATGTTTCATTTCTGCCGCTGGATATCCTTCCGCATGGATGTATGAAATCTCTTTTAATTTCAGCGCTCCTTCTAGTGCTACTGGGAATGAACTTCCTCTTCCTAAATACAATGCGTTTGATGCATCTTTGTATTCTGCTGCAATTTGTTCAATTAATGCATCCGTTTCGAGGACCTGTTTTACTTTCTCCGGAATGGCTTCCAATTCTGCCAACAAGGTTCTAAAATGCGTTTCACTGATCGTTCCTTTTTTGTACGCCAATGAAAGGGCCATTAAGGTTAAAACGGTTACTTGCGCTGTAAATGCCTTTGTGGAAGCTACACCAATTTCTGGTCCAGCATGTGTGTAGGATCCGCCGTCCGTTAAACGCGAAATCGATGAACCAACAACATTGCAAATTCCAAGGATTGTTGCACCTTTTGATTTTGCCAATTCTAAGGCCGCCAACGTATCCGCTGTTTCTCCTGATTGTGAGATGGCAATCACCACATCATTTTCATTTAAAATTGGATTTCGATAGCGGAATTCACTCGCATATTCAACTTCTACGTTGATGCGTGCTAAATCTTCAATGAGGTACTCACCTACAAGTCCAGCATGCCACGAAGTACCACATGCAACAATGATTAAGCGATTAGCCGAAATCATTTTTTGCTCGTATTCACGTAATCCGCCAAGGTTAACCCACGCTTCTTCGGCATTCAACCTTCCACGGAAACAATCGTGAATGGAACGCGGTTGTTCATGAATTTCTTTGAGCATAAAATGCTCATATCCACCTTTCTCAAGTGCTTCTAATTCCATTTCCAATTGCTGGAAAAATGGTGTGCGCTCTTGATCGGCAATGTTGTATAATTTTAATCCGTCTTCCAGGTCTATGACCGCAATTTCTTCGTCGTCTAGGTAGACCACTTTTTTGGTGTATTCAACGATAGGAGTCGCATCAGATGCTAAATAAAAATCTCCTTCCGCACCGATTCCAACAACCAACGGACTACTTTTTCTTGCGGCAACGAGTCGGTTCGGGAAATCTTTTGAAATGGCTACAATCGCATAAGCTCCATGAACTTGTGAAAGTGCTAAACGTAAAGCCTCTCCGTACCAAACATGTTCCTTTTTGCTGATGTAATCCACCAAATGAACGATCACTTCCGTATCCGTTTCACTTTTAAAAATGTATCCTTGATTTTGCAATTCACGTTTTAACACATCGTAATTTTCGATGATTCCGTTGTGAATGAGGGCGATTTTTCCGTCCATCGACGTATGTGGATGCGCATTGACATCCGATGGCTCCCCGTGTGTTGCCCAACGTGTGTGACCTATCCCAGCGTGACCCGTAACATCTTGTTCGAGTGCAAACTCTTCCATGACGCTCACTTTCCCCGCCTTTTTAAAAACGTTCAAGTTTTCATTGCTCAATAAGGCTACACCAGCACTATCATAACCACGGTACTCTAATCTTTTTAATCCTTTTACGACAATTGGAAATGCTTCCTTTTTGCCAATATATGCTACGATTCCACACATAAATTAGTACGTTGTGTAAGTCAAAATTAATTTAGGTTTCATCTTATTGATCGTGTTAGGACCATTAAAAACGATGCGCTCTGCCGAATTCCTAAAATAGACTGGAGATACCACAACACCTGTATTATCAATATTATCCGCAATTATTGCTTGCGTGTATGCTCTTAAATCGATGGCAAAATGTTTTTTGCTATCCACAAAGGAACCAACCACATTTAAGTTGGCCAATTTTGTATCACTGAATTTCAATCTTGCGGCAACGGAAACAGCTGATCCAGGTTTATAGCGGTATCCATTTTGGAATTGAACGGGAAGTGTCAAATCTGCACGGTGCACAACAATGTTTTTTGGCAAATTATCCAATCCTGGGATTTTAATCACCGCCCTTTGACGAAATGCTTGCGCATAAAAAGTAGATTGTCCTTTTGTGCTATCCTGTAGAACCAGCTCCAGCGGAGTTCCTGAATGATCTGTATCGATGTGAACAAAATCTGCGGCAAGGCTATTCATGACGATGTCAAAGCTTTTCTTTACGCCACTTTGTGTGTAATAAATGGTTAACTTTGAAGCAGCATTATTGTTGATGTTAAAATAAAATACTCCTCCTTTACCAATGGTTTGAGAAGGGTTATTTACTTGAACTTTAAAGCCTTTAAAAAATTGTTGAAATTGAACATTTGAGGCGAAAGTGCCATTTCCACTGGCAGATTCTTCAATGATGCTTTTACCAAAATTCACATCCAATGGAATTCTTAATTGCGGAGCAAGGGTATCACCATTTACCACCGTATTTGTTAGCGGTTTTGGAGTAATTGTTCCCATTCCATTTGCGACTAAATTTCCGGGTTTTACTGGTTTAGTTGAAAAATCGTAATATACGGAGTCCATTGAAAGGCTATCGTTCAACTCATACACTTCAAAGTTTTGTGCACTTAAATCACCATAGTACCCAACGTATTGCAAAGACAATACACACGAATCATAGACAATTGTTCCCAAGTCACCAAATACTGGATTTAAGGATTTCAGTCGGAATTCTGTGTAAAACGAGGCTGAAACCTTACCAAATTTTGGATCGACATAACTACCCAATAGGACATTCGCCATGTTCGCTGTTACCGCTGAATCTTCGTTAATTGTATAAGTAATTAAGTCGAAGGTATCAGTTGTGATCCCATTTAAAAGTTGGTTTTGGTCAATCGCTGGTTTTCCGATTTCATGCTTATTCTTTTGGCAAGAAACGAAGAAAATGAGCAGTACCAGTACAATGGATGAAAGTCTTCTCATGTTGAATGCGCGTAAATTGAAGTTAAGCCATAACTGATTCTTCCATTACCTTATCGAAGAAGGCTGAAAGTTCTTTTCCTTGATTTTCTTCTGCCACATAATCCAATTTAAGGGTTGTAGATTCATCAAAAATTGCTTTCAAATTAGGCGCCAAGTTTTCACTTGCAATGTTGATTCCATCTGCATGTTCAGCAAATACCCGCATGATGTTTTCATGTGTTGGATCCACCAATTTGCTTGTGATTTCCTGAGGGAATCCGTCAAATGTTAATTTTTCGTGGAAACGCTTATCCCAAGTGGATGCAAAATCATCGTTGTATAAACTGATTACAACTTTGGTGTCCTTGAAGTGTGGATCCTTGTTGTACACATGTTTGATGTACAAGGCCATGATTCCAGTCATCCAGCCATGGCAATGAATGACGTCTGGTTGCCAGCCTAATTTCTTAACGGTTTCCAAAACTCCTCGAGAGAAGAACATAGATCGTTCGTCATTGTCTGGAAAACAGTTGCCTTTATCGTCTTGCAAGGTTGTTTTGCGCTTGAAATAGTCATCATTGTCTATGAAATATACCTGCATTCTTGCTGCCGCAACGGAAGCCACTTTGATAATCAGTGGGTGGTCGTGGTCATCGATGCAAATATTTAGTCCAGATAGACGAATAACTTCATGCAATTGGTGTCTTCTTTCGTTGATTGCACCAAAACGAGGTGTAAATACACGAATTTCTTTTCCAAGATCTTGAACAAGTGGCGGTAATCTGCGCGCTGTCGATGAAATATCGGATTTCGGTAAAAAAGGGAAGATTTCTTGCGAAATAAACAGGATTTTTTTCTTTTCCATTCAGTAGTGATAGGAGTACAAAATTAAGAAATTTAAATGAACTTTCATAAAAAGCAATAGCTTTGTCGACGATTCTTTCAAACCTATGTCTAAAGTTCAGGTCATTCATACCGCAGAAGCGCTGCATCAGTTTCGCCAAAAGCTAAACGAAAACTCCCAATCACTTGGCTTTGTTCCAACAATGGGTGCGCTGCATAATGGACATATTAGCCTCATAAAAAAGTCGGCTGAGGAAAATGATTATACCCTCATCAGTATTTTTGTGAATCCCAAACAATTCAACAACAGCGAGGACTTAAAGCAATATCCACGAACGCTTGAGGCAGATTTGATGCTTTTGGAAGGCTTGCAACATTGTGTTGTTTTTGCGCCAACCGAAGCCGAACTTTATCCAAAAAACGATGGGTTTGTTCCCATGGAACTTGGGTCGATTGGACGTGTTTTGGAGGGTGCTTTTCGCCCCGGACATTTTGAAGGAGTTGTTCATGTTGTGCACAATCTTTTTCGTTTGGTGGATGCAAATCAAGCCTATTTTGGACAAAAAGACTTCCAACAATTGGCTATTATTCGACTTTTGACCCGTTATTACGGCTTCAAAACAAGGATTATCGCCTGTCCAACCATACGTGAAGCAAGTGGACTTGCCATGAGCAGTCGAAACATGCGATTGAACGAAAAAGAGTTGCAAGATGCGTTAATAATCATCGAAACATTACGCTACGTTGAGGCGGCGAAAAACCAACGATCCATCGAAGAAACAATCATGGCTGCAAGAACACTATTTAGCACCAGTGATTTGGCACTTGAATACCTCGCCATTGTAGATCCCGAAACACTTTGTGAACTAAGTGAATGGCAAGAAAAGCAAATTTGCTGCATCGCTGCTCATTGCGGAAGTGTGCGTCTCATTGACAATTTATTATTCTAATCCGTTTATTTGATTTATTTTTGCCGCGGAAAATATTATGTTAATTCAAGCTCTAAAATCTAAAATTCACCGCGTTCGTGTCACACAGGCTGACCTGAACTACATCGGTAGTATTACCATTGATGAGGCATTAATGGAAGCTGCTAATTTGATTGAAGGTGAACGTGTTCAAATTGTCAACATCAATAACGGCGAACGTTTCGAGACCTACGTAATCAAAGGAGATCGTTTGTCAGGAATGATTTGTTTAAATGGACCTGCTGCACGCAGAGTTGCTGTTGACGACATCATCATCATCATTGGCTATGCTTATTTAGATTTTGAAGAAGCGAAAACATTCAAGCCATCGTTGGTGTTTCCAAATGAATCCACCAATTTGTTGGACTAATTTTCTTGGTTTCATTTCTTGAAACCACTACCTTTCCGAAAAAATCACATGGCAAGATTGGCGTACATTCAAAGTAAAATTGTTTCGATTGAAGAAGCACAAAAACGCATCGCCCTTTACAAAGTAAAAAACGAAGCCCTCGTTTTTACAAATGGTTGTTTTGATGTCTTGCACCTCGGACATGTGCGTTATTTAGCCGCAGCGGCTGATTTAGGCAAGCACCTCATCGTAGGAATCAACACAGATGAATCTGTTCGAAGACTTGGAAAAGCACCAAACCGTCCAATTAATCCAAATGATGCTCGCGCAACCCTGATTGCTGCGCTGGGATTCGTGGATTTAGTCGTTTTTTTCAATGAAGATACTCCACTTGAGCTAATATCGGCCCTAAATCCTGATGTATTGGTCAAAGGAGCTGATTACGATAAAAACGAAATGGATCCATCTCAAAAAACCTACATTGTCGGTTCCGATGTCGTTCGTAAAAATGGCGGAAAAGTTGAAACCATTGATTTAGTTCAAGGGTATTCGACTACGGAAATTTTAAAAAAAGGCGCGCATTAACCTCCACCAGGACCAAGTTTTACGTTGGATTGTTGTCCTTTTTCCTGTTGTTCCTTCCAAGAATTCAAGGTCTTTTTCAATTTTGAATCCTTCGTCTGCTTTTTTTCTTCCATGAATTCTTGTTTACTCGCAGGACCAAATTTGATTTTCAAGTCTTCCTTCGGAACATCCTTTGGCACAAAAGATTTTACGGTTGAATCCTTTTGAAAAAATCCGAATTCTGCTTTCAACATGGATTTCGCTTGACTTTTCTCTTCCTGCCGGGATTCTTTCGCCTGCGCTTTGCGTCCTTCAGTATCCCATTCATAAATCGGTTTGTCCAAGGTTCCATGCATGCGAAGAAATAAACGAATTCCTGTTCCATCATCGATCACTTGTCCAAATTCTGTTTGACTCTTTGTCGCTTTTAAGTCCCTGAAACGAAAGGCAAAACGATAATCAATTTCATCATTGAAGGAATGTCGACCAGAAAGATCCATGTCCAATGCGGTGGAGCGAATGGTCATTTTTGGAATTTCCACTAGTCCATTTCTAATAAAGATGCTGTTTTCCATCGTCTGAAAATCCACATCTTTCAATTTGTCTTCGAGTTGCTGAATGCTTTCTTTTCCCAGCACTAATTTTCCGGACTTCGTTTTTAAACTTTCGGTTATGTCTTTAAAAGATGGAACATTTTTTAAATGTCCATTATACACTTTCAAATCAATTTTTGCTTCAATTCCAGCGTATGTAATTCCTTTCGCTAATGTAAATGGAGCACGAAAGAATACATTTGTTTCAGCGCGACCAGAAATATGCTGCTCTTGTATGACTGATTGACCAAAATTCTCCCATTCATTAAATAGCGCTTTGAATTTTAGGTTTTTACCTGCAATCTGGGTAGTGAGGATAAATTTTTCTGGTTCCTTTTCCTCGATAATTAATGCGCCACTCAATAGGGCTTCTGCGTTGACCAAACTCATTTGGGGGAAATGTAAGCGACGGTGTTCTATGTTCATTTTACTAACAAGGTGCGCGAATTCGTGCTTACCATAGCGTAATTTTTCAATTTGTAAATTGATTTCCCCTTGAATGTTATCGGGCAAGGAATACACCTGTTCCGCTTCAATTTTCATTTCTTTACTTGTTGAGCCAAGGTCTTCAATGCACACGTTCTTGCTTTCTAGCAAGACACTTGTTTTTAAATCGCCTTTCCCATTGATGTATGGAAAAATATTTTCAAAAATCCCGTTGAGTTTTACATCACTTGAGCCTAGTTGAAGCGAGGTGTTTTCGATTCCAGCAGCATTTCCACGTAGAAATAACCGTCCATTTATCGCGCTAAATCGACGTTTATCCTCCTTTAATTTTAGGGAAATATTTTTTAATTCGAGTTGTCCACTGCATTCATCAACCGCCAATTCACCCGAAACATTCGTTGCTAATTTAAAATGCGTTTGAATGCCCAAATTGCCTTTCACCTCATCAATGGAAGGTAAATGAAAAATGGAATGAATCAAGGCTAAATCAACATTGCCTTTGGCAGATCCAACTACCTTCGGTCGATCAAATTCCCGAAGTTCCACTTCTCCTGAAAAGGGTCCGCCAGCTGTGCGAAAGCGCACATTTTTCATGGAAATACATTCACCGCCTTCTACCCTGTTACTGTACTTACCGGTTAATTGAATGTCCTGGATCTTTAATCCATAATCGGGCTCAGTTAATTCCCCATTTTGAATGCCAAAATCAGCATTGATCCCAATGGGCTCCACTGCGGACAATGCACCTGCTAATTCCAAGTGAAAAGCTACTTTTCCACTTCCTTTGAATGTTTTTACATCTTCCGCAGCGTCTAGTGAGAATTCATTTACGAGTTGTGTCAATTGAATGTTTTCTGAATCAACAGTAAATTGAAGACTGTCCGGACTAACATTTCCCTTGACGGAAAACGGTAAATGTTCGATGTTCAAATCCGCATTTTTAAGGGCGAATATTCCCTTCAGTTGATTGACATCCAATGCCAAATCAAACTCCGCATTTTTATTACGTAGTAATGTGATTTCACCGCTTTTTAAATGTCCTAATTTCATTTTTCCAATGGCTGTTGCCACAAATGCTTCAGCTGAAAAGTCGCCTTTTATGCGGGTGTCCACAAACGTCGTTGAAAGGTATTGTTTGGAGGAGGCGTTTTCATACACACATCGAAGTCCACGGATCTTAAGTTCTTTCAATGATAGGTTAAAGTCAGTTTTGGTTGAACTTGGACTCGGTTTAAGGATGTCGAAATTCTCTTTGCCCTGTGCATCGTAGCGAATGGCCAATTTACCAGGGTTCACACGTAGCTGTTTCACGTGGTATTTTCCCTGATATATATCCCATGGATTAAAGGTTAATCGTGCTTGTTCTGTGTAAAATAACGTATCAGAGGCCTGCGCATTCGGAAAAGATTCTTTAATGTATAAATGATTTAAATCCACGGATAGATTTGGGAACGAGGACCAAAAAACCAAATCCATATCTGAAACATGAAGGGGGACTTTCAAATAGGTATTGACTTCGGTTAAAACCAATCCACAAATACGGTCTTTGAAGAAAAAAACAAGGCCCGAAATCAGCATGCAAATGCTGAATAGTGGAATTAAAATCCATTTAACAGAAATACGGAGAAATGTTTTCATAGCTGATAGACGAAGGTAGAAGAAGAATGCGTACAGACAGGGATTGATAAAGTCAACTTATGAACGCAAAATTGTCAGTTGGTCACATTAATTTTAAGCCAAATCCTTCGTAGGAATTAGTAATTTTCATGAGATGACTTATCTTTGTAGTCTTAATTCAAATCCAATGAGTCATATCGAACTTTCTGAACAGGAAATCCTGAGAAGAGAATCCCTTCAAAAACTACGCGATTTGGGCATCGACCCTTATCCAGCTGCCTTATACCCTGTTGATGCATATGCAAGTCAATTGAAGCAGGATTTTGAAGATGGAAAGGAAGTTTGTTTAGCCGGACGAATGATGTCTCAACGCATCATGGGTAAAGCCTCGTTTGCTGAATTGCAAGATGCCTCTGGAAGAATTCAAGTATACATTAACCGCGATGAAATTTGTCCGGACGAAGACAAAACTTTGTACAACGAAGTATTCAAAAAATTACTCGATCTAGGCGATTTTATTGGGGTAAAAGGACACATGTTTAAAACCCAAGTAGGTGAAATCTCTGTTCACGTGCACTCCTTTACGCTTTTGAGTAAATCATTGCGTCCACTTCCGCTTCCAAAAACAGATACAGAAGGAAATGTACACGATGCTTTTACAGATCCAGAATTGCGCTACCGTCAACGTTATGTTGATTTAGTCGTAAATCCACATGTGAAAGAAGTATTTGTGAAACGAACAAAATTATTCAACGCCATGCGTCACTTCTTCAATGAAGCTGGCTATATGGAAGTTGAAACTCCGATACTTCAAGCAATTCCTGGTGGAGCATCTGCTCGTCCATTTATGACGCACCACAATGCCTTGGACATTCCTTTGTACATGCGCATTGCGAATGAATTATACTTAAAGCGATTAATCGTAGGTGGTTTCGATGGCGTGTATGAATTCTCTAAAAACTTCAGAAATGAAGGAATGGACCGCACGCACAATCCGGAATTTACCGCGATGGAAATTTACGTTTCCTACAAAGATTACAACTGGATGATGGACTTTACCGAGCGTCTTTTGGAACATTGTGCCATGAGCGTAAACGGCAAGACTGAAGCAACTTTTGGTGAGCATCACATAGATTTCCGTGCACCATACAAACGAGTGACGATGCGTCAATCAATCATCGACTTCACTGGATTCGATATTGACGGAAAGTCTGAAGCAGAACTATTTGAAGCAGCTAAAGGAATGGGCATCGCCGTTGACGAAACAATGGGTAAAGGAAAATTGATTGATGAGATTTTTGGTGGAAAATGCGAAGGAAATTACATCCAACCAACGTTCATCACGGACTATCCAAAAGAAATGTCACCATTGTGTAAAGTTCACCGCGATAATCCAGCATTAACTGAACGTTTCGAATTAATGGTTTGCGGAAAAGAAGTAGCAAATGCTTATTCAGAATTAAATGATCCGATTGATCAACGCGAACGTTTCGAAGAACAACTTCGTTTGCAAGAAAAAGGAGACGATGAAGCCATGTTTATCGACCAAGACTTCTTACGTGCTTTGGAATATGGAATGCCGCCAACTAGTGGACTTGGTATCGGAATGGACCGTTTGATCATGTACTTAACGAACAACGCATCGATTCAAGAGATTTTGTTCTTCCCTCAAATGCGACCGGAAACAAAAAGTGTGAAAATCGAACTGAACGAGAACGAGCAAGCCATTTTCTCTGCCATGCAAAAACAAGGTGAAGCCAAATTACCGGAACTAAGAGCTCAATTTGCAGACATGAGCAATAAAGTTTGGGACAACAGCGTGAAAACCTTAACTAAAAACAACCTATTGAAGGTGAGTAAAGAGGATGACATTCTGTTTATTCGTTTGGTTTAATCGTATTTAACCCATTTTAACATTTCTGTCTGACTTTCACCCAGGTAGTTAAGCCATGTTACGCGTATGAAGTAACATCCTGCGGCTAAATCTACCGGTAAATGTGCATAGGATTGTTGTTGGATTTCCAAATTTGCTACAAGGTTTCCCTTGGCATCGACGATGTTTACATCGAATTCCGATACCTCATCATTCGGCAATCTCACGAAAACTTCCTCACCGATAGAAGATGGATTTGGATAGAGTTGAACGTGTTCTGTACTTGGAATGATGAACTTTGATCGGTCAAATTCGAATAAAAAGAAGCCATTGTTTCGATCGGAAATCAAAATGCGTTCGCTCGGTAAAAGTGCGTGAATCCCCCAAGCTCCCCACATGGAGAATCCATTCGTAATGGTATTATCAAAATAGGTATCATAAACACCAATTTCAGTTGGCGGGTTTTTGCGCAAATCAAAAATCCGGAGTCCGTCGTTGTAATACGCAACAAAAGCAAATTCATTGGTTATGTGTACGTTGTGGGGTGTTTTGGGATAAGGGGAGTTCTCCGTGCCAAAAAATTGTTGGACTTGGAGTTGTCCATTCGGTAAAACACGGCATTTTTTGATTGGCAATCCAGCTGTTTCGTCCGCAAACACGTAGGTGCTTTCATCCGGACTCAACCAGCCTTGATGGTTGTATCCTTGTTGGGGATAAAAGGATAAATTATTCACGTAAATCGGATTACTCGGATCACTAAAGTCATACGTGCGCATGCCATCAAAGCCACAATTTAAAATCGCCCTATTGTTCTTCACATACAAATCATGGACCTCTGGAATATCATTTGGTCCTTCCCAAAGAAGTGTGGGTAGAATTGGGTTCGCCAAAGAATAGACGCGCATTGGGATAATCCCTTGTTCATTGCCGTTAACGATTGGATTCACCAAGGTTAAATACAGTCGAGCATTCAAGGAATCGATGAATAAATTGTGTGATTTTCCAAAATTCTGATCTTGTAAATCGGCAACAAGGTGCACCGAATCCGGCAAATAAGATACATCAATGATTTGAAGACTACTTGGACCCTCATCACAAATGGCATACACGTAATTTTGGTAATGTTTGTATTCACGCGTTATGGCTTGAGCGGATTGATAGCGACCTGGAACGAAGTCTACAAAACGCAAGCTGTCTTGTTCCGTCAGCTCAAAAATATGTGCGCCTTCCGTGGAACCAATTACACCGTATTCGCGTCCATTCTGAACAAAAGCCCAACAACTGCTAAATCGTACCTGACTTGAACTCGTCATAATAGTGTCTGAAAACCAATGGTCTAACAAGCGAACATTTTTTATTTCTTGGGCTGAAACGTGCCGTATTAGCAAAAGCAAAGAAATAAAAATCACCTGTTTCATGGACTTAAATGTAGCGTTTACAAAATTCCCACATGACGATTCCCGCGCACACACTGACGTTTAAACTATGTTTCGTTCCAAATTGAGGGATTTCAATCACGTAATCAGACTGATCGATTACCTGTTGATTCACGCCATTTACTTCGTTTCCAAAAACGAGTGCAAACTTTTCGTCTGTTAAGGAATGAATGTCCTGAAGCATGGTGGTTTTTTCTGTTTGTTCAACAGTACAGACAGTATAACCATGTTGTTTCAATTCAGCTGTTAGTTCCAGAATATCGGAACGGTATTCCCACTCAACGGTTTCCGTTGCGCCGAGAGCTGTTTTGTGAATATCTCTGTGAGGTGGGCATGCGCAGATTCCACAGAGGTAAATTTTCTCCACATTAAATGCATCTGAGGCACGAAAAAAAGAACCGATGTTGTTCAAGGATCGAATATCATCCAATACAATAACAATAGGATTTTTTGCTTGTATTTTAAATGCTTCGTCGGAAACACGATTCAGTTCCCAAAGCTTTAATTTTTTGTTTTTTGATTCTGTACTCATCTTGATTCAAAGTTAAGAGTAATTGTTAAAATGTTCTTGGAAATAGGTGCAGAAGACCACATAAAAATTCCTAATTTTAAATTCCAATTTTAAAATGCCAACCTTGTCAAAATCAAACACAGAAAAAGCTGTCACTGAAACGCCTTTGATGAAACAATACAATCAAATTAAAGCCCGTCATCCGGAAGCTTTATTGTTGTTTCGTGTGGGAGATTTTTACGAAACATTTGGTGAAGACGCGGTAAAAACATCGCGCATTTTGGGCATTATTTTAACAAAGCGTGGGAATGGTTCGGCAACTGAAATTGAATTAGCTGGGTTTCCCCACCATTCACTTGATACATACTTGCCGAAACTTGTGCGAGCTGGTCAACGCGTGGCTATTTGCGACCAGTTAGAGGATCCAAAGATGACAAAAACCATTGTCAAAAGGGGTGTAACGGAATTGGTTACTCCAGGGGTTTCCTTTAATGATCAAGTACTCGAACAATCGCGCAATAATTTTCTTTGTGCCATTCATTTTGAAAAAACTGCGATTGGCGTAGCCTTTTTAGATGTTTCCACCGGGGAATTCTTGGTGGCACAAGGAAATAAAGAATACATCGATAAACTCATAAGTGGCTTCGAACCAACTGAAATTATCTACCAAAAGAACAAAAGGAGTGATTTCGAACAGCAATTTGGCGAAAATCACTTTACATTCCGTGTGGAGGATTGGGTTTACACCAATGATTATGCAAACGAAATGCTTACGAAGCATTTTGGAACAAAATCCTTAAAAGGATTTGGCATTGAAGGATTGTCGGCTGCGATTGTTGCAGCTGGAGCCGTTTTTCATTATTTAAACGAGAATCAACACCATCGTTTGGGTCACATTTCCACGATTTCACGAATCGAGGAGGAAAAATACGTTTGGCTCGATCGATTTACAGTTCGAAACCTCGAATTAATATATTCCGCAAATGAAAATGCCGTAACACTTTCGGATGTACTAGATCGAACCCTGACTCCAATGGGTGGACGTCAAATGAAACGTTGGATTGTCTTACCATTGAAGGATCAAAAACCCATTGAAGAGCGCCTAGACATTGTCGATTATTTGGTTTCGCATCCTGAAATTAGCTACGAAATTGGTCAAAGGCTCAAAGAAATTGGCGATTTAGAACGCTTGATTTCCAAAGTAGCCGTTGGAAAAGTCAATCCAAAAGAAGTCATGCACTTGCGTCGAACCCTGATGCAAATTGATCCAATTAAAACGCTTTTAAAAGATGGAGATTTAGTTTCTTTGAAAAAACTGACTGAGCAAATGAATGCATGTCAGAGTTTAATCGATTTGATTGACAAAACGCTTTGCGATGAACCGGTTGCTCAGGTTGGAAAAGGAATGATCATCCGATCAGGATTTAACGCAGAACTAGATGAACTTCGCGAAATTTCTTTCAACGGAAAGGATTACCTCGAACAAATACAAGAGCGGGAATCAAAGCGTACGGGAATCCCAAGTTTGAAGATCGCTTTCAATAATGTATTTGGGTATTTCATTGAAGTACGAAACACGCACAAAGATAAAGTCCCAGAGGAATGGATTCGCAAGCAGACACTTGTCAATGCGGAACGATACATCACCGAAGAGCTGAAAGAATACGAAGGAAAAATTCTCGGTGCAGAAGAAAAAATCTATGCCATTGAATCCAAATTGTTTCAAGACCTTGTGTTTAGCATGGCGGATTACATTCAACCAATACAACACAATGCATTACTGATAGCGCGTTTAGATTGTTTGTTCTCCTTTGCGCAAACAGCAACAGAAAATAACTATGTGCGTCCAGAGATCAATGAAAGTTATGTTTTGGACATCAAAAACGGACGCCATCCAGTGATTGAGCGTCGTCTGCCCGTAGGAGAAACATACATTGCAAACGACGTTTTACTCGACAATAACGACCAACAAATCATCATGATTACCGGTCCAAATATGAGTGGAAAAAGTGCAATCCTTCGTCAAACCGCACTGATTGTCCTGATGGCACAAATGGGCAGTTTTGTTCCTGCCGATGCTGCAAAAATCGGATTAATCGACAAAGTTTTTACGCGTGTTGGCGCATCAGATAATATTTCTTCCGGTGAATCCACGTTTATGGTGGAAATGAATGAAACGGCGAGTATTTTGAACAATATTTCTCCGCGTAGTTTAATCCTCCTCGATGAGATTGGACGCGGAACAAGCACTTATGATGGGATTTCCATTGCCTGGTCAATTGCCGAATTTATCCACGAAAATGCGAAAGCGAAATGCAAAACGTTGTTTGCAACGCACTACCATGAGTTGAATGAAATGAGCAAAAGCTTTGAACGCATTCGAAACCACAATGTGTCCGTAAAAGAACTTGGTGACCGTGTATTATTTCTGCGAAAGTTAACACCTGGGGGAAGTGCGCACTCCTTTGGAATTCACGTAGCACGCATGGCCGGAATGCCTCCGATGGTACTGAAAAGAGCCGAGCAAGTGTTGAAAGACCTTGAGTTTTCTCATGCAAATGTTGGTTCGACGAATGGAAATAAAAAAGGGAAGAAGGACAAAGATCCAAATATGCAATTAAGCTTTTTCCAACTCAATGATCCTGTTTTAGAACAAATTCACGAAGAATTAATTGGAATTGATATCAATACGCTTACACCTGTGGAAGCATTAATGAAGTTAAATGAAATCAAAAAACTAACAGGTGGATAAAATCAAAAATCTCTTTTTTCTGGTTTTTTTAATGGGCGGTTTAGTTGCCTGTTCCATCGAGGAGGCACAGCCTTTAGCACATAAAAAATTAGTGATTGCATCTGATTTTCTGTACCCGAAAGATGCCAGGTATTTTGGTGAATTCGCAAAGGACAATAAAGTTCAGGTAGAAATAATTCATATGCGCGCTGACTCTATGGATTACCGTCTAAAAAAAGATGGTTACAACACGGAGTTTGATATGGTATTTGTCCATTCACTTTTAAGCGTAAAACAATTGGAAAATCAAGCTTTCCAGGCGATACAACTCGATTTTGAAGAGCAGAAACTCGATCAATTCAACCAAATCAAGAAGAATTGGTTTTTAATCGGAAGGGATCCTTTTGTCCTTACTTATTTGAAGGATAGTTTAGAGAAGCCAACTACCTATCGAGAATTGAGTACTGATTATCTTTGGGCAAGCCCAGATTTAGCTTCCTTGGAGGTAATGAAAGCTCATGTTCGTTATCAATTTCAACAGAACAAGCGTGCAAAAAAGAATGGGTTGAAAAAATGGTTGCGTGGACTGAAAGATCACCGTGTAAATTACCAAGAAGGAACGAAAACTTCACCCAATAGACAATTGCTATTAATGAAATACAGTGCGTATTTCAAGAATAAAGAGCTAGATCGCTCTAAAAAACGTGTGCTTTTATTTCCCCCGAATGTATACAACGATTACTTTGCAGTAGCTGTTGTGCCCCAAGCCCGGAATTACGAAATGACGAAGTCTTTCTTACTGTTTTGGAATGAAAAGGCAACAAATAAACAATTTTTACGAAAGTTTGGGATGAAACCGTTAATCCCGTACAAAAAAGGCATGGGCTTCTACATTTCACCAATAGAAATTCTTGACTTGCTTTCCTAAAATCTAAAATGAGCATGGATAAGAATTGAATCTTATCCGTAATTTTGTAATCTAAAATAAAGACAATGTATCCACCAGAATTAGTACAACCAATGAAAGACGACCTAACAAGTGTTGGGTTTGAACAATTAACGAGTAATTCAGAAGTAGACCAAGCGATAAATGAAACAAGCGGGACAATGCTTGTCGTTGTGAACTCAGTTTGTGGATGTGCTGCAGGAAATATGCGTCCAGGTGTGAAATTATCTTTACACCACGATAAAAAACCAAGCAAATTAACTACCGTTTTTGCAGGTGTTGATACCGATGCAGTTGCTCAAGCAAGAAAGTATTTTTTACCTTATCCTCCATCTTCACCATCTATTGCTTTATTCAAAGATGGTAAATTAGTTCATTTCTTGGAGCGTCATCACATAGAGGGCGGAAGCGCACAAATGATTGCGGCGAATTTAGCAGCCGCATATGATGAGTTTTGTTAATGAAACGCATTTATCAATTAACTACCTGTGACAATTGTCGCAAATTATTAAAAGCCTATTCGGATGCATCCGAATATGAAATCATTGACATCAAATCAGCAGGAATCGACGCTGAGTCTTTGGATTTTATGAAAGAATTAGCAGGGTCTTACGAGGCCCTGTTTTCTAAACGTGCAATCAAGTATAAAACGTTGGGTTTAAAGGATAAGCAACTCAGTGAACAAGAGATGCGACAGTTTATCTTGGATGAATACACCTTTTTGAAACGTCCTGTACGTGTGGATGAAAACACCATTTACATTGGTAAGCTAGAAGCTTAATCGATTCGGAAAAAAGAGGAGGAAATTCCGTCCGCTTGCAACTTGCCCTTTTCCGTTAACACATAATTCTCCTGGTTTTCGATCATTAAACCCGTGTTTAGATAGGTTTCAAGTTGTATTAATTCAGAGGGATTGAATCCTCCAAGGTCCGCAATGCTCTTTTTCAATATTCCCCATTTCGTTCGGAGTCCCGTAAGAAAATACTCATTCCATTTATCTGATGCAGAAAGCGTTTCAATCTCAAACCAAGCATCGTTTTTTCCAACTTCTTGGTAATATTTGGTGTTGTTGGCTACGTTCCATCGTCTTTGATCACCATTAAAGGAATGCGCACTGGGTCCAACTCCGACATAAGGCGTGAAGTTCCAATAAGCAGCATTATGTTTTGCGTATTTCTGGTCCTTCGCAAAATTGGAAATTTCATAGTGTTCGAATCCAGCAGACGCCAATGTGCTCACCAGCAAATCAAATTGCTCGCTTTGTTGATCCTCCGATGGACGACTCAAGGTGCCTTTTTCGACAAAATGACTTAACGCAGTTTTAGGTTCTATGGTTAAACAATAGGAAGAAATGTGTTGTATGTTTAGGTTCAATGCACGGTTTAAATGAGACAGCCATTGCTCATTGGAAAGTTCCGGCAGTCCATAAATCAAATCAATACTGATGTTGTCAAATCCCAGGGTTTGCGCCAATCGCACGGCCTCTTCTCCTTGTTGGGTAGAATGAGAACGATTCATCCACGCTAAATCTGTTTCTTGAAAGGATTGTAAGCCAATACTCAGTCGATTAATTCCTAGCGCTTTCCAAGCAATTAAGTTCTCTGTTGTCGCATCATCTGGATTTACTTCAAAAGTTATTTCAGGACGGTCAATTAATTGATACGCACTGCGAACAGTATGAAGAATATCGGACAATTCATCTTTGGTGAGTAAACTAGGGGTACCGCCCCCAAAGTAGACAGTTTCCACAGGAATCCCTTTCAACTCAGACTTGCGCAAATCCAATTCCAAGCAAATGGCTGCAATTAATTTTTCGCGGTAACTTGAAAAAGTCGTCGAAAAATGAAAATCGCAGTAGGAACAACGTTTCTTACAAAAAGGAATGTGCACATAGATTCCGGCCATTCCTACTTCAGCTTATTGTTTAACAAACGACTTCACTGAACGACTTCCGTTCACAAAATTGACATGTACAAAATATGTTCCGTTGGATAAATTTTGCGTATTCAATTGTACCTCATTCCCTTGAATTTCTTGACGCAAAATCGTTTTTCCATAAATATCAATAAGGAATAATTCATTTGCTTGAGAACTTTGTAAAGAGATGTTCAGGTTTTCTTTCACCGGATTTGGGTACAATTTCCATTGTGCGGAGCCTATTTCTGCGATTCCGGAATTGTCTGTGTTTTTCACGATGTCGGAAGCTTGTGCACCAAAATCTGCAGCAGTTAAGGTATATATCACAGCCGAAGTATTATCTGAAAGCGTTAAATTTCCATCCACATTTGATCCTCCCCACTGAGAAGCACCTACTCCATCGCCGTAATAATCGTAAATCGTAAACGTGTAACAGTCAGTGATTGAAATTGGAATGTCGTAGTTGTATGTTGTGTTACCTGCTAAAGGTGCTGTAGGGTCTGTAGGCGCGGGGCTATTTCCAGTACCATAATTCCCAACAAAACTTTCATTTCCTTCTGACCAAACGACCGTTCCATTGCTTGATGTCAACTCCATATAGGTTTCATCTGGGTAATTGTCCGTTAACAGCGTTACTTTTAACAAGCCCATTGTTTGATCAATGGCATCGACTGTAAGTGATGTGTTTGTTGCATCATTCACTGCATTTTCATCAATTGCTGCATTCGGAGCAGTAACTGTTGCATTAAATGTATGGGCGCCCACTGTTAATGTCACACTAGGCAATGTAATTACTTCGGTTTGCCATTGTGCCAAAGAACCGCTCCAATTTACCGTTTGGTTCGCACCACCATCGATTGAATAAGTCACCACAGCGGAAGTTAATACAGTGGTTCCAGAATTGGCGATTGTCACTTTAGGTGTATAGTTTGTTCCACAAAAAGCGCTTAATTCAAAGAGAGGACTAGACAATCCAGCATCGAGTGCTGCCACTGTCGCATTTGCTGGATCAAATCCATCAATGAATTGTGCACCGGCATTATTTGGATCTAACCAACATTTTAATTGATTGGTTGTATTGCTTCCTGCTGGCTCCCAAGATTCACTTAATTTTCCATATTCATCCGATAAATTAGCTCCGCCACAAGCAGAAGCCCCACCATGCAATTGTCCAACAATTCGGTGGTTTTGATCAAACAAAGGTGAACCAGAAGACCCTCCTTCAGTTACACCGCTATCCCAATGGGAAACTCCCCAGTGGCTATTCGCTGGACAAGTGCCAAACGTTGTTGAAATTAATGGATCGTTTTCCAACGAGATTTTTTTGATGTCTCCAGATGGATGATGAATTCCTACAGCCGAGGTTGGTGTGTTTCCGGAATGATCCCAACCCGCAAAATAGGGTGTGTATGCAATTGGCACTGTTCCAGCGGATAATCCACCTGTTATTTCAACCAAGCAAAAATCAGATGGTGTAGCGCGCGCGCGAAGAACAGCTCCCGACAAAGACTGAAACGTTGGAGCCGCCGCTGGATTATTACAATCCGGAGATTGCCAATTGAAACGGAAGATCCAAGATGCAGGATTGCTGTAGCAATGGTCAGCTGTTAATACATATGGTTTTCCATCATTTAATGTGTTATTGATTAAAGATCCTGAACAAAAACCGCTGCTTCCTGAAACCAACATTACCACACCATTTCGTTGTTGTGTCCAAGGCAATCCTTCTGCACAATTCACGTTGCGGTTGCAAGCTCCTGAACTTCCAAACGCTTTCTGTTGAAATTCCATTGCAGTTCTGTAACCATGGGTAACAATACCGATTTGTACGTGACCCTGTGCATTGTTTTTTGGAACATAATATTCTACAATCGACGTGTTTCCTGGTATTAATTCTGTCCCTAATTGACCTTCGTATAAATGGTTCGCAGTGAAATTTCCAAGGATAAAATCTTTTTCAGGATTGAAGATATACAGTTCATTTCCTGCAGGAATTACGGTATGGTCAAATGTTAAATTAATGGTTAACGCATTTTCACAACGCACCACTAAATGCCAAATTCGGTCTCCATTTGGAAGGGTGGTCCAAGTACCTGTATTGGATGTGTTTAGGTTCGTGTAGTTATTCCAACCAAAACGCCAAGGTGCAGTTCCGGTTCCATCAACCAAAGCATCTTCTGCTTTTAATGCCTCAATATCCGGTTCTTGAAAAGAAACTTGATTGATTTCTTTCAAATTAATGCTCGCTTTATACGTTTTTTTCCATCCATCGCCTTGTTGAGCGAAACTTTGAAAAGTAAAAATTGCCAATAATAAGGTAAGGGTCTTTTTCATGACTGATTATTTATTTGTAATACGTTTAATCCCACAGCCCTTTGGAGAGGTGGTACTTGTTTTTATTTTTTTATGACTTGCTAATTCGTTAAGTGCTCTGTATACGTATGGAATGTCCTCTTTGCGGTCTTTATCCCATATATTATCAATAGAACCCATGTAAACTAATTCCATTTCCGAATTTAACAAAAAGGCATGAGGTGTCGTCTTCGCGCCAAAAATATTAGCCAATGTAGAATTTACATCCACCACATAGGGCATTTTATAGTGTTGCGCTTCAGCATGTTTAAGCATTTCTTCATACGAATCTACCCCTTGGCGTTTTCCTTCATTGGAATTCACAAGAATCATCCCGATATGCAAGCTATCCGCTGTTGCATACAGTTGATTGTATTGACGTTCCCAACCAGGAAAATCTTCAGTGCCTACCACAAATGGACACGTATTACAAGAAAATACCACCAGAATCCCCTTTTCCTTTTTCGAATCATTTAAAGAAGTCGTTTCTCCAATTGTGCTTTGTAATTGATCATCGAGCATTGATGCTTTGTCACCGATTTTTAGTTGAGCATTCAAGGTAACTGTACAAACCAAGAATAAAAGTAAGAAGGGCAATTTTTTCATAAACATCAAAATAGTGAGAGGAAAGTTACGATTTTTCTTTCATTTACAACTAAATTGAAGATAAAAACCAACGTGACAAGTTGTATATTTGTCCAGCGTAAGGACTATGAAAAAAAAACCATTTGTTGTTGGAATATGTGGAGGAAGCGGAGCTGGGAAAACCACGTTACTAAGAAGATTGTCTGAATCATTCGGAGGAATAATACCTTCCGTATTTTCGATGGATAATTATTATCTTCCCATTGAAATGCAGGCCCTTGATCAGAATGGAAAGGTTAATTTTGATTTACCCGGAGCCTTGGATCAACATAAATTAGAAACTGATTTACACGAACTTGTCTCAGGAAATCCCATCGAGGTAAAAGAATATTTTTTTAATGCGCCGCCAAATAAAAACGTGTTATTAACAATCCAACCCAGTGAAGTAATCATTGTAGAAGGATTGTTTTTGTTTCATTATCAAAAAGTTTTTGAAAAACTTGACTTCAGTATTTTCGTCGATGTGGATCATCAAACACAATTAGATCGCAGAATATACAGAGATCAAGAAACGCGCGGATACAAGCGATCCGAAATCATTTATCAATGGGACAACCATGTTTTGCCTTGTTACCAAAATTACATTGAGCCCTATAAAGATCAAGCGCACTTCATTTTTAGAAATGACCACCGTGCAGATGAAGACTTTGGACAATTATTTATTTCCCTTTCAAGTTTGACTAAAATGGAACTGCAAACATGAAAAAATGGGTGCACATAACACTGAATTTCAAGTACATCATACTGGCAATTTGTGCGTTTTGTGTGCTTTTTTATGAGCAATTCAGCCTGAAAAAGGAACTCGTTTTGCCCCAAAAAAAGATTCAAGAAATCTTTTTACAGCAAGAACATAAAATAAAGCAAGCTGCCCCAACATCACTGCATTATTACAAAAATTTTGGCGGGATTCCCCCCAATGAAAATTGCCTCATTCACCTTTACAAAAACGACTGTTTAGTTAAATGGAACACCAATAAAATACCTGTCTCGAATTTTTCAACCATTCAATTTCCGAGTCGTGGACTCATGAAATTGCAAAACGGTTGGTATTATGGAGCGGTTTATAAAGAAGGTGCTTACACATGCTGTGCCTCTTTTTGCTTAGCGGAAGAATATTCTTATTCGAATGAGTTCATCCATTCGCATCCGAATCCACTCTTTGGAAATACAAAATTTAGCATTTCACTAGACATGAATCGAGGCATTCCGATATTCAATGCTGCTAAACAATATTGTTTTTCCATCATTGCAAATGACCTTCCTTCCGAACCAACACCTTGGTACATTTTACCGTTGTTTTTAATCGGTTTAGTTAGTTTAATTTATGGAGTCTATAAACAAATAGAACGGCATAAAACAGGAAGGTGGTTATTCCTTATCGGCTTGTTGGTCATACGAATTATACTCTTCGAAATTCCTTTAAATCAAGTGTTTGAAAATGCATCTTTCCACTCTGCTGAACTTTTTGCCTACAACGAATGGTTCCCAAGTTTCTTGGATTTTTGCATCAATAGCATTTTTATTGCTTTTGGATTTTTAAGTATTTTCAAATCGTTCAAAGTTACTCAAAACAACTATTTCCGTTGGATTCAATACCTCGCCCTTTATGGTGTTTGGATGTGCATTATCTACTTAATCAAGATGGTTGTGCTGCACTCAAGCATTCCCGTAGACTTCAATCAATTTTTTGATTTAACTAGTCATTCATTCGTTTTCTTTGCGGTTATTGGTTTCAACTTTCTCTGTTTCCAAAAAATGTTATTTGGCATGATTGAGGGGCTTGAGCACCTAAAATTAAAAGGAGTCCTCGTGCTAACCGCATCGGTGGTGTTGATTTTTGTTTATTGGATAATTAGTGGGCCAACAGGATTTTCTTTCTTTACACTGATTCTCCCCTTCGTGGTCATCTTTGTCAATCTTCTTTTTTACCGGCGAAAAGAATCCATGCAACAGTTCTCCTTTCAATTGGTTCTTTTGTGTCTTTTTTCCTTTGTATTCGTCCATGAATTAATCATAAACAACGAACAAAAGGAACTTGAAAATAGGTCGATTTATGCCAAAAAAATTGCTACAGAAAGAGATATCAACTTAGAAATAGAATATTCGGAAATACAAGAGAAGCTGGTAGCCGACAGGATTTTTCACCAATTTTTTTCCGAGACTCCCCTCATTGAAATAGGAAACTTAAATGCCATTCTTGAAAAAAGGTTTTTTCATGGTATTTGGGATGGCTATGATTTATCGCTTGATGTTATTAACACGAATGGAGTTTCGTTTTTCTCAAAAGACCCAAATGCTTATGAGCAACTGAACGAATTGATCTCATTGCACGGAAAACAATCCGACATCAATCCGGCTGTCTATTTTATGCCGCATGAGGAGGAAGGGTTAAGCTATATCATCTTACAGAAAATTAAACGTGATGAAGGCATTATTTTTCTTTCCATTCGATTAAAATCAAAAAGAATTCCGGAAGAAATTGGTTTTCCTAGATTGCTTATTTCAGATAAAGCTAACGTCATCAGAGATTTAGAAGAATACTCAATTGGAAAATACGCTGAAGGGAAATTGATCCATCAATCTGGTTCCTTTAACTACCCCGTTTCCATTTTTTCCTTACTCCCCATAAACAAGGTTGAAGGAACGTTTAAACATGAGGGATACCACCATTACTTCTACAAAAATTCTAATCAAAACGCCATTGTAATCTCGGTAATGTCAAAAAGTTGGTTTGATTACATCACGTCATTCGCTTATATTTTTTCCTTTTGGGGGATGTTGATGATCGTTATATACCTCATCAACGGAAAAGCAGTTGTGAAAGGCATCGATTTATCCTTTGCATTTAAAATTCAAATCGCTTTTATTTTAGTGCTCGTACTTTCTCTGTTATTGTACGGCATCGGAAGTGGAATTTTTGTTGGCAAACAATATGAAGATTTTACGCGTTCAAACATTCAAGACAAATTGAGTTCGATTCAAGAAGAATTGAAAACAAAAGTTGCAAAAAACACTACTTTAAACAGCATCAATGACCGGCAGAATTTACAAAATACACTGCGTAAAATATCCTCGGTTTTTCACACCGACTTAAACATATATGATAATAGGGGGCTGCTTGTGGCAAGTTCAAGGCCTAAAATTTTCAACCTTGGACTCATTAGTGAACAAATGAATCCAATTGCACTAACAGCGTTACAATTAAAAAACAAAAGCTCCTTTTCTCATTCTGAAGAAATAGGTGAACTTTCCTTTATCTCTGCTTACCTACCAATTTACAATGAAAAAAGGAAAGAAATTGGGTATGTGAACTTACAGCATTTCGGGCAACAACAAGCCTACGAAAATCAAATAGAAACTTTTGTTACATCGATCATCAACGTGTTTATTCTCTTGTTGGCACTTTCCGTTATTATTGGACTTGTCGTTTCAAACTGGTTAATTGAACCTTTAATCGTTTTGAAAAAACACATGAGCGCCATCCAGTTTGGAAAAGAAAACAAACACATTAAATACCAACAAAAAGATGAGATCGGTGCCATTGTTCAAGCCTACAACGACAAATTAGACGAGCTCAAAATTGCAGCTCAAAAACTAGCATCCACGGAGCGTGAAATTGCCTGGAGGGAAATGGCACAACAAATCGCCCATGAAATCAAGAATCCTCTTACTCCAATGAAATTGAGTATTCAGCATTTATTGAGGAGTTACGATCCAACAAATGAAGAGGGAGAAAAACAATTGAATCGAGTGCTTCATTCCATTATTGAACAAATTGATGGACTAACCAGAATGGCAAATGAATTCTCCACTTTCGCAAAAATGCCCGAAGCGATTTTCAAACGAGAAAACATGGTGGAAATCATCGAAAAGGTTGTTAGTTTGTATGAAAATGAACAGGGAATCTCCTTTCTGTTCAATAAGCCTAATCACGAGGTTTTCGTATCTGTTGACCGTAATTTATGGATTCAGGTGATGGTCAATTTACTTCAAAACGCACAGCAAGCGTTAATTGGAAAAGAAAAAGGGGAAATCCATGTGGACATTTCTGTTGTCGAAAACCAATGTTTCATTCGAGTAGTTGACAATGGCTGCGGTATTTCAAGTGAAGAATCTGTACGCATATTCACCCCTCATTTTACAACAAAGTCTTCAGGAAGCGGAATTGGTCTCTCACTAGTGAAACAAATTGTGGAAAAACACGGAGGTAGTATTTCATTTTCATCAAAAGTAAAGGAAGGGACAACCTTTCAACTAGAATTACCCACCGTAGACTAATCCAAACGAAAAACTACAGGAATTTTCATTCGTGCCTTTATTTTTTGTCCCTGTTCATTTTGACCAGCATTCCATTTTGGCATTCCTTTCATTAATCGGAGGGCTTCTTTCTCGCAAGAATTCGTTCCATGGATGCCTCGGAGGATTGTTACTTGTTGAACGCTTCCGTCTTCAAAAATAACGAAGCTCACAATGACTTTTCCCTCAACACCCAGCTCTTTCGCATCTTCTGGATACACCATGTTCGTTTTGAGGTAGTTGATTAACGCTTGTTGGCCACCTGGAAATTCCGGCAAGATTGTAGGAAAATCATAAATTGTGTCTTCGTTTGCCTTGATTGGTTCATTTACTTGATTGTATAGGGGATCGTATACAGGTGGTTCTCCAGGATCATATGGAAACGGTCCGGGTGGATCTGGATCTGGATCAAATCGCACAGGAAGGATTTCTGGTGGGATGAATCGTGGCGGTTTCTTAACTTTATTTGAAGGCTTGCTGATCTTAGGTTTCTTCTGTATCAACGTTTTAGTCGGCATCTTTATCGGTGCTGACTTCTTCTCAGTGTTTTCACATGACATGAATAAAAATAAAATCGTTACATGTAAAAACCCTTTTAAAACGCGCATGATTATTTTTAATTTTCAGCGAAACAAATATCACACCAAATTCCCAATTTAAAAAACAAACTATCCGTACTTTTGTTATGCTTACTTACAACCTATTCATGAATCAAACTTATTGCATTGACCCATTTAACCGCAAACGACTTCCAACACTTGAAGTTAAAATTGGAACCTTAAATCTAGGGGGAGAAAATCCCATTCGTTTACAATCCATGACGACAACTGACACGATGGATACAGATGGGTCTGTCGCGCAAAGTATCCGTATGATTGATGCAGGATGTGAATTGGTTCGTTTAACCGCGCCAAGTAAAAATGAAGCAGAGAATTTAGGCCTGATTCATCAAAAACTTAGTGAACTTGGCTATCATGTTCCATTGGTTGCCGACATTCATTTTACACCTAATGCTGCAGAAATTGCCGCAAAATTGATTGAAAAAGTACGTGTCAATCCCGGCAACTACGCAGACAAAAAGAAATTTGAAGAACTCGACTATACGGATGAAAGTTATCAAGCCGAACTTTTGCGTATTGAAGCTAAATTCACTCCGCTTGTACTTTTGTGTAAAGAATACGGAACTGCGATGCGCATTGGAACGAACCACGGCTCACTTTCAGATCGTATATTAAGTCGCTATGGCGATACCCCGGAAGGAATGGTGGAATCTGCCATGGAATTCATTCGTATTTGTGAAAAGAATGATTACCACGAACTTGTCATTTCAATGAAAGCCAGCAACACACTGGTGATGGTTCAAGCATACCGTTTATTGGTGCACCGCATGTTGCAAAATGGACGCTGTTATCCCTTACATTTGGGCGTAACAGAGGCAGGAGACGGTGAGGATGGACGCATTAAATCCGCAGTTGGTATTGGGGCTTTGCTCGAGGATGGCATTGGAGATACGATTCGCGTTTCATTAACTGAAGAGCCCGAATTTGAAATTCCTGTTGCACGTAAATTGGCGGAGAAATACCAACACCAAACTGTTTTCCCACTTGCATCCGTTACCTCAAAACTTGCCCATAATCCTTTTGAGTATTCCCGAAGAAGTAGTCGTGAAATTCACAATATCGGCGGCAAACATGTGCCTGTCGTTGTCGCTGATATGTCGGCAAAAACGGAAGTAATTCCAGCAAATTTCTACGGGTTTGGCTATAATTATTCGGTGTCATTAGATAAATGGAACCTTCAAGATCTCGCCGCAGATTATGTATACATTGGTTCAAACTCCCTAAACTTTGAAGTTCCTGGGACATTAGGTGTCATTTGTGACTTCCAAACATGGACGGAAAAATATGCTGAACGTCCTGGTTTCTATCCGCTTCTTACCGTTGATCAATTGAAGGACCTTCCGAAGGAAACAGTAGGATTTTTATCGGTAAAGGCGGAGGATGATATTCCAACAAACGTAACCGCCTATCCGAAATTGACCCTTATTGTTTCTACGATTTACGAAAACAAAACACAGTTGTTTAGGCATTTTTTCAGTCAGTTAGCTGATCAAAAAATCGAGATTCCAGTCATTCTCAAAATTGAATCGAGTGAACAGGATTCAGAGAAATTCCAATTAAATGTATCCAGTGATGCTGGATCATTATTCATTGATGGATATGGCGATGGCATTTGGATTGGTGGCGAACAACCGAATACGCTGATTAATTCAACGGCTTTTGGCATTCTTCAAGCAACAAGAACGCGCATTTCCAAAACAGAATACATTTCTTGTCCTTCATGTGGTCGAACGCTTTTTGACCTGCAAGAAACGACTGCAAAAATTCGCGAAAGAACTTCCCATTTGAAAGGAATAAAAATCGGAATTATGGGCTGTATTGTGAATGGCCCAGGAGAAATGGCTGATGCTGACTATGGATACGTTGGAACGGGACCAGGTAAAATAAACTTATACAAAGAGAAAACCGTCGTACGTAAAAATGTTGCCGCTGAAGAAGCTGTAGATTCATTGATTGACTTAATCAAAGAACACGGCGATTGGGTTGAACGGGCACACTAATTAAAATGGTGCCGGACATTTAATTTCCATGCGTTCTTTCGTAATGGGGTGCCAAAAACTCAAGTATTCAGCGTGTAAATACAGTCGATCTGATTTTTGTCCATACAAATCATCTCCTATAATGGGTGCATTCAATCCTGAAACATGTGCCGCATGGACACGAAGTTGATGTGTGCGTCCTGTATGAGGATAGAAATACACTCGTGTGTGACCTTTCGTTCGCTCTAACACCTCGTATTTCGTCAAAGCATGTTTGCCATGCGCATAACAAACCAATTGCCTAGGGCGGTCTTCTAAATCGACACGAAGTGGGAGGTCAATTTCTCCTTGAGTTGATTTTACATAACCTTGTAAAAGAGCCATGTAACGTTTCTCTACACTGCGCTTTAAAAATTGTTTCTGTAAGGATTCATGGATGTCCTTCTTTTTTGCAATGAGAATAATTCCCGAAGTTGACATATCCAATCGATGAACCAATAAAGGGCCTGTAGCAGATGGATATTTGTGGTGGATTCTAGATTGTACCGAATCATCAATGGTTTTACCTGGAACGGATAAAAATTCCGCGGGTTTATTAACAACCAGCAAATAGTCGTCCTCATATATGATTGGAAGTTCTTTTCCTTCTGCTGGATTGATGCTCATTGGATTCACATCCATTTCGATTCCTTTCAACATATGAGATAAAATCGGTTCACACTTTCCGCGGCAAGCAGGATAATATTCCTGATGGACTTTCACTTCTGAATCCGGCGACATACCCCACCAAAATTCCGCCATTGCGATGGGTTTCAATTGATTTAAAAAGGCGTACTGCAACAATTTAGGCGCAGCACACTCTCCTGCTCCAGCTGGAGGGGTTTTGAACGGTGTATCCTTAAAAATGTCGAGTAAACTTTTTTGTTGATTGGCCGAATTAAGAAACGTATACGACTGAAAAATTCGAGCTTGAATATCCGCAGACATTGCAGCCCTTTTCTCTCGTAATTCGTTTAATTGATTTTCAAATTGCTGCAAAGATTCCGCTAATTCATCTAGCGCTAATTTTTTTACATATTGCTGCTGTTTAAATTGAATTTGCTGTTGGATGCTTTCTTCCTTTAATTCTTCTAAGAGCAGATTATATGCAACAAGCTCTTCTTGATTTGCAGCGGTTCTTTTTAGTTGGCGGTTTTTTTTATGTTCTTTTAAACGGGCTTTTTCGTTTTGAATCCAAATTAAGAACTCAGCGCGGGTTGTTTCCACTTGGTTTTTTAACGCCAAATAAATTTCGTTTTGCTCCAAGCGATTTAATTCCAATGTCAATTCATTGACCTCGATCTCTTCTTTTCTGAAAAATCCATTTGGGTCCAATAAGTCGAAAACGGGAGGAACAAATCCTTCGTGATGATTTGAATTTCCTAGTTTCCCTGAAAATGCCGCTATGTAACCTAATTTTCCGGTTTGATCTTCGACTACAAGTACGCCAAACATTTTTCCAATGGCACCATTTCTCACTTTTTGACCGATACCGAAATCATGATGAAATTCCTGTTTTTGCAATCTTACTTGTAATTCCCTCGACGCAATTAATGCAATGGGATGTGGGTCATAATAAAATGGGTAGGTAAACTTTGTTGGAAGTAAAACCGAACTTTGATCTTGTAAAGGAATAAACATAAAGTATAGTCAAAAAAAAACGCCCTCAATTGAGGGCGTTTCCAAATCGTTAAGGTGATTATTTAATCACTACGTTTTTAGTTGTTTTTGTACCGTTTGAAGCAACAGTTACGATGTAGCTACCACCAGCAATATTTGCAGTTGCAAATGATACTAATTGAGTACCATTCAAGTTTGTCATTTCTTTAGAAGAAATTACACGTCCTTGAAGATCTGTTAATGTAATAACGAAATCAGCATTGTTTGCTTCGAAAGTTACGTTTAATACATCTGATGCTGGGTTAGGGTAAACATTCAACGCGATAGTTTCTAATTCGTTGATTCCTAATACACCTGTTTTGAATGCTTTTTGCTCACTTGAAGCAAATGATCCACCTGAACCTAATACTGTACCTGCCATATCTACAACAGAGTAAGCACCATTTCCGTAAGAACAACAAATTCCGTCACCGTATGCATCCAAGATTTCGAATGTATAACATTGTGAAGGATTCAAAGTAACCAATACTGGCGCTTGAACAGTTTGTCCTGTTGCACTTAAGTCAGTCCAACTTCCTCCACCTTGAGCAACAACAACACCTGTGCTGTTTTTGATGTTCCAAGAAGTTTCAGAAGCGTAACGGTCTGTTGTAATGTTTACTGTTACATATTGAGAAGTAGCATTAGCAGCTAGTCCAACTGTAGCATTTACACCATTATTTGTTGCAGATGCATCACCTGTTGTAGTAACTGTAACTGTTAAAGCTCCACCCATGAATGAAGCAATTGGCGTACATGTTACGTTAGCAACACCGTAAGTAGCTAAGTTACCAGAGTAAGTACCAGTAGAAACTGTTGTTCCACCCATTGAAATTGTTACAGTAGCACTTGTTAATGCAGATGTACCATTATTTTGGATTTGAACAGATGGTGTGTAAGCACCTTCACAGTGTACCAATGCTCCTGTATATGCTAAAGCTGCAACGTCAGCTGGCTGAGAAGCCGGAGCTGGACAAGAAGCAACAGATGCATACAAGTTAGCAGCAGTAGCTTGACCAACTTCCTCGATAATACGGTTAGGGCAAATTTTGTAAATTGTAGGGAAATAAGCGATGTTATATCCTGACATGAATGCTTGACCTGCAGCGGTGTTAGGAAGGTCAACGATTGGATACGTTGTTCCTGTTACCCAGTCACCTTGAGTTGCAGTTGAAGCAACACCAGTTGCAGCAGCTGGACCATTTAATTGAGCTGATGTATTAGAAAGTTCTCCTTCTAAAAAGAAAACCATTACATCGTTTGTTGTACCAGCAACAACACTTGGAAATCCAGTTGGTCCGTGGTTTTCGTATAAATCACGTAGTGCGTGTGTGTTGTGGTAGTTCCAACATGGACCACACCAAGCAGCAGATACATCAATAAAAACGGTTTTTCCTTGATCTAAGTAAGAATACAAAGATTGAGAAGTACCATTCAAGTCAGTGAACGTCCAGTTTGGAGCGACACTACCATTTGCTAACTGTGCATTCGCGCTAACTCCTGACACAAGCAATAAAGCTGAGAATAATAGTTTTTTCATGAATTATATTTTAAGTTCGGGTAAATATAATAAGAATTCACGAAGAAAAAAAAGGCCTGAATGAGTTTTTTAAAAGAAGTAATTATTTCTTTTTTGATTGTTCCTTGATAAACAATTCGATTGCGCCAACCATTGAAGGAGCTTTAGGATGAGGTGCATGGACATCTAACCTCAAGTTATTTTTGACTACAGCATTAGCGGTGGTTGGACCAAACGCAGCAATGGCCGTTTCATTTTGTTTGAAATCAGGGAAATTTTTGAATAAAGACTCAATTCCTCCAGGACTAAAAAACACCAACATGTCGTAGTAAACATCTTCCAAATCAGACAAGTCAGATGCAACAGTTCTATACAAAATTACCTTCGTAAAAGGTATGGATTGTTGTTCTAGTGTCAATGGAATATTGTCGCGAAGAATATCTGTACAAGGCAATAAGAATTTTTCGTTCTTATGTTTCTTCATCATCTCCGCTAATTCATCGATTGTTTGTTTACCAAAGAAAATTTTTCGTTTTCGGTAGGTCACATATTTTTGAAGATACAACGCAACTGCCTCTGTAATACAGAAGTATTTCATGGTGTCTGGCACCTCAAATCGTGTTGCTTCTGCAATGCGAAAAAAGTGGTCTACTGCAACTTTAGATGTTAAAATGATGGCCGTATGCTCAGATAAATTGACTCTTTGAGCCCTAAATTCTTTAGGATCAATTCCTTCTACTTTGATAAACGGACGAAAGTCTATTTTCAACTTATACTTTTCAGCCAAATCGTAATATGGCGACTTCTCACCCTCTGGTTTAGGCTGCGAAACTAAAATTGTCTTGATGGCCAAGTTTCGTTGTTTTTAACGTATAATATCAAATAATTACTGCGAAATATTTCCAAGCTAATTTGCTTAAAATCAACATTGGTAAAATTTCTAAGGTGCAAAGATACAAAATTAAATAATACCATTTATACCTTAATTGCGTGGCAAGAATTAATCCTTTAATGATGCGCCATGCGAATAAAGAAAAACAAATAATAAGAAACAATTGCTCAAAAAAAGCACGGTGTTCTTGATTTAAAATCCAAAGCAAAGCCAAACTCGTGAGCAAGAATCCACCAAAAGACCATACTTGTTTATTCACAGTACTCATTGAATCTAGAATTGCTCGCTCCCCTGACAACAAAAATACAAGGCGAAAATTTACTAATTGCAACAACGTTAATGCAGCGACAATTTTTAAAGTTAAGCCGATCGTTTCAAGCATATGCTCATTTTGATATAAAATCAAAAACACACAGGTGGCGAAAGAAATGATATAGTTTAACACAATCAATACCGTCATGCTCGGTTGCAACTTAGAGCCTTCAAAACCCATGCTGTCCGGACGTTTTACCTTAAAAAATCCGCTAAAAGTTTGGGCGATTAAATCCGGCTGTGCGACACGCGCAACACCAACAAAAGCAAAGCACAACAGTAATATTACCAGTAAGTAACTATTCATTTGTGTGTTTCGTTCAACAAGTTCAAACGAGCTAAGTAATATATATATCATCACCTACAAAATTAATTCAAAAATGTATGAGGTGGACATTTTAATTATTACTTACTTTTGCATTCAAATAAGGTAAATTATGAAAACAGATTTATTCACACATCCAGATTACTACGGGATGGATGACCTACTTTCGGATGAGCACAAACTTGTTCGCGATGCTGCTCGAGCATGGGTTAAAAAAGAAGTTTCTCCGATTATTGATGAGCATTACGAAAATGCTACGTTCCCTATGCACATTTTAAAAGGACTAGGAGAAATTGGAGCTTTCGGTCCGTATATCCCAGAAGAATATGGTGGGCCTGGATTAGATCATATTTCCTACGGCTTAATTATGCAAGAGTTGGAACGTTGCGATTCAGGATTACGCTCTACGGCTTCTGTGCAGTCTTCACTCGTGATGTACCCTATTTGGAAGTATGGTTCCGAAGAACATAAACAAAAATATTTACCTAAACTATCCACTGGTGAAATGATGGGATGTTTCGGTCTTACCGAGCCTGACCACGGGTCTAATCCAGGTGGAATGACTACTAACTTTAAAGATGCAGGTGATCATGTAATCCTAAACGGTGCCAAAATGTGGATCTCTAATGCTCCTTTCGCGGACATCGCCGTTGTTTGGGCAAAGGATGAGACCGGACGAATTCACGGTATCATCGTTGAGCGTGGAATGGAAGGATTTTCAACGCCTGAAATGCACGGGAAATTATCCCTTCGTGCTTCTGCAACCGGAGAGCTTATTTTTGATAACGTGAAAGTTCCTAAATCAAATATCCTTCCGGGACGATCAGGACTTGGTGCGCCACTAAGTTGTCTTGATTCAGCGCGATTTGGTATTGCCTGGGGAGCGATTGGTGCAGCAATGGATTGTTACGATCAAGCATTGCGCTACTCGAAAGAACGCACACAATTTAATGTTCCCATCGGAGCATTTCAATTGATTCAGAAAAAACTAGCTGAAATGATTACTGAGATCACGAAAGCTCAATTACTTACCTTCCGTTTGGGACAGCTTCGCAACGAAGGACGTGCAACGTCAGCTCAAATTTCCATGGCGAAACGAAACAATGTAGAAATCGCCTTGAACATTGCGCGTGAAGCACGCCAAATTCACGGTGGAATGGGAATTACAAGTGAGTATTCCATGATGCGCCACATGGCAAATCTTGAATCGGTTGTAACCTACGAAGGAACACACGACATTCACTTATTAATTACAGGGATGGATGTTACTGGGATTCCAGCATTCACTCGTGAAATGCCAGATTTACATTAATTAAAGTTCCTCTGAATCAAGTTCAATGTTTGCATCACCTCTTAAGTAGCGAATGCGAGACCTTGCCTCAGTTGAGAATAAACTTCCTTTAAAATCCATGATTAAGCGCTTGTAATATTCAAGCGCTTTTTCTTTGTTTTGAAATTGATTTTCTTCGATTTCTGCCAAACGAAACAATGCGTCATCCCCGAGGATGTCATCGGAGTGAAATTTCAAAAGATCACTATAGTAATCTACCGCCTCTTTCCATTTTCCCTGGTCTTCCATTGCTTTGCCTTTTCGAAACAAAATTTCGTCTGCTAGGGCATGCATTGGGAAAGTTAGTTGAATGCTGTCAAATAAGACAAATGCCGAATCATATCGGTGCTGTTCAATTAGTCTTTCTGCCGTGGCAAACCAAAGCATTGCCTGATAATTACTGTCTAAACCATAATTATCCGTAATCATAACCGATAATTGTAAGGCATCATTAGCAATCATTTTGGAAGTTGATTCTTTTAAGACATTTAATTGACCCTGAGCAAAATCAAATTCTCCATCAAAATAAAACACCCGTGCATTTTTGTATTTTGCTTCGTTTCCAATTGGTTCGAACTTGAAATCATTGTCCACCTGCATGTAAAGAAGTGAAGCTTCCCAAATATCTCCTCCGAGAACTTGTACATCCGCTAACTTCATTTTAACCTGTGCACGTTGCATATCCGTTAAACCAGGTGTTGCCAATAAATTGGTGAGTAAATCGATGGATTCCAAAACCTGGTTTCCATAAAATGCCTTTATATGTGCAAGCTCTAAAATAATCTGAAAAGTAAATTTGGACTTACCTAAGCGTGCTAATGCGTCTGTATAATCTTGTATTGTTGCTTGAATCTCTGAGGAAGAATATGCTCGGTTTGTAGTGATTTCAATAAAACGCGTATTCAATAATGCTTTTTGTGCCTCAAAATACAAGGGTTGACTTGAGCCTAGAGCAATAATGTAATCAAAGCACTTTCGCGCGATATCATAGGATTTATTCTCAACGCAAACCAATCCTAGTTCCATTACACGAGAACCATCTCCTTGTACGCGCTTATCTAATGCTTGAGCTTGAATGAATGCTCCATTAAAGTTTTGATTTTGTATAAATAACCAAATCAACATCTCGGAGTAAATCAATGGTGCATTTGTTTTTTGTGTCTTCGCAATTAACATTTCTTTCAAAGCTATGAAATCAGGCGAATCGCTTTTCGATAAATTAACACGGCTATTTATGGCTAATTGAATGGATTCCTTCATGTTTGGTTGTAGCTCGAGGTATTCAATGTACTCCCTCATCATTTCCGGCTTGTTGCCCATCAATGCATAATAATCGGCATATTGAAAGTTAAAGGGATATGTTGGGGCTAATTTTCTTCCCTTATCCAAACATGTTTTGGCTAATTCAAACTTTCCCCGAGCTACAAATGCTTGATAGATTTGTATGGTTAATCCTGCATTACTATTTACCTCATCAAGTATTTCTTCGTAAATTTTACGGGATTTTGCAGGCTCATCGATTTCTTCATAAAATTGCGCAAAGGTTACTCGTAGTTCTAGGTCTCCTTTATTTAAATTCACTTGTTTTTTTAATATTTTTTCAGCGGTTTTAATGTCTTTGGTTTCCATTAAACACTCATAATAGCGCGTGAAAATTACTTTCGACGGATCATTTTCATAGATCTTTTCATAGTAGGTTGTTGCCTTCTCAAACTCACCATTTGTATAGTAATACTGTGCTAATTGAATATCTGTTTCGGTTTGACAAAACGAATAAAAAGAAACAAAAAGAAGGAAAAATAATGCAGTGATTTTCATTCGTGATTTAAATTATGTTTTCTTAATAAATCAAGAGACAATTGATTTAATTCAGCGTGTAATTTATGATATGTTTCAAGTGTTTCCAGCTTGAGTCGTAGGTATTCTTTTAGTAAAACATCCACTTGACTTATTTTGTTTTTTTCAAACAAAATATAAGATTCATATTTATCCCTGCTTCCAGAACCATTTTCAATATCTGCGCTCAAGGCCTTTAATGTTCTTTGTTCTTCTCGAATGGCTGTTTTTAGTTGGCTATTTTGTTTCCAAAGTGGATTTAAGTTTCTTCTCATGATTTTATAGGCATCGATTTTTTTGCCTAAAACCAAGTTGATCGTATCCAACACTAAATATTTTTTTAAGCGAATCTCCACGGAATTTGTTGTCGATTTAAGAGCGGAGAGTGTGTCGATTTCATTTTTAATGCGTGTTTGCTCAATCACACTAAGTCGTTGCTCCAATTTGGAAATACGTTTCAATTGTTCATCTTTCTTTAAATCCGAACAGGAAAATAAAAAGACACCAGTTAAAAGTAGAAGAGCGTTCGTAAAATTCATATACACTGACCGTAAAAATAATGTGTAAAAAAGGTGATGAGAACGGCTAATGTCCAGCCGGTATAGACCTCAATTGGACGATGTTTATTTAAAAATAAACGCGCTGAAATGGTTAAACCAGAAGCAAAAATGGCAGCAGGTAAAATCCATGTTTCAAACGTATGTTGTTCTAAAAAAAATGCAAATAAGAATCCAACCAAAATACCTGCTCCTCCTGCATGAAGAGATATTTTTATCCACCTATTTATTCCCATAAAGACACCTGTTACAAGGACTCCGGACAATGGGAGTGCATAAAATGCTATTGGAAGTACTGACTTAGGTGCTTTTACAAAAAACAATAAAAACAAGACCAATGAATAAGCCATCATTACTAAAAGTGGAATGTTTCGTTCGCGTTGATTTTCAATATCTATGGTGCTAATCACTTTTTTTTGATGGAGGGCTAAAAAGGATAATCCTGGGGCGACAGCACTAAACAAGAAAAAAAGAAGAATCAACCTCATCTTTAAATCTGGCAATAACATATACAAAGATGCATGCGTTAAGTCTTTTGGATTGGAAGGAATATACATCGCCAATAAAATTCCATATGTTGGCATGAGTAGGGGCAAAAATACCCAGGAGATTAAATGAGCTAGTATTCCTTTCATGTTATAGTTCTTTTCGCATTCTTGCAACTGGAATATTCAATTGCTCTCGGTATTTCGCGACTGTTCTTCGCGCAATATTGTATCCTTTTTCATTCAATAAGTCCATTAACTTTTCATCAGTTAAAGGATTGTGCTTATCCTCCGCTTCAATGGCATCTGACAAAATCTTTTTCACCTCTCGCGTGGATACCTCCTCTCCACTATCAGTCGATAATGATTCGGAGAAAAAATACTTTAAAGGGAATATCCCATAATTTGTTTGAACAAATTTCGAATTTGCAACCCTAGAAATCGTGGAAATATCCAAGCCAATAACATCGGCAATGTCTTTCAGAATCATTGGACGAAGTTTGGTTTCATCACCACTCAAAAAATAGGCTTCTTGGTAATCCATAATTGCGCCCATTGTCAACAATAGGGTCTGTTGACGTTGTTTAATTGCATCAATGAACCATTTAGCACCATCCAACTTTTGACGAACGAAAGTGAGGGCGTCTTTATCCGATTTCGACGACTTTGCTCCCTCCGCATAGGAACGAAGCATTGTTTCATATTCTCGACTGACTTTTAATTCCGGAGCATTTCTACCATTTAATCCAAGTTCCAAACGCCCTTCACTTTCAAAAAGTGTAAAGTCTGGAATAATTTGCTGGTAATTTTTAGCAGATTCGCGCATAGAACCACCAGGTTTTGGATTTAACTTTAAAATCTCATCAATGGCATCCTTTAAATCATGGTCGTCTATTTCGAGCTTTTTGGCAATTTTATCGTAATGTTTTTTAGTGAATTCTTCGAAATGATTCTCCAGGATTTTTTTCGCTGTATACCGCGAAATGTCTCCATCCTGTTTTCGTTTGATTTGAATCAAAAGACATTCTTGTAAATTTCTTGCCCCCACACCCGCTGGATCCAACTCCTGTACCAACTGTAAAATATCCAATACAGACTGTTCAGTTACATCTACGTTCATAGAAAAAGCCAAATCATCGACAATCGCATCAATGCTTCTGTTCAGGTAGCCTGATTCATCAAGGTTGCCGATTATGACATCAGCAATTGTGAATTGTTCATCTTCCAAATACAATAAATGCAGTTGTTCAGTAAGTTTTTCTTGGAAAGACTGTTCCCCTGATAATGGTATCACGCGCTCCTCATCATCCTTGGAATGATTGTTTACTTGTGTTTTATAGTCAGCAGAATCATCATCTAAATAGTCAGATAGGTCAAATTCCTCTTCGCCAGCTGCATCATCAAATTCTTCCTCCTGTTCAAACTCGTCTTCAAAATCATCCGCTCCTTCCTCCAATGCTGGATTTTCTTCCAATTCTTGCTTAATGCGCTGATCTAATTCCATCGTTGGCACTTGAAGCAATTTCATCAACTGAATTTGTTGAGGTGAAAGCCGCTGTTCAAGTTTTTGTGCGAGGTGTTGTCTTAGCGCCATCGGAATGTCGAAAATTTCTAATTAAGGAATGATATTCTGACGAATCACTTGGTATATCTCCCAAGTTGTGCGATCGTACACATAAATTAATACATGCATATTTTCTGCATTGTATGTATTGTCTAATTGGTTTGGTACAACAAAACTATAGTTCACATAGTATTTGCCATTTTGAATATCAGCAGGTGATAAGACTCTTCCAAAGGATTGTCCGTTTAGGTTACCACGGTGAATATCTCTATGAATATAACTTGTATTGTGGGAATTATCACTCATCTTTTGATCGCCAACCAACGAATCTTCAAGGACATACGCAACAATTCCTAACTCGTTTGTCAAGTTTGCATCCAACTTTTCTACTTCAACATGCAAAAATGCGCCATGTGTTTGCGGATAGTAGTTTAATGCCGATTGCATATTTACTTTCAAGGTGTTTTCAGCTAACATGGTATTCACCATGCTTGTCCAAGCATTTGGACTTTGAAAAATATTTCCTCCAAAGGTAAAACGGTTAATTGTTCCGCGCGGATTCCCACTAAATCCCCCATCATGAGCACCGAAATACGTGCCGATTTCCACACATTGTGGATTGGTAAAATCTACTGGGTATTCAGGTGGGCTTACTGTTTGAAAGTCCCCTATTCCTAAAGGACCAACATGCATAGAAGAAACAAAGATTCTGCCTTCATGAGCGGTTTCCATTTGGTGCGCTAAATCTGCAGCTGCCGGACAAAAAATACATTTGTGTCCTGTGTAATCTTCAATAAGAATATTTCGATCAACATTTGTATTTGTTGAAAATGTTGGCCATTCATTGGCTACGTAATCCGCCCAATTTCCAGGATACAGCGTTGAATCTAAATCCAAAGGTGCTTGAGGAGGAAACGGATTGGTCACATGATCACACGAAGTATACGTCATCAACGACCAACCAACCAAAAACAAAAAGATGAACTTTTTCATACTAAAAACTTTGAGTAAAGCTAAGTGTTAAACCATTCGATGCGGGAACGAAGCGACATACACCTCCTACGCAAAACAATCCAGCGCGTTGACGTCCATATGATACTGTAAATCGCGTGGCATCACGCACATAACCACATGTTAATATTGGATAATTCACACGCTTATTCACATCCGGATTTCCATAGTTGTATTGATTCATAAAACTAAAAAACCATCCCGGAGAAATGGAATATTCCAACAACAAAGTCGCCCAATTTCCTTTATCTTTAATCAAGCCGTTTTCCTTTTGAACAAACAATCCTTGAATTTCCGTACGAAGCGAGTGTTTGGTGTTAAACTTATAAGAGAATTCGCCCACACCTATGTTTGCATGGATAATCCCATGTGCATCATTGGAAATTTTTACGACATCATTGTTGATTTTGATGGAATAAAAACTCAAAATCGTACTAAATTTCTTGTTGATTTTTTTAGTCATGTTGAAGTTGATGTCCTGCCAATACATACTGTCACTTGCGTGAAAAGGTCGACATGCATAAGTTACACCTGTTGAATCTAATGGATTGATACCAACGGTACTTCTTATTGGTCGGTAAGTCGTCGAGAAATTTCCACCGATTGTGGTGCCGTATTTCCCCCCCAACTTCGATCCTTTTTTAAAGGTATACAATACATCTGTTTGATAGGCTACTTCCCCCATTGGTTGAGTAGCATATGGATACAAAGTTGCCACCAAGTTGTATGTGTGTGTTTTATTTAATGAAGGCAAGTAATTGATAAAAACATCTTGCAAGTCCTTCGTGCGATCAGAACGGTAACTCATGTTGTCAACAGATTTCCCCGACACCAAAATACCTAACCCTTTTTGCGTATAACTCAAATTAAATACGGACGCATGTCCAAAATTATAGATATAATTATTGTCATTGGAAGGATCCTGTTCTTTTTGTACATATTCGATGTCCCCATAAAATTTCTTATATCGTAATTTCACCCTTCCACCATATGTTCCAACGTTTTGAGGCAAGATTAAATCTGGATTATTGTCCTCTTGGTATTTACTCACAAAGGAAGCACCTAACACAACATCCAATGGAAATTCTTTCATTTTCTTGATGCCTTCGTTTAAGTGAAATTCACCATCTATACCGCGGACGATACCAGCACCGTGAATAATACTGCCTCCTTGAAAAGACAAACGTTGTGTCCCATAGACTCCTTTAAGCACAAGCCCTGTTGTTGGACGCACAATGATGCGCGCGCCATCCATCATGTTGTCATAACCCAGTGAACGATCTTCGTATGCTCGAAAAGATAATCCAGAGCCAAATTGCTCATAAAAAGAACCTAATGTGACGTCGACAAATCCGTTAGAATAACCCACATAACGCATTCCAATTCCGGTACCATCGAATCGGTTTGGGTAGCCCTGAATTCTTGGAAGATACGATTCCATGCGCATACCTGCTTTGAAGTTTCCCTGCGTATAGAAGACATTCATGTAACTATTCAACAAGCCTTTTTGAGCCGGTTGTTTAGCATCTATGATGGAATCAGCATTTAAATATTGAAACGTACTTTCAATATTACCAGTTAGCGAACCCTGTGAAAAACTTAAAAAACTGATGAAAGTCCCAATAGAGACGTGTAAAAATCTTTTCATTCGGTTTATTTTCCGCTTAGGTGAAGAAGTTCTTTGTATAATTTCTCTTCATCTCCCGGAGCATAATTGTTGTGTGAATAGACAATGTTTCCGTCTTTGTCAATTAAAAAAGTATGTGGCACATTGTTCACACCCATTGCTCGTTTAAAATCTCCATTTGGATCCATTAATACCATGTAATCCCATGCTTTTCCGTTTACGTAAACAGGAACTTGGCTTTTTGTTTTTTCATCGTCAATTGAAACGGCAACAAGTGTAACTCCCGTTTCTGCTTGCCAATCTTCGTAGAGCTCATGAATGGTATTCAATTCTTTTTTGCATGGCGCACACCAGGTTGCCCAAAAACTAATGATAATAGGGCCATCTACTCCGAGAGCCGAAGTGTTCATTGATTTTCCATTGATGTCCTTCAAGTTAACAGAAGGCAATTTTTTCAAGTGACTCTCTGCACTGTTCGCGTCTTGTGTAAAAGCGTTTAACGCAGTTAGAATGGTAAAAGTAAGGGTAAGAATAGATTTCATAGCTTTCGTTATTTTGCTCGGTCTTTCAAAAACCTTGCCGAACTCAAAGGTATAAAAAAACCAAGACCTGAAAAACTTTGTGAGATTTTGAAACTAAGGAATAATTTGTTATTTTTGATAAAATTGAAACTCCTATGATGAAGTCCTTATTTCTCATTTTGACACTTTCTTTTAGTGTTGTCACATTCTCACAAAACGGAATTGTTATCCATGTTGACGGACAAACTACAGACTTGTCAGGTGCTACCTACAATGTTGTGGCTCCATCAAACGCATCTTTTGACATTCCACTTGATGTAGAAAATCACACAGGTGCCCCAAGAGATTGGAGAGTTACTCGTTTACGCATAGATGCTCCAGCAGGTTGGACTGATGCATTGTGTTGGGGGCATGCAACAGATCCTTTTGGAGGAACATGTTATTCTTCCGCACAAATGAACACCAACCCTTGGACTACACCAGGTTCACAAGCTGTTTTATTCACTTTAAACGACGGGGAATATGGTAAGTTAAAAGCTTCTGTTGATCCAGCTGATGGTGTTTATGGAACCGCTCACTACAGGTATTATATTTCTGCAAATGGCATTAATTTTAACGATTCAATTGATGTTGTCGTCGATTATTTAGCGGCCGTTAAGCCAATCAAAGAAGATGCAGGCGTTACAATCTACCCGAATCCAAGTTCTGAATCGGTTAGTATTCAATTGGCTGGAATGGACCAAACCAACTTAAAAATGATGGATGCCGTAGGGAATGTCATCATGAAAGAAACAATTCATGGCAGCAAAAAATTGAATGTAAGCGATTTAAGCAATGGCATTTATTTTTTAGTGTTTGACACTACCAGCGGAAAAACCATCACGAAAAAATTAGTCGTTCGTCACTAATTCTTTTCTTTCGACTTTATTAAAATGCCTAGGACAAGATATTTGTCTAACTTCGTGCTATGTCCAAAAAACGGTATTCCAAACCAGCTCCCGGTAAAAAAAAATCGGGGATCAATGCGATACTCATTCGCTTGTTCGAGAAACACCCAGGTGTTGAATTAACTCACCAGCAAATATGTTCAATGGTTGAAGCTCGCGATCCGATGAGCCGTCAAGTTGTATTTGAAGGTTTGAATGCTCTTGCCAGTAAAAATGCGATCAAACGAATCAATCATTTTACTTACAGCTTGAATGGTGGGTCCAACTTAGTCGAAGGCGTTATACAATTGACGCAACGAGGTGCGGGATTTGTTGTCGTTGAAGGAAAAGAAAAAGACGTATTTATTGCGCCACAAAACATTGGACAAGCATTAAATGGCGACACCGTAAAAGTGCGTGTATTTAAATCTGGGCCTAACAGAGATGAAGGCGCCGTTGTTGAAATTAAAGAACGTGAACGTGTTCAGTTTGTTGGTACCATTCAGTTCGGAGATAAAACTGCGTTGCTTATTCCAGATAACAACCGAAGTGGTCTAGAAATTCGTGTCCCTAAAGAAAATTTAAACGGAGCGAGAGATGGAGAAAAAGCGCTTGTAAAGATTACTGTTTGGCCAAAATCTGCAGAAAAACCATTTGGGGAAGTCGTTGCTATTTTGGGAATGCCTGGTAGTAATGACACAGAAATGTTATCTATCTTATACAACCAAGGAATTAATCCTATTTTTCCAGATGCCGTTTTAGATGAAGCGGAACGAGTACCCGTTGAATTAGATGATAAAGAAATTGCTACACGTAGAGACTTTAGACAAGTGCTCACGTTTACTATTGATCCATTCGATGCACGTGACTTTGACGATGCCATCTCCTATGAAGAATTAGAAAATGGACATTATGAATTAGGTGTTCACATTGCAGATGTTAGTCATTATGTGAGGCCAGGAATGGCAATGGATGCTGAAGCTTTACTACGTTCTAACTCCGTTTATTTGGTTGACCGAGTGATTCCCATGCTTCCTGAACAATTATCGAACATTGCTTGTTCCTTGCGTCCACATGAAGATAAATATACCTTTTCAGCTGTTTTTGAAATGGACGATAAAGGAAAGGTATATAAAGAATGGTACGGGAAAGGTGTGATTCACTCAGACCGTCGTTTCACCTATGAAGAAGCACAAGAAATCATTGAAGGACAAGATGGTGATCACCAAGTTGTCATTCGTAAACTGAATGGGGTAGCACATATCCTAAGAAAACAACGATTAAAGGATGGTGCCCTCAGCATTGAATCCGAAGAAATGCGTTTTCGCTTAAATGACACTGGGCATCCGTCTGAAGTAGTGATTAAAACATCAAAAGACGCACACAAATTAATCGAAGAATTCATGTTACTTGCGAACCGCAAGGTAGCCACTTTCCTTTCGAAACCCGAAAAGGGCAGAGACCCATTCCCGATGATTTACCGTGTTCATGACTCCCCAGACCCCGGAAAAATGGATGTTTTTTCCGTTTTCATTGAGAAATTCGGACACAAAATAGATTTACACGATACAAAGTCTATTGCAAAAAATTTAAATGCGCTATTCGAAGAAATCAGAGAAGAAAATGAGTTTTCACTTGTTCAATCGATGGCGATTCGATCTATGGCAAAAGCTTCATACGAGACTGAAAACATTGGACATTATGGCTTAGCTTTTAAACATTACAGTCATTTTACCTCACCCATTCGACGTTATGCTGATTTAGTTGTTCACCGAATTTTACAGGAAGAACTAACTAGCAAGCAACATAAATATGGCGGGGAGTTAAAGACGATTTGTACACGTATTTCCAAAAATGAACGCAAGGCTTCCGAAGCCGAAAGAGAATCCACGAAATATTTCCAAACCTTGTTCGTGATGGACCACTTGGGAGAAGTTTTTGAAGGAACCATATCCGGAATTGCCGAACACGGTATGTTCGTGCGCATGGATGAAAATCAGTGCGAAGGAATGGTACCGATGTCAGAAATTCCAGGTGACCGCTATTATTTCGATCAGGACAACTTTAAAATTACGGGTGCACGCTATAGAAAAGCATATAATTTCGGAGACAAGGTACGCGTGAAAATCGCCAAGGTAAATCCTAAAAAACGTCAGATTGACCTAGAATTGGTGGTCGATTAATACAGAAAATTGTTGTAGGGATAGCGTACACGAAAGATAGTTTTAACCTCTTCGTAAAGTACTTCCTTTAATTCTTCCACGTTCTCCTTGTTTTGAGCAGAAATAAACACACATTTAGTCTTGTTCATTTTTGCCATCCATGATTTTTTGAGAGAATCTAGGGATTTTATATCTTCTTCCTCTTCGTTCAATTCATTCAGAATTGGCTGATAGGCATCAATTTTATTGAACACAACGATTGTTGGTTTCTCTGTTTTGTCGATTTCATTTAGTGTCTCATTGACTACATTGAAATGGTCTTCGAAGTTTGGATGAGAAATGTCCAAAACATGTATGAGTAAATCTGCTTCACGAACCTCATCTAAGGTTGATTTAAACGACTCCATCAATTGTTGGGGAAGTTTTCGAATAAATCCAACGGTATCTGTTAGAAGCATCGGCATATTATCAATCACCACTTTACGTACGGTTGTGTCCAATGTAGCAAACAATTTATTTTCTGCAAAGACATCCGATTTCGAAAGTAAATTCATCAGGGTACTTTTCCCAACGTTTGTATAACCGACTAGCGCAACGCGAACTAATTGTCCTCGGTTACTTCGCTGAATAGTCATTTGTTTATCAATGTCCTTTAACCTTTCCTTCATTAAGGAAATACGCATTTGAATGATTCGACGGTCTGTTTCAATCTGAGATTCTCCCGGACCACGTAATCCAATTCCACCTTTCTGACGCTCAAGGTGAGTCCAAAGTCTTGTCAAACGCGGCAACATATACTGTAATTGCGCTAATTCAACTTGTGTTTTAGCATGAAAAGTACGAGCACGACTAGCGAAGATATCTAAGATTAAAATCGTTCTATCCAACACCTTACACTCCAGCTCTCGTTCTATGTTTCGCAATTGGGAAGGTGACAATTCATCATCGAAAATAACCATCTCGATGTCCATGGCTTTCATGTACTGTTTGATTTCCTCTAGCTTACCTGTTCCAACGTACGTACGTGGATTTGGATAAGGTAACTTCTGTAAGAATTTTGTATGTGTAATTGCCCCTGCAGTTTCAGCTAAAAACTCCAATTCGTCCAAATGTTCATTGGCAATAACCTCATCTATTTCTGATGTGATTACGCCCACTAAAATACAAGATTCCTCTACTGCATCAACTGTTACGTGGCCTTCTTGCATTATTTTCTTAAGGTTTTAATGTGCTGGATAACGAAATCCATGTTTTCCTCAGTCTCTAAAATCGCTGACATCGGTGGCATGGCATTTTTACCCTTTTGTAGTATTTTTTTAATTTGTGTGTCACTTAAGTGTGATTTCGATAAGTCTTTCGCTCCTGACCCACCCATTTTTCCGTCTTCACCATGACAACTTGTACAATTAACGGTATACAAGGAGGCCCCTTTTTCAGCGGGCGTTTCAATCGGTAAAGCATCGTTATTTTTAGGTGATGAACCAGAACCACAGGAGCTTAATCCCGCAAAAAAAAGAAAAAAGAAAAAACGATTTAGAACCATGAAGTAACATGTAAATTTTCTCTAAATGGCCATGGAATAAAAGCCAAGATTAAAATGAATCCGATAATAAAATACAATCTGATTTTCTTATGTTTAGCTAAATCGGATTCTTGTTTTTCTGCGATTTTCCTGCCAATTGTAATTACAACGATTGCAGCAAGCATTCCAATTAAATGTTCCATTCCAAAAAATCGATACATCCCTTTAGCTTCAGTCATCCAATTTTCACCAAAAAAGATTTTTTTCGAAGTGAAAAAATATTGGGCTAAACCTATGAGCAATTGAGTATGCAGGGTAATCATGGCAAAAAGGTTGATCATTTTGTGTTTCTTTTCATACGTTTTCGCAGTAAATGTATTTGCGATAGCAAGTAATAAAAGAATAATGGCTACCCAACGTAAGCCAGAATGCGCATGAGTTAAAATAGAATTCATATGTTTAAGTTTAGTCGTTTAATTTCAATACAGCTAAAAATGCTTCTTGCGGAACCTCTACTCGTCCCACTTGGCGCATACGTTTTTTACCCGCTTTTTGTTTCTCTAATAATTTACGTTTACGCGAAATATCTCCACCGTAACACTTAGCTGTTACATCCTTTCTCAAGGCTTTGATGGTTTCACGCGCAATTACCTTAGCCCCGATAGCGGCTTGAATCGGAATTTCAAATTGTTGTCTTGGGATTAATTCGCGCAATTTGACACAAATGCGTTTTCCTAGATCAAAAGCGTTACTGCGGTGAACCAATGCAGATAATGCATCTACTTGTTCCCCATTCAAAAGAAGGTCCATTTTAATCAAATCTGACTCTTTGTATCCGATTGGATGATAGTCAAACGAAGCATACCCACGGGAAACAGATTTCAAACGGTCATAAAAATCAAAGACAATCTCCGCCAATGGCATTTCAAAAGTGATTTCAACTCTGTCTTGTGTTAAGTACACTTGATTTTGTAATTCGCCACGTTTTTCAATGCACAAAGTCATAATCGCACCAACATATTCTGTTTTTGTGATGACTTGAGCTTTAATGTAAGGTTCTTCAATTCGTTCCATTCCAGATGGATCAGGAAGTTCCGATGGATTATTCACAATTAACGCGTCCTCTGGGTCTTTTTTCATATATGCTTTGTAGGAAACGTTGGGAACAGTCGTAATCACGGTCATGTTAAACTCGCGCTCCAAACGCTCTTGAATGATTTCCATGTGTAGCATTCCAAGGAATCCACAACGGAAACCAAAGCCGAGTGCAGCAGATGATTCAGGCTCAAAAACCAATGATGAGTCATTCAGTTGCAACTTTTCCATTGAATAACGCAACTCCTCATAATCTTCGTTGTCTACTGGATAAATTCCAGCAAATACCATCGGTTTAACATCTTCAAATCCTTTGATTGGAACTTCGCATGGATTTTCTGTATCCGTAATGGTATCTCCAACTTTCACTTCGTTCGCTTGCTTGATACCTGAAATGATGTATCCTACATCTCCCGCTCTCACTTCGTTTCGAGGGGAAAGATCCATTTTTAATATTCCAATTTCATCGGCATTGTAATCTCTTCCTGTATTTAGAAAACGAACTTTTTGTCCCTTTCTCAATACTCCATTTTTAATTCTGTAATACGCAATGATTCCTCTAAATGGATTGAAAACAGAGTCGAAAATCATGGCTTGTAAGGGCGCTGACTCATCTCCTTTTGGGGGTGGAATGCGGTTAACTACAGCAGCTAAAATAGCTTCTACTCCAAGTCCGGTTTTTCCTGACGCTTGAATAATGTCTTCGTAATCACAGCCGATTAACTCAACAATTTGATCAGACACTTCCTCCGGCATTGCACCAGGTAAGTCCATTTTATTGAGGATCGGAATAATTTCCAAATCGTGCTCTAGGGCCAAATATAAATTTGAAATTGTTTGAGCCTCAATTCCTTGGGATGCATCAACAATTAACAGGGCTCCTTCACATGCTGCGATTGAACGCGATACTTCATAGGAGAAATCTACGTGTCCCGGGGTGTCAATTAGATTCAAAATATAATCGTTCCCTTCAAACTTATAACTCATTTGAATGGCGTGACTCTTAATCGTGATTCCACGTTCGCGCTCCAAGTCCATGTCATCCAAAGCCTGAGCCTGCATGTTTCGGTCGGATATCGTTCCAGTAGTTTGAAGTAAGCGATCTGCGAGGGTACTTTTACCGTGATCGATGTGTGCAATAATGCAGAAATTTCGAATGTGATTCATAGCGGTAACAAAAATACGATTTTCCCGCTGAATAGATGTCTAATGTCCCGACTATATTACATACTAATCAGATACACTGCTATTACCGAAAGAATCCCAACAGCATATAAGGAAAGGATAATGATTGTCAATATTCCCGTGAAGCGGAAAAGGGATTTTAAATTTTCAATTCCTTCTTCCAAAGTGTCATCATTGAATTTTTCAATGGCTTCTCCACATGCTGTTGCAAAGCGATACAAATAAAGCGCCGGAAATAAATAAAGTACCGCCATCCCGATATAAAAAACACCCATGACTAAAACTTGAAGCCCAACCTTTAAGCTCTCAAATTGAAGGAGAATCATTCCTACTCCTAAAAGAACCATAATTCCTACTCCAACAAAGGAACAAATAGCTAAAAATTTTGCCCACTTAACGATTTCAGCCATTAAAATCAGGCTGTTATCCGTTAGTTTCAATGACTTAGTGTTGGTTGATTCTATTTCCATGTTCATCGTTTTTACGTCCCTAAAAATAGGATTTTTTTTACAAATCTAATTTCTGGTAAAAACGTTGGATCGAGATTTCCTTGTCTAATGGTTTTCCTTCGAACATGAAATCAGTTAATTCCCTAGCCAACGTTGGAGCCATGAGGTAACCCTTGGTTCCAAGTCCATTAAAGAGGTACATGTTTTTTATCGTGCGATGCGCTCCTAAAATTGGACGGCGATCTAAAACGGTTGGACGCACCCCGACTTGTTGATCTATGACGTCGTATGTAAAATTTCCCAACACACGAAGATGTTCCATTAATTCTTGTTTTGCCTCCTCGGTCGGATTCAAATCTGGATTGTCCCATTCATAGGTGGCTCCGATTCTGAATACTTGGTCTCCCATTGGAAGTACAAAACATTTCCGATTTAATGATTCATTTTCTGGGATTTCCTGCGAGCGAACACGGATGGTTTGGCCCTTCGTCTGTTGGATAGGTAATTCCTGAAAAAAAGGCGCGTTCATTTGTTGATATCCAACGCAAAAAACAACTTTTGAATAGGTTATTCCTTTGTATGTCAATTGGTTTTCATCAAAATAAGTACAATCAAAATCCTCTTTTAACAATAGTCCTTTTTTATGAAAATATGCGGTATTTTTCTCGTAATAGGATTTTGCATCTACCCAAAATGAAGATTTCAATCTTCCACTTCCAAATTGATTATTGGCCAATGAATAGGTCTCGTCTTCGGGACTTATTTCCGATAGGTAAGCTTTAAATTCTTGCACATTTTGTCTTTCCAACCAGTAGTTGCGTTCTTGCTCTGAAGAAAGCATTCTACGGATGATGATTGGGTGAAAAAGCTTGTGTTCTAATAACTGCTCTAAATGGAGGTAATAATTTCTTGCGTCAGTCATGAACTCATCCAATCTCCAAGACTTATTCATCCTTCGAAAAACCATTGGATTGACCATTCCAGCAGCAATAGCTGTCGAGTGATTTATACCCCGGTCTACTAATTGGATGCGGTGTCCGTTAGCAATAAGTTGATGAGCCAAGCATGTTCCAGCGAGTCCAGCGCCAATAATTAATATATGTTCAGAATCCATGTTTATTTTGCTATGGCGAAACTAATCAAACTTATTTGAAGAAGTGGGTATTGGGAACGTAATAGTTGAGCCATGGCTTCGAGTGTTGAACCAGTAGTAATTACGTCATCAACAATGGCAATATGACGATACGTCACCCCTTTTTTTCCAAAACAAAATTGCTCGCTGGCGTTATCCCAGCGCAGAAATCTATTTTTTGTTGTTTGACTTGCGTTGTTCCTTTTTTTCTGAACAGTATCTAATAAAATGGGGATTTTCAAAATTTCCGCCATACCCTGGGCTAATAATTCGCTTTGATTGTAGCCACGTAAAAATCGTTTTTGAGGGTGAATAGGCACTGGAATCAACGCTTCTATTTCCTTGTACTTGGGACTTTTGATCATTGTTTCAGCCATGATGCGACCGAAATGTCTTCCAAGGGGTGCTTTAAATTGATACTTTAAAGCGTGAAGTATATCTTGAACGGGTTTTTCCTTTTCAAAAAAATATAAGGCAAACGTTTCCTTCAAGGTTATTCTTCCCCAAAATAATTGGTCCATTCCGCTTGGACTTTCATAAGATTCGAAATATGTACGTTGAAGTTTATCCCAACAAAAAGCGCAAATATATTTTTCAAATCGTGATAATTCATGTGAACATTGTAGGCATGTATTCGGAAAAATAAGGTGTTGAAATCCCTCTAAATATGGATTCAAAAAAGAAGTTAATTTCGCGTTTACCAAGTGCATATTGAATTCTTAAAGTTTGAACAATAACGTGTTCAAAAACTCAAAGATTGTTTCTTGAAAAAAATAAATTTCCGCCATAATTTTAATGTCCTATTTCACTTAAGAAATTAAATTGACTTATTTATCTAAATCGCGAGGAATAGTTATTAAAATCAACATATTGTTGATGTGAATATCTTTCCTTTCAGTGTTGAAAATTGCTGAAGGGTTTATTGGAGAAAGGATTGCGATTTTCGGTGTTGATAACATCGCGCTAATGTTAATTTCTTTAATTGATTTAAGAATGTTTTTTGACAATTTTTGTAGTCTCAAATTTCACCAACGTTTTGTTTTCAAAACCGAATGTTAAAGTTGATTGAGTAATACAAAAACAATTTAACGAAAATGTGGTTTAGAAGTTATACATTTCTATGTCCTTTTTAGATTAAAAATTATTTAAGAGCTTATGACAACATCTTTACGCGAACCTATTCTTGAAGAAAACAAAAGCCGTTTTGTATTATTTCCAATTCAACACGATGATATTTGGAGTTTTTACAAAAAAGCTGAGGCTAGCTTTTGGACTGCAGAAGAAATTGATTTGTCACCCGATCAAATTGACTGGGAGAACAAATTGAATGATGATGAACGTCACTTCATTAAACACATCCTTGCATTTTTTGCTGCATCCGATGGGATTGTCAACGAGAACCTAGCAGAGAACTTTTTGTCTGAAGTACAATACACAGAAGCAAAATTCTTTTACGGAAATCAAGTTGCGATGGAAAATATTCATTCAGAGACGTATTCGCTTCTGATTGATACTTACATCAAAGATTCTGCAGAAAAAAATCATTTATTTAACGCGATCGATACGCTCGATTGTGTGAAGAAAAAAGCGGATTGGGCATTGCGTTGGATTGATAAAGGCGATTTTGCAGAGCGTTTAGTTGCTTTCGCTGCTGTCGAAGGAATTTTCTTTTCTGGCTCGTTTTGTTCTATTTTCTGGTTGAAAAAACGTGGTTTAATGCCAGGATTGTCCTTCTCTAACGAATTGATTTCACGTGATGAAGGGTTGCATTGTGACTTTGCTTGTTTATTGTACAACAATCACCTTGTGAATAAACTATCGAAGGAAAAAGTACGTGAAATCATTATGGATGCTGTCGAAATTGAAAAAGAATTTGTGACAGACGCTATTCCAGTTAAGCTTATTGGAATGAATAGTGATCTTATGCAACAATACATTGAATTTGTTGCGGATCGACTTTTAGTTGAATTGGGGAATGAACGTGTATACAATACATCAAATCCATTTGATTTCATGGAAATGATCTCCATTCAAGGAAAAACAAATTTCTTTGAAAAACGCGTAGGCGAATACCAAAAAGCTGGTGTATTAGCTGGAGATGCGAACAAAGAATTCAGCATGAACGAAGAATTTTAATTATTTAATTGCGGTATTAAGGATGTACGTAGTAAAAAGAGACGGAAGAAAAGAAGCTGTGAAGTTTGATAAAATCACAGCGCGAATTATTAAAATGTGTTACGGATTGGATCCGTTGGTGTCACCTGAGGCTGTTGCCATGAAAGTGATCGAAGGAATCTTTGACGGAGTTTCTACTTCTGATTTAGATAACTTGGCTGCCGAAGTTGCCGCTGCAAAAACGATTGATCACCCGGATTACGCTTTATTGGCTTCCCGTATTGCGGTATCGAACTTACACAAGGAAACGAAGAAAACGTTTTCTGAAGTAATTGATGATTTACACCATTACATCGATCCAAAGACAAATCAAAATGCATCTTTGGTTGCAGATGACGTTTACGCTATTATTCAGGAAAATAAAGAAGCGTTCGACTCAAGCATCATTTACGATCGTGACTTCCGCTACGATTACTTTGGATTTAAAACATTGTCGCGTTCTTACTTAATGCGTTTGAACGGTAAAATCGCAGAACGTCCACAACAAATGTTGATGCGTGTTGCAATTGGGATACACAAACACGATGTTGCTTCTGCGATCAAAACATATAACCTAATGTCAGAAGGATGGTTTACGCATGCAACACCAACGTTGTTTAATGCCGGAACACCTAAGCCTCAAATGTCTTCTTGTTTCTTACTCACAATGAAAGAAGACAGTATTGAAGGAATTTATGACACGTTAAAATCTTGTGCACAAATTTCGCAATCTGCTGGTGGAATTGGACTAGCATTGCATGACATCCGTGCAACTGGATCATACATTAAAGGAACGAACGGAACCTCTAATGGTATTGTTCCAATGTTACGCGTATTCAATGATACCGCGCGCTACGTGGACCAAGGTGGTGGAAAAAGAAAAGGATCTTTTGCTATGTACATCGAACCATGGCATGCGGATGTATTTGATTTCCTTGACCTGAAAAAGAACCATGGAAAAGAAGAACAACGTGCACGTGATTTATTCTACGCACTTTGGATTCCAGATTTATTCATGCAACGAGTAAAAGAAAATGGCGATTGGACGCTTATGTGTCCTCATGAATGTCCAGGACTTTCTGATACACACAGTGCTGAATTTGAAGCGTTGTACACGAAATACGAAAAAGAAGGAAAAGGTAGAAAAACCATTAAAGCACAAGATCTTTGGTTTAAAATCCTTGAATCACAAATTGAAACAGGAACTCCTTACATGTTGTACAAAGATGCGGCGAATGCTAAATCAAACCAACAAAATTTAGGAACAATCAAATCATCGAACTTGTGTACGGAGATTATTGAATACACTGCTCCTGATGAAATTGCTGTATGTAACCTTGCATCAATTGCTTTACCAAAATACGTAACAGAAGACGGTGCATTCGATCACGACAAATTATTTGAAGTAACATACCAAGCGACGTTAAACCTTAACCGTATCATTGACGAAAACTTCTATCCTGTTGAAGAAGCAAAAAACTCAAACCTTCGTCACCGTCCAATCGGACTTGGTGTTCAAGGATTAGCAGATGCTTTCATCATGATGGGACTGCCATTTGAATCAGAAGAGGCACGCGCATTGAACCGTGAAATATTTGAAACCATTTATTTTGCTTCCATGTCCGCATCTAAAGACTTGGCAAAAATCGAAGGTCCATATGAAACGATTAAAGGTTCACCTGTATCAAAAGGAATCTTCCAATTTGATATGTGGGGTGTTACGCCAACAAACCGTTGGGAATGGGATGTTTTAAAAGAAGAAGTAAAGAAGCATGGTGTTCGTAATTCATTATTGTTAGCGCCGATGCCAACCGCTTCAACCGCTCAAATTCTTGGAAACAACGAATGTTTTGAACCTTACACATCGAATATTTACACGCGTCGTGTATTATCAGGTGAATTCATTATTGTGAATAAACATTTATTAAAAGACTTAGTTCGTGAAGGTTTATGGAACAAAGACATGCGTCAAAAAATCATGACTGCCAATGGATCTGTTCAGAACATCAACGAAGTTCCTCAACGATTAAAAGATTTATATAAAACAGCTTGGGAAATTTCCCAAAAAGCAATTATTGATCAAGCAGCAGATCGTGGTGCCTACATTTGTCAAAGTCAATCCTTGAATATCTTCATGGAAAATGCAAACTTCGGAAAATTAACTTCGATGCATTTCTATGGTTGGGAGAAAGGATTAAAAACAGGAATGTACTACCTACGTACAAAAGCGGCAACTGATGCCATTAAATTTACAGTAGAAAAAACAGTGGTAGAACAACCAACTGCGAAATCTTTGGAAGAGGCAGCTGAAGCCATTGCTTGTTCCCTTGACAACCCAGATAGTTGTGAAATGTGTTCTGGGTAGAAGCGACGCCAGTCGGTTATACATAGAACGGAAATTCACGAGCTTGACTCGCTAAATGTGTTCTGGGTAGAAGCGACGCCAGTCGGTTATACATAGTTAATAATTCGGTTTAACGATTTATATGAAAACCCTCGCTTTGCGGGGGTTTTTTTATTGAAAAAATTGAATGGACTGCTCAAATGAACAAGAGATATAAATCAATTATCGAAAAAAATACACTAATTTTGCGCTTTCTTTTTACACCTCATGACAGATTTAAAAAACATCCAAAGCGCCTTAATTTCAGTCTATTACAAAGACGGACTAGACGAAATTGTTCGTGAATTACACAAACACCAAGTTACTATTTACTCTACTGGAGGAACATTAGCCTTTATTCAAAATTTAGGGATCCCTGTAGTTGCTGTTGAAGACCTTACTGGTTTTCCGGAAATCCTTGGTGGCAGAGTTAAAACATTGCACCCAACTGTTTTTGGTGGGATTTTAAATCGTCGTGCATTGCAAGAGGATCAAGATGCCATTGCCAAACATGGTATTCCATCCATAGATTTAGTGATTGTTGACTTATACCCATTCGAGGAAACCGTTGCTTCAGGAGCAAGTGCGGAGGACATCATTGAAAAAATAGACATCGGTGGGATTTCCTTAATCCGTGCAGCAGCAAAAAATTTCCAAGATGTGGTTATCATCCCATCTGTAAAACAATATGCGTCTTTTCTAGAAATTATTTCTACGCAAAATGGCGCAACGAGCTTGGAACAAAGACAGCATTTTGCAGGTGAAGCTTTTCATGTTTCATCGCATTACGACACTATGATTCACCACTATTTTGTTCAAAATAATAGTCCTTACCTAAAATTGAGTGTCGAAAATAGTGAAGCACTTCGCTATGGAGAAAATCCGCATCAAAAGGGTCAATTCTTTGGTGATTTAGATGCTTTGTTCGACAAATTACACGGCAAAGAACTTTCTTACAACAACCTTTTAGATGTAGATGCTGCCGTTAATTTATTGCAAGAATTTAAAAATGATGGTCCTACATTTGGGATTTTGAAACACAATAATGCATGTGGTTTAGCTACGCGTCCAACATTAAAAGAAGCTTATGAAGTGGCATTAGCAGCTGATCCAGTAAGTGCATTTGGCGGGATTTTAATCGCAAACCAAGCCATCGACATGGATACTGCCATTCTAATCAACGAGTTGTTTTGCGAAGTGCTCATCGCACCTAGCTATGCTGAAGATGCTCTTGAATTATTAAAAAGTAAAAAGAATCGTATTATTCTTGTTCAAAAAGAAACAGCATTACCGCAGCAACAAGTACGCTCCATTTTGAATGGTGTTCTTGTGCAAGACAGAGACAATAAATCTGAAACTAAAAGTGATTTAGTTGTGAAAACAACATTAGCTCCATCTGAACAAGAAATTGCTGATTTATTATTTGCCAATAAACTCGTAAAGCATACGAAATCGAATACGATTATTCTAGCGAAGAACGGACAATTACTTGCAAGTGGGACCGGTCAAACTTCACGCGTTGATGCCTTAAATCAAGCCATTCACAAAGCGAAAACATTTGGATTCGATTTGAATGGTGCGGCAATGGCAAGTGATGCATTCTTTCCTTTTCCTGATTGTGTCGAAATTGCACATTTGGAAGGAATCGATGCTGTCATTCAACCTGGAGGTTCTGTAAAGGATGATCTATCCGTTGAATATTGCAATAAACACGGAATGCGCATGGTATTTACTGGTGTGCGCCACTTTAAACACTAACTTTGCATATATTTACATTAAATTGTAACCTTTTCTCCGAATCTCTCGAAAAAGGAACAACTTAATCACTAGTTGGACTCAACATGAAATTTTTCAGTTTTTTAACGCAAGAAATTGCGATTGACTTAGGGACAGCAAACACACTTATCATCTGGAATGACAAAGTGGTGGTTGACGAACCGTCTATTGTAGCTAAGGACATTCAAACAGGCAAAGTAGTTGCTATTGGACGAAAGGCACAACAGATGCATGGTAAGACTCATAAGTTAATCGAAACTGTGCGTCCATTGAAAGATGGTGTAATCGCCGATTTCCAAAGTGCTGAACAGATGATTCGAGGGATGATTAAAATGATCAATCCTGGAAAAAGTCTTTTCAATCCTACCCTACGCATGGTAATTTGTATTCCATCCGGAATTACAGAGGTTGAAAAACGTGCCGTACGCGATTCAGCTGAACACGCAGGAGCAAAAGAAGTTTATTTAATTCATGAGCCAATGGCAGCAGCTATTGGAATCGGGATTGACGTAGAAGAGCCAATGGGAAATATGATCATCGATATCGGTGGTGGTACATCCGAAATTGCTGTCATCGCATTAGGTGGAATTGTTTGTGACAAATCCATTCGTATTGCCGGTGATGACTTTACGAGCGATATTGAAGAGTACATGCGTCGCCAACACAATATACTTGTTGGTGAACGAACAGCAGAACAAATTAAAATAGAAGTTGGTGCAGCATTGCCAGAACTTGATAATCCACCAGCAGACTTTGCCGTTCGTGGACGAGATTTAATGACGGGTATTCCAAAGGAAATTATGGTTTCTTACGTGGAAGTTGCGCATGCCTTGGATAAAACCATTTCAAAAATTGAAGAGGCTATTTTAAGTGCTCTTGAGTTAACTCCACCGGAACTTTCTGCTGATATCTACAAAACAGGTATCTATTTAGCAGGTGGTGGTTCCATGTTAAGAGGACTAGACAAACGTATTTCTGCGAAAACGAAATTACCAGTGCACATTGCTGAAGATCCGCTTCGCGCTGTTGCAAGAGGAACAAGTATTGCATTAAAAAATATTGATAAATACCAGTTCTTGATTAGAGATTAATCGGACTAGATAGTAATAAAAAAGGGCTGTGAAAACAGCCCTTTTTTGTTGCAATTTACTTTAATAAATCTAGTGCTCCTTCTATTTCCAATTGAATTTTATCGGTAAGTTCTTTGTGAGCAACTCCTGTTGCTGGTCCGCTATACCCAGTGTGTACATGAAGTACTTTACCATCTTTTCCAAGAATGATGGTAGTTGGAAAACTCATGATGCCATTCAACATAGGGAATTGGGCTGAAGCCACATCCTTTGAGGACTGTCCTGCCAACACTAATGCGTATTCCATTCCAATTTTCTTCTTGAACGCTTTTAATTTTTTGAGCGTTTGTTTTTTGTTTGTCCCCACTTCATAAGCCAAAGCAATGATTTCTAGTCCATATTGCTCATATTGCTTGTGCAATTGATTCATGAAATGCACCTCATCCAAACAATTTGGACACCACGTTCCCATGATTTGTAACACGGTCACTTTTCCTTGCGTTGATTTTAAGGAAAAAGGCGATCCATTCAATTGAATCATATCCGACGTGTTCACTTTTTGGTCATTAACGACATAGGTCAGATACGCCTCATTTCTCAATCTTGCGTCTGGATTTCGCACTGCGATCCAATCTGAAGCGTATGAAACACCACTGTAAAACTTCCCTTTTAAGGTGTCTGACTGTAATTCTGTTTCAAATAACATGGCCCATGAACCGTTAAAGGTGGACATGGAGAAATGCATTCCGGAGCGATTTCCAGCTAAAAAACGGTAATCTCCTGTCTCAGTTAAAAAAGTACCAGCAATTTCTGTGTCCTTCCCTGCTTTAAATATCCCTATTGCCTTCTCTTCCTCTTTTGTTCCTGGCTGAAATGTTACCTCCCAGGTTCCGTCGAAAATAGATTCCAGCGGTTTTGTTGGACGCATATTTGGAAATCTCATGGCAACATTCCAACTTAAAGTTAACGGGATTCTTTGCTTCACCTTTTTGTTGTGATTTATCCAATATCCTTTGGCTGTTTGGCCATTTTCATCCAATTGAAAAACGACATCAGCATCCTGAATTGGAAAATGCAAACAAATACTATCCTTTTTAAGCTGTGACTTCATCAAGATTTCTTCTGCATCATTGACAACATAGATTTTTTTACCTTCCTGTTCTACCTTCAATTGAAAAGGAATAAAGAGACGGTCATTCATGGCTAATTCTCCTTGCCACATACCTGTTTTCATTTTCGTATGAGCAGAAGAAAAGAGTGATACCATGATGAGGGCTAAGGATAAAAAGGATTTCATATTCATTTGTTTAAGCAAACGAAAATACGTTAATTCGTATGAATTTTAATGTGGCGTGCAACTTTTTCGAAAGAAACGCAGTCAAACAAACCGAGCATGGAGGAAATTGCATTAATTAAACAGTGTATTGATGGGAATCCAAAAGCTCAAAAAGCGTTGTTTGACATGTTTGCCCCAAAAATGTTTTCCGTTTGTCTGCGATACGTCAAAGACAAAATGCGCGCGGAAGATGTACTACAAGATGCATTGGTTAAGGTCTATTCAAAACTTCCAGAGTATAAATTCGAAGGAGTATTTGAAGGTTGGATCCGTCGCATTGTTGTCAACACTTGTTTAGATCAATTGCGAAAGGATAAAAAGTTACTCAAAGAAATTCAAGTAGAAGAAGTATCCTACCGCATTGAACAACATGATTTCATTGCCGAAAAATTAATAGCGGATGATTTGATGAAATTGGTACAATCTATGCCTGATGGCTATCGTGTTGTATTCAATATGTTCGCCATCGAAGGATATTCACATCAAGAAATTGCGACAGCATTAGGAATTACAGAAAGTACCTCAAAATCACAGTATTTGAGAGCAAGGGCATACTTGAAAGACCGTATAGAAAAAAGATAAAATGGAAGAAAAAGATTTCATAAAAGAATTGTTTCAAGAGAAATTGGCACAACACCAGTCGCCAGTGAGTCCTGAATTATGGGCTTCCGTTTCTTCTTCTATTACAACAGGTTCAGCTGTTGTAAGCAGTGGTTTATCCGTTTTAACAAAATCGATCATTGGTGGATTAAGCGCTGCCGCGGTAATTGGTGGTCTTTGGATGTTGACACAACAAAAAACATCATCCACAAAAACGGTGAGATCAAAAGAAATCAAAAAAACATCGACTCAAACCAAGTCCACTGATGAAAAAGCAGTGATAAAATTATCAAAACCTGCTAAAATCTATGAGCATGTATTTTTGATTCCAGAAATCCCTCAAGAAGATAATGGTCCAGCATTTGGCCCAGGAACCCTACACAGTGGTTTTGGTAGTGCCTCATGCGGTCCTGCCAATTCTTTGACGAACAAAGAGTTTGAAGGAATGCCAATTCTTCCATTACAAACAACGGTTTCCGATCAAAATATCACCGTAATTTCTGATAATTCTCTCGCTAATCAGGTTGATCAAATTCATCAAGAATCAAATTCCATAGAACAAGATGAGATCATCATTTTACCAAATATTTTTTCTCCGAACGGTGACGGTAAAAACGATGTTTTCAGCATTGATTTAGGCGCTTTTGAATTCGCGGATTATAGCTTAGTCATTCTTGATCTGAATAATCAAGTTGTTTTCAAAAGCAATGATCCACTTGAAAGTTGGAATGGAAAGAAAGTTGATGGTGAGGTTTGTTCGATGGGTACGTATGTTTATTATTTAACTGGAAAAACCGTTGCTGGAAAAACCATTTCAAAATATTCTACCCTGCGAATTCAGCATTGAATTTAGAAGCTAATTCCGGTGTTACTTTTAAAATTCCTACGTAAAAGAATACATTCCCGATTGACATAAGAATATGTGAAACATCATTTTTATCCATCCATGGATGTAAATTAATTTTCATAAGGAAAAAAAATGCCGCTGGCAACATCGCTAATACGCCATATGAAAAATAATGAAAAGGTGCTTGATGCTTCCGATAGAAAACCACTCCTAAAATTCCAGCACTTAAAATCGTTCCTAAAATCGTGTTAATTGCGATGGGGAAAAATCCTAATTCAGGTTTTTCTATTACTTGACCATTGAGGAAAATCCGAAGTAGAATCCCGAGAACGATCAACATTTTAAGTAGAGAAGACCACTTGTAAATTTTTTGAAGTGTTTTATTGAAGACAAATGAAATCATGGCCTGTTCAATACAAAACACAGCTAAAATAGCAGTTATCCAACCTGGTATTTTCCCAATTGTTCCCCAGTAAAAATAAAATCCATGACCTAATCCTCCAACAAATGTGCTAATCCCCAACATGAAGAAAAAAGCAATAAACCAGTTGACAAATGGATTTCGCTCATGTGCTTTCCAAAGTTTAATGCTTAAGTAGATACAAACCGCTGACATGATGGTGTCAGTTATAAGTGTATTTGGTTCCATTAAGGTGAATTCACCAAATTTCCATATCAACTTCTCATAATCTGCACCAATAATCATTTTGCAAAGATAATCATTTGACATTTTAGTTTTTTACATTCATTTGAATGGGAGTTATCATTTTCACATTTTTCTTTCCAACGCGAGAATCAATTATCTTTGAATTATGCCAAAAACACTTTTTTTAATGAATGGGAGCAAAGAAGTGAGTAAATCACTTCAGCGTTTTCTTGACGCTTGTTCACGTATCCTTGGAGATCATTACCAATTCATCTCCTCCAAACAAGAAAAAGAACTGGTCGAAATTGCACGAAAAAATGCGTCTGAAGTAGACATGATTGTCGGGATTGGAGGTGATGGCACGATCAATGAGATTATCAATGGATTACTTCAATCAGAAATTTCATCGCTGCCTGTTTTAGCCATTATTCCTTGTGGTACTGGGAATGATTTATACCAAAGTTCCTTTTTTCAAACATTTCAATTTGATCTATTCCTAGATGCCATCACTCACCCCAAATATATCCTTTCGGATGTTGGAAAAATGCTGACTGAACATGAAACACGTTATTTTATGAATGTTGCCGATATCGGTTTTGGTGGTTCAGTGGTTCTATCTTTAAATGAATTCCGTCAAAAGTATGGACCAAGATCTTCTTATGGATTGGCCATTTTAAAAACCTTTATTGGGTTTAAACGTCCGCATGTTTCACTTACAGCGGGTACTTTTTCCTACCAAGGCGAAATACTTTTAGCCGCGGCTTGCAATGGTTCTATTTTTGGAAATGGCCTGCACATTCATCCTGGCGCATCCATTTCTGATGGAAAACTTAACATGACTATTTTGGCTAAAGTATCGCTATTTGATTACGTCATGAATGTCTATAAAGTAAAAAGCGGGAAACGCATTGATCATCCAGAGGCTCATTACTTTGAAAGTAATACCTTAACTCTGACATCCCCGGATGAAGAGATTCATGCGGAAACCGATGGAGAGTACGTTCGCGGGAAATCATTCGAAATCTCCATAATTCCTCAAAGATTAAAAATTCTTTCCTATTAATTACTTGGCAATGCGTATTTTTGAAGGGTTATGAAAGGATCTGTCATCATCACCGCGGGAGGAATAGGAAAACGCATGGGGACTGACTTACCCAAGCAATTTTTAGAAATCCAAGGCAAGCCCATTTTACTTCATTGTTTGGAGAAATTCCATTCTTTTGATTCCTCTTTGGAAATCATTCTCACCTTGCCATCAGAATGGATTTCTTATTGGAATGACCTTGTCGTTGCCTTTCAGTGTGAAATTCCTCATCGCATAAGTACCGGTGGACTAGAACGTTTTCACTCCATTCAATTAGCGCTGAGTCATTGTACGGGAGATTTTATTATGGTGCACGACGGGGTTCGTCCATTAGTGAGTCATGAAACGATTCAACGTTGCATCGAAGGATTACACCATTCTGATAGTGTTATTCCCGTGCTTGCTGTAAAAGATTCCCTGCGTTTTGTTACGAAAGATGGTTCTGAAATTGTCAACCGCAATGACTATAAACTGGTTCATACCCCACAGTGTTTTAACGCTGAAGTTTTGAAGAACGCTTACCAAACAAGTTATCAAGAAGCAATGACTGATGATGCCAGCGTAGTAGGATTCAATGGAATTGAACCACATCTGGTCGACAGTAATGAAGAAAATATAAAGATTACCACCATAAGTGACCTAGCCTTTGCATCTGCACTCCTTCAATTTTCATAAACGAAATGATCACACCACCCGCATTAGAAAAAGGTGATTTAATTTACATCACAGCACCAGCCAAAGCAACAGATACAGCTTCTGTTTTGTACACAAAGGATTTTTTGGAAGGAAAAGGTTTCCGTGTCCTGTTAAGTGAGCACTGTTTGGGCACATACCGTTATTTTTCTGGAACAGATGAAGAACGAACGAGTGACATGCAATTTGGAATTAACCATCCGGAAGTTAAAGCCATTTTATGTGCTAGAGGGGGCTATGGATGTGTGCGTATTGTGGACCAAATCAATTGGGCAAATATGCTACGCGAACCACGATGGCTGATAGGATTCAGCGATATTACCGTTTTTCATCACCGACTAATGAAGTTAGGCGTTCAGAGTATTCATGGTTCAATGCCACTAAACTTTGAGAAGAATTCTCCTGAAGCATTGGAGACCATGTTGGGGATTTTGCAAGGGGAAACACCCCAGATTACATGTGCCAGAAATGAATTTAACCAGCAAGGTGAGGCGGATGGTACCTTGATTGGAGGAAATTTAAGTATTGTATTTAGCTTATTAGGAACAGACGATGCGTATTCTTTCGATGATTCCATTCTGTTTTTAGAGGATTTAGCGGAACAATTATACCACCTAGACCGTATGTTTTTTGCACTCAAAAAAACCGGTGCATTGGGAAAAATCAAGGGATTAATTATTGGCGGAATGACTGATTTAGAGGACACTGATAATCCAACAGGATTCACCTTAGATGAAATTGTATCACATCATTTTAGGTATTCAAAAATTCCCATTTGTTATGATTTTCCCATTGGACACTTTTCAGATAACCGGTCTGTAATTGTTGGGGCAAGGGTTAAATTAAAGGTAGACGAAACAACGTCTGAACTATCTTATCTAAATTCATTCTAAATAGAAACAAAACTTCTATTTTATTGTTAGTTAGAAGTAAATTTGCACCACATTAAAGGTTAACAATTATGAGTAACTCTGTATTATTTAAATCATCCATCGCCAAGAAGTACTTTATGGCTTTGACGGGACTGTTCTTGTGTACATTCCTTGTTGGTCACCTTCTCGGTAACCTCCAACTTATTTTCAAAACAGGTGAAGAAGGACGTCGTGCCTTTAATGAATATGCTTACTTCATGGGGCATAATTTATTCATCCAAGTATTGTCGTACACGACATACATCGCATTAATCATACACGCTGTGGATGGAATTATGTTAACCATTCAAAACAGAAAAGCGCGTCCGGTGAAATATGCGTATAGCAATCCAAAAGCAAATTCTGGAACAGCGTCAAGAAACATGGCTATTTTAGGAACCTTAATTTTGGTTTTCCTAGCAACGCACATGGCGAATTTCTGGTGGAAAGCAAAAATCACGAAAGAGATTCCTTTGCATTCATTGGTAAAGACAGTTGATTATCCAGTTGGACAAAATCCAGCTACAGGAGAAATGATCACTAAACCAATTGAAGTGACGCATTACCTAAATACAAATGGTACTTACCAACAATTCAAAGTGAAAGACCCAAGTACTGGTCAAGAACAGAAATTGTTTGAAATAAAAAACAAGCACGAATTCTATGACCTTACATCACATGTAAAAATTGGTGATGGGTACAAAGATTTACATACAGTTGTCATGACTTTCTTTAGTAAAGAAAATTCAAGCGCTTTGTTTGGAGTTATTTTTTACGTGATTTCAATGATTGTTTTAGGATACCACTTATGGCATGGATTTGCATCGGCGTTTCAATCATTGGGATTGAATCATCCGTTGTACACGCCAATCATTAAGAAAATAGGAATGGCCTTCAGTATTATTGTGCCTTTCTTATTCGCAATTATTCCCGTTATTATTTACATGAACCATTAGGAAAAACAGGATTATGTCAAAATTAAATTCAAGAATTCCAGAAGGACCAATTGCTGAAAAGTGGACAAACCACAAAAATCACATGAAATTGGTTGCTCCCAACAATCGTCCAAAGATTGACGTTATTGTTGTTGGAACAGGATTAGCCGGTGCATCGGCTGCTGCATCCCTAGGTGAAATGGGATATAACGTAAAAGCATTCTGTTTTCAAGATTCTCCGCGTCGTGCCCATTCAATTGCCGCACAAGGAGGAATCAATGCTGCAAAAAATTACCAAAACGATGGTGACTCTGTCTACCGCTTGTTTTATGATACGATTAAAGGTGGTGACTACCGTGCGCGTGAAGCAAATGTTCACCGTTTGGCAGAGGTTTCTGGAAACATCATCGACCAATGTGTGGCTCAAGGAGTTCCATTTGCACGTGAATATGGTGGACTTCTAGATAACCGTTCATTTGGTGGAACACAAGTTCAACGTACGTTTTATGCGGCTGGTCAAACAGGTCAACAACTATTGTTAGGTGCATACTCCGCATTATCTCGTCAAATTGGATTAGGTCGCGTGAAAATGTATCACCGTCATGAAATGATGGACTTGGTTAAAATTGACGGAAAAGCACGTGGAATTATTGCACGTAACCTGGTTACCGGTGAATTAGAACGTCATTCAGCACACGCAGTGGTGATTGCATCTGGAGGTTACGGTAATGTATACTTCCTTTCCACGAATGCGATGGGAAGTAATGTTTCTGCAGCATGGAAAGTACACAAAAGAGGAGCGCTATTCGCAAATCCATGTTATGTACAAATTCACCCAACATGTGTTCCAGTTCATGGTACAAATCAATCTAAATTAACCCTAATGTCTGAGTCCTTAAGAAACTCAGGTCGTATTTGGGTTCCTAAGAAAAAAGAAGATGCTGAAGCGATTAGAGCAGGAAAATTGAAGCCAACTCAAATTGCTGAAGAAGATAGAGATTACTATTTAGAACGACGTTATCCTGCTTTCGGGAACCTTGTTCCTCGTGACGTAGCTTCTCGTGCAGCGAAAGAACGTTGTGATGAAGGTCACGGAATTGAAGCAAACGATACAAACGAGGGTGTTTACTTAGATTTTGCATCTGAAATTAAAAGCAAAGGAAAGCAAGCAGCTTATGCGTTAGGGGATCATAATCCTACAGAAGAGCGCATGATCGAATTAGGGAAAAAATGGATTGAGGAAAAATACGGGAACTTGTTCCAGATGTATCAAAAAATCACCGATGAAAATCCATACGAGACACCGATGAAAATATATCCAGCTGTTCACTACACAATGGGTGGCGTTTGGGTTGATTACAATTTACAAAGTACCATCGAAGGTTGTTTTGTGACAGGTGAAGCAAACTTCTCTGATCACGGTGCAAATCGATTAGGAGCTTCCGCGTTAATGCAAGGGTTGGCAGATGGATACTTTGTTCTTCCTTATACTATCTCTGATTACCTAGCTAATGAAATTCGTACAGGTAAAATTGCTACTGATTCACCTGAATTTGAAGCAGCAGAAAACGAAGTAAAAGAAAGCATTGATCGTTTCTTAAATAACAACGGTTCTAAGTCAGTTGATCACTTCCACAAACGTTTGGGATTAATCATGTGGAACAAAGTTGGAATGGCCCGCAATGAACAAGGCTTAAAACAAGCGATTGAAGAAATCGGACTATTGCGCGAAGAATTTTACAAAGATGTATTTGTACCAGGCTCAGCAGATGAAATGAATCCGGAATTGGAAAAAGTAATGCGTGTAGCTGACTTAATTGAATTGGGTCAACTAATGGCTGTAGACGCATTGCACAGAGAAGAATCTTGTGGAGGTCACTTCCGTGAAGAACACCAAGATTCAGAAGGTGAAACGTTGCGTGATGATGAAAAATTCAAGTATGTTGGCGCATGGGAATACAACGGTTCAGACTCTAAACAATCCACTCTTCACAAAGAAGACCTGAATTACGAGTTTATTAAGATAGCAGCAAGAAATTACAAATAATTAAGAAAGAAATTATGGCTTCTAAGTTCATTAATATCACATTGAAAATCTGGAGACAGAAAAATTCAAAGGCGAAAGGCGCATTAGAAACGTATACATTAAATGACGTTTCCACAGATAGTTCTTTCTTGGAAATGTTAGATCAATTGAATGAACAATTGATTAATGAGAAACAATCTCCGATTGCTTTCGATCACGATTGCCGTGAAGGTATTTGTGGGATGTGTTCACTGTACATCAACGGACGCGCCCACGGACCTGACTCCGGAATCACAACGTGCCAATTGCACATGCGCATGTTTAAAGATGGTGATACCATTTACGTAGAGCCATGGAGATCACGCGCATTCCCAATTATCAAAGATTTAATGGTTGATCGCAGTGCCTTTGACCGTATTCAACAAGCTGGAGGATTTGTTTCGGTAAACACTTCCGGACGCACAATGGATGCAAACGCTATTCCAATTCCAAAAGCAGATGCAGATAAAGCCTTTGAAGCTGCGGCTTGTATTGGATGCGGTGCTTGTGTTGCATCGTGTAAAAACGGTTCTGCCATGTTGTTTGTGGGAGCGAAAGTATCTCAATATGCTTTATTACCTCAAGGAAAAGTGGAAGCAACTGACCGCGTGTTGAACATGGTTCGTCAAATGGATGAAGAAGGCTTCGGGAATTGCACGAATACCGGAGCGTGTGAAATTGAATGTCCGAAAGGCATTTCTATTGAAAACATTGCTCGAATGAACAGAGAATTTTTAAAAGGTGCTTTGACGAAGTCATAAGCTCACTTTATACTACTTTAAAAACAGACTCTTTAGAGTCTGTTTTTTTTTGACTAAACTTTTGGACAAAAAAAATGTCCACTTAAAGTGGACATTTCTATATGTTTTTGGAATGTTTATTTCAGTTGTTGGTTCTCCTTCTTGTACCAACCAACGTTGTCTTTTACATCAACTGGAACGTTCGCTTTTGCACTCATTTTTCGTTGTGCATTCATCCAATAACCAAAACCGAAGAATCCAAGTAGGATTACCATCGTGTTAAAGTAATTTCCTACGAATTCGAAGAAACCAAATGACCATTGAAATAGGTCGCCAATTGCATAAATAATTTCTGTAGTTGTCATGTGCTAGTACTTTGTGAAACAAAAGTAAAATAAAAATCAACGCAAAGCTAGTTTCTTGCTAAATTTCTCCCATCAATTGCAAGGTTTCTCTTGCTGCTGCTTGCTCAGCTTCCTTTTTTGAGAAGCCTTTTCCTCGCCCGTATTCCGTGCGATTCACGAAAACAGCCATCTCATAATTCCATTGTCCGTTGACATGTGTTTCCTGAACTAAATCGAACTCGAGGCTAAGTTTTTTCTTTTGGCACCAAATGAATAGTTTGGATTTAAAATCGAGTTCCTCCGATAACAATTGACTAAAATTCAAATGATTTCGAAAGACATGTTTGATTAATGCCGTCTTCGCTTTTTCAAATCCACCATCCAAATAGATGGCGCCTATGATGGCTTCAAAAGCATTTCCCTCTAACGTTGCCAGGTTAATACTTCGCGCTTGGTTGTAAATCAGCATACTGCGAATTTCCATTTTCTCACCAATTGCCGCAAGGGATTTTCTATTAACGATTCGAGACTTCAATTTGGTCAAATATCCCTCATCATCGTCCGGATATTTTGTATAAAGAAATTCTGCTACGACTGCGTCCAAAATAGCATCACCAAGGAACTCCAAGCGTTCGTTCGCGAAATCGAGTTTTTCTTCTGGAAGGAAAGATTTGTGGGTTAATGCCCGTGTGAAAAAAGAGACATTCACTGGCTTGTACCCAAATTGTTTGAGTATGAACCGAATGACTTTTAATTCATCCTCTGTTCTTTTGGTTGAAAACAAAGGAAGTTTCAGAGCACTTAAGAATTAAATTTTTTAACAATGATACTCGTGTTGTGACCTCCGAATCCAAACGTATTGGAAAGAGCGATATTCACGGTACGTTTTTGTGGTGTATTGAATGTGAAATTCAATTTTGGATCTAATCCCGGATCATCGGTAAAATGGTTGATTGTTGGAGGAACGATGTCGTGAACAACTGACATCACACACGCCACAGCTTCAATCGCTCCAGCAGCACCCAAAAGGTGTCCTGTCATCGACTTTGTTGAACTAATGTTCATATTGTATGCGTGTTCTCCGAAGACCGATTGAATCGCCTTTACTTCAGCTATGTCACCTAAGGGTGTAGATGTTCCGTGAACGTTAACGTAATCAATTTGATCTGGCGTAATTTCTGCATCCTCAAGAGCTGCCAACATCGTATTACGTGCGCCAATTCCTTCTGGATGTGGAGCGGTCATGTGATAGGCATCACCTGACATTCCACCACCAATTACCTCCGCATAGATTTTAGCACCACGTTTCACCGCGTGCTCATATTCTTCTAATATCAACGCTGCAGAACCTTCACCTAAAACGAATCCATCGCGATCTAAATCAAATGGACGCGAAGCAGTTTCTGGAGAGTCATTTCTCGTTGACAATGCTTTTAACGCATTAAATCCACCCATTCCCATTTCGTTTACTCCAGCTTCAGAACCACCAGTAACGATGGCGTCTGCTTTACCTAAGCGAATTAAGTTAAAAGCATCAATAATGGCGTTTGTTGCAGATGCACAAGCCGAAACACAAACGTAGTTCGGACCGCGCAATCCAAATTTGATGGAAATGTGTCCCGATGCAATATCCGCAATCATCTTTGGAATGAAAAACGGATTGAAACGAGGCGTTCCATCACCCGCGAAATACTCGCGTGCTTCTTCTTGAAATGTTTTAAGTCCACCGACTCCCGAACCCCAAATCACACCAATGCGGTCACAATTTGGATTAGACTCCATCAATGCAGAGTCTGCCATAGCTTCCGTAGCGGTAACTATGGCATACTGCGAAAATTGATCGAGTTTACGGGCTTCTTTTTTATCAATGTGATCTTCTACATTAAATCCCTTCAACTCACAGGCAAACTGAGTTTTGAATAAGGAAGCATCAAATTGCTGAATGGGTGCAGCACCACTTTTTCCAGCAAGTAATCCTTCCCAATATTCTTGCAAATTATTTCCGATTGGTGTCAATGCACCAAGGCCAGTTATGACTACTCGTTTTAATTGCATGCCTATTTAAATTGGATTCAGTAAAAATTAATTCACATTGCTTTCGATGTAAGCAACAGCATCTCCAACAGTTTGGATGCCCTCTGCTTTATCGTCTGGAATGGAAATATTGAATTGCTTCTCGAATTCCATGATTAACTCAACGGTATCCAATGAATCGGCACCTAAGTCATTTGTGAAGCTCGCTTCGTTAGTTACTTCACTTTCTTCAACATTCAGTTTATCAACGATGATCGCGATAACTTTAGCTTTGATTTCAGACATATTACTTAATTTAAAAGGTTTCAGCCTGCAAAGAAAAAAACAAACATCCAATTAACAAAACTAAATCTGTAATATTTATCAACTTAAAAGTTTTGATTACACGTGAATCCCAACAGATGTTTAACTTTGCGCTTACAATGAAACGTATTCGAATCGCACTATTTATTTCTGGAAATGGCAGTAATGCTCGAAATATCATCAACTATTTCGAAAATCATGCGCAAATAAGCGTCGGCCTCGTGCTTTCTTCGGCGGAAAACAACCAAATGGCCGAGTTTTGTGCAGAAAGAGCGATTTTATTTGCACATCAAGCAGGAATTGATAGTGAGGCCTACTTAAAATTCTGTCAAGAACAGGAAATAGATTGGGTGATTTTAGCTGGGTTTTTAAAAAAGATTCCAAGTAGCTTTATCCATGCATTTCCTCATCGCATCATGAACATTCATCCTGCCTTGCTTCCCAATTTTGGCGGAAAAGGAATGTATGGAAAGCACGTACATGAAGCTGTGGCGAAAAGTTCTGTTCGGTTTTCAGGAATAACGATTCATTTAGTCAATGAAGAGTTTGACAAAGGAAAAATGTTGGCACAGTTCGCTTTGACCCTACAATACCCTACTACTGCAGAAGAAATCGAACGTCAAGTTCGAGACCTTGAAATCACGCACTTTCCGTCTGTTATTGAGTCAGTTCTATTGGATGGCATTCTCTAAATGCACACCAAACCAATAACAATCTTCATAAGAATTATATAAAGGTGCCGGTGCAATTCGAATGACATTCGGTTCGCGCCAATCTGCTATGACTCCTAGATCTGATAATGCATCAAAAAGTTTACGGCCCTGTCCAAGTGCCATAATTGATAATTGAGCGCCTCTTCTATGAATTTCACTCGGAGTGATGATTTCGAAAGTGCATTTATCCGAATTTCGTTCAGATATTTCATGAATCACGAATTCCAAGTATGCCGTCATTTGATCTCTTTTTGCGCCAATTTGATCCATCCCTGCTTCATTAAATAATTCTAAAGAAGCCAAATGGACAGACATTCCTAATACCGGCGCATTGCTTAATTGCCAGCCTTCTGCTCCTGGAAGTGGATCGAATCCCGGTTTCATTAGAAATCGTTCTTCTTTGTTGTGTCCCCACCATCCCGCAAAGCGAGGAAGGTCTTTATTGTATGCATGTTTTTCGTGTACAAACATCCCTGATACTCCACCCGGAGATGAGTTTAAATACTTGTATCCACACCATGCTGCAAAATCAACATTCCAATCGTGCAATTGAAGATTGATGTTTCCTGCGGCATGCGCTAAGTCAAATCCAACATACGCACCTACTTGATGTCCAGCATCTGTAATTCGCGCTAAATCGAAATATTGTCCTGTGTAATAATTGACACCCCCTATCATTACTACCGCTAACTCTTCACCAAGCTCAAGGATTTTAGCACAGATATCATCTTCATGGATTAATTGCTCACCTTCTCTAGGAAAAATTTCAACGAGGTGATCCATGCTTAATCCATGCATTTTCAATTGTGATTCGAGTGCATATTGATCACTTGGAAATGCTTTGCCTTCGCATAATATTTTCGTGCGTTTTCCTTCAGGACGATAAAAACTCGCCATCAGCAAATGTAAATTCGTAGTCAAAGAATGCGTAACAACCACTTCAATTGGTAAAGCACCAACCACTTTCGCTGCCATCTCGGTTAATTGCTCGTGGTAAGAAAACCAAGGTCGTTTGGCTAGAAAATGTCCTTCTACTCCAAATTTTGCCCAATCAGCTAATTCTTCTTGAAGATAAATCGCTGCTTTCTTTGGCTGTAATCCAAGAGAGTTACCTGTGAAATAAATGGGATTCTCACTGTGAAAAGTGGGAAATAAAAATTCGTTGCGAAAACTTCTAAGTGGGTCTTGTTGATCCAAATTTCGTGCAAATTCCAAGCTGTTGTTAAAAACCATTTCCATCCTTTATTGTTACCTTTGTAGCAGGACAAATATACGCAAGAAATGAAGATCGATCATTCCATTAACCGAAGCACATCTGAAAAACTTTTTCAAGAATCTCAAACATACTTTCCAGGAGGTGTAAACTCTCCCGTTCGTGCATTTAAGTCCGTTGGTGGAACGCCGTTGTTTATTGCAAAAGGAAATGGTGCGGAAATTTGGGATGAAGATGGAAATCAATTCATTGATTTTTGTGGAAGTTGGGGTCCATTAATTAATGGACACAATCATCCACATATTTATCAGTCGGTCGTTGATACCTTGCAAAACGGAGCAAGTTTTGGTGCGCCTACTCGAAAAGAAAGTGAATTAGCAAAATTTATCTTGGATCGAATTCCTTTTATTGATAAGTTGCGATTCCTTAGTTCTGGAACAGAAGCCGTAATGTCCGCAATTCGCTTGGCTCGAGGATATACCAACAAAACGAAAATAGTCAAATTCGATGGTTGCTACCACGGACATGTGGACGCGCTGCTCGTAAAAGCGGGAAGTGGATTAGTAACTTTCGGAACCTCATCCAGTGCTGGAGTACCTGAAGCGTTTGCAAACGAAACGATTGTGCTTCCATTAAATGACCTAGCTGCTTTAAAAGCATGTTTCGAAGCTCTATCTAACGAAATTGCATGTGTCATCATTGAACCAATTCCCGCAAACAATGGATTATTATTGCAAGATTTAAGCTTTTTAACTGCATTGCGTGAATTGTGTACAGAATATGGAATTCTATTGATTTTTGATGAGGTTATCTCTGGATTCCGAGTGGCATTTGGTGGAGCTTCTGAATATTATAAAATTACTCCAGACATCGTAACTTATGGTAAAATCATGGGTGGAGGACTTCCGGTTGGTGCCTATGGCGCAAAACGTGAAATTATGTCCTTTGTTTCTCCGGATGGCCCCGTTTATCAAGCTGGTACACTTTCCGGAAATCCAGTTGCGATGGCTGCAGGACTTGCGCAATTAACGCTGTGTGCGCAAGAAAATTTCTACGAAGACCTAGAAAAGAAGACAACAGCATTTGTTTCGGACATCAATGATTTTGCAAATACACATCAGTTACCTGTTGAACTAGTTAGCATTGGGTCCATTTTTTGGTTTTCATTCAATGGGAAAAAACGCATTGCCGCTGCAGATCAAATTGATGCAGACATGACTTCCTTTAATAAATTACATCACTTTTTATTGAACAGAGGTGTGTATTTTGGACCGTCAGGTTATGAAGTTGGATTTATTTCAAGCGCCCATACAACGGAACAATTAACATTCTCAGCCGGACAAATCAAAGAAGGATTGAAAGCGATTTATCAATAATTGAGTTTAATGCCTAGCTTTACCGCATGATTTTAGTAACCGGAGCCACAGGATTGTTGGGAAGTCACTTGTTAATTCAGTTGACTGAACAAGGAGAAACTTGTCGCGCGCTCTATAGAAACAAGGCTAAAATCAACGAGGTTCATGGGCTTTTTTGCTTTTACTTTCAAGAGAAGGCAGAAGAAAAATGGCGTTCGATCGAATGGGTTTACTGCGATTTATTAGACATCTCTTCGCTAGAATCAGCCATGTCCGAAATTAGCTATGTATACCATTGCGCAGCATTGGTTTCCTTCTTTAAGGCTGACTTTGAAGCGTGTATTCAAAACAACCGAGTGGCTACAGCAAATGTGGTTAACTTCTCCTTGAGAAATAAGGTAGAAAAACTATGTTATGTGAGTTCCACAGCAGCAGTCGGTATCAATACAAAAGGCGTAAGTACAGAAGCGAACAAATGGGAACCAGGATCTGAAGTGAGTGGATACTCCGTTTCTAAATTTTTAGCAGAAAAAGAAGTTTGGCGCGGGATCGAAGAAGGATTGAACGCGGTCATCATTAATCCATGTGTGATCTTTGGTCCGGGAGATTGGAACAGTAGTTCATTAGCCATTTTTAAAGCAGCCAAAAAAGGAATGCCCTTTTTTCCGCCTGGTTCAAATGCCATTGTTGATGCGCGTGATGTAGCGAATGCGATGTTTCAACTCATGAATTCCACTATTTCAAAAGAGCGCTTTTTATGTGTTGGTCCAAATTTGACTTTCAAAGAATTATTTAGCGAACTCAGTAAAAAGTTAGGACAAAAATCTCCTCGGTATTCAGCGCCGAAATTCATCGCATTATTTTATGCCTTGATCAATGAACTGCTTGGGCACATCACTGGGAAAAGCAGTGGAATTAGCATTGAATCCGTGCATTCCGGCTATAAATCGATCTCCTATGATCGTTCAAAAATTGAAAAGGCTATTCCTATACACTTTCACACCTTTGATGAAACCATAGAAAATGTATTGAAAGGAAGTAATTATGTAAAAACACGCCGTACATGATCAGTGAACGTTGGATAAGAATCATTCTTTTAATACTCTACATTGTTGGTGCATTTGGAATGCTTACGCCATCAACAAGAACATGGTTTGTTCAGCTCTCTGCATTAAATTTAGCTATTTCCTTCGCTGCGTTAATTGCAAGTAGAAAAACGAATCGAACTACATTTCTCTTGTTTTTATCCCTCGCTTTCATCATTGGAATAACCGTGGAATTAATAGGTGTTCACACTTCTTATTTATTTGGATCGTATTATTACGGGAATAGTTTGGGATGGAAATGGCATGGAGTACCACTCATAATTGGCTTAAATTGGGGGATTTTAACCGTTACAAGTACTGCAATTATCCATCGTCTGCAATTCAATAAACACATCGAGTCCATTTTAGCAGCAATATTAATGGTGCTTTTCGATTACATTTTAGAACCCGTAGCGATTAAACTAGATTATTGGCATTGGACAGAGGGGACTATTCCCATTTACAATTTTATATGTTGGTTTGGGGTTTCCTATATACTGCAATTGATTTACCAACGCTTGAAATTAACTGAAGTGAACAAAGTAGCTGAATCCTTGTTCTTAATGATGTTCATATTTTTTACACTTTTAATATTGTAATCATGTATTGGTGGGGACCTTTTGTATTATTGGCTAGTTTTTTGGGAATGGAATTCATGGCGTGGGCAACGCACAAGTTTGTCATGCATGGATTTATGTGGTATTTTCATAAAGACCACCACCAAGAAGAACCTGGCTTTTTCGAACGAAATGATGTGTTTTTCTTGATTTATGCCATTCCTTCCTGGTTGTGTATCATGTTGGGTATGATGAATGACGCGTATGTACCAGTATGGATTGGTTACGGAATTGCTGCTTACGGATTGAGTTATTTTTTAATCCACGATGTTTACATTCACAGACGATTTAAATGGTTAAGAGACATCGATCATCCTTATTTCTATGCCATTCGAAAAGCGCATAAAGTCCACCATAAACATTTAGGAAAGGAACACAGTGAAAGTTTTGGGATGTTATTTGTTTCGCCAAAATTTTACCAAGACGCACGTACCGCATTTTACCGTAAAAAAGGAAACTAATGAGTGCATACGGATGGGTCATACTTTGCTCCTTTATCGGTCCATTACTTCTCAGTTTCGATAAGAAAGTTGCTTTTTATCGATCATGGAGGTTTCTTTTTCCAAGCTTGCTAATTGTTGGAATTGCCTTTTTAATTTGGGATGAAGTATTTACTCGAATAGGAGTTTGGGGATTCACACCGAAGTACCTGGTTGGTATTTATTTTGGACATCTACCACTTGAAGAAGTGTTGTTTTTCTTCGTCGTTCCCTTTAATTTCATTTTCATCTTATTGGTACTTCAAGCCTATTTTCCGGGGAGAAAAACGGAACGAATTAGCAACATTTTCAAATGGCTTATTGGCCTGAGTTCTTTATTGATGTTCCTCTTTTACGGTGGTGGGCAATTCTTTTTTTCAACCTTAGACACGTACAATTACTACACGCTTTCTGCAGCAATTTTTGCACTGATTTTAACACTTCTCGCACAAAAAAAATCTTGGTATGGAGATTTTGTCCTTTCTTATTTAGTCTGTTTAATTCCATTTTTTATCGTCAACGGGATCCTTACAGGATCCATAACAGATGATCCAATCGTATGGTATTCAGAACAGCACATCATTGGTTGGCGAATGGGCACGATTCCCTTTGAAGATTTGTTTTACAATTATGACCTATTGCTTCCACTAGCATGGTTGTTTAACATCTTTCGTGAAAAGAAGCGTTAATCCATTCTTTTTTTCGCCAAGTGTTTTGTAAGACGAAAAAAAACTTTAAATTTGCCACCCCAAGCAGGGAATCAGAAATGATTTTAGCATTGGAAGAAAACAGCGGTTTTCTAGGAATACATAAGCGAGAGTAGCTCAGTTGGTAGAGCACGACCTTGCCAAGGTCGGGGTCGCGGGTTCGAATCCCGTCTCCCGCTCGTCTATGCTCGAGTGGTGGAATCGGTAGACACGCCGGACTTAAAATCCTGTGCTCTTTTGGGCGTGCGGGTTCAAGTCCCGCCTCGAGTACAAAACCCTGACTTTACCGTCAGGGTTTTTTGTTTTTGAAAACCTTGTGAATGGGCTTCCACCTTTCACGAGAAAGTTAAATCCCAAATGACTTCGGTTGTTTGGGATTTTTCGGTTTTTATACTAATTCTATTCGAATCACGTTTTTTAAACATGTATTTCGTTTATATAATTTATTCAGAAAAATTAAATCGTTTTTATACAGGTACTACTGATAGTATCGATAAGCGAATTAATGAACATAATTCTTCATATTATCACAATAGCTACACTTCCAAAGGGATTCCTTGGGTACTAAAAGTTCATTTTACATTTGAAGATAATTCGCATGCATATTTTGCAGAAAAGTTTATTAAACGCATGAAATCTAAAGTATTTATACAAAAGATCATCAAGCAACCGGAATTATTCACTGAAATTATTAGAAACGCCGTGCGGGCGCAACCCCGAGGCTTCGGGGCCGCCTCGAGTACAAAACCCTGACTTTACCGTCAGGGTTTTTTGTTTTTGAAAACCTTCTGAATGGGCTTCCACCTTTCACGAGAAAGTTAAATCCCAAATGACTTCGGTTGTTTGGGATTTTTCGGTTACACCCTAAATCACCTTTCGAAACGTCAAATTAATTCTAGGTTCTTTTACTTTTTTTTGCTGGGGTACTTGATGCAACCAATAATCTTGTAGGCTTCCTGACATGAGCATGAGCATTCCTGAACTAAGTTCAAAGCGAAATCGCTTCGTTTTATCTTGTTTGTGTTTTAAGTCAAAGAAGCGTGTGGCACCGAAACTGAGGGAAGCAATGAACGGTTCGGGACCCAGTTCTTTTTCATTATCTGAATGCCATCCCATTTTATCGTTGCCATCTCGGTATAAGTTAAGCAAAACGCTATTAAATGACTTTCCAGGGAGGATTTCCTCAATTTGTGTTTTGAGTTCTATTAATTCAACAGACCAATCTTTGGGTTGGAGGGTTTTATTGGAATAAGCATAATGGGTTCCTTGATCCGCATACCAAGCAGTTAACCTTGGTTCATGGTATTTCTTTCCAAAAACAACAATTTCCTCTTGCTTCCATTCAATATTTTGCAACAACAGCTGAAAATATGCACCCGCCTTTTCTGGGAGTATGAATCGCCTAGCAATAAGCAACTCACCATCTTGAATAATGTGGCGCTCCAATGTGGTTTCATCACGAGTTGTCTCGGAAAATAGATCGTGCATTGAAGCCTACTATTTCTGAAGGAAGACCTTCTTCGTATTTCCTTCCAAATCTTTCAAGATATAAAATCCAGAAGTATAATTTGGCAGTTGAAACTGTTGCGTCGCTTGATCAATCTTTTGTTCTTTTAAAGTTGAACCCGTTAAATCGACTAATTGTATCGTAGTAGGAACTGGAACTTGAATCACCAAATATTCCGATGTTTGTTGCATAATTTGAAATGAGGACTGATTTATTTCCGTCAATGAGCTATTTCCAAGATTTACTTTTACAACGTATTCCAAAATGGTTTGACATGAATCATCATAGAGCGCGTAGTTCACAAGGCCCTTGGTGATGTCGTCATATCCATCATAAATGAAATTCTCAACAACTGCTGAGTCCGCCGTACAAAAACAATTGGCGTTCACTTGGAAGTTTTTATCCGTTTGATTTTGTAAATTGTATAATGTATTTGAACAGATAACATTGTCAATGATCGATGAAGAACTTGGGTTTGATCCAACAATAGATATTCCTATCGCATTATTTGTAATGAGGTTATTAGATACGTTTCCAGCGTCTCCCAAACGCAATGCCACATCGTTATTTTCAAAAGTACAATTGCTAATAGTCCCATTTCCAGTGTTATCAATTCCAACTCCGTTCCCTGAGAAATAACAGTTTGTAAGGGTATGTCCATATGCCTCAGCTAAACCAAAGTCATTATTGATGAATTGACAATCGCTGATTGTTCCGGGAGATCCAACGATGTTGTTACCATTCCCTTCAAATAAACAATTTGTTACTTGAATGTTGTTTGACCAAGTAAAAGAACAAAAATTATTGATGAATTGGCAATTATTAGCGGTTAACGTGCCATATTGAATTTGTGCGGCTTGCCCTACTCCATTTTCTTGGAACAAACAATTTTGGTAGACCATGTCTGCATTCAGTTGAATGGCATATTGATTTCGTTTAAATTGACAATTCGTGAAATTGTAGGTTACGCCTGGTTCAACGATGTCATTATACAATCCATACATGGAATTATTCACGCGAAAACGGTCGAGTTGAAAAGTTCCTCCTTGTGAACCTTTAATCGTAATTCCAGTCCATGTTGGAAAACCCGGATTCGTTGTGTCCGATGGTTCAAAAGTAATCGGTGCTTGATCCGTTCCAACAGCAACAAGAGATCCTCGAATTTCTAAATATCGGAAATTGCCTGTACTACCTGAAAAATCGGGCGTCACTAACACTTCAACCCCGGGTTCAATTGTTAATGTTTTTCCCGGAAAAACTACAACTGATCCTGTCATTAAATACGGGCTATTTGCTAGTGTCCATGTTGTATTCTGATAAATACCACCATTAACTACGGTTTGAGAAAACGCGAATGATGTAAAAAGTAGAAAAGAGCATAGAAGTTTCATGAATCTTGAATTTGTGATGGTGAAACAATAAAAGGTTCTCTTTGGTTCATTTGAAAATTATTTTTTTGATACACATTGGAATTCACACATTATTTGGAATTCACAGTTTCTCCCAAATATTTCTTAACTTCACCCCTTGATTTTTATGGAAACAATCTATGTGGGGTAAATTTGCGAGCATCATATTAAGGAACCGACTGTATATCTTGGCGATTATCGCTTTGTTGACCGTTTTCTTTGGTTACTTTGCCTTTACTTCGTTAAAGGTCGATAACCGCGTAGGGAACACACTTCCGAAGGACAGTCCGGTACAATTAGACTTTGAAAAATTCAAACTAGAATTTGGCGAGGATGGATCCACAATTGTAGTAGCAATTCAAACCGATTCTCTTTACACCAAAAGGAACTTCACGAAGTGGAGAGAATTATCCTACAAAATCTTAAAGTACGACGGCGTAGAAAATGTTATTTCCGAGGCTACGCTTTGGGGACTTAAAAACAACCTAAAAGAGGAAAAATTTGATCCTTATCAGATTTTTGGTGATCCTAAAACAGCGTTTCAAGAGAAAAGCATTGATTCCCTTAAGAAAGAAATTAGGCATAATCCAATCTACAGAGGGATGCTTTACAATGATTCCACAAACGTTTCGTTGTTGCTCATTAGCATGAATGAAAAATGCCTTTCCAATCCAAAGAAATCAAAAGTTGTATTTGAAATTGAAAAGTTAGCAGAGTCTTACGCTCCATACTTTGGAAAAACATACTTTGCTGGGCTCCCTCACATTCGTGTTGTGATGGGTAAGCGAATCGTGAATGAAATGTATATTTTCCTAGCATTGTCTGTTATCGCTTCATCATTGCTTTTGTATTTATTCTTCCGTTCCATTCGAGTTGTTATTCAATGTAACATCGTGGTGTTTGTCTCCGTTATTTGGGCGCTAGGTAGCATCGCTTTATTTGGATTCAAATTATCAATCATGATGGCACTTATTCCACCATTGTTGATTGTCATTGGTGTTCCGAACTGTGTTTTCCTTATAACAAGGTACCATCAAGAGTATGTGCGCACGAACATGAAAACAAAGGCATTGTACATCATGATTCGTCGGATTGGATCGGTTACGTTCCTTACGAATTTAACCACCGCTGTCGGATTTGTAACATTTACCAGTTCTGACAAATTAGCGCAATTCGGAATTATTTCCAGTATAAATATCATGGTCGTTTTTATACTATCGTTGTGTATTATTCCGATCATTGCTTCGTACTCAAAACCACCTAAACCAAGACATTTACAACACTTATACCGCGTATATTCCCAAGGTTTCATAGAATACATCATTATTATTGTAAGTAAATACCGTACTTGGGTATATGTAGCTTCGATTGGGCTTGTTGTCATTGGAATTTACGGAATGACCAAAATTATTGCAACAGGTAACATTACAGGAGACATTCCAAACGATGATCAAATTCTGATTGACCTGAAATTCATTGAGAAAAACTTTGGTGGTTCGATTCCATTCGAAGTTACGGTGAATTACAAGCAGAAAGCACGCTTGTTTTCACAAAAAACCTTAGAAAAAGTTGAAGAGATTCAACAAACGTTTGCACAAGACACCTTATTCTCAAAAAGTTTATCCTACGTGGACTTTTTGAAATCTATTAACATGAGTTATCATGGAAATGACCCAGATTTTTACCGTTTAATTTCCAACAGAGATAAGCTGCGATTAAAACGTTATTTTGATAAATTTGACGTGAGTAGTTTGAACGGGGGTAATATTTCGTTGAAAAACCTCATCGATACTAGCAATACAACTTTACGCATTCGCATGCAAATGCGTGAATTAGGTTCCTATAAAGTTTCTGACAAAGTAGATTTATTGCGCCTTAAAGTGGACAGTATCCTGAACCCTGAAAAGAAAGATTACGAACGTTTGTATACGAAATACTTGAAGGGAAATAAATCAGCAGCAGACTCATTGGTTTATAATTATTCCAGTATCTATAATAACGTGACAGCTTTACTTTCAAAAGGAAACAACAACGTTCAGATGGCATTCGACCTAGACCCTGAAAATCTTCGTCCTTACTTAGGTAAACCAAACTTTAAAAAAGTGTTGCGGACAGCTATTGACCAAGAATATTACGTGTCTACATTTACGGGAACAGCTGTCGTTGTTTCTGAAGGAACAAAATACTTGTTTATAAACTTGCTGCAAAGTTTGGTCTTTGCCATCATTTCCATCGCTATTCTAATGGCATTTTTATTCCGTTCGTTCAAAATCATTGTCGTTTCCATGATTCCGAATATCATTCCATTACTTTTCACCGCTGGTATTATGGGGTACTTCAAAATCCCATTGAAGCCTTCGACCATTTTAGTGTTTGGTATTGCTTTGGGTATTACCGTGGATAATGCCATCCTCTTCTTGGCAAAATACCGTCAGGAATTGAGAACGCATACTTGGGATGTTAAACATGCGATTTTACTTTCGTTAAGAGAAACTGGACTCGGTATTTTCTACACATCTGTGATATTATTCTTTGGGTTTATCATGTTTGTCTTTTCACAGTTTGGGGGCACCAAAGGACTAGGATTATTAGTCTCAATTACGATTCTTGTTGGAATGGTTACCAACTTAATTATTCTTCCTTCACTGTTATTAACGTTTGAACGTAAGTCATTTGTGAAGTCATTTGAAGAACCTTACTTCGATATTTACGATGAAGAAACGGACTATGATACGGATAAATTAGAGGTAGAAATTGAAGGTATTCGAAAAGAAATTGAAGGATAAAAAAATCTAAACACATAAAAAAAGACAGCCTTTCAGCTGTCTTTTTTGTTTTAAATAAAATGTATCAATGATCGTTTATTTTTTTAACCATTGTGAGGATTGTTGCTAATGCAACCGTTTCTCCGGTTTCATCATAGACATCCACCAAAAACTTAACAATTCCTTTTGGAATGTCGTCGTCACTTCGTTTTTCTTGATCAACTTTTTCTTTCACGGTAAATCGCACGCCAATTGTTGCGCCAGGATAAACAGGTTTCGTAAATCGAGCTTCCTCTAATCCATAGTTTAAAAGTACAGGTCCTTTTTTCGGATCTACAAATAATCCAGCAGCTTTGGAAAGGATAAAATAACCATGTGCAACACGTCTCTCGAAAATTGTTCCTTCCAAAGATGTTGCATCCATGTGTGCATAGAAATTATCTCCTGAAACGTTGGCGAAATTCACGATATCCGCATCTGTAACAGTATGTTTGTGAGTAAATACTGTTTCTCCTATCACTAGTTCTTCAAAGTGCTTTCTGAAAACGTGTGGGTTTGCTTCTGGCATCTCTGCTCCAACTTGGAATTGCTCTGTAATCGCAGTAATGGTTGTCGGATGTCCTTGTATGGCTGTGCGTTGTAAATAATGTAAAACTCCTCGTTTTCCACCCATTTCTTCTCCACCCCCTGCGCGACCTGGTCCACCATGTGTTAACAATGGCATAGGCGAACCATGTCCAGTACTTTCCTTTGCACATTGTTCGTTTAAGACAAGAATACGTCCATGCATACTTGCAGCACCTACCACGTAATCTCGTGCTTCTTGGTTATCAGGTGTGACAATGGAAGAGACTAAAGACCCTTTACCCATTTTTGCTAATTCGATGGCATCATCCAAATCCTTATACGGCATGATGGTCGCAACTGGACCAAACGCCTCAATATCGTGACAAGCTGTTTTGCCAAATGGATCGTCATTTCTAAATAAGATCGGAGAGAAAAACGCGTCTCTTTTAGCTGATGAACCTACGATATCAAAATGATCTATATCGCCGAACACAATGCGTTGGGATTTACTTAATTCTTCCACAGATGCTCGCACGCGTTCCGCTTGTAATGTTGTTGCCAGCGGACCCATTCGTACACCTTCCTCCGCGGGATTTCCAATTTTCGTGGAAGCTAAACGGGCAGAAATTGCTGATTGAACCTCATCGATTAACTCTTCCGGAACCATTATTCTTCGGACGGCTGTACATTTTTGTCCCGCTTTTATTGTGATTTCTTTGACCGTTTCTTTTATAAATAAATCAAACTCTACCGTTCCAGGTATTGCTTTTTTACCAAGGACGGTTGCGTTTAGTGAATCTGCTTCCAAATTGAATGAAACACTTTCCTGTGAAATGCGCGGCAATCCTTTTAAGATTTTTCCTGTTGCAGCACTTCCTGTAAACGTCACGATGTCACGGGAATCTACATGGTCCAAAATACCTCGGCCCAATCCGCAAATCAATTGCAGTGATCCTTCTGGAAGTATTTTCGACGCGATGATGTCACGAACAACAACCTCTGTTAAGTAACACGTGTATTCGGATGGCTTAACCAAGGCTGGAACACCCGCCATTAAATTCACGGCGATTTTTTCCAACATCCCCCAAACAGGGAAATTAAATGCATTGATGTGAACCGCAACTCCTTCTTTTGGCACCATAATGTGGTGACCTATAAATGTTCCGTTTTTAGACAATGGTGCAGCAGAACCATCCACGTAATAAGGTAGATCTGGGAATTGTTTTCTCAAAGAAGCATTGGCAAACAAGTTTCCGATTCCTCCTTCAATGTCAATCCACGAGTCAACTTTCGTTGCTCCGGTCCATGAACTCACTTCATAATAACGTTCTTTGCGTTCCATTAAAAAAAGCGCAAGTGCCTTTAGCATTCGTCCTCTTTCTTGAAAAGTCATTTTACGCAAGGCTCTTCCTCCAGTACGACGTCCATAATCCAATACCTGCTCGTAATCAATTCCAGCGCTTGAAACAGATCCTAATTCGGCGTTTGTAACAGCATGAAACAATTGTGTTTCCACTCCATCGCCGTTCATCCAATTTCCTAGGATGTAATTTTGAAAAGTACTCATAAACGAATAATTACAAAGAAGTTATCCAACGGATGAGGTCATTTCCATTGGCATAAACCATTAGGGTTAATAATAACACGATTCCAACCATTTGAGCGTATTCCAACACTTTTTGAGGAGCTTCCTTTCCAGTGATGATTTCATATAACAAGAAAACCACATGTCCACCATCTAATGCAGGAATTGGAAGGATGTTCATAAACGCCAATATGATGGATAAAAGCGCTGTCGATAACCAGAAAGATTCCCAATCCCAAACAGGAGGGAACATGTTTCCAATAGCGGCAAATCCCCCAATCGAAGTTGCGCCTTTTTTCGTAAAGACAAATTTAAATTGAGAGATATAATCCGAAAGCGTGTTTTTACCATAGGACATTCCAATCGCTATACTTTGACCTAAACCGTAATATTTTGTTTGAATCGCATTCGAATCAATCAAAATTTTCCCACTCGTTTGAAAGCCAATTGTTCCATCTTGTTTCACTTTTGTTTTTAATTGAAGCGTGTCTGTTCCGCGTAATACTGTCAAATCAATACGTTTTCCTTTTGCTTGGTATAGTCCTTTGGATAATTCATCGAAATATTGCACTGGTTGATTGCCAACGTTTAAAATGATGTCGTCTTTCTTCAATCCTGCTGCTTTTGCCGGTGAATTTTTTACTACTTCTCCCACGCTGTGTGCGCTTGATCTTAGTCCAAAAGCAGGAAGTGCTCCCACTTGAAATAAGGTGCGATCAATTTCTTTCGGCAAACGAATTGCTTCTTTGGATCCATCCTCATGAAGCACTGTCAAATTTCGAGCGCCACGGAACATGATTCCTTTATTCAACTCGTCTAAATTCAATACTTCTTTTCCTTCAATCGTTAACACTTTGTCACCCGAAGTCAAGTGGTATTTTTCCAAATAAGGATGAACACTTAATCCATGCTCCAAATTGACTGGTTTCAATTCCATTTGTCCCCAAGTAAAGACAACACCGATGTAAATAATGAATCCAAGGATGAGGTTAACCACAACACCACCCACCATGATGATTAATCGTTGCCATGCTTTTTTCGAACGGAATTCCCATTCTTGGGCTGGTTGTTTTAGTTGTTCAGTGTCCATCGACTCATCGATCATTCCGGCGATTTTCACGTATCCACCAAGTGGAAGCCAGCCAAAGCCCCATTCAGTCGTGTCTGGATCTTCCTTCCATTCTTTTGGAGAATCCTTTGTAAACCAGGCTGTTTTCGTTACTCCGTTTACTTTTTTTCTTCTGAAAACAGAAAAAAATGGATTAAAAAACAAGTAAAACTTTTCTATCCGTGTTTTAAATAATCTAGCTGGAATAAAATGACCGAATTCATGTAAGGTCACTAAAATCGCTAGTGATAAAAATAACTGTGCTGCTTTAATCAAAAAATCCATGTTTCTTTTTTATGAATAACAAATATACGCTTAATAATAGACCTAGTTTTTACTGAAAATCAGCGGTGATTAATGTGCTTCCAGCCAATTTGGTGCAATCTTCCATTCTACTTCCATTGGAACAACTAATTTAATGGCATTTTCCATCGCTTCCTTCACCAATGTTTGCATGCGCTGTTCCTCTGATACATGCACATCAAATACAAGCTCATCATGCACTTGCAAGATCATTTTTGATTTTACATTTTCAGATTTCATTGCTGCAGCAACAGCAATCATGGCCATTTTTATGATGTCTGCGGCAGAACCTTGAATGGGTGCATTAACCGCATTACGTTCCGCATATCCACGCACCACAGCATTCGCTGAATTGATGTCTGGCAAATACCTTCTGCGTTTCATGATTGTTTCTACATACCCCAACTCTCTAGCCTGTGCAATAACATTATCCATGTATTTTTTAATGGTGTTATATTGCTCAAAGTACGCATCAATTATTCCTTTCGCTTCCGTTCGGGAAATGGATAAGTTTTGTGAGAGTCCGAAAGCCGACTGACCATAAATAATCCCAAAATTCACTGCTTTTGCTGCACTTCGTTGCTCGCGTGTAACCTCATCCAATGGCGTATGAAAAACGTTTGCTGCAGTTGCTGCGTGAATATCGTGTCCTTGCTGAAAGGCCTCAATCATATTCGGGTCCTCACTTAACGCGGCAATAATTCTCAATTCTATTTGGGAATAATCCACGGCCATTAACTGAAATTCTGAACTTCTCGCAACAAATGCCCGACGTATTTCTCGTCCTTTTGCCGATCGTATCGGAATGTTTTGCAAGTTCGGATTATTTGAACTTAGTCGACCGGTTGCTGTAACCGTTTGCATAAAATTGGTGTGGATGCGTCCGTCTACTTTGTCACACATTGTAGGAAGCGGATCAACATATGTACTTTTTAATTTACGCAATTGTCGGTACTCCAAAATCATGGGAATGATTGGGTGGTCATGTTCATGCTTTTGAAGGATGTCCTCCGATGTTGCATATTGACCTGTTTTTGTTTTCTTGGCTTTGCTCGAAATGTTTAATTTCTCAAAAAGAACCTCTCCCAATTGTTTTGGGGAATCGATGTTAAAGTCCTCACCAGCAGCCGCTTTAATTTCTTGATCTAAACGAATCAACGTATTATCCAATTCTTTCGAATAATCAATTAATGCCGGAACATCGATTGAAATCCCTTCGAATTCCATGTCTTTCAACACCTTCACTAAAGGCATTTCCATTTTATAAAATAAGTCTGAAAGATGTGGTTTTTGGATTTCAGGTTCAAACAAATTTTTCAATTGAAGCGTAATATCTGCATCTTCACATGCGTAATCACAAATTTCTTCTGGTTTGAGGTCACGCATGTTTCCTTGACCTTTGCCTTTTTTACCAATTAACGTTTCGATGGAAACTGGTTGATAATTTAAATAGAACATAGACAAGAAATCCATGCTTTGTTTTGCCTCGGGATTGATTAAATAATGAGCAATCATGGTATCAAAAATTGGCTCGGCTACTTCAATGCCATACCGCTGCAATACTTTGAGGTCATACTTAATGTTGTGAGCAATTTTCTCGATGGACGGGTCATTAAATAATGGTTTGAACTCTTCCACTATTTTCTTTGCAGATTCAAAGTCATCCGGAACAGGAACATAAAATGCTTCACGGGCTTTGTAAGAAAAGGAAAATCCAACTAGGTCCGCATGTAATGCATCAATATCCGTTGTTTCTGTATCAAAGCAAACCTGTGAATGTTTTAATAGAATTTCCAGTAATTCTTTTCGTTCTTCAGCTGTCGAAATCAAGTGATAACTCGGGCGTTCTGTAACAATGGTTTTGTAATGTGCTGTTGGAGTTGCCTCTTGTGGCTCTATCATACTTTGAACACCAAATAAATCTAATTGGGAACTATCTTTCGGTTCTTTTGTAGCAGCCTGATTCGTTTGTGCAGAAACCACTATTTCCTCTCCAATTACACGTTTTGCTAAGGTTCTAAATTCTAATTCCGTAAATATTTGCATGACTTTTTCTGCATCTACGTCACACATTTCCAATTCAGACTCGTTGAATTCCACATCGACATCACAAATAATCGTTGCCAACATTTTCGAAATCCTACCTTGCTCCGCAAAATTGATAACGTTTTCTTGTTGTTTGCCTTTTAATTCATGCGCATGATCAATCAGGTTTTCTACTGAACCATATTTTGCAATCAATGTTTTAGCTGTTTTTTCACCGATTCCAGGAATTCCAGGAATATTATCCGAAGCATCACCCCAAAGTCCTAAAATGTCAATCACTTGTTCCGGACGTTCCACTTCAAACTTTTCGCAAACTTCTTTAACCCCTAAAATTTCTGGAGGATTTCCCCCTCGTCCGGGTTTGAACATAAAAATATTCTCGCTGACAAGTTGTGCATAATCTTTATCCGGCGTCATCATATAGGTAGTAAACCCATGTTTTTCAGCAACTTTCGCTACGGTGCCGACAACATCGTCAGCTTCAAAACCAGGAACTTCTAAAATGGGAACATTAAATGCTTCTACAATTTGTTTTATCGGATGAATCATCGAACGGATATCTTCTGGCATTTCTTCCCGCTGCGCTTTATAAGCGGCAAATTCTTCTTGACGATGTGCAGAACCTCCGGGCGGATCAAAAACAACGGCTAAATGTGTCGGTTTTTCATTCTTAATCACATCAATCAACACATTGGTAAAACCAAAAGCGGCAGAGGTATTTTGTCCTTTCGAATTAACTCTTGGATTTTTAGAAAAGGCAAAGTACGCTCGGTAAATCAATGCGTAAGCATCAAGTAAGAATAATTTTTTTGGTTTGTCAGCTGATAGCATTATTGTTTGTCTAGATTAAGATTTAAGGTTTTCGGAGAAATCGTTTTTGAATAATTCACAGGAACTTTTACAGGAATAAATAAAACTCCCGTTTTTACTTTTCCGCGCAATTCCAATTTAACTGTCTCTTTAAAACGATATCGGATTAATTTTCCCAATATTCCGTCAGCAAATTTTACATGCAAAAGAGTGTTAAGTTCATTGTCTTTCTTGGATTTTAGTCGAATTTTTTCATCCAAATATACATCCCCTAATTTTTCGCCATCAACAAATAATTCAAGTGTTGATGGTTTGATTTTGATGGGAGTCCATGTGTTATTATGTACGGTCGTGTTAAAGCACAGAGCTGCCTCATCCAGATTTAAATTTTCCATGTTCATTTCGTTGCTAACAACTTCAATTGGGTCTTCGAAGGTAGCACAGGAGGAAAAAAAGCAAAGAAGGAAAAGAAAACTATACGTTTTCATTCAACATCAATTTTGTGTAGTTTGAAAAGAAATAAGGAATTGTTTCAATACCTCTGTAATAATTGAAAAGTCCGAAATGTTCATTTGGCGAATGAATGGCATCACTGTCTAGACCGAATCCCATCATCATGGTTTTAAGTCCTAATTCTTGTTCAAACATCGCAATAATTGGAATGCTTCCACCACTCCGAACTGGAATCGGTTTTTTTCCAAAGGTAGTTTCATAGGCTAAACTAGCCGCTTTATACGCAATAGAATCGGTCGGCGTAACCACTGGTTCTCCCCCATGATGTGGGTGAACTTTGACACGCACACTTTTTGGCGCAATGGATTCGAAATGTTTCACAAACAATGCGGTAATTTCTTCAGACGTTTGATGAGGCACCAAACGCATAGAAATTTTAGCTTGAGCCTTTGATGCAATCACTGTTTTTGCACCTTCGCCTATGTAGCCACCCCAAATTCCATTTACATCTAACGTAGGACGAATAGACCCGCGTTCCATAGTAGAATATGTTGCTTCACCATGAGTTTCCTCAATGTTTAATGCTTGACAATAAGCTTCATTAGAAAATGGAGCTTTCGCCATTTCGCTGCGTTCCTCAATGGATAATTCCTCTACGGTATCATAAAAACCAGGAATGGTGATTCTTCCATTTTCATCATGCAAGGAAGCGATCATTTCCGTTAAAATATTGATGGGGTTCGCTACGCAACCACCGTATAATCCAGAATGTAAATCTCGGTTTGGACCAACAACTTCCACTTCTACATAACTTAATCCACGCAGTCCAGTTGTAATCGATGGTACATCATTCGCTAGCATTCCTGTATCCGAAACCAAAATGATGTCTGCTGCTAATTTTGTTTTATTTTCCTTGACGTATATTGCTAAGTTCGGACTTCCAACTTCTTCCTCCCCTTCAATCATGAATTTCACATTACATGGAAGCTCATTTGTCGCTAACATTGCTTCAAATGCTTTCACGTGCATAAACATTTGTCCTTTGTCATCACACGCACCTCGCGCAAAAATTGCACCCATCGGATGAATCGGAGTTTCTTTAATCACCGGTTCAAAAGGCGGAGAAGTCCATAATTCAATTGGATCTGCTGGCTGGACATCGTAGTGACCATAAACCAAAATGGTTGGTAAAGTGGGGTCTATCATCTTTTCAGCATAAATGATGGGATGTCCTGCTGTTGGGCAAATTTCCACCGCATCTAAACCAATTTCACGCATGTGTTTTGCCAAATCATCCGCACACTGTGCCACGTCTTTCGTGTAGAAAGGGTCCGCTGAAACAGAAGGGATTCGCAATAATTCTATTAACTCTTTTAAGAATTTATCTTTATTTCCTTGAATGTAATCTTGTGTGTTTTTCATGCGTTTAAATTGAGACTCAAAGTTGCGAAAATTCATTGATTTTTAGTTATTGAAACATTATATTAATTTTGTGATGCAACCATTCATTTAAACAAATGGTCTTGGTGTCAATTCAATAGGTTATTATGAAATCTTTACGCGCACTTTTTTTAGGAGTCTTTACACTGGTAAACACCCTTTCTTTCGCTCAACCAATTACTGTTTCTACCATACAAACGCCTCAACAACTTGTAGACAATGTATTACTCGGGTTCGGTGTTACGGCTTTAAATGTTACCATCAATGGCGATCCTCTTTTAGCAAATGTTCCTCAAGGAAACGTTGGATTCTTTACAAGTACAAATCCCGCCTTTCCGATTGATAGTGGTTTAATTTTAACGACAGGAAATGCTATCGGTGCTATCGGACCAAATACACAAACTAATTTTACCAATAATAGTCCTGCGACACCTATGGTAACTTCGGATCCGCACTTAAATGACATTGCTGCGGGAAGTGTAACAAATGGAGTGGTCTTGGAATTCGATTTTATTCCACAAGGGGATTCAGTTATTTTTAACTATATGTTTGGATCTGATGAATATCCAGAATTTTCACCATCCACCTTTAATGATGCTTTTGGGTTATTCCTATGGGGGCCAGGTATTAGTGGTTCTTACGTTCAAGCCGGCTATCCAAATGGGGGTGTAAACATTGCAACAATTCCAGGTGGAACACCTGTTACCATCAACAATGTTGGGGATGCTTCAAATACGAATTATTACGTGTTTAATGAGGCCGCATCTACACTAACCTATGGGGATGCTATTCAATATGACGGAACAACAGTGAAATTAACAGCGGCAGCAGCCGTTCAATGTAACCAACTATACCACATTAAATTAGCCATATCTAACGTTGGTGATCAATCGTATGATTCAGGTGTCTTCTTAGAAGCAGGAAGTTTCAGTTCTGCGGCAGTTGATGTGGCAGTTGCAACAGTTTCTGGTGATACTACAATTGTCGAAGGCTGTACATTTGCGGATTTTATTTTTACGCGTCCTGCTGGTCAAACAAACGACACGCTGATCATCAATTACACGATTGGCGGAGTAGCACAAGAAGGAGTTGATTATAATAACTTAGTAAACCCAATAACATTTTTACCGGGCGAAGATACCGTTGTAATTAACCTTACACCTGTGCAGGATAACATTACTGAAGGATTTGAATCGGTGGTTATTTCTGTTGAAATCATTAATCCATGTGGTGATACGATTATTTCATCCGGAACGATTTACATTGGGGAAGGACCGATTATTAATATCACCGAAACCGACCTTACTATTTTCTGTGCAAATGACAGTATTCCTCTCAGCGCATCTGCTTTTGGGGGATATGCGCCATATCAATACGAGTGGACGAATATATCCGGAGTACCGATTAGTACAAATGATACAATAATCGGATCAATTAGCACAAATGGAACCATTCAATACCTGGTTACAGCAACGGATAACTGTAACTTTTCACAAACAGATACGGTTAGTTTAACCTTAAATCAAACCATTGCAATCGATACAATTTTTACCGGATTAGCAACATGTCAACCAACCGGATTTGTTTCCGTAATGGCAAGCGGTTTGAACGGGGTACCAACTTACACTTGGACCGGTCCTGGTCCTGGTGGATTTATTGATGCATCCGTATGGCAAAACCTTCCTTCTGGATGGTATTACATAACAGTAGAAGACAATGTTTGTTCCGTTTCTGACAGTGCATTTGTCGGGGTTCAAAATGTTCCTGATGCAGAATTTGGTGCAACGCCAGTTCAAGCATGTGCACCGTTTGATGTAACCTTCCAAAACAATAGTTTAAATGCAAACAATTACGCTTGGGACTTTGGCGATGGACAAAATGCAACTAGTGGAAACCTAAACAGTATTTCTCATCAATATACTGGTCCATTTGGTGTGTATTCTGTTCGACTCATCGCCTTCCAAAGTGCACAGTGTTCGGATACCGCATACTTTCTTATTCAAGTGAATGTTTGTGGTTGTATGGATCCAATTGCCTTGAATTATAACGCGGGTGCAAATGTGGATAATGGTTCATGTATCTACCAAACAGGTTGTACAGATCCAAATGCCTTGAATTATGATGCTGGAGCAATTGTTGATGATGGAAGTTGCTTTTACCCAATACCTGTTGTAGAAGCTCCGAATGTATTTAGTCCAAATGGCGATGGTCAGAACGATCTATATTTCTTAAACACACAAAATGTGGTCAATTTAGAGTTACAGATCTTCAACCGTTGGGGAAATCTTTTGTTTGAAAAATCTGCAAGTGACCTTGTAAATGTGCCAAGTAATAATCCTAAATGGGATGGTAAATCCAATGGTGTTTTAGTCAATGAAGGTGTCTACTTTTACAAGTATACAGGCTACAATATTTCCGGTCAAGAAGTAACTGGACACGGATTTTTACACCTAGTAACCAAACCATAATTGTTGATTATCCTACATTGGAAATGAAACAAAACACATGAAAATACCCTTTCGACGCGCGAAGATTTTTGTTCTTTTAGCAGCGGCATTGCTTTTTTTGTTTGGGTTTTTGTTTTTCCGCTTAAATCAACCTGATTCCTTAGCAAAAGGTGACCGATATTATGGCGGTGTATTTTCCTATTCGCTTCCAGAGAAAACAAATAGTTTGTTTCCACAAGAAACCAATGCTCTTTCCGACCTAAGAATCATTAGTCAGTTATTTGATCCCCTTATCAAACAATCAGATTCGAAAGGTAGAATAGAGAATTGCTTAGCCAAATCCATTGAAATCAAAAACAATGGAAAGCTAGTTTACATAAAATTGCGGCGAGGCGTTTTGTTTAATGATGACGATTGCTTTAGTAATGAATCGCGTGAATTAACCGCTGAAGACGTTGCATTTACCTTTAGTTTAGCATGTTCCAATCAAGCACTAAATCAATCCGGCTCCCTCTTAATGGGGAAGATTCTAGGATCTGAATCCTATTTTAAAAAAGGTTTAAAACCAGTGAAATCCATCGTGTCTGGAATTCGTATCATCAACCCATTTGAATTGGAAATCTGTTTGACGAGGCCTTACAACAACTTTAAACAGCTTTTAGCTCATCCAAGTTTGGGTATTTTATCTAAAGTTTCGTGGGGCTATTATGGTGAAAAACTTCGTTTACACCCCGTTGGTTCAGGTCCGTTTTATATCAAATCAATCAGTGATACCGTTTTAAAACTAGCTAGAAATGAACGTTATTGGCGACACGATCAATTTGGAAATAAATTACCCTACTTAGATGAAGTTCATGTTTTAACAAATACGAAATTAACACAAGAATATCCGCTCTTCTCTAAAGAAAAAGTTGACCTCTTGTTTGACTTACCCGTAAACGACTTGGAAAAAGCATTTGGCACCTTAACAGATGCCAAAAAAGGAAAGAATTTACTCCATAGAGTTCACATCCAAAAAGCATCTAAAATTCATTACCTCGCATGGAATCTGAATTCCGAACCATTTAAAAATCCACTTGTTAGAAAAGCTTTTCAGCTTGCAATAGACCGAAATTTTATCTGTTCAGAAATTTTAAGGGGTGACGGACAAGCGCTAAATTGTGGGTTTATTCCGAGCTGTACCTATTATTCAAATCCAAACTTAGAAGTGATTCATCCGGATTTAATACGCGCGCGAAATTACCTGAAAGAGGCTGGATACAACGAAAAAAATCCTTTCCCGACAATTTCTTTTTTAGTTAATAATCAAAAAGGAAGTAATGCAGATCTCTGGTGTAAGGAAGTTTGTAAGCAATTGAACACTGGGCTTGGAATAAATATTCACATTGAATACATTGGGACAAAGGAACGTGATAAGCGCATTAAAACAGGAAAAGCACAAATGTGGAAAACAGGATGGGTTGGAGATTATCCAGATGCAGAGTCTTACTTAAGGTTATTTTTTCAGGAGAATGAAGGGGCAACAAATTCCAGTGAAAAGTACTTTTACAATGCACGTTATAACCGCTTATACTTACATTCAATCTTGACCACAAATAAAAAAGAGAAACTTTTCTATCAGAGATCATGCGAAGAAATTATAGCGAATGAAAATGCTATTTTACCTATTTATTCTGAAGACTTCTTTATGTTAATTAACCTCAGGGTAAGAGGGTTTGAAATGAACCCCTCTGGAATCATCGACTTCTCTCAGATTTACCTTAAAAATATTGAAAACTAACTTTTAACTCTGCAAAGAGTTTTCTACCCAAGATTTTCCCCAATTTTCATGTTCTTCTGCAGACCATAAGGATGGATAAAAAATTCTTTTTTGAAAGCGAGGGGGTAAGTATTTTTGCCAATTTGTACCACCGGTGGCAGCAATGTCGCTTGCTTCACGCGCCAAATACCGTACAGCAGATTTATAATGTGCTAAAGGCCAATTCACATTGACATTTGTGTCATTTTCTCTCAATACATTTTTTACTTCTTCATCCCCTTGATCTTCTTCACTTAACCTCAAATAAGATTGCCACAGATTTTTATCCCTGCAATTTTCACCTTGAGCGATAAAAGATGAACGATACTTCTCTTCAAATTGGATTAACGTCAATGTTTTTTTACCGGTTGCAGATTCTGTTGCTCCTTCTTTCCAATAAATATGCTCAAACATATCTGCGATATTAGATTCTAGAGTGAAATTTGAACGTCGGTCTTTAGCAACTAATTGCAGAAAATCAGTGCTGTAAATTTCGATTAGTCGGTATTGAGCGGACTGAAAACCACTAGCAGGAAGCAGTGCCATTCGAAATTGTAAAAATTCTTCTCTATCCATCCCTTGAATCATGATTTCAAAACTCTTTATTAGCGCATCGAAATAACGATTAATACGGGTAACACGCGAGATAAAATACGCCTTGGTTAAATCTTGCTTTTGACCAATTTGCTCAAATTCGCGAAGGGCCAACTTAAAATACAATTCAGTTATTTGGTGATACATGATGAAAATCGTTTCATCAGGGAAATTTGTTTTTGGTTTTTGTAAACTAAGCAGTGTGTCTAATTGAATGTAATCCCAATAGGTAGTAACGTCTGTGTGAAGAAGTCCTTCCAGGTAAGATGATAAATTTTCACCTAAAGACGCATACTTTTGATTTAGCTTTTCTAATAATTCGTGAGAGATTTCCATATGCGGTTGAATTTGATGTTCGAAATTACATTTTTTTTTCGTTACCCCCCTTCTTTTTGGCTTCGAAGCCCAATCAGCGATTCGTCAAATGTTAAAAACAGGAATTCTTTTCAAACGGACATTTATGTGTTTCACTAAATCTCAGTGGTTTCTGTCTTAGAAGAAAATAAATTCGTTTCAAGATTTTGGGAGGCAATTCAATAAAACATGTTAAAAACAAAAAAAGCGCCTTTAGGCGCTTTTCATATAAAACTATGTAGAATTATTTTTCTTCTTTTTCTTCGAAGATACGTTTCGGACGTAATTGCTCGAATAAACCAAGTGTTAACCAATAAGGAAGGATGAATCCTAATAAGAATAAAAGCATCCAAAATGCCATCCCACCAATTAAAAGAAACAATACAATGCCGAAAGTGCTCATCTTCTATTATTTTTGTGTTTGAATACAGTTCAAAATTAAACAATTTAATTCACAATACACTAAAAAATGGAATTTAGGATCGAAAAAGACACGATGGGCGAGGTAAATGTGCCAGCAAATCGTTATTGGGGAGCACAAACAGAACGTTCGAGAAACAACTTTAAAATTGGACCCGAAGGCTCCATGCCAACTGAAATTATTCATGCTTTCGCCTATTTAAAAAAGGCCGCTGCTCATGCGAATCATGATCTTGGGGTGCTTTCTTTAGAAAAAAGAGACCTCATTTCAAAAGTTTGCGACGAAATCCTAACCGGACAACACGATTCAGAGTTTCCGCTCGTTATTTGGCAAACAGGTTCGGGTACTCAGTCAAACATGAATTGTAATGAAGTTATTGCAAACCGAGGGCATGTACTTCAAGGTGGAAATTTATTAGATGATGAAAAAGTACTGAACCCTAATGATGACGTGAATAAATCACAATCATCCAATGACACATATCCCACAGCGATGCACATTGCGGCATATAAAATGACCGTAGAAACAACATTGCCAGGATTAATGCACTTAAGAACTGCACTTCAAACAAAAGTGGTCGCGTTTAAAGACATCGTAAAAACAGGTAGAACACACTTCATGGATGCAACTCCATTGACACTTGGACAAGAATTCAGTGGATACGTTGCGCAAATAGACTATTCCATTCGTGCAATTAATAATGCATTAGTTGTTGTGAGTGAATTAGCACTTGGCGGAACTGCTGTTGGAACAGGACTGAACACGCCAAAAGGATATGACGTACTTGTCGCAAAAAAAATTGCTGAATTTACTGGACTACCATTCATTACTGCAAAAAACAAATTTGAGGCACTTGCTGCTCATGATGCGATGGTGGAATTATCTGGAGCATTGAAAAGATCGGCAGTTTCTTTGATGAAAATCGCGAATGATATTCGCATGCTCTCTTCTGGTCCACGTTGTGGAATTGGTGAAATTATCATTCCTGACAATGAACCGGGATCATCTATCATGCCGGGGAAAGTAAATCCAACCCAACCAGAAGCCTTAACAATGGTTTGTGCGCAAGTGATGGGTAACGATGTTACGGTTTCAATCGCTGGATCAAACGGTCACTTTGAACTAAATGTTTTCAAACCAGTTATTGCTGCAAATGTCCTTCAGTCCGCTCGCTTAATCGGTGATGCCTGCGTTTCCTTCACGGATAATTGTGCTGCTGGCATTGAAGCAAATTTACCGGTGGTGAAAAAACATTTAGACAATTCGTTAATGTTAGTTACAGCATTGAACACTAAAATTGGCTATTACAAAGCAGCGGAGATTGCAAAATATGCGCACAAAAACGGGACAACGCTGAAAGAAGCAGCGGTTGGACTTGGTCATGTGACGGCAGAAGAATACGACTTATATGTAGATCCATCTAAAATGATTGGGTCTTTAGATTAATTTTCCGCAATTTTATTGGAAAGGAAAGCGGTGAAATTTCACCGCTTTTTTTATGATTAAACACTACTTTTAACTTCCTAATTATTTGGTGATGAAAAGAACAAAAAACGATTGGATCGCGCTCATTTCTTTCCTTTTTTCCCTCTGGTTCTTATTAGCGGGTACCGTTTGGGTGAAAGGTGCTGCATTGGTGTTTGCTTATCCTTTTGGATTAGTGAGTTTCATTCTGTGGCAATTTTTTCTGCAAGGAGAACGAAAAGAAAGTAAGCTTATCCCTACAATTCTTGGTTTTGGATTCGTTTTGTCATTACTCGTACTCTTATTTTCTTGGTTTTTTTAATTCAACAACAAGAGAAATAACTAGAAATAGGTCAAAGAAGAAATCCCGATTATAATTGTTCTACTCAAACATTGAACACTGAACTTTTATGCGGTATATTCTCCCACATAATTCGTAAAAAATTGCGTAATTTTGTGCTGTAAAAACGTACCTATGTCAAAAATTAAAGTTGCAAATCCAATAGTAGAGTTGGACGGGGATGAAATGACCCGCATTATTTGGAAATTCATTAAAGACAAATTGATTCTTCCTTATTTAGATCTTGATATTAAATATTATGATTTAGGTATTGAAAAACGCGATGAAACCAATGACCAAATTACCATTGATGCCGCTGAAGCAATTAAAGAATATAAAGTAGGAATTAAATGTGCGACCATTACACCAGATGAAGCACGTGTAAAAGAATTCAATTTAAAATCCATGTGGAAATCTCCAAATGGAACCATTCGTAACATCCTAGATGGAACCGTTTTCCGTGAGCCTATTGTGATGCAGAACGTTCCTCGTTTGGTGACGAACTGGACAGCTCCTATTATTGTTGGTCGTCACGCTTTTGGTGATCAGTACCGTGCAACAGATGCTATTTTCAAAGGAAAAGGGAAATTAACAATGACTTTTACCCCTGAAGATGGTGGTGAAGTTCAAAACTTTGAAGTGTACAACTTCAAAGGGGACGGTGTTGGAATGGCGATGTATAATACGGATGAGTCCATTCGTGGATTTGCCTATTCTTGTTTCAACATGGCTCTTGCTAAAAAATGGCCGCTTTACTTGTCTACAAAAAACACCATCTTGAAAAAATACGATGGCCGTTTTAAAGATATTTTCGAAGAAATTTACCAAAACGAATTCAAAACTAAATACGAAGCGGCAGGAATTGTTTACGAGCACCGATTAATTGATGACATGGTTGCATCTGCATTGAAGTGGAATGGTAATTTCGTTTGGGCGTGTAAAAACTACGACGGTGATGTTCAGTCTGACACTGTTGCACAAGGATTTGGTTCACTTGGACTAATGACTTCTGTTTTAATTACTCCGGACGGCGAAATCATGGAAGCAGAAGCTGCACACGGAACAGTTACTCGTCACTACAGAGACTACCAAGCAGGTAAGCAAACATCAACAAATCCAATTGCATCTATTTTCGCTTGGACAAGAGGTTTGGCTTTTAGAGGAAAATTAGATAACAACCAGGAATTAATTGATTTCTGTCTTTCACTAGAACGCGTTTGTATAGAAACAGTTGAATCTGGAATCATGACAAAAGACCTTGCTGTTTGTATTCACGGAAACAAAGTGAGTCATGGTGATCACTACGTTTATACAGAAGAATTTTTGGATGCCCTAGATAAAGGATTAAAAGCCAAAATGAACTAAAATTGTTGGGGGCTTATAAGCCCCCTTTTTTTTGTCCTTCTTTTTAAGAAACAACTTAGTTTGGTAAATTCTTTTACCTTCGTTTCGTGAATTCAACCCGCATGAAATACCTTCTTTTTTTACTTCCCGTTTTAATGGGTTCGTGCAAATCTATAGACATTCCTGAACCATTTGTAGAAATGACAGAACCAACGCTTCCGGTACTATCCATCTCTAAAATAAATGTGCCGATTGAGATCGACTTACAAAATCAGCTGAATGAAGTAGAAAAATCACTTCCAAATAGTTTTGAGGGGAACCAAACACAATGTGAAGGTGTAAGTTTTGATTATACCTTTATTCGTGAACCTATCCATTTTCAATTGAATAGAACCAGTTTATACTATGAACTTGATGGAAAATTTGAATTAAAATTAAATTATTGTCCAAAATGTCACAGTTTATGGGATGAAAAAGGAACATGCACCATTCCCAGAATCTATGCAAGTTGTGGCGTAGGAGAGCCCATGCGTAGAGTAAAAATTGGCTATAATACAGCTGTTTCAATCACTGATTCATACACCTTTGACACAGAAACAAAATTGAAACGATTCGATGTAATTGATCCCTGTGAAATCACGGTTTTTAAATACGATGCAACAAGCCAGGTGGAAAAGCAGGTAAAAACTCAATTACAATCATTGGAAAAAGACATTGATCGTCAAATAGAATCTGTTGATATTCGATCTTCAATAAAAGATGTTTGGCGCCAATTAGAAGAGCCAATGGATTTAAGTGGTTATGGATTTCTTTATTTAAAACCAAAAAGCATGTCGCTTGGACCTGTTACATTTGATGTGCTAAATAAAAGAGCATTATTGACCGCCGAATTGACTGCTGCACCAGTTATATCAACCAATAAAGAAGAAACAACTTATAGTGAATTACCCAAACAAGAGAAAAACACTTCGGGGCAGGGATATGCATTATACATTCACGTAAAAGCTTCTTATGACTCCATTAATAAAATCATGAACAAGAATTTAATCGGTTATAATATTCCTTACAAAGGAAAAGAAATACGTGTTGATTCCGTTCATGTTTTAGGAAATCAAAAACAGAAACTCATTATACAAGTCTATTTCTCCGGGTCAAAAAAAGGAGAGTTCTATCTCGTTGGAACACCATCTATTACGGATGATCAGTTTTTTGTGCTAACCGACTTGGAATATGATATTAATTCAAAAAGTGTTTTACTTAGAACAGCTAAGTGGTTGTTTGATAAACGTATTTTAGAAGAGTTGAATAAATCAGCAATATATGATTTGAACCCTTTACTCAATGAAACAAAAACAACCATAACCAATCAGTTAAATTCTCAACTTGACAAAGGAGTCTTTTTATCAGGTAGTGTTGAACATCTCGCTGTTTCCACGATTCAATTAGGTGCTTCTGGATTTTATCTTACCACAGAAGTTTCTGGTAATATGAAACTAATAATGAAATAATCCGTTGAACGCGCTATGCGGTATTGCGTAGTTTTATTTTTTGTTCCGTTTTTCTCCTTTTCACAACAGAAAGATTACTCAACTTGTGAAAATGCACTTGACTTGAGTCCTACAGGATCTTATTCACTTTCTTTTACCGGGAAAAAAGGACTGATCCCTTCTGAAGGTGTTTATCAACACATTTCCACACCAACAAAAAATCAAATTTGGCTTCATTTCACGAGTGTGAACAAAGGTAATTTAACCATAACTTTTAGTAAAAATCAATCATTGGTTGAAGTGTTAATTTTAAAGGAAAAACAAGGTAACATCTGTTCAGAACTCAAAGAACTTAATTTACAGGTGCTTTTAGAAAAATCCATTGACTCAATGCAAAGCCTGTCAACTCAAATCAATGTTGATGTAAACGAACAATTCTATATATTATTGATAGCAAAAGAAAAGGTAAGACAAGAAATTAACACTGTTTTTTCCTTTGAATTAGATGAAACTGAACTCAATAAAACGTGGCCGCTTAACCTAGTATACAATGAAAACTTACAAATCTATTCACTCGTTGTTAGAGATCAAGTAAATAAAAAGGCTGTAGAAGCGCGAATACTATTGCAAGGTTCTACAGAAATAAATGGTATTTACCGTGGAAGTGATGTGGAAATGAATCTGCTCAAAAAAATCAAAACCGGGACAATCCGTGTTGATGCAGAAGGTTATTTATCTTCCGATTTAAATAACACCCCTATTCCAATCAACTCCACTTTTAAAGATACCATTTGGTTAAAACCAATTAAAGAAGGAATGATTTCTGGATTAGACGACGTTTATTTTGCGGCGGGACTAGCAACAATTCTTGAAGAATCTTATCCAAAATTGAAGCGATTGCGAGATTTTTTAATTTTAAATCCGAATACGTACATTGAGGTCCATGGACATGTAAATGAAGATAACGACAAAAACTTAGTGTCGATGAAATTATCTAAAAAACGCGCGCAACGAGTTGTCGACTACCTTATAGAGGGTGGTGTGGAAGAAAAAAGATTAAAAGCGATTGGCTTTGGAAATACCAAACCCATTTATAAAAACCCACAGTCTGAAGAGGAAAAAGAAGCGAATAGACGCGTTGAAATCCTTATCATTTCAAATTAACACGGTATTTTATCAATTCTATTTTGATGACGTCCCCCTTCAAAATCAGTAGATAAAAACAAATCCACCATTTCGATGGCCAATTCTTCCGATACAAACCTAGCAGGAATAGCAATAATATTTGCATCATTGTGAGATCGAGCCAATGATGCGATTTCATTCTCCCAACACAATGCACTCCTAATACCGGCATGTTTATTTGCCGTCATGTTGATTCCATTTCCCGAACCACACAATAAAATTCCAAGCATCCCTGGATTTTCTTCTACCATCTGCGCTACTGGATGTGCATAATCAGGATAATCAATGCTTGATTCTGAATAACAACCAAAATCTTTTACTTCGAAGCCCTTGTTTGTCAAATGTTTAACGATAAGTTCTTTCGTTTTAAATCCTGCGTGATCGCAACCAATTGGAATAATCATTTCGTATATATCTTTATCTTACAAAGTTAATCACTATTAACAAATAGCTTAAGTTATTCACTATTTTGATTTTCAAAAAATGAAAACACCTTATTTTCCGAGGAAAATCAAAAGCACTTATACACGTAGTAGCGTATATTTTTGTTTATAACGTTGGATAAATTCTAAAAAGTAAAACTTGTTTTCTAAGATTAATATTCTCATTGAACTTTTTAATTTAGTAAGCACGAAAAGTTTGCGAAAGTTACCCTTTGATATCATTATGGTTATGAACGTAATTATGGGAGATAATCTCTTGTTTTTATCAACATTCACCAGTATTAAATATATGTGAATAATCATATATTATATTAATTATCAATTAGTTATATATATATAAGGTGTTTATATATGGTGGTAAATTGTTAATTTCAGCAAAAACAAATTTTTAGGTTAAACTTTTACACATATGAACAGTCTTAATAAGAGTAATAAATAATTTAAATAATCTTTAAAAAGAAATATATTATATATAACTAAGTTCTCGGTATTAAATTTGTCCTGTATTGAAATCTTGAATACTTTTATCTCATGAAAAACAGTTTCGACGAACTCATTAATCAAATTGACGGATTTATACGAAAGTACTATAAGAATCAGTTGATTCGGGGCTTATTACTCTTTTTTGTTATTTTCTTGTGTTCTTTTCTGTTTGCAACAACATTTGAGTATTTTGGGAAGTTTAACTCCATCATCCGTGCAATCTTATTTTTTGGTTTTATCGGTGTGAATACGTTTGTGTTGATTAAATACATATTGATCCCAGTTTCAAAGTTAATTTCATTTGGTAAACAGATTAACCGAATTCAGGCCTCAGAAATCATTGGTTCTTTTTTTCCCTCCATATCAGATCGATTAAAAAACACCCTTCAACTTCAAAATGATCTTTTAAACCAGGAAGGAAATATTGAATTATTAAGAGCAAGTGTCAATCAACGTTCTGCAGAATTGAGTGTTATACCTTTTAAAAATGCCATTCAAATCAATGAAAACAAACGGTATTTAAATTATTTAATTCCACTTTTCTTATGTTTTGTATTAATTGCCGTATTTATTCCCTCCATTTTAACCCAAGGAACGGAGCATGTTGTTTTTTACAATAAGGTATTTAAAGATAAAGCACCATATGAATTTAAATTGGTATCAAAAGATTTAGATGTTGAAGAAGGTTCTGATTTTTTAGTAGAATTAGAAATCGTTCCATCGAATACAAATGGGAAAAAGGAACTTCCAAATCAGGTTTTTATTGTTTCTGATCATGGAAAATTTTTATTGCTTAGAAAAACAAAAAACACATTTTCAGGAAGCATTAAAAAACCAAAAAAGAATGCACATTTTTTCTTTACTACGAATCAATATGATAGTCAAAAATATCAGTTGAATGTTACAGGTAAATCTTTGATAGGTCGTATTCAAGCGGTTTGTACTTATCCTTCTTATTTAGGAAAACAAAATGAATTAGTAGAAAATGTTGGTGATTTAACCGTTCCAGAGGGAACACAAATTGAGTGGAAAGTTCAAACAAAAAACACGAATAATACACGGGTTTTTTGGAATACAGTTAAAACCTTGTTTAAGTCAGAATATTTTAAGTTCGTTAAAACGTGTAATGAGGATAAACAATTAAAGTTTATTCTAGAAAATAAGTATACACATCGAATGGATACGGTTCAGTATAAACTGAATGTCATCAAGGATGCTTATCCAACAATAGAAGTTAGTCAGAAAGAGGATTCAATCTCAGAAGGAATTAAATATTTTAGTGGAATTACATCCGATGACTATGGATTAAAATCATTGCAATTTGTGTATAAGATTACACGGAAAAATGGACAACAAAAAGATGTGAGAATGCCCGTTCAACAAGTAGTTGGATCTCAAATGAATTTCAATTTTGCCGTAGATTTTAAAAGGGAAGATATTCAATTAGAAGATAAAATTGAATATTACTTTGTGGTTTATGATAACGATGGTGTAAATGGAAGTAAAGCTGCTAAAAGTCAATTATTTACATATGAATTACCAAGTTTAGAAGAATTAAATAATTCAAGACAGGAGGATCAAAATCAAACGAAGGAAGATTTAGATCAATTATTGAAAAAAACAAAGGAATTTCAAAAAAACATCTCTCAGTTAAAGAAAGAAACGATGATTTCTAAGTCTTCGGATTGGAATAAATTAAACAAAGTGCAGCAATTAAAAGAAGAGCAGTCTTCACTTCTTGAGTCCTTACAGAAAATCCAAAATGAAATGGATAAAAGTATGGAAGAGAAAAACCAACTTTCTCCGATGAATCAAGAGTTATTAGAGAAACAAGAAATGATCGAAAAACTCCTGGATGAGTTAATGGATGACGAATTAAAAAAGTTATTAGAAGATTTAGAGAAACTGTTACAGCAAAACGAAAAGGAACAGGTAAAGGATAAAATGGAGCAATTAAATCAATCCTCTGAGGATATGAAGAAACAGCTCGATAGAAGTCTCGAAATGTTAAAGAAAATGCAGCTCAACGAACGCATTGATGATGTAGAGAAAGAATTAAAGGATTTAGCTAAAGAACAAGATGAACTACGAGAAGATGCAGAAAAGCAACTTTCTAAAGAGGAATTAGCAAAAAAACAGGAGGAATTAAATAAAAAATTCGAAGAATTAAAAAAGGACCTTGACAAATTAAATGAGCTAAATAAGGAATTGGAAAAACCAATGGATTTAGGAAACTTAGATGAATTAAAGGATCAGGTGACGGAGGATTTGAAAGAAGCCAAAGAAGGAATTGAAGAAGGGAAAGAGAAAAAAACGAACGAGAAACAAAAGTCCGCTTCTGAAGGAATGAATTCAATGGCGAATCAATTAAATGCAAAACAACAGCAAGCAAATAAGAAAGAGCAAGAAGAGGACATGAAATCTCTTCGAAATATTTTGGAAAGTTTAATGACTCTAAGTTTCGACCAGGAGGCATTAATGAATAAATTCAATAAAGTAACCAGTCAAGATCCTATTTACCGTAAATTAGGAAGAAGACAACAACGTATTATTGACGAAACAAAAATTATAAAAGATAGTTTATTAGCAATGGCTAAGCGCCAACCAAAAATTGCTTCGTTTATTGATAAGGAATTGAATGCGATAGAAACTAATCAGAATTTGGCCGTCGAGGATATTGACGACCACCGTAAGAAAGACCTGAATAAGCATCAACAATTAGTGATGACATCATACAATAATTTAGCTCTTTTATTAAATGAAGCTTTGCAAAGTATGCAAAGTCAGATGCAAGGTGAAATGTCTGGATCAGGTAGTTGTAATAATCCTGGTAAGGGTCGACCAAAACCGGGACAATCTATGTCATCTGGTGATATGAAAGAGATGCTTAAGAAACAATTAGAACAAATGCAGAAAGGACCAAATCCAGGTGGTGATAAGCCGGGTGATAAACCAGGAAGTAAACCGGGTAGTCAGCCAGGTAATTCGGGACAAAATATGCTGGGTTTAGGAAATAAAGAAATCGCAAAAATGGCCGCTGAACAAACGGCTATACGTCAAAGGTTAGAACAAATGCGAAATGAGCTTAATAAGGATGGTAAAGGATCTGGCAATCAATTGAATCCACTTATTAAAGAGTTAAAGGAACAGGAAAAAAATATGATCAACAGAAACATTAATAAAGACCTTATAAATCGCCAAAAAGAAATTTTAACTCGTTTATTAGAAAGCGAGAAAGCTATGATGGAAAGAGGTTATGAAGATAAAAGAGAGTCAAAATCTGGAAAAGATATAAATTCAGGTAACAAAATCCGTTTTGAAGAGTATAACAAAACCAAATTAAAGGAAATAGAATTATTGAAAAGTGCTGATCCATCTTTGAGGTTGTATTACAAAGAACGAGCAAATCAATATTTCAACTTAAACTAATGTGTTTTTCCTGTAATACTGGATATGAAAGAAGGATTTAATATAATTGAAACATTAACGTTGCAAACAGATTTTCAATCATTGGTTGATGTTGAAAATTTGGTTGAAAAAGTTTGTCAAACACTTGGTGTTCAAGAAGATATGTTTGGAAATGTGCTAATTGCGGTCACTGAAGCAGTTAATAATGCAATTTGTCATGGGAATAACCAAAACAATGCACTGAGTATTGAAGTTGCTGTTGCAGATTCTATTGATTCTTTTTGTTTTAAGATAAAAGATCAGGGAAATGGTTTTGATTATAACAATTTACCAGATCCCACAGCTCCAGAAAATATTTTAAAGGAAAATGGACGTGGTATTTATCTGATGAAGAATTTGTCAGATGAAGTAACGTTTAATGAATTAGGAAATGAGGTAATAATTTATTTCAGCAAATGATTTCTTTATCCTGTGTTGACGTCGTAAAACCTAAATTTTTAAAGTTACTTCCATTAAAGTCTTCGATTAAATCATTAGTTAATACGGAATGTTTTAAGTTAGGTGATGTTGCAATAGTGCTCTGTTCGGATGAGTATTTATTGAAGGTAAATCAGGAATTTCTAAATCATGATTATTACACCGACATTATCACCTTTGATTATTGTGAAGCGGGTGTTATCCATGGTGATTTAATTATTTCTTTAGACAGAGTGAAAGAGAATAGTTCCATAGAAAATGTTCCTTATTCTGAAGAATTGAATCGTGTAATTTTCCATGGTATTCTTCACTTGTGTGGTTACAAGGATAAATCAAAAAGTGATATAGCTGAGATGAGGTATAAGGAGTCTTATTATTTAAACCTATTTGTTCCACGTGAAACAGTAGGTGAATAAAATCAGAATGTTCCACGTGAAACAATACACATGTTAGATAAATACGATGTTATCGTTGTTGGCGCTGGTCATGCGGGATGTGAAGCAGCAAACGCGGCAGCTAAAATGGGAAGTAAGGTTTTATTACTGACCATGAATATGAACACCATTGCTCAAATGAGCTGTAACCCAGCAATGGGGGGTGTTGCAAAAGGACAAATCGTTCGTGAAATAGACGCTTTAGGAGGTGGGTCAGGTGTTGTGAGTGATAAAAGCGCTATACAATTTCGAATGCTGAATATGTCTAAAGGACCAGCAATGTGGTCTCCGCGCACTCAAAATGATCGCATGATGTTTTCTTGGGAATGGAGAATGTTGCTTGAGAATAATCCTAATGTGGATTTTTGGCAAGACATGTGTGTTGGGATATTAGTGGAAGAAGGCAGGGTTGTTGGTGTAAAAACATCGCTCGATATTGATGTTTTCGCAAATGCAGTTGTATTAACAAATGGTACTTTTTTAAATGGTTTAATTCACCTAGGTGAAAAACAATTTGGTGGTGGACGCGCAGCAGAAAAGGCTTCAACCGGAATAACCGAAAATTTAATCCAGTTGGGTTTTGAAGCTGGACGCATGAAAACAGGAACACCGCCTAGGGTAGACGGACGCTCACTGGATTATTCAAAAATGGAAGTACAAGACGGAGATGAGAACCCTTCAAAATTTAGTTACACCAATAATAAGGCATTAACAAAACAGGTGCCTTGTTACATTACGTATACGAATACAGAAACACACGAATTATTAAAGACCGGATTTGATCGGTCTCCAATGTTTAACGGTGCTATTAAAAGCACGGGACCGAGGTATTGTCCAAGTATTGAAGATAAAATCAATCGTTTCGCAGACCGAGATAGACACCAAATATTTGTTGAGCCGGAAGGTTGGGATACTGTTGAAATATATGTGAATGGATTTAGCACGTCCCTACCAGAAGATGTGCAATTAGCCGCTTTGAAGACAATTCCTGGTTTTGAAAACGTCAAAATGTTTAGACCTGGTTATGCGATAGAATATGATTACTTCCCTCCTACCCAATTGAAACACACGCTTGAAACAAAATTAATTGAAGGATTGTATTTTGCCGGTCAAATTAATGGTACAACGGGATATGAAGAGGCTGCCTGTCAAGGACTCATGGCTGGAATTAATGCACATCTAAAAAATAATAATAAAGAACCGTTTATTCTGACGAGAAGCGATGCATATATAGGGGTCTTAATTGACGATTTGATTACGAAGGGAACGAATGAACCATACCGTATGTTTACCAGTCGTGCTGAATTCAGAATTCTTTTAAGACAAGATAATGCGGATGAACGATTGACACCTTTAGGTCACGCAATAGGACTTGCAGATGACGAAAGCTTAGAAAGAGTTCACCTTAAAATTCAACAAACTTCTTGGTTGAAAAAAGAGCTTCGGAGAATTGGTATTACTCCTGAACAAGCGAATCCGCTTTTGATAGAAAAGGAATCCACTCAGATTAATCAACAGGTGAAAATTACGAGTCTGTTGACTCGCCCTCATATCAGTTTGAACGATTTATTAAGTATTTGTCCAGAGGCCATGGAAGCAGCTAAAATAGCAGCTGAAAAAGATGCCGATGTGCTTGTTCAAGCAGAAATTCAATTGAAGTATGAAGGATACATCGAAAGGGAAAAAGAGCAAGCAAACAAATTAGCACGTTTGGAAGATTTGTTTATTCCGGATCATGTGAATTATGATGAGATGAAAAGTATTTCAACTGAAGCAAAGGAAAAATTGAAAAAAATTAAGCCTCGTACCATAGGACAAGCTTCCCGTGTTTCTGGTGTTTCTCCGAGTGATATTTCTGTGTTGCTGATCTATTTAGGTCGATAAAATCGATTTTAAGCTTGTTTAAGCGGTTTTTTAATGGTTTCGCTTAAGTTGTATAAGGTGGTGGCACGATGTGTTGTTAGGTTTTATTTGTGAGCGCCGTTTTTTGAGTAAACATGAAAAAATGTATCTCGAAACAAAAATCATTTTTCTTTTATTGAACCAATTTAAACGCTTCATTTGCGAATTATGTACATTTGAAAAACACCAACCAAAAATGAGAGGAAACGTTTATTTTATTGACACAGTTCATCCTGTTCTCCAGGAACGCTTGTCATTATTCGGATACAAATGTGTAGATTTAACAAAAGTACGTTCTGTTGAGTTGCTTCCGCGGATCCTTGATGCTAAAGGTCTGGTCATTCGATCAAGAATTACGCTTTCCAGTGAAATATTAAGTCAATTAACTGATTTGCAGTTTGTTGCACGTTCTGGTTCCGGTCTTGAAAATATTGATGTTTCTTTTTGCAACCAGCATAATATTCAATTGTTCAATTCTCCAGAAGGAAATAGAAATGCAGTTGCTGAACATGCATTGGGAATGTTGCTCGCATTATTTAATAACATCGTGAAATCAAACAATGAGATTCGTAAAGGAATTTGGGATCGTGAGGGAAATAGAGGAATAGAATTGGATGGTAAAACCATAGGGATCATTGGTTATGGAAATAATGGCGCTGCTTTTGCTAAAAAACTCAGAGGTTTTGATGTCAAAGTCATGGCATTTGATAAATACAAAACGGGTTTCGGTGATCACTTTGTTCAGGAATGTACATTAAAAGCGATTCAAGAACAAGCCGATGTAATTAGTTTTCACATCCCACAAAATAAAGAAACCATTCATTTTTTTAATGACGACTTTCTGTTAAAATGCACAAGGAACATTTATCTGTTGAATCTGTCAAGGGGAAAAATAGTTGATACAAAATCACTTGTTTCAGGCTTGAAATCAGATAGGATTAAAGGTGCTTGTCTGGATGTTTTAGAATACGAGAAGTCAAGTTTTGAGTCTTTTTTCGATCAAGAGCATTCCGAGGAGTTTGGTTATTTGTTAGAGTCAAACAGAGTGCTGTTGAGCCCTCATATTGCTGGTTGGACAAATGAAAGTTACTTTAAATTGAGTGATGTGTTAGCGGATAAGATTATCAGCTATTTTTCTGTTTAATCTACCTCCCAATCTTCCATAAATTTATCCAACTCACGACGGTCTTTTTTCGTTGGTTTTCCATCTGTTTCACGGTATGCTTTTTGGGCAAGTTGGTATTGTTTGAATTTAAGAATTTCTTCTTCTGTAGTGCGATCTTCAATGTAATGGGGTATCAAGGCTGCTCCAAGTCTTTTGTCTAATAAAACAAGAACTTTATATTCAAAGGTGGCGCTGTGTTTTTGTACACCAATTATGTCATTTAACTTCACCTCTTTGGATGACTTTACCTCTTGACCATTCAATCTAATTTTTCCTTTGGAGATGAGCTCACTGGCTTGAGATCGTGTTTTTGCCAGTCGAACACACCAAATGTATTTGTCAAATCGGATTTTCATCCCTTAGTTTTTTAGGCAAACTAGCGTAAACAAGATCATAAGAATGGTCGATTAATTCAATAACTAACATATCTGAAACATCCTCATTCAAGAAAACAGTATTCCAATGTTTTTTGTTCATGTGATATCCTGGTTGAACTCCCTGGAAAGTCTCTCTTAGTTCTAGTGCTTTTTCTGGTTCACACTTTAAGTTTAATGAGTCAAAAACATCAACATCCATTAAGGCAAACATTTTACCAAAAACCTTAAAAACGAGGGTTTTCTGATCAAAGGGAAATCCTTCTGTCACCCCGATTTTTCTTAAACAATGATTTCTTACGTCATCCAGGAACATCTTCTAATGAATAGCAGGAGCTTGATCGTAATGCCCTAAGTTATATAACATCTTAGTGTGATCAGAAAGTGCACCTAAAAATGTCTTATAAGAATGATAAGGTAGGTTAAATTCTTCCGCTGTTGATTTCACAATTTCAGCTAATTTACTGTAGTGAACATGACATATATTTGGAAAAAGGTGGTGTTCAACCTGGAAATTTAATCCTCCAACATACCAAGAGAAAAGTTTCGCTTTAGGAGCAAAATCGGCGGTGTTATAGAGTTGATTAACAGCCCAATCAGCTTCTATGTTTCCGGATTCATCGGGCATTGGGAAATTTGAAGTTGGTACAACATGAGCTGGTTGAAAGATAATGGATAGAATGAAGCCAGCGATAAAATGCATGACAATAAATCCAATTAAGGTTAGTAACCAAGATGCAGGACTGAAAACAAATGGACAAACAATAAATAACCCAACATAGATTATTTTGAATAAAATGATGAAGGTCATATGTCGTGCATATGTCGTTCCTTGTGTTTTAATTAGATCCTTGTCTTTATAGCGCTTCGCTTGTTTAAAATCTTTTGTAGAAAACCACATCATTGTCATCATCCCATAGAAAAACCAAGCGTACAAATGTTGAAATTTGTGTTGAGCATAACGTTTTTTGTGTGGCGTAAATCTCAATAGTTTCGCCGGTGGATCAATGTCTTCATCCAAGTGGGTAACATTCGTATAGGTGTGGTGCAAAACATTGTGTTGAATTTTCCAGTTTACAGCGCTTCCACCAAGTAAAATTAGTACATTACCAATTGCCTTATTGATGGTTTCATTTCTTGAATATGCACCGTGGTTGGCATCATGCATGATTGAAAGTCCACATCCAGCCATCCCAATTCCCATGCTAATCCAACAAAGAAAATAAACCCAAGAGTTCAATCCTGCGACAAACAAAAATACAAAAGGAACCAAGTAAATGGCTAACATAGTAATCGTTTTAATCACCATTGTAGCATTGGCATGACGAGAAAGGTTATTTTCCTTGAAGTAATTATTTACTCTAGACCTTAATGTTTTGTAGAATTCTATGTTTGTTTCTTTTGAAAAAGATACGGTTTGATGATTCATACGTTTTGTTTAGGTGTCAAATTTAGTGATAAAGTGTCTACTTTACACTTAATTAACATTGGATTTAAATTAAACCTTGAAGGGAACAAAATTTGTAATAGTAGGATTTAGCTAAAAGCAATTCTTCGTGGCTGCCCTTTTCAACAATTTCCCCTTTGGATAACACCACGATTTCATCTGCATTTTTTATGGTGCTCAATCGGTGAGCAATGACAAAAGATGTTCTTCCTTGCATTAAGGTCTCTAACGCGTCTTGAACCAGTTTTTCTGATTCTGTATCAAGTGCGGATGTTGCTTCATCTAAAATGAGAACTGCAGGATCTTTGTATACAGCACGCGCAATATTCAAACGTTGTTTTTGTCCGCCGGAAAGTTTATTGCCCCGTTCACCAATAACAGTTTCATACCCATTTTCTAAATCTGAAATAAAAGAATGCGCATTCGCAACTTTTGCAGCATGCAAAACTTTTTCCATATCGGGTTCCTCATCACCAAAAGCGATGTTTTCCCGAACACTTACGTTGAACAAAATGGATTCTTGAGAGACAATACCTGTTAGGTCTCTTAAATCATGTATTTTAAGGTCTCGGATATCATGTCCGTCCACCAGAATTCTTCCTTCAGAAACATCGTAAAAGCGAGACAGTAAGTCCATTAGGGTGGATTTCCCACTTCCTGATTCTCCTACAATTGCCACAGCAGAACCTTTTTTTACTTCCCAATTTATGTTTTTAAGAACGGGTTCTTGTTGGTATTTAAATCCAACGTGATCAAAAACAATCGATGTATGAAACTGATGAAGGGATTGTGCATTTTCCTTCTCAAGTATTTTCTCATCACTGTGTAAAATTTCATTAATACGGTCTAGGGAAACTTTTCCTTTGTTGATTACTGCTATTCCACTTGAAACCGCTTGAATTGGACGCAATAATTGGGAGAATACAACAATAAATGTAATGAAGAGTTCCCCAGTTAATGCATGTCCATCTTGATTTCCATCCAAAATCTGTTTACCACCAAACCAAACTAAACACATCATAACTCCTGCGCCAATGGTCTCGTTTAGCAGAGATGAAACGTCTTTTTTCCTGATGGTTTTTGTTGTTAATTTTTGGTGACGCAGATTCAACGCTTGAAAAACACCCGACATGAAATTCAGTGCATTAAATGATTTAATGATTCTCACACCACTTAAACTTTCATCAAAAGAGGACGTGAGTAATCCAAGTTGTTCTTGACCTTGTTTCGCTGTTCGTTTTAAACTTTTCCCTACTGTAGAAATAACAAACGCGGAAATGGGTAATAAGAAGAATGAAACCACGGTCAATTCTGCACTAATGAACAGTAAGGTTCCAACGTGAATTAGTATGGAAATCGGATCTCTAAAAACTAATTCCAAGGTACAAACAACTGCGTTTTCTACTTCCCCAACGTCGTGTCCCATTCTGGTCAACAAGTCGCCTTTTCGTTCATTGGCATGGAATCCTAATGGAAGTTTGATCGCTTTTTCATAAAGTAGGTTTCGAATATCCCTCACCACTCTAGCTCTTAGTTCAGATTGAAACCAAACAGCAAAATACCGAGATAGATTTTTAAAGAAAAAGGCGCCAAAAACCATCAAACAAACGGAAATTAGTGCTCGTTTAGGATCAGAAACAACCATTTGATGCATTTCATAGTTGTATAAATCAGCCCAATAGGAAGGTAATTTTGCGATATTCCCAGAATAATGTGGGGGAACCACAACCGTTTTTAGTTCTTTTGCGCTAAAAATTAGTTGTAAAAAGGGAATGAATAATACGAGCGAAAGTAGGTTGAATAGCGTAAATAATAAATTACCAATGATCGTCAGTAATGCGAGCAAGCGGTATTTAAAGGCAAAGCGAAAAATTTCCCAAAAGGTTCTCATGGAACAAAGATACGCAAACCTTTTTCTTCACGCATCACGCATCACTCAACCATGATTATTTGTGTACTTTTGCTCATCTGGACAGATTATGACCAACTCAAGAAAATTTAGCGTTTCGGTTGTTATTCCGAATTACAATGGACAACACCTTTTGGAGGACACCATTAAGTCTGCCTATGAAGCGCTTGTCTCCAGTGAAATTTCCGACTTTGAAATAATCGTTTCTGATGATTCCTCTACCGATGAGTCTCTTGATTTAGTTCGTAATCTTTTTCCAGATGTCATTCGTTTAAAAAGTGAAGTAAATACTGGTTTTGCTGGAAACATGAATCGAGGAATAACTCTGGCCAGTAAAGACTTGGTTTGTTTTTTGAATTCAGATGTTCATTTAACGAGTGGTTATTTTAAATCTCAATTACCCTTGTTTGAGGATTCTAAAACGTTTGGGGTAATGGGTGCTATTTTCGATCAGGAATCAAAAGTCGTACAGGATGGAGCAAAAATTGCCCGAATTCAATTATTACGTATTGAAAGCAATAAGAACAATTTTTCGCATACGGATTTATTGCCAACCCTGTTTTTATCCGGCGCAAATGCGTTGGTTCGAAAGGAATACCTCGCTCAATTAGGAGGTTTTTGTGAATTGTTTAATCCATATTATTCAGAAGATGTCGATTTGGGAATCCACGCTTGGCGTAACGGATGGAGGCTTTATTTTCAGCCTTTGGCAATCTGTTATCATGCACAATCTTCCACGATAAAAAAGTTGCCAAATAAAAAAGTAAGTATGATTGCGAAGCGCAATAAGCATTATGTTCATTTTTTACACCTTCCACCTATGTTGAATTGGATTTATTTAAAGATAAACTTTTTAAGTTCCATTGGACAATTACTTATTGGGAACACCTTGCACATGAAATCCTTGTTGGCTGTTTTTAAGCAATTAAAAAAACTTCAAAAGGAACGAATAAACAGACTTAAAAGAGCAAATAACACAACACGTTTAAACATTTGGCAAGTGAAACGAGTGATTGATGGCATGACACATATCTCCACAAAAGATGGAGTTCCTTCTTAATTTCATAACTTTGACGCATGAGTTCAATACGACAAAATAAAATCGAAGCGGTTATTCAAGCTGAATTATCTACCTTTTTTCAACGAAACGCAGGTGAAATTTGCTTGGGTTCAATGGTAACTGTAACCGTGGTGAGAGTCACTTCAGACTTATCTTTAGCACGTTGTTTCTTAAGTGTTTTTGCCGGGCCAGATAAAAATGTGGTTTTGGAAAATATCCGAGCGAATCAAGGTAAAATTCGTCGTGAAGTAGGGAATCGTTTAAAAAACCTGCGTAAAATACCGGATTTGGTTTTTCACATTGATGATTCATTGGATTATGCTATGAAAATTGATGAGTTACTGAAAAAGAAGTGATTAACACGTCATTATACATAGCAAAAAGGTATTTGTGGTCGAAAGGAAAGCGTAACATCGTTACGTTGATTAGTAGAATATCTCTTTTTGGTGTAATGATTATTACTGCTGCTCTTGTTGTTCTACTTTCTGCTTTCAATGGAATAGAGAAAATGATTGAACAATTGTATAGTGAGTTCGACCCCCCTATTACCATTCAGCATGCGCAAAGAAAAACTTTTTTTGAAAATGAAATAGCTTTTCAAAAAATAAAATCTATACCCGGAGTTAAGGATGTTTCACGGCAAATAGAGGAAATTATTGTCCTCCGAAATGATCAAAAGTGGATGAATGCGAAACTTTATGGGGTAGAGAAGTCATTTCTTAAGGATTGTCACATTCAAAAACATTTATTGGGAAGCTTTGGAGAAAAGGCCTATTCCGATGGTCATTTTGCTTTTTTAGGCGCTGAGTTAATGCAAAATTTAAAAGTTCGCATAGGCAGCACAGAACCCGATGAAATACTGATTTATGCGCCAAAAAGAAACGTGAAAATACGCTTAGGAAAAGCACCTTTTCATTCCGCACGATTATCGATAGATGGTGCTGTTAATTTCAATCAGGAAGTGAATGCCAGTGCACTCATGTGGGACTTTCAATCTGCCTCAGATTTACTTGGTTATAATCAGGAAGTGAGCAAGTTATATGTATCCTTAAAACATGGTTACGATGCTCAAACAGTGAAAGAACGAATTGAAAAAGTAATTCACAACACAGCATTTCAAGTTCGAACCAATTTAGAAAAGAACGAATTAATTTTTCGCACAAGCAAATCTGAACGCCTAGTTGTGTTTATTATTCTCTTATTTGTTTTCATTTTAGCCGCATTTAATTTGGTGGCTTCTCTAACCATGCTTTATGTCGAGAAAAAAGACAGTATTCAATTGTTAAGCGCCATTGGTATGGGCAAAAAAGACATTTTCAGGATTTTTTTCTTCGAGGGTTTATTGATCTCCGGAGTTGGAATTTTTCTTGGGTTAATTTTAGGTTACTTGGTTTGTTTTCTTCAGTTAAGTAGTGAGTTTTTAGTCATTCCAGGTGCGAATATTCCTTTTCCAATTGTCTTCTCGTTGACTGACTTTTTCTTAATCCTTTCCTCTGTTTCTTTGCTAAGTTTTCTCTTTTCCTATTTTCCTGTTCGACTCATTGTCAAAAGCACCTAAAACAATCTTCGTTTTAATTCTCGTAAATTCAAATAAAATCGTGTATATTTGCGCCCGAATTCAAAAAGGCTTATAATGTCATCAGTAAAAGGAAAAATCTCACAAGTTATCGGTCCAGTAGTGGACGTTCGATTTGAGCGTGGAACAGTGTTGCCAAACATTTATGATGCACTTGAAGTGCGTAAGGCAGATGGAACGCGCGTTGTTTTGGAAGTACAATCACATGTTGGTGAAAATGCTATCCGAGCAATTTCAATGGACTCAACCGATGGGTTTACACGTGGAATGGAAGTAATTGCGACAGGTGTTCCAATTAAAGTTCCAACCGGTGATAAAATCAAGGGTCGTTTATTTAACGTAGTTGGAGAGGCGATTGACGGAATCAATGTAGTTGATAATTCTGATGGATTACCAATTCACCGTGAGGCACCGAAATTTGACCAATTGTCAACAGCAACTGAAATCCTTTTCACAGGGATTAAAGTAATCGACTTGATTGAGCCTTATGCAAAAGGTGGTAAAATTGGATTATTCGGTGGAGCCGGAGTAGGTAAAACTGTATTAATTCAGGAATTAATTAACAACATCGCGAAAGGACACGGAGGTTTATCTGTATTTGCTGGTGTTGGTGAGCGTACCCGTGAAGGGAATGACTTACTTCGTGAGATGTTAGAGTCAGGAATCATCAAATATGGTGATGACTTTATGCATTCCATGGAAGAAGGAGGTTGGGATTTAACAAAAATCGACCTTGAAGAAATGAAAGAATCCAAAGCGACATTCGTGTTTGGACAAATGAATGAGCCTCCAGGAGCAAGAGCACGTGTTGCATTGTCTGGATTGACTATTGCAGAATATTTTAGAGATGGTGATGGAGAAGGACAAGGAAAAGACATCCTTTTCTTCGTTGATAACATCTTCCGTTTTACACAAGCAGGATCTGAAGTATCTGCGTTATTAGGCCGTATGCCTTCAGCCGTAGGATACCAACCAACATTGGCTACTGAAATGGGTGCGATGCAAGAACGTATTACTTCCACGAAAAATGGATCAATTACTTCCGTTCAAGCGGTTTACGTACCTGCGGATGACCTTACCGATCCAGCACCAGCGAATACGTTTGCCCATTTGGATGCGACAACGGTATTGTCTCGTAAGATTGCTGAGTTAGGAATTTACCCGGCGGTAGACCCATTGGATTCAACGTCACGAATTTTGACAGCTGAAATCGTTGGAGATGAGCATTACAATTGTGCTGAACGTGTAAAAATCACCTTACAACGTTACAAAGAATTACAAGATATCATCGCCATTTTAGGTATGGATGAATTGTCTGAAGAAGATAAATTAATCGTTCACAGAGCGAGACGTGTACAACGTTTCTTGTCTCAGCCTTTCCATGTTGCGGAACAATTTACTGGAATCCCAGGTGTGTTGGTTGATATTCAAGATACGATCAAGGCATTTAATGACATCTTAGATGGTAAATTTGACCAATATCCGGAAGCAGCATTTAACTTGAAAGGTGGCATCGAAGATGTGATCGCTGCAGGAGAAAAAATGTTGGCTGAAGCTTAATACCTTTTACACATGAAATTAGAAATTATCACTCCAGAATCAAGTCTTTTCAAAGGGGAAGTGACAAGTGTTACTCTTCCGGGTTTAGACGGCGTGTTTCAAGTGTTGAATAATCACGCGCCAATTATTTCTTCATTGAAAAACGGCGAAGTGATTTTTGAATTAAGCGGAAACGAATCAGATGCGGAAATGAGCAATTCATTGGTTCGTTCTGGATCTAAAGTACACGCTTCAATCAAAGGAGGAGTGGCTGAATTAAACAATAATCGCCTCGTTATTTTAGCTGAATAACAAGACACAAAAAGATAAAAAAAGGGATATGGTTAACCAGTCCCTTTTTTTTTGAGAAATAGTTTATGCGCTTTTGCATACATAACACAAGATTCTTTGATTACCTTCGTTAAGAACATGGAAATGACGAATTTATTGACTCAATTAGAACAAACAAACATCCCAAAGCATGTTGCTTTCATTATGGATGGAAATGGTCGATGGGCAAAAAATCAAGGTCAACATCGCTTGTTTGGTCATGCTGAAGGCGTTTTATCTGTTAAAGAAATCATCAAAACCGCAAGGGAAATAGGCATACAGTATTTAACGATGTATGCTTTTTCAACAGAAAATTGGAATCGTCCAGCTGAAGAAGTTGCAGGCTTAATGGATCTACTCGTTCAAGCTATTACAAATGAAACCGATGAAATGCATGAAAACGGTGTGCGTTTAATGACCATTGGTGATATTTCGGCGTTGCCGGTTTCTTGCATAAAATCATTGAATGAAGCAACCGAAAAAACGCGTGAAAACAGAGAGCTTACTTTGGTTTTAGCGCTCAATTATAGTGCGAGATCCGAAATTATGAATGCTTGTCGAAGTTTAGCAACGGAAGTAAAAAACGGAACGATTACTATTAGTCAAATTACCGAGGATTCCATCAGTGAAAAATTGAATACAGCAGGAATTCCGGACCCAGAATTATTGATTCGAACAAGTGGAGAATGCCGCATTAGTAACTTTTTGCTATGGCAATTGTCTTATACTGAGTTATACTTTACTGCTGTGCATTGGCCGGACTTCCGAAAAAAGGAGTTTTTGGACGCAATTCGTGCATATCAACAAAGAGAAAGAAGATTTGGAAAAATCTCTGAACAATTAAATGATAATAAATGAGATACTTAGTTGTATTTATACTTTTTTCTTTTGTGGCATACAGTCAAAATGGACCAACTACGCTAGGTGGCTTAGATTTTAGTTATTCCTCGCCAAAAGAATATGAAATAGGCCCGATTCGTGTTGTAGGCGCAGACAATTACGATCACCAAGGTATTAAAATGATTGCTGGATTGCGTCAAGGTCAAATGATTACACTTCCGAGTCAACAAATTAATAAAGCCATTCAAAATTTATGGGCGGAAGGACTATTCTCAAATATTTCTATATACGCGGAAAAAGAGTTGGCAGGTGTAATTTACCTTGTGATTGAATTGGCGCCGAGACCTAAATTATCGAAATTTAAGTTCGATGGAATCACTAAACGGGAAGCGGATAAAGTACGTGAAGAAATTTCCCTTTATGCCGGAAAAACGATTACTGAAAATCTTATTTTCCAAACCAAAAGCAAGATAAGAGGTTACTTCCGTGAAAAGGGTTTTTACCATGCGAATGTAAGCATCGCTCGTACGAAAGACACCTTAATTAACGATTCAGAGATATTCGCGATTACCATTGATAAAGGACCAAAAATAGGGATTAAAGAAATTGAAATTACCGGCAGCACAGAAGTTCCATTATGGAAATTGAAAATGGCTATGAAAGACACCAAACAAAAAGGTGTTCTGCGCATCTTTAAGCGTTCAAAATTTACCGAATCTAGTTATCAAACAGATAAAACGGCGTTGATGGCGAAGTTCAACAAGGTAGGTCTGCGCGATGCTCAAATTATTCATGATACGGTTTACCTTCTTGATGAGAAGAATTTAAAAATCGAAATCCAAATTAGTGAAGGAGAAAAGTACTATTTCGGCGAGGTGGAATGGATTGGTAATACGAAGTACCGTTCAAGCTTTTTAGATACCGTTCTTGGAATTCATAAAGGTGATTTGTATAACAAAGAATTATTTACGCAGCGCTTGTTCGGTGGTCCCGATGGCAGAGACATCTCAGCACTTTACATGAATAAAGGCTATTTATTCTTTCAAGTAATTCCTGTAGAGACGAATGTTACGAATAACCATATCAATCATCAAATTCGAATCATTGAAGGTAAAATAGCTACAAACGGAACCATTACGATTCGAGGAAACACGAAAACAAATGACCACGTTATTTTACGTGAAGTTAGAACCAAGCCTGGGGATGTGTTCAACAAAGAAGACATCATGAGAACGCAGCGCGAATTGTCCCAGTTAGGATTTTTTAATGATCAAGGATTCCAAGTAAATCCAATGCCAAATCCAGCAAAAGGAACCGTGGATATTGAATATGTAGTGGAGGAAAAATCGAGCGATCAAATTGAATTATCTGGTGGATATGGTGGGGCTGGTCCATCAACTCCTGGTAGAATCATTGGTACAGTTGGATTATCATTTAATAATTTTTCTACCAAAAACTTCTTTAAGAAAGAGGCGTGGTCGCCACTTCCTGGTGGGGATGGCCAACGATTATCCATTCGAGCTCAATCCAATGGCCGTTATTACCAAGGATATAACTTTTCATTCACCGAGCCATGGTTGGGTGGTAAAAAACCAAATTCACTTTCTTTTTGGGTGAATCGTACCGCATTATCAACAACAGGTTTCTTAAGGTCAGATCCAAAATACACGGGACTTTCAATTACCGGAACAGGAGTTGGACTCGGCCGACGTAAAAAATGGCCAGATGATTATTTTACTGCATATTATGAGTTGAGTTATCAGTATTATGATGTAATGAAGGACTCGCGTTTTCCTCTCTTTAATGAGGGTTATGCAAATGATATTGCTTTAAAATATGTTTTACAACGTAGTTCAGTAAGTGCGCCAATTTATCCTCAGAGTGGATCAAATTTTACATTAACCGCGAAAGCAACCCTGCCTTATTCCTATTTTAGAGACGATGTTGATTACGCAGCTATGACGGACCGAGAACGGTTCTTATTCTTAGAATATTACCGCTTTAAATTTACAGGAGAGTGGTTTTTACCTTTAACTGCTGATAAAAAATTGGTGCTTATGCCTCGTTTTGGTTTTGGTTACATTGGCATGTACAACAAATCAAAAGGTTTAACTCCCTTCGATCGCTATTCAATGGGAGGAAGCGGTTTATCAGGTGTGAATCAATTGGGTGGACGTGAAATCATTGCGCTTAGAGGTTACGATGACCAAAGTATTTCAGCGAATGGCGGTGATCCAATTATTGCGAAATATACCTTAGAATTACGATACCCAATTTCGTTAAATCCTCAAGCAACATTCTACGCATTAACTTTTTTAGAGGCCGGAAATACGTATCCAACGTTTGATAAATTCAATCCTTTTAATGTGAAACGTTCAGCCGGTGTTGGAATACGTGTCTTTTTACCGATGTTTGGTATGTTAGGATTAGATTACGGTTTAGGGTTCGATAAATTAGATAGTTGGTCCAGTGGAGCTGGTTCAACATCTGGTTCTGATGCTTCGATTACGAACAAAGGATTCTATCCAAAATTGAGCTTCACGATTGGAATGAACTTGGGTGAATTATAGAATATTACAATAAATGTTTAACTTCGCCGTTCTTTAGAAACAATTTTTTTTATGGCAAAGTATTGTTTTCTCTTTATCCTGTTTTTTGGCATGCGTTTTGTCAATGCACAAACGTATGCATTTATTGATTCTGATTACATCTTGAAAAATGTTCCAGAATATGTTGAAGCAAAAGAGCGATTAGATAAAATGGCGGAACGTTGGACAAAAGAAATTGAAGAACGTTACGAAGTAATTAAAACGAAAAAAGCAAGTTTCGATAGAGAAGAAGTACTTCTTCCAAAAGAGGAAAAGGAAAAACGTAAAACAGAAATAGAGAAACTAGAAAAAGACGCGATTGATCTGCAAACACAACATTTTGGCTCAGATGGAGATTATTTCCAAAAGCGTCAAGAGTTGGTGAAGCCTATTCAGGACCGTGTTTTTACAGCAATGAAAAAAGTAGCAAAGAGAGAAGGGTATTCCTTCGTTTTTGATAAATCAAACCAAAGTAATTTGGTTTATGCAGAGAAAGAGTTTGACATGAGTGATTCTGTTCTCGAAGAAATGGGTATAACAAAGTAACATATAGCAAGAATGAAAAATTTATTATTTGGATTGGTTTTATTTATTGGATTTGGAGCAGTTGCTCAATCTAAAGTAGCACACGTTGATTCACAGAAATTATTGGATACAATGCCTTCTCGCAAAACTGCGATGGCTCAGTTGGATCAAATTCAAAAATCAGGAGTGGCTGAACTTGAAGAAATGCAAAAAGCATTTGAATCTGCATATAAAATTTTCATGGAAAAGGAAAAAGACATGCCGCCAATGATTAAAGAAAATGAGCAAAATAAATTGATGCGCATGCAGCAAAACCTCGAAACACGTCAAGCTGAATTAGAACAAGAATTAAAAACATACAGCCAACAATTAAACCAACCAATTTTGGATCGTGTTCAAAAAGCGATTGAAATCGTAGCGGAACGTAAAAAATTAAACTACGTTTTGGATCAATCTTCAATGACCATGTATTACAAAGGCGGTATGGATATTACTAACGAAGTGATTACAGAGTTGTTAATTTTGGATGCTTCCGCAATCAAAAAATAAAGACAAATATGTTTTAAAAAACGAAAGGCAATCCATGTGATTGCCTTTTTTGTTTAGTTTTGAATCATGAATAAAAATGCGCCAATTGGGATTTTTGACTCTGGATACGGTGGTCTTACCGTTTTCGAAGAAGTCCAAAAATTACTTCCTGAATACGATTATTTGTATTTCGGAGATAATGCCAGGGCACCTTATGGCAATCGATCTTTCGATGTTGTCTATGAATTTACATTAGAAGCTGTTCAGTTTTTATTTGACCAGGGTTGTCCGTTGGTAGTTCTAGCTTGCAACACGGCTTCTGCTAAAGCTCTTCGCACCATACAACAACAAGATTTGCCTAATATCGCCCCAGAAAAACGCGTATTAGGTGTGATTCGTCCTAGCACCGAAGAAATCGGATTTTTAAGCAAAAATCACCATGTTGGGGTTTTAGGAACGACAGGAACCATTCAAAGTAACTCCTATGTCATCGAATTAAAAAAATTCGCTCCAGATATTCATGTGACACAACACGCGTGTCCGATGTGGGTTCCCCTCATTGAAAACGAAAAACACCTTCATCCTGCCGGAATCCAATTCATTGAAGAAGATGTTCGTGCAATTTTAGCGAAAGACCCACTTATAGACACGATAATCTTGGCGTGTACGCATTATCCTGTAATTAAGGATAAAATACAGGAAATCGCAGGAAAACACATAAATATTGTATCGCAAGGTCCGATTGTAGCAGAGAAATTAAAAGAATACTTAGTTGTACATCCCGAAATGGAAGAAAAATTAACTAAAAATGGCAGTCGTACATTTTACAGTTCAGAGTCTTCGGTTGTTTTTAACGAAAAAGCAGAACGTTTTCTGGGATATCCGGTAGCGTCAGCTCACCATAGTTTTTAAGGAATCTGTCGACTAAGGTGGTCCATTATCGATGTGTTGAGTTCTTTAAATTCTTCAGGTTGACTCGCATAATACACATAACTTTCTTTGAATTGCTTCTTGGTGATGTGGTGTTTTTTAAAAACACGATTTAGGGATTCATCCAATGCTTCTTTATAGATGCCCGGAATGCCGTGTTTGCTTTGGAAATAACTTTCCATCAGTAATACATCCTCCAAAACAAGACTCATTTTTTCTTTTTCAATCAATTGATCTGGTCTTTTTGTTGTTTGTGATTGACAAGCAAGCAGAAAAGTTAGGCAAAAAAGTACGATTGATAATTTCATTACGAAATAGTAAATAGTAAACGTTCACCTTTTTTTCCTTCAAAAAACGCTCCATTTGAGTAGGCCATTCTACCGTTTATAAAGGTGCTGTCAATGGCATGTGAAAACGTATATCCTTCAAAAGGAGACCAGGCACATTTCGATAAACAATTTTCTTTATTCACTGTTGTATTTCGGTTTGGATCTACAATTACGATATCTGCGCGGTATCCCTCGCGTAAAAATCCACGGTCTTGAATTCTGAATAATATTGCGGGGGAATGTGCCATTTTTTCGACAACTCTTTCTATGCTAATGCGTCCCTCTTGCACTTTATTTAACATCGCAATTAATGCGTGCTGTACCAATGGACCACCAGATGGTGCACTCAAGTATTTATTCGCTTTTTCTTCAAGTGTATGCGGTGCATGATCTGTTGCGATCACATCAATACGATCCTCAAGAACAGCTTTCCATATTCCTTCGCGGTCGGCGGCTGTTTTCACGGCTGGATTCCATTTGATGAGGTTCCCTTTCTCTGAATAATCTTGATCCGAAAACCAAAGGTGGTGAATACAAGCTTCGGCAGTAATGTGTTTTTTCTCTAATGGCAAGGTATTGTCGAACAAATGTGTTTCTCGTTCTGTTGAAACGTGCAAAACATGTAGCCTAGATTGATACTTTTTTGCAAGGGAAACTGCCAAAGAGGAAGATAGAAAACACGCTTCTTCACTTCGGATGAGTGGGTGTGCTTCAATCGGAATGTCTTCACCGTATTTCTCTTGAAATAGGGACATATTTCTTCTGACGGTCAATTCATCTTCACAGTGCGTTGCGATAAGCATGGAAACACGCGAAAAGAGGCTTTCTAAGACCGCTTCTTTATCCACCAACATATTTCCCGTTGAGGAACCCATAAAGATCTTTATACCACAAATATTCTGATGGTTTGTTTTTAAAACTTCCTCCAAATTATCATTGGAAGCACCCATAAAAAACGAGTAGTTAGCTAAGGAAGTTTCTGCAGCAATTTGATATTTGTCCTCTAATAATGCTTGGGTTAATGCATTTGGAACGGTATTCGGCATTTCCATGAAGGACGTAATTCCCCCAGCAACAGCAGCTCTTGATTCGGTAAATATTGTTCCTTTGTGCGTTAATCCTGGTTCTCTAAAATGAACTTGATCATCAATACAACCTGGAAGCACATATTTTCCTTCTGCGTTGATTTCAGAGACACCACTCGGTAAATCAATACTCGACGCTATTTTTTCGATACGGCCATTTAGGATTAATACATCCCCAACAAATTGTTTTCCTTCGTTGACAATGATCCCGGCTTTAATCAAATAATTATTCATAAATTCATTTTACGCATTTTCCACACTCCAAAGAATGCTTCTTTGAATATTCCTGTTGACATTTTTGATTCTCCGACAATGCGGTCCACGAATGTAATCGGTATTTCTTTCACAATAAAACCATGTTTTAATGCGGCATATTTCATGCAGATTTGAAAGGCATATCCTTTGAATGTGATGTTGTCTAATTTGATGGCTTTCAAAACCTCTGCTCGGTAACACTTGAATCCGGCAGTGGTGTCTTTTATGCCGATCATCAAAATGATTCGCACATATACACTGGCGAAATAACTCATTAAGATCCGTTTCAAAGGCCAGTTTTTTACATGTCCACCCCGGCAATATCGGGAACCAATTGCCACATCAACCCCTGACTCACAGCTCTCTAAAAGCCGAATGAGATCGTTTGGATTATGGGAGAAATCGCAATCCATTTCAACTATGTAATCATAGCTATTGTCCATTGCCCACTTAAAACCATGAATGTAAGCAGTGCCAAGACCAAGTTTTCCGGATCTTTTTTCTAGGTGAATTTGTTCCGGATGCTTAGCTTGTAATTTTTCTATTTCAATAGCTGTTCCGTCTGGTGATTGATCATCAATGAAAAGGATGTCAAAATTTCTTTTTAGTGCAAGTATGGCATTTACCATTGGACCGACATTGTCGAGTTCATTGTAAGTTGGAATAATAACAATTGATTTTGTTGCCATACGGATGTAACGAAATTAAGCAACAATTATCAATTCGAAAACGATGTCATTGATTATCTTGTTAATTAGGCAAAAAAAAACCGCCACTAGGGCGGTTTCGTATAATTTGATGGTAAACATCAACTATGTTTTTATGCTTCTTCTTCTTCCTCGTCGTCAGCATCAGCACCTTTGACAGCACCACGAGCCATTTTAACGGAAACAACAACTGCATTTGCAGGGTCTAATAAAGTAACACCTGGAATTTCAATGCTGTTTACACGGATAGATTGTCCGATACGCAATTTAGAAATATCTAATGTAATTGCATCTGGAAGGTCTTTTGCCAATCCAACGCATTGTAGCGTACGGAATACGGTCATTAATTTACCACCAGCCATAACACCACGAGAAGAACCAATTAATCTTACTGGAAGTTTAATACGAACAGTTTTCGTATCGCTTAATTCCAAAAAGTCAACGTGTTGAATGGTGTCTTTTGTTGGGTGTTGTTGCAATTCACGAATGATTGCCATTGCTTTTTTACCATCGATATCCAAGGCAACTTGGTAAACTTCCGGTGAGTAAACAATTTTGTCCATTTCAGTTCGCTTTACTGAGAAGTGAGTTTGCTCACCTTGGCCGTAAAGCACACAAGGAACTTGACCAGCATTTCTTAGGCTGGCAGCATCCTTTTTCCCTACGTTCGATCTAAGCGAACCGCTCAAATGTGCTGTTTTCATGTATATTTAATTAAGAGATTACAAAATGAGAACTAATGGACTCATTATTTACAAGACGTTTGATAACATCTCCAAACAATTCTGCCACTGTAATCACGCGAATTTTGTCACTTGTTTGTGACATTGGAATCGTGTCGGTTACAATTAGTTCGGTTAATTTAGATTTTTCAATGCGGTCATAAGCAGGACCACTTAGAACGGCGTGTGTACAGAAAGCACGCACACTTTTTGCGCCTTTTTCAATCAATAAATCTGCAGCGGTTGTTAACGTTCCTGCTGTGTCACACATGTCGTCAATAATGATTACGTCTTTTCCATCAACGTCTCCGATGACAGTCATTTCAGCAATTTCATTTGGTCTTTTACGGTGTTTATGACATAACGCTAATCCACAATTCAAATTCTTAGCATAAGAATTAGCACGTTTAGCACCTCCTGCATCTGGTGCCGCAACTACTAAATTTGACGTGTCTAATTTTTCAATTTCTTCCAAAAACAGGGTCGAAGCGTATAAATGATCAACAGGTACTTCAAAGAACCCTTGGATTTGGTCAGCGTGTAAATCCATTGTCATGACACGGTCAACACCAGCTGCCATCAACATGTTCGCAACAAGTTTTGCACCAATGGCAACACGCGGTTTGTCTTTTCTGTCTTGACGAGCAAATCCAAAATAAGGAATAACAGTAATGATTTTTCGAGCAGAAGCACGACGAGCAGCATCGACCAACAAGAGTAATTCGAATAAATTTTCTGTTGGTGGCATCGTTGATTGAACGATAAAAACGTCTTGTCCACGAACGGTTTCTTCAAATGATGGTTGAAATTCTCCATCACTGAATACACTTACTTTAACGTCTCCAAGTGAAACGCCAAAACTTTCCGCAACTTTAGAAGCAAGGGCTTCTGATGATCTACCGGCAAATATTTTTACTCCCACGTCTTTCAAAAATTGAACGCAAAGGTAGCTAAAATAAAAGTTTCTACAAAATGCGTTGATGAACTCACACATGCTCGCTTAAATACAATGCGTTTATTGGTGAATTGCGTTAATTTTGTAAACCGAACATGAAGTCAAATCAACCACCGAAAAAAAAGCTTTTTAAACGCTTGTTATTCTTTGCGAAACCGTATCGCAAGTATCTTTCGATAGCACTTATTTCGGTCTTATTGTTGTCCATTCCTGGACCATTACGCCCTTTGTTAATTGGAAGAATGGTGGACAAGTACATCGTTGAAACGCAAAATCCATCGATGTTACTCTGGTGGTCGTTGCTTTTGCTCGGTGTTATGGTAGTGGAGGGATTTCTCCAACTTATTTCATCTTATTTTTCCAACTTATTGGCGCAATCTGTTATCCGTGATTTGAGAAAGAAAATCATTGAACATTTTCTGCGTTTACGGATGTCCTATTTTGATAAAAACCCGGTAGGTGCTATGGTGACGCGTGTGGTTTCAGATATGGAGGCCATAACGGAGGTCTTTTCTTCTGGAATCATGGAAATTATTTCTGACTTATTTTCATTAATTTTTATCTTATTCCTGATGTTTTGGAATAATTGGGAATTAGCATGGATGACTTTGGTGCCAATTCCTTTTTTATTGCTAGCAACGAGAATTTTCGCCAAATCTATGAAAGACTCTTTTCAAAAAGAACGGGTTGCAGTGACAAGGTTAAACACCTTTGTTCAGGAACGACTAAGCGGAATGAGTGTTGTTCAATTATTCAACCGTGAGCGGGAAGAATATAAGCGTTTTGAGAAGATAAACGAGGGGCATAAACAAGCGCACATTCAAGCCGTATGGGCGAACTCCATCTTCTTTCCGGTAGTTGAAATACTAAGTTCTTTGTCCATTGCTTTTTTATTGGTTTGGGGTGCACTTAATGTTTCAGGAAAATCATCAGCTGAAATTCGTTCGATGTACGGAGAAGTATTTGCATTCACTTTATGGATCAATCAGTTATATCGTCCAATCAGGCAACTTGCGGATAAGTTTAACATTCTCCAACGAGGAACAGTCCGTGCAGAAAGGGTATTTGACGTACTTGACGAGCAGGCAGATTTACAGCACAGTGGCAATTTGACGAATGTGGATTTTGCACAGCCTGTTTCTTTTGAAAATGTGGATTTTTCTTATGTGAAAGGAAGTCCAGTATTGAAAAATGTGAATTTGACAATTAACCATGGAGAAACGGTGGCTTTTGTTGGTGCAACTGGTGCTGGTAAAACTTCCATCGTGAATTTGCTAGGGCGTTTTTATGAACACGATTCAGGAGAAATACGAATTGGAACAGTTCCCATTCAAAACATTCAATTGTCTGAATTGAGAAAGAACATTGCGATTGTCTTACAGGATGTTTTTCTTTTTTCGGGTACAATTTTCTCAAATATTACGCTTGGTGATCCACAATTTTCCATGAAGGATGTGGAATCTGCTGCAAAGGCTGTTGGCGCGCATGAGTTCATCATGAATTTACCGGGGAATTATCAGCACGAAATCGGAGAAAGAGGCGGTATATTATCGGTAGGGCAGCGGCAATTAATTGCGTTTATTCGCGCCTACATCTATTCGCCACAAATTTTAATTTTAGATGAAGCGACTTCCAATGTAGATAGTGAAAGTGAACAATTGATACAGCGTGCTACGGACAAAATCACAACGGGTAGAACCTCGATTGTCATTGCGCATCGCTTGTCAACGATTCAAAAAGCAGATCGAATTGTCGTGATGGAAAAAGGAGAATTGGTTGAAATTGGAAACCACCACGAATTGTTGCAAATAGAGAATGGATATTACAAACGATTGTATGAAATGCAATTTTTTAATCAACACGCATGATGAAACGATTTAAAATAGGCGGAGTGCCAGAACATTTTAATCTTCCGTGGCGCAATGCCATCGAAGAAGGTGTGTTTCAGTCGTTAGGTGTTGAATTACATTGGTCTGATATGACGGGTGGTACCGGACAAATGATTAAAGGTCTTCAAGCTGGATCCATTGATATCGCTGTCTTATTGACAGAAGGAATAACCCGTGCCATTTTACAAGGTCTTGACGCCAAAATAATCAATGTATATGTTGCTAGTCCTTTATGTTGGGGTCTTCATGTACCAGTAGATGGAACCATCAAAGCCGTGGATGAGCTAAATGGTAAAACATTTGCGATTTCACGTGAAGGTTCAGGCTCACACCTTATGGCATTCGTAAAGGCACAGCAGGAAAAATGGGACCTTGATACGTTAAAGTTTAATGTGGTAGGTGATGTTTACGGCGGTATTTGGGCCTTAAATAATGGTGAAGCCCAGGGATTTCTTTGGGAAAAATTTACTACTTCTCCTTTTGTTGATCAAGGTAAATGTCATTTGCTGGATGAGGTGCTCACTCCATGGCCATGTTTTGTTATAGCTGTTAGAAAAGAGTTACTTGATTCCGATGAATCCTTGTTACATGAAATGGTGTCAATTGTACAAAAAGAGGCACATCGCCTCAAACATCAGTCGAATTCAGCCGAACAATTTGCTTGGAGGTATGCTTTACCTAAAGAGCAAGTGGAACAATGGTTAGCTGGCACTGAATGGAATTACGGAAATGAGCTTGATCATCAGGATTTTGCAAAAGTGGTTTCGGAATTATTGGACTTAGGATTGTTAACGCAAAATCAAGCTGCGGATTGGCAAGAAAAATTGTTTTAAGCGGATTGTTCAGACATTCTTTCTCAAAAACTTACGAATGAATCTAATAATCAAGCTATTATCGTTAAGATGGCTTGAATGATAATTGTATTCGCTTCGATGTTCATTTGTAAAGATCCGTATGTGTTTATCCATTAATTTTCAGAAAAAACACCATGGACATACTTTTACCTTTAGCAATGGGAAGCACCTTTTGGGTGGCTGTTTGGACTGTATTAGGTATGGTTGGACTGTTTATTATTTTATTTCTTTCCGAACGAAAAAAATAAATTAGTTAAAACAAGAGATCGCCTTCATCAATTCTTTGTCAAACGGGTTGATGACTCTGTAATAACCTTCTTCAGTCCAGTTTTGACTTGCAATCTCTGCTTTCAAAGCTCTTTTTATCAATTCTTTACTTACCGCAAATCCGATTGGATCTTTTTGAACATGAAAGTCTTTTTGAGCAAACGCAACAAATTTCTTTAATAATTCATCGCTCACTTGAAACTGCTGAACAAAGTCTTTAGAGTTGGACCATTTTGATCGATTCTGTTGCATAAAGTCGAATGCAAAAGCTCTTGGGGCGCCACTCCACTGTAATTCAGTGAAGTAAAAAGAAGTTCCTGTGGTATCTCCGGGAACGAATACGTCTGGCATAATTCCGCCGCCACCATAGACAGTTCGTCCATGTTTGGTTTTGAATTTCAAGGAGTCGACAAAAATGGAACTATCTGGTTTAAAGAATTCGTTTCTTGCAATGCGTTCTTCATCCTTCATGTAACTTTCATACCCACCTTTGTAGGAACGTTGAATACAACGTCCAGATGGAGTATAGTAGCGTGCTATTGTTAATCGAAGGCTACTTCCATCGCGGAGGATTTCATCCTTTTGAATCAACCCTTTACCATAGGATCTTCTGCCAACAATTACACCTCTGTCGTTGTCTTGAATTGCTCCTGCTAATATTTCACTGGCAGAAGCGGAATGTGCATTAATTAAAACAACTAATTTTGTTTTTTCAAGGTGTCCACCGGAAGTTGAATAATAAGTGTGTTCCCCTTCGTTTTTTCCTTTAGATCTGAGAATCTTGTTGTTTTTTGCTAGGAAATCATCCGCAATTTCGATGGCTGAAGCCATCACTCCTCCTGGATTATTTCTTAAATCCAAGACTAGTTTTGTCATTCCTTGTTTGACAAGTTTAGAGCTTTCAGTGTAAAATTCTTCTGCTGTTACTTGGGAAAACTCGGAAATAAGAATGTATCCCGTTTGTTTATCCAACATGTAAGCGCATGGTATGGAAGAAATAGGAATAATACCTCGAATTAACGTTACATTAAGTTGTTTTTTCCCACGTAAAATGGTCACTTTAACAGAAGTTCCAGGTTCTCCTTTTAAAGCAGCTAGTACCATGTCATTTGTGGTATTTTTTCCGTGCAGTTTTTTCCCATTTACCTTTATGATTTTATCCCCTGCCTTAACTCCTGCCTGTTCAGATGGAGAATTAGGGATGATATTGGTCACACAGATGGTATCGCGCAAAAGTAAAAACCGAATTCCAACGCCACCGAATTTTCCTTCAATGGATTCGTTTACTGATTTCATATCTCTAGCAGCGATGTAATTGCTGTGCGGGTCTAATTTGTGAAGCATATCTGATATCGTCGCTTCAAAAACGGAATCTTTATCCACTTTATCCACGTAGTTCTTATCTAGAAGTGATAAGATGTCTTCTAGTTTTTGGATTTCACTGCTAGATTTTTTTGTGACATTACTCAATAGTTGCCCACCGATAATGCCACTTGCTAGTACTAGTGAAATAATAATGGGAAGGATATAATTGCTTTTTGTTTCTTCAGACATCGTCACAGTTTTCTAATTGAACCACTTCTAATCCAGCACTTTTAAGAAAGTCTATTCCGGATGTGTCTTTATACGCTTCTTGGTAGACTAAACGCGTTATTCCGGATTGCAGTACGAGTTTACTACAATCTTTACAAGGTGAATGCGTTAAATACAATGTGGCATCTTTGCAATTGTTTGAGGATCTTGCTACTTTCAGAATAGCATTCGCTTCTGCGTGTAAAACATACCAATGTGTTTGTCCTTCGTCATTTTCACAGCAGTTATCGAAGCCGGCCGGTGTTCCGTTATAACCGTCGGAAATAATGATGGAATCTTTCACGATGATTGCACCCACTTTTTTACGCGCGCAATGAGATAGCTGAGCCCAACTTAAGGCCAATCTAAGATAGGCTTTGTCGTAACGATTTTGTTTGTCAGAAGTGCTCATGAAAAAAGGAAATTAAAAATCGTTCGTATGCATTATTTGTCCACCTAAATATCCTGTCCAAGCGAATATAGCAAAGCTAACAAAAGAGATGAATAAAATAATCCATGAGATTTTTTTCTCAGCTGCAAGGTTCTTTTTCCCTGCATATAAACCAACAATTGAGGCAATAAACAGAAGAATAATAAACCACAAGGCTTTTTCTGCAAATTCTTCGTGTTGCTCAATCATGTATTCACTGATTCCTTTGATATGTTCAACGGTTTCTTCAGCTTCGTGTCCTGTTTTGAATGTAATATATCCACCGATGCTTGAAATGAGCATTAAAATAAATGCAGCAATACGTGTTTGAACGGTGTCAGAAATTAATCCGATGATTAGAACTATTCCAGCGAATAGGGTGCCAATGATGGCTAGGTGATTGGTGATGAGGTGTAAATGAGTTTGGTCCATTTTTAAGAATTTAATGTTGAACTGAAAGTTACACTTTTTTCCCGGGAATGATTAAACGTAGTAAGGAGAAATCATCCAATATACCACAACACCAGTTACCGCAACATATAACCAAATGGGAAAGGCAAATCGCGTGTATTTTTTGTGTTTCACATAATTTCCTTCTAAAGCGAATAAATACGTAAACAAGACCACTGGAATGACAGCAACGCTCAACAGGATATGTGATATTAAAATGAAATAATAGATTGCCTTGTATGTTCCTTCATATGCCGTGCTATCTGATGTCATATGGTAAGCGACATAGCAGAGCAAAAACAATAAGCTAATCGCTAGACACAATTGTATCGTTCGTTGATGAAGCTTCATATTGCCTTTTTTAATGAATACTAAGGCAAGAATTAACAAAATAGCTGTTATTCCATTTAATGATGCATAAAATGGCGGTAAACACGATAAATCGACGCCTTCAACTTTAATTCCAAATAATGCCGCTACGGCAATGGGAATGATAATAGATACAGCAACGACGAGTTTTCTGTATTTGGATGATGGTATGTTGTTATTCGACATGGTATTCATATTTCAAAAGGTTAATTAAATCTGTTTTCAGTCGTTTGTACTCTTTGGCGTTGACACTTAAGTCCATGTTCGTTACGGCATACACACCACGTACGTGCCCAGATTTGTCTACTAGGGTAAACGATCCGGAGTGGGCGTATCCACCTGCTGCTTCGTCATCTCTTCCCGCGAAGGTCAAAAAGTTTTCGATGCCGAGTCGGTGTGTTTCTGCTTCATTTCCCGTAAGGAAGGCCCAGTTATTTGCTGTGATGCCATGATCGCGTTTGTATTTTGATAAAACGGAAGGCACATCGTTTTTAGGGTTGATGCTGAAGGATAAAAATTGTATGTGTTTTTGATGCTTTCTCGTCTCTTGGCTTAATTTCTTGAATTGCGCATTCATAATTGGACAAATCGTTGGACAAGTAGCAAAGAAAAACTCTACGACCCAAATACGGTTTTTGTAGGTTTTATTGGTAACTAGAACGCTGTCTTCATTTAAAAAAGTGAATGCAGGAATTGTCGGGTATAAGGTGTCTGCTACTTCCTTTCCATCGACCGTTTTATACAGGATATCTGCATTTCCAAGTATGGGAAGTTTGGGTGGCGTCTCATTGCTACAAGAAAAAAGTAGCAGAAAAATCATTGAAGTAAGAGAAAGTTTAGCCATTTTTTGCCCGTTCTTTATCGTATTGCTTTTGAAGCAGGGCAAGGTGTTCTTTCATTCGGCGAATCATTCCCTCTTCATCACCTTTTAAAACCATTCTGAGGTGATTTTGTTTATCGAGTAGGAGCATAAGTGAGGAATAACTTACACCACCAAAGTACTCTTTTCCTCTTCGGTACAAACGTTGGTTGTTGTGCTTAATGTCATACACTTTTGCGGGATCACCTTTTGCAACAATCCATAATGATGGGTCATAGTCTTCCACATCATCTTTGAGCATCTCTCTAATGGATTGGATTTGTTCATCACTTGCTGGACGACCAAATTCATCTGTTGCGAAGGAGATCAAACGTACTTGCTTAAGCTTTTTTCGTTTGTTTTTTCGAATGTGTTGAAATAGAATTTGATTGAAATGCCAAAGTGAAATGCCGCATTCTTTTGGGCATGTTGTTTGAATAGTGGAAATAACGACTAAATCGCCTTTGTAATCACTTAATGACTTTGTTTTGTATTGACCGTTTTCAAGGACTTGAAACGTAGGTGCTTTTACTAATCCGTAGTCATCAAGCTGCTTGAACTTATGTTCACAGCGACGTGTAGATATGAGTATTAAAAAGAGTGCTGGACCAAATACCAACAGCAAGGCTAGAATCGATTTAGCACGACTTCTGGGTTGCTGGGTTTGTGGCATGTATTAGAATCCGAAAGATTTCCATGCTGCAGCTACTTCTGTTGCCTCCCATAATCCAATAAAGATAAGGTAAGCGATGAAGATTGCGTATGGAATCAAAATAACGTTTCTAAGGGCTTTTTTCTCATCACCTAAGTGCATAAACACCATAACGATATATGCTGCTTTCACAAGGGTCATAACAATAAATGACCATTTTACATATGCCCAAGCATCACTGCTTTGTTTAATTAAAGCACCCAAGAATACCTCAACTGTCGTAATAATTGTTAATAATACAGTTACTTGAACGATTTTCTTACGAATCGACTTTCCAGTAGCCTCATCGTGGTGATTGTGTAAAGAATATTCAATTAAGTCATCTCTTTCCATGAGAATATATTTTAGTGTGATTAAATCAGATCAAATAGAAGAATGTAAATACAAACACCCAAACTAAATCGACAAAGTGCCAGTAAAGTCCAGTTTTTTCAACCATTTCATAGTGTCCTCTTTTGTGGTAGGTTCCACCAAGCACACCTAATAAAATAATGATGTTGATTACTACTCCTGAAAATACGTGGAAACCGTGGAATCCAGTAATGAAGAAGAAGAATTGTGCGTATTGTTGAGGACCGTATTCGTTTTGTTTCATGTTTGCACCATAAACAACGCGATTAGCTTCGCCGCTGTAAAGTGCTTCATAATACAATTTTTCTGCAGCAGCGCCTGTAATTGCTTTACCACCAATTACGTTTTTAGACCCTGATTTTTTGATGATTAATTTCATCTCATGGTCTTTTGCTTTGTTGATTTTGGCAACCGTTCCATCTGCGAAATGAATATTTCCACCTTCTAGGTGTCCTTTTTCAGCAGCATGTTGAAATGCATGCATTAAATCGTCTTTCATCACTTCACCTACCTTGTGGTGCTTTCCGGCTTCAATTACTGTAAAGTTTTTGATTTCACCGAAATGTCCTTTTACAATGGCTTGTGATCCATCAGCTAGTTCAATTTTACCAAATTCAGAACCATGAATAAAGTGAGACCATTCCCAAGCTTGGGAACCTACAAAGAAGAATCCACCAATAATCGTAGCGATCATCCATTTCGTTACTCCTTTTCTGTCCATTCGATGGCCTGCCTCAACGGCTAACACCATTGTTACAGAAGAAACGATAAGAATGAATGTCATCAACGCTACGTAGAGTAGAGGATATCCGTGTCCAAGGAAGGGCATCGAATTAAATGTTTCTTCACCAATAGGCCATGCATCTTGCGCATCGTGACGCGTAAAACCATAAGCAATAAGTAATCCACTAAATGTCAAAGCATCTGACACTAGGAAAAACCACATCATTAATTTACCATAGCTTGTTTGAAAAGGAGACTCTTTTCCACCCCAAAGGGTCTTGGCATCTAGTTGTGTTGTATGTCCAGCCATTTAACTAATTTTTTGCAAGTTTAGTGAATAAATATGAAAAACAAGAGTAAAGCTAACCATAAAACACCTAAAAAGTGCCAGAATAATGCGCTTAATCGCAATGACAAGTGGTTCTCTGAATTGAAACGGCCTCTAAATGAAGCTGTTGACACTTTTAATAAATAGATTAATGCAACAAGCACATGAAGTAGGTGAACGAAGGTAATTAGGTATAAATATTGTGAAGCAGAGTCTGCTGATTCCATCGCTTTCACTTGTAAATGAGGCTTGATGCTTTCACCTTTGTACCAAAGTTTTCGGTCTTTATAATCTAACAAGTGTTTTTTGTAATAGATGGTAAAGTCTTTTCCGTACGCTCCTCTTGCAAAGAAGTCTCCGCGTCCATCCAGGATGTTAACCGCAAGTTGACTTAATCTAATTTCATCGGTATATTGAAGTTGAGTGGAATCATTTGCAAATAATTGTCCTTTTTTAATGATGAGTGGTTGCTGGTTAAAATACAACTGAAAACGACCGTCAGGCTTGGTAATTCTAAGTGCTTTGTTTTGTTTAACTGTTTTGAACTGCTGCATGAAATTTTGAAATGATTTGAAGTCATTTGGACTCATTTCTTTCCCTTCGTAAACGAATTTGTTACCATCAACATCGATAAATTTGTCGTTGTATTTTACTTCAAAATAATCACCATATCGACCATCCGTAACCACTAAATTATTCACGGCGTGGAAGCCATTTCGAACCAATTCTCCATACCCTTTAAATTGACAATAGATGAATCCTGCACCAAAAATGAGTGTAGCTGCCATCCACATTTTTATCTGTCCTTGTTGATTTTTCTTTGCACTTCTAATAGCAAGTACAAAAGCTAAACTACTCAAGGCAATACTCGCAGTGCTCAGCCAAAAGAATGTTGGCATGGGGTATTTCAGCCAGAAGGAATCTCCCATGGATACATAGTACCCGGAGGTAAATCCTGCGAACAACATAATCACACTAAAAATCCCTACGTAAACTAGGTTTTTCTTCATTTTCTCCTTTACTTCTGGACTAATTTCGTTGGAGAAATCTCTTTTTTTAGTCATTTTTTCTTCGTTTTCGGTGCTCATGGCGTATTCGATTTAAGGAATGAATGTACGATTATATGGTGCGATCAAACACATAAACAAATTGTATGATCGGTAAATAAACAAATGAGGCGAACATAAGTTTACGCGCATCTAAAACTTCTAGGCTGTGGTAAAGTTTGTACGCATATAGGAAGAAACCAATTCCAAGCACACTTGCAATGATGAGCGAGTAAATACCGGTCCATCCCAATAACCAAGGAACGAGGCTAAATGGAATTAGGGCTAATGCATACAACATGATTTGAAAGGCAGAATATTTGGATCTTCCTGTTCGAGAAGGTAAAAGTGAAAAGCCTGCTTTATTGTAATCATCGTATAAGACCCAAGCAATTGCCCAGAAATGTGGAAATTGCCAAGTGAATTGAACGAAAAACAACACTCCAGGCTCGAATCCAAATGCATTGGTATGTGCAATTGCCCCTAGTAATGGAGGTATGGCACCTGGAAAAGCACCAACGAATACTGCCCAAGGCGTTTTTTGTTTAAGAGGAGTGTAAATGAAAACGTAACTGATAAACGCTGAAAGTCCTAGAATGGCACTTTTCCAATTGATTAAGGCTAATAAAACTGTTCCACTGATAAGAGAAAATACACAGATGATATACGCTTCACGCAGGGACATTTGACCAGTTGGTAATGGACGGCGATTGGTACGGTTCATGAATTTGTCTAAATCGCGCTCCCAAATTTGATTCGCACCGTTTGAAGCAGCCGTTACAAGCGTTCCACCAAGCATTAAATAGAAAATCACTAAGCCATCTTTCCCACCGGCAAATAAATACCCGGATAGTGCTGATAAAATCACAAGAAAGGATAATCGAAATTTGGTGAAAACCAAATAGGTTTTAAATGTGGATGGAGCTTGAGTAGTCTCTTGTGTCATGGTGCAAAATTACGAATTAAGCTTGTTCTTCTGTAACATTTTTACAAGCTCTTTTCATGAGGTAGATCATTCAGATTCTTCAGGTGTATAGTAGTCATTTTGAACGAAGTAATCAATCATTGCCTCTTTCATCAAATGCTGTTCTTCTTGATGTCCGAGTGCAGGGATTAATTGATTTAGTTTAAAGTGCGGCCATTGGTCTTTATCCCTTCCTTCAAATTCGTAATAACCATAAGGTTCCAATAAGGTGCAAATAGCAATGTGCATTAATTCAGTCTTTTCTTGTTTACTGAAGTTTTTGTAGCCAATGCCTAATTCATTCACCCCAATAAGAAATAGCAAAGAGGGTACATCGAGTCCTGGCCCGAAGTCTTTTTCTAGGCTTTTTTTAACTTGTTGAAATTTCAATTCGATGTCATGATCCATGGGACAAAAATACGGAAAGTAGGAGGATGGATTGCGTTAAATCCCATTTTTTGAAACAAAAAAAAGAGGGGACAAGCCCCTCTTAAATTTAATCAAATGTAAGTATGATTATTCAACGATTACACGTGATGTAGAAGTTCCGTTCTCAGAACGAACGATTACTGTGTACATTCCTTGAACAAGGTCAGCAACATTTACGTTAGTTGTACCAGTTACTTTGCGAACTGATTTTCCGCTTAAGTCAACTAATTCAATTTCTGTGATTTTTTCAGCAGAAACGATGTTGAACGATGTTTGTGCAGGATTCGGCATTAATGTGAATGTAGAAGCTACATTTTCATTCAATCCACCAATACAATCAGCACAAGCTTGGTAACATACAACTCCTAAGTCAGCTACTCCAGCTACTGTGTACGCACGATTTGTAAATCCACCTGTTGTAATGGTACATGACTCACCACCAACAAATTGCTCAGAAGCATTCCATCCGTCTAAGGTAAATTTGTACTCAATCGCTCCATTTGGCAATGGTAAAGTAACATCCCAGATTCCGTCTAAGTTTGCATCCGTCATTGGATTGGAAGTTCCATTCCATCCGTTGAATGTTCCATTAATGAACACTCCTGTAAATGCTGCCCCAACGTAGTCACTCATGTTAACGTGGAATGTAACATCAGATGTACAAACTGAACAACTTTCGTAACATACTGCGCCTAAGTTAGCGTCTCCAACTACTGTGTAAGAACGGTTTGTGAATCCACCATTAGTTACTGTACACGTTTCTCCTCCAGCGAATTGCTCAGAGTTAGACCAGTTGTCTAAAGAGAATTTGTATTCAATAGCTCCTTGGTTGATTGGTAAAGTTACCTCCCAAATTCCATCTAAGTTCGCATCAGTCATTGGGTTTGCGTTTCCGCTCCAGTTGTTAAATGTACCACTTACATAAACGTTCGTAAATGCAGGTCCAGTGTAGTTATTCATGTTCACTTGGAACGTGATTAACGGTGTCGCTGCTTGAACAATTTGTGTTTTTTGGTAAATAAACTGCCAGTAACCAGGACCAAAGTTAATTCCTAACGTCATGGTGTTTCCTCCATTTGAAAAAGCTACGTTGTAAGTGATAGAAGACACGGCGTTAGCTGGGCTAGTCAATTCACCTGTGTTTGTTACTTTCGCTAAACCAAGGTGAGCACCAAGTCCGTTTACAGTTAGTGTTCCTGCGGCAGCATCAAAGTTGTAAGTTGCTTGACCACCATTGTGTGGAGCTACTGGAGCACCACAGCCATCTGGTGCAGCACCTTGCCATCCTTCTAACCAAGTATTACCATCCATGTAATGTGTCATTGTTCCTCCTGGAGCAAATTTCACTGAGTCATCAAATAAACAAGCTCTTGTAGTAACGTCTCCTGAAGAGTTTGACCACCACGTTAAGTTTGTAGCATCTGGTCCAACAGCCAAAGCTCCCGCTTGTGGTGCTAGTTTCCAAGTACTTTCGATTTGGGCATTAAGTCCAAAGAAAGGAAGAAGAAATAAAATGTAAAGTTTTTTCATGTTTTAATTAATAAAGGTTTATAATTCAAAAATAGTTGATTTTCATGTGAAAACCGAAACTAATATAGTAAAAAATACAATAAGGATAAAAAAATTTATTGTATTCCTCTTCTAAACAATGTATTAACGAAAATGTTCGCTGCTGTTTATTTCTTTTTGTAGCTTAATTTTTTACTCAGATTTCCGACACGAATCGTAAATTCTCCCTCTTCAACGATAAATACCCCCTCTTTTCCTACGAATTGAAAATCAGTTCTGTTTAAATAAAATGTTTTACTTACCTCTGAATTCGCGGGCACGTCGATTTTGCAGAATCTTTTTAAGGATTTACCGGTTGGAATTAAACTGGCGTAGTCATCACTTGCGTAAAGTTGAATAACCTCTTTGCCGGCGATTGAACTTTTATTTTTAAGGGTTACGGTTACAGCGATGCTGTCTTTGTCTGAAAATGTATCTTGACTTAAGTTAAGCGCGGTATATTCAAAGTTTGAGTAATTAAGTCCAAAACCAAAGTCCCATTCAGGATTATATGCGGAGAAATCTCCAGATTTTGAACGGTCTACACTTTTGGGATGATCGTAAAATTCAATGACTCCATCAAATTTAGGGTAGGTGTATGGAAGTTTTCCACTAAAATTCTTTTCACCAAACATTAATGCAACCAAAGCTTCCGCACCATAATTACCAGGTAAATATGCTTGAACAATACCTGCAGCACCCGCTACAATGTCATGAATAATGCGCGGTCTTCCTTCAATTAGCACAAGGATTACTTTTTTGTTTTGCTCGTAAGCGATTTGAGCTAGAATTCGTTGTTCTGAATTCAGATTTAAAGATAAAATGTCACCTGGTTTTTCTGTAGCAGGAAGTTCTCCCAAACATAAAACGACAACATCCACTAACTTCAATTTTTCTTTATAGTCGTTTAAATTTACGTAGCGTGTTTTTTCAAAACCACCGTCTGCATACAATTCTGCTCCTTGTGTAAACAAGCAATTTTCTTTTCCTAATTTCTTTTCAAACGCTTCCTTAACGGTTAAACATCCGCGGGTATTAAAAGCGGTATCCATTCCTTGCCAGGTATGCGTCCAAGCACCATTTAGGTAAATCATGTTATTTGATGTTGGACCTGCAATCAATATTTTTTGATTGGTTTTCAAAGGCAAAACGCTGTTTTCGTTTTTCAATAAGGTGATGGATTCTAACGCTGCATTCAAGGAAGCTTGTTTAAATTCCGCACAACCAAATTTGGGATAGTTCTCGAATGTTGGAACGGGTTTTTCAAATAAACCCAATCGCGTTTTAACACGCAATATTCTACGAACGGCATCATCCAAACGATCCATGGAAATTTTACCTGTTTTTACGGCGTCTACCATAATGGTGCAATATTCTTTGTATTGTGGACTTAATGGAACCATGCTCATATCAACCCCAGCGTTGAAGGCTTGTACATATGCATCCGCCAAACTAGGTGAAGTTGAGTGTACGGTGTGTAACATGATAAAATCTTCCCAATCCGAAACGGCAAATCCTTCAAATCCCCACTCGTTTTTCAGTGTTTCAGTAATTAAATGGTGATTGATATGTCCAGGAATCCCATTAACAACGCCACTATTGATCATAACGGTCAATGCGCCATGTTCCACCGCTGCTTTGAAGGAAGGCAAGTATAGTTCTTTCATGTATTTTTCTGGAATCCAAGCAGGGGTTCTATCTCGACCACTATTTGTTCCGCTATATCCGACAAAATGCTTCATACAAGATGCTACATGGTATGCATCAGGTGTTGTACCTCCTTGGTATCCATCAATGATGGCAGAACCCATTTGTGAAATTAAGTAAGGATCTTCACCGAGTGTTTCAAAGGTGCGTGACCAAAGAGGTTGTCTTCCTAAATCTAGTACAGGAGAAAAATTCCATGGAATTCCAGACGCTCGGGTTTCATAAGCGGTGATTTCACCGAAATTTTTCGCCAATGCAGGATTCCAAGTTGCTGCTAATCCAATTTCTTGCGGGAATAATGTGGCGCCAACGGTGTAATTTACTCCGTGAATAGCGTCAATTCCATAAATAATCGGCACGTTTGTTTTTCCTGTTGTGTATGGATTTTGAACGGCGGGAATAATTCCTTTCCATTCATCCAAACTTAGGGTGTGCCAACCAACATTTAAAACGGAGCCAACATGGTATTTAAGAATGGCTTCGTTTAGTTTCGCAGTATCAATGGCTGACGGAGTAAGTGTCTGGCCTTTCGCATCTGTTTGGGTGATGACGTCTAAGGTAATTTGACAAGTTTGCCCAACTTTTTCCTCAATAGACATCTGAGCAATACGTGCGTTCAATGATTTTTCTTCAGAGCTTGATTGAGTGGAGGTAATCGATTGTGCGCTTTTACAGGAAAACAATAGCAAAAGCATGCCACCGAAGTAGGAATGTAAATTTTTCATTGGTGTATTAATTTATAATCTGTTTATTGAAAAACGCGAACGTAGTCAACGTACATTGTCTGAGGGAAGGCAGTCGTAGCATCTGGATTTCCAGGCCAGTTACCGCCTACTGCTACGTTAAAAATCAAGAAGAATTTTTCTTGAAATTCACTAAGATTTGCTGGGGTAATATCCAATGTGTTGTAAACGACATCATCTCTTAGCCATGTAATGCTATTTTGTGTCCATATAATGGAGAAAACATGGAATTGATCTGCAAATTTCCCAGAAGGTAAAGTGCTACTATTTCCATATTGCGCATGCGTACCATTGTCACTCCAGTGTGCCGTTCCGTAAACTGTGCGGTCATTTGCACCAGCTCCTCCAATTAATTCCATGACATCAATTTCTCCACAAGCCGGCCATCCACTTGTTGAAATATTGTCTCCTAACATCCACAGCGCAGGCCAGATACCTTGTCCGTAAGGAATGGCAGCGCGGATGTCAATTCGCCCATATTTCCAAGATTTAATTCCTTGCGTTTTCATTCGCGTAGAAGTATACAATTGAGAATTAAATGATTGATTTTTCGCCGTAATTTCTAAATAGCCACCATTTAGGCTGTAGTTTTGGTTGGTGTAATATTGTAATTCATTATTTCCCCATCCACCGCTTCCGGTACCAAGGTCAAATGTCCAGTCTGAGGATAAACTTGTACCATTGAATTCGTCACTCCAAACCAGTGAATAGTTTGCGTATGAATTAGGGGTACTGTAACCTGTGGTTGGTGCACCTGAAGTCCCTCCAGAAATATTCACTATGACATTGTCAGTTTTTTGAATAAAGTCTGTGTAGGTGGTATGTGCACATGTTTTGATTGCATATGTACCCGTAGCTGTAAAAGTATGAGCAGCATGTCCATCTGTTGTCTCAACTACCGTTGAATCATTATTATGATAAAAGGTAACGGTGTAGAAGTTTGCGTTTTCTGCCGTTGCTTGTATATCCACTAAACCTCCGTTCGTTGTTATGGAAGTCACCAAATTCGTGGGCAACGTAACAACTGGTGGTTTGTTTTTATCGCAGCCTGCGAGTCCAGCAAAAACAAAAACAATTAGGTGATGAATGCTCATAATGATGATGTTATTCACTTTTCAGGCGTAAATACCAATTGAATCCGCCTGCGTGATGTTTGTACTGTAAAGATAGTGTAGAGTCAGTTATATCCAATATTCTATACGTATGTACTCCCGTATAGAAACCAATGAATGCGTTATTGGAAATCGTGATGGTGGTATCAGCGTTTTCTAGTAATGTCCAAGACTCATCCATTTGGTCAGCATAAGGAGCTGTAAAATCACCTAGATTTTGAAACGAACCTGGGAAATTAGCTGAAAGTGAATTGTGTACATATACATCACCATGATTGATCATGTCGAATTTAAATCCGTTTAAGTGGAAAACGTATTGGTCTCCATACAAACCAGCACCAGACTTGTCTAAAGGACCAGCTGACCACCATTCTGGAATGTTTCCCAATGGACTAATTGGATCTGGACCAACACCCATATGACCATCGGCTGTCGAATCAATCACCCAAGTTTTATAGCCAGGACCATTTATTCCACCCGTTAACATGATGAAAATAGGATTATTCAAGAGTCCTAAGTTATCTTGGGCAATTGTAACTTCTTGAGTAGAACTTTTACTTCCACCAGAAGAAAACACCGTTAATTTTACGGTGTAAGTTCCAGCATATGGATAAGGAGAACTAACCGAAGCTCCTTTTGCTTTCGTTCCATTTCCAAAATCCCAAAGACATTGAAGGTTTGGATTATTCGCAGTAAACTCAATGATATTGGCATTAGTCGCAGAAGGTGAATAGGTGAATGCGGCATCTGCGGCAGTTGGTGCTGGGCCCAATTGCGGATTGTCTTTTTTACAAGCAAAAAGGATTAAAAGAATGCTTGCTGAAAATAGTAGTTTCATTTTCATAGGTTTTAAATATTAATATCCTGGGTTTTGTGACCAATGACCTCCAGTTAAATCAATTTCAACTTGTGGAATTGGGAATAATTCATGTTTTCCTGTAACGAACCCGTTAATGTAGGTGGCTGCCTGACCAGTTCTCACCAAGTCAAAGAAGCGTAATCCTTCACCTGATAATTCATATCGACGTTCTTTATAAATGACGTTAATAGAATTGACTGGAATTCCAGGCACCCCTGCACGGCCTCTCACTTGATTAACCAATTGCTGTGCCGTTGATGTATGTCCAAGTTGGTAGTGTGCCTCTGCAGCCATTAAAAGGACGTCTGCATAGCGCATAACACGGTAATTTACTGGACTTGTTAAATCATTATCTGGCAAACCGATTTCACCTTGACGTTTGATGTACTTATTGTTGTAATATCCGGTGTGTCCACCAGCACCAATGGCATAGGTTATCGAAGCTGGATTTGGTTGTGATGCGATAAATGCATCGATGTCTAAAACTGTTGCTGCGCGACGTCCGTCGATGGAACTGAACGCATCATATAATTCTTGCGTAGGCAAGTTGTAGCTGTTTCCATCGCCATAAACGGGACCATTGTATTGACGAATTCCTTGGAATCCAACGGCTGCGTTTCCTTCAAGGCAAATTAAACATCCGTAACTTCCTCCTTCTAAACCTGTGTATTGTACATCAAATACTGTTTCACTGTTGTTTTCATTGGCAACAGAAAAAAGATCTGTATAATTTGGAATGAGGCTATAACTTCCGGAAGCAATTACTTCGTCAAAAGTTGCTGCTGCTTCTGTAAATTTATTTTGATACAAGTAAACTTTTCCTAAGAATGACAAAGCGGCTCCTTTTGTTGCTCTCCCTTTTTGACTTGCAACAGGGTTAAGAACTGCAGAAGCTTCTTGTAAATCTTTTTCGATTTGTGCGTAAACCTCTGATTTCGGCGAACGCGGGATTTGAAGTGCTTCTTCAATGCCGATTCGTTTGTCGATGATTAATGGAACATCTCCAAAATATTTCACTAATTCAAAGTAGTAGTATGCGCGAAGGAATTTAGCTTCTGCGATGATGTGTGCTTTTCCAGGAAAATCGATGTTGTCTTTGTGTTCAAGGATGTAGTTCGCGCGAGTTAATCCCGTATAATTCCAACGTAACACATTTCTAAGTTCCACATTTACACCACCATGCGTCATGTTATCGATTTGATGCAATCCGGGAGAGTCATTCACACTTTCCCCACCGGCAATGGCGTTATCAGATGCAATTTCTCCAATCCACAGGGTTAAGAAGGACGCTTGTAATAAATCGTATGCTCCGGTTAATGCACGGTCATAATCCTCTGGTGTTTGAAAGAAATTCTCTACATCTTGTGTGTAAGGAGGATCAACGGAAAGGAACTTATCACAAGCTGTTTGTGTAAGTGACAGGATGATTAGACCTGTAAAAATCAGTGATTTTTGAATTCGTTTCATCGTTTAGAATTTTAATTGAATACCACCCATGAATGTTTTTGCTTGTGGATAAAATCCGTAGTCAACACCTGCTGAAAGCGCATTAGAGGAACCAAGGTCTGGGTCGAATCCTTGGTAGCGCGTCAACGTAAATAGGTTGTTAGCAGAAAGATAGACGCGGAATGAATCCACTTTGATTTTCTTTAATTTTGCCGCAGAGAAACTGTAACCAAGTTGAACATTTTTCAATCGTGCAAATGATCCATCTTCTACGTAGTAAGAAGAGAATACGTTATTATGCGTCGATTCAGTCGTTACACGTGGATTAACGTTCGTTGATCCTTCTCCGGTCCAACGGTCAACCATGTATCCTAGCTGATTCGCATATGGTTGCTGGCGCTCATAGTTACGAATGATTTCTTGTCCAATCGCTGAATAAACCATACCTGAAAGGTCGAACGCTTTGTATCGCACATTGAAAGAGAATCCGAAAGTGAAGTCTGGGATGGCTGAACCTAAATAGGTTTTGTCACTGTCATCAGAAAAACTGATTTTTCCATCCCCATTTTGATCAACAAAGATTAAGTCTCCTGGTTTTGCTCCGTCTTGTACTGGTGAAGCATCGATTTGTGCTTGATTTTGGAAAACACCGGCTGTTTGGTAACCATAGAAATAACCAATTTCATACCCTTGTTGAAAACGCGTTGCGACATCTCCACCAACACTGAATCCAGCTCCTGGGATATAGTCTACGCCATTCGGAACTTTGGTTACCTTATTCGTGATCGTTGTCACGTTAAAATTTAAATCCGTTGAGAAATCTTTTTTCTTGCGGATATGGTAAGCAAATTCCAATTCGACTCCTTTGTTTGATACATTTCCAGCATTGATTACCGGGGGATATCCACCAGGTCCGTATGAACCAATGATCGCCGTAACATCAGGTTGGAAAAGTAAATCAAACGTATTTTTGATAAAGTAATTGGTAGTAAAGTCTAATTTTTTCCAGAATGTGAAGTCTGCACCAATGTTCAACTGACGAGTTGTTTCCCATTTTAAATCTGGGTTTGATGGTCGTCCAATCGCAACACCTTGAGTGATTAAATCATCAAAAACGTAAACTCCTTCTCCGTTTAACAATCCACGGTATGCAAAGTTAGGAATCTGGTCATTTCCAGAAACACCGTAACTTACACGAAGTTTTGCGTAGTCGATGAATTTTACTTTGAAGAATGATTCCTCGGACATTAACCAACCAACGGATGCTGTTGGAAAGATACCGTAACGGCTATTTGGTCCGAATTTACTTGATCCATCTCTTCTTAAGATTCCGGAGAACATGTATTTCTCTTTGTAGCTGTATTCAGCACGCAAGAACGAGGAAACAAGGCGCTCAGTAAACTGCCAAGAGCCAACGTTATTTAAGTAACCACCTTGAGCAGTATTTGCTGAAATGTCTGCGTATTCCACGGAATTGTTTGGAATGCCATATGCTGTTCCGCTCAATGAATTTCCTTTACGTTGAAAAATGGAAACACCTGCTGTCCCTTTAATCTTGTGATTTTCATTGAATGTACGTTCGTAATTCAAGAAGCTTTCGTACGTTAAATCAACAAACGTTGAACGTTCTTCGTAAACAGCTGCTCCACGGTTAATTTCGACACCAGGCGCTAATTCAACCGTTGGTGTTTCCAATTGATCATTGATAGCAGTATTCGCATACTTTCCTTCTCCGTACCAAACGAGAGGTGAGAATACTTTTCCATCGACAAATGCTACGTTGTAGTTTACCCTGTTTGTGAAGGATAAATGATCATTGAATGAATAGATAAATTCTTCTTTTCCAACAAGTTTATTCGCTGTGTTCCAATTATATTGGTTCTGCATTTGCGCAATTGGATTAATGATGTCACTCACTTGTTCCAAATACGAGAATTGTCCGTTTGGTTTGCGAATAGGAACATTCGGGAATGCATTTATGGTATTATATAACACAGAACCAATTCCATTCTCTGGCAAAGTGCTACGAGAGTCGTTTGAATAAAGTAAGACTGAGTTTAACTTTAGTTTCGTTGACATGTCTGTGCTGAAATTCATGCGAGCATTGTAACGCGAGAAATTTGATTTAGGTCCACCAACGATACCATCTTGATTAAAGTATCCTAAAGCGATGGAATAGCGCGTATTCATTGTTCCTCCGCTGATGCTTAAGTTGTGACTTTGAATAGGTGCAGTTTGGAAGACAGAATCTTGCCATGGTGTTCCTATTCCTAAATTGGTGTTATTGAAAGGCATGTCTTGACCGCCCATGGCAAACATCTCATTTTTAATAACGGCATATTCTTGAGCGGTTAATAAGTCGAGTTTTCTAGATGTTTGTTGTTGACCCCAATAAGCATTGTATTCCACTTGAGGTTTGCTATTGATGTTTCCTTTTTTCGTTTCAACGATGATCACTCCATTCGCTGCACGAACACCGTAAATACCTGCAGTCGCGTCTTTTAAGACGTTGATGGATTTAATATCCGACGGGTTTAGTGCATTTAATCCTTCTGAATCATATACAACACCATCTACTAAAATTAATGGGTCGTTATCTCCAAAAGTGGATAAACCACGAATACGTATGTTTGAAGATCCGCCTGGCGAACCTGAATTCGTAGCAATATTAACACCCGCAACTTGTCCTTGTAGGGCTTGGTCAACACGTGCAACACTCATTTTCTCAATGTTTTCACCGTTCACTCTCGAAGTTGCTCCGGTTACTTCTTTGCTTTTCGAGGTGCCATATCCAACTACAACTTCTTGCTGATTGTTTACGAGTTCTACGAGAACAATGTCTAGCGTGCTTCGGCCGTTAAGCTGTACTTCTTGTTTTTCATATCCAGTTAAGGTAAACAAGAGGGTAGAATTGGTGACATCGCTTACTTTTAAAGTGTAAAAACCAGTTCCGTCAGTCGTAACGCCTGTAGTAATCCCTTTTACTTGAACTTTAACAAACGGTAATCCTACGTTTTGTTCGCTTTTTACGAATCCAGTGACCGACATTTCTTGAGAAAATGCGAAGCCACTCACTCCAATAAATAGCAGTTGAATGAATAGTTTTTTAATCATTTTAGCTTAGTTAGTTTCGTAAATATAAAAAGATTATCAATTATTGTAAAAAGAACAATAACTTTTTTTAAATCTCGCCTCTAAAAAAAAGGGACCGAAGCCCCTTTTTACTAAGTATTTAACCATTGACTATTCGAAATGTTCGCTAGTACATGGTAAATATATAAATAATTGTACAAAATACAATAACTAGTATTTTAAATTTTACATTTTAAATGTGTAACGGTTTTGCTTCGTTTCTTCTTCGAAGGATGATTTGTCGAATGAAAAGAGCTTTGCTGGACGATGTTTAACATTTTGCTGTTTTTCGTCATGTGCGATGAGTGGAATGTATTTGATTTTTTTTCTGAAGTTCGCTTTATCAAACGCCTGTTCAAAGGCAAATTCGTACAGTTGTTGGAATTCATTCAGAGTAAATCGTTCTGGAAGTAAATCGAAACAAATGGGTTCATTTTGAAGTTTCAATTTGAGCATTTCATACGTGCTTGATAAAATGTGATTGTGATCAAACGCTAAATCCGGCATGTTTTTGAGTGAAACCCATTGTACATCTCCTGCCCAGGAAGATGCTTTTACCTCAAAATCTTCGATACGAAGTAATGCGAAGTAGGAGATGGTAATTACGCGTCCTTGGGGATGTCTATTTGGTTTTCCAAATGTCTGCGATTGGTGCATCGCAATGTTATTTAATCCGGTTAATTCAAACAAGACGCGTTCTGCAGCTTGCTCTAAATCTTCATCCGGATATATTAAATCACCCGGGATCGCCCAGAGATTTTCAAATGGTTGCATGGCTCTTTTAATCAATAAGGCTTTTATTTCACCTTCCGAATAACCAAATAAAATACAATCCACGGAAAATGCCGAGGTGAAAAAGTCATTAAAATCAATGCGGTACATGCTCAAAACAAAGGGAATTTAATGTCCAGAAACTTTTTCAGCAGAAAAAATATCAACCCCTCTTCTTTGAAGTATTTTACTTACGCTCCAAGCAAAGAAAACGAGGTATGCAAAGCAAACGACCCCTAACCAGTAGGATTGTTGAATTCCTAAAACGGAGTCATCAGCCAGCGCACCTTGTAGAACTGAAATGAATCCGCCCCCCATAATCATCATGATGAGTAAACTTGAGGCTGTATTGGTGTTTTCTCCCATACCCGCGATGGATAATGTAAAGATACATGGCCATAATGTACTACAAAATAAACCAACAGAAATAAAGGCAAAAACACTGGTCATTCCTGAACTAAAAATACCGATGGCTAACGCAAGGGCACCTAACGTTCCGTAAATCATAATTTGTTTAACTGGATTACCTGCACTTACATAATCTGCAGCGATTAGAAGTACGACAATACCCAAGTATGGGTAAAGCTCATTGATGTCATGTCCTCCGATTATGTTTGCTCCGGCAAAAATTCCGAATGCCACGAATGGAAGTACAATCCCAAGTAATGTTTTCATGGATTTGCTCAAATCAAAAACCCCTGCAGCGGAGGTCCAACGACCAATCATCAAACTTGCCCAGTACAAAGAAACGAAAGGAGCGACTGCATTTTCACTTGTGCCAAGCTTTTGCTTCATAAATTCAGGCAAATTACTTGCAGTTGCAACTTCTACTCCCACATATAAGAAAATTGCTAACATCCCCAATAATACTTGAGGATGACGAAGAGTTTCCATGATTTTTCCTGCACCTTCGGAAGACGAACCTTCGATGCGATCCGGCACAGAAGAAAATTTAAAGAAAATAGCGGCGATAACAAAAGCAATGCCTAGGCAAATGTATGGGGTTTGAACCGCTGCTAAATTGAGCGTGGTTTCTCCCGAAGATACACCACCAAAAATAGCAAAGGAAACAATTACGGGTCCAATCGTTGTTCCAACGTTATTAATCCCCCCGGCCATACTCAAACGGATGTTTCCTTGTGCAGGATCTCCCATTTGAATTGCTAGTGGATTGGCTGCAATTTGTTGTAGCGCAAATCCTAGTCCAACAATGAATAATCCTGAAATTAACATGATAAATGAGGCATTATTCGAAGCTGGGATAAACAATAGGGTTCCAACAGCTGAAATAATTAGTCCAAGCGCTAATCCATTGCGGTAACCGATTTTGTTTAAAACATCTTTTTTCAACAGTGCTGAAATGGCAAAATAGAGGATAGATCCAACTGTATAAGCTACATAAAAGGCAAATGAAATCAATTGTGATTCAAATTGACTTAGGTGTAAGGCTTTTTTGAAGACCGGAATCAAAATGTCGTTACTTGCCGCAACAAATCCCCAGAAAAAGAAAATAGTGATGAGTGTACCAAAGGCACCGAAATTGGTTTTTTTCACAAATACAGGTTTAAATTATTGTCCAAATTACAATAATTAAAAAAACAGACTTCGTTTTTCCAATTATTTTCGAACGAAAATATAAATTAAATGTGAAAAGAGAACGGAATGTAGGTTGAAAAGTAAATTAGCTCACTTTTTGATTCGAGGTTGATGTATGCTCGAATTTCGTAATTTCTTTCACCGCTTTCACAATAGCTGCAGTATCAAAACCACAGTCTGCCCATAATTCTTCTTGTGTTCCATGATGCACGTATTCATCCGGTATTCCGAGACGAACAACTTCTGCTTGGTATTTTTGATCCACCATGAATTCAATGACTGCTGACCCGAATCCGCCCATTAAACAACCGTCTTCAATCGTAATTACCTTATTAAACTTCGTAAATACTTCATGTAGCATGACTTCATCGATTGGTTTAACGAAACGCATGTCGTAGTGCGCTACGGAAATCCCATTTCCGGTTAGTTCATGGATGGCTTCTTGTGCAAAATTACCGGGATGCCCAATGGTTAAAATCGCCACATCTTCACCATTTGTTACTTTTCTTCCTTCACCAATTTTGATTTCTTTCATTGGTGTTTTCCATTCGGTCATCACTCCATTTCCACGTGGATAACGAATAGAGAATGGACCTTGATCTTTCAATTGTGCTGTAAACATCAAGTTTCGAAGTTCTTCTTCGTTCATCGGAGCAGAAACAACCATGTTTGGAATACAACGCATATAAGCTAAATCGTATGCGCCATGATGCGTTGCCCCATCCGCTCCAACAAGTCCTCCACGGTCTAAACAAAATACAACGTTTAAGTTTTGCAAAGCGACATCGTGTAAAACTTGGTCGAATGCACGCTGCATGAACGAGGAGTAAATGTTGCAAAAAGGTACGAGTCCTTGTGTCGCTAATCCAGCACTAAATGTCACCGCGTGTTGCTCTGCAATACCAACATCAAAACTTCTGTCGGGCATCGCTGCCATCATGATGTTCAGTGAACATCCGGAAGGCATCGCAGGTGTAACACCCATGATTTTTTCATTTTTCTCTGCTAACTCAACGATGGTATGTCCAAAAACATCTTGGTATTTGGGTGGTTGTGGAGATTTTGGAATGATTTTGACAATTTCTCCTGTCTCTTTATTGAAGACTCCAGGGGCATGCCATTTGGTAGGATTTCCTTCTTCAGAAAATTTGTAACCGGCTCCTTTGCGGGTAATGCAATGTAATATTTTTGGACCAGGGATATCTTTTAAATCAGCCATTACCTTCGCAAGTCCAACAACATCATGACCGTCTACTGGACCAAAATACCTGAAATTTAAGGATTCAAAGAGGTTACTTTGATTCAATAAAGTCCCTTTCAAGGCGTTTGAAACTTTGGAAGCGATGGTTTGAGCATCTGGACCAAATTTGGAGATTTTCCCCAATAATTTCCACACTTCTTCCTTTACTTTGTTGTAGGTATGTGATGTTGTGATGTCAGTGAGGTATTCTTTTAGTGCACCAACGTTAGGGTCAATGGACATACAGTTGTCGTTTAAAACAACCAATAAATTCGCGTCTTTTTCAAATCCTGCGTGATTCATTCCTTCGAATGCCAAGCCAGCAGTCATGGCACCGTCACCAATGATGGCTACATGCTGACGCTGTGTTTCGCCTTTATATCGGTTGGCAACCGCCATTCCTAAGGCTGCGGAAATTGATGTGGATGAATGTCCGACACCAAACGTATCGTATTCGCTCTCTGAACGTTTAGGAAAACCTGAAATCCCACCTTTTAATCTGTTCGTGTGAAATTGATCGCGTCTTCCGGTAAGGATTTTGTGTCCATATGCTTGATGTCCAACATCCCAAACTAATTGATCTTCAGGAGTATTAAACACATAATGAAGGGCTACAGAAAGTTCTACGACTCCCAAGCTTGCCCCAAAATGACTATTTCCAATTTCAGAAATGACATCAACAATGTACTGACGTAATTCGTCCGCGACTTGTGGAAGTTGCTCCTCTGTGAATTTTTCTCTCAAGTCATTAGGAGTGTTTATTTGCTCCAAAAATGGACCTGCTTGATAAGAATGTGATGCCATTTAACAAATTTAAGCTGATTCGGTGATTATAGAACAAACTTTCGAATAAAAAGTTTTAAGTCAGCACAGATTACAAGGAGAGCTTGTTGGAAAAGGAATGACGTTCCATTTTAAAAACAAAGAGCACATATGCTAAAAGCAAGGCATTTTGTAAAACGAACTGCGCAAAGTAACGTTCGAAATGTATGCGTGAACCGATGGAATAAATGATAAGTGCTAATCCTAAGTACAGGAAGAATTTTTTGATATTGTATGGAATAGGGTAGTGTTTTTGTCCGAGAAAATAGGAGATAACCATTTGAACGGCGTATACGATGAAGGTTGCCCATGCACTGGCCATGTATCCGTATTTAGGAATGAAAAGCAGATTGATACCAATCGTTAAAGCGGCTCCAAATAAGGCAATATAAGCACCGTATTGTGTTTTCCCGCTTAGTTTGTACCAAATACTTTGGTTGTAGTAGATTCCAAGAAAAACATTGGCCAAAAGAAGAATAGGCACAACGGGTAATCCAACCCAATATCGTTGATTTTGAATAAAATGCTTAAAAATGTCGATGTTCAAACTAACGAACAAAAACACAAAACAAACTGTCGCAACGAAAAGATTCATCACCTTTACATATATCACGTTTCGATCTTCGTTTTTCATTTGATTGAAGAAGAATGGTTCTGCTGCATAGCGATACGCCTGTAATAGAATGGTCACCAACATGGCTAATTTGTAACAAGCGCTATAGATACCGACTTCTCCTTCCGCCGTATGAAGGGTGCTTAAATCTTCTGGATTGTAAATGATTTGTTTGAGCAGTATGCGATCAATTGTCTCGTTGATGATGCCGGCAAAACTGCCAATAACGAGTGGAAAAGAATAAAACAACATCAGTTTGATTTCCCCCCAATTTATTTTTAAAGCACTTAGTTTAAAGGAATCATATAACATTACTGGTTTCACAAGTGAGGCGCATAAATTAGCAAGTAAAATGAAAAGAACCCCCTCTTCTGGCCGTGCTGGATTGAAGAGGTACAGCATCAAAAATAAGTTTAATCCAACATTCACGAGAATGGAAGTAATTTGGATACTTACGAAACGCATGGATTTTTCCTCCACCCTTAATTTTGCCAAGGGAATGGCGGTGAGTGCATCAATACTTACAATAATACCTAATAGAATGATGTATTCGTTGTGTCCTTCATAAAGCATAAAGGATGCGATGTCATTATTGAAGAATAACAAAATGGCGAAAAAGAAGACATTCAGACCAAGGACAGTTGCCAGTGAATTGAGATAGGTTTGCTCTTTGTTCACACTCGTTTGAATGAAGCGGAAAAAGGCAGTTTCCATTCCAAAAGTTAGAATGACAATCAGAAAGGCAACCCAAGCGTACAATTCAGAAACCACCCCGTAATGGGCTGGATCCGTAAAAACACTCGTATATAAAGGAACCAATAAATAGTTCAACAAACGTCCGACAATGGAAGAAAGTCCATAGACGGCGGTTTGACTCATTAATTTACGAATGGGATTGCTCATTTAGCCTCTGAAATTGGCTTTTCGTTTTTCTAAAAATGCGGTAGTTCCTTCCACAAATTCGTTTGTTCCGAAACAATGTGCAAAGGACTCGATTTCTGTTTCATAGCCATTTACGCCATCTTTAAATCCGGCATTTACAGAACGAATGGCTGCGGCAATGGCCATAGGTGAATTCGCCACTATTTTTTGTGCTATTTCTTCACATTTTGCGATCAATTCGGATTGTTCTACCACGTAGTTCACTAATCCCCATTGCAGAGCTTCGTCTGCTTTCATCATTCCTGCGGTGAAAATGATTTCGTTCGCTTTTCCTTTTCCAATTAATTGTGGAAGTCGTTGCGTTCCTCCATAACCAGGGATTACTCCCAAGGATACTTCGGGCAATCCCATGCGTGCATTGCTTGATGCCACGCGGATATGTGCCGCCATCGCAAGTTCTAATCCTCCGCCAAGTGCAAATCCATTTACAGCCGCGATTACTGGAGTACTTAAGTTTTCAATGAAATCAAAAAGGGTCGTTTGACCTGTTACAGCTAATTCTCCACCTTGAGCAATGGTAAAATCAGCAAATTCTTTGATATCCGCTCCTGCAACAAAGGCTTTCTCTCCTGAACCAGTTAAAATAATTACAGCGATTTCAGGATCAAGGTTGAAGGATTTTAACGCTTCATGTAATTCAGCAATGGTGTCCTTATTTAGGGCATTCAACTGACTTGGACGATTAATCGTAAGATAGCCGATGTGTTCTTTGGTTTCGGCAAGGATGAATTGATACATAAATTGAATTTGTCCGCTAAAATAGCGAGAAATTTTCGTTCAGTTTCTAGTGTGGAATGCTGATTCTAAAAGTTGTTCCTTTATCTAATTCAGATGCTACGACAAATACTCTTCCTTTGTGGTATTCTTCGACAATGCGTTTGACTAAAGTAAGACCCAATCCCCAACCTCTTTTTTTTGTTGAGTATCCCGGTTGAAAAATGGTTTTGAACTGTTTTGCCGTAAGTCCTTTTCCGGAATCTGTGATGTCAACATGTACCCATTCTGCGACTTCTTTGACGTGTACTTGCAATTTTCCGACGCCTCCCATCGCATCCACAGCATTTTTACAAATGTTTTCTACGACCCATTCCATTAGTGAACGGTTGTGTAGAACGATCATGGGGCGTTGGCCATCTACAGTGAATTCGATGTCGATTTTATCCGAAAGCCGCGCTTTTAGGTAATTAAGGTTGTTTTCAATGGTGAAAACAAAATCCTCTTCCACCAGTTTTGCTCCAGATCCAATTTTCGAAAAGCGATCGGTAATTTTCTCTAAGCGCTGTAAATCTTTATGCATTTCCCTAGGAACCATCGGATCTACATCTTCATTTTCCAAGTAGCTGACCCAAGCCATTAAAGAGGATAGGGGAGTGCCCAGTTGATGCGCTGTTTCTTTTGCAAGTCCAGCCCAAACTTGATTCTGTTCTGCTTTTCGATAGGTTGAAAACAATAAGTAACCGATGATGACGATTAATCCAACTACACCAAATTGAATGTAAGGGAGCCAAATGAGTTGCTTGACTTCCGGACTATCACTGAAGTAAAGGATTTTTTCACCTTCACCAAAGTTGATGTGTATGGGCTTGTTTTGCGCCTTAAGATTGGCAATGGTTTTAGCGATGCGGGAAGAACTGAGTTCTTTTTTAGGTAAATTACTGGAAATCACTTTTTGTCCCTTTACATCGTAAAATAACACAGGGATTAAGTTGGATTGATTGCTTAAATCTTGGTTAAATGATGTAATCAAGGAATCACTCTGCTTTTGTAAGTTCAAATATGCGCGTGATTCACCGTAAAGAAAGGACATGTGCATATCGCCAAAGACATTTATTTGGAATTCATGACCTTCCGTTTTCCATTTTTTGGCAAGGGCTAAAATCGCAGCTTCCTGATTTTGCTTGTTTAACAGTGTGTCGAGGTTTCGATGTTGAGCAAGTGTTCCGTCGTCGTTTAACAGGATGACGGGAATGTCCTTGTTGGACTCAATAATGTTTAAGGTAAAAGCCAAGTCTTGATTTAAGGATAAATCTGAAGGATTTAATAGTGTTTTTTGGGCAGCAACGACTAATTCTATTTTCTCGCGCTCCCTTTCACGTAAGGATTTAAAAATTCGTGCGTTGAGCTCGACTAATTCTACTTTCTTTTTGAGTGCACCTGCCCATTCTTTTGCTTTCGATCGTTCACGTTCAGCGATTTTTTGAATCATTTGGTTGGAGACAAACAAAGACGCCCCTATGATTAGGAGAGAAACGAAAATCAATACAACTTTCCAGCGTTGTTTGGCAGAATATAGGTCCATTTGGAACGAATTTAAGGAGATTTCGTTTGTTTAACGCATGCTTTCGCAACTTAGTATGCGAGATTCGATCATTTCGCAGATTCGTTGGTGGTCGAAATACGATTGAAAAGCCCTTGAATCGAAGTTTTCCGGATCGATTAACGCAACCCGTTCCATTGCAAGAGCAAAATGTGAAGGATTTCCTGGTTCAACCAAAATCCCAAAGGGAAACTGAGTTAATAATTCCTTTGAACCTCCTGTATTTGTTGCAATCACTGGTGTCAGATGAGCGAGTGCTTCAATGGTGCTCATCCCGAAAGTTTCAAAATCAGAACCCATGATGAGTGCATCAATGGCATTATAAAACAGACTAGTTTCTGAATGAAATCCATAAAAATGAACCTGTTCTGCTAATTTTTTTTCTTGAATCAGTTGTTGAAGCTCTGTTAAATAAGAATCTGGTGTATCCGGAGTCTCTTCACCGACAATGATTAAATGGCAATCTGTTCTTTGTATTAAGGATAGGGCTGTAATGGCTAGGTCAATGCGTTTTTTTCGATCAATTCTACCAATCATTCCAAAAACCACAGGGTTCTCTGGTAAATTCAGTTGTTTTCTCGCGTCGGTTTTATTTAGTTTGATTATATGACTGAAATCCAAGGCAGAAGGAATAACACAAACAGTCTTTTGGTCGATGTGCGTATCCAACAACACCTTTTCTTTCATGTATTGTAGGGAACATATCCATGAACTCAAGAAGGAATAACGAATGGTTCTATACAGTTGTTGCTTTTTCTCATGGAAAATTAGTTCCATAAAATAATGGATTTGTATTCGCTTAAAAGAGAAGAAAGATATACTTGCTGCGAGGCTAATATCTGAGGTGTTTCGGATGATTATTTGTTGTACCCCAATGTTTTTTAGTTTGAGAAAAATCCTCCAAGCACTTAAAAAAGCATAATGTCGTGCAGGTTTTCGAATACTTATTACCGAAAGCTTGGCGTTTAACGCTTCCTTTTCAAGAGGAGAATTCACAGTACATATGACGGTGATTTCGTGACCTCTCGTTTTCATCCAAAGAGCATTTCGAAGATGGTTCATCTCCAACCCCCCCCAACCTCGGGATGTGCATAAATAAGCGAGTGATAATTTTTTCGTCAAAACATGAAATCGTCGGCGAATATAGATAAAACGATTAATTTTGTCCGATGATAAAAAATCTTTTTAAAAATCCACTAGCTGTTTTTGCACTAACATTTGTGCTCTTCGCCGTTCCTTTGTTTTTCTTCAACATCAGCATTTTCGATGGTGAAATTATCGTCATGCAAGGGGCGAAAGAAATTGGCTTACCCATTAAATTGAGCTTGTCCTATTTCATTGGAATTGGAATTAATCCGGAGGACCTCAAAGACATCCAAGGATTCCATTTAGTTACGAAAGGTTATTTTCTAGCAGCTTGTTTATTAATTGGATTTCCTTCTTTAATGGCATATCGATCATACATCTCAAATCGCTTGTCCAAAAACGAGTGAGTATACCTTTAATATATAGCTACTAATTTTCTGTGCTAGATTTTAGCTTATAAACACTTTGTTCTGCCGCCATCCACGGGTAAATTGATTCCATTGATGTAGGATGCTTCGGGAGATGCTAAAAAGCAAACCGCTGCAGCTACTTCTTCTGGTTCCGCGATGCGGTTCATCGGTGTTTCACCTCCCATCTCTTCAAATATCTCCGATACAGATTGTCCTGTTTTTTCCGATTTCACGCCGGCAATTTCAGCAAGTCTTGAAGTATTGGTAGCACCGGGCAATACATTGTTCACTGTAATCCCATATTGACCAAGTTCCCCCGCAAGTGTTTTACTCCAATTAGCAACCGCGCCTCGAATGGTATTGGAAACACCAAGATTTGCTAGTGGTTGTTTGACAGAAGTGGAAATAATGTTAATGATACGACCATAACCGTCTGCGATCATTCCAGGATTCACGGCTTGCATTAAAATGTGATTACAAATCAAATGTTGATTAAAAGTCTGAATGAATTCTTCAGGTGCAGCATCTTTAATCAATCCGCCTTTAGGTCCCCCAGTATTGTTCACCAAAACATGTATGGTATTTCCTTTTTGTATGAAAGAATCGATGACCGATTTTAATTCTGTAGACTTCGAAAAGTCCGCAATAAGGCATTGGTGTTCTTGACCTTGACTGCGATCCAAAAGAGACAATGCATTTGTTAATTTTTCTTCATTTCGAGCCAAAAGCACCAAATTAAACCCATTTTCTGCTAATTTTTTGGCAACGGCAAAACCAATACCCTGTGTGCTTCCACAAACCAATGCTGTTCGATTATTTCTCATCTTTCAAATTTTATTTTGAAAAACAAAGGTACAGAATGTTTCCGGCAGATTAAATTTTAAATAACCGAATAAAAATTTTCGGTTTTGTTTTTTAAACTTAAAATGATATATTTGCGTGACTAAAATTATTATTATGGGTAACTCTACAAATCTATTACGTTTAAGAAATCTCGCATTGGTAGCGATGGTTTTCTTTTTCAACGGGCTTTTCGCTCAGTTGACAGGGATTAAAACTATTCCAACGAACTATGCAAGTGTTGCAGCTTTTGTAACAGATGTGAATGCACAAGGAGTAGGTGCTGGTGGTGTAACGTTAAACGTTCCTGCTGGTTACACTGAAACCTTAACAGGTAAAATCACATTGACTGCTACTGGTACAGCTGCTAATCCAATTATCATTCAAAAGAGTGGTGCTGGTGTTAATCCGAAATTGGTAGCCTATACTGGAACGAACATGATTCCAAGTATCACAGGTGATGGTTTCTTTGTGATTGACGGAGGAGATTACATCACTATTGATGGTTTGAATCTTGAGGAAAGCGCAGCGAACCTTGACATAACCACTGTTATGGAATTTGGATATGCTCTAACGAAAGCAAGTGTTACAAATGGTGCTCAGTATAATACTATCAAGAATTGTACAATTACGTTAAGTAGAATTAATAATGCTGCAGGAATTGCTCCTTGGCATAATGGTTCAATGGGTATTGCTATTTTAAATACATTGTCTTCAGCTGCAGCTGCATTAACTCCTACATCGGCGGATGGAACAAACTCAAACAATACGATTATTTCAAATACAATCAACGGCGGTAATGCTGGTGTTGTTTTAATTGGATATGCCGCAGTAACACCAACCCTAACTTTAGGTGATTGGAATAACAACATTGGAGGTTCAACTTCTGCATCTGGTAATAATGTTTTAAATTTCGGTGGTGCAGCTTTAGCAAGTAACCCTTCAACAGGTATTTTTGCAAGTAACCAATGGAATTTAAATGTTTCCAATAATACCATTAATAATAACAATGGAACGGGTGTTAATCACATATCAACATTAAGAGGCATTTTCTTGAACTCTTCTTCACCAGAAGCATCTGCTACGTGTAATAATAATACCCTTTTAATTTACGGTGGTGGTACAACTTCTCAAGTTTCCCCAATCGAAGTTGCAATCGGTATTGGTGGTACAACGAACGTAGTTGAAATTAACAACAATAACATAACTGGGGCTTATTTAACGGCTACTACTGGTACGTTCTATGGTATTTATGCAAATGGGCCGACTCCAGCAACATTATCAATTAATAACAATAACATCCATGATATTACTTATTCTGCTACAGCATTGACGGGATCAGGTGTAATTTATGGAATTTATAAATCAGGTTTGTCCTTGAATTCGAATGTTATTGGAAATATTGTTACGAACATCACGCGTACAGGAACAACAGGAAGCTCAACTTACCCATATTATTTAACTTCTGGTTATAACTGGATAGTGACAAATAATACAGCTTCCAACGTTACAATTAATGGAACGGGTACAGGTTCAACATTCTATGGAATGTATATCTATGGATACGCTTCTACAGTTCACAAGGTAAACAACAATACGATAAATAACATCGTAACGAACAAGCCTACGGGTAGCGGTACTATTTATGGTATTTATACATATGCAAATGCTCCCAATAGTGAATACAACAACAACGTAATTAATAACATTACAACGACAGGAACAGGAGCTTATTATGGTCTTTACCATTCAGCTGCGGCAATTAATTTTACCGCTAGAGGTAATAGTACAACGGGGATTTCTACAAATGGAACAACCTTGTATGCTTCATATTTTTCAGGTGGAAATGGGGACATTCGTAATAATTCGATTACAAATGTTACTTCAACAAGCCCAACGACGACAGCAATCACTGCTGGTATGTATACCTTAAGTCCGTCTAGTGGTTCTCAACACAACATCTTTAATAACATAATTGGAGATATCAAAGCTCCAGCGGGATCAAATGCGGTTACTGCTGGTAGTTCACGTATTCGTGGTTTGTGGATTGCTGCAACGACAACTCCAACAAATGTTAACGTATTTAATAATACAGTATATTTAAATGCTACTAGTACATCATCACCATTTACAACCGCAGCATTGTATGTGACTACTTCGACTACAGCAACAGCGGGTTCGTTGAAATTGGTAGGAAACATCTTTGTAAATAATTCGACTCCAACAGGTACAGGTAAAGCGGTTGCTTATGTAAGAAGTTCAACAGCTTTTAATAACTTTGATGCAATCAATTCTGGAAAAAATGTTTACTATGCAGGAACCCCAGGAACGAATAATGTAATCTATTGGGATGCAACAAACAACCTGACAGCAGTTCCGGCATTCCAAGCATTAGTTGTTGGTGAAGCTGGTTCATTTACGGAAAACCCAACTTTCATAAGTACTGTTTCCTCAAATGCATCTTATTTGCGGATCAATCCAGCAGTTACATCATTGATTGAAAGTGGTTCTGTTGTAAACCCGATTATGAATAATGACATTGACGGTGATATTCGTGCTGGTATTACAGGTTACACGGGAACTGGTTCTGCTCCGGATATTGGCGCAGATGAGTTCGCCGGAATTACACCTGCTCCCCAAATTTTATTTTCTGGCGTAACTCCTTCTTTCTCACCAGCTTTATGTACCGCTGCTGCTCGAACTATTTCGGGAACTGTTACTACTTCAAGTGGAACAATTACTGGAGTGAATCTTAACTACACAGCAAATGGTGTGGCACAAACACCAATTGCCATGACAAATACATCGGGAACAACTTGGACAGGAACAATTCCGGTGCCAACTCCAGTAAATGCAACAATTGCTTGGGCGATAACAGCAACAAATTCAGGGGGATTCACAACTGCGTTATCAGGCACATCTTATAATGATGAACCGTTATTTGGAGCTACAGCAGTTGCTTCAGTTAATTCTTCAACAATTTGTTCAGGAGCAAATGCAAATTTATTGGCAGTTATTAATTCAACACCAGCAACATATGCGCCTGCACCGGTTACATCTACTATTGATGAAGATTTGGCAAACGTGACTATTTCGTACAATGGTACAACATTATTAAACAATACTTCCGCAGTTCAATCATTGGTTGGTACAATTGGAACCGGAACGGGAACAGCTGGTGCTTATACAGATTTCTCTGCACTCGCAACGATTCCGATGTCTGCGGGTAATACTTATCAGTATTCATTAACAAGTACTAACACTGGAAACAATTACTCTAACTCTATGGCTATTTTTATTGACTTTAATAAAGATGGTGATTTCGTTGATGCTGGAGAAATGGTTTACCAACCTACAGGTACACAAGTTGGTCCACATACAGTTACAGGTTCATTTACAATTCCTTTAACAGCATTTGGTACAACAAGAATGCGTGTTGTTTCTATGGAAACATTAATTACATCTTATGCGACAACTTCTTCTTGGGGTGAACGTGAAGATTATACGGTAACATTTACGCAATCAGTTACTTGGTATACGGGTACGAGTGTAGTTGGAACAAGCAATCCTCAATCAGTAGCACCATTAACAACAACAACGTATAATGCTACCGTTTTTGGTGGTGGTTGTTCTCTTCAATCTAACAATGTCACAGTAACAACCTTAGTTCTTCCAACTGCGCCTGCAGCAACGAACAGTGCACAGTGTGGAACGAATACACCATTGGCAGCAGTAGCTTCTACAGCAGGTACTGCAGGAAGTGGTCAGTTCTATTGGTATAATGCTGCAACTAATGGAACGATTGTTCAAAATCCTCCAGTAAGTTCAACTTATACAACATTTTACTCGAACGACTTTACAAATCTTACAATCGGAACTGGAGCGACACTTACAGGTGTTGCCAACTTAACAGGTGTTTTGGGTCAATTACAATTAACACCGAATGCATTAAGTCAACAAGGTGGTATCATGGTTTCACCAGGTGTGAATGCTCAGAAATATAAAGTTGATTTCGATATGGCAACATCATTGGCTGGTGCTGACGGATTAAGCTATAGTTTTGGAAATGACGTGAACACTGCTTCAACAACTCCTGCAGCAGAGATGGGATCAGGTTCCAAATTAAAAATAAGTTTTGACGCATACGGTGTAATGCCTAATGCAGCAGGGATTTATATTTTATATAACAACACCGCAGCATCATTCAACGACCTTACTCCTGGAGTATTAGGTTATGTAAATAATACATCTTGGATTGCATCTGGTTCAAACCACGTTACAATTGAAACGAATCAATTAGGTCAGTTAACTTTAACGTTGAATGGAACGGCAATTTTTACAAATGTTCAGTTGCCAGCAGCTTATGTTTCTGCTGACAAGTCAACATGGTCTCATGCGATCGCAGCTAGAACTGGTGGTGTTTCTATGGAACAAACGATTGATAATTTAGTGATTCAAACAGCAGGTTTCGCTGCAGGTTCGACTACTTTCCAAAATCCAATTTCAACTACAACTACATACTATGTAAGTGAGTTAGGAACAAATGGTTGTTACAGTCCAACGACTCCTTTAGTAGCGACCGTGATTTCACCGGATCCATTGGTTATTTCTTCTGGTTTAACACCAGCAATTTGTTTGGGTCAACCGTTTACGACTACTGTTAGTTCAATTGCATCTCCAGCTTACACGTATTCTTGGGATATCCCGACTTACACAGGATCTGGAATTTCAGCTCCGGTAACGCAAGCTACATTAGGAACTACTCCTACAGTAGCAGGTGTTTATCCATATACAATTACTGGTACAAATGGTGTTTGTACAGCGGTAGTAACAGTTAACTTAACAGTAAATGCGTTACCTGTGATTACAACGGCTACGGCAAGTCCTGCAGTTGCATGTCACAATTCAAATGTAACATTAGCGGCTTCAAGTATCGTTAGTGGTCCGCAAACAGAACCTGTTGGATATTGTGCAAGTAACGCAACATCAACTTTTGATGAAGAGATTTTAGGTGTGACACTTGGTTCAATGACTAATTCTTCTACATGTGCTACAACAGGTGGTGCTGGATCAATTCAAAATCAATATTCGAACTTCACTACTCTTGTGCCTGCGTTAAATGTTCAACCTGGATTGGTTTATCCTTTAACGGTACAAATTGGAACATGTAATGGTAACTATAACAATTTTACAAAGGTCTTCATCGATTGGAATAGAGATGGTGATTTCCTTGACGCAAGTGAAACAGCTTATCAATCAGCAACATTTACAAACGGTCCTCATTTGGAGAATGGTAACATTACTGTGCCTGCATTTGCTCAAATGGGTATCACACGTATGCGAGTTGTAAATGTTGAAACTACTGTAGCAACTGGTGTTAATTCATGTGGAACATATACATGGGGAGAAACAGAAGATTATTGGTTAAACATTCAATCATCTCCAGCAATTCCTTATAGTTATGTTTGGAATACAACACCTGCGATAAATGCTATTACAGGAACAGTCGTTGCTTCAAATACAACCTCAGCTCAAACGACACAATCTTGGTCAATTACTGCTACTGAAGCGGCTACTGGTTGTACGAATACGATGTCTACTGCGGCGATTACAATTCAGCCAGCATTCTTGGCGCCAACGGCGACAAATAGTACACATTGTGGTACTCAAATACCAACAGCTTCATTAGTAGATCCGAATGCATTTACATCACCTACATTCAACTGGTATGCAAGTGCTGCTTTAGGATCAGCTTTACAGTCAACTTCTGCAAATACGTATGGTTCAATTGTTGGAACAACTACAACATTGTACGCAACTGTATCAAATCCTGCAACAGGTTGTCAAAGTAATGCAACACCAGTTTTAATAACCGTAATTGCACCGCCAGCATTGTCTTTAAGTACAAATGCTTTAACTACATGTGATGGTGTAGCTTCATCGAATGCAACTTTAACTGGAGCTTCAGCATACAACAATTTTACTTGGTCTCCAGCTGCTGGAGTAAATGGATCAAGTGCTGCAGGTTATAACTTTACTAGTAGTGCGAGTGGTGTTTATACATTAACCGCTGTTCAAACATCTGGTCAATTATGTGCAAGTACAGCAACATTGGCGTTAACTGTTAATCCTAATCCAGTTATCACATCTTCAACAGCATCACCAGTAAACATTTGTAATGGTGGTACTGTAACGGTTGTCGCTTCTAGTACCCTTTCAGGTCCTCAAACAGAACCAACAGGATACTGTACAAGCAATGCAACATCAACTGCGGATGAGGAAATTTTAAATGTTACAATTGGTACGTTGAATAATACGTCTACGTGTGCTACTACCGGTGGTGCTGGTTCATTACAGAGTCAGTACTCTAATTTCACTACAACGGTAGCTCCGGTAAACTTAATGTTAGGAACTACTTACCCAGTAATTGTTTCTATTGGAACGTGTGGTGGTAACTATTCGAACTTTACGAAAGTGTTTATTGATTACAATCGTGATGGTGATTTCTTAGATGCAGGTGAAACAGTATACCAATCTACAGCTTCAACTGTGGGGCCTCACGCAGAAAGTGGTTTTGTTTTGGTTCCAACAACGGCTCAATTGGGTATTACGAGAATGCGTGTTGTGAATGTGGAAACATCGGTTGCAACAAGTGTTAATTCTTGTGGAACATATACTTGGGGTGAAACGGAAGATTACTTAGTTAATTTACAATCTCCACCGCCAGCTGTATATACTTATGTTTGGAATACAATCCCTGCTGTATCGTCGATTTCTGGAACAACAACAGCGATCAATACAACGGCGAATGATGTTATCGAAGCACGTATTGTTACAGCTACAAACCCTGCAACATCTTGTTTCACAAATATGTCAACGAATAACTTTACCATTCACCCAACTCCAGTTATCAATGCTGGTCAAGACGTATTGATCTGTTCTAATAATGCAACGGAGCAAACAACGTTGACAGCAGTTGGTGCAGGTGTTTCAGGAACATATGCTTGGACAGGTCCTGTTTCAGGTGTTGTAAATGCAACTCCATTTACAGTTGGTGCAAGTGGTACATATTCAGTGGTAGGAACAACGCAATGGGGATGTTTCAGTTCTGATACATTGTCTTTAACTTATTCAACTATACCAGTGGCAGGAGCAGGTGTTGACCAAGCAATTTGTTTAGGTCAAACAGCAACTTTCACGGGTAATGGTTTGGCACCATTCACATGGACCACTGCTACTTATCCTGGAAGTGGAATTTCTGCTCCAACGGTAGGGGGAACATTATCTGTTACTCCAACTATTTCTGGTACTTATACATATAATGTAGGTGTTGCCAACTCAGTTGGATGTACAAATGATGATCAAGTACAATTAACAGTTTGGGCATTGCCAGTTGTAAATGCAGGTGTTGACCAAACAATTTGTAATGCTTCTCCAGCCATTTTGTCTGGTTCAGGAGCATTAACATATACATGGACAAACAACGTAACAAATGCGACTCCATTCTTCCCTTCTTCAACAGCTAATTATACTGTTGATGGAGTGGATATCCATGGATGTCACAATTTCGATAACGTAAACGTAAACGTATTGCCTCAGCCAATCGTGAATGCTGGTATCGATCAAACAGTTTGTGCGACGACTCCAGTGATTCTATTTGCTCAAACAACGGCAAATACGCCAACAGCTGTAACAGGATTCCAATGGAATAACAGTGTGGTGAATGCAACGCAATTTACACCAACAGCTACTGCTACTTATACAGTAACGGCTACAGGTGCAAATGGATGTACAAACCAAGATCAAGTAGTTGTAACAGTATTGGCATTGCCAACTGTTAACGCTGGAAATGACATCACTGTATGTGCTGGATTAAGTGCAACATTAAATGCAACAGGTGCAGCAACTTATTCATGGAATAACGGTGTAACTCAAGCAATTCCTTTTTACCCGAATGCGACTACATCGTACACAGTAACAGGTACTGGAGCGAACGGATGTACGAACCAAGACCAAGTAGTGGTTACAGTAAGTACGGGTCCTACGGTAACGGTAACTGGTAACCAAGTAGTTTGTGCGAATTCACCTGCAACGTTAAGTGCTGCATCAACAAACAGCATGGGTGGCTTCTGGACAACTTCAAATGGTTTAGGTACAATTTCACCGAACATTTCTAATGGTACAGTAACTTATGTACCAACAGCAAATGACCCTGTTGTGGTTAACTTGACTTATGTAGCTTCAAATGCTTGTGGAAATGCATCACAATCAACGACATTAACGGTATTACCTAGTCCAACTGTGAATGCAGGTCCGGATATCGCCTCTTGTGCAGGTTTACCTGTAACGTTGTCAGCAACAAGTAATGGATTCATCACTTGGAATAACAACGTATCAAACAACGTAGCGTTTGTGCCAGGTTCTACGGCAACTTACACCGTAACGGCAGTAGGTGCTAACAACTGTACAAATACAGACCAAATGGTATTGACTGTATTAGCTTTACCAGATGTAAATGCTGGTGCTGATCAAACAATCTGTTCAGGATCAACTGCTACCTTGAATGGTTCAGGTGCGAATACGTACTTATGGAACAATGGTGTTGTGAATAGTGTAGCTTTCGCTCCAACTGCAACTCAAACATACACTGTTACAGGTACTGCATTGAACGGATGTCAAGCTTCAGATCAAGTAGTGGTAACAGTAAATGCTACACCAGTTGCATTGGTATCAGTTGTGAATGACGTTACAGTGGCGGCTTCTCCAGCAGGAATGAACTACCAATGGATTAACTGTGCTTCAGGTACGGATATCCCAACTGCAACGACTGCTCAATTTACTGCAACGGCAAACGGTTCTTATGCAGTAATTGTAACGAGTTTACAAGGATGTGAAGATGTATCTGACTGTATTACGATCAGTTCAGTAGGTTTAGACCAAATCAATATTTCAGATATGAATGTATTCCCTAATCCAACAAATGGTGAGGTGAATGTATCAATGCCTGAAAATATGAATGCGGATGTACAAATCTTTGATGCACAAGGTAAATTAGTTGCTGAGCAATTGAATGTTACAAACAACGGGAAGTTAAATATCTCAAATGTAACTCCTGGAGTTTATATGGTAAGATTGACAGCTGAAAACGCGGTTGAAACATTCAGAGTAGTTAAAAACTAATCAGAACTTTATCAATATTTTAAAGCCACCTTCGGGTGGCTTTTTTTATGGCTAAAAACGAGCTATATTGCTTTTTTACATCTATTTTAAAGGTGTTTCTTTAACAATGAAATAATGATATTTATTTTGTTAGTTATCAAATCATTAGAAATTTGCGTTGTTAATCTTAAAAAAATGTATATTTGATATAGTCCTATTTTTTAAAATAGCAACTTAACTATTCAATTAACAAAAGCAACGTTTAATGAAAACAAAAATCTACTCGTTTAAGACAGTATGTTCATTTATACTGTCTATGATTTTCGCTGGTGCTGCTCATGCGCAATGTTTTAATACAAGCTCCTATCCTTTTGGTGGGGCAACTGCGCCGACGGCAACAACGATTACTACACAAATTTCTACTTGTTCGTTTCAAGCAGAATATTCACAATTAAACAATGTGGATGCTGCAACGATCTATCAATGTGCCATAGCACAAGGTGGATTTATTACGATTACACAAGGAAGTCCAACCGGGAGTGTTATCGCATCAGGTAATAGCCCGTTGCAGTGGAATTCAACAGTTGCCGGAACATACTATGCACACTGGACTGTAGATGCGGCTTGTACGCAAGCATTCAATTGTGTAACTACGTCAATAACTTATATTAGCCCAGCAACTGCATGTACGAATCCAGTTTTAGGTGGAACTACAACTGCAAGTCCAGCCGCTGCGTGTCCATCACAAAACTTTTCTTTGGCACTAACTGGCGCAACACTTGGAACAGGTTTGTCTTACCAATGGCAAAGTGCTCCAACTTCAAATGGGCCATGGACAAATATCACGGGAGCGACTTCAGGAAACTTAACTACTCAACAAGCAGTGGATACTTATTATCATTGCATCGTAACATGTAGTGCCGGTTCAACAGGAACTTCTACGCCAGTGTTAGTTACCATGAATCCATTTTATAACTGTTATTGTAATTCAGCAGCTACGGTTCCTACAGCAGACGAAGAAATTTACAATGTAACAGTAAATGGTGGTTCAACAGATCCATTGTATTCCAATGCAAATGGGTGTGCATCTGCAGCTCCGGGACCAGGTTCTATTTTAGGTGGATATTCGAATTTTAAATCACTACCTGCAATTACCTCCGTTATTACAGGTCAAAGTGTTGCTTTTTCGATTTCTCAAGATGAGTGTGATGGCGGAACATATTATGCAAATGGTATCGGTATTTGGGTTGACTTCAATCAAAATGGAATCTTTACAGATTTAGGAGAAGATGTTTTCGTGGAGTCAACAACAACTGCTGGTCCGCGTGTCGTTACAGGAACATTTAATATTCCAATTACGGCGGTCCCAGGAAACACAGCTATAAGAATTGTATGTGCAGAAGGATATTCTTCTACATCATTTACTCCAATCTCTCCATGTTTGTCTTATGGATACGGTGAGACGGAAGATTATTTAATTAATATTGTTCCAGCGGCAACATGTTCTGGAACTATCACCGGAGGAACAACGGTTACTTCTGCGACACCGGTTTGTCCTTCTACAACTGTAACGTTAAGTACGACTGGTTCAACCTTGGCTTCAGGAATTACCTATCAATGGCAAAGTGCAGCCACTGCAACAGGGCCATGGACAAACATTACAGGAGCAACGAGTAACACCTATGCAACGACAGTGAATGCTGATACCTATTTCCAATTGGTAATGACATGTACTGCATCCGGATCAACAGCAATTTCAACGCCAGTTTTAGTAGGTTCAAATCCATTCTTTAACTGTTACTGCAACACAGTGAACGCAGGTGGAGATGGTTCATTAATGGACGAAGTTGCAATGAATGGATACGTTAACAATACAGCTGCTACAAATCCAACAGCTAGTCCGTTCTACACAGCATTTACCAATGGTCCATCTGTTATTCAAGGAATGGATTACACATTAGATGTAACGGTTCAAGCACCTTCTGTTTATACTGGTGCTATCGTTTCTGTATGGATTGACTATGATCATAACGGGGCTTACGAGCCAACAGAATGGACACAAGTTGGGACAAATATTTCTTCTGCAACGACAGGCTCTGTGAATATTACGATTCCAATGACCGCTTTAACAGGAAATACAGGAATGCGCATCCGTTCTCGTGGTGCAGGTAATATCAATGGGGCAGGTGATGCATGTACAAACATGGGTTCAGGGGAGACAGAAGATTATATCATTAACATCTTGCCGGCTCCGATTTGTGCGAATCCAACAAACATTGTTGTGAATACAGAAATGGACAGTATTATTACTAATTGGACATGGAATCAGACGATTTTACCATCAACTGGATTCAACATGCAATTGGTAAATGCTGGAAGTGCATTTAGTACTGGAACAACATACGTATTAGACAATAACTTTAGTGACACATTATTTGATGCAAACTTCATGGCTGGACAATCTTTCCAAATGTATCTTCAAACAGTTTGTGGTCAAGATACTTCGTACTTTATCGGTCCATTTAACGTAGTTATGCCATTATCAAATGATACGATTTGTGGAGCGCAAATGCTTCCAGTGGACAATGTAATGCATGTCTTCAATAATAATGGAGCATCCATTGATGCAAACGAAATTGCTATGGTTCCACCAGTAACAGGTGCCCAAACAGAAACAGGATGGGAAAACCAAAACTTAAACTTGACAACATGGTTTAAATTTATTGCCCCACCATCAGGAAGTGTGCGTGTGAACTGTACTGGAATGACTTACAATGGTCAAGCAGCAGTTTACAGTACGTCCGCATGTGATAATATTGCTTCTTTCCAGATGATTTCTGCGAATGACAATGATATGATGGGAACAAGTGTCGCGCCAAACTTTACAGCGTGTGGATTAACTCCAGGAAACACATATTACATCCTTCACGATGCATTCGATGGAACATCAGGAAACTACGGCATCGCAATCAAAGAAATCATTTTGAATGCAGGTGTTCAAGGTGAAGTATTACAAATTTGTTATGGTGATACAGTGAACTTATTTAATGGAATCGCTAATTATCAAACAGGTGGAGTTTGGACTCAAACAATCCCTACATTAGGACTTCAAGGAAACTTATTCATTACAAATGGATTAGCATCTATTCCATTCACATTTACTTATACCTTGACTGATGGTTGTGCAAACGATTCTTCTCCTGCTGAAGTGGATGTATTCCCTCCTTCACAAGCTGGATTAGATGGAGCATTTACCGTGTGTAAAAACGAACCGTTTAACTTATTACAAGGATTAGGTGGAATTGTTGACTTAGGAGGTACTTGGTATGATCCAAGTAACAATCCATTGGCAGGAAACTTGGATACTGCTGCAAACATACCAGGATTCTTCAATTACGATTACATCGTTGGAAATGGTGTTTGTCCGGATGATACCTCAAACGTATTAGTTACGGTAGATGGAACGTGCGACTTCACGGCTTCGATCGGAGATGTGTCAGGATCATTTGAAATGTATCCAAACCCAACTACAGATGTATTAAATATCGAAAATGGAATGGATTTCACCATTGAAAACATCCAGGTGTTGGATATGCAGGGGAAAGTAGTTGTTCTTTTGACGAAAGGTAACTTTGCAAATGATTCAATTCAATTAAATATGAAACAATTGGAAACAGGTGTTTACATGATTCGTTTGAATGGTACAGATAAAACCATTACAAATCGCGTGGTGAAACAATAAGTTGAATCAATCAAACTTAAAAGGGGGGCCTAAAGCCTCCCTTTTTTTATTTTCATCGGCGTTTTCGGCAGGTAAAATTTTTGTTAATTACTTTTATTTGCATACATTTGGGAATTAAATATAATGGAGAAATTGGGCTGAAGAGCTTAATAATCAAGTAATAACGTTTAAGATTAATCTGTCAAATATCTGGTTATCAGATGTTTGGTCAGAATCTTGCGTTTATTTACAAGGCTCAGTTTTTACAAAAATGAATGAATATGAAGATGGGTACAACAATGAAAAATAAAGAAATGTTCAATGCTGTTTCAACTAAGAATACCATTTTGGTCCATTCGTTACAAAATAATGTATATAAAAATAGAAGTATGAAGAATTCCTTTCTTACCCCTAGTTTGAAAAATTGGTTCGTCGGTGTGGTATGTATGGTTACACTCTTTATGGGTGCTAAATCATCCGTGCATGCTCAAAACGCATCTATTACTTACACTAGTCCTACAACGTTTACTGTTCCTTCTGGAGTAACTAGTATTACCATTAAGGCAAAAGGTGGCGCAGGTGGATACGGTGGAAATGATGGGTACGCCGGTGCGGTTCCAGGTGGATTAGGTTATGTTCATGCAACTTATTCGGTTAATCCTGGTGATGTAATAGGAATTTACCCTGGTTATAAAGGTTCAAATGGTGCATCAGCCGCAACAAATTCAGGTGGTGGAGCAGGAGGTTCTAGTACATATGGTAGTTATTCTGGAGGTTGGGGTGGTAACGCCGCAAGCTCAGGGTCTTCCGGTGGTGGTGGTGGTGGTGGTGCCGCAACCATTGTTACAAAAAATAGTTCTTTGATCATTGTTGCTGCCGGTGGTGGTGGTGGTGGTGGTGCAGGAAACTGTGCGAATTCAGCTACAGATGGTTCGAACTCATATGTAAATAACGGAACAACTTACGGTGGTAATGGTAACTATGGAAATTCATGTGGTTCAAGTGATGGCGGCGGCGGCGGCGGCGGCGGCGGCGGTGCTAACGGAGGTTCCGGAGGAGTTACTGCCTGGACTGCTTGTGGTGGTGAGTGTGGCGGTAGAGGTGGTTACATTGGATCGAATAGTATTGCAAGTGCTTTGTCAATTGTTTCTAATTCGGTTATTGGAAACACAAATGCAAATGGTGATGTAATCATTGAATACACTGCAGTTGGAGGTACAGCCTCAGGAAATCAAACGTTTTGTGCAGGAAATACCCCTGCTGATTTAACATTGTCAGGATACATTGGAAACATCCAATGGCAAGTCTCAGTAAACAATTCGACCTGGTCCGATATTTCAGGTGCTACATCAGCAACATTATCCTCTGCTCAAATGGGTGCATTAACAGCAACTCGTTATTACCGCGCTTGGATCTCAGGCGTTGTTGCGTCAAATGTGGTGACGATTACCGTGAATCCTGTCCCAAGTCCAATGACGATATCAAATAACCTTTGTACGCCGAATCAAATTAACTGGGCTACAATGACAAGTATTACTCCGACTACTGCTACCGGCATTAGTCAATCAGGTATTACAATCTCAGTAACGCAATCAGGTGGTGGAATGCAAACGGAAAGTCCTGGAATGTATAATTCTTTTATGTTTCCAGCTCAATACAATGTTCCATCTACAGGTTCAATCATTCGTAATTTAAATGCAGGAGTATTTACAGCATGTTTTAGTCAAGCGGTTACAGATCCGTACTTTGCGTTTGCAAGTATTGGAAACCCGAATCTAAGTGTTCCTATTATTACATCTGCTCCTTATCAAATGATTTGGACAAACCCAGGGACGATCACTCAAAATAGCGCAACTCAATTTACAGGTAGCGAAGGTTTTGCTGTTGTTAAAATACCAGGCACTCATACATGTGTATCATTTAACTATACAGTAGCAGAGTATTACTCAACAATTGCTTTTGGTTTTGGGGATCAAGATTGTACGGCTCCTACAGTATGTAATGGTAGTTCTGTGACCTTAACGGCAACAGGTTCCACTAATTATGTTTGGACACCTAGTACTGGATTAAGTGCTTCGACTGGAGCTTCAGTTGTTGCAACCCCTTCTGTATCCACAACTTATCAAGTAACTAATCCGGATGATGCGTGTGCACAACCAGTTAGTATTTTGGTGAATGTAAATCCTTTACCTGTTTTATCTACAGTGAGTAATAAAGTTGTTTGTAAAACAACATCAATACCTGCACAATCAGTTACAAGTTCAATTTCGGGTACTACTTACGCTTGGACCAACTCTAACACAGCAATTGGTTTGGCGGCAAGTGGAACAGGTTCAGTTCCGGCTTTCACATCAACAAACAATACAAGTGCGCCAATAACAGCAACAATTACCATTACAGGGACAGCGCCAACTGGATGTCAATCTACAATTACATATACAATAACAGTTAATCCAACACCAACGGTTAATCAACCAACAAGTCAAACGCTTTGTGCGGGTGCAAGCACTTCGGCAACAACGTTTACTGGTTCAACAACTGGAGCGACTTATACTTGGACAAACAGCAACACAGCGATAGGTTTAGCTGCTTCAGGTACTGGTGACATTCCCGTGTTTACAGCAACAAATGCAACAAATGCTACGATTTCTTCTACTGTAACGGTTACTCCTTCATATGGAGCAACAGGAACAGTATTTGGTCTTGTAAATGAAAATGGAACATTAAATTTAACTGCGCCTACTGGAGCTGTCTTTACCGGAGTGACATTTGCCAGTTATGGAAATCCAACAGGTTCATTAGGAAACTATACGGCAGGATCTTGTAACGCGGCAAATTCTACTTCTGTGGTTTCTGGATTGGCTTTAGGAAATAATAGCGTGTCCATTATAGCATCCGACGCAACGTTTAGTTCAACTGCATGTTCTGGATCGAACTCTTTAGCAGTTGTGTTATCTTATGGCCCTGCATGTCAAGGAACAGCAAAAACATTTACATATACAGTCAATCCAGGTCCAATCGTAAGTACTACTCAGGCTGCTACTATTTGTACTGGAACAACGTTCACTGTAACACCAGCAAATGGAGGCGGAAATATTCTTCCAACGAATGTTACTTATTCATGGTCAGCACCAAGTGTAACAGGTATTACTGGTACAGCTGCTGCAACAGGAGCTTCATCTATTTCCGGAACATTGTCAAACGCAACTAGTTCACCAATTAATGTGGTTTACAGCGTAACACCAACATCAGGATCTTGTCAAGGTGTAGCTTTCCCGGTAACTGTTACTGTGAACCCTACAATAACAATTGCGAACGTTAATTCTTCAATTTGTTCAGGTTCTGCATTTACGACTACTCCAGTGAATGGTGCAGGTACGGATTTGGTGCCGAATGGAACGCAATATACATGGACTGTTACTCCAAGTGCACTTATCGCAGGAGAATTGAATCAAACAACACCTCAGTCAAGTGTTACTCAAACATTAGCAAATAACGGATCTTCATCACAACAAGTGGTTTATACAGTAACTCCTCAATTCACAAATTCAGGCCTTACTTGTATTGGAGCACCGTTTACAAATACGGTTACTGTAATGAATGCCGTTCCAACTGTTTCTGTTGGTGCAAATCAAACAATTTGTCAAAATACAACTGCTTCATTTACTGCAACTACAACTAACGCTTCATCAGGATATTGGTCAACAACTGGCGCGGGAACAATTTCTCCTAACCTAACCAATTCAACTGTAATTTATACACCTACTGCTACAGAAAGTGGTACGGTTCAAATAACATATTTTGCTACAAACATTTGTGGAAATAATTCTGCAAGTGCAAGCATTACAATAAATACATTGCCAACAGTTGCTTCGATTACAGGAAACACAACAGTATGTGTAGCAGCTACATCAACCTTAAGTTCTACTACAACAGGTGGTGTATGGTCGTCAAGCAACACAGCTGTTGCAACCGTTAGTTCAACAGGAGTTGTGACTGGAGTTTCTGCTGGAACTGCAACAATCACTTATTCAGTAACTACCGCTGGATGTACAAATAGTAAAACAGCTGTTGTAACGGTAAATCCATTACCAACGGCAACAATAACCACAATTGGTTCAACAGTACTTTGTTCTGGTGGAAACGTAAACTTAGTTGCGCCTAGTGCTCCAACGGGAATGACATATTCATACCAATGGAATTTAGCAGGATCTCCAATTTCTGGGGCAACAGGGTCAAGTTACTCAGCAAATGCGGCAGGAAGTTATACGCTGACGGTTACAACAAATAATAGTTGTACCGCAACAAGTGTAGCAACTTTAGTAACATTGAGCCCGATCCCAACAGCAACGATTACTGCAGGTGGCGCAACCACATTCTGTTCAGGAAGTTCAGTAACTTTAACTGCAAATGCTGGTTCTACATACCTTTGGTCAAACGGAGCATCAACTCAAAGTATCACAGTTTCGACAAGCGGATCGTACTATGTATCGGTAACCAATGCAAGTGGATGTTCTGCAACGTCAACTACGACAAATGTTACAGTGAATCCATCACCGATAGCAACAGTTGTTTCAAATGGACCGACTTCATTTTGTCCAGGAGGAAATGTTTCATTAACGGCAGGAACAGCATCAACTTATTTATGGAGTAATAACGCAACAACTCAGACAATTAGCGTTACAACTTCTGGTACTTATACAGTTACATTAACAAATGCCCAAGGATGTTCGTCAACCTCATTACCAGTGGCAGTGACCGTTTTTGCAGCGCCAACAGCTACAATTACTGCAGGAGGTGCAACAACCTTCTGTCAAGGAGGTAGTGTAACATTGAATGCAAATGCAGGAACGGGTTATGTATATCAATGGAACAACTTTACGAATAATCAATCTTTGGTAGCAACAGCGTCTGGTCCTTACTCAGTAACGGTAACAGATGCAAATGGCTGTTCAGTAACTTCAGCTGTAACAACAGTGACTGTAAATCCTTTGCCAACTACAACAGCAATCACTGGTTCAACAGCATTATGTGTTGGAACAACGACGAACTTGAGTACAACTAGTGTGAATCCTACATGGTCTAGCTCAAATACAGCGATTGCAACGGTGAGCTCTACAGGTCTTGTAACGGGAATTTCAACCGGAACTGCAACGATAACCTATAGTATCACAAATTCAAATGGATGTTCAAACACGGCGTCAACAACAGTAACAGTCAATCCATTGCCGTCAGCAACAATTGCTACAATCGGTAACACAACCTTCTGTCAAGGTGGAAACGTTACGTTGTTAGCTGATAACGCTCCTTCTGGATCAACGTATGTTTATCAATGGAAATTAAATGGAACAGCAATTAACGGTGCAACAGCAAATACGTATGTTGCTTCTGCTTCAGGAAACTATAGTGTTACGATTATCGCAAATAACTTGTGTCAAGCAACTTCATCGAATACAACGGTAACAGTAAATCCATTGCCAGTTTTAGCTGCAAATACGGGAGCAAGTTCAGTTTGTCAAGGTTCAACAACAACACTGGCAAATTCAACCGCTGGTGGATCATGGACAAGTTCTGATAATTCAATTGCAACGATCAATTTAGGACTTGGAATTATTACAGGTGAAACAGCAGGCAATGTTCAATTTACGTATACGTACACAAATGCAAATGGCTGTACAAGTACTAGAACGACAAACTTTACGGTAAATTCACTTCCAAATGCAGTCATTACAGCAAACGGCCCAACAACATTCTGTCAAGGAGCTAATGTAACATTAACAGCGAGCCCTGGATCATCATACTCGTGGAGTAATGGAGCAACAACTGCATCAATTGTAACAAGTACAACAGGAAATAACATCGTAACGGTTACGAATGCGAATGGTTGTTCAGCCGTTTCAGCTCCAATGATGGTAACAGTTAATCCATTACCTGTGGCAGCTATCACCGCAAATGGACCAACAACGTTCTGTCAAGGAGGTAGTGTTACATTGGTAGCATCGACAGGTGTTTCATATTTATGGTCAACGAATAACGCATTTACACAAAGCAATACAATTACAACTTCAGGTACATACAACGTAACAGTTACAAGTGCCGATGGATGTACTGCTACTTCAGCTCCTGTTACAGTAACAGTTAATCCATTGCCAACACCTACAATAACGGCAAGTGGTGCAACGACATTCTGCCAAGGTGGAAATGTTACCTTAACGGCAAGTTCGGGGACAGCTTACTTATGGAGTTCAGGTGAAACATCGCAATCAATTATTGCAAATGTAGATGGACCATATTCTGTTCAAATAACTAACGCGAATGGTTGCCAAGCGACCTCAGCAAATACCAACTTGGTCGTTTATCCTTTACCAGCAATAGCGGCAATAACAGGTGCAAATGCAGTGTGTGAAGGATCAACAGTTGTATTGGCTTCTACAACAGCGGGTGGAACATGGTCTTCCAGTAATGCAGCAGCAGCAACGATCAACTCAACTGGTGTTGTATCGGGTGTCGCGGCAGGAAACGCTGTGCTTACATATTCCATTACAGATGCAAATGCTTGTACAAATTCCGTATCAGCAACGATGACGGTGAAACCGTTTACAGCAGCAACAATTTCAGCTTCTGGTTCAACAACTTTCTGCGAAGGTGGCAACGTAACATTAACAGCAAGTCCTGGGGTTTCTTATATGTGGTATCCAGGTGATTTGAATCCAAGTATTACAGTCTCTACTTCAGGAACATATTTTGTCAACGTGACCAATGCTTCTGGTTGTACAGCTCAAACAAGCATTCAAGTTATCGTTAATCCACTTCCAGTAGTTGCACCAATTACGGGAATTACAAATGTGTGTGTTGGATTAACAACCCAATTGGCAGATGTTACAACAGGTGGTGTATGGTCATCATCCAATAATAACATTGCAACGGTAGACGCAACCGGTTTAGTTACTTCTGTAACAGCAGGGTCAACGGTAATTACCTATACTGTTACAAATGCAAATGGATGTACTTCAAGTGTTTCTACAACGGTGAATGTGAATGCATTACCTACAGCTGTGATTTCGGCAATTGGCTCAACAACGTTCTGTGCAGGTGGTTCAGTAACATTAGTAGCAACAACCGGTACAAACTACTTGTGGAACAATGGTCAGTTTACACAAAGCATTATTGCGGATACTTCAGGAACTTATTTTGTAACAGTAACGAATGCTGCAGGATGTACTGCAAACTCAAATTCAATTAATGTAACGGTAAATGCACTTCCTATAGCAGTTGTGACGCCAAACGGACCAACAACTTTCTGTCAAGGAAATAATGTTTTGTTAACAGCTACTGGCGGTTCAACATATGTATGGTCAACAGGTGAGACAACTTCTTCAATAACTGTTTCAACAAGTGAGAACATTCAAGTTGATGTAACAAATGCAAATGGTTGTACTTCAGCAGCATCTAATACGATTGTAACAGTACTTCCAGTTACAGTGGCGACAATTACAGCGAATGGTCCAACCGCAATTTGTTTAGGATCAAACGTAACATTGTCTGCAAACTCAGGAGCAGGATTGACTTACTTGTGGAGTAATGGTGTAACAACTGCTACAACTCAAAGCATTACAGTGAGTAATGCAGGTGTTTACACAGTTACAGTAACGAACGCTTCAGGTTGTACTTCAACTGCTTCACAAACAGTAATCGTTAATGTACATCCAGCTGTAACAGTAACTGCTAATGGATCAACACTTTTCTGTCAAGGAGGAAGTGTAATGTTAACAGCAACTGGCGCAGCGGAATACCAATGGAACAATGGTGCAACCACTTCAAGTATTACAGTGAATGCTGCAGGAAGCTACTTTGTAGTTGGAACAAATTTGGCAGGATGTGAAACAACGTCAGCAACAACTGTAGTCACAACTAGTACGATTCCAATAGTGGCGGCTATTACAGGTTTAAACAATGTGTGTGAAGGTGGTACGATTAACCTTACCAGCTCAACAAACAACGGAATTTGGACAAGTACAAACAACTTTATTGCAACTGTATCAAATACGGGGATTGTAACAGGATTAAATGCTGGGACAACGACGATCACATACACTGTTACGAATGGAGCATGCTCAAATGCAGTGACTGCCGTTGTGAATGTGATGAATAATCCAGTAGTACCAATTATTACTCCAAGTGGCGCAACAACAATGTGTCCAGGTGGAACGGTAATCTTGTTTGCATCTAACGCAGCAAACTACGCATGGTCAAATGGACCTTCAACACCATTTATTACGGTGAATCAAACGGGTAACTATGCAGTCACAGTAACGAACGCAAGCGGATGTTCTTCGACTTCATTGCCAATTAATGTATTTATTGGAGATAATACAAACCCAGTGATTGTTCCACCAGCGAACATCACAATGGCACCTAACTTTGGTTGTGATGCAATTGGGGTGAATTTAGGAGCTCCTAATGCAACAGATAACTGTTCGGTTGCTACAGTTTCTCATGATGCACCGGCAATCTTCCCATTAGGATTAACAACAGTAACTTGGACAGTAGTCGATGGTTCAGGAAATACATCAACAGCAACACAATTAGTGAATATTGTTGATAATATCCTTCCGATTATTAATGTCAATGACATTACTGTAATTATTAATGATAACGGTTCTACAACAATTACTTTTAGTGATGTAAACAATGGAACATCTGATAACTGCGGCATTGCATCCATGACCTTAAGTCAATATACCTTTGGATGTGCTGACATTGGCGACAACACCATTACAGTTACTGTAACTGATAACAATGGAAATGTGGCAACATCTACAGTTCTTATTACGGTTGTAACTTCAGGAACAGATACTGATAATGATGGAATGCTTAACGCATGTGACATGGATGATGACGGAGATGGAATCAATGATGTGAATGAAGTTGTTGGTGATACGGATGGAGATGGTATTCCAAATAGCCTAGATCCAGATGATGACGGTGATGGAATTTCAACAATTATTGAAGGAACATCTGACGTAGATGGAGACGGAATCCCGAACTATTTAGATTCAGATAGTGATGGAGATGGCGTAAGTGATGACTTTGAATGGGATTTCGGTGGACTTGGAGAGCCTGGTCAGGATTGTGATAATGATGGTGTGTACGATTTCTTAGATACAGACCTTTGTGGACCAGAAATTCCTGAAGCATTTACACCTAACGGAAACGGATTCAATGATTATTTTGTGATTCCTGGAATTGAAGGCTATAAAACGCGTCAGGTTTCAATTTATAGCCGTTACGGAACGAAAGTATACGAAAGCAATGAGTACAACAATGATTGGGATGGTACTTTATTGAATACAGGAACACAAGTTCCAGATGGTACATATTACTACATCTTTACATTCGACAACGGACTAGTTGTTAATGGATATGTATACATCAACCGCGTTCAAAAATAACATTCATAGATAACAATTGATATGAAAAAGACAAATAGCATAATCGTCGCATTAGGAATCATAGTAGCTTCTTTTCAAGCGCTAGGTCAAGATCCAAATTACAGACAAAATCAGTTCAATGCGTTGATGCTGAACCCTGCTCAAGCAGGAGCGAACTCTTACAACGACATTTCAACATTGGCAAATGCACAGTGGGGAGGATTTAAGGGCGCACCGAAAACTATGACGCTATCCGGAAACTTTAATTTATTAAAGAATTTTGGTCTTGGAGGTACATTGTTGCAAGATGAATTAGGTCCAGTCAAAAGCACGCAATTAGCGGTAAATGGTGCTTACCATTTAAAATTGAATACTGCTTGGAAATTGTCTTTGGGAATACGTGCGATCGCTGGTAATACATCGGTTAATTTGACAGAGTTGGATATTACTCAACCATTCGATCCTGATATGTTGACGAATTTATCAACTGGTTTATCATTTAATGCTGGTTGGGGAGTTTTATTATACCACAAAAACTTTTATTTAGGGTTTTCTCAACCACGTGTTGGTCAAACCATTTATAAAAATAGAAACACTAATTTATATGTGGATGCAAAAGGTGGCTATGTAGGTTATATGGGAGGAACAATCAAAATCAATCCAATGTGGCAATTGCGTCCAAATGTTGTTGCAAGATACATGCAAGGCTTACCTTGGACAGTTGATTTAAATGCAATCATGACACATAAAATTGGATTGGATTTCGGAGTAAGTTACCAATTAAAAAGTGCAATTGGTGCCATTGTTGGATATGATATTAATAACCGTTTTTATGTAGGTTATTCTTACACTTTCCCAATGTCTAACATGAACAAAGTAACTGTTCAGTCTCATGAAATTGCTTTGCGTTGGAAATTTAATAATAACCCAAGCCGTTGTCAAGGACCACGTTTCTTCAACTGATAAATAGATACTAGCTGATGCGTATTGTTTTAATTTCTTTTCTTGTTTTCCTTGCTACAGGTAATCTTTTAGCTCAACAAGACGTACAATTAACTCCGGCTTGTTTCAATACATCATATGATGATTTTGGAACGAGAAAAATTGGGGATAAATTGTATGTGCTTTCAGCTTCAAAAGATCCATGTGAGGATATCATGGAGGATCCTTTCACGAAAAAACCTTATTCGGATTTATATGAGGTTGAAGGATGCAAGACAAAAGACGCAAAATTATTGAGCGAAGAATCAAAAGGTTTATTGAACGTGAATTCATGTTATTACGATGGACCAGTTAGTGCAAATGCAGCCGGTAACTTGTTGTTTTTCACCAATAATTTTGGATCAAATCAATACGAAAAATTAACAATTCACTATTCCACAAAAAATGATAAAGGGGAATGGAGTAAGCCAATGCCAGTTCCTTTTAATGATGATAAGTACAATGTGACTCATCCATTCTTTGACGAAAAAAATAATACGCTTTATTTTGTTTCTGACATGCCAGGTGGATTAGGTGGGATGGACATCTATCGTGCAAGTTTCGATGGGAAGAAATTTGGAGAAAAAGAATTGGTTCGAAATGTAAATTCTGCAGGTCACGATTGTTTTCCATATGTCATGAATAATAAGCTCTATTTTTCCTCGAACGCGTTTAATACGCTAGGAGGATATGATCTTTTTGTTTTGGATAATTTGGAAGTGAAGAACCTAGGTGAAAAGTACAACTCTAAATTTGATGATCTTGCTATCATGTTCTTGGATGAGAAGAGTGGTTACATTACTTCAAACCGTTCTACCAATGGCGCGACTGATGATATCTTTGAGTTCCGATTAATAGATCTGTTTGTTGATGTGAATTTATCATACGTCGTAAAGGATAATGAGACATTGATGGATTTGGCAGATGTTAAAATGAAAATCATCGAAGATTCAACAGGAATTATTTTGTTCCAAGGGACAACAGATCATTATGGACATTTCTTACAGAAATTGGATAGTTTGTCTATTGGAAAACCGATGAAGCTTATCGTATCCTTAGAGAAGGAGGGGTATATTTCAAAAGATGTATCTTTTACCTTTACACCGACAGATTCAAACGAAATAAATGTAGGTAATTTGGTTGATTTGAATTTAACTCCGCTTAAAAAAGACCTTGTGATTAATGAGTTATTAGGCTTGAAAACAATTTATTATGATTTTGATAAAGCGGATTTACGCTCTGATGCTATAGTGGAATTGGACAAAGTCGTAGCTTTCATGAATAAACATGAAACGGTTGAATTGGAATTAGGATCGCATACGGATTGCCGTGGCCCGAGTATTTATAACCTTGACTTGTCAAATAGAAGAGCACTTTCGGCGGCTAATTATATTAAGGCACGTATTTCAAAACCAGAACGTATTGCTTACAAAGGATTTGGTGAATCAAACCTTAAGGTGAACTGTCCTTGCGAAGGATTAATTAAATCCAATTGTTCCGCAAGTGACAACCAATTGAACCGCCGAACGGAATTTATGGTAAAAAATCCGACTGTCTCAACAGGAGATCATAAGTAATTTCTGTTACACGTTTCTTCTTGAAGTGATTTTATCCTTTTGAGAAGTTTATAGATAAGCTCAAAGTGAAATCTAAATTACCACACGTAGGTACGACCATATTCTCTGTCATGTCTTCATTGGCAGTTGAGCATAATGCATATAATCTCTCTCAAGGATTCCCAAATTTTCCGGTTGATGATCAATTGTTGAGCATCTTTAAAGAACAAGCATCTTTGAATGTACATCAGTACGCACCGATGGCAGGATTTCCAAAACTTCGTCAAGAAATTGCAGTCAAAGTTAAAGAACATTACAACCGTGAAATTCAAGAACAAGATGTATTAATTACCGCAGGCGCAACTCAAGCTATTTTTGCAACAATTCAAGCGCTTGTTCACCCAAGTGAAGAAGTAATTATTCTCGATCCGAGTTATGATTGCTATGAGAGCCCGGTAATGCTGTCAAATGCGAAATCAATTAGAATTCCACTATCCAATGACTTTTTACCTGATTGGGATCGAATTCGTTCTGCCGTTAATTCGAAAACGCGATTAATTATTACAAATAATCCACATAATCCTAGTGGACGCACGTGGAACTTGAGTGATTTTAACGAATTGCAGGCACTTTTAAATGATTTCCCAAATTTATATCTGCTTTCGGATGAAGTATATGAATTTATCACCTTTGAGAAACAACACATTTCAACACATCAAATAGACGGACTAAAAGACCGGGCGATAATTGTTTCTTCTTTCGGGAAAACATTTCACATTACAGGTTGGAAGATTGGCTATTTAATCGCCCCACCTTTGTTAATGAAGGAGATTCAGAAGGTACATCAGTTTTTGGTTTTCTGTGTTAATAGCCCAGCTCAAGCAGCGCTAGCTACTTATTTGCCTGAAAAAAACTTGTATGAACTAGGTCCTTTTTATCAAGAAAAGAGGGACTATTTTCAATCCTTGTTAAGGAAAAGTCGTTTTCAATTATTGCCATCTGAAGGGTCTTATTTTCAAGTAGCCTCGTATGAACAAATATCCAATGAATCGGATGTTGAATTCGCTATAAAATTGACGAAAGAAACAGGAGTGGCAAGTATCCCACTTTCTGTTTTTAATGCGGATGGCTCAGATCGCAAGTTAATTCGTTTTTGTTTTGCAAAGGATAACGAGACATTAAGTAAAGCCGCGGAAAGATTATGTTCGATTTAAAAATAACGATAGTTCAGTTCGATCAAATCTGGGAGAATATCCCTGCGAATTATGCGCGAATCGACGATTTTCTTCTGAACCTTCCGGCAACTGATGTCATCGTCTTACCAGAAATGTTTCACACAGGCTTTTCCATGAATACCAAGCTCGCTAATGATTGGAACCAAAACGAAGCACTTGCCAGATTAAAAAACTGGTCTAAAAAATTAAACGCAGCAATTTATACATCCTTCATGGTGGGAGAAAATGAGCAATTTTATAACCGTGGCGTTTTTGTAGAACCATCTTCGAAGGTCTGGCAATACGATAAACGTCGTTCATTTGGACTTGGTGGAGAAGACAAGGTTTTTACCGAAGGTACTTCCGAGACAATTGTTGAGTTTAAAGGATGGAAATTTAATTTACAGATTTGCTATGATTTACGTTTCCCAGAATTAATTCGTAATCGAATTGATGAAACATCTGAACAACCAGCTTATGATGTTCTCTTATACGTAGCAAATTGGCCTAGTAAACGTGCGTTTCATTGGAAAACCTTACTGCAAGCCCGAGCAATCGAAAACCAATGTTACACGGTTGGTGTAAACCGTATTGGAATCGATGGGAATAACCTTTTATATTCGGGTTCTTCTGCAATCTACAATGGATTGGGAGAAACATTAGCGGAATTAAATGACCAAGAAACTGTACAAACTGTAACGCTATCGAAGGCAGAAATTCAAAATTTACGCATTCAACTTCCTTTTTTGAAGGATAGGAAATAGTTTGTATATTTGATTTCAAGAAAAACCCTTATAAAATGAAAAAAGTTTTACTCTCTGCTGTGGTATTGGCGTCTTCAATGGCTGCTCATGCTCAAAAAGCTCCTAAACTAGCAACATTCCAAGATTTGGTAAAAGCACCAATTCACGCGGGAGCGTTGGAAACAACTGAAAAATCCTTAGGTGTAACAATTTGGTCTGATGATTTTTCTACCCCAGCAAACTGGTCAGTAGATAATAGCGGTCAAACTGGAAGTACATTTGGATGGAACATTAACAACACTTCTGAAGGTTGGTGGTCAACATCATCAGGAATCACTTCTACTTCAGGCGGAAACTATGCTGAATTAGTAAATGGTAATGCACAAACTGCTACACAAGCGCTGAATGTTGTTTACACGTTAACAACGGCTACTCCAATTGACGTTGCTGCGCTAGGAGGATCTAATCAAATCTCCTTGCAATTTCAGCAATATGGAGCGCGTTTTAACGACTTGCAAGAAATGTTGATCAGTATTAATGGAACATCATGGGTGTCTGTTGGGGATAACCTAGATAAATCAGTGCTTTCGGCATCAGGTGGTTCAGCATACTCGAATCCAGATTCGAAAACAATTAATTTAGCAGCTGCTTTACAACAATTATCTCCAGGTGTGACACCTTCACAACTTTGGATTCGTTTTCAATGGACAACAAACTATCCTGCATCTGCAACAAATCCAAATGTTTGGATTACTTACGGTTGGTACATTGATGATGTGAAATTGGTAACTAACCCTTCCAATGACCTAGCAATTACAGGTTCTGATTGGGGATCAGCAGGATTACATTATTACCAAATTCCTACTGCTCAAGTAGCGCCAATTGATTTCTTTGCGGACATCTTTAATGGTGGTGTAAACAATCAATCAAACGTGAAATTGAACGTAAATGTGAACAGTGGAGCATTTGTTGGTTCAAGTGCACCAGTTTCAATCGTTTCTTTAGATACATTAAATGTATCCGTAGCGACACAATTCACACCGGCGGCAACAGTAGGTGCATACACGGTAACACGCAATATTACTTCTGATTCTACAGATGACGTTTCTGCAAATAATACAATGTCTGATATCACATTTAATGTATCAAATTTCATCTACGCACGTGACAATAATGTTGTTTCTGGAAGCACTTCGAATGGAACAAGTGGTTTCGAAACAGGTAACTTATATGATATTTACCAAGACGCTTTATTAAAAGCAATCAACGTTCGCCTTCCAAACGGAACAAGCGGTGCAACTGTTGGAACAGAAATTTACACGAAATTGTATTCTATAGATCCAGTATCTGGAGACTTCGTTTATGAATCAGAATCTGCACCGCTAGTATTGGCAGCAAATAACTTAAATACGAATTTGGTTGTAGAACTTGAGCCATATGTAAATGTGACAGCGGGAACAACCTATTTAGCTGTTGTAGGATCTTATACTAGTGGTTTGAAAGTTTCAAATGCAGGTACTTCACCAGCACAAACATCTTTCTTATTGGATGGAAACGATATCACAACATCAACATTGTTTTATCAAACATCAACGCCATACGTTCGATTGAATTTTGATCCAATATTAGGAACAGAGGAAATTGAGCAAGTTCAGCAAGCGGTGATTATGCCAAATCCTTCAAATGGAGTTGCTTCTTTGCAATTTGAATTAATGAATGCTTCTGATGTAACAGTTACTGTTTTGGATGTTGCTGGTAAAGAAGTGCAAAATACAAACTTGAACCAATTGACTTCAGGCACACATAATGTGGCCCTTGAATCAGCAAAATGGAACAGCGGAGTTTACTTTGTGAATATTGCTTCAAACGGAACAGTATTGACGAAAAAATTCGTTAAAAAATAAGAAATTCGTTAAAATTTGAAAGGCCGGTTTAACCGGCCTTTTTTTGTTATGTGGGAATTCGAAATAGGGTATGTAGGATTGTTTTTAAGCGCTTTTTTTGCAGCAACCATACTTCCGGTTGCTTCAGAAGCATTTCTTATCGGAATGCTCGCCTATCATTATGACCCAATCGTATGCTTGGTGGTAGCCTCAACAGGAAATACACTTGGAGCAATTCTGAATTATTACATTGGATACCTTGCCAAGCCCATCTGGCTGGAGAAAATAAAGGTGACAATTGCACAAATTGAACAGTGGAAGGAACGCGTTCATAAATATGGTGTTTGGCTTGCCCTTTTTTCTTGGCTTCCATTAATTGGAGATCTTATCGGTGTAGTATTGGGTTTCTTTCGAGCACCCAAATTCATCACCTTTTTGTTTTTTGCAATCGGAAAATTACTGCGTTATGCAATTGTTATTTTACTTTACCTTCTTTTTTGAATCTTTGCGAATATTCAAATATTCTAAAACGGGATCTTGTTGTTTTATCAATTGCTGTAGATTGATAGAAATGACATGATCGGGATCTATTGGGTTTAATTCGATCCGCGAAAGTACTTTTGGAGTAAATTTTAAGGTCGAAACCATTAGGTGAATATTTGAATGATCTAAGAAATAAGGTGCGCTGTTTCCAAATGTACCACCAATACCTCCCATACACTGACTCCCAATAATTTCTCCACGACGATTACTTTTAAACCATCCAGCGAATAAAACGGAAGCAGACATGGAAGAACCATTTGTAATTAAGGTGCACTTTCCGGTGTAGCAATAATTAAGATTGTTCTTAGGGGTATAATCATACAGGATCGTACGTGTGGTGCCTAATGGCGATTTGTAAAAATCATACTCCTGGCTAATTAATCCATTTGGATAAACGCGTTCAGCACGGTTCATGAATTGCCATTCTTGATAGAATGGAAGAGAAGCAAAACGATCGAAATGACTTCTTTTGTACAAGTAATTCATTTGTAAGGATTTCCCGTTTTGATTCAAGTAACTTAATACATATTCCTGCGCACGAAGCATTCCACCTAAGTTATCCCTTAAGTCAATGTATAAATCTTGGACATTTTTGCGTTTGATCTCATTAAAACAGGCATCAATTTGTTTTTTGAATTTCTTTAATGAAATGTTATCAAAGGATTCAATTGTTAATACACACCGATTATCCTTGTCAATTATATAGTGAATTGGACCATCTAATTTGATACTTCCACCCTTTAAATACTGAGAAGATTTTACATAATGTGCTTTTACAACTACAGTATCCCCATTAACATTCACAATTTTAAAGCTCGCAAGGTCCGTTAAATTGGCGCGATGGAGGAGATTAAATGTGGCTCCAATCATTTTTTCGGCAATTTCGTCGCGTGCAATGTCAGCATTTCCTTCTGTAAAGCTTAAGCGCTTACTCACAGCGAATAAACTATCAATTGGATAAGAATCAACTTGTAGGATCTCACTTCCAATGGGAATTTCATTTTTATAAATGCTTTGTAAATAGAAGTGCCCATTGATACGGACCACGAAAAATGGAAGTACTGCACGATCTTTTGGGCCCAAATACAAGTAATCTCTCGGATTTAAGTTGGTGTGTGAGTCCTTCATGACCGCCAAATAAGCAGTAACGATTTGAATAAACTCAATCATTGTCTTTTCGCTTTCACAAGAAGCTAATGCTCTTTTATATCCAGCCACAAATGCATCAACACCACAATACAAACTTGGATTAGGATGGGTTTCAAGAATGTGCTCATGCAATTGTTTGATGTCTGCCATCATCGCTTCCGGACATAATTTCACTTGACTAATTTCATCTTTTGAGTAACGAAAATAGGAGATACAGTCTTGTGCCTTCCCTAGAACAGGAAAAAAGAATGTTAGAACAAATATGAGGTAGTATTTATGCATGAAAGAGTTGTTCGAAGTTAATAGATTTAGTTGAATTAATGCTACATTTGATTCTGAAATTACCCAAGTAAACATGTACAAACAATCTATTTTTCTGACCCTTACAACGCTACTCCTTATCTCTTGTCACAGAACAGACGAAAAATTTTGTTCATGTATGGATAAAAGTGAAGAGGTAAATACCTTGACAGAGAAAATCTGGCAGTTAAAGGGCGAGAAAAAGGACAGTCTCCAATTAAAAAAATTGATCACCTCAAAAAATAAGATGTGTGAAGCTTATTCGGACATGAACGGAGAGGAATTGTTAAAATTGAAACAGGACTGTAAATAATATGGATACAACTAAAAGTGTTTTGATTGCTGGTGGCTCAGGACTGATTGGAAAACAATTAACGAAGATGCTGAAGGAGCGAGGTTACTTTGTCTATAAACTTTCTCGAAATGCAGGTAAGCAAGGATACATTCAGTGGGATCCAAAATCAAAGAAAGTTGACGAAAAACAGCTAGCGAGGATTGATATCTTAATTAATCTTGCTGGTGCGAATATTGGAGATAAGAATTGGACTACTGCACGGAAAAAAGAGTTAATAGACTCACGTGTTCAATCAACAGAATTTTTGAGCGAAATGGCAGCGAAAATGCCTAAATTAATGTATTATGTTGCTGCTTCCGGTGTCAATTGCTATAACGAAAATGAACAAAAAGTTTTTCAGGAGTCTGATGACTATGGTTCGGATTTCTTGAGTTCACTTGTCCGTGACTGGGAAACTTCGAGTGACCGTTTCTACGGAATTTGTCCTTATATGAAATTGCGAATCGCCATGGTTCTTTCAAATAAAGGAGGATCGCTAACAGCGATGAAAAGACCGATTAACTTTGGTCTAGGTTCTCCGCTTGGAACAGGAAATCAATTCCATCCTTGGATACACATCGATGACTTATGCCGAATGATTTTATTTGGGATTGACAAAAAATTAGAAGGGACTTATCATGCCGTTGCTGATTGTGATACGAACCGCACAATGATGAAAGGAATTGCCAAATACATGCACCGTCCTTTCTTTTTACCTGCGGTCCCAAGTGCAATCTTAAAATTCATTTTAGGTGAGCGGTCAATGCTCGTACTTGCAGATCTTCAGGTATCTAATGAAAAGATTAAAAATGAAGGCTTTGTATTCAAATACGATAAGTTGAACAAAGCACTAAAAGCCCTGTTCTCGAAATAATTATTTATTATTTAACATTCAATTTCCATCTTTGAAATCCGAAAAAAGGTACTTTCAAAGAAAAAAACGAATGGCAAAATCTCAAAAAATATTCGTCCTAGACACTTCTGTCTTACTACACGACTTCGATTCTATTTCAAATTTTGATGAACACAATGTCGCTATTCCAATTACCGTATTGGAAGAATTAGATAAGTTTAAAGTCGGAAACGACACGAAAAACTTTTCGGCGAGAGAAGTGATTCGTTTCATTGATCGGCTTTCCGGTAGTGGTTCTTTGCAAGAGTGGATTCCACTCGGTCCTGGTCTAGGTAAATTTAAGATCATTATGGAACATTCTCCGGATCAATTAAATGCGGAAGAAATTTATGGTAGTCATAAAAATGATCATAAAATCATCAATGCTGCGCTCCTGTTAAAAGAAAAGGAAAAACGTAAATCAGTTGTACTGGTAACGAAGGACATTAATCTGCGCATTAAGTCAAAAGCATTGGGTTTGGTTGCTGAAGACTATCAAACCGGGAAAGTACATTCGGATGAAATCCAAGCGTCTAGCACGTATAGTATTGATGGATTAGAATCAGCGTACATCCGTGAAATATTTACGAAAGGAAGTGTCCCAGAAGACGGAAACCTAGGGGAGAAAAAGGAAGTGAATGGATACTATATTCTAAAAAACGGAAAAACCTCAGCACTTGCTTTTTACAACCATTTAACTGACCGTGTTGACCGAATTGAGAAGGAGTTTATTTACGGAATCAAGCCTAAAAATGCAGAACAAGCATTTGCTTTTCACGCGCTTCTAAATAATGACATTAAACTAGTGGCATTGCAAGGTGTTGCCGGAACAGGAAAAACATTGCTTGCCCTTGCTGCGGCATTGGAGCAACAAAAATTGTATAATCAAGTAATCTTGGCGCGTCCCATTGTTCCTTTATCCAACAAAGAAATTGGGTTTTTACCAGGTGATGCGAATGATAAAATTGGTCCATACATGGAGCCACTTTGGGATAACCTTAAGTTTATTAAGTCTCAATTTGGTGAAAATGAGAAAAAACACAAGGCAATAATGGAGATGCAAGATTCCGGAAAAATTATTATAACTCCCCTTGCATTTATCCGGGGAAGAAGTCTTTCTAACATTATGTTTATCATCGATGAGGCACAGAATCTAACACCTCATGAGGTGAAAACCATCATCACACGAGCTGGCGAAAACACCAAAATTGTCTTCACGGGGGATGTCCACCAAATTGATACGCCTTACTTAGATGAAAACAGTAATGGACTGGCTTACTTGATTGACCGTTTAAAAGGCGAATCGCTATTTGCCCACATTAAACTAGAGAAAGGCGAACGTTCTGAACTAGCAAATCTAGCAAACGATTTATTATAGCAAGTTTATTGAATTCGAACTAATTCCCCGAAATACATTGTTTTTTCCGTTTTTGATTCCATGTACAACTGAGAAATGGAGCTCTTTTTCGTTGGAAAATAAATGTCGATTAATTCCGTTAGAAATGCTGTGTCCACAGTTGGTGAATAGGTATTCATAATAAGGAAGCCATCATCTGCCAACAAACTAGAAGCGGTCATCATTAATTCATCGATTTTATCTTCCAATTTCCATTTTTCACCACTGGCTCCAATTCCCCATGCGGGTGGATCCATGATGATTCCTTTGTATTTGTTTTCGCGTTTGACTTCACGAGCAGCAAATTTTAACGCATCGTCGTGAACCCACTTAATGTTTAATAATTTGCATTCTTCCATGTTTCTTTTTGCCCAATTTAAGGTGGATTTTGCGGAATCAACATGAAAAGTTTCTGCTCCTTTGATTCGCGCCATACAAGAAGCAGCTCCTGTATAAGCAAAAAGGTTCAAAAAGCGGTCGTCTGCCGAAATATGTTCTTCGATAAACCGCCAGTTAGCCTCTTGTTCCGGAAATAATCCGATGTGTTTAAATTTCGTCAGGGAAAGCGTAAAATTCAAACGTTGGTATTTAATGGTCCATTCACTCGGAACATTTGTCTTCAAACATTTCCATTTTCCTTGCTGTGACTTTCCTTCAATGAATTCCCAATGAGCGAGGTTTCTCCACTCTGTAAAAGGCATACCACTATGGAAATAAGCTTGAACTTCTGGTCGAATCGTAATGATTTTACCCCATCGTTCCAATTTCTTACCACCACCAGCATCTAATAGTTCGTAATCTGCCCATGGTTCGGCATAAATTCTTGGTATTTCACTCATCAATTAGCGCATTTTAGGCGTTTTTCTACGTCCACCCATCATTTGAGCCTGGCGCATTTGGTTTTTTGAAGGCGCCATCTGTAATTGACTTTGCATCGTTTTGATTTGGTCGCGCATCATTCCGTTTTTATCTAATTTTTTTGCTTCAGCTAATAAAGCCACAGCTTCGTTTTTTCTTCCGGTTTGAGCGCATATTCCTGCTAAATGCATTCGAGCTACCGCATTGTCTTCACCTGTTCTCAATCCAAGGTCCATCGCTCTTCTCAATAATTTCTCACTGTTTGCGAAGCCTAATTCCTGTCCGCCCATCACTGCTTTTAAAAACAAAACATAGGCATGTTGTCTCTTCGGAAGGTACTGTGGATGTGAAATTCTGTCAATGTATTTTTTTGCTTTATCGGTATTTCCGACACGCATTTGATTTAAAGCCAATAACACATTTTCGTTTCTAAAAAAGGAAAGAATAATTAAAGCAGTTACGAAAAGAAAGGTAATTCCCCAGCCCCAATGTCCACTCGCAAACAGATAAACATTGAATCCAGTTGCAACTACGGCTAAAACAATACGGATGATAAATGCAGTCATAAGTTATTTTTATAAGGTCAAGAATTAGTCAATTGTTGCGATACATTTTAATTCAATCGCAATCGGAGTGGGTAAAGAGTTGATTTCAACCGTTGTTCGGCAAGGCAAATTGTCCTTGAAATACTCCGCGTAAATACGGTTATATACATGAAAGTCACGTTTCATGTGCACTAAAAAGACGGTTACATCAACCAGTTGATCCCAACTAGAACCAGATTCTTCCAGAATGATGCGCACATTGTCAAACACACTTCTGCATTGCGCTTCGAAATCGAATTCAATGAAATTCCCGTTTTTATCTATTTTTAATCCCGGCACCGCGGAATCTGTATCATCGGAACCAGCAACTCTTGGACCTACACCGGATAAAAAAAGGAGGTTCCCAACACGACGAGCATGCGGATATAACCCGACTGGCTTCGGCGCTTTGTTCGTAGAAATTCGATTTTGTTCTGACATTTTTAATGCTTTCCGCAAATATACTAAAAGCAAACGATTTTGCCTGCAAGATCCAAGTACAACAAGGATACATGAAGATAATTATGTAACTTCGCTTTACATGCTGAATAAATCTGCACATATTGAACTTTCGATTGTCATTCCAACTTGTAATGAGGAGGGAAACATCCTGCCAATGTATGAACGATTGACGACGGTAATGAATGTGATTCACGTCACCAATTTTGAGTTCATCTTTGTAGATGATGGCAGTTCTGATCGATCGTTATTGAATATTCAAGAATTACGCGCCAAGGATAGCCGTGTAAAATTCATTCAACTTAGCCGAAATTTTGGACATCAAAATGCCCTCAAAGCAGGACTAGATCACGCTCAAGGTGCAGCGGTAATAAGTATGGATGCAGATTTACAACATCCGCCAGAACTCATCCCAACGCTCTTCGAAAAATGGAAGACTGGATTTGAGGTCGTTTATACCATTCGCAAGGATGATCAAAAAGTTTCTTTCCTGAAGAAATGGACTTCTAAAAGCTTCTACCGTTTAACAAATAAATTAGCAGAAATTCCTATGGAGGAAGGAACTGCGGATTTCCGCTTGTTAGATCGAAAAGTTGTTGCTGCACTTCAAAAGTATACGGAGTCTCATTTGTTTTTGAGGGGAATCATTCCTTCGTTAGGTTTTAAACAAATTGGGATTCCATACACGCCTCATGCTCGCGTTTCCGGACAGACAAAGTATTCATTTTCAAAAATGCTCAATTTTGCGCTAACCGGAATCACATCTTCTAGCGCTAAACCGCTGTATTTTTCCATTTACACCGGATTGTTTTTTGCACTTTTGGCCTTCTTGTATGGGTTGTATGCGATTTACGTTTCAGCTTTTACAAATGAGGCAATTACTGGTTGGACCTCCATTATAGCATCGATCTTATTTATTGGAGGAATCCAATTGATAATGATCGGAATTCTAGGAATTTACTTGGGTAAGTTATTTATTCAAAGTAAAAACCGCCCCCTTTATTTGATTACTGAAAAAGAGTTAGACGAATGATCACCAAACTTCAAAATTTGCCGATTAAGTACCAAGCATTGCTGTTACTCATGGTGCTTTTTTCGCTATACGGTGTGTTCGATCATTTTTTTGACGGAGTTTTACCCATCCATGAATGGCGAAAAACAGATTCCCTGTCAATTGCGTTAAATTATTCTAAGGGAGCTCCTTTTTTGGAACCCCAAACACAATTAATATTAGCGAGTGGAACCCGCAATGCTACTTCGGAATTCCCTATTATCTATTTTATTCTCGGAAAATTATGGCAAATATTTGGTCACCACGAGTGGATGTCTAAAGCCCTTTCGATTTCAATTCTTTTTATTGCGATTTCCCTCTTTAGTGAGGTCATGGAGTTTCTATTTCAACAAAAAAGAAAAGCCCTTCTCTTCGTCTTTTTGATGGCGAGTTCTCCTGTACTCCTTTTTTACTCGGATTCGATATTACCTAATGTTTTTGCTTTTTCCTTTGTCCTGTTGGGTGCATATGGAACCTTTCATTTTATTCGTTCAAAACAAGTTTTTTGGCTAGGATTTCTCACCTTGTTTTTCTCACTTGCTGTATTATTAAAAATAACGGCACTGATTTGTTTACTATCCTTCGGTGGAGCCTACTTTTTCTATACCCTTGTTAATCAAAATCAATCATTTAAAGCACAGTCATACTTTTGGTTTTCGTTCCTACTTTCCTTCGTATTCATTTTGGTGACAAGTTACCTTTGGTATTCCTACGCTATACGTTACAACGAGAAAGTCGGTTCGGATTTATTTTCGACAACTGTTCGTCCAATCTGGGAAGTAGATGCGGAAACACGTAAAACAATTTGGCAGCAATTTTGGAAACACATGCTTCCCGGTCTTTTCCATCCGAGTATGTTGTTGTTGTCTGTATTATTCTTTGGATATGCTGCTTGGAAAAAATGGATTCATTCCTATGTAATCTGGTTGGTTATTATTGGATTAGTTGGACTCGTTGCTTATTTCATACTTTGGTTCTGGGTATTTGATGTTCATGATTACTACCTCATAGAAATCTTGTTTTTCCCACTCATACTTTTCTATGTATTAATTGCATTTAGTCATCGATTAACACGCTCTAAAAATAACCGGCGCATACTTTCTTCCTCATGGATCGCCCTTGTTTTTTTACAAGCAATATCCTTAGCGCATTGGTCCTTTGGAAAGGAAAATATCCTAACGAAAAACACGCCTTTTGTCAGTGAATTTGTCAAAGGAAATTGGGGTTATTTTCATTTTTATCACCGCGAGCACCTAGGTCAGTTACAAGCTTATGCAAAAGAAATCCAACAGATTATTCCTCAAAGCGATACCATTCTTTGTTTGTCAGATTCTTCTCCTAATATTCAATTGTACACTTTAGATAGAGTTGGATACACCCACTTTAGCTTGCACGAGTCGTCTACTCAAGAAACAGAACAGATCAAACAGATTATTCGAAAAGGAGCTAACTTTGCGGTAGTAATTCATGAAGCGAACTGGGAACCCAACAAATACTGGGAACCTTTTTTAACGAAACCCGTTTTCCAAAAAGGAAATGTGTATGTATTTGATCTGCGACATTTTAACTAAAATAGTTGATTTCTACCCAATTTAATCAATAAACCTGCGTTATACTGACATCATGAAATGGACCATCCTCTTCTTACTCTGCGTTTCAAGCTTTATTCTAAAGGCTCAGATTGGAATGGGTACATGGAAACTTCATGTTGCAACTTCCAAAGCAATCGATGTTGTTGCCTCAGAAAACGAAGTTTTCACCGCCTATGTAAACGGCATGTCCATTTATTCAATTGCCACGGACGAACATCGCTTATTAACCGCTTTAAATGGCTTGTCAGATATTGAAATCTCCTGCCTTTATTACGATGAAATTGAACAAGCGGTCTACATCGGTTACACAAATGGGAACATTGATAAGTATAAAAATGGAGAGGTAATAAATATTCCCGCCATTAAACTAGCCCAACTTTCAGTATCCAAACGCATCAATCGTTTCGAACGAAATGGTTCATACGTTTATGCAGCAAATGACTTTTCAATAGTGCAGTTGGATGCATCCAAAAATGAAGTCAAAGAAACCTTTTATCCAACCAACTCTACCGAACGAATCGTTGATGTGGTCATCTATCAAGATTCAATTTATGCATTAACACCAACGCAACTTTTCAAAGGATATTTACCGAATCCGATATTACCCGATTATTCTCAATGGGTAAGAGATATTAGACTTCCATATCAAACTGCAAATAATTACACTGAAATGGAATTATTTAATAATCGAATCGTCGTTTTAAAAAAATCGGCCGATTATGGAACCGATTCCGTGTACAGAATTAATGCTTCAGATTTAGAATTGGTGACAACCATGCCTTTTTCTGTGGAGATTAATTCAATCAATACCGTCGATAATTACTTATCTGTAAATATTGATGGGGTGATTGATCTATACAACGACAACCTTCAAATTCCCGAAGCTTACGGTGCTGGAAATTTTAATGTTTGGTTCTCTTCTTCTCGTACAGCAAGAAATCAAATGGGATTATGGTCGGCTGATATGAAATTTGGATTAGTCTTGTATCCAACGGAGATTGCTTATAAAACATACCCAATTGAAGGGTCCAAAAACGATCAGTTTTATGCGATGGATGCACAAAAAGGAAAATTAGCGATTGCTTCCGGACGTTTAAATGATAATTCACCAGGATTTACCAGAAATGGTGTCCATTTTTTTCAAAATTCCCATTGGGATTTGAAGAACGTTGACAATGTTTCACAATGGCCCCAATCAGATCTGTGGGATTTTATCGATGTAGCGATTAATCCAAATGACACTTCCGAAGTTGCGATGAGCACGTATTCCTATTTGCCATTAACATTGATGAACACTACGGATACTCTTGTGTTTAACGGAGCAAACTCTCCCTTAAAACCTACAAGTATTGGAAATGGTTGGAGTCTTGTTTCGGATGTGTTATTCGATAAACGCGGCAATTTGTGGGCCTTGAATGGCTATTCCGATCGACCATTGAACGTCCGTGATAAAACATCAGGTGCTTGGTACAGTTTTGATTGTGGACCAAATGGAAAGAATAAGTTTACCACCAAAATGATTCAAGATTTTGATGAAATAATTTGGTTTGCGACGAAATCAGATGGCATCATTGGTTACCAAACCAATGGAACAATTTCAGATCCAAGTGATGATAAGTTCATTTCAATTGATGAAGGGGAATTCAGCGGGAACTTACCTTCAACCGCTGTTACAGCCTTAGCGGCAGATTTTGATGGCGAATTATGGATAGGAACAGAAACTGGTTTTGCTATTTTATACAATGCCGCTGCTGCATTTGATGCACAACCTGGAGATTACAACACACAACAAATCAAGGTCAATTTTGAGGGAAATGGCGAATATGTACTTGGTAAAACGCACATCACGGATATAGAAGTTGATGGCGGAAATCGCAAATGGATGGCTACAGCTAATGGAGGCCTTATCTTATTGTCTCCGGATGGATCTGAAATCCTTGAGCAATATACAACGGACAATTCCCCGATTATTTCCAATACTATTTTTGACTTGCAACTGAATCAGGAAACAGGCGAATTATTTATTATTACGGATAAAGGGCTAGTTTCGTACCGAACAAATGCAAGTTACGAAGACCCAGAATATGCGGATGTAATCGTCTTCCCTAATCCTGTAAAACCGAATTATTTCGGACCAGTAACAATACAAGGAATTCGCTATGATTCTGACGTAAAAGTCACTGATGTAGCTGGAAACCTCATTTACCGAACAACCTCAAATGGAGGAACTGCAACTTGGAATACACAAAACTTAAATGGCGAAAAGGTTCCAACAGGCGTTTATTTCATTTGGACAGCAACCAATTTTGACGGGAAAGACAAGAAGGTTGGCAAGGTCATGGTCATACGATAGTGTTTATGCTATGTTATCTTTGATTTTTAACGCTGCTCAAAAGTAACTTTTACACGAAATGGAAAACACCAATCTCCTACTAGAATGGACAGCAGCTTCAGCGGGAGCGGTTTACTTATTTCTAGTGGCAAAAAAAAACAAATGGGCTTGGTTATCCGGGGGAATCAGTTCCTTGATGTATATTTTCGTTTTTTATCAGTCCAATTTGTATGCGCAGGCCATATTATCCTTCGCATATGTTTTACTAAGCATTTTCGCTTTTTGGTCTTGGAACAGAGAAGGTGAAATCTCCTTGGTGTCCTGGAAACTTAGAGCACACCTTTTTGCGATGCAATGCATTCTTCTCCTCTCATGTTTCATTTTTTGGTTGAAGCAAGGAACATTTCATGATTTTGTTGAAAAAGAAACATTTGTTTTTGATGTGCTTATCGCCTTATTCTCGCTATTCGCTACGATTCTAGGCGTTTTAAAGGAAAAATCAAATTGGATTTATTGGTTGTTTATTAACTTGGCTTGCATTGCGTTGTATGTCAATGCGCAATTATACGCAACTACTGTGCTGTACACGGCTTATTTCCTCCTTGGAATCTATGGTTTACGTGAGTGGAACAAAAAACCAAAAGCATCATGAGAATTGCATTTACCGGTCCAGAATCTTGCGGTAAATCCACTTTGGCTCAATGGGTTTCAGAAACGTATAACTTACCATTAAGCGAAGAGTTTGCCCGAGAATATTTAGCTCAAAAAGAATCATATGTTCAGCAAGATTTAGACACGATTACCAGTGGTCAGCTTGCAGATTGGCATAAGAAAGGCGCGAAACTCGTCGCTGACACTGAAATGACCGTGCTAAAAATATGGTCTGAATACCGATATAAAAACACCTCTCACTTAATTCTTGAAGCACATAAAAATCAAGTCTTTGATCATTATTTTCTTTGTGCTCCAGATATTCCATGGGAAGCAGATCCATTAAGAGAAAATCCTTCAAATCGCGCGGAATTATTTTTGATGTATGAGGCGGAATTAATCCATCTACAAAGGCCTTTTACAATTTTAAAAGGTTCGTTTGAAAAACGTCAGAGAGAAGTGAATTCCATACTACTTGACCTGCTTAATTGTTAACTTTGTCGTATGAAACGCACTTTCTTTTTAGGCCTACTTTTACTTGTTTGTATACCAATTTCCTATTATTTCACAAGTTCGAAAAAGGAAAAAGCTTTACCAATCATCAACCCGATTGACGTAAATGAAGAAATGGTCGATCCGGAAATGCTTCGTTTAGGATTTGGACACCACGTTGGATCTTTTTCTTTTCAAAATCAAGATGGAAAGCTTATTTCTGCGAATGATATGAAGGGAAAGATAGCTGTAGTCGAGTATTTTTTCACCACCTGTAAAAGTATTTGTCCAGTCATGAACAGACAAATGCAACGCGTAAATGCAGCTTTCAAAAATGACCAGGATGTTCGAATATTTAGTTTTACAGTGGACCCAGAAACGGATGATGTTGCGCAAATGAATAAATATGCAAAAAGTCATCAAGCTTCTTCCAAAAAATGGCATTTTTTGACGGGTAAAAAAGAAGACTTATATGCACTTGCACGTAAATCCTTTTTTGTCCTTAAACCTGCCGAGGCGCAAAACCTTGGGGATGCAGGCAGCGATTTCATTCACACGAATAATTTTGTTTTGGTGGATAAACAGTTAAGAATTCGAGGTTATTATGATGGAACATCGGTAAAAGAGGTAAATCAGCTCATTTTAGACATCAAACGCTTGCAAAAAGAGTGATTGAAAGGAATACCGAACACTTTTCTCTATCTTTGCTTGAATTATGAGAAATACACGCGGAACATCGAGAGGAAATCAATCAACGGATAAACGGCCGACTGCGGCTGGTAGAAAGCCCGTTACTTCCAAACGACCAGCAACAGACAAAAAAACACCAACGGATAAAAAGAGTCCTTCGGATAAAAAAACGGTCACAGAACGTGACAAAAGAAAATACATTGACTATAAAATCAAAGTAAAAAAAGGCGATCCCTTGCCTTCTTTTAATGAAGATCAAGTTCGGTTGAATAAATATTTGTCCAACGCCGGAATTTGTTCAAGAAGAGAAGCAGATGTCCTTATTCAAACGGGAGTTGTTTCTGTGAACGGAAAAATTGTCACTGAATTAGGCTACAAAATTGCTCCGGAAGATGTCATTCAGTACGATGGAGAAACAATCAATGCAGAAACAAAACGTTATGTTTTGTTAAATAAGCCAAAAGGATTCATCACCACAATGGATGATCCAAGGGGACGTAAGACAGTCATGACGTTGGTCAAAAAAGCATGTCGTGAACGCATCTATCCTGTAGGTCGACTCGACCGTGAAACAACAGGCTTACTATTGTTTACTAACGATGGAGACATGGCAAAGAAATTGACACATCCCCGTTACCAAGCAAAGAAAATTTACCACGTAGAGTTAAATAAACCAGTGACCAAAGAGGACATGGAAAAATTGTTGCGTGGAGTAGATTTGGAGGACGGTAAAGCACGAGTAGATGAGGTTTCATACATTGAGAACGGAAACTCTACGGAAGTTGGGGTAGAAATTCATTCTGGAAAAAACCGCATCGTACGAAGGCTTTTTGAAGCCATGGGATACGTGGTAGTGAAATTAGACCGTGTACAATTTGCCGGATTAACGAAAAAAGACCTCCCTCGCGGATTTTATAGACATTTAACAGAGCAGGAAGTTTCTTTCCTAAAAATGACGAAATAATGAAACGCTTCGGAATATATTTGGCACTGTTTTCCATTGTTTTATTTGGAATAAATGCCTGTTCTAATTCACCAGAATATACGTCCAAAAATCCAAATGCAGCTTATTTTTACCCCTTTGATACCATACCTAAGATTTACCTTTATCGGGACATTAATGGTGGACTTGAAGAAGAATTTCACCGCATTTATGCTTTGAAGGATAACGAAGGAGAACACCTAATCGTTGAGGTTTATGCGAGCGATGGAAGAATTAGAGAAGCTTATAATTATAACACAGACTCCTTGAATTTACAGGATTATATGGTAGTAGATGTTCAGCAAGAAAAAGAAAAAGCGCTACTTTACAAAGATAAATTGTTCCCAATGAAGCTGAATGAGCAAACATGGTTTGCGGCCAAATTCCGAGGAATTACGGATTCCACCGTGATGTTAAGTGAGGTGAAACGACGATTCAAAGTAAACAAGAAACACGCTGTAATGGACGAAGGAGATTGTGCAACCTTGGTTTTCACTGATGAGGTAAAACTGACTGTTTTAAATCCTTTTACAAGGAAAGAACAAGCACATAGCGCAAAGAGAATTTCTTACTTTGCAGAGGGTTTCGGTTTGGTAGAATGGCATAGTTTAAACAAACGTTCACACTTTAAGCTTGAACAAATATTGAGTCAACAAGAATGGATAAAAATGATAACACGATGAAAAATATTCTTCTCTTAATTATGGTGATTTTGGTTTCAACATCTTGGACCCAACAAGTGAGTAAAAACACGAAACGTTCTACAGCAAAAGGATCTATGTTCTTTTATTGGGGATATAACCGCAGTGCGTATTCAAAAAGTAATTTACGCTTCATAGGTCCAGGTTATGACTTCACCCTAAAAGGTGTTCAAGCAAAAGATCGTCCCTCTGAGGACATCAAAACGTATGTCAGTTTAACAGATTTCACTGTTCCACAATTTAACTTCAGAATAGGTTTCAATATCAAAAAGAATTGGGCAGTATCTCTTGGATATGATCACATGAAATACGTATTAAAGGCAGGACCAACATATTATCTCAATGGAACCATTAATCCCGGGGTTGATCCAGTTACAAATTGGTCGGGTACTTATCATAATGAACCAGTGGTTACCAATACCGAAACATTTCATTACGAAAACACAAACGGATTAAACTACATTCATGCTGATTTGTCAAATGTCTTTAAAGTATATCAATCAGAAAAGGGTAATGTAGCATTAACAACCTTATGGGGCGTTGGTACTGGTCCAATTTTGTCGTTTAATGACTTTACGTTCGCAGGTCAAAAAAATGTTGCTACCGTTTCTCTATCGGGCTTTGGGGTTTCTGCTCACACAGGATTAAGAGCAGAATTTTTTAAAAGAGTTTTTGTTCAAACAAATCTAACAGCTGGTTTTATTGACCAAGTTCGTGTGAAAACAAGACCAAATGACTATGATTCACATGCCAAGCAAGTATTTGTTTACAGCGAGGGGAATATCGTCGTAGGCGCCTTATTTTACTTGAACAAAGGCGCCAAATGTGGTACTTGTCCATTTCAGTAAGCAATGAAGTTTTTGATTGTTGGATTAGGTAATCCAGGAAAAGAATACGAAGAAACACGCCATAACATTGGCTTTAAAGTGGTGGATGAAATCGCCAAAGAATTAGGCGCTTCATTTTCATTGGATAAAGTAGCATTTCGTGCTGAAGCAAAGTTCAAAGGACGTACGCTGATTCTGATAAAACCAATTACCTTCATGAATCTCTCAGGTAAAGCGGTGAATTATTGGCTTCAAGCAGAAAAAATCGATCAGAAAAATCTTTTAGTGATCACAGATGATATCGCCTTGCCCTTCGGTAAATTGCGCATGAAAGGGAAGGGAAGTGATGGCGGACACAATGGCTTAAAGGATATTCAAGCGGTCTTAAAAACAGTTGAATATACACGGTTGAGGTTTGGTGTAGGGAATGATTTCTCCAAAGGCAGGCAAGCCGATTATGTACTAGGTGAATGGTCAAAAGATGAACAATTGGCCCTGCCTGAACGCATTCAAACAGCAACAGAATTCATCAAAAGTTTCTCATTTGTCGGATTGGATATGACCATGACCACGTGGAACGGTAGGTAAATCCAATGTTAACATTTTGTTAACTCGTGTATTTTTAATACATTCGGTAAAATCTACTACTACATGATGAAACTTATACTTGGAGCATTTCTTTGCTTTTTTTCGGTTGCATATTCCCAATACTGTACGTTAAACGTCGGCCCGACAAGTACTGCAGATTCCAATGTAGAACTTGTTCAAATTTCGGGAGCCTCCGGAAACATTAACTATACGGGTTGTCCAGGAGTAATTGGCGTACAAGACCTAAGCACACTTTCCGTCGCATTGAACGCTGGAGGAGCATATTTATTGAATGTAAAGTTTGGCACTTGTGGAGGAAATTACGCTGGTGTTGGTGAAGTTTGGATTGATTTCGATCAAAATGGAAATTTCGATCCTTATGAGTCAATTGGAACTTGGACTGGAACTCCTCCTGCGAGTATCACACCGATGAATTTTGTCGTGCCAGCAAACGCACAAAATGGTTCTACTAGAATGCGTGTCATGCAGCGAGAAGCTGGAACATTGCCATTAAATCCTTGTGGAACGTATTCGTGGGGCTCTGTCATGGACTTCGGAATTACAATTGGCAACGGAATTGACTGTACGGGTTATATTGGAGATGATCAAAATGATCCTATCCTTGTAAATAGCATGCCTTATTCGGATTCACGAGATAATTCCTACTGTTATTCGAACAACAATTACGTGTATCCTTCGCCAGATATCTATTACAAATTTGACCCAAATCCACTCATGCATTCGGTTCACGCATCTCTTTGCGGAGCTTCCTTTGATACATTCATGAGTGTGGTAGATATGAATGGAAATGTCATTGCATTTAACGATGATGCGACAAACTGTGGAAGTCAATCCGCGCTAACCTTTGAAACAACAGGACTAGGTTCTGTTTACATCATAGTGGAAGGTTGGGGAATCGAAATGGGTAATTACACATTGACGTTAGATGCAGATTATGTCGGAGTGGAGGAAAACGATTGGACACGATTTCGAGTTTACCCAAATCCAACAAATGGTGCAATTTCCTTAAACAAAGCAATTGGCATGGCTCGATTATATCAGTTGAATGGCATTTTTTTAGGAAGTTTTAATACAAATCAATCTTTAGTGATTGATTTAACACCTTACCAAGCAGGGAGCTATTTCTTGCAATCGGAGGATGGAACAGTCACAGAGAAAATAAACTTGGTCAAATGAGAAGTATTTTAACACTACTTATTTGTGTTTTCTCTATCAGCGTGCAAGCACAATTCTGGATTCAAAAATCTTCCTTTGCCGGAGCTGGTCGCCACCGTGCTGTCGGATGTGCTACCAAAAATAAAGGATACCTTGGACTTGGACACGTCAATGGGTCTGGAGTAGATATTTCTTATAAAGATTGGTGGGAATATGATCCTTCCTCTGATTCTTGGTCACAAAAAGCAAGTTATCCAGTGAACAACCATGGTGCAACCAGTTTTGTTGTGAATGATCAACCCTGTGTAGGTGGAGGATCTGCGTTGAATGGAGAATTTTATAAATTTGACCCGGAGCTAAATACCTGGACATCTATTGCGTCGTGTCCATTTTTTAATCCAGGGGATACACAGGGATTTTCAGTCAACAACAAAGGGTATGTTTATGTTGGACAACAAATGGCTGAATATGATGCAACTACGAATACTTGGAGTTTGAAGGCAGCTCCACCTGTTACCTTCGGTTCATGGAGCTGTTCGTTTACGATTGAAGGAAGTGGATACGTCAAAGCGGGAACAAAATTGTTCGAATACAAACCAATCCACAATACATGGACACAACGAGCTGATTTTCCGGGCGCAAGTACTGGGGGAAGTTATGGTTTTTCAATTTTACAAAGAGGATTTGTGACCTGTGGGTATGTGGGCGGTTTGAGTACGGTAACTGATCAAGTGTGGTCATTTTATCCTGGAACGAACTCATGGCACCTGGAAATAGCATTTCCAGGCATTACACGAAGGTTTCCAGTGGCATTTGCCATCCATAATCGCGGATATTTTGGCACAGGAACAAATGGCATTAACCTGAATGATTTTTGGCAATTTAATCCAACCTTAAACACAAGTGAACTGTCTGAAAATGAAGAAATAAAATGGAAAATATTTCCAAATCCAAGTACAGAGTTCATAGATGTTGAATTACCGAGTGAATTCGCTTTCGGGGAAATAGCAGAGGTGAGAAACCTATCCGGACAACTTATTCAGCGTGTGGAATTACAGGGCGTTATCACTCGAATCAATGTGTCTTCTTTGATTTCGGGAACTTATTTTTTAAGTGTCTCTAACCAAGGCACGCAGTTAAGTAAAATGTTTAAAATCTTGTAAAATGAAACAGAACATTTACTTTCTAATTTTAGTAATCGCGCCTAATTTTATAACTGGTCAGTATAATACTTGGACCAAGAAAAATGATTTCATCGCAGGAAAAAGAGAACGAGCAGTAGCTTTCTCAATCGGAGATTTTGGCTATGTTACTACAGGAATTGATACAGCAGAAGTTTTACTAAAAGACCTTTGGCAGTATGAACCAAATACAGATACATGGTCGCAAAAAGCCGATCTTCCTGGTGCCGCAAGAAGAGATGCAATAGCCTTTTCAGTAAATGGAAAAGGTTATGTGGGAACAGGAATAGACAATGTAAATGCATTGCTAGGTTCAAAACTGAAAGACTTTTGGGAATATGATCCGATCATGAATAGTTGGACACCAAAAGCAGATTTTCCTGGTTCCGGTGGGAACGGTGTTTACTTTGCTACAGCATTTTCAGCTGACAACAAAGGATACGTTTGTGGTGGAAAATGGGGGCCTAGTTTATATTCAAGTCAATTGTGGGAGTATAAACCTAGTTCGAATCAATGGATCCAACGCGCGAATTTCCCGGCCGGAGTGCGGTATCAATTAAGTTCTTTTAGCATTGGAAACCAAGGATATGTAGGCCTTGGCGCGAATCAGGACACCTATAAAAAGGATTTTTACCGTTATAATCCTGGATCGAATCAATGGACACAAATAGCTGATTTTATTGGGAGCGAACGAGGAGGGGCATGTTCCTTTGCCATCAATAATCGAGGGTTTATTTGTCTTGGTACAAATGGTGGCTTACTCGGTGATTTAATCGAATACAATCCTGAAGTAGATGAATGGGAAGTGCGTTGTGCTTATGGTGGAAGTGAACGTAAAAATGCAGTCGCTTTCGTTGTTAATGAGCGCGTATTTGTAGGATTAGGTAAGGGATATTCGGGCAAAAAAGCAAGTATTCAAGAGTATTCCGCTCCAAATTATGCCCAGTTAGAAGAATTGGAAACTGTTTGTGAAATTTACCCAAATCCGTCTAATGGCAAAATTCAATTGAGAACAGAAAAAACCATAGAATCGATTCATGTTTTTAATCAATTAGGAACATTAGCCCATGAGCAAAACATTTCAACGCCATTGGAAATAGTGGATTTATCTCACTTGTCAACAGGAATTTATCAGGTGATTGTAAAAACAATGAACGGACAAATCATACAAAAACAATTCATAATAAACTAAACGATGCATAAACTATTATTCCTTCTATGTCTTAGTTTGTCCTTCGAATTTTGTGCACAGGACTATTGGTATCCACGTGATACAGTGAAAGGTTCGCCAAAATCAGTTATTGCATCAACTTCCTTTCAAAACATTGGATTAATCATTGGAGGCTTGGATGAATTTGGTTTCAAACGTAAAATGTATTCCTATTCACCTTTTCAAGATGACTGGGATGAAGAAGTTTCATTGGGGGGGGCTTCCGGAGATGGATTAGAACGTGGATCAGCATGTGCGTTTACCTTGTTCCATGAAAACATGCAAAAAGCATATGTGTGTTTGGGTCAAACTCAAACTGTTGCATACATGAAGGACCTCTGGGAATTTAATCCACAAACAGAAACGTGGTCTCAAAAGGCAAATTTCTCTGGATCCGCGCGAAGACAAGCCGTTTGCTTTACTTCAGCAAATGTAGCTTATGTTGGAACAGGAGAAAGCGCAAGTGGATTGAAAAATGATTTTTATTCCTACAATCCCGAAACAAACACATGGACACAAGTAGCTGATTTTGCTGGCACAGCAAGACGTGATGCTGTTGCATTTGAATTGAACGGATTCGGCTTTGTTGGAACAGGTGACGATGGCACGCTTAAAAATGACCTCTGGATGTACGATTTTCAATCAGATACATGGATAGACAAAGCAACTTTTCCAGGCACACCACGTGCAGGCGCTGTTGCTTGGGGAGCGTTACCCGTGGCTTATTTAGGAACAGGGGAGGACATTAACGGGGACTTTACTAATGACCTTTACGAATACAATTATTACCTGAATGCTTGGGTGCAACGTGCCAATATGCCTGCGCCAGGAAGAAAAAATGCTTTTGCTTTTTACATCAATGGTGTTTCCTATCTAGGGGCAGGGTATAACGGGAATTTTTTAGAAGATTTTTGGGCATATTCCGGAACTGCTGGGCTAAATTCGGAGGAAACGGTATCCCTTGATTTATACCCAAATCCTGTTCAAAACCAACTGAATATTCACGCCAATCAAGTGATAGCGAATTGCACCATTCAGGCGATGGATGGAAAACAACTGTTCGCATCAACCGAACAATGCAATCAACTTAAATTGGATGTCTCGCTTTGGCCAGTTGGAACCTATCTTTTTCTATTTGAAATCAATGGAAAGAAACACACGAAAACGTTTATAAAATGCGATTGATTCTCATACTTTCTTTTTTTTTCTTACTTTTTTCCTGTGCAGATAAACCATCTGTAGAACAAGATGTTGACCCAAAGGAGGAAAAAATCTTGAATCATTCACAAAGTGGGAAAAAGCAAAGCACTCCAAGTAAACAAAAGGCTACTTCAAACTTTACTTTTTTCACCCATTTGCAACCAGAAGGATGGGGGTATAGGATTTCGGAAAAAGGAAAGCAAATAATCGATCAACAATTTATTCCTGGAATTCCAGGTAATCAAGGATTTCGAACGTCCGAAGAAGCCCAAAAAGTAGCTGAACTTGTCATCGAAAAACTTGAAAAAGGAACCTTTCCACCGACGATTTCGGAGGAAGAACTTCAAAAACTAGGAATTTCTTGGAGGAATTAAGTTCGGTGCTCGGCTATTTAGCTGAAATCAACTAACTTTGCATCCATGAAAAGATACCGAATTTCCGAGATTTTAGCTGAAAATTCACCATTAAAAATAGGTGAAGAAATCAATGTAAAAGGATGGGTACGTGCCTTCCGTAGTAACCGTTTCATTCAATTAAATGATGGTTCTTGTATGGCAAATATTCAAGCTGTTGTTGATTTTGAACAATGGGATGAAGCTTTATTAAAGCGCATCACAACTGCTTCAGCATTATCGTTAACTGGAAAATTGGTGGAATCTCAAGGTGCTGGTCAACAAGTAGAATTACAAGTAGAAAACATTGAGATTTTAGGTGATGCCCATCCAGATGAGGTTCAAAAAACAGTCATGCAACCAAAACGTCATAGTTTGGATTTCTTGCGTGAACAAGCGCATTTACGCTTTAGAACAAATACGTTTGGTGCTGTTTTCCGTATCCGTCACTCGGTGGCATTTGCCGTTCACCAGTTCTTTAATGACCGTGGATTCTATTACTTGCATACACCGATCATTACCGGTTCGGATGCGGAAGGTGCAGGAGAAATGTTCCGTGTTACAACACTTGACGCAAAGAATCCACCGTTGAATGAAGATGGTTCCGTTGACTTTAAAGAAGATTTCTTTGGAAAAGCAGTGAACTTGACTGTATCTGGTCAGTTAGAAGCAGAATTGGCGGCTACTGCGCTTGGTCAAGTTTATACGTTTGGACCAACTTTTAGAGCTGAAAATTCGAATACGTCACGTCACCTTGCAGAATTTTGGATGATTGAACCAGAAGTTGCTTTCAATAATTTGAAGGACAACATGGACCTGACAGAAGATTTTTTGAAATACATTTGCTCTTACATTTTGAACAATTGTTCGGAGGATGTGAAGTTCTTAAGTGAACGAGATGCACAAGAACAAGCACAGAAACCACAAAATGAGCGCAACGAGATGACCTTGTTGGAGCGCTTGAAATTTGTCATTGAAAATCCATTCAAACGCTTGACATATACGGAAGCGATTGATGTCTTGATGAATTCCAATCATTACAAAAAGAAAAAATTCAAATACCCAGTAGAGTGGGGAATTGACTTACAAAGTGAACACGAACGTTACTTGGTAGAAAAAGAATTCAACTGTCCAGTCATTTTAACGGATTATCCAGCGAAAATCAAAGCATTCTACATGCGCTTGAATGAAGACGGTAAAACCGTAGCAGCGATGGATGTTTTATTCCCGGGAATCGGTGAGATTGTTGGTGGTTCACAACGTGAAGAGCGCTACGATGTGTTGCTTCAAAAATGTGAGGAATTCCACATTCCTGCAGAAGAACTTTGGTGGTACATGGACACGCGTAAATTCGGAACAGTTCCACATGCTGGATTCGGACTAGGATTTGAACGTATGGTGATGTTTGTGACCGGAATGTCGAACATCCGTGACGTCATTCCTTTCCCTCGTACTCCGTTGAACGCTGAATTTTAAGCAAGGCAATTCTTCCCGGCAATAAATCCGGTGGTCCAAGCGGCTTGGAAATTAAATCCACCCGTGATGCCATCAATGTCGAGTATTTCTCCCGCGAAATGTAATCCCGGAACGCGTTTACTTTCCATGTTGCGAATGTCTATGTTTGTCATTGCCACGCCTCCTGCTGTCACAAATTCTTCTTTGAAGGTAGTTTTACCTTTCACTTCGTAGCGATCGTTTAAGAGGATGTTTACGAGTTTGTTCGTGTTCTTTTTCCCCAGCTCATGCCATCGAATTTCACTTGGAATCTCTGCTTTGCTCAACAAGAAATGCCAAAGTCGGTTCGTTATGGGAAAAGGATTTAAGTTCTGTACTTTTTTTCCACCATGTAAGTGAGCAGTTGTCTCCATTTCTTGACGTAAATCTGCCTCCTTCATTTCATTTAACCAATTCACCAACACATGAAAATGGTAGCCCTTTTCGGCTAAAATCCGAGCTCCCCATGCGGAAAGCAAAAGTACAGCTGGACCACTCATTCCCCAGTGTGTAATCAACAATGGACCTTGTCCTAGAAGTTTCGTGCCTTCGACTCTGACACTGGCTTTTTCTACAACTGTTCCCATTAATTCGCGGACTGGATTCTCGGGCATGTTGAAGGTGAACAAGGATGGAAGTGGCTCAATGATGTCATGTCCCATTTGTTCCAACCAATCGAAATTACTGCGCTTCGGTTGACCACCGGTAGTCACAATGACCCGTGTAGCATCAAATACCTTTTGATCGGCGTGCAGTTTAAATCCGTTTTTTACCGTTTCGATTTTCTTTATTCCTTGGTTCATGAGGATGTGAATCCCGCGTTTTTTCGCTTCGTTGATAAAACAATCGATAATGGTCTGCGAATCATTGCTTTCCGGAAACAAACAGCCATCCGGATAGGTTTTCATGCGAATCCCTCGTTCTAAAAACCAATCAATGGTGGATTGTGCGTTGAATTGTTCGAAGGCTTTTTTGAGGTAGTTTTCTCCTCTTGGATAATATCCTGCCAATTGTTTATTATCGAAGCAAGCATGTGTTACATTGCAGCGTCCTCCACCCGAAACCTTTACTTTCGCAAGTAGTTTGGATGATTTCTCTAGGATACTAACTTGTGCCAATGGATGGTACTTTTTCGCACTTAAGGCTGCGAAAAATCCTGCCGCTCCTCCTCCAATAATGACAATGTGATGTTTGGACATATGAAGGGTAAAATTAGCCTAAAATATGGATTGAATCACCATTTTCCTTCCTTGAAAAGAAACGATATCGCCCGCAATTTTACCAAGCATCTCTTTCCCTAACGGCGCTTGTGGATTTAAACAGAAAATGGATTGATCCTCTACAGTTAATAATCCATGTCCAATGGAGAAATAATACCACTGATTTTCACACTTCACAAGTGAACCCAAACTAATTCTCAAATGTTCCTTCGTTGGATCCATTCGAGAAAGCAAGGTGAGTTGTTCTTCGATGATTTGCACTTGTTTACCGAGTTTTTCTTGTTCTAATTGAACCATGGCAACGCCAACTTCGTGTTTGTCTCCTGCTGAACTTTTGGCGTCATTCGATTTTCCGTCGGAAGCGTCCGATTGAATGGCTATTAATTCTTGGTGTTTATAAAGAAGAACCTGTGTTAAGGATTCGTGTATGGGAGTTTTTAACATAGGATTACTTTCCGAATAAATAAGAAAAGGACAATTCAAAAGCCCCTTGTGTTTTCGCTAAATCGGAAAGTCCCGATACCGTGAAATCATAGGATAAATTAAATTGATACTGATCGAGTTGAAATCCCACTTTTACAATCATGGCATCTTTCCATCGATTGTACAAACCAAATGATACAAAGTTGTTACTAGCAGATTTTCCAGTGAGACTTCCCTTGAGGTAATAACGATAAGAAGTACCATATACCAATTCATGCGCAGATTTTTGCTGCTGATAAAAAAACAATGGTACCAAGCCCGTTTTGGTGTTTTTCATGGAAATTTCAGCACTACCGAAAAGTGATGACCGCATGAATAGGCGTTCTTTTTCATTGGCTAAAAAGGAGTAGACCGGACGGTTTACGTGAAACACCCCAAAACCGCCGGTAAGACTGTGAATCACCCAAGATTGGCTGCCTCCATTATTTCTTCTAAATCGATAAACCATTCCGGTACCTGCATCTTTGAAAGAAAATTGGGCATTTGCCAATGTTTCGCCACTGCTGATACTCGGATCATACGCCAATCCATTGTATTGATTTCCCCAGCGACCATTATTTCCATCGATGCTTCGTTGTCCGAATCCAGCGTAAATACCAAGTCCTAAGGTGGAATTGCGTCCAAGACTTAAGTGATACGCGCCGCTGAATGAGACTTGCGAAGTACGAATTGATAAATCGCCTGTTTGGTCATTATATACTTGTAATCCGAGAGCAAAGAATCCACTTGTATTTCTACGTGCTTTTTGCAAACGCGCATCAAAGCCAGCGGCCATTGTTTGAAAGGGACTTGCGACACTTTTCCATTGGTTGCGGTAATTCAATCCCGCGTGTATGGGTGCCTCACTTCCAGTTAACGCTGGATTGACCAGTTGGGGAATTTGATCTACTTGTGAAAAGTGTAAATCTTGTGCCCGCAACCCAAGGGAACTCAAGGAAAGGCAAAAAAAGAGGAGTCCTTTCTTCATGGCTTATTTCAAAAGAGTTAGGTTCCCTGAGCGAAGGATAAAATCACCATTCTGTAGTTTGATGGTTAACTTATAAGCGAAAACACCTGCATTCATTTCTTTGCCTTTATATTTTCCGTCCCAACAAGCGTTTTGATCCTTGGTTTGAAAAACACATTGTCCCCAACGATCATAAATCGAATAGTCCAATTCCGCAATGCAGTTTCCATACACACATGCTTGCTTATTTTCAGTGTTTAAACTAGCAGGTGAAAAAATCGTAGGTACGTAAATTTCTCCACAGACTTCTGTGACGTAAATCATGACCTCGGCTTGACCTGTACAGCCATTTGGCGCTGTACCCGTCACCGTGTAAAGTGTCGTTGCGCTTGGAGAAGCACTTGTACTAGCGCATGTAGCACAACTCAAATCATCAAGTGGGCTCCATTGATAACTCGTTGCACCAAAAGCATTTATAACGACACTTTGTCCAGCTAGTATGGAAGTGGAAATCGGAGTTGCCGTCACGTTTATCGTGCCCGTTCCTGGTATGAGATAGGATTCTGACGTGGCACAATCTTGCGCATCGCTGACCGCTAAGATTGGCGTGCTTCCAGGTGCCAAATTGGAAATACTGGTTCCTGTTTGCCCAGATGGGTTCCATGTATACGTGTAAGGCCCAGTACCGCCAGTGACAACAACGGAAATGGATCCATTATCGTTGGTACATGAAGACGGAATGATTGTTTCTGTTAGAATAATTTGTGTTGGCTCGGTAATCGTCACACCAGCTGTTCCGACGCATCCCGTATTATCTGTCACCTGAACAGCATAGGTTCCAGCACTCAAATTACTCGCAGTCGCATTTGTTCCTCCACTTGGTGTCCAAGCATAAGAATACGGCGATGTTCCTCCCGAAACTTGCGCCATAGCAGCACCGTTCGTTCCTCCAAAACAGGAAATATTAGAAACCACACAGGTCACCGTTGGACCATTCGAATTACTTACTGTAGCTGTGCCATTGCTCGTACATCCGTTGGCATCCGTCACAACTAAGGAATAAACACCCGCAGCTAAATTGGAAACGTTGGCTGTATTCGCATTTCCGGGGCTCCATAGAAAGTTATATGGACTGGTTCCACCGTTTGCAACTGCCGTAACGGAACCGTTGGAGGTCCCACACAAAGTACTTACCGAGCTTGTGCTTACAGCCAAAGCAGCAGCTGGTTGAGTAATATTCACGGTTAAACTTCCCGGACAATTGTTGACGTCAAGGACCGAAACAGAATAGGATCCGGGGCTTAAATTGTTCACGCTCGCGCCATTTCCAATATTGGGCGTCCATGTGTAACTATATGGCGCGATACCACCACTTGCAAGGACCGAAATAGCGCCATTGTTTCCACCGAAGCATGAAACATTGCTTACATTACTGCTCGTAATTGTCAAAGACGTACAAGGACTCGTTGAACAGGGAACTAAATTTGCTCCCGTAAATTGATAGACCGTTCCCGCGTTGTCTGTCACTTGGAATTGTGTGGATCCTACCGGTGGAGTAACCGTTATTCCTGTGGCAAAATTCACGTAAGCAGCAGGAGAACTGCACGAAGTAACAGGTGTTAAACCATTCAGACATTGTCCGAAAAACCAAGTATAGCCGCAATTTTGACATTCCGTTTGATTCGTAATCGGCGTATTTGTTGCTGGCACATAATTTTGCCAAGTGTAAGGACCAACACCACCTGAAACGGTGAATTGTCCATTTGCTTCGACACAAACTTGTAAACTACCACAAGGACTTACCGTGATTTGAATCGAATCGGCGCCACATGGTAATGTGTAAACAATCGTTTGAACTCCCACACCGGCAATACTTGGATTAAAGACACCGTTCGCATTTACACCGGGTCCAGACCATGTTCCACCACCCGATGCCACGGTTAACGGAAAAGGCGAATCGGTAACGCAAACCGAACTTGGTTGACAAATCGTAGCATCACAACATGTGCTCGTCTGTGGAGCACATGTACCGATGGCAAACGAACGTATGCAACCGCTTCGTGTACTCGAAGTAGATGTTCCTGTTCCTCCAACTGCAATTAATTCACCATTTGTATTGATTTCAACATCATAAACGGCAAAATTTGTCGGATAAAAAGCTAGTTGATCCAATACATTATCAAACTTTACGACACCAGTTGTGGATCCAACGTAAATATTACCACATTGATCAATCGCAATGCCCGAATTTCCTACCGTGTGTCCACTTGGAAAAACAGTGCTATATTGTCCTCCAGGAATTGTATTATCCGAGATAAACAAACAGTTTTGTAATTGGCGTTTTTCGATTTTGTTACCTCGATTAATGAACAAATGATATGGATCTGCCGCCAGTGCACAAATCCCAGAGTTGTCGTAACGATAGTTTTCCAATTTATATCCCCAAGCTGCTCCGTGATTCCTTTTGTAAAAACTTGTGCTTCCATTCGGACAAAGGGTAAAGTTGTCATTTACATAGCCCAACGTATCTTGTGTCATGAAATAATACTTTCCATTTTTAGCGGACGTTATGGCACGGACTTCTTCCAAATTAGGCGGAAAACTAACGGCGGGACCGTTGGAAATAAATTGTTGATTGGTAATATTTAAGGTTGCGGTATTCACATTGTAAATAACGGCATCCAACTGCAACAAAGCTCCACCAGTTCCCCCAATGACTAAGCTTGTTTCGTCACAATTAAAGGCGATGGTCCAAAATTCAGCGCTGGAAAGAATCCCGCCTGGACTTGCATTATTCAAGAGCAACGATCCGGATGAGCTAATCTTTTGAATTTGTGCAACAGATCCCGCTGTGACATATGAGTTTCCTGCATTATCTACGGCAAACGTGCCTAACCAAACATTCGAGGTGTCGTAAGGCGTGTTGTAGGTCCATTGTAAGGTTCCAGTCGCATTGTACTTTAAAATTTGCATCGGCATAATTCCACCTAAGGCATACACGTTTCCTGCTCCATCACGGTCACATTCCCAAACAACATCCCAATTCGTTGCAAAAACGGGTGTTTGAATCCAAGGGTCGATGAATAAATCCGCATTTTTTTGGTAAGCGGCAACATCGAATTTAACGGTTCGTTGATTCACGTCAAACGAACTACTTAACTCAGATTCTTTATTGCCTTGAAAGGAGTAGGGCGCATGGTCAATGATGTCTCCAAAAGCCGTTGGAATGTGAATTTCTCCTTGAATCAATTGCACATTTCGGTCGTATTCCATTTCGATATCAGCTGGATTTCCTCCGGGATGCACAATGAAGACATATTTCAATCCAATTTCGGGATGCACGGTAAATTTGAGGTCAATCAGTGGATAAATGTTCTCATAAACGAGTTCTTCATATGCTTTAGCATGTGAAATTCCGTCGTAACTTCCATCTATCCGTTGAACGGAGTAATTGTGGTCATCGGTGGTAGGCTTTAACCCAGATAATTTTACTTTTCCATTTGCGTTGACGTAACGCATGGCCACTTCATCGCTTTTGAACTTGAACTTTCCAACGATTCGCTCCTGTTCTTTGTACTGTTGGGGAACATGTGCCAAAGAAGCCCTTAATGCATCACGTTCTGCTTTCGGTACTTTGACAGCTTCTAAAAACGAATAGTTTATACCCGTTTTTCCAAAGAAAATGCGTGTGGAACCAAAGTCAACACCGTAAAGTATTTTTCCTGTTTCATTTGTTGCAAATTCATCGAATTGTCCTTTGTTTTCGATGAAAACACGTGCTTTTTGAAATTCACGTGTCCAACCTGAATCAGTTATTGTTTGTCCAATAAGAACATGAAAAGCAAAGATACTCCAAATGAATAGTAGGGATCTCTTCATAGGTTTTAGGTTAACTAGGTGCTAACAAATATAACGAAATTGAAAGGAGTTAAAAAGTACTCGAAATCAATGAATCGAAATGTTCTCCTTTTGTCTTCTCATTGCACCTTGTGCCTTTGCGCCATTTATCGTAAATTCGCAATCTTAAAAGTTCAAGAAAGATGCACACGAAATATCCAGAATACAAAGGATTAAATCTGCCCAATGTGGCTCAATCGGTTTTAGAAAAATGGCAAAATGAGTCCATTTTCGAAAAATCTATTTCCACAAGAGAAGGAAATGATTCTTATGTCTTTTTCGAAGGACCACCTTCGGCAAATGGATTGCCTGGAATTCACCACGTCATGGGGCGTGCCATCAAGGATATTTTCTGTCGCTATCAAACCTTGAAAGGAAAACAAGTGAAACGAAAAGCAGGATGGGACACCCACGGACTTCCTGTTGAGCTTGGAGTAGAGAAAGAATTGGGAATTACCAAAGAAGATATCGGAACGAAAATCAGCATCGATGAATACAACGATGCCTGTCGAAAAGCCGTCATGCGTTACACCGATATTTGGAATGATTTAACCGTGAAAATGGGGTATTGGGTGGACATGGAAAATCCATACATCACCTACGAACCAAAATACATGGAGTCTGTTTGGTGGTTGTTATCTCAATTGTATCAGAAAAATTTGATTTACAAAGGATACACCATCCAACCATATTCTCCAAAAGCTGGAACTGGACTTTCTTCCCATGAATTGAATCAACCAGGATGCTACAAAGATGTCAAAGACACAACCGTTGTTGCGATGTTTAAAGCAAACAATCCTGCAACGATAGTAACAGCGTTTCAGGTAAGTGATGAGGCGAGTGCACATACAAAAGACATTCATTTTCTTGCCTGGACAACTACTCCTTGGACGCTTCCTTCGAATACAGCTTTGACGGTTGGACCAAACATTGAATACGCATTAGTTGCGACATATAATCAATACACGTACGAACCGATTACCGTTATTCTTGCAAAGAATTTAATTGGATATCAGTTCAGCAAGGGGTTTGAAGCGAAACAATCGTTGGCAGAGTTATCAGGCTATGAAGCGGGATCGAAAGTGATTCCCTACGTGGTTTTAGGAACATGTCTTGGGAAAGACTTGCTTGGAAACACCTATGAGCAATTATTGCCATACGCACTTCCTGCGGAAAATCCCGAGAAGGCATTTGTAGTTATTCCGGGTGATTTCGTAACAACAGAAGATGGAACCGGAATCGTTCACACGGCACCGACCTTTGGTGCAGATGATGCGAAGGTTGCTGCTGATGCAGGAGTTCCAGCCATGCTTGTTGCCGATGATAGAGGAAATTTAGTTCCATTAGTTGACCTTCAAGGACGTTTTCGACCAGAAATGGGAGAATTCGCGGGTATGTATGTCAAAAACGAATACTACAACGAAGGTGAAGAGCCTGAACGTTCAGCGGATGTCCAAATAGCCATCAAATTAAAAGAAGAAAACAAGGCTTTCAAAGTCGAAAAATACGAGCACAATTATCCACATTGTTGGAGAACAGATAAACCGGTATTGTACTATCCATTGGATTCTTGGTTCATTCGTGTGACGGATAAAAAAGACCGCATGGTGGAATTAAATCAAACGATTCAATGGAAACCAGAGTCCACCGGAACTGGACGCTTTGGAAAATGGTTGGAGAATGCCAACGACTGGAATCTTTCACGTTCGCGTTATTGGGGAATTCCAATCCCTATTTGGTCCACAGAAGAAGGTGATGAACGTATTTGCATCGAATCTGTGGAGCAGTTGAAAACGGAATGTGAGAAATCAATCGCTGCTGGAATCATGCAGTCAAATCCTTTTGCTGAGTTTGAAACGGGAAATATGTCCGCCGAAAATTACGCGAAAATCGATTTACACAAACACAAAGTGGATGAGGTTATTTTAGTTTCTCCTTCTGGAAAGCCAATGAAACGCGAAGCAGATCTTATCGATGTTTGGTTCGACTCTGGATCCATGCCGTATGCACAATGGCATTATCCGTTTGAAAACAAAGAAATCATTGAAAACAGAACGGGATATCCGGCTGATTTCATCGCGGAAGGTGTGGATCAAACACGTGGATGGTTCTATACCTTACATGCCATTTCAACGATGGTATTTGATTCTGTTGCGTACAAAAATGTCGTGTCTAATGGATTGGTATTAGACAAAAATGGACAGAAAATGTCTAAGCGATTGGGAAATGGGATTGATCCATTCAGCACCTTGGAGAAATATGGTCCAGATGCGACGCGCTGGTACATGATTACGAATGCTCAACCGTGGGATAACTTGAAATTCGACCTAGAAGGAATTACCGAAGTTCAACGTAAATTCTTCGGAACGCTTTACAACACGTATTCTTTCTTTGCATTGTATGCGAATTTGGATGAATTCGATTATTCTGAAGCGGATATCGCTTTGGAAGATCGCCCAGAGATTGACCGATGGGTACTTTCAAAACTACATTCATTAATCGCGGATGTGGACGCGGCTTACCAAGAATACGAGCCAACGAAAGCTGGTCGCGCAATTCAAGATTTTGTCACAGAACAATTATCCAATTGGTATGTGCGCCTTTGCAGAAGACGTTTTTGGAAAAATGACGATCCGAGTGATAAATTGGCGGCTTATCAAACCTTGTACACCTGTTTGGAAACCGTTTCAATTTTGGCATCACCAATTGCTCCTTTCTTTATGGATCAATTGTTCCAAGATTTGAATGCAGTATCTGGTAAACACACAGAAGAATCCGTTCATTTAGCGCAGTTCCCGAAAGCAAACGATCAAGTAATTGATAAGACTTTAGAAAGTCAAATGGAATTAGCGCAAAAGTCGTGTTCTTTGGTTCTTGGCCTTCGTAAAAAACACATGTTGCGCGTGCGTCAGCCACTGCAAAAAATCATGATACCAGTGCTAAATCAAGATGTAGCAGAACAATTAATGCATGTGAAAGACCTTATTCTCTCTGAAGTCAATGTCAAGGAATTGGAATTATTGACGGATGGTGCGGGAATGCTCGTGAAAAGCATTAAACCGAACTTCAAAACCATCGGGCCTAAATATGGCAAGCAAATGAAGTCGATTGCTACATTGGTTGCTGGATTTAATCAAGAAGATATTGCATCTGTAGAGTCAAATGGAGGATGGAATGGAGAAATTGATGGCGCAACAATCACATTGGATTTAGCCGATTTCGAAATCAATGCACAAGATATCCCGGGATGGTTGGTTGCAAGCGAAGGAGGAATCACCGTAGCATTGGACATCACCTTGAGTGATGAGTTGAAAGCTGAAGGAATTTCACGTGAGGTGGTCAACCGCATTCAAAACATGCGCAAAGATTCCGGATTTGAGGTAACAGACCGTATTTCGGTTGAAATCGACACAACTGAGACTGTTGAACAGGCCATTAAGCAATTTGAAGTGTATATTTGTAGCGAAGTTTTGGCAGATTCCATTCATTTTGTGAAGTTAACGGATGGTACAAAAGAAACAATTGAAGCGGATGGAGACACCGTTTTTAACATAATTAAATCAAACTAACCCATGGACTGGATTTTTGACGGAAAAGAGGTGGCTACCGCAGGAGGTGCAGCAATCATTTGGCATGATCACCGCTATTTTGATATCACTCATAATGGGGTTGTATTTCATGGTGAAATTGTTCAAGATCAGACGGAGAACCGTTCTTTAACGATTAAAATCAATCACCGTGTTTTTGTGGTGAAAAAGAAAGGTGAATTGGATGAAATCATTGCTTCACTCGGCTTCGACAAACCAAAAATCCGTAAGTTGAAGGAATTATCCGCACCAATGCCTGGTCGTATCACGAATATTCACATTGAATTAGGTCAAGCCATTAATCCAGGAGATGCCATTGTTTCTTTAGAAGCGATGAAGATGGAAAACGTCCTGAAAGCAGAAGGAATTGGAGTGGTTAGTGCGATTACGATTCAACAAGGTGATGTTGTCGATAAAGGAACTGTTTTGGTTTCCTTTGAATAAGCTATTTGATCCAAATTTCGATTGATTTATTGTCATTGAGCTCAATTTTCGCGTCGTCAAAGCTTGGAGCAGAAAATAGTTCTCGTGCATTTCTTGAAAATCCATACGCTTCGGTGGGCGCTCCAACAAGATTTTTATCCAAAATCCCATTGTTGTTTTCATCGTGATAAATGGCTACAGCATAGCTGTTCTTTTCCAAATCTTGGAAGGTGTATTTCGTTTTTGATTTCGTGGTTTCAATAAATACTCCCTTGAATTGCTTTCCTTTTATAGGAAAGGAATCTTGCTTGCGAAATAATCCAAAAGAGATCTTGCCCTTCGCGTTTTGAATGTTCGTGACGGTCACCGTCAAGTCGAAACGAGTCGTTTCCGATCGATTGACCGAAGTAAACAATACCAGGCCCAACACAAGAAAGAAGTTCAACAGTTTCATATTCACCTAACAAGGATAACAATTATTTGTTTGTATTGCCCATCATAAAATGCTGTTTTCCTCATAATCCTACCTAAATTTGTGACATGAGCAAATACGTTTTAGTTACGGGAGGAGCAGGATACATTGGTTCACACACCGTACTCGCCTTAACAGCAAAGGGATACATTCCCGTAATTGTGGATGATTTTCGAAATGCGAATGAAGTCGTGTTGAAAGGCCTTTCTGAAATTTTAGGTTTTGAGCCGATTTTACACCGTGCGGATGTTTGTGATCCGGGTTCCATGAAAACGATTTTCCAAACTTATGCTTTTCACGGTGTGATTCATTTTGCTGCTCACAAAGCAGTGGGTGAATCTGTACAGAAACCACTTATGTACTACCAAAACAATCTGGCAGGATTGGTAAACATTCTTTCATTAATGGAAGAATTTAAAGTCTTGAACTTTGTGTTTTCTTCCTCTTGTACCGTGTACGGAGAACCTAAAGAAACCAAAGAAGTGCACGAAGAAACACCGAAAAGTTTACCTGAATCCCCTTATGGATTTACGAAATGGATCGGGGAACAAATCATTGCTGACTTCTTCAAATCCGCACCTGAATTTCACCTCATGAACCTCCGTTATTTCAATCCAGTTGGTGCGCATCCAAGTGCGAAAATAGGGGAGTTTCCGATTGGAAAACCAAATAATTTATTGCCATTTGTGACACAAACAGCGATTGGTAAACAAGCGTGTTTAACTGTTTTTGGAGATGATTATCCAACGCGCGATGGATCATGTGTTCGTGACTACATTCACGTCATGGACCTAGCAGAAGCACATGTTCAAGCCATTCAATTTTTGGAAAATCAGGAAAAAGGATGCTTGGAGTCAGTAAATATTGGCACCGGCACCGGCACCACGGTTTTAGAGGTCATTCGTGTTTTTGAAGCGGTGACAAATCAACAAGTAAACCATCAAATTGGACCCAGAAGAAAGGGAGATGTCATTGAAATCTATGCAAATGCAACGAAATCAAAAGAACTGCTCGATTGGAAAGCTTCACGTACCATTGAAGATGCCGTTCGTGATGCGTGGAATTGGGAATTAGCATTAAACAAATTGAATTAATATGTCCTTTTTAATCGACACACACGCGCATTTGTACGCAGAAGAATTCTCAGAGGATTTATCCGAAATGATGCAGCGCGGAAATGATGCAGGACTTCGCGCCATATTATTGCCAAACATTGACGTGAGTTCAATAGAACCGATGGAGAAACTGGCAGCGGCATATCCACAATGCATCCAGATGATGGGATTACATCCAACCTATGTAAAAGAAAACTGGGAGGAAGAATTAAAAACCATCGAAGAAAAGTTGTTTGCAAACCCAAGTCAATATTGCGCCGTAGGTGAAATCGGAATGGATCTGTACTGGGATAAAACATTTATTGAAGAGCAAAAGGAAGTTTTTCGCACACAAATTCGCTGGGCAAAAGAACTGAATTTGCCCATTGCAATTCATGTCCGTAAGGCATTTGACGAATTGTTCGAAATCATGGACGATGAATGGACCCCATCATTGAGCGGTGTGTTTCATTGTTATACGGGAAGCATTGAACAAGTCAAAAAAATACTGAAATACGAACAATTCTATTTCGGAATAGGCGGTGTGTTGACCTACAAAAATGCCGGACTACAGGAAGTGCTTCCTCATATACCGTTAAATCGCTTGGTCCTAGAAACCGATGCTCCGTATTTAAGTCCAGTTCCATACAGAGGAAAGAGAAACGAATCCAGTTATGTGGTGGAAGTTGCCGGTAAAATGGTTGATATTCTCGGGGTATCAATGGATGAGGTGAAGAAAGTTACGAGTCAGAATGCAATCGAGTTGTTTCAATTGCAAAATTTCATACATTTATCGCATGACTAAAATTCTCCTCATATATACGGGTGGGACCATTGGAATGATTAAAAATCCACTCACGGGAGAATTGGAGAGCTTCAACTTTAAGCACATTCACGACCATGTTCCAGAATTGAGTCGACTAAATGTACACATTGAAAGCATTTCTTTTGATGAACCTATCGATTCTTCAGAAATGAACCTCAGTCATTGGAAAATGATGTCAAAATTAGTTGCGGAAAATTATAGTTTGTATGATGGATTTGTGATTTTACACGGATCAGACACCATGGCTTTTTCAGCATCCGCTTTAAGTTTTATGCTGCAAGGATTGAAGAAACCCGTTGTATTTACAGGCTCACAATTACCGATTGGAACCATTCGAACGGATGGAAAGGAGAACCTAATTACAGCGATTGAAATTGCCGGAATGAAGGATGAAAATGGAGAAGCAATTCTTCAAGAAGTAGCTGTTTACTTTGAATATTCTTTGTACCGAGGAAATCGAAGTAGTAAGATTTCAGCCAATCAATTTGAGGCCTTTCAATCACCAAACTATCCTGAATTAGCAAAAGCAGGAATCCATATTGAATGGCAAAAAGACCGCCTTTTTAGATCAAAATTACCTCAGCTCACCGTCTTCACAGAACTTCAAAACCAAGTAGCACTGATTCGCTTATATCCAGGAATGAATTTTGAGGTATATGAGTCTATATTTAAAGATGCTCGTGTGAAAGCAATTGTCCTTGAAACATACGGATCCGGGAACGCTCCATCAGATCGTCATTTTCAAAAAATGGTAACGGATTTTATTGAAAACGGAGGGATTGTTCTGAATATTACCCAATGCGGTTCAGGTGCAGTTCAACAAGGAATTTATCAAACGAGTTCTTTCTTCGAACGCGTCGGGGTGATTAGCGGAAGAAACTTGACAAGTGAAGCGGCATTAACAAAATTGATGTACCTACTCGGCTCTACCGATGAAAAAACGCTAAAAGAAAGCGTACAAGTTTCTCTAGTAGGAGAAATGGATTAAACCTTATTTACTTCGATTAATTCTCCCTCCTCTACTTTTAAAATTCGACCAGGATATTTATCGACCATGTTCATGTCATGTGTAGCCATTAAAATAGCAGTATTTTCCTCTTTCGCTACAGCAATTAACAGTTGCATAATTTCTTCCGAAGTTTCTGGATCTAAATTACCTGTAGGTTCATCTGCGAGAATGAGCGATGGTTGGTTTAATAAAGCACGAGCAATGGAAACCCTTTGTTGCTCACCACCTGATAATGTATGCGGGAAATTGTTTGCTTTTTGCTCAATGCCAACAAGCTGTAAACAACTTAAGGCTCTTTTTCGAATCAGTTCTTTGTCTTTCCATCCAGTTGCACCAAGTACGAATGCAAGGTTATCCATCACCGTGCGATCTGGAAGCAGTTGAAAATCTTGAAACACAATTCCAATTTTTCGTCTTAAAAATGGAATTTCATTTTTTGTAATACGCTTCAAATTGTATTCAGAAACGTGTCCTTCACCTTCCTTCAAAGGGAGTTCTCCGTAGAGCGTTTTGAGTAAACTACTTTTTCCGCTGCCTGTTTTTCCAATTAAATAAGCGAATTCAGTTTCTTCCAAATCGAACCATACGTTCTTCACTACCAGCTGTTCTTGTTGATAGATTTGGGCATTTGCGAGGGTAATTACTTTTGACACAATCTTGAATTTAAGACAAATGTGCTGATTTTGGCGTAACCTTTTAATTCTCCCTGCGATAATATCTTAACACTTTCAGGTTTAAAACTTTTGAATACTGCATCATTCCCACACTCACCCAATTGTAATTTTACATTCTATGAATCGTAACTTACGCCATCTCGTCTTTGCATTCTTGCTACCCATTCAGTTTTGGGCACAAGAATCGGCTAAATATGCCGGTGAAAATGCTTCCTACTTCCGAGGAGAAGAATTATTTGAAAAAGCTCAATACAGCGCTGCTAAACAAGAGTTCCACTCTTTTATCAGTAATAGTAAGGAAGCTAAAAGAAATCTGAATGACCCTTTGTTGGTCAAGGCGCACTATTATGAGGGTCTTTCTGCTTTAGAGTTACATAACAACGATGCTATTCCACTTCTGGAAGCATTCATTAAAGCATATCCTGATAACATCTACAAGAATCGAATCGCCCTGAAAATTGGTAATTACCACTTTCAGAATGAAGACTATGAATCTGCTCAATTAGTCTATTCAAAAGTGCCTGTGCGTGAAGTGGAATCAGATGAAAAAGAAGAAGTGCTATTCAAAATGGGTTATTCTGCATTCCAAATGGGTGATTTTGATGCCTCGTATGATGCGTTTAGAGAGGTAAAAGATGGAAGTACGCAGTATGCAAAACCAAGCTTGTATTTTTATTCGCATATTAGCTATACTAAAAACGCATTGCAAGTTGCCTTGGAAGGCTTTCAAAAATTACGCACGGACTCTACCTTTTGTGGTGTTGTTCCCTATTACATAGCTCAAATTCTTCACAAACAAGGGAAATTCCAAGAAGTGATAGACTTTGCTCCAACCGTTTTGAGCTGCACTTTTGTAAACAATGAAGCGGACATTCAACACATAATTGGTGATGCTTATTATCAATTAGCGCAATATAAAGAAGCGATTGGATTTTTAGAGAAATACCATTCGAAATCGAAAGGAACAAGAGATGATTTTTATGAACTAGGATTCTCTTACTATAAAACAAATCAATTCGAAAAAGCAATCAAGAATTTTGATAAAGTAACACGGATAGATGATAGTCTTGGTCACATTGCCATGTATCAAATTGGCGATGCTTATTTAAAGGCTGAAAAATTGCTTCCTGCAAGAAGTGCATTTGAACGTGCTTCAGAGATGAAAAGCTTACCAAACATTCAAGAAGATGCTTTGTATCAATTTGCCGTGATTTCGTTTAAAGTAGATATTAATCCTTACGATGAGTCGGTACGCGCATTTGAAAATTACCTTTCTCGTTACCCAAACACGAAACGAAAATCTGACGTTTTTCAATACTTAGTAAATGTGTATACCACAACGAGTAATTATGCGAAAGCCATAGAAAGTTTGGATAAGCTTCCGTCGATGGACGCAAAATTAAAATCCGTTTATCAAACGGTGGCTTTTAATCACGGAGTAGAGTTATTTCAAAAGAATGAATATAATGATGCCATGGTGGCATTCAAATTGGTTGAAAAATATCCAATAGATCCGCAAATGGTAGCCTTAGGCCGCTATTGGGTTGCCGATATTTATTTCCGTAAAAAGGAATTAAAAGAAGCTATTGCGATGTACCGCGAGTTTATTTCTTCACCTGCCTCAAACTCTTTGCCAGAAAAAATTGATGCGTATTATAACATAGGTTATGCGTACATGGACCAAGAGGCCTATGATCAATCGATAGAGTCCTTTCGCACGTATCTGCAATTTGCTCCAAAGGATAAAAATAAGGTCTTAGATGCGACGTTTCGTGTGGCAGATTCTTATTATTTGACTCGTCAAAATTTATTGGCCGTTCAATTCTATAAAGATGCATTGGCACTTAATTCAGGTTTGAATGATAAAGCAATGTATTACTTAGCAAAAGCGTATGGCTATAATGCGCAACCAGCTGATAAAATCAAAACCTTAAACGATCTCTTATCTAATTTTAAAAAATCCAAGTATCGAATGAACGCTTCTTATGAATTAGGAAGAACTTATATGTCCGAAAGGGATTTTGATGAAGCGTTATTGGCATACGAAAACTTCCTAAAAGAATATCCAAATTCAACTTACGTGTTGGATGTGCGTCTTGACATGGCTGATGCATATTATAAAAAATGGGACTATATCAAAGCGGAATCTGCGTACAAAAGCATTTTGGCTGAATTTGAACAGCAACGTGAAGTTTGTGAAAAAGTGGTGAAGGCTTTAATTGATGTTTACAATGCACAGAAAAATCCAGAATTGGCTTCCGCAACGGCAGATCAATATCCTTGTGCAAATATTTCTAAAGAGGAGAAAGAAAACATGTTCTATTCCCCTGCATGGAATAGTTACCTTGACAGTAATTATGCCGAGGCTGCTCCGAATTTCGAAATTTACTTAAACAAATTTCCAAATGGTCGATTCGTAAATGAAACATATTTTTATTTGGGCAATAGCTACCTTAAAATAAAAGATTCGGTGAATGCAATGAATTATTTTGAGAAATTCATGGAAACGCCAACGACGGCTTATTCAGAATACGCGGCATCGAAGTTAGCAGGCTACTTCTATGCAAAGAAAGAGTTCGGCAAAGCAAAATCCTTCTATAAAAAATTGGATGAATTGGCTTCAAAACCAACCACAACCTTCCAGGCAAAACTTGGTCAAATGCGCTGTGCTTTTTTAACGGAAGACTATGCGAATTCTATTGAAAATGCGAAGTTTGTTTTGGAAAACGCTGCCATCACCCCTCAAATTAAAGTAGAAGGTGAATACTCTATTGGACTTGCTAACTATTATCTGAAAGAATATAACTTGGCGAAACCTTCCCTCGAATGGTTAGTGAAGAATACAACAACTGCAATGGGCTCGGAAGCTAAATACTTGCTTGCAGATATTTACTTTAAAAATAAGGAATTTGCAACTGCTGAAGCGGAAATTAAAGCCCTTGTTAAAATGAAACCTAGTTATAATTTCTGGGTAGCAAAAGGCCTGATGCTGCAAACTAGAATTCATATGTTGAATGATGATCTTTTCCAAGCTGAACAGACCTTGAAATCAGTGATTGACTTCTATCCGGAAACAAATGATGGCATTCAGTCAGAGGCTAATGATCTTTGGGACGAGTTAATGCAACTCAAAAATCCACCAGCAACAGAAGAAAAGGAACCAGAAATGAAAATCGAAATCAATGAAAATTAAAAACATGAAATACCTACTTACACTCATTACACTGGTATTCGTTTCAGGAATTTGGGCTCAAAAAGATGACATCGTTTTTGACATGAGAACGAATAGAACGGTTGAACCTGCCTTTCGTATTTTGGCTCATCCAAAAATCATTGATACGGTAAAAGCAACCCAAGTAAAGGCATACCCATTATTATTATTTCAAGTACCAACAAAGATTTTTTTGGATACGATTGAGGCGGCAACTGTGGAAACAAAGGAGAATTTAAAACAGTTGTATCCATTTTATGCGAAAGTAGGAATAGGTTCCACCATCATGCCTATGGGAGAATTGTATTTTAACTCTACGAGATCAAGATTATATGAATACGGTGCAAATGTGAAGCATTTAAGTTCATTTGGGGACATCAAAAACAGAGAAAAGGTTGCCTACGCTCCTGCGCAATATGATCGAACAAGTGGAACAGTGTTTGGAAAGATTAATGAAAGAAATTATAATCTTGCTGGTGAGTTTAATTACCAGAACAATGGTTTCCATTATTATGGCGTTCAAAATGACAGCTTATCAAAAGATTCAATTGCTCAACGTTTTCAAGTGTATAACGGTGCAGCAGAATATGTTGCGAATCGCGGTGATAGTGCGCGTCTAAATTTTAAAATTAAAACAGACTTCACGAATTTTCAAACAAGAAAAATCTCCGATACCCTTGCTGATTGGAGAGCCCAAGAAAACCACCTTAATTTTAAATCAAGACTCTGGTACAATAACCGAAATGAACGATTCTATGGAGACATTGGAGTGAGGTATAATGCATATAAATACGGTATTTTAGATTCAGTTATGTCCGTTGGAGATACAGGTATTGCAAGTCAAAATACGATTTTAGATTTCAAACCTGGTGTTTGGACTCAAATGCTTAACAATCGACTAAAAATCGAAATCGGTGTTGGCATTACTGCTGATTTCCGTACCGATAGAAATTTAGTATATCTCTATCCACATGCCGAATTTAAATACGCTATGTTTAACGATGTTTTTATTCCTTATTTAGGAATCAAAGGTGGATTAAAACAAAACACCATTCAAGGTTTAACAGCGCAAAATCCGTTTATTCGTGTCAATCAACAACTTTTGAATGAACACAATCCATTCGATATATATGCTGGATTCAAAGGGACATTAAGCAAAAGAATGAGTTTTAATATTGGAGCAAGTTTCGCACATATTGAAAATAAAGCACTGTTTGTAACAGATACCTTTGGCGTATATCGAAATCAATTCAATGTCATTTATGACACACTTAATTTGACTACCATTGAAGGGTCTTTGAGTTATCAAATGAATGAAAAATTGAAAATTGATGGTACAGCACGTTTCTATTCTTATGAAATGTATAACCAAGCACGCGCATGGAATTTGCCTCAACTTCAGTGTTTGGTCAGAGGTTCATATAATTTATATGAGAAGTTCCTTATTAATTTAGATGGTACGCTTGAATCTGGACGAAATGCACTCGTATATGCAGCAGGTGAAGGCGTGAAAGAAGAAAACGGGCAATATTTCGTTTCTTTAGGTACAATCGTTGATATAAATTTGGGTGTTGAGTACCGATACAGCGCTAGAGTATCTGCATTTTTACAATTAAACAATGTCGCTGCGCAACGCTATAACCGTTGGTACAATTATCCAGTGCAACCTTTCCAAGTGATGGGAGGAATCACAGCGCGATTCTAAGAAATGGAAACGGAAGCGATTGTTCTGTGTAAAACAGGAACTTCATCGGAGGCTTTTGAAAAGAGGGTTGTTCAACTTCCTGAATTGCTTACGGATGAGGTGTTGATCGAAAGTGAAGCTTTTGGATTAAATTATGCAGACGTGATGGCGAGACATGGCTTGTACAAAGAGGCGCCACCATTACCTTGTGTATTGGGTTATGAATTGGTAGGAGTTGTGAAACAAGTCGGACTTGATTGTTCATCTGAGTGGATTGGTAAACGGGTTTTGGCATTTTCTCGTTTTGGAGGCTATGCGAAATACGTGCAAACGAAGGTGAATGCCATCGTTGAAATTGACGATCTTCCAGCAGAAATAGCAATGTCCTTATCAACACAAGGAGTAACCGCCTTCTATATGTCTGATGTTATTTCTCCGATTCGAAAAAATGAACATGTTTTAATTCACGCTGCCGCTGGAGGTGTAGGTTCCTTGTTAATTCAGTTGGCCAAACGAAAGGGAGCTATCGTCTATGCGAAAATTGGTTCCGAAGAAAAGAGAGAATTAGCCCTTAATCTAGGAGCAGACTTCGTGATTAATTATAAAGCGACAGACTACGAAGCAGAACTCAAAAAGCTGCTCGGAAAAAACCTTTTAAGTGCCAGTTTCAATCCAATCGCCGGAGATACCATTAAAAAGGACATGCAGTTTCTTGGTCCAAATGGACGCTTATTCATCTTCGGGGGCTCGCAAATGGTTGGCGGAAAATTTGGAATCTTTTCTAAATTGAAATTCCTCTTTGATATGGGAATAGTTTTACCTATTGCCTTGATGATGCGGTCAAAAAGTTTGATTGGAGTTAATATGCTTAAGATTGCAGATGCCCATCCAGAAATAATTGCTTCTTGTTTGAAGGAAGTAACTGATTTATACAGAAAAAACGAAGTAAAAACGCACGTTGGTGGAGTCTATCATCTAGACCAACTAAATGAGGCACATGATTTTTTGGAAAGCGGAAAGTCAATGGGCAAAATCACCGTTCGCTGGACTTAGGCTTTTTTCGAGAAATATCCTTTGATAAATGTAACGATCTGTTTTCTGAATAAAAACATCAATAATAAATAGGGAATAACCATCAAATAGATGATTCCACCATTGATGTTTGATCCGAATGAATCTTCGTCCAATCCAGCATTTTGTTCCGCTAACAATTTACACTGAGAACACCCCTGTGCAAGAAGATCTTGAGACACAGAAATTAAGGCAATAAATAATCCAAGTAGTTTAACCTTCATATGTAAAAAATTCGTTTACAAAGGTAGGTAAGATTAATTCCAATTCAAAATCCTTACTTTTGCTTATGCGTATATTCTTTGTACTTATTCCGGTTCTCTTGTCATCACTCTTTTTCAGTTGCGGTGATACATCAAAAAAAATCGACACGTCAAAACTGACATTGGATAGTTTAATTACATTGTATCCAGATAGTGTTGAACTTCTTGTTAAGAAAGGAAATGAATTGATTGAAAAAGTTCAGTACCAAAAAGCACTGGAGATAGCTGCGAAAGCGTATCGCTTAGATAGTGTTTCGTTCGATACGCGGGTGCTGTATGCAGAAGCGCTGATAAACAAACCTTCACGTTCCGCTGATGACATGTTGCGCGGTCATTTAATGTATAAATCTCTTGTTAAAGCAAATCCAAAAAGTGAAAAAGCGCTGATCGGATTGGCAAATACGTATACAATGTTGGAAGACATGGATAACTCGTTTTTGTACATTAATAAAGCCTTACGCATAAATCCAAGGCTGAGGGATGCGTACATTTTAAAAGGGACAAATTACCGATTAAAACAGGACTTGAAATTGGCCATATCTTCTTATGAAACAGCTGTTCAAATAGACCCTAAATGTACCATGGCTTATTTGTCTTTAGCGGTATTATACGAACTAAGTGGTGACCCTAAATTAGGCATGGAAAAATACACCACGGCGTACCAGTTGGAACCTAAAAATACAGAAGTAATTTATGCGCTTGCTTACGCAAAAGAAAATCTTGGACAGACGAATCAAGCGTTAAATTTATATAGGAAAATGGCTAAAATTGATTCCACGTACGTTGATGCGTATTTCCACATTGCGCGAATTTATCAATTTGACAAGCCACAATTGGACTCGGCCATTTTCTACTACAAGAAAGCAATAAAAGCGAATCAAGAACACGTTCCATCTTACCATAATCTAGGTCTCGTCTATGAATCCAAAAACGACATCACAAATGCCCTTTTCACTTATTCAAAAGTCTTGAAAATAGACCCCGACTATGAATTAACGAAAGAACGTGTGGCGATCTTGAAGAATAAACGATGAACCGGCAAGAGAAGATTAGTTCGCTAATTGGTGATATTGGTATTCCGATAATTGGTTTCTTTTTTTGGAATTGGAGCATCTATTTTATTTGTCTTTTCTTCTTGCTTGATCAAATTTCGAGAGAAGTTTCTGGAATAATCCGAATGCAACATGTCCGTGAACGCGTGAGGTTACATCAACGTGCATATTTATGGAACGGAATGATCTTCATCATGTGTTTATTGGCGGTTCATTTTTACGTGTATAAACTGCATCCTGAAATTAATTTTTTACACGAAATGAGTGCTTTTTTCTGGTATAAAGACATGGGAATTGCCCAGGGGTTTATTCTCTTCCCAATCGTTGTTTTTAGTGAAAGGTTGCGGTACAAAATGAACATGAAACTTTTTACGGATGAAATGCATGTCCAACATTGGTTTATTCATACCACCCAATTAACAGCTTATGTCACCCTGTTTTTAATGTTAAGTTTAGCTGTACCATTCTTTCAAATGAGCGAAACGATGAGTTTTATATGCCTAATTTTCGGCTTTACAGCAATCACGCTTTACTCAGATAAATGGACCACTTTTTTTCCGCGTTAATTTCCCTTAAATTTGTCTACTTAGTAGTAGGGTATGGATAGAAATTTACTTTTAGCTCAAAAACGAGCAGAACTGCAAAATGCAGGTGGAAAAGAACGCATAGATAAGCAACATCAACAAGGAAAACTCACTGCGAGAGAGCGTGTATTGCTTTTAGTTGATGAAGGGTCATTTAATGAAATTGGCGCGTATGTAGAGCACCGTTCAACGAATTTTGGTTTAGAAAAGCAGAAATTTCCGGGTGATGGTGTAATTACAGGTTTTGGAACAGTCCATGGTCGACTTGTTTACTTGTATTCGCAAGATTTTACTGTTCTAGGTGGATCCCTTTCTGAAACACAAGCAGCAAAAATTTGTCGCATTATGGACCTTGCTATGAAAAATGGTGCGCCGATAATTGGAATGAATGACTCAGGAGGTGCCCGTATTCAAGAAGGTGTTGTCTCATTGAGTGGATACGCAGATATTTTCTTCCGAAATACAAGAGCATCCGGTGTTGTTCCACAACTTTCGCTAATTATGGGTCCATGTGCGGGTGGGGCGGTTTATTCTCCTGCTTTAACAGATTTTATTTTCATGGTGGAAGAAACTTCATACATGTTTGTTACAGGACCAAATGTGGTTAAAACGGTGACGCATGAAGAAGTTACTTCGGAAGATTTAGGAGGTGCAAAAACGCATGCTGAAAAATCAGGCGTGAATCACTTCACAGCTTCGAATGACATGGAATGCATTAAAAAAGCACGTGATTTAATCTCATATTTACCACAAAATTCATACGAATTAGCTCCCGAACCAAGTGTATTTGAATTTAATGCATCCAAGTTCAAGCAAATAGAAAAAATCATTCCTGAAAATACAAATATTCCTTACGACATTAAGAAAGTAATTGATTGTATCATTGATGACGCAAGTTTTAGAGAAGTTCAAGAGGATTTTGCCAAGAACATTGTTGTCGGTTTTGCACGACTTGAAGGAAAAACCATCGGAATTATCGCAAACCAACCTGCATCAATGGCAGGGGTTCTAGACATTGATGCATCTCGAAAAGGTGCTCGTTTTGTTCGTTTTTGTGATTCCTTTAACATTCCGCTTTTGGTTATAGAAGATGTACCTGGATTTCTACCAGGGACTGACCAAGAATGGAGAGGAATCATCACTCATGGCGCAAAATTACTCTATGCATTTGCAGAGGCAACAGTGCCTAAAATTACGGTTATCACTCGGAAAGCTTACGGTGGGGCTTATTGTGTGATGAACTCAAAAAGCCTTGGAGCTGATTTAAGTTTTGCTTGGCCTACGGCCGAAATTGCTGTTATGGGTGCAAAAGGTGCTGCTGAAATTATTTTTAAACGTGAAATATCAACAGCGGAAAGTCCACAAGATAAATGGGTGGAGAAGGAAGCTGAGTATGCAGAGACATTTGCAAATCCATATCGAGCGGCCGAAAGAGGGATCATTGATGATGTCATCTTACCAAATGAAACCCGTCAAAAACTCATCAATGGTTTTAACATGTTGGAGAAAAAAGCGGAAACTCTTCCAAAAAAGAAGCACGGAAATATTCCACTTTAGTAAAGCGCAATTTAAAGAAGTAAAAGTAATCTAACGTTTGGCAACCTTTTACCTCCAAATTCGTTATAATCAAGCTGTAAACTCTCCTAAAAGCTATGAATGATTTGAAAAGTTACGTTAAATTAAGGCCTCATCTTGTTTTATTCACCTTACTCATTGTATTAGGTAGCTTTTCAACACACGTTTTTTCGCAGGTAGTTAGTCCTTTCTCTATTAGAAAGCAAATTCAACAAAAAGGAAGCATTCGTTTTGTCTCGAATGTATCTGTAACTTGTAATGCCGGGACCACTTGTACAAGTGGTCAAATACAAGTACCACCTTCAGGAACTGGTCAAAACAACAATTTCACCATGAGTTATGTAGACATTGATGGCGATCCCACAACCTTCATGTCTTCAAGTGATAGTTTAAATCTTGCAAATTGCTCGGAAATTTCATGGGCAGGCTTGTATTGGGGAGGAAAGATTACCACTTCAACTTCCAACTACGCCAATCGCAGTCAGGTAAAAATTAAAGTTGGCAATGGAAATTACCAACAGTTAACGGCAGATCAAACGATTAACAACACGACGGGTTCGGTAACTTATTTTTGTTTTAAAGAAATTACCTCAATCGTTCAGTCGGCCGGAATTAAAGCGCGTTTTACGGTTGCCGATCAAATTAATCAGGTGAATTCAACCAATTTGTTTGGTGGCTGGACCATCGTCGTTATTTATAAAAATACAGCGGAGTCCTACAAAAATTTAACGGTTTTTGACGGATTAGCGAATGTGAGTCAAGGAACAGCATCAAATACAGTAACCATTCCAATTTCAGGCTTTTTAACACCGTTATCAGGAGGTGTAAATTTTGAACTAGGTGTAATTGCTTATGATGGTGATAGGTCTCAAACAGGAGATCAACTTTTATTTAACGGTGTAGGATCAAATTATGTACAAGTTTCAGACGTCTTACACAATACAACAGATATGTTTAACAGTACCATTTCCTATAATGGAGTGTTGACACCTTTTCGAATACCGAGCTATAATAATACGCTAGGATATGATGCTTCTGTCTATATTCCAACAAATACGGCTCAAAACTACCTAAATAATGGCGCAACTTCCGCAAATATCCGTGTAACAACCTCTTCTGAAACAATTTTAACCCGAGTCCTTACATCAGCAATTGATATTTATGAGCCTGATTTGAGGGCAACGGTGTATGTAAACGATTTAAACGGAGGCGTCGTTTTACCTGGTGATGTTCTTGAATATACAGTAATTGGAAAAAATATTGGTTCGGATGTTTCTTTAAATACAAAGATGACCGACACCTTAGATATCAGGACATCTTATGTCCCAAATTCTATAAGCTTTTTAAATGGACCCTTTATTGGTTCGAAGACGGATGGAAGTGGAGACGATCAAGCGGAGTATGATGCAGTGAATCGAGTAATCAAAACAAGGGTTGGAACTGGTGCTAATTCATCCATTGGCGGGCAAATGATAAATTCGCCAACGGGAATCGACAGTACTGCTATACGTTTTCGAGTTCAAGTATCTTCGGATTGTTTAATTCTCTCCTGTGATAGTACACTTGAAAATAAGGCATATATTTTCGGTACAGGAAATTTATCAGGTAACCTGGTAACAAATAATGGTACTTCAGATGTCTATGATGCTTTTGGATGTCCAACATCTTCGAATAATGAATTAACAATTTCAACGGCCAATTGTCCACCGGTTGATTTTAGTATCAACGACCCATTATGTCCTGGTGATACGCTTCATTTAGCTGCGGCTTATTCCCAATGGGCGAATTACTTCTGGACTGGTCCGCAAGGTTTTTCCTCAACGACCTACAATCCTTCGGTTCCTAACATCAGTTCATTGAACTCCGGTGTGTATGAATTAGACATATCGTTTAATGGATCGTTATGTACTTTTAACAACATTACAAATAGTGTCATCGTTCATCCTAAGCCAATCGTTTCGTTGGTTAATTTGGCTAATGTAACATGTTTTAATGCTGCGAATGGTTCAATTGTAACGAGTGCACAAGGAACAAATCCTATGAGCTATTTGTGGTCCACTACAAATACAACCAATGCTATATCTGGATTAGCACCCGGTAATTATAATTTAGCAGTTCAGGATGGAAATACATGCGTCACTGACACGGTATTTTCCATAACGCAGCCTAATTTATTAACCGTATCCACTTCAAGTGTATTTAATTATAACGGATACAATATTTCTTGCTATAATTACACAGATGGATCAGTGAGTACCACAGTAACGGGAGGAACTGCCCCGTATTCCTACGCTTGGTCAAATGGTCAAACAACTGCTATCATCTCTAACGTTGGTGCTGGAACATACACGGTAACTGTTACAGATGCAAACGGATGTTCAGCAGTTTCCAACATCACGTTGACACAGCCTTCAGACCTTCAGATTTCTACGGCCGTTCAAAATGTTTTGTGCTACGGTGGTAATAATGGTTCAGTGAATGCGACGATAACAGGAGGGGTTTTCCCATATTCTATTCTTTGGTCTAACGGCCCTGTTAATCAATCGATTAACAATCTTGTTTCTGGACAATATGAAATAACCGTTGCAGATATCAATGGTTGTATGGATTCATTAATGTCAACGGTACTTCAACCAAACCAACCGCTTTCTTGTGCTCATACCCAAGTAGATGTATTGTGTTACGGAGAGTCTACTGGATCAATTAATCTCACTGTTAATGGGGGAACACCTGGTTACCAATATTCTTGGTCCATCGCTCAAACTTCAGAAGACCTTTCAAATTTACCAACAGGATTTTATTCGGTACTCGTAACCGATGCAAATAATTGTACGGTTACCTATGGAGCAACAATCCAACAGCCAACAGCTCCGCTTTCTTTTTCCGGACTTGTAACACCGATAGGTTGTTTTGGAAATGCAAATGGAGCAGTGAACATCGCTGTTTCTGGCGGAACACCTGCCTATACCTTTTTGTGGAATAATGCGCAAACAACTCAAAATATTAATAGCTTAATTGCTGGAAATTATTCGGTGAACATTGTAGATGATCATCAATGTTCATTAACCGGTAATTTTGTTGTTACTCAGCCCCAAAATCCGCTTGCGCTTACTGAAACACATACGGATGCAGGTTGTTTCGGACCTGGTTCAATTGACTTAACAACCACGGGAGGAACAGCTCCTTACTCTTTCTTTTGGTCCAATTCGGTTTTTGTAGAAGATCAATTAACAGTTCCTGGAGGAACCTATGAGGTGCAAGTTGAGGATGGAAATGGTTGTGCTGATTCACTAACCGTTACAATTCAAAACTTAGCTATACCTATTTTCTTGAGTATCTCTGGTCAAAATATATTATGTCAATTTGATTCCACTGGATCGGCTAATCTCGTAGTTACAGGTGGTGTCCCTCCTTTTAGTTTCTTATGGTCAAACGGTAGTACTACCGAGGATATTTCACAGGTTCCTGCTGGAATCTATTCCGTTGTGGTTACCGATGCAAACAATTGTACGGAAACGATTTCAATTGGCCTAACAGAACCTTCATCATCAACAATAATCACCGAAACCCATACAAACGCAAACTGTTTAGATTCAGTAGCAGGATCAATTAACATTACTGTTTCTGGCGGAACTCCAGGTTATACCTACAGCTGGAACAATGGAGCGACTACACAAGATATTTCGGCACTTCAAAATGGAAATTACGAGGTGACGGTTTACGATTCAAACGGTTGTCCAGAGGTGTTATTAGTGCCAATTCTTGACCCATCAAATACTGTTGCCGTTTCTGCTGTAGTTGGAAATGTTAATTGTTTCGGTGGGGCTGATGGGGACATTAACCTAAGTCCAAGTGGCGGTTTTCCAGGTTATGTGTTCGATTGGGGTACAGGAGCGGTAGAAGAAGATGTTACAAATCTCTCACCCGGACAATATTATGTAAATGTGGAAGATGTTTTGGGGTGTGGTGTATTCTTGAGTTTTAACGTAACACAACCTGCTCTTCCTTTAACAATTAATGGAACTATTTATAACGTTGTATGTCTCGGAGACACAAATGGAATTGTTGATTTAACGATAACAGGTGGCACACCCGTATTTTCGTATTTATGGAACAACGGAGCAACTTCTCAGGACATTTTTAACCTAACAGCAGGTACTTATTCTGTAGTTGTCACAGACTATAATGGCTGTACATCAAATTACAGCGGAATAGTCAATCAACCTGGTTCAGCCATATCAATGACCTTATACCCAAGTTCTGCTTTGTGTTTTGGGACCCCAACGGGTAGCATTGATTTGAGTGTATCAGGAGGAGTACCAGGATACACCTACAGCTGGAGTAATGG
>JAHEMR010000002.1 GCA_024643545.1 Crocinitomicaceae bacterium | reverse complement strand
CTTCAGAATCGTCGGGGTTTTTTTATGCCCATTATTTTCTGTCTTCCACTAAGAAATCATAAATTGCTGGGAGAGTAATCACGAATCCTCGTGAGACGCCGATTTTAAAACCCCGACATTCGTCAGAATCGTCGGGGTTTTTTATGCCCATTATTTTCTGTCTTCCACTAAGAAATCATAAATTGCGGGGAGAGTAATCACGAACCCTCGTGAGACGCCGATTTTAAAACCCCGACATTCGTCAGAATCGTATGGGTTTTTTATGCCCATTATTTTCTGTCTTCCACTAAGAAATCATAAATTGCTGGGAGAGTAATCACGAATCCTCGTGAGATGCCGATTTAAAACCCCGACATTCTTCAGAATCGTCGGGGTTTTTTATGCCCATTATTTTCTGTCTTCCACTAAGAAATCATAAATTGCTGGGAGAGTAATCACGAATCCTCGTGAGACGCCGATTTTAAAACCCCGACATTCGTCAGAATCGTCGGGTTTTTTTATGCCCATTATTTTCTGTCTTCCACTAAGAAATCATAAATTGCTGGGGGAGTAATCACGAACCCTCGTGAGACGCCGATTTAAAACCCCGACATTCGTCAGAATCGTATGGGTTTTTTATGCCCATTATTTTCTGTCTTCCACTAAGAAATCATAAATTGCTGGGGGAGTAATCACGAATCCTCGTGAGACGCCGATTTTAAAACCCCGACATTCGTCAGAATCGTCGGTTTTTTTTTATGCCCATTATTTTCTGTCTTCCACTAAGAAATCATAAATTGCTGGGAGTGTAATCACGAATCCTCGTGAGACGCCGATTTAAAACCCCGACATTCGTCAGAATCGTCGGGGTTTTTATTCCCATAATTTTCTGTAGAGAAAAGCCAGGTTCAAATGTGATGATCTAGCTGTATTTTTAATGCGAATCGGCTGAGCTCAAATGGAATTTTGTACCTTTACCTCTATGGGAATCGTACAGAAAGATGCCATTCGTACATCTATTATTTCTTTTGTTGGATTGATTTTAGGATACCTCAATAAAGGGTTTTTATTTGTTTTATTATTTTCTCGCGCAGAAGTGGGATTGGTTAATCTTGTGATGAATGTCGCTTTGCTCTTTGCGCAATTTGCGAATTTGGGAACGATTTATTCAACCTGGAGATTCTTTCCGTTTTTTAGAAATGTTGACCGGAAACATTTTGGATTCTTATTAGTGAATTTACTGCTAGTCCTCGTAGGTATATGTTTTTTTACAGGGATCATTCTTTTTTCTAAAGAGACAATAGTCGCAAATTACCAAAAGAATTCTCATTTGTTCGTTGATTACTATTACATGGTTATTCCACTTGGTATATCAATAGTACTATTTCAATTGTTTGAAAATCATATGAGAGGCATGCACGAAAATGTTTTGCCTGTTTTTCTACAAGATGTAGTACTCCGGATTTTAACTACGCTTCTTTTAGTTGCAGCCTTCTTTAATTGGTTCAATTTTGAACAGTTCTTTTTGTGGTACGTCATTCTGCATTTTTTGGCACCAGTTTACCTAATCATATACCTTATACGCAAAGGGGAACTTAATTTTTCCCTGAAATACATTCAAATTCCTAAACGATTTCAAAAAATTATTTTTTCGTACTCGTCTTTTAGTTATGTAAATTCGTTGGCGTCCATTATTGTTGTTTCTTTAGATTCATTAATGATTGCCAAATACAACGGACTTTCGGATACTGGTGTTTACACAACCACGCTACTTCTCATTAGTGCCGTACTATTTCCTTACCGTTCAGTGATTCGTGTTTCTTCACCTTTGGTTGCAAAACAATGGAAGGAACGGAATAAATTAGGAATGCAAGATCTTTATCAGAAAAGTTCTTCAATCGGATTATTGCTTGGACTATTGGGATTTTTAATCATTTGGCTTCCGATTCACGAAATTTTCAGTTTTGTTCCAGGTTACGAAGGCGGAATTTGGGTTTTCTTTTTCCTAATGATCGGACGTATTGTGGATATGTACTACGGATTAAATGGGGTTATATTATCTACCTCTAAGAAATATAAGTCCGATTTACTGTTCACACTGCTGCTCATAGTTTGCGTATACGGTTTCAATCTGTACCTTATACCTAAATACGGGATTGTAGGCGCTGCAATTTCAACCGGTTTAGTATATGTTTTTTACAATTTACTGCGTGGATGGTATATTTCGAAAGAATATGACTTAAAACCTTTTCAATTTTCTCAAGCAAAATTGATTTTGGCTTTTATCATTTTTATGCTTTCCTTTTATTCAATTTCCTATGTCACCAATGATTTTTCCTTCATTCAATCTTCTTTTGTTCGAATCATCATCAAAGAAATTATACTTGGCATTGGTTTCATCCTTCCCATTTATTGGTTAAATTTAGAACCAGAATCAGTCCAATTTGTGAGTAATTTTTTATCAAAGAGATTCAAAAAGTAGGCGTATGAAAAGTGTTTTGATGTTTTTCTTTCTGTTAGGTATTGGTTGTTCGACTAAGTTTGTGGCTCAAGAAATAGATCCAGATGATTCTTTCACCTTCGAATTGGCATTACCCAACGCAATGAATAATCAACCTTATAAGATGATCATGCAAGGGTTAATCCAGTCAAGTGCGCAATATCAATATACGATAAAATCAGGATTGTCTTTTGGGGCGGGCATTCATTATACGTATTTTGCCATCAATGAATTTCGAGTACCTTCAAAGGTTTATGGTGGTATCCATACTGCCGCAGCTTACCTAAAATTTGGACACGAAAAATTTTGGACGGAAAGGTTTGGAACTGATATCGGTGTAAAAATGGGTTACCTTCAAAGTTATTCGATGAGCGACCTACTGAAATCAAAAGGAATTCCATACAATTTTATTGAAGGAACGTACATCGAACCTTGTATTGGTTTTGTATTAACAGCCGATGTCAATTGCAGCTACCGTTTAACCTTAGGTTATCCAATTTATGGTTACGGTTTTACACCATGGATGATTGGTGTTGATTCAAATATTGGATATGATCCAAATGAGTATTCCAAACCTTCTTCATCCTTGAGTGTAGGATTTGCTTATACCTACTATTTTAACGGAAAGAAATCTGCTGCAGAGGATTAAGTTTGAAGAACGCCGACGTTGTATGCTTTTTCAATAGGGGATAAATTAGCCATTTCAATTCCCATTGAGATTACTTTTCTCGTTTCGATTGGATCAATGATACCGTCAACCCATAAACGACTCGCGGCATAATAAGGGGAAATTTGTTCGTCGTATCTGTTTTTAATTTGATCGTACAATTCTTTTTCACGTTCTGGAGTGATTTCTTCTCCTTTTCCTTTCAATGTTGCAACTTCAATTTGTAGAAGTGTTTTTGCAGCGGCAGCTCCGGACATTACTGCGATTTCTGCTGTTGGCCAAGCAAAAATCAACCGTGGATCATAAGCCTTTCCACACATCGCATAATTTCCTGCCCCGTAAGAATTCCCCATAACAATACTGAATTTTGGAACAACGCTATTCGCCATCGCATTGACCATTTTAGCACCGTCTTTAATAATTCCTCCTTGTTCACTTTTAGAACCAACCATGAATCCAGTAACGTCATGAAGGAAGATTAATGGTATTTTCTTTTGATTACATAGCATGATAAATCGTGCGGCTTTATCTGCCGAATCTGAATAGATTACTCCTCCAAATTGCATTTCACCTTTCGCATTTTTAACAATTTCACGGTTGTTCACAACAATTCCGACACTCCATCCATCGACGCGAGCATAGGCCGTGATAATGGACTTTCCAAAAGTTGGTTTGTATTCTGTAAATTCAGATCCATCAACCAAACACTTCAAAATCTCTCTGGTCGGGTAAGATTTTGAACGGTCTTCAGGAATGATTCCGTAAATGTTCTTACTATCCACTGTCGGTTCTATGGATTCAATTCGATCAAATCCAGCTGTTGGATTATGTCCAATGCGACTCATCAAATCACGAATCGTAGCGATGCAGGTTTGGTCATCTTCTACTTTATAATCACAAATTCCAGAGACTTCTGTCTGTGTTGTTGCACCACCTAAGGATTCATTGTCAATACTTTCGCCAATTGCTGCTTTTACCAAATAAGATCCAGCTAGAAAAATGGTACCTGTTTTATTGACAATTAAAGATTCGTCGGACATAATTGGTAAATAGGCACCACCAGCAACACAACTACCCATAACCGCAGAAATTTGTGTGATTCCCATGGAACTCATTTGTGCGTTATTTCTGAATATGCGTCCGAAATGTTCTTTATCCGGGAAAATCTCATCCTGCATGGGAAGATAAACTCCTGCTGAATCCACCAAATAAATGATTGGAAGTCTATTCTCCATGGCAATTTCTTGCGCTCTTAAATTCTTTTTTCCAGTAATCGGGAACCATGCTCCAGCCTTTACCGTTGCGTCGTTCGCAACGACAATACACTGACGCCCTTTAACATAGCCAATAACGATCACAACACCTCCAGATGGACAACCACCATGTTCTTTGTACATTCCGTATCCAGCTAAAGCACCAATTTCAACTCTGTTTGAATTCGGATCCAACAATAAATCGATGCGTTCTCTAGCGGTTAATTTACCATTTGAATGCTGCTTTTCAATTTTAGCTTTTCCTCCACCTTGGTAGATCTTGTCTAATTCTTGTTCTAATGCGCGAATCTTTAAACGCATTTTGTCTTCGTTGTTGTTGAAATCTAGTTCTTTCTGTGAAACAGCCATATGTGTTGATTGGGATTCAAATATACGAAATGTAATTTTTGTTTTTAACCTCTATTTTATTATTCGCTAAGCTTCTTGATGTCTTTGTTTACTTGCTATGTTTCTACTTTTTCCTATTTTCACATATTAATTGAAATAACACGATAATTCCATGAGTCAAGATCACGTAATTGAATCACCTGAAAAACAAAAAAAGAGTCGACTTACCTTGTACATCTTGATAGCCATGGTTCTTGGGGCTACCTTAGGAGCAATCGTTCATAAAAATTTTGATGCGGATACAGCAACAAAATTCAGTACGTATATCAAGATATTAGCGACGATTTTTATTCGACTCGTGCAAATGATTATCGCACCATTGGTCCTCACAACACTTGTTGTTGGAATTGCAAAACTTGGTGATTTAAAATCAGTTGGACGAATAGGGGGGAGAGCCCTCGCTTGGTTCTTTACTGCTTCCTTTATTTCCTTGATTATTGGATTGTTATGGGTGAATTTCTTGAAACCAGGAGTTGGTGTGAATCTCTCTAACGTGGACCTTTCTACTTCAGCTGAAGTGACTGAAAAAACACAAGATTTCTCCGTTCAACACTTTGTCGAACACATCATTCCTAAGTCTGTGTTTGAAGCAATGGCGACGAATGAAATTCTTCAAATTGTCATTTTTGCCATCTTTTTTGGATTGGCTGCGGCTTCTATTGGTGATAATGTAAAACCTGTCATTAACGCAATGGACAAGTTTTCTCACATCATTTTGAAAATGGTCAATTTCGTCATGAAATTCGCACCGATCGGTGTGTTTGGAGCAATCGCTGGCGTTTTTGCCGTGAAGGATGTTTCGGATTTAATGATTACTTACACGAAGTTCTTTAGTTCCTTTCTTGTTGGAATCGCTTCGCTATGGATTGTCCTCATTCTGGTTGGATACATTTTCCTTGGAAGTCACCTAAAAGCTTTATTGAAACGTATTGTGAGTCCATTAGTCATTGCCTTCGGAACCACAAGTAGTGAAGCGGTTTTTCCAAAATTAACGGAAGAATTAGAACGCTTCGGTATCAAAGACCGCATCGTTTCTTTTATGTTGCCGTTAGGATATTCCTTCAACCTGGATGGAAGTATGATGTACATGACGTTTGCTAGCATTTTTATTGCGCAAGTATATGGTGTCCATTTAGACACAGGAACCCAGTTAACGATGTTGATTGTTTTAATGTTAACGAGTAAAGGCATAGCAGGTGTACCAAGAGCAAGTTTGGTAGTTGTTGCTGCGACTTGCGGGATGTTCAATATTCCAATTGAAGGTGTTGCCTTGATTTTACCAATTGATCATTTCTGTGATATGTTCCGAAGTGCGACAAACGTACTCGGTAATTCCGTTGCTACGGCTGTAGTTGGAAAATGGGAAGGAGATAGAACCTAACGTCTTTTATTTTTCTAGAATTCCGAGTAGGGTGCTTTGATGAATGTCGTGCTTACCGTCAAAACGGTGGACATGAAATCCGATTTCTGAAAAATAAGCACATTCGTTTTCTTCGTTTTCTTTCGTGTAATAAGGATCTTCGTTCCCTAATACAAAATGCAAATTTCCGGATGTGTAACTTGGTTTCTGAACATCTGGTGGAAACACGCTTGCCCATAGAATCAATTTCTGAAAACGACTTGGACCTTGGTCATACCAGCGCGCGGCTGTGGCTCCACCTTGTGAAAATCCTAAAAGACAAATTTCTTCAAATACATGCGTGTCCATGATATGGGATAGCAGTTGATTTAAGTAATGAAGGTTGTCTTCAATGTCCAAGTCTCGTCCATCTTTGGTCATCCACGAAGCTCCAACGCGTCCACTTGAACCTTGTAAATAAAAACGGTGCATTCCTTCTGGAACAAGTAAGGCGTAATCTTCAGGAAGATTAGTGAATTTTTTCGCGAAGTATTGCGCTAATTGACCATATCCATGCAACGCAATAAGTAATTTCTTTTTATGCGAATGGTTTTCGGATAGGTAAAAACGGAAATGCTTCTGGAGCAAAATGGTTTGCTCCAGAAGTTCCTTTGATTCTTTATTCAATGATAAGTTGTTTAACGATCGCTTGTTTCGATCCGCTGATAGTCAAGAAATACGTTCCTGTTTCAAATTGTCCGACAGAAATGGTTTCTGTGTTGGAAAGAACGATTTTTCTCATCAAAATTCTTCCCTGAACATCACAAAGTTGCAATTCAGCACCTTGAATGGAACCTGTAAATTCAATGGTTACGTTGTCGGAAGATGGATTTGGATAAATCGAAGTGATATTGGTGATTTCATTCAAACCATTTGTTTGACCAACACATTCACAAATGAAATTGTATACGTCATTAATAGTGGTGGAGTCACCATCATCACACGAATCTCCAGGAAATACACAACTGCTATCATCGACATTGGCCAACGGATTGAAGTTGCATGCCGCCGGATCCATACATCCAGGTACGATTTGCATTCCTACACAATCACATGAACTGTTGTAGGTGTCATTCATGGTATCTGGATTGTTGTCGTCGCATGGTGCATCTGGATAGGTACAAGAACCGTCATTTTGATTCGCTAATGGATTGTAATTACAAGACAAAGGATCTGTACAACCAAGAACTATCACGTCGCCAATACAATTGCAATCTGGATTGATGGAATCATTAATTGTATTTGGATTATTGTCATTACACAAACTTCCGGGAAACAAACAAGTACCATCATCAATGGTTGCAAGTGGATTGTAGTTACAAGCCGCAGGATTCATACAACCAGGAATAATTAGGTTTCCAACACAATTACAGTTTGGACCAATCGAATCATTCGTTGTATTTGGATTTCCATCGTCACATGCTGAACCAGGGTAAATACAGGTTCCATTGTTTTGATTGGCAAGTGGATTGTAATTACATGCTAAAGGATCAGTACAACCTGGGACAATAATTGCTCCAACACAGTTACAATTTGGACCGATCGAATCATTAATGGTATTTGGATTTCCATCATTACACGGTGATCCGGGTAAAATACATGTACCATTATCAACGGTGGCAAGTGGATTGTAATTACAAGCAAGTGGGTTCATACAACCCGGAACAGCAGCCGAATAAATGTACCTTGAAAAAGCAAATTGCGTATTTGTTTGGGCACTAAACCCACCTAAAACAACGCGGTTTCCAGGGTATAAATCCATACCGTACGCGTCATCCCAGTTGGCAAAAATATTCGTTAAAGTATGTCCATTTGTACCCCAAGATGGATCAATTGTTCCGTTGGCATTAAAACGAGAAATGATGAAATCTCTCGCAGCACCGATACCAGCCGAACCAGATGTTCCACAGGCAAGGATTTTGCCATCCGGATGAAAAATGACTTCATAATACGTATCACTTTGATTTAAGTCGATAATCGTTTGACCATTCGTACCAAAACTTGTGTTCAAAGCAGTTGTAGTTTCCGATCGTGATTCCAATAAAAAATCAGTAAAACTAGCTCCATTATTTCCTGAAAGGATTAATTGAGAATTGTGAAAATCCACATCGAAATAACGTGCATTCATGGCCATGTTTACCCAAACACCACTCGTTGCAAAAGTTGTTGCGATAGTTCCTGCGGCGTTGAATTTTGCAATCATCGGATAATAATTATTATTGATGTAGGCATCGCCCGCCAAAATCAAGTCTCCATTTGTTCCTTGTGCAGCACTCCAACAAGTTAAACTTTGTCCATTGGCAATTAGTCCTATTCCTGAACTTCCAAAGGTAAGATCGAGTACACCACTGTAATCGCAACGAACAACTGCAAGTCGATTCGTCGTAAATCCAGGTGTTTTTGTGTTTCCAGCAAGAACAATTTTTGTAGGAGTCAATAGGATTTTTCGAGCATAGTCTTCACTTGAATCGATGTCAATTGAGAAAACGCCACCTGTACCAAAACTTGTGTTCAAGGTTCCATTTGGATTCAAGCAAATCAATGACCACTTAGGATTGGCAGCGGTGATGGAAAGTGCACCTGCAACAAGAATGTTCCCATTTGGCAATACTTCCATGTCATAAGCGAAATCTGATCCTGCCGGATTGGAGAAAATGAAATAACCATTGGTTCCAAAAGTTAAATCCATTGTTCCGTCTGCGTTCATTTGTCCAACGGTCATCTCCAAGTTTCCAGATGTTCCGGATGTACCACAGAAGACCATTTTTCCGTTTGATAACGTGACAATATCCTGTGCATTGTCGAAGGAAGTAGTAGTTGGACCAAAACTTGTGTAACCAACCGTTGCGAAACTTAAGTCTAGGCTTCCTGGAGCTTGGGAAAAAGCAACTTGAGAAAGCACGAAACAAACAAAAATGCTGTAAAGAAATTTCATAAAATTAAATTTGATTGTAAATTTAAGATTAAATTTGGACGTGCGAAAACTTCTGCTTTATGGTTTTCTTGGGTTAATGTGCTATCATTTACTCGGGTTTTTCACTTATTTTGAGTGGAAGCGGTATGCTATCAATAATGAAATTAAGCACGAGCTCAAACACGCAGTTCCTGAGAATCAGCTCACTCAATTTCATTTTACGAATCATGAAATACACCAATTGAAATGGGTGAAATCGCATGAGTTTATCCTAAATGGTCATTACTATGACGTATTGAAAAAAGAGAAAACCAAAAATGGATTTTTCTTCCATTGTATCAGTGATGATCAAGAAACAACCCTTTTCAAGCAATTGAAATCGATGACTTCTTTCAATTTAAGTCACGAGGGAAAAGATCAACCGGTTAACATATGGTTTAAATTTTTATCCGAGCCTATGGAGTTAATTCAATGGGATACTTATTCAATCGAACCTAGAAAAACAGCCGATTTGACGGAAAAAAGATACGTACAACATTTTTCTAATGCACTCCTTTTTAAAGAGGATCCTCCTCCACAAATTATTTCTTAATAAAATCGTATTTCATTCTTCTCACATCATTAGTGTTGAGAGGAGAAAATTGGTGTCTCATTTTATAGGATGAGCACATAAGTATTTATTAAGAAAAATTTAAAAATGAAAAAAAGTATAGTGTTTGGAACTTTTTTGATTTCAGCTATGTCCTGGAGTCAAAATATGAAGTATGGAAAAATCATCGATGAAATGACTTCGAATCCAATTGGTGGAGCGAAAGTTTCTATCGATGGTAAAAAAGTTGTGTATTCGGATGAGAATGGATATTTCTCCTTCGAATGTGCACAAGGATTGAAAATCGCCGTGGAAGCGGAGGATTACAAACCCAATGTTAAAACTGTTTCTAATTGTGAAGAAGCGTTAAGTATTCCGATGTCTGTTAAAAACTTGCAAATGGTTGATCAAATTAACGTCACAGCCCATGCAAACACGGATAAAAATAAATTGTACTTACCTAGTTCAATTGCAACGTTAAACGTAAATGAAATTAAACGCGGGAATGGATTGTTTATGGATGATGCCATTAACACGAATATCCCAGGTGTATACATGCAACGTAGAACCGTTTCTGCCGGACAAACATTCAATATCCGTGGATATGGAAATGGAGTGCGAGGAACGAATGGTACGAGTAGTAACTTCGATAGTCAAGGAACTAAAGTTTACTTAAACGGAATTGCTATCACGGACGCTGAAGGAATCACATTGATGGATGACATCGATTTCGGTTCGATCGGAAATGTGGAAGTGTTAAAAGGTCCTGCTGGATCTTTGTATGGCTTGGCAATCGCTGGTGCTGTTAACCTCACAACGATGAAACCACAAGCAGGTAAAATCTCCATCGGTCAAGATGTGATGATGGGAAGTTACGGTTTGAAACGTTACACAACTAATCTTTCCATCGGAACAGCAAAATCTTCTTTATTGGTAAACTATGGTAAACAATCCTATGATGGATTCATGAAACATACGGCATCAACAAAAGATTTTGTGAATGTTTTTGGAACATTTGAAGCGAATGAGCGTCAATCCGTAAATGTATACTTTGGATACAGCAATTCCTATGATGAACGCAATGGAGAGTTAACGAAAGGTCAATACGATACCTTAGATTACTCTGGAAACACGGCTTACATCAAGAATAATGCACATTCAAATGTCATTAGCGCAAGAGCTGGATTTGGCCACACGTACCGATTAACGAAAAACTTATCGAATACCACAACGGTTTTCGCAACTGGGATGAGCAGTAACGTAAGTTCAGCGGGTGGTTGGACAGATAAATTACCAGTGAATTATGGAACGCGTTCTACGTTTGACTACAAAAGAAAAATTAACGATGATTTTTCGATTTCTGGTGTGACAGGTATTGAGGCACAACGTCAAAATTCTCAATCAATGGGCTACGGAATGGTGAAGGATTCAAACAATGTGAACAATCCATATAACATCATTGGTGCAATGAAAAGCAATACATATTCCATCTCTAAAACTTATTCGTACTTTACAGAATGGTCGTTGAAAATGCCGTTTGAAATGTCATTGACTGCAGGTGTAGGTGTTTCAAATATGTCCATTGAGTTGAATGATCGTTTTTATGTTGCTTCGAATAACAATCCAAGTAACCCTAATCATACAACGAAGCCTTCAACTTATGCTAATTCTTATAACAACCTAGTTTCTCCTCACGTTGCGCTAAACAAAGTGTTTAATAAACAAATTTCTGTTTATGCTTCTTACGGAACAGGTTATAAAGCACCTGTAAGTTCATACTTCTATATTCCATTAACAGGAGAGTTAAATACCAATTTAAAACCTGAAAAAGGAACGCAAATGGAGATTGGAACGAAAGGAAGCTTGTTGAATAAACGATTGAGCTATGAAGTCGCTGCTTTCCAAACAGTCTACACCAATAAAATGACCGTTGTTGCTGTGCCAAATGCAGCGAATACAGCAACGTCTTACACATATGTAGCGAATGGTGGGACACAAATCAACAATGGATTAGAAGCAATGGTACGTTATAATTTAATTCAATCTGAAAATGGAGTTGTTACTGCATTAACTCCATTTGTGAATGCAACGTATTCAAACTTTACGTATGGTGATTTCAAATACCAACAGTTGAATTCTTCAAAGGATCATGTTGTTGAAGTGGACTACTCTGGTAAAAAAGTGGCTGGCGTTCCACCGTTAACGTTGAATGCTGGTTTTGACTTAGCTACGAAATATGGAGTTTACGCGAACATGACATATTCTTACAGAGATTCAGTTTACTATACTTCTGATAATTTGAACCGTGCAAATAGCTATAGCTTAGTAAATGGGAAAATCGGATACCGTAAAGTATTCGCTAACCACTACAGCATTGATGCTTATTTCGGAGCGAATAATATCACAAGTCAACAATACTACGTGATGTTATTTGTAAATCAAACACCTGATGTTTATTTACCTGGTCCAACAAAAATTAATTTCTTTGGAGGACTCAATTTCAAATACATCTTTTAATTCTTAATTTTATGGAGGCGGCCAATTTGGTCGCCTCTTTTTTTTGCTTATGAAATCACTATATTTTATTCTCTCATTTTTGTTCTTGAGTGCTTGTGGACAAAAGGAACGTGCGAAAACAGAAACGAAACGAATCGTTTGTTTAGCGAAACAATACAACGAACTCATTTATGCGCTCCATGCGGAGAAGGACTTGGTTGGAGTAGATCTTTCAAGCGTATATCCAGCTCAAATTAACAAACTCCCGAAATTGGGATACCACCGTGCTTTATCAGCGGAAGCAATCTTATCAGCTAATCCGACCTTGATTATTCACGATGATAACATAGGTCCAGATCACGTGGTTCGACAATTGGAAAGTTTGAAAATCCCAATGAAAGTGTTCGCATCAAAAGCGAAGGATGTTGCATCTACCAAAGCCCTTATGTTGGAAATGGGCAAGTACTTCCATAAAGAACAAGCTGCTCAAAAGTTGGCAGTGAACTTTGAAAAAGAGGTCAATCAAGCCATACAAGCTGCAACAAAATACCAGAACAAACCAAGTGTATTAATTATTCACTTTGGACAAGCGAAAAATCACTATTTACTGGTGACCCAAAAAAGTACCGCTGCGAAAATGATAGAGTGGGCTGGGGGAAAATTAAGTGTCACCGGTGAAAAAGGAATGAAGGTATTATCCGCTGAAGCGATTGCGATGGCAAATCCAGATGTCATATTAATGACCGACTTTGGTTTCGATCGGTTAGGTTCGTTGGAAAAAATTAAATCTTTACCTGGACTTTCCGAAACGAAAGCAGCGAAGGAAAATAAAATCTATCGTGTAAATGAGTTTGACCTCATGTATTTGGGTCCTAGAACTGGGAAAAACACCTTGAAAATTGAAAAATTGATACATGGGCATTAATTCGAAATTTTGGTCCTTTTTAATTGTCATTGGAGCTATCCTTGTTGTTTTTTTCTCATCCATTTTTGGAGCGGTAAACATTGATTATATTCAGATGCTTCATGCTTTGACAAAGTTGATGAATCATGAAAACATGAATTTACAGGAACGTATTTTCATCGAGTTGCGATTGTCTCGTGTGTTAATGACTTTTGCTACAGGATCCATTCTTTCCTTGGGTGGTGCTATGATGCAGTCGCTTTTCAGAAACCCTATTGTTGAACCAGGACTCATTGGCACCTCTAGTGGTGCAGCCTTTGGTGCTTCTGTGTTTATCGTTTTTGGTGCAAGTTGGAATTTAACAGCGTATGCGTTCGCCTTACCCATTTGTGCTTTTTTGGGCGCTTTATTGGCTTCCATTCTAGTGTTTATGTTTTCCTATCAAAAAACGGGCATGAATGTCATGGGAATCCTTCTTGTTGGCGTGGCCTTAAATGCCTTGTTTTTAAGCGGTATAGGCTTTTTATCCTATATTTCCCGTGATCCGCAGGCACGTTCCATCACATTTTGGAGTTTGGGAAGTTTGTCTGGTGCAAATTGGCAAAATACAGGCATCGTTTGGTTGGTATTACTCATGTCATTTATCGGGGTAATTCCTTTAAATAAACAACTTCAATTATTTGTGCTTGGAGAAGAAAATGCAACTTACCTCGGCGTTAATGTACCTAAGTTACGCATGAAAGTCATGCTCATTAATGTCCTTATGATTTCCGTTGCTACTGCTTTTGTTGGGGTTATTTCCTTTGTCGGCCTGATTATTCCACACGTGCATCGCTTGATTTTTGGAAATTCAGGGAAGTTTAGCTTATTGATTACAGCCTTGTTTGGTGGAATATTCTTGTGCCTAGCTGATTTATTAGCGAGAATGATCTTCGCTCCTGCAGAATTACCTATAGGTGTGGTCACAAGTCTAATAGGTGTTCCCATTTTTATCATACTATTAAAGAGAAGCCATGTCCTTTGATGTTCGCGTGAATAACCTTTGTTTAGACATTGGCAAAAAACGAATTCTTTACGATGTTTCGTTCGACCTTTTACCAGGTAAGTTAACGATGGTATTAGGTGCTAATGGATCCGGAAAATCATCGCTCCTAAAAACCATCGCGAAAAGTTTAGTGCCAACAAATGGAGAAATTGTCATTAATGGAAAATCTTTAAAGGACATCCCGCTTTTAACATATGCACAGACCAGAGCAGTTTTAACTCAACACACCAATTTAAGTTTTCAAATGAAGGTGGAAGATTTAATTCTAATGGGACGATATCCACACTTTGATCAATTGACAAATGCAGCTGATTTACAATGGGTAGAGGAGTCCATCTCCATGTTTGATTTAGAACCGTTTCGTCACCGCATGTATGATACTTTAAGTGGAGGTGAACAACAGCGTGTTCAATTTGCACGGGTATATGCACAAATAGCTCATGTAAAAGAAGGAGCCATTTTATTATTGGACGAACCACTTACTTTTTTGGATGTAAAACATCAAGTTGAATTTATTTTTCGAATTAAGGAACTAGTTAGTCAAAAAAAGCTAAGTTGCCTAATGGTCATTCACGATATAAATTTAGCCGTTAAAAATGGAGATTACTTTTTATTTTTGAAGGAAGGTGTTTTAACACACAAAGGCGGTACTGAAGTTTGGAATGAGAACCTGATTAAAGAGGTTTTTGGTGTTGATTCGAAACTCATAAAAACGGAAGGAAACTTCTTTTTTTCTTACTAATTTTTTAACATCCCATATTTCTGCTCCTGCGGAATATAGAAAAAGTGAAATGCCACTTTAGATGTCTTGGTTACCTTTGGTTCGTACGTGTTTTTGTCCGCATTTGCCGGTAACTTTTCTAAGGTAGATTCATATAAAATGATGTCTTTCTCTGGACCATATTTACCAGAAGTATACTCAAATGTATACGCCTCTGTTTTATCCGTACCTAAGCCATCAAAGGTTTTCCATTCAAATACTTTTCGTGGCGTATGATTTGTAACGGTAAAGACATCTCTGAAATTCGCATTGCGTATACGGTAATCAATCAATATGTCTTTGTAAGATCCCGCTGTAATCTCGGATAAATTCACCTTCAATGGCACCAAGGCTGACGAAGGAATCGCAATAGGAGGAGAGATGAGTTTTAATCCACCGTCATAAAAGAAAATGTAATTGTAATTCCCCATAAAAGCCATTTCTGCCGATTTTGCTGGATTCTCTGATTTTATGGCTTCATCCAGGGCAAATTTTTTCCGATTGACAACAATAATGGCATCTTCCTTTTGATCTGCATCTAAATTTCCCTTGATGATTTCTAAGTCATATTTCTCGGTTCCTAAAATAGATAAACTCGATTCAACGTGCCTTTTTGCATATTCATTTAGGGGTAATTTGGATAAATCTTCTTGCGGTTTTTCGTTCAATACTTCTACCTCTGACTGCTCATCTTGGCATGAAGGAAGGACAACTGCAATTAAAAGTAGGAGTAAAAAAGCTTTCATTTTACAAATATACAATTCTCCTTTTTGAAAAATAGTGTTTTTATTTTAAATTTTAAACTGCTGAAAAACAGCATTATAGATTAAATCATTTAATGAATCACGCGATTAATTTGGAACTTTTGAAACCTTGGAATGATTCTTGGCGTAAAGACTTTCAACAAACAACAAAACGATGACAACTTCTTTACAATCCCTTAGAACAAAATCAATTAGCCAAGCTAAATTGAAGCTTTCTCAACACAGAGAATTAGGAACGAATAGTCCAATGAATGTTTTTGAAGTAGCAGAATTGCTCGATAGTATAAAAACGTTCGAATACAAAATTCAAGACGAACAAAAATCGTTTGACTTGATTCTCAACTAATCACACGTTAGTTTATAAGTAATTAGCCTTCCCTAAACGGAGGGCTTTTTAATGCGCAATAACCGCTGATCCAATCAGTACGCCAGCTTGATACCAAGCAGCGAATTGCCCGGGTGTAATGCCTTTCTGAATGACATCAAAAAGAATGTAATAAGCATCATCTTTCTTGATCAAAGTCCCTGATTGTAAGGCTTGTCTGTAGCGTATTCTAATGTCGCACTTTAAGCTGTTTTCTTTCTCAAATATTTCGGAACGATTGATCCAATTTAAGGAACTTGCCTCCAATTTCAACGCCATTCGATTCAATCCAGGATGTCCTTCAGTTTGACCTGAATAAACGGTATTTGTATCCGTGTTGATTCCAATGACAAAACTTGGTTCAGGTCGACCACCAATGTGTAAACCTTTTCTTTGTCCAACAGTGTAGTAATGTGCACCTTGATGTGTCGTTACTTTCTTCCCATCGGATTCTTGGTATTCAAAGGGAGCAGCTAATTGTTCCACATGCTCCACATCCCTTGGAATGTTTGAGTAGGTCTGAAACTGCGGCATGTCCATTGGAATTTCAATGACATTTCCTTGCTTCGGAGCTAATTGCTGTTGAAGAAAGGTTGGAAGGGCAATTTTACCGACAAAACAAAGTCCTTGTGAATCTTTTTTGGTTGCAGTAACTAAATCGTGTTTCAGCGCGATTTCACGTACTTCAGATTTCTCTAATGCACCAATAGGAAAGAGTGCTTTTGATAGTTGCTCCTGACTAATCTGACACAGAAAATACGATTGATCTTTGTTTTTATCGGCTCCTGCAAGTAAACTAAACGTTCCATCCGGATTTTCTTGTTTTTGACAATAATGACCTGTTGCGACGTAATCCGCACCTAATTCCATCGCTGCTTTTAGAAAAACATCAAATTTGATTTCTCTATTGCAAAGAACATCCGGATTTGGGGTTCTACCGCGTTCATATTCCATAAACATGTAATCGACAATGCGACTTTTGTACGCTTCGCTTAAATCGATGACCTGAAATGGAATGCCTAATTGCTGTGCGATTAAAAGTGCGTCGTTGGAATCGTCAATCCACGGACATTCATCTGATAAGGTAACAGATTCATCGTGCCAATTTCGCATGAACATTCCAATGACTTCATAGCCTTGTTCCTGTAATAAAAGTGCAGTTACACTTGAATCTACTCCGCCTGAAAGTCCAACAACAACTCGTTTCATAAAACAAAGTTACACAAAGGGACGCTTCGAAAAAGGCAAAAGGGGGAATTAATCGAAAAGAATCGTTTTTTAGGCTTCTTTTTGACAAATCTTGGAGACGCAGTTCATTCCATCAATCGCTGCCGACACAATACCTCCGGCATATCCAGCGCCCTCTGCACATGGATATAAATTTGAAACATTCGGATGCTGCCATGTTTCGGGATCTCTTGGAATCAATACTGGAGAAGATGTTCGGGATTCAGGAGCGTGAATTACCGCATCATTCGTTACGAATCCAGGCATTTTTTTATCAAAATCGATGAATGCTTTTCTCAAACGGTCTATTACGAAGGGAGGGAAAATCTCATCCATTTCCACACTGACAATTCCTGGTTGGTATGAACTTCGTGGGAAGTCTGTAGATTTTTTCTTTTGCACAAAGTCCTTTAAACATTGCGCGGGAACCTTTTGGGTTTTTCCTGCTGCTTCCCATGCTGCTTTCTCGATCGATTGTTGAAATTCCAAACACACAAAGGGATGCTCAGGATTAGGAAAATCTGTTGGATCAATACTTACAACAATTCCGGAATTTGAATAGGGATTGTTGCGTTTTGATGGCGACCACCCGTTCGTAACCACTTCCTGTTCATCAGTAGCGCAGGGAGCTATAATTCCACCTGGACACATGCAAAAGGAATAAACTCCTTTGCCATCAACTTGCGTCACTAAGGAATAGGAGGAAGGAGGTAGAAATTCGTCGTTTAAACGACCATGGTATTGTAATTTATCAATAAAATCTTGTGTGTGTTCCACGCGAACTCCGAGCGCAAACGGTTTGGATTTAACTTGAATTTTTCGTTCGTGCAAAAGGTAAAATACATCGCGTGCGGAATGTCCTGTGGCTAAAATGACATGGTTCACCGGGACTTTGTTTGTTTGATTGAGTTCGATTTCAATGATTTGTCCATTTTCAACACGTACATCTGTTAACTTTTGTTCAAAATGAATTTCACCACCACAAGAAAGGATTTGTTCGCGGATTGCCACAATTAATTGTGGAAGTTTATTCGTTCCAATGTGTGGATGCGCATCGACTAAAATGTCTTCAGTCGCTCCAAATTGAACAAGCAATTGCATGACTTTTTGAACGTCGCCACGTTTTTTTGAACGCGTATAGAGTTTTCCATCTGAATAGGTTCCAGCGCCTCCTTCACCAAAACAATAATTGGATTCTGGATTTAAAATGGATGATTTCGTCAATTGAGCCAAATCACGGCGTCTGTTACGTACGTCCTTCCCGCGTTCAAATAAAATTGGTTTCTTTCCTTGAAGAATTGCTTCTAACGCTGCGAAGAGTCCTGCTGGACCAGCGCCAATGATGTGAATTGATTCGGCGTTCTGCACAGATGGAAATTGAAAAGACTCAAATCTTGGTGCTTGTTCTTCATCTACCCAAACGTCAAAAGAAGCATTGACTTTGATGTGTCTATTTCGTGCATCGATGCTACGTTTACGCCAACGATAGCTTAATTTTTGTTTGGGAGAAATGCCGAGCTCCTGTCGAATGCGGTTTTCAAGGTAAATTGAATCTTTCGCTTCTTCTGGGGTACAAGAAAAGTGATGTTCTTGCATTAGCCTTCAAATATGAGGGAAAAACTCCATCCACGGTTATACAATCGATCGATTGGATTCGACACAGTAGTAAAATCCTGAATAAAACTATTTTTAAATCCTTGTGAATATTTTAATTCCATCCCAAATTTGAAATATGGCGCAAAAAATTCGATTCCAGCACCAATCTGTCCTTGCCAATCGTTTCTTTTTATTTTAATAAATGGATCGTAGTAGTTTTGCGATGCATCTTCTTGTGATTGTAAATCCATGGAATACTGCATGCCGATCAATGAGTACGCCGTAAAATTATTGTACCTTCTCGTTCTAAACTGAAGCATCATAGGGAAATCCAAATTTGTTGAATTGATGCGTTGCTCTCCTTTTCCTTTGGGGAAATTAAAAGTATCAATACTGGTGTAATTTAAAACGCGTTCTTGAAAGGAAAGGGTAGGGATGAAACGAAAACGAATGGTTGGGGTGCCTAATTTAATGGTGGTGAGAATGCCGAGTTGACCGCCTGGTTGTGCATCGTTTGAAATGGACAAAATGCCATATTGTTGGTAAGCATTCACCTTTTGATACACATTAAAGTCTGATGAATTGATTCCCAACATGAAACCAAAATGAATCAATCTTTTATCGAAATTCTTGTACAATTGTTGCTTCGCTTTTTGTGAAAAGCTAATTGTGCTTATAAGGATGAAAAGAAGGAGAATGCGCTTCATGGAGTGTATAACGTCAACTTTGGTACTTTGTTGCTTTATTTTTTTGTTCCAACATAGATACTTGAAATTCCTCCGCTTAATGGAATGATTTTTACATCCGTATAACCTACGTTTTCCATCACCTTTTGCATGGCAGCTCCTTCAGGGAAGGCAGCAACACTTTCGGGTAAATACGCATATGCGCGTTCATCTTTTGAAATGCGTTTTCCGAAAAATGGAATGAAATATTTTGAATAGAAATTAAACAATTGTTTGATTGGAAATACTTTAGGTTTAGAAAATTCGAGGATCACTGCTTTTCCACCCGGACGTAAAACACGTAGCATTTCACTTAATCCTTTATCAAGGTTCTCGAAATTGCGAACACCAAATCCAACAGTTAAGCCATCGAATTCGCCATCCTCAAAAGGTAAGTTTTCAGAATCGCCGAGTTGCATGGAAATGATGTGGTCGTGCTTACGCTTGATCATTTTTTGCTTCCCAACTTCCAACATGCCAGAGGAGATGTCTAGTCCAATGATTTTTTCCGGATTTAATTTTAGACAAGCAATGGCAAAATCTCCTGTTCCTGTTGCAATATCCAATAATTTCTTCGGTTGAATGGATTTCAATTCTTTTACCGCTTTTCTCCTCCAAATATGATCAATTCCCAAGGAAAGAAAGTGATTCAAGAAATCATAATTCGCTGAAATATTATTAAACATTTGAGCAACTTCCTCTTTTTTCGATTTGTCGGTATTGTAGGGTTTGACCACTTTAGGTTCCATGTTATAAGAGTTTTGTTACTTCGTTTAAAAGGCGTTCTTTTTCGATGCTTACAACTCCTGGCTGTTCACAAACGAGTCCACCAGCAATGTTTGATATAGCAGCGATTGATGGAACATCGGCTCCAGAAATCAAGCACAATGTTGCGACGGCAATAACCGTATCTCCAGCTCCGGAAACATCAGCAATGTTTCGTAAATGCGCTGGGATAAAAATGGGGTCTTCTTCTTGAATGAATACACCATGTTCGGAAAGAGTGATGAAAGATATGCTGTTTTCTAATTGCGCTTGTAAATCGTTTACCGCTCGCAAAAATGATTGTTGATCAACAGCGAAATCAAAATCTACTTGCAATCCTTCTTTTAATTCTTTTAAATTCGGTTTAAACAAGGTACAGCCCTTGTATTCAAAGAAATGATCTTTCTTCGGGTCCACCGTAGTAGGGATTTGCTGTGCATTCGCCAACGACAAAACAGAGGCAATCAAACTAGGAGTTAAAACCCCTTTGTTGTAATCCTCAAAAATAATTCCATCAATTCCACTTTTTAAAACAGTGTTGATCTGTTTTAGTAATTGCTCCTCTTCCGTTGACTTAATCAAATTTGTGTCCTCGGAATCGATGCGTAATAATTGTTGATTATTAGAAAGAACGCGTGTTTTTACTGTGGTTCTTCGATTGCTCGAAGCATAGATACCATCGGTTGAAATGTTTGCTTTGTGAAATAAGTCGATCAGTCTTTCCCCCTCACTATCGGATCCAATCACGCTGCAAATGATGGGCGATGCACCCAGCGCAGCTAAATTCAATGCAACATTTCCCGCACCGCCAATGCGTTCATCTTTTTCGAATAGATCAACCACTGGAACCGGTGCTTCCGGACTCATTCGATTCACTTTGCCTTTTAAATAGGCATCCACCATCACATCCCCAATGACGAGGACACGTTTAGTTGAAAACTGATCAAATAAATCTTGGTAATTCACTAGCTTAATTTTGCGAAAGCTTCTTTCATGCGCGAAAGTGCTTTTGTTAATGTTTCTTCTGAAGCGGCATATGAAATTCTAAAGCAATTTGGCGCTCCAAAGGATTCTCCGCCAACCAATGCCACTAATCCCTCTTCTAATAAGTACAAGCAAAGCTCATCGGAATTGTGAATGACTTTATCGCCATATTTTTTTCCAAAGAAGGAAGAACAATCCGGGAAAACGTAAAATGCTCCACCTGGTTGATTTGCGATTAATCCTGGAATTTCAGCAAGTCCTTTCAATACTAACTCGCGACGACTTTTAAACGCAGCAATCATGTCTTTTAAAACAGATGGATCCGCCTTCATTGCTGCAATTGTTGCTCGTTGTGTTATGGAACAAGTTGCCGAAGTAAATTGACCTTGAACTTTATCGCAAGCTGCTGCAATTTCCTTCGGAGCTCCGATGTATCCCAAACGCCAACCTGTCATAGCCCAAGCTTTTGAAACACCATTTACAGTAACAACTTGATTGTATACTTCAGGGAATTGAGCCAAGGACTCATGTTTTCCAATGAAGTTGATGTGTTCGTAGATTTCGTCACTCATCGCAACGATGTGTGGGTATTTTTTAAGAACATTTGCGATGTCCTGTAATTCTTCTTTAGTATAAACTGATCCGGTTGGATTACACGGTGTCGAGAACATGAATAACTTCGTTTTCGGTGTAATTGCTGCTTCCAAATCTGCTCCAGAAATTTTAAAATCTTTTTCAATTCCAGCGTTGATTACAACAGGAACCCCTTCTGCAACTTTAACGATTTCCAAATAGGAAACCCAATATGGTGCAGGAATAATGACTTCGTCTCCTGGATTAATCAAACTCAAAACCACATTGGCAATCGACTGTTTTGCTCCAGTAGAAACCACGATTTGACTTTTATCATACGTCAAATTGTTATCTCGACGGAATTTTTCTGAAATACTTTCGCGTAAATCATCATATCCGGGAACAGGCGTATACATGGTATAATTCTGCTCCATCGCTTCCACCGCAGCATCCTTAATGAACTGTGGCGTATGAAAGTCAGGCTCCCCAAGTGACAATGAAATGACATCAAGTCCTTGAGCTTTTAATTCTCTGCTTTTTCTTGACATTGCAATGGTTGCAGACTCTTCCATTGCTAATAATCGATCGGATAACTGAATCATGAGTTGAATTTGGTTACAAAGGTAGTTATTTTCAGAAAGTAGCATTTTTTGAATCACGATTTATTCTCGGATTTTCAAAGAAATTCCTTTTTCAGGGAAAGCCTTATCTTTGTTCTATGCGCATAGATATATTGACTGTATTGCCTCAATTATTGGAAAGTCCATTTGCGGCTTCCATAATGAAAAGGGCTCAAGATAAAGGACACGTGGAAATTCACGTACACAACATTCGAGATTATTCCACGGATAAACATAAAAATGTCGACGATTACCAATACGGTGGCGGTGCGGGTATGGTCATGAGCATCGAGCCAATTGCAGCCTTGATTGACAAATTGACTTCCGAACGTACTTATGACGACATCATTTACATGACACCAGATGGAAAAGTTTTGGATCAAAATGATTGCAATCAAATGTCCATGCTTGAAAACATCATGATTCTTTGCGGACATTATAAAGGCGTAGATGACCGCATACGTCAACATTACATTACGAAAGAAATTTCCATCGGCTCTTATGTACTTTCAGGTGGAGAATTAGCCGCAGCGGTTGTTGTAGATGCAGTTGTTCGTTTAATTCCAGGCGTGCTGAATGATGAAACATCCGCATTAACTGATAGCTTTCAAGATAATTTACTCTCTCCTCCTGTGTACACTCGTCCGCCGGAGTTTAATGGATGGAAAGTGCCAGACGTTCTGCTTTCTGGAAATCAAAAGGAAATCGATCGCTGGAGGGAAGAACAAGCCTATCAACGTACCAAAGAACGCAGACCTGATTTGTTAGAGGAATAAAACTGTCAATGATGAAGTTAAAAACATTCCTTTTCATGGCTATCCTTTTCATCTCCATGAATTCCATGGCGTCACCAAAGGATTCTGCCTATACCTATCGTTTTTCGGTGGAAAATCACTTTGGGCATTCCTACTTGAATTTTCAGTTGGATTCTTCCTGGCATTTTATGAGTGAAAACTATCAACATAAGCATTTTGTGTACAATGAGTTCCTTAATCCAAGTATGAAGGAGCGTCTAAAAATCATTCAGTTGGCTGCTGATTTTTCGTTCTCAGAAGGAGGAAAGTCAATAATTCCTGCAAAAATCTTAGCAATGAACTATAAGAACATTGTGGAACGATATAAGTCTGCAGAATACGAGCAAGAAATGGGCTATGTTCAATTAGATATCCCACACAAAAAAGCAATCCTAAACTTGAAAATGTTGGGAATAGGGCAAGGATTTTTGTTGGTTTATGAATTGCATGATCGATCTACGTGGATGATGTGGTATCCTGCTTTATCAGAGGCGAAGAAAGAACTTTTGAAAATGCGAGAAGTCAATGCAGATAGGATGATTTTGGAATCATTTGTGCCTGTTTCCAAATATGATCCATCAAAGGAGGAAATGAAGAAAGACACTAACTACGTGGAAGCGGAGTTTCAAGGTGGTTTTGATGAACTATCAAAATTTGTCAATGCACATTTGAAAGTCCCAGATTCTTTTATGGAATATGGGGATTCGAAAAATGGAACTTCTTCTTGTCGTGTTGTCATGAGATTTGTCATTAATAAGGATGGGACAATAGATGATTTTTATGTGGACAACATGAATGAGGTTGTTTTGCCTGCTTTGGTCAATGTTAGCATCAAACTATACCGTGAAATGCCAGATTGGACTCCTGCAAGCAAACAAGGGAAGCCAATTCCAATTTTTCTTCGTTTGCCTTTGAAGTTTGAGCTGTTTTAATTTTTTTTTTCGGATGAATCGTTTTTTATTTAGTGCAATATTCATTTTAGTGTCAGGAGGTTGTTTTTCACAATCCAACTGGACAGGCAACACTTCTCCAACATATCCAGCATTAATTGACCACCTCAAAAAACTGGACAAAGCGCACAAGGAATTATCCATGTATGCGATGGGGCCATCGGACTATGGTTTGCCGATTTACTTGTTTGTTATCAACGGAGGGAAAGATTCTACCCGTACTTTTGAGAAAGCACATGCTGGAACAACGATTCTTATAAACAATGCGATTCATCCCGGTGAACCTGATGGCATCAATGCTTGTTTGATTTGGTTGGATCAGTGGATTGAACAAGGAAAACCATTAGAGATGAAAGATGGAAAGAAACTTCCAGTAATTGCATTTATTCCTGCATACAATGTCGGAGGAATGATGAACCGTTCTTCGACAAGTCGCGCTAACCAAAATGGACCAGAGGAATACGGTTTTCGTGGCAACGCGCGCAATTTGGACCTCAACCGAGATTTCATTAAAATGGATTCTAAAAATGCATTCACGTTTGCGAATATCTTCCATTCTTTGGATCCAGATGTGTTCATTGATAATCATGTGTCAAACGGTGCGGATTACCAATATACCTTAACTTATATTGCTTCCATGAAAGAGCGAATGTCTCCCGAAATGAAAGAACTGACCTACGAAAAATGCATTCCATACTTGGAGAAAAACGTCAAACAACAAGGTTGGGATTTATTTCCTTACGTTGAATTGAAAGGTGAAACTCCTGCACAGGGAATTCATGCCTTCAATGATTTGCCTAGATACGCCATGGGTTATGCTTCATTGTTCCATTCCATCAGTTTTACGGTCGAAACGCACATGTTGAAACCATTTCCACAACGCGTTCAAGCAACTTTGGCATTCATGGAAGGAATCATTGCATTTACTTCGGAGAATACGCTGGAAATTGAGTCAAAGCGAAGCGAAGCTAAATTGTGGGCAAAAAAATTGACCAAGTATCCTTATAACTATGAGCTCAGCGAAAAAGCTGATTCCATTTCATTTAGAGGGTTTGAACATTCATTCCCATTACATCCCATTACAGGATTGAAAGAATTGACTTATGATCGCACAAAACCTTATGAACAGAACATTCCATGGTTTAGAACCTATGTGGCGGCTGATTCAGTACGTATCCCCAAATACTACGTTGTTGGTGGACAAGAACAACACGTTATCGATCGCTTGAAAGCCAATCATGTTATTTTTGAAACCTTGACATCAGATCAAATCGATACCTTGACGGTTTATTCGGTGAAAGCGTATAAAAGTCCAAGTAATCCATATGAAGGACACTTTAAACTTTCTAAAATTGAAGTGGGGGAGAGCACGCAAGAACTTCGATTGAAGCCGGGTGATGTTCTCATTCCAAGTGCACAAGATGCGGCTTTGTTCATTCACGCAGCGTTACAGCCAAGAGCGGAGGATTCCTATTTAACGTGGAATTTCTTTGATTCGTATTTACAGCAAAAAGAGTATTTTTCGAATTATGTGTTCAAGGATCAAATTGCAGAAATCCTTGCGAATGATAAAAAGTTATCGGATGAATACCAGTTGCGTAAAGCTACGGATGAAAAGTTTCGAAATTCAGAATGGGATCAGCTGTATTTCATCTATAGTCGAAGTCCGTATTTCGAACAAACCTTTATGCGTTTGCCGATATATCAGAAATTCTAATTGTTCCTTTTAGAAGGAAGGACAAGAAATGCTTCTGAAATCTTTCACACGTTTCTTACATTTCAAGTTGAATCCCATTGAAATTTCATGAGATCCTCCAGAAACACCTCCAAGCTGGGAAACAGTTAAGTCGTAGCTATAGCCAATTCTGAATTTCTCAGTAGTTAATCCAAGACTTAAAATAAACGCATCTCGGTTTCGGTACCATGCACCAATAGTAAACGCTTCGTATTTTAAATAAGCACCGATATTGAGTTGTTGAAATCCATTTTGGTATTGATAGATGATGTTTGGCATAAGCAAAGTACTGCTGGAATAACGACCGCGTTGGCCAAGTTTAATTGTTGCTCCCATATGTCCAGTAAAACGAATTGGCAATCTAGAATCTCCCAAAATCATTGATTCATCTGGACGATTTAAATGGTGAGTAGCAATGCCAAAGTAAAAGTTTTTCGTGAATCCGACTAATCCAGCGGAAACGTCAAAGAATCCATGACTTCCATTCCCTCTCGGTACATCTCCCGTTTGGTAAATGAATCCTCTTCTAGGATCTATCATATCTCCAAATGTCAATTTACTCCAATCCAAATACTTTTGGAAATACGCTGCTTGCGCACCGAGCATAATGCGAAATTTGCGATTGACTTTTAAATAATACGAATACGTTCCTGCGACCATCGATGTTTGAATCGTTCCTTGTCCTTGTTGGTCATGCATCGCCACGATTCCAACTCCTCCAGATACATTTTTTGCATAGGTATCATAAGCTGCAGCATACGTAACGTAGTTTCCAGTTAATTGCGGCCATTGATTTCTGTAATTCAAGGCAATTCTGGGGCATCCACTTGATCCTGCAAGGGCAGGATTAAGGTATACAGGATTGGAATAGAACTGTGTAAATGTTGGGTCTTGTGCAACGGCTTGTAAACTAATGTAACAAAGACCAAGTAGTAGGAGGCGTTTAAAGTTCATAGTAGTTATAGGCTAATGTATCTGCGGGCTTTTTTGCTCACGGATGAATGAATGCGTAAGGTCAATTGATGTGTAAAGGTTCTATACTCTGTACTAGTTAAAGTGCTGTAACTAGACTGACCGATTAAAGCAAAGTTTTCTCCAACATATCCAAGTGATAGACTTCCCGTGGATAAATTTCCATAGGACATCCCAACTTGAGCTTTACCTGCTTTCAAGGTGAATCCACCGAAAAACTGTTGTCGGTAATTCGTTTGTTGGTATAGCGCATAAGGAGAGAAAATCACTTTTTCATTCCTTGAAGCGTATTGCGTTCCGGTGATGATGTTCCAAACAGTTGAAGTGCGCAAGGTGCTTCCATTGTTTGAGTAAATGTTTTCGTTGTGCTGGAAAATGTTGTTAAGTTGGGAGCTTAAAAAGAAAAGCGGAGTCTGAATTGTTAATCCGGCATCTAAATCTCGATACCAAAGAGTTTTACCAATAGCTAAATTCGGATCGAATTGAAATTGATTAACTTGACCAATGTTTTGCTCTACTAAACTTGCAGTAGAAAGTTTCGTCTGGTCTAGTCCAAGGGTACCCATTTTAAATCGAATAGCTGGTTCCAGGGAAATGTTTCGTGATAAGGCGATTTTTGGCGAGAAGATTAGTCCAACTTGACTCGTTTTGATTAAACCCTCTCCAAATAGTTCGTAATTCGCTTGAATTCCAAATCCTGAACGCATTTTACGTGAATAGGCATCCATCGAAACCTGATTGGTCATTTTTAACTGCGTCGGATTATCTAAAGACCTCATGGAGCTCATGAGTTGAAAACGCGTTTGAGATGTTGTTCCGACAGCGCTAAAGTTTAAATCAAGGTTACTTTGACCAGCAACGGTGTAATCATAATTCTGGTTGTTACTTAGTCCAATCTCCTTAGAAAGTAATTGGTCTATTTTTCGCAATAAATTGAGATTACCTAAACTAAATTCAGGCGTAGCGGATTCGCTCTTTAATTCGAGTTCTTCGATTTTGAATTTAGAACGGTAACCACTAACAAACATGTTTTTAAGTGGTATCGTGTTTAAGTGTCCATCGAAGTCCTGATTATTTTTTAGAGAAGCTATTGTCTCAGTTGAAGCGAAGGTTTCCTCGTTTAATCTCGATTCCGACAATCCTTTGATGCGCGTGTTAAGCCCAATGCTATTTACGTTGTTAAAAGAAATTTGACCAGTCTTATTCCATGTTGTTTCATTTGGAGAAGAAACAGGAGTGGAGATGTTTAATCCTTCAACAAGTGAAGAAGACTGATCATCATTCGAATTTTGTTTACTTGTATTTAGTACTGTATTTTTTTCACCTTTTTCAGTTAATGAAGTTTTTTTCGATGTTGCATGTACGGTTTCGTTGTTTGAACCTTTGAAGAAAGCAATTCCAGTAGAGATGAATATGAGCAAGCTAAAAAGTGCCAGCGCCGGTTTGTATGAACGTTTTCTGTAAAGTGAGGACTTATGGTCAAAAGCCATAGGTGTAACAGATACTTTTGCCAAATCCCAAGCATCAGCGTCTAATTCCAATTCTGGATGATCCATCAGGAAGGACTCTAGTTGCTGTTCTTGATCAACGGAAAGGTTTCCTTCCGTGTAGTCAAATAGCCAGCGATCAATGTTTTCGTGTGTTGGTTGCATTAGGCAAGTACAAAAATTCCTTTTAACTGTTTTTTTAGTTTTATCCGCGCTCTAAAAAGATACACTTTCACTTGTGCAGAGGAAATGGATAACATGTCTCCAATTTCATCATAGGTGTAGCCTTCTAAATCGCGCAATAAGAGAATGCTTTTCTGTAAAGGAGGAAGGGAGCCGACCATCATATCAACGACTTGTTTTGATTCAAACGCAAGATCTGGTTGTTGAAAATCAGATTTACTCATTGAATCCAAGTGCGTGATTTGTCTTTTTTTACGTGAAACTTGATTTAACATCGCATTGTGAACACACGTAAAAAGCCAGGACTTTACCTTTTCTCGCTCTATTTTTTCTCTATTTAACCACAACTTCTCAAATGCGTCCTGAACAACATCCTTTGCTTCTTCTGAATCCTTCAGAAAATGAACAGCGAAGCGATACAAAGAATCGCTATCATGTTCAACAGAATGGTTGTATTCGGCACTAGTCAAAATTGTAGTATTACAGTTAAAACAAATGGAACTTGTCAAAAGTTACAGGTCGCTAAAAAAAAAACAGCAACTAGATAACGAGTAAACTTACAAAATTATTGGCAAGAAGAAAAACAGGTGGTTTTAGAACCCGAAATTATCAAATCCCATTTGCGTCAGCTCCTGGTATTTTTCTTCGTTAAACTCATACAGAGACGAAGGTTTATGTGGTACACCGCGTTGTTTTTCTTTGAGGTTGGATAGGATGTTTAATTTTTGAATTTTCCGTCTGAAATTCCTTTTGTCCAAAGGCTTGTCTAAAATACTCTCGTACAATCGGTGCAATTGGCTTAACGTAAATTTCTCTGGCAATAAATTGAATCCGATCGGTTGAATTTTAATTTTTTGCTTCAATTTCTCTTTTGCGGCTTGAAGAATTTCGAAATGGTCAAATGCCAATTCACTTAATTCATTTACCGGTGTCCATTCTGCATTTTTCGCAAATGAAGATGGGTGAGGTTGATAATCTTCGATTTTAACTAAGGAAAAATAAGCAACTGTAATTACGCGTGCATCCGGTTGCGCTCGAATGGATTTTAACCATTCACGGTCGGATTCTTTGTGAATACGAAAAGGATCTCCAAATGCGCCAACTTGTTCCAAATAGATGTCCTTAATTCCTGTCAATTCATCCAAAACACGACTAGCCGCTTGGTCTAAATTTTCGTTGTCGTAGATGAGGTTTCCTGGCAAGGCCAAACGAGGTCCATATTGTGCTGAAATTTCACCACGGTCAATGACAAGTACAGTTAGTTTTTCTAAATCAAAACCAAAAATAACACAGTCTACAGATACGTTTGGATTTAATTCGGAACCTATTTTTTTTAGATTATTATGCACGAATGAAGGATTATATATATATTTGGATAGTGTAAAAATGACACAAAGACTCAAATTATCATTTTAGAGATATGTATTTTATAGTAGAAAGTGGTTCAACAAAAAGCGATTGGGTTTTAGTTGATAGCAAAAATAACCAAAGTTTTTATTCAACAATGGGCTTTAATCCATATTTTCACTCATCCGATTTGATTGAAACGGAATTAAAGAAGCAAGTAGATATCCTGGCTGTTGCGGACGAGGTTCGTGGGGTTTATTTTTATGGCGCTGGTTGCTCTAGCGATGAAATGAACGAAATTGTTCAAATTGGACTCAAAAGAATTTTTAAAAATGCAGCAATTGTTGTTGATCACGATTTGCTTGCTTGCGCATATGCAACCTACACAGGAAGCCCTGCAATTTCTTGTATTATCGGAACTGGTTCCAATTCTTGCTTATTTGATGGCGAAGAAATCAGTGAGGTAGTTCCAGCCTTGGGTTACATTCTTGGCGATGAAGGAAGTGGGAGTTATTTTGGTAAGCAATTGTTGAGTAATTTCTTATACCACAAACTACCTGCTCATGTTGAAGCCGATTTCATCGAAACGTACAAATTAGACAAGGATAAAATAGTCAATCATGTTTACCGTGAGCCGAATGCGAATGTATACATTGCTTCGTTTATGCCGTTCATTGCGAAACATAAAGATGAGCCTTTCTTTAGTGAAATGGTTTATGCAGGATTCAAGAAATTCATGGAAGTGCACGTGTGTTGCTATGATAATTTTCAAAATACGGAAGTCCATTTCGTTGGGTCATTATCTAAAATATTTGAAACCGAATTAAATAAAGCAGCTGGTGAATTAGGAGTGACGGTTACGTCCATTATTCAGAAACCTGTGATCGGACTCGTAAATTATCACCTAAACTATATTTTAAACAAACAAACGGTAAAATCATGTTAAAATCAATACTTTTCACAGCTATCGCTTTTTTGAGCTTTTCTACGATTGCTCAAAAAAACACCCCTGAATGGGCTTACAATGCAACAATTTACGAAATCAATGTGCGTCAGTTCTCAAAAGAAGGGACTTTTTCCGCAGTGACGAAACAACTTCCTCGCTTAAAAGCAATGGGCGTGGATATCATCTGGCTAATGCCGATACATCCAATTGGAATCAAAAACAGAAAAGGTACCCTTGGAAGTTACTACGCAGTAAAAGATTACCAAAAAGTAAATGAGGAGTTCGGAAATATGGATGACTTCAGGGCATTGGTGAAAGAAGCACATAAATTAAACATGCGTGTCATTATTGATTGGGTAGCAAATCACTCTTCCCCTGACAACAAATGGATAGAAGAAGGTCATTTAGATTGGTACACATTAGACTCTGTTGGAAATGTTCAACCGACAATTGGTACGGATTGGTGGGATGTTGCGGATTTAAATTACGAAAGTCCGGTGATGCGAATGGAAATGATTAATTCCATGAAATATTGGTTGACAGAAGCTGATATTGATGGGTTCCGTTGTGATGTTGCTGGTTGGGTTCCCTTAGATTTTTGGGTGGAAGCACGAACAGAATTACAAGCAGTAAAACCGATTTTCATGTTGGCTGAAGCAGAGGAAATTCCTTTACATGACGCCTTCGAAATGACCTACGGTTGGAATTTTCACCACATTATGAACGATATTGCACAAGGTAAAAAAGATGCAACAGCGATCGTTGAATATGTTAAAATGAACAAATATCCTGGGAATGCATTTCGAATGAATTTCACTTCAAATCACGATGAAAATTCTTGGAATGGGACGGAAATGGAACGAATGGGGGATGCACGTTTCGCTTTAGCGGTACTCGCTTCAACCATCGAAGGAATGCCTTTGGTATATAATGGACAAGAAACATCCTTGGATCGCCGATTGAAGTTTTTTGATAAAGACAGTATCCAATGGAAGAAAATGGATTTGGTTCCTTTTTACACGAAGTTGTTGCACTTACATCAAACGAATCCAGCGTTATGGGTGAAAGATGGGAGTAATCAAGCAGAATTTATTGCTACACAAAATCAGAAAGAACACCTGGTGTACATTCGTCAGTATGATAATCACCAAGTAATCACCGTACTGAATCTTTCAAATAAAAAAGCAGATGTTTCATTTAATTCTTCCGCAATGACTGGAGATTTTACGGAGTTGTTTTCAGGGAAGAAAAAGTCATTCGGAGAAACAACTAAAATTTCTTTGGCGCCTTGGGGGTACCAAGTCTTTTACAAGTAAGAATTGTACTAAAAAGCTAAACCATGACTAGTACGAAACCAAACTTATCTTTTTGGCAAATTTGGAACATGAGTTTCGGATTTATGGGTATCCAATTCGGTTGGGGACTCCAAATGGCCAATATGAGTTCCATCTATGAGAATTTAGGGGCAAAACCGGAGGACATTCCAGCGTTATGGCTCGCAGCGCCATTAACAGGACTTCTTGTCCAACCCATCATTGGTTATTTGAGTGATCGAACATGGCATCCCATTCTCGGAAGACGACGTCCATTTTTCTTAATCGGCGCCATTCTGAGTTCGTTATGTTTATTCATCATGCCAAATGCTTCGGCTTTGTGGATGGCGGCTGGATTACTCTGGGTGTTGGATTCTTCGATTAACATCAGCATGGAGCCTTTTCGTGCGTTTGTTGCCGATAAACTTCCGGAAAATCAACGAACAGTTGGATTCTCGATGCAAAGTTTTTTCATTGGAGTAGGCGCAACAATTGCAAGTGCTTTGCCATGGATTTTCACACATTGGTTCAACGTAAACTCAACAGCAGCTCATGGACAAGTTGCCGACAATGTAAAGTGGTCGTTCTACCTTGGTGGAATTGCCTTTCTTGGAGCCGTACTGTACACCGTCTTTACGACAAAAGAATACCCACCGTCCGAAGAGGAATTAGCAGCGAAAAAAGCAGAAAAGAAAGGATTACTTACTGGAGTAAATGAGATTATTTCGGCTATTACCAATATGCCAAAACGCATGAAACAATTAGCATTGGTTCAATTCGTTACCTGGCCGGGTCTATTCCTCATGTGGTTTTATTATACGCCAACGGTTGCGAATGATATTTTCGGGGGTGAAGCAGGGTCAAAGGCATATTCAGATGGACAAAATTTCGCAGGATTAACCTATTCATTTGAAAACATTGTCACCTTTTTATTCGCGTTAGCACTGCCTTTTTTAGCGAGTAAATTTGGTAAAAAATGGACGCATTTTATCTGCTTAATGATTGGTGGACTAGGTTTGATTTCGATAAACCTAATTCATGGTTCCGATTCAAGTCTCGGATTGTTCTTTGTTATGGGACTTGTTGGTATTGCATGGTGCAGTATTTTATCTATGCCTTACGCTTTACTTGCCGATTGTCTGCCAGAAAATAAAATTGGTATTTACATGGGGATCTTTAATTTCTTTATTGTTTTACCCGAAATTATTGCTTCATTATTTTTTGGTAAGGTAATGGAAAATGTCCTAGATGGATCAAGAATTGCAGCGGTAACAATCGGTGGTTGTTTATTAATTCTTGCTGGAATTTTAACATTGAGAATTAAAGAGGAAAAGTAAAGTAATGGTAAAAGCACTCATTTTTGATCTTGATGGTGTCATTGTGACAACCGAACACAACCATTTTATCGCTTGGCAACGAACAGCAAATTCCTTGGGAATTGAATTTGAAGAAGAACACAACGAACTACTGAAAGGTGTGAGTCGTGCAGATTCCTTGAAGAAAATTTTGGAACTTGGATCAAAAACGATTTCAAACGAGGCATTCGAAGCGTTGCTAAAAAGTAAAAATGATTTTTATGTTGATTCCATTCAAGAATTGAATCAATCAGACCTTCTTCCAGGAGTTTTGGATTTGTTACATGAAGCAAAATCCAAAGGCATTAAATTAGGAATCGGTTCATCCAGTAAAAATGCAAACTTCATTTTGAAGTTGATAAAGATTGATCATCTGTTTGATGTTGTTATTGATGGAAATGGGGTAGAACATCCGAAACCACATCCAGAAGTGTTTTTGAATGGTGCAAAATCGCTTGGGCTTTCTCCATCCGAATGCATTGTTTTTGAAGATGCGGCAAGTGGAATAACTGCGGCTAAAGCTGGTGGATTCATCGCAATAGCGGTTGGAAATCCAAATATCGCCGAAATGGCGGACACATATTTTAATGATTTAACAGAATTTAGTTTAGAAGCGTATGCGTAATTTGTTTGAAATAGATGCTTGGAAAATAATTGAAAATAAGTTTGATTCCAGCAAACAAAAACAAGCGGAAAGTATCTTCAGTATTGGAAACGGTTCCTTTGGACAACGTGCTAACTTTGAAGAACAATATACGGGTGACTCCCTACAAGGAAGCTATGTTGGAGGAGTTTATTATCCAGATAAAACACGCGTAGGTTGGTGGAAAAATGGGTATCCAGAATATTTTGCCAAAGTATTGAATTCGTGCAATTGGATTGGGATTAACATTGAAGTGGATGGAATCCCCTTGGATTTAAATACCTGTGAAGTAAAATCTTTTCACAGAGAGTTGGACATGCAACACGGGATTTTGTCCAGACATTTCAAAGTTAAATTGTCGAATGGCAAAGAACTAGAGGTTCAGTCGGTTCGTTTTTGTTCTATGGCCAAGGAAGAAATTGCTGCGATTTCTTACACCGTTACTCCCTTGAATTTTAGTGGGAATGTGAAATTCACTCCTTATTTGGACGGGAAAGTAAGTAACCACGATGCCAATTACGATGAATTTTTCTGGGTTGAGGATAGCCGCAAAGTAGATGCGCAAAAAGGAATCATTTGTGGTCGAACGAAAAAAACAAATTTCTCCGTGGCTACAGCCATGCGTTTTTCATTTTGGAAAGAGGCTGAATTATTGACCATTCATCCGAATGTGGCAGAGCGTGACTTCTATGTAGAGAATAACTTTGAACATTACTTAGAAAAGGGAATTCCATATACCTTGAAAAAATACGTGGCAATAACGTCCACCATGAATCACTCTGATTTTGAGTTAGCTGCGAAAGCAATCTCAAGAGTACGTGATGCTTACACCGGTGGATTTGACAAATTGCGTCAGGACCACGAACAAGCTTGGTTGAAAATTTGGGAAAATGCAGACATCGTTATCAAAGGTGATACCGCGGCCCAACAAGGAATTCGTTTCAATATTTTCCATTTGTATCAAACTTACACGGGAAAAAATGCTAAATTAAACATCGGACCAAAAGGATTCACCGGAGAGAAATATGGTGGTGCAACCTATTGGGATACCGAAGCATATTGCCTTCCTTTTTATTTGAAAACAGCAGACCCAAAAATTGCGCGTCAATTACTAGTTTATCGCTACAACCATTTAAATAAAGCGATAGAAAATGCTGAGAAACTAGGCTTTAAAGACGGAGCAGCACTTTACCCAATGGTGACCATGAATGGTGAAGAATGTCACAACGAATGGGAAATTACATTTGAGGAAATCCACCGCAACGGAGCGATTGCTTTTGGGATTTATAATTACGTACGTCATACCGGTGATAGGGATTACCTCAAACAATATGGATTCCCTGTTTTACTCGGTATCGCGCGTTTTTGGTCACAACGTTTCAACTGGTCAGAAAGCAAACAAGCGTATGTCATGCTTGGTGTAACCGGACCAAACGAATATGAAAACAACGTAAACAATAACTGGTATACGAATTACATCGCACGTTGGTGTATCGATTATTGTTTGAAAATCAATGAAGAAATAGGCGGGTCAAACAACAAATTGATGTCCGAAAAGGAAATCAAAGCGATGCGTCATATTGTAGAGAATGTATTTTTTCCAGTCCTAGAAGGAACAAATATTTTCCTTCAGCAGGATGGATTTATGGATAAAGAACAATTGTCCACCGGTGATTTACCGTTAAATGAACGTCCAATTAACCAACATTGGTCTTGGGATCGAATTTTACGTTCCATTTTCATCAAACAAGCGGATGTCCTTCAAGGATTGTATTTGTTTGAGGATCAATTTGACTTGGAAACGATTCGCGCTAATTTTGATTTTTATGAACCAAAAACGGTGCATGAATCATCTTTGTCGCCTTGTGTCCATGTGATTTTAGCAGCAAAAATCGGAAATCTTGATAAAGCGTATGAGTTGTATTTGCGCACTTCTCGTTTGGATTTAGATGATTACAATCACGAAGCAGATGAAGGACTTCACATTACAAGCATGGCCGGTACATGGATGTCTGTAGTAGAGGGAATGGCAGGAGTGCGTGTGCATGAATCAGGATTGGAAATAAATCCAACCATTCCAGCAGCATGGCAATCTTATACATTTAGAATTTTGTACCAAACCATTCCACTAGAAGTTTCGATCGATAAATCCAATGTGCGTGTGAAAAATATTGGTGGAAGTTCAATTACCTGTACTGTCATGAACGAATCCGTTCAAATCGGTCCAGGAGAAGAAATAGTATCCAAGAGATAACTAAACAATACGTAAGGGTGAGTTGAAAGGTGGAGATCAATCTACGTTTAATTCACCTTTTGCATAGGAAAACAATTGTTTTCTCTTTGCTACTTCTTCCATGAAGTATCGCAATTGTCCTTTCGCTTGATAGCGCTTTTTATGCTGCCCGAAAAGTAGAATGTTCCAAACTTTACGTCCAAAGGATAACTTCGGTAAATATTCTTCGTCAATTGGCTGTAAATCATTCATTGTGTCGTGAATGGCGCCTTGTAAACGCATACTTACAAGTTGATGGCGTATTTCCTCAGTTCGCTGATTAAAACGACTAAGGTGATCTCGATCAAAACCTTTGGATTTTAAAATACGCGTTGCTTGAAATTCAATGTCGTTAAACGCTTTGTATAATTCGTCGATTGTCATAGTTCTGCAAAGAAAATTATTTTCGTTTAAAATATCCTAAAAATTCTTTATTTCCATCGCCACCCAGAATCGGAGAGTCGATGTACGCTTTCCATTCTAATTGATTTCTACTGCACATTTCTTTGATATTTTCAAGCAGGATTGGATATTGACGAACGTCTTTTACAATTCCTCCTTTAGATAAAAAAGCTCTTCCCAGTTCAAACTGAGGTTTAATTAACAATACGACATCTGCATTTGGTTTCAAAAATCGAATCACGAATGGAATGACTTTTTCCAAACTGATAAAAGAAACATCAACAACCAATCCATCCACATCTTCTGTGATTTGTTTTTCCGTTAAGTCTCGAGCATGAGTCTTCTCTAAGTTTACCACGCGTTCATCTGCTTTGATTCGCTCGTGTAATTGTTTCGATCCAACATCAACGCCGAAGACTTTTTTTGCTCCTTTGGATAAAAGGACTTCCGTGAATCCACCTGTACTAGCACCAAGGTCAATGAATACTTTTTCACTGCAATCGAATTTCCATTCATCTAATGCCGCTACAAGTTTTAAAGCTCCCTTAGAAACCCAAGGAATTTCCTCAGAAATCAATTGAATTTCAGCATCAACAGGAACTTTTTTTCCTGGCTTGGAAATGAGTTTACCATTGACTAAAACGCCAAATTTGGAAATGAGTTCCTCCGCTCTCACGCGTGATGAAACCAACTTTCGCTCCATGATAATTTTGTCAATACGTTCTTCTTCCATGTTTATTTATAGGTATATAAAATGCGTTCTTTCGCGCCTTCGAACTGAAGGTAAATTTCTGATCCGGCTTCTTGTTTGTAGGCAAAATCTGAAATATCAAACACCAATGTTTGTTCCAATAAGGCAACCGAACTGTCTCCCTTTTTTAACGGTATTTTTTTAACGTCCAAACGAATCGCTCTGATTGGAGGTAATGATTTCGAAATGTTTGCACTTCCCGTTAAATCAAAATCTTCCACTCCTAACATTGGATGAGCTTTTACGATGACGTGAAGTCTATTCCCGATAATATTTGCAGATTGTACTTGGAATAATTCTCCTCCCATGTCAATGGTTTCATTTTGACGAATGAACGCTTTTGGTGCAGGAATTTCTGTCATATTTTCAACTTTTGATTTTTTTATAGTGCCACAAGCACTAAAAAAAAGAAGTAATGGAAGTAAATAACGCATATTCGTGTGTTTTTTAGTTTGCGAGGGGTCAAAAATAATACCATTTCGCTAAAGTGTCCTATTTTTGTGCACGCAATGAAAACAAAAACACTAAAAAAGAACAAAGTAAACGTCGTGACGTTAGGTTGTTCAAAGAATACATACGATTCAGAGGTGATGATGGCTCAATTAAAAGCCAATCATTTTGATGTGGAACACGAATCAATGGAAGATGATGCCGAAATCGTGATCATCAATACGTGTGGGTTCATTGATAATGCCAAACAAGAATCAATTGATACGATTATTCGCTACGCGGAGGCAAAGGCAGAAGGTTTGGTGGATAAAGTGTATGTGACCGGTTGTTTGTCCGAACGCTACAAAGACGATTTGGAACGCGAAATTCCTGAAGTGGATGCGTATTTCGGAACCAGAGATTTACCGCGATTGCTCAAGACATTGAAAGCAGATTACAAACACGAATTAGTCGGGGAGCGTTTGTTAACAACTCCAAACCATTACGCTTACTTTAAAATTGCAGAAGGTTGTGACCGACCGTGTTCGTTTTGTGCGATTCCAATTATGCGTGGGACGCACATTTCTACGCCAATGGAGGATTTAGTTCTCCAAGCAAAGGGACTCGCTGCAAAAGGAGTGAAAGAGTTAATGCTCATTGCACAAGATTTGACGTATTACGGATTAGACTTGTACAAGAAACGCGCGCTGTCCGATTTAATCAAACGTCTTTCTGATGTGGAAGGAATTGAATGGATTCGTTTGCATTACGCTTATCCTTCAGGTTTCCCGATGGATGTATTGGATGTCATGAACGAACGCGATAATGTGTGTAAATACTTGGACATGCCATTGCAACATGGATCGACGAAAATATTACAAGCAATGCGCCGTGGAATTACCCGTGAAAAAACAGAGGAGTTGATTCAAACCATTCGACAAAAAGTTCCAGGTATTGCCTTAAGAACGACCTTGATTGCCGGTTATCCTGGAGAAACTGCTGCTGAATACAAAGAAATGTATGAATTCGTTGAGAAGAGTCGATTTGATCGCTTGGGAATTTTCACCTATTCTCATGAAGAAAATACGCATGCTTATCAATTCACAGATGACGTTACCGCGAAAATGAAGAAAAAACGTGCGGATGAAATCATGGAATTACAGTCTGGAATCAGTTATGAGCTGAATCAACAAAAAGTAGGTAAGGAGTTTAAAGTTCTTTTCGATAGAGTAGAAGGTGATTATTTTATTGGACGTACTGAATTTGATTCGCCAGAAGTTGATAATGAAGTGTTGATTAAAAAATCAGAGTCATTTGTTCGATTAGGAGATTTTGAACGTATCTTAATTACGAGTGCAGATCATTATGATTTGTATGGACAAGTAGTGAAATAATCAATAAAGCTCATTAAATGAAAGTTACGATCATGTTTTTGTTGTTTATTGGTTTGTTGCAATCCTGCAATACAGATCGCACGGCTGAAAATGAACGTTTGGCTTTGGTATCTAGTACTTTGTCGGAAGCACAACTTCCATATATTCAGAAAGACATTCAGCTTAAAAGTATTCGCTTGAACTATCCGAATCTCACATCTAAGGCATTTAAATCGTTGTTAAAGCATTTGATTAAGCGCGATACGATAGGTGTGTTTTGTACGGAACAAGAATATTTGAACATCACGTATAAAGTGGAGCATTTCAGCAAAAGCTTGCTTTGTTTGTCTAAGGTGGTGAAAGTAAAATGCCCGATGGGTAATAAGGATTTTCAAGTCAATGAAGTCCAAACATATTTTTTAAAAAAGGATTCTGTTTTCAAGGTTGATTTTGTTGCCCACGCCGATTTTAAAAAGAAAATAGCCGCCAAATTGGAAACACGCAGTGTAAGTCGTTGTACAAAGCCAGATTTAAATCAAATGGATTTTATCCTGCGTAAGGGAAAATTCTATGCGCATGTTCCGTACGATTTTCCAATGTGTGACACAACTATACCGTTCAAGTTTGGTAAAAACACAGTCAAGGTTGCTTCGTTAACACTGGTCAAACTAAAATAGCATTAGTTTTCTTTCTTCTCTTGAGTTGTTTGTTGATAGAGCGATGTGAGTTTCTCTGATTTTTGATTTTGTCGTCTAAAAAAACCGAAGATAACTTTTCCAATTAGAAAAACGATAATGTGTAATCCAGTGCCTATCGCTACAAGGATACTGTATATTCCTCCATCCGAATGGTTCCCATCGTTCATTTCCCAGTAAGCATATACGAAATAGCTTAAGAAGATGATGCTGTGAAAGTACTTCCAACCAACTGGAGACTTTGCCATGAGCATGACAAGCCCAAATAGAATGCCCATTCCCCAGAAAAATTGCAAGTCTTCGTTCATTTATATTGAGTTTATCAATTATTCAAAAGTAGTCAAATCAATTAAGATATTAATTCAGGAATGATTTTGTAGGTCGAGGTGCTCAATAATTGACTTTCTTCATTGAATAATAGGACTTTTCTTTCGGTTTCACTGTTTTCAATATTGAATATCAATTTGTTTTCTTCCAATTTTGATGTGCTTAATAGTTTTACATGCAAGGTGTCTTCTCGAACTTCCAACTGGAACTTTACAGGGAAAGAATTCGTGTTTTGAACCCTCAAATCTTTGTAACCATACACGATGGTTGCGTCCGTTCCCAATGGACAAAAACGCGAAGCCTCAGTGTAAATGTCTACAGAATGGTTATAGCGTTCTATTATTTTTAAGCCGGCAATCAAACTCATGTGGTAAATGATTCCGGATACTTGACAAAGTCCACCGCCAACTTCTTCAATAATTTTTCCATTCTGAATTGTCCTGCCTTTTTGAAATTGTTTTTCAGGATTTCCGATGACATGCCAAAAGGAGAAAATTTCATTTGGCATTATGACGTGTTCGTTAATGAGTTTACTGGCTAACTTGAAATTGAAAACTTTGCTGTCAAATGTTTCATTTTTCTTAATTTCTTGCGAAAGAGCTAACGAATAGTCTAATTGGATTGATTCCTTTTTTTTACGAGAGAAGCGAAACAAATCCCGGCTAAATAGATCCGTTAAGAACCGTAATAAAACTTTTCGGGTTCGTTTGATGTTTTTCCAATAGCTCATTTTTTGACCAATTCGAAAATTTGATAGGAACTATATTCTTTTAGAAATGAATTGGATAAAATTCGGTCAATCGTCCTAAATAGTGGTCTTATTCTTTTTGGAATGCGGTGAATCGGAACAAATAAAATCCCGAAATTTTGCCGAATTTCAAAGTTTGGGTTGAGTTCACGGACTGCTTCGTTGTTGAGGCTAAATCCACCGTGCCAATTCGTTCTTTTATATTGAATGAGTTTTCTTCTTTTCGCTGAAGGAATGTCAAAAATAATTCGTCCTTTCGGTTTTAATATGCGTTCACATTCCTGAAGAATTCGTTTTACTTTCACTTCATCTAAATGCATGAAAAAATGAAAACTGATGATGGTGTCGATCGAATGATCCTCCAATCCAGTATTTTCAGCATCAGCCTGAAAAATATGTTTATTAGGGAATTTAGCTGAGGAGATTCGGACCATTTCCTTACTGCCATCAATACCAATCTGTGCGAAATTCAAAAAGCGACCACTTCCGCAAGGCATATCTAGAATTCGTTCTTCTGAATGTGTCAAAAGTCGATGAAGGATTTTTCGTTCTTGTTCGTCAATAAATTTCCCATAGGAATTCTCGAAACGATCACTTTCATAAGTTGCCGCTAGTTCGTCATAAAAGCCTACGATTTCATCCATGTTCTAAAGTATGGATAAAAATAACTTTTTTATAGAATAACCACAAGTTGTTGCACGATTAACAAGTGCTGTAAAATTCTTATCTTCGTCAAAACTTTGATATGCGCGTGTATTTAGATAATGCAGCGACAACACCCGTCGCTCCTGAAGTGGTTGAAGCCATGATTCCTGTGTTAAGTGATACTTTCGGTAATCCATCTTCCACGCACTCCTTCGGGAGAAATGCAAAGGCATTGCTCGAAACATCTAGACGAACTGTTGCAAAGCATTTAAAGTGTGCACCTTCTGAAATAATTTTTACGTCAGGTGGAACAGAGGCTGATAATATGGCGATTCATACAGCGGTAACGCAATTAGGGGTGACACGCATTATTACAAGTTCCATTGAACACCATGCTGTCGGACATACAGCTGATGCTATTGCGGCGCATGAAAAAATCGAATTGGTTTTATTGAATTTAGATTCCAAAGGCAACATTGATTTAGCCCAGTTAGAATCGCTATTAAAAGATGGAAAGCCAACATTGGTTTCATTAATGCACGCGAATAATGAAATCGCTACCATGATTCCCTTGAAAAAAATCGCACAAATGTGTCGTGAAAACGGTGCGTATTTTCATTCAGATACCGTTCAAACGATGGCGCATTTCGCGTTTGATTTATCCGACATCGATATTGACTTCATCACATGTGCTGCTCATAAGTTCCATGGTCCAAAAGGTGTTGGATTTCTCTATGCGAACAAGAAAACGAAAGTTTCTTCGTTTATTCATGGAGGTTCGCAAGAAAGAGGACTTCGCGGAGGGACTGAAAACATGGCAAGTATTGTTGGTTTGGCCAAAGCGATGGATTTAGCGTACGAGGATGTTGAAGCACATCAGAAGCATGTTTTTGGATTGAAATCCTACATGATGGAGCAATTAAAAAGTATGTTCCCAACAGTGGCTTTTCACGGAGAAACTGATTTTGATAAAGCACTTTACACGGTGTTAAATGTTTGTTTGCCCGCAACCGAAAAAACAAGCATGCTTTTATTTACCCTTGACCTTAAAGGAGTAGCTGTAAGCGGAGGAAGTGCGTGTACTTCTGGTGCCACAAAAGGGTCACATGTTTTGGAAGGAATTCATGCGGATATGACTCGTCCGAATGTCCGTTTCTCTTTTTCACGTTACACCACAAAAGATGAAATCGATTACGCTTTGCAACAATTGCAACAAGTCTACCAACATAACTTAAGCTAGTATTAGCGCTAATTCATGCAGAAAAGGAACATTTTATTCCTCTCCAGTTGGTATCCAAATCGGATAAAACCTACTCACGGGAATTTCGTGTTTCAACATGCACTCGCTGCTTCACAATTTCATCATGTTCAAATGCTGTACGTATGTTTGGACGATCAATTGAAAGGAGGAGTGGAAATAGTTCAAAGTAACGGGTCTTTTCCAACAACGATTGCTTACATTCCTAAATCAAACATTCCGCTCATTGGATCAATTTGGAACAACCTACGCATCATTCTATGTTATTTTAATTTATTGCAGGGACTTAAAAAGAAAGGGTTTCATCCGGAGTTGATTCATGCAAATGTGGTTTATCCCATTGGAATTATCGCACGATTGCTTTCGATTCGTCATAAAATCCCTTACATCATTTCTGAACATTGGACTTGTTACCATCAAGAAGCATATCCACGTCCAAGTAAAATACAGCAAATTCTTACGCGAATGGTTGCCAATAAGGCAAAAATGATTTTACCAGTTAGTGAAGACCTTGCAAATGCCATGAGGCGTTCCGGAATTCGGACCCACATGAACGTAGTATACAATGTCATTGATACTTCCCTTTTTATTCCAGGAGAAAAATCGAAACGATTAGGGAATCAATTGGTGCATGTTTCTTCGTTGGACCCGATACAGAAAAATCCGCGTTTATTATTTAGTGCTTTTGCTGAATTAATAAAATGGAATCCAGAATTACATTTGCACATCGTTAGTGATGGAGATTTTTCCATTTTCCACGAGGAATTAAGGCAAAGAAACATCCAACAAAATATCGTTTTTCATGGAACGTTAGATGCGGCTGGTATAGCAGATCTTCTAAAAGATTCAGATTTGTTCGTGTTGACGAGTCGGTTCGAAAATTTACCATGTGTATTGATCGAATCCATATCAGCTGGAGTTCCGATCGTTTCAACGAATGTTGGCGGAATTCACGAGATTATTGACTTGGAGCAAGGGCAATTAGTTCCTTCCGAAGATCAAGGTGCACTTGTTTTGGCAATAAAGGAGCAATTATCACGTTTGGACAAGTATGATTCGAACAAAATGCATCAAAAAGCAATGCAAAAATTTAGTTATCAAGCTATTGGATCAAGGTTTGCAGGAATTTACGAAACAATAATTGACACGCATGTTTCGTAAAATCCTAGGTAATTTTGGCGTTCGTTTGATTTCGGCAATTGTCAACTTGATGATTGCTGTTGTCGTTTCTCAATACCTAGGAGCAAGTGGGAAAGGGGAGCAAAGCCTCATACTGACCATGATTGCTATCGTAACCATTTTTGATAACATGGTTGGTGGAGCTTCGATTGTTTACTTGACAAATAAATTACGCATTCGAGAATTATTTGTGGCGTCCTATATTTGGACATTACTAATCAGTGTTATTTCCTATGTAGTTTTGGTTTTTGCAGAATTGGTTCCGGACAAGTTCATTCTGTCTGTGGTTATTTTGAGCGCTGTTTCCTCATTAGTATCGATTCACAGTTCTGTTTTACTTGGAAAAGAAAACCTAAGGTCATTTAATTTATTGAGTTTTCTGGTGCCATTTATCAGTTTGGCAGCTTTGCTAATACAATTCACGTTGAACTGGAATCGGACGGCAGAGGCCTATGTTTATTCACTTTACGCTGCATATGGCATTACTTTGTCTGTGAGTGCACTGCTTATTATTGGACATGTGAAAAAAGATGTCACGTTTGAAGTGGCTAATACTTGGGGCACGTTTAAGTCATTGTTTTATTTCGGATTCCAAAATCAACTGGCACATGTATTTCAATTGTTGAGCTTCCGAATGAGTTATTTTTTTCTGGAAAGGGATTGTGGAGCTGCGGAAGTTGGAATTTACTCCAATGCAGTATCGGTAATCGAATCCATTTGGATGATCTCTACGAGTATTTCCTTGTGGCAATACGCGAAAATTTCCAATTCCACCGATGTGAGCTACACGAAAAATATTACCGAGCAATTAACAAAATACGGTCTTTTGACAGCATTTGCCGCATTGCTTGTCTTGTTCGTTATTCCGGCTGGATTTTATGAGTGGTTATTTGGAAAAGAATTCAATGGACTAAATGAATTGATGTGGTACCTCGCGCCTGGAATCTGGGTATTCAATTACGCGTTGATTATTGGGCATTACTTTTCCGGGCATGGTAAATACTACGTAAATGCCATTGCATCCGCAGTTGGACTGATCGTCACGTGTATTACAGCTTATTATTTTATCCCGACATTTAAAATCCATGGAGCAGCCATTTCAGCGAGTTGCTCTTATTTTGTGACCTCATTGGTTGTCATTCTTTATTTTAGAAAAGAAGGTGCTAACTTTGTGGTCTTTCCGTCCTTAAAGGAATTAAAAAAAACGATTGGAAAATTGAAAAATCATTTAACAAAGCGAGCGTAGCACATGAATAAGTTTAGTAAATTGGTCAAAGCATTTTTTCTCATTCTTCAAAAGCCTTACTTATTGAACAATGTGCTGAAAGATGAGCTCGTTTTTAAAGCAGATTTCCAACGTGCCTTTCCTTCAACTTCATTTAAACAAATTCGCTTGGTTGATTTGATGGATACCGATGAGGTTCAGATTGCACCTTATGCATTTCTCTCAGGTTCATCGTTAGCGACTGATTTCGCATTACTTCAATTAGTGTGTCGAAAATACCAGGTGAAAGATTACCTTGAAATTGGTACTTGGAGAGGGGAGAGCGCGGCGAATGTCGCACCTTACGTGGATTCCGTTTATTCTTTTAATTTGGGTGATCAGCAATTACTGTCTTTAGGATTGGAGAAAAACTACGTGGACTCACACCGTTTTTTTTCCGAGGGCATCACCAATATTCAACATGTCTTTGGTGATTCTCAAAGCTTTGATTTTGATCAGTTAAATAAAAAGTTTGATTTGATTTTTATTGATGGGGATCATTCCACGGAAGCAGTAAAAAGAGATACAGAGAAAATGTTGTCTTATTTGAAAAATGACCAATCCATTATTGTTTGGCATGATGCAAAAGTGGACACAGAATACCCGCGTTATGAGGTGTTGTTGGGAATATATCAAGCCTTACCGGTTGACATGCAACAACATGTTTACTTAGTTGAAAATAGCCTTTGTGCGGTATATCTTCCAATGGATATTACTCATGAGCGTCCAATTTTGAATCGTTTACCGAGAAATTCCTTTGAGCTTACGCTAAAGAAGATTCCTGTTGCGGAAAAATAAACTGTTTTAACCAACTCAGATAGCAGACATACCTAAAGATGAGGTCCTGTTCTTTTGAATGCTTTAAATCAGAGAAAAACACCTTCCAATTCAATTCAATCATTTCTTTTTGCACCAAATGATGGGTATCCAAGTGTTTCAACAATTGAAATAATTCAAAAAAGGCTTCTTCTTGCTCCATTAGCCACTTATTTTGTGGAATAGAAAATCCTTTTTTGTCCTTGCGTAATCGAATAGATTCGGGCACAAGTCCTTTGATAGATTCACGCAGAATGTACTTACTCCAACCATTTCTTATTTTATAATTGGCTGGAAATAAAAAAGCACTCGTGATGAGGTTAATGTCGTCCGAAAAGGGCGTTCTGGACTCAATGGAGTAATGCATGGAACAGCGGTCCTCCCAACGTAACAATGCTTTCAAATATGTTTCCGTGCAATAACTCTTCAACCGTTGGTTTAATGAATCGGATCGAAATTCACCGTGAAACTGTACCTTTTTTGCGTTGGATTGCAGGAATTTCGGTGAAATTAAATTCGTTTCTGACTTCCATTGTTTAGACAAGGAAGCACGGATTATAGCAGGGAATTTACTTAGGTTAATTTTGAGGAAAGCAACGAAAAGTTCCTTCATCGTTACCGGACTATTTTCTAATGATCGGAGTTCGTTGTACCATGTTTTCCATTCAAAAGATTTAAATAATTGATTTAAGTAAGAATAGTAAAATGTTTGGTATCCAGCATATAACTCATCTCCTCCTTGACCATCGATTAGAATACTGATTCCTTGTTCATGTGCAGCGCGCATCACGCGACTTTGTGCATATGTGCTTGTGGTAGCAAGCGGAATATCTTGGAAATAGATCAATTGTTGAATGTCTTCAACGAGCGTACTCGAGTCGACTTTGATATTGTGCCATTCAGCGTTGGTGTGATCAACGATTTGCTTTGCCCAACTAGACTCATCCAAGGCGGAATCGTTACTGGCAGTAAAAGCATTGATTCCATTTTTCAACGAGGATATGGATTCTTCTTTGGCGATTTCGGCGGCAGTGCAGACGATGGTCGAACTGTCTAATCCACCACTCAAACAAAATCCTATTGGAACATCACTCCGGAACCGAATGCGCACCGCATCTTTGATCATTTGCCTCGTGAGCTTTTTTGTTTCCTCAAAAGCAGTAGTGTGAAACGCTTGGTTTTTATTCGTTGCAATTAATTCAAAATACCTTTCTGTTTTCAGTTTTGAATTGGATAAATCAAACGTGAAAAAATGTCCAGGTTTTAATTCAAAAAGATTCTTGAAAAATCCTTCACTTTGCAACTCTACTTGCCCATAGAGTAAGAACGGTAACATGGCGTCCAAATTGACTGCGCGTGAATAACTTGGAACCTCCAATAATGCTTTTTGTTCCGAAGCAAAAGCAAAGTGTTGCTCATTTTGTAAATAATACAATGGTTTTACACCTAATCGATCTCTGGCGCCAAATAAATGATTTTTGTCCATATCGTAGAGAACGAATGACCACATTCCATTGAAGTGAGTTAAACATTCGGTGCCCCAATGTTGATAAGCAACTAAGACGACTTCTACATCGGATTCCGTTTGAAAAGTGTAGCCGAAACTGCGTAATTCTGTTCGTAACTCAATGTAGTTATAAATTTCTCCGTTTAACGTAATCCAAAGGCGTTTATTTTCTTCAAGGCACATTGGCTGATGTCCGCCAGCACTCAAATCAATAATCGCTAAACGACGGTGTCCAAATCCAAATTGAAAGGACTGCTCAAACGCTGATTCAATAGGAGCTTTCGGAGCGAAAGTAAACTTCGATTCTACACTTGAAATGGGAGTATCTTGACCAGAAAAACAATGTGCATTTTCATCTTGAAAAAGGGTGAATCCTTCATCATCCGGACCGCGGTGCCTCAATTTGTCGTTCATGTTTTTCAAGATAAACGGCAACTGCTCGCTAGGACCTTGAAGTTGAACGATTCCGCTAATTCCGCACATACGAATTATTTAAAACTGAATTTTCGTTGTAGCAAATAACTAATGGTGACAACGACACATGATGCAAGTACATTTGCGATGGAAGGAAACAAACCCATTCCAAGAACAAGAATTTTCAATAAGCCCCAATTGGTTGTCGATGTGATGATGGCACTTATTCCATAGCGTAAAAATTGAGCTCTTCCGCGCAATTGACTTGCTGTAAAAACCACATAACGCATTAACATAAAACCTACCATGAAGGAAATGCATGCACAAATAATCGAACTCATCGTGAGTGCGGAAACTGTTTTTTCGCCAAATCCGAAAGGTAAATTACCTAAAACAAAGTCTTTCTTATTAAAAAGCACATTGAAAAAGAAAAAGAATAAAATCCAACTCAATACTAAATTTCCGCCTCCACAAGCAGCGTAGTAGTAAGTTGTCTTGTCAAAAATCCGTCTGACAAGTGGATAGAAAATATCCAATATCGAATGAATGAGTCGAACCATTATGCTTTAAATTCTATTTCGTATCCCGTGTGTCGACGTAAATTGATCACTTTTTGCTCATCAAAATAAAGGTATTGACCACGAATGCCAACCAATTTACCGGTAATCGTTGCTTCCTTGTCAAAAGTCATGGACTGCACTTTGGACGGATATGCTAAAACAGGATAGTTAAAAGTAAGTATTTCATCGTTCTCCAACCAATAGTGTGCTAAATCAGCCGGTAATTCATCGCAAACTTGCCATTTTTCTTCGATTAAATCGATGGAATCATCTTGCATATTTCGTAGCATGTTTTGCCAATTTGTTTTGTCGACATAAAAATCCTTCAGTGCTACTTCGATCACCCCAGCTAAACACCGATTTGGAACCTCGGCTAAAAGGATAGCTTTGTTTGCTCCTTGGTCAATCCAGCGTGTTGGTATTTGCGTTGCTCGTGTTACTCCAACTTTAACGATATCCGTTGCCGCGAGATACACATAATGTGGTTGAAGGTGATGTTTAATTTCGTATTCGATGTCACGTCCTTTTCCCAAATGAGCTTCGCACAATTCTGGATGTAAAATACACGGACTCGCTTCTGCCGAATTACTGAAACATGAAAAGCAAAATCCTTCACCGAAAGATTTTTTTGTTATTTTCTCACATGTGCGACACGTAATTTTACCTGTCCAATGTAGGTGAATTTCTTTCCCTATGAATTCGTTTAGACAGACTGATTCTGCTTGAGTAGGGAGGAAGTATTGCACGGTTTCCTCATGCTTCGTGTGCATTTTTTCAAGCGTCAATTTCATTCTTCAGGAAGGATTTCCATTTTTGTTGCGAAATGATAACAGTAGTCTCTCAAGTCTTCACTAATGAGGTGTTCCCCAGTTGCTTTCTCAAAGGTGTCAGCCATGGTAAGCAAGGTCTGATGAAAGAATTGTTTCATTTCTTCAATGCTCATGTCCTTTGTCCACAAGTCGATTTTCATCGTGTTTTTCTCTTTTGGATCCCACAAGGAAAGTAAAAAAGCAGATGCCACAGCATCGGTAACATTAGTGTCCACGGCGCTCCATTTGATGGCAGATGGAATTTGGTTTGCATCTAACCCAACGGAAATAACAATGTCGGATTTCTTTGTAATTTGATCACTCATAATTAGTTAACTTGATATTTTTGAAGGATTTTATTGTACGGAATCGAAATTAATTCCTTTGGACTAATGTCGTTGTTTTCCATGTATTGTTTGACAATCATGTAGCCCATGAAGCGCCCCATTCGGTCTGGACTTTCCGTTGGTAGTCCGGTTGTAAATGGTCCTTCATGTAGAAAGTTCATGCGGGTTTCTTCGTCGGTTTTAAACAATAATTCTTCGTCAACTAAATATTCCCAAAAAGATTTCTCGCTAGCGACAGCCCATTCAAAATCCTTTTTTGAGTAGCGCAACACATCCGATTCTGGTATTTCGGGTAAACAAATTTTCGTTAAAAAAAGCATCTTTCCCCAGCGAATCATTTCACTTGCATAATTGTCCGTTGTTTCCTCGATACCGTTTGAACTTATCCAAACGAGCAAGGCATCTGAACTGACAAATTTTGGCTGCATCGCTTCCTTAATCCAACCATAAAATTGATTTGGTGGAAGTTGCTGAATTAATCTATCTGATGGACCCAAATAACGTTCTTGTCCAATGGCTATGGATTTATCGGTGCAATAGGCACTCGCCGCAAATCGACTGTTGACAAAGTAAATTGTTTTTGGTTTTTTCCAATTAGGAATGAAATAGGATAAGCGTTTGAATCCGTTCAAAATAAGTTCGCTGGATTCTTTTCTCCACCTTGATTTCGTAGCGATTTTTTTTTCTAATGCCGCAATGTATGGATTGCTGTAAAACCGATTGATTCCATTTCTAAATGCAGTATCAGAAGTTAATGGGATTTCTAAGGAATAGGAAAAAGCGTAGTTGAATAATTCCTCATCTTTTTTCTTTAGGTCCATGTAAAGGGCATCTCGTTTATTCCAGTTTGCATGAAAAGAAAGAGAGTCTAAATTCACAAATTCAACTTTTAATGGAACTTCATTCACGTTTACTTCGTAAGTGTTCGACGAACAAGAAGCAAAGATGAAAATCACTAATCCAAAAAGCAGTGTTACGAAGCGAAAGGGTTTCACGATAATTCTTATTTTTGCTCAAAATTAACACTTAAAACAGAATCAAATGAGATCAATGTCAATCAAACGAGTATCAAGCGTTATTTTTTCAGCTTTTATTGCTGTCGGAGTGCAGTCTCAGACCGTTGAAGATAAAAGTCTGCAAGCAGGATTAGTAGGCGGTGTTGGTGTCAGTATGTTAAAAATGGGAACCAATTATCTTTCTGCGAATGGTGTAGGAGCAACTTTCACGCTTGGGACCAATTTCACCAAAGCTTTTAAGGACACAAAAAACCTAGCCTATACTTTTGGATTGGAATTCGACATAGAAAATTTAAATTACAAAAAAGTGGATGCAAATGTATTTTACCGCTACACCGATAAAGTCATTAAAAATCAGAAGGAAACGGTAGCAACAACGGATAAGTACTTTTTATTGAGTGAACGTACTTATAACCCAGTATATATTAGTTTGCCCATTTATTTAAATTTCAGAACAGAGTTTATTGGCGATTTTCGCTACTTCGCGAATTTTGGTTTGCGCAATCGTTTTCTAGTGTCCAACAAAATTAACGACACAGGATTTTCATTGGATAATTTAAATGATCCGTTAGCACTTTGGAAAAATCAGGACAATGTGGACATGACATCGAAAGGTGAATTGTTTGTTTTTAATTCGAACATTGGATTTTCTGCTGGTGCAGAATGGAATTTTGCAGGTACAACCGTACTAAAAGCAGAGCTTGGCTATTACTACGGATTCGTTCCATTGTTTTTAGATCGATCTGATGACAAAAAGAACTTGTTTATCTTGGATAGTAACCTAAATAAAGTTTATTTCTCTAACAAATCAACCCAAAATCAAGTGGTGTTGAAATGCTCAATCTTGTTTTAATTGAATCCAATCGCCTCCCATATTGTCACTTGGTTAAAATCCTATCAGGAAAAAGCAAAGGTTGATGGATTCATCATTGGTGTTTCCGGTGGAGTTGACTCTGCGTTAACTTCTACGCTGTGCGCTTTGACAGGGGCAAAAGTGATTTTGTTGAATATGCCGATTCGTCAAACGAGTGCAGAATACAACCGTGCTCAAGAACACATTCAAGATTTGAAACAACGGTTTGCCAATGTAAGCTCCTTTGAAATTCCTTTAACGGAAATTTTTTCGTCTTTTGAATCGGTCATGCCCTTCGAGATTTCGGAGCAAGCTTTAGCAATGGCAAATTCTCGTTCACGCTTGCGTATGATGACCTTGTATGCAATTGGACAAGCAAACCGTTGTATAGTTGCAGGCACAGGAAATCGCGTGGAAGACTTTGGGGTTGGATTTTTTACAAAATATGGTGATGGAGGAGTAGACGTCAGTCCAATTGCTGATTTGACTAAAACCGAAGTGTTTCAATTGGCGGAATCGTTGAACGTTGTGCATTCCATTTTAACAGCAGCACCAACCGATGGACTTTGGGAAGATGGAAGAAGTGATGAGGACCAAATTGGCGCAAGTTATCCAGAATTAGAATGGGCCATGGATTTTAAAGGTGATTCTGCTTCATTATCCGTTAGAGAAAAAGAAGTCTTGCGTATTTACCAAGGATTCCATTCCGCAAACAAGCATAAAATGGAACCGATTCCTGTTTGCCTCATTCCAAGAGAGTTGAAAAATGCTTAAACCAAGGAACATGTTAGCGTTCATGCATAAAGTAAAACTCAGTTTTCTACTTATTGTATCAATCATTCTAACTACTAACGTTGGTTTTTCTCAAAAAAACATTGAAAAAGGAATGGAAGCATTGTCGAACAAAAATTATGGTTTGGCGAACGATTACTTCCGAAAAGGATTGAAAAAAAGTGCAGCGATTGCCTATTACGGACTTTCGAAATTATATGTCACAAATGACTATAGAAATTTAGATAGTGCATATCGTTTTGTTCTGAAATCAGAATCACTTTGGTTTTATGTTCCTGAAAAACAAATGTTGGCCTGGAAAATTGATTTTAATATGGATATAAATGCCATTTATTCTCAAAAAGAGTATGTTAGTCAACAGGTGTTTAATGAAATACAATCAAACCCATCTGTTGCTTCATGGAATCAATTCATTGAAAATCATCCTTTTTTCCTTTCAAAAAACACAGCGATTTATTTGCGCGATCAACTCGCTTTTGAATTGGCAAAAAAACAGAATACATCTATTGCTTTGAAGATGTACATGGATTCATTGCCTGAATCATCTTTTGTGCCACAAGCTCAACACCTTTATTATGATTTAGAATTTGCGGAAATGACTGCCGATGGAAAACTGGCATCCTTCGTTCGATTTTATGAGAATTGTCCGTCCAACACTCATTTGATGGAAGCAGCGAAAGAAATATACCGTTTGGCAACTATTAATCACACATTGGAAGAATACGTTCAGTTCGTTCGAACATACAAAACGAATCCATATGAAAATGAGGCGTGGCGAAACGTATATAAAATTTACCTCAAGGAATATTCTGAGGAAAAGTATGCGGCATTCCAAAAGGAATTCCCTGAGTATCCATTCATGCAAGAACTTTCAGTGGACATCGACTTATTTCAAATGAAATTATATCCGATTATTTCCAATGGAAATTATGGGTACATGAATGCGCAAGGTAAACTCATCATACCAGCTATTTACTCCGAAGTTGCTCCCTTTCAAGATGGATTAGCAGTTGTCTCCAAAGATGAGTTATTCGGAATCATTGATAAAAAAAATCAAGTTGTTGTTGATTTTCAATACGATGAGGTTTCGGAATTTACGAGTAACCGAGCGATAGTGCGAAAAGGTGAGAAGTATGGCGTGATCAATCGATCCGGTAAATTAATTTTTCCATTAGAATTTGAAGACATTAGTTTGGTCGCTAAAAATTCATACACGGTTGTCCAGGATGGTAAATCAAAAACGTATAATTCAAATTTTCAAGAGGCGCTTTTCGGAGCAGGAAATAACGTTGAGTTAAATTTCTCTAAAAGGATGTCCATGAAACATCCTGAATTTGAATTAGTGGGAGAGTTAGATCAAAAATCCAATAGAGCAGTGGTGAAAGTTGCTGGACAATTGAATTACATTGACTCATTGGGTAAAGTGATACTCACAGCTCCGCTAGAATGGTTTCCAGACGCACTAAATGTTGCTAAATACACCAATGGATTTGCTGTCTTTCGCAAAAAAGAGAAATTTGGTTTAATCGATGTATATGGCAAAGTCATTCAAAAACCGATTTATGAATCAAGTGGCCCATATACTGGATTTTGGCCAGTAAAAGATAAAGGGAATTGGGCATTGTTGGATGCGAAAGGAAAAGTTGTCTTGCCGTTTGAATATAATTTCATTCGTTGGATGCCAGATTTGGGATATTTAATTGAAAAAGGGGAGAAGTTAGGGGTGTTAAACAGTGCCGGTAAAATGATTTTACCTGTTTCTTTTGGGACAATTAAATCCTTCGAATCCGAGTATTTTATTGTTTCCAATGACGAAAAATTTGGTTTATTTTTGAGGGATGGAAAAGAGGTTCTTCCAATACAATACGAGCGCATTCAACGGTTTGATGCGGAGTCCTTGGTGTTGATGCAAGAAGGTTTGTTGGTGTATTTCTTTCCAAATACCCATGCGTTTATAAGCTTGACGGAATGAATAGATTACTGAAAAATCCGGAACAGTTTTTTAAGATATTGATTGGTATCTTAACCATTTACGTGGGCGTATTCGTGTACTTGGAAATGTCAACAGTTCGAAAAGAAACAGCGATAGAAGCGGATGAGTTTTCGGTGTCCATAGAAGAAGTTCCAGAGGAGGTTGAGTTGACATTGGAACAGGCTCAAGCTTTTCAAACGGGAGGAGACGTTCGAAATATTGTGCGTGACGCATCTGATAATCGACAACGCTCACAACAAGATTGGTCCCAAGATGCTGCGAGTTCATCCAGGTCTGGTAATCCAGAACAAAGTGCAAGGGATTTTGAACAAAGTCTTTACGATGAGTTCGGTGGTGCAAAAGAACGAGAGAAAATCAAATCAGAATCAGCTGAACGTTTGAAATCGAAAAATAACGGAAACACAGGGAAAGTTAATTCGACCACCAATCAAACGGGAAGTCAAAATCAATATGCTGGCAGTGTAATGGTTGATTTCTCCTTACCTGGACGCACTGCATTCGAAAATAAAAAGTGGAACGTTCGAAATCCAGGATACACATGTGGTTACAATTCTGCGGGTACCGTTGTTGTGAACATTACCGTAAATAATGGTGGACGTGTAATCGCTAAATCTGTAGATAATAACCGTAGCACTTCAGCGACACCCTGTATGATTGAACAAGCACTAAAATATGCTGGGATGTCCAAGTTTAATTCCGGATCAGGAAATGTTTCGGGGTACATCTCTTACCGTTTTGTCTCGCAGTGATGATATTTTAATCAAAATAATGATGAGTTATTCGTAATTTGTTATTTTTGTAGTATAAAATATGTACTATGTTCATTGCGGCCAATTTAAAATTACTCAGAAAACGTTCCGGAAAATCCCAAGAAGAATTAGCGCAAGCACTTGGGTTAAATCGATCTACTTATAGTGGATATGAGAATGAGGTTGCTCAACCTAGTTTGGAAATGTTATTGTCGATGTCTCAATTTCATAAAGTGACATTAGACGATCTAATCGCGAAGGACTTCTCTAAATACCTTGATTCAGATTGGAATTCAATGGAAAATCATTGGAAGACTGGAGCGAAAGGAACAAACCTGCGTATTTTGACTACCGTTGTAAATGCCGATAACGAAGAAGAAGTGGAATTGATTCCGGAAAAAGTTCGAGCGGGTTATGTTGCTGGTTATGCAGATCCCGAGTTTATGCGCGATTTACCGACACTCAAATTGCCTTTTTTATCAAAAAACAGAAAGTATAGAGCATTTCCAATTTCGGGAGATTCTATGCCACCGGTTTCACATGGTTCTTATGTTGTTGGTGAGTTTGTGCAAGATTGGTTGAGTTTGCCTTCGAATTCACCTTGTGTGATCGTGACGAATAATGATGGAATTGTCTTTAAATATGTGTTCAATCAGTTGAAAGAAGCGCAGCAATTTCTATTGGTTTCATCGAATCCAAGTTACGAGCCGTACACGGTATCAGTTGAAAATATTTTAGAGGTTTGGCGATTTGTTTCCTACATCTCAAAAGAGATTCCCGATGTTCAACTCGATGCAGAAGGGGTAGGTGCTTCGTTCAGAAATCTGCAAAAAGATATTCAACAAATTCTCATTCACTTATCAGATCCAAATAGTAAGGCTTGATTCCTTCTTGATTCCCGTGGATATTATTATCTTTGCACTTCAAAATACGATAAGAACAGATGATTCAGGTTACTTTTCCAGATGGAACAATCAGGGAATATGAGAAGGGAACTTCTGCATTGCAAATCGCAATGTCTATTTCCGAAGGATTGGCGCGTAATGTATTAGCAGCACGTGTCAATGGACAAGTGAAGGATGCAGTCCTTCCGATCAATGAAAATTGTGAATTACAATTATTGACATGGAACGATACCGATGGTAAATCTACCATGTGGCATTCATCTGCCCATTTAATGGCTGAAGCGTTGGAATTTCATTTCCCTGGCGTTAAACTAGCAATCGGTCCTCCCGTTAACAATGGATTCTATTACGATGTAGACTTCATGGATCATACCATTTCCGAAAAGGATTTAGAGAAAATTGAGCAAAAAATGAAGGAATTAGCGAAAGCGAAAAATCCATTCATTCGACAAGAAATTTCTAAAGCTGATGCGATTGCATATTTCACGGAAAAGCAAGATCCATACAAGTTGGAATTGTTATCTGAATTGGAAGATGGAACCATTACGTTTTACACGCAAGGAAATTTCACGGACTTATGTCGTGGCCCACACATTCCAGATACTGGATTCATCAAAGCAGTAAAATTAACAGCGATTGCTGGAGCATACTGGAGAGGTGATGAGAAGAACAAACAATTGACACGCATTTATGGTGTTACCTTTCCAAAGCAATCTGAATTAACAGAGCATTTAGAGAAGTTGGAAGAGGCGAAACGCCGAGATCATAGAAAATTAGGGAAAGAGTTGGAATTGTTTACTTTTTCTCAAAAAGTTGGACAAGGGTTGCCAATGTGGTTGCCAAAAGGAGCTGCTTTGCGCGAACGTTTGGAGAATTTTTTGAAAAAAGCACAAAGGAAAGCTGGATACCAACAGGTGATTACGCCACATATTGGAAACAAAGAATTGTATGTGACATCAGGTCATTACGAGAAATATGGAGCGGATTCTTTTCAGCCAATTCGTACTCCAGATCCAAATGAAGAGTTCTATTTAAAACCAATGAATTGCCCGCATCACTGTGAGATTTTTAGAGCGAAACCACGTTCATACAAAGATTTACCTGCACGATTTGCGGAGTTTGGAACGGTGTATCGCTATGAGCAATCAGGAGAATTACACGGTCTGACAAGAGTTCGTGGGTTCACGCAGGATGATGCTCACATTTTCTGTACGCAGGAACAAGTGAAGGATGAGTTTAAAAATGTGATTGACATCGTACTTTACGTACTGAAAACATTAAACTTCCATAATTTTAAAGCACAAATTTCTTTGAGAGACAAAGTGAACCGTGAAAAGTACATCGGTTCAGAGGAAAATTGGGTGAAAGCAGAACAAGCAATTATTGAAGCAGCGGCCGAAAAAGAATTGCCAACTGTCGTTGAATATGGTGAAGCAGCATTTTACGGACCGAAATTAGATTTCATGGTGCAAGATGCACTTGGTAGAGAATGGCAATTAGGTACCATTCAAGTGGATTACAATTTACCTGAACGCTTTGACTTGGAGTATGTTGGAGCCGATAATCAAAAACATCGTCCCGTAATGATTCACCGAGCGCCTTTTGGATCAATGGAAAGATTCGTTGCTGTATTGTTGGAACACTGTGCCGGAGACTTCCCACTTTGGTTGTCAACGGAGCAATTTATTGTCCTCCCAATTTCAGATAAATACAACGAGTACGCAGAAAAAGTTTTAGAATTCCTAAATAATTACGATATTCGCGGACTTGTTGACGACCGAAATGAAAAAATTGGTAAGAAAATACGTGATGCTGAATTGGCTAAAGTGCCATTTATGTTAATTGTTGGAGAGAAAGAGTTTGAGTCAAACCAAGTATCAGTAAGACAAAGAGGACACGGAGATCACGGATCAGTTACCCAAGAGGCGTTTGTTGCAATGGTGCAAGAAGCAATCGCCACGGAATTGTCATAAGTATTTAAATTATTGAATGAGAAGAAATTCGAGACCGTTTGTAAAAAGAGAAGTTGAAGCGCAACACAGAATCAATGACAAAATTGTCGCTGCTGAAATTCGTTTAGTGATTGAAGGTGAAGAGCCTCAAGTAATGTCCGTTTCTAGAGGTATTGCTCTGGCGGAAGAACAAGAAATGGATTTGGTGGAGATTTCTCCGAATGCAAAGCCGCCTGTTTGTAAGATAATGGACTATAAAAAGTTCCTTTACAACCAGAAGCGTAAACAAAAAGAATTAAAAGCAAAACAAAGCAAAATCGTCGTAAAAGAGATTCGTTTTGGACCGAATACAGATGATCACGATTTCCAATTCAAATTAGCTCACGCTAAAAAGTTTTTGGAGGAGGGAAGTAAAGTGAAAGCCTATGTTTTCTTTAGAGGAAGAACCATCGTTTTTAAAGACCGCGGTGAAATTCTTTTATTGAAGTTTGCACAAGAATTAGCTGATTTTGGTGTTATTGAACAGCTGCCAAAATTGGAAGGAAAAAAGATGATCTTAATGATCAACTCGAAAAAGAAATAATGAAGCTGATATAGATGTTTAACTTTTAAAAAAAGTAGTAATGCCTAAAATGAAAACAAAATCCAGTGCAAAGAAGAGATTCACCATCACTGGAAGTGGAAAAATCAAGCGTAAACACGCTTTTAAAAGCCACATTTTAACTAAGAAGGCTACGAAACGTAAGCGTAACTTAACACATGCAGGTTTGGTACATAGTGCCGATCTTTCAAATGTGAAGTTGCAATTATGTATGAAATAGTCCTTAGTTGGTTTGTAAATTGTTTAACCCGGTAACGAGTAACTAAGCCTTCAATGTTGAAGCACTCTTTATCAAAAAACGTAAAATTATGCCAAGATCAGTAAATCACGTTGCATCAAGAGCAAGAAGAAAAAACTTGATGAAACTAGCCAAAGGTTACTTTGGAAGAAGAAAAAATGTTTGGACCGTAGCTAAAAATGCTATCGAAAAAGGTATGCTTTATGCATATTCAGGTCGTAAACAAAAGAAAAGAAATTTCCGTTCATTATGGATTACACGTATCAATGCAGGTGCACGCCTTCACGGTATGAGTTATTCTCAATTTATGGGAGCAGTTCACAAAAGTGGAATCGAATTAAATCGTAAAGTACTTGCGGATTTAGCGATGAACCACCCTGAGGCTTTCAAAGCTGTTGTTGATTCTGTAAAAAAATAAAATTAAATTTATATCAGCTTAAAGCCATTAGTCCTACGATTAATGGCTTTTTTTTAATCCTTTTGTTTCCGTTATGTTGAAAATAGGCGTTGTTGGTACTGGTCACCTTGGAAAAATACATGTGAAGAATTTGCTCGAAATGTCCATGGATTTTGACCTTCGTGGTTTTTTCGATACGGATATTTCTAAGGTTAAAGAGGTAGAGGAAGAATTTAAGTTAAACTTTTTTCCTCATTTAGAAGACTTAATTCAGTCTGTTGATGCATTGCTGATTGCGAGTCCAACAAACTCCCATTTTTCCATTGCCGTTCAAGCACTCAAAAACGGCAAACATGTTTTCATAGAGAAGCCGGTTTGCCTGACCTCTGAGGAGTCTAAAAAATTATTGCGTTACGCACAAGAAGCAGCAGTGGTGGTTCAGGTAGGACATGTGGAACGATTTAATCCTGCTTTGTTGGCTGCCACACCATTTATTGAGCAACCTTTATTTATAGAGTCTCGTCGTATGGCGCCTTTTCAAAAAAGAGGAACGGATGTTTCTGTTGTCTATGATTTAATGATACATGACATCGATATCGCTTTGAAAGTAATAAATTCAAATGTGAAAAAAATGGCTTCCTTTGGAATGAAAGTGCTAAGTGATTCGATTGATTTTGCCTCGGTTCGATTGGAATTTGAGAATGGTTGCATGGCAAATATTACCGCTTCAAGAGTTTCGGATGCACGAGAAAGAAAGACGTCTTTTTTAATGGCGGATAGACAAGTTAGTATTGATTATTTAAATAAAGAAGCAACTATTGTCCAAATTTCGCCGCAAAATATTCAAATGAAATCAGATGCCATTCCTGTTGATGATCTAAATGCGATAAAACGTGAACTAAGTTCATTTGCACTGTCCATTCAAGAGGGTAAAAAACCTACGGTAAGTCTTGAGGATGCCCATCGCGCCTTGCAAATTGCCGAATTAATTTCTGATCAAATTCAGGACTCAAGTTATTGAATAAAATAAAACCGAAAAAAATACGTTAACGAAATGATGAGAGTTTTATTGTACTTTGTTTTAGTAGGTGTGCTATCCGCATGTATTAAGAATAATCCCAATCCTTCATGGATAGAAGTTAACCCTTTCGTTTTGGTTTCCAATCCTTCTCTTTCGGGCGCCGAAGGACAATTGACGGAAGATTTTCGTGATGTTTGGTTGTATATTGACGATCAAATGGTTGGCTGTTTTCAAACACCTTTCAAAATTCCCATTTTAAAGGAAGGCAATGTAAACATTAAGATTTTCCCTGCTGTTAGGAACAATGGAATAGCGACGGATAAAAAGATTTATCCATTCATGAACGTTTACGAAATAAATTCACAGTTGATCAAAGATCAAACGTTGACCGTAAATCCAATTACAAGTTATGTCAACAATTTACATTTTTGGATTGAAGACTTCGAAGATGCATCCATTAAAATTCAGGATGATCCAAATACAAGTTTAGCAAGTTTGTTTACTACCAGTGAAAATCTAACACCCTTCAATGGATTTAATTATGGAAAGGTAATTTTAAATACCACCGATTCGATTTGGGTAGCGAATACAATTGATCAATTAGCCATTCCGAAAAATAAAGCATGTTTCCTGGAAGTTGATTATTACAATACCAATTCGTTCGTTCAAGGATTCTTGGCGATTGGAACCAATGGGAATGTTTACCAGGATAATACAGGATTTAACCATCAGCCTTTTAGTTCTGTTAAATGGAAAAAAATGTACATTGAATTGACTGAATTAATCGGTAATTCAGCGAATGGATCAAATTTTATTCAAACCTTCAAAGCAAATTTAGATTCCTTACAAACGGAAACGTTTATCTGCATTGATAACATTAAAATCGTTTATAAGTAACATGAAAGATCGTTTTTGGGCTTCTTTGTTGGTGTTTATCGATTACGTGTTCGCAGCGGCAGCATGGGGTGTATTTTTCTATTTACGTAAAACTCAAATTGAAGGTCAAGCATTTAATGCGGATTTGAAATTTTATTTAGGACTTACATTTGTCCCGTTGTTTTGGATCTTTTTTTATTTTATCCAAGGAACGTACCAAGACATCCGTAGAATATTCCGATTGCAAATGGTCAACTTGACTTTGGTTGCCTCTTTTTTTGGAACAATTATTCTTTTCTTTACACTATTGATCGATGATGATGTGAAGTCATACCAGAATTTCTATCGATCTATTTTCTTTTTGTTTGGATTGCATTTTTTTATTGCGGTAATTCCAAGGTTGATTTTCAACACCTTACTCATTCGTTTCATTCGGAGTAACGGACATGGATTTAAAACCATAATTATTGGAGGTAATGAAAAGGCAGTGGAAATTTACAATGAACTTATTCAGCAACAGCAAAACACCAATTCTTTTATTGGATATGTAAATGTGAATGGAAAAGATACGCTGCTTAATGGTGTTATTCCGTACCTCGGTCATGCTACAAACCTTGAAGAAGTGTTGAGTGAATACGATGTAGAGGAAGTCATTTTAGCCGTGGAAAGTTCGGATCACAATCGATTGAAAGATATCATTTCCAGGGTCGATAATGGGCGGATACGCATTAAGTTACTTCCAGATATGTACGCGATTCTATCCGGGTCGGTGGAAATGACAAACATCTATGGTGCATTATTGATTGAAATCATTCCGGATGCGATGCCTTTTTGGCAACAAGCGGTTAAACGATTAATGGATATTCTTTTTTCGCTTATAGCTGTTATTTGTTTGATTCCATTCTATATTTTTTCCGCATTGGCTGTCAAGCTGTCTTCTCCAGGACCAATATTTTTCTTGCAAGATAGAGTTGGGATTAACGGGAAAGTATTTCGAATCATTAAATTTCGAACCATGTATGTGGACTCCGAAAAACAAGGTCCACAGTTGTCTTCAGAGGGAGACCCTAGAATTACACCTATTGGTCGCTTTATGCGAAAAACGAGATTGGATGAATTTCCACAATTTGTAAATGTACTTCTCGGACAAATGTCCCTTGTTGGTCCTAGACCAGAACGCCAGTTTTACATCGATCAAATTGTACAAGTAGAACCGCAATACATTCACTTAACAAAAGTTCGTCCCGGAATTACCTCTTGGGGACAAGTCAAATATGGGTACGCTGAGAATGTCGATCAAATGTTGCAACGCATGAAATTTGACTTGATTTACCTCAAAAATAGAAGCTTGGCTCTGGACATAAAAATCATGTTCTATACACTAATTATTGTCGTAAAAGCCAAAGGGAAGTAGAATCTTTATATGATATGTAGGAATTCAAAAAAACCTTTGTATCTTTGCACCTTCAAATTCATTTATAAACGTAGGTTTCGTACCTCAAATTGTAAAACATTATGGCAACAAGAATCAGATTACAGAGACACGGTAAGAAAGGCAAACCATTTTTTCATTTGGTTGCTGCAGATAGTCGTGCAAAAAGAGATGGTAAATTCATCGAAAAATTAGGAACGTATAATCCAACTGCAAATCCAGCGGTAATTGATATCAATTTCGAGGCAACTTTGAATTGGGTTCAAACAGGAGCTGAAATGTCGGATACTGCTCGTGCAATTTTATCTTACAAAGGTGTTTTGTACAAAAACCACCTTTTAAATGGAGTTAAAAAAGGCGCATTAACTGCTGAGCAAGTAGAAGAGAAATTTGCAAAATGGTTAGCTGAAAAAGATTCAAAAGTTCAGAGCAAAGTTGATGGATTGGTGAAAAATGCAGCGAAAGAGAAAATTGCTCGTCAACAAGCGGAAGAAGCAACAAACGCAGCGAAAGCAGCTTTACTTGCAGCGAAAAACGCTCCAGTTGTAGAAGAAGTTGAAGAAGAAGTTGTTGCTGAAGTAGCGACAGAAGAAGTTGTTGCTGAAGAGGCTCCAGTTGCTGAAGAAGCACCAGTTGTTGAAGAAGCACCAGTTGCTGAAGAGGCTCCAGTTGCTGAAGAGGCTCCAATTGCTGAAGAAGCACCAGTAGCAGAAGAAGCAGCACCTGAAGCATCAGAAGAAGCTTCAGCTGAATAAGCTTTATGCAAAAAAAAGATTGTTTTTATTTAGGAATAATAGCGAAACTTCACGGATTTAAAGGTGAAGTTTCGTTGTTTTTAGACGTTTCTAATCCGGCAGAATACGCCACGCTTGATGCTGTGTTCGTAGAAATCGATGGAGGACTCGTGCCTTTCTTCGTGGAGAACATTAAAATTAAAACCAAAGGTTTCGTTGCCGTGAAATTCCAAGGTGTCAATAGCGAAAAAGATGCCCAACGCATTTTAAAAAAACCTGTTTACCTTCCAGAGTCATTTTTACAGGAATTAGATCAGACTTCGTTTTATGACCATGAGATTATTGGTTACACCGTAATTGATGAAGTTCATGGTGATGTTGGAGTCGTAGAGAACGTGATCGATATGGCAGCAAATCCACTGTTGCAGTTAGATAAAAATGGAGTAGAGGTATTGCTTCCGATTTTTGACGGACTTGTTCAAAAAGTTCAGCGCAAAAAAAAGGAGCTTTATGTAAAAGCTCCTGAAGGATTGATTGATCTATACCTAGGTTAATTCACTTTTAATAATCCCAAAGCCAATTTCATTCGAATGACCTTTTTGGCTGCTAAATCAACTTTGTTTTTAAAATCTTTGTTGTTTCTGTAAGCATTTAGAAGTTCTTGATGCGCTAGTTTTGCATCTACTGGCATCAATAGAATGTCACACCCCGCATTTATCGCTTTATAAGCTGCCTGGGGAACATTTACAACTCCACCCATGTTCATCGCGTCCGTAACAATAAGCCCTTTAAATCCTAAACTGTCTTTCAATAATTGAGTGACAATTTTCTCGGAACATGTTGATGGTAATCCATCAGTATTATATTTCGCATTGTTTTGAACTGCAATGTGAGCGACCATTATGGAAAGAACACCGTCAGCAATTAATGTAGGATAGTTCCCGATTTCTTTCATCTCTCCATCAATCACTTGCAAAGCTTTATGTGTGTCTCCGGTTACAAGTCCATGTCCTGGGAAATGTTTGGCCGTAGCTATGATATTATTTTTCTGTGTTTCTTGAATGAATGCGTTCGACCAAGGAATGATATTCGCTGGAACAGCACCGAAACTTCTGAATCCGACGGTTGTATTTGGAGACATATCGACAACTGGAGAGAAATTGTAATTAATTCCGATCGCATTTAAATCTGTAGAGATGGTTTTTGCACAAGCAATTACCTCACTAATGTTCAATAATTCATTTGCTTTTTTTACAACGGTTGATCCGATGATTTTTCGATTGACTAAACTTGGTTCAGCGTCGGCACTATACAAGAAAGGTAAACTCGCATTTTTTGTATTGCACGATTCAAAATCCTTAATCCAATTTTTAAATTCCTCTTTGGTTCCGTTCAACATAAGCACACCTCCTATAATCCGTTCTTTTACGTGTTGATCAATGGTAGCTTTAGTTTGTCCAAGTCTTCCGACGGCAGGCATAATAAGCTGTGCTACAATTGCAGTATCGTCAAGCTCCTTGAAAATACGCTCAACCTCCTTGTCCAAATTGGAATTTTCATTTAAAAAATCTGTTAACTCAAAATTAAAGGTAGTACTTGGCTGAATTCGTTTTGCTTGCTTCGCCGTTTCGTTTGATTGAGCACATCCTTGGAATAGAAGACCTGCTAAGAATAATGGTGTAATGATCTTTTTCATATAAAATATTGTCTATTTCAAATGTAAACATTTACAGTTTAGTGTTTTTATGCTCCTCTTTAAGAAATAACCATGGATATGTCAATAACTATGCCTCATTTTTTTGAAGGAAGAAATTCCCATGAAAATACTTAACTTTAATTTAATATTAATGTATAACTGCGCAATTAATGCAGGCTTATGACATCCAAGTAAAAAAAACAAATACTCATGAGAAAAATTGTTCTATTTCTTGCCTTATCACAATCCTTGATGGGATTTTCACAACTTCAAAATTTTTATGATCGTGCTACGATTCAAACGATAGAAGTCTTTTTCAGCTTTTCCGATTGGGATGCGCAACTCGATGCGGCAGTTGCTTCTGAAGCATACATTATTGCGGATTCAGTCAGGGTAAATGGTGTCTCTTTCGATAGTTGTGGTGTGAAATACAAAGGAAATAGTTCGTATAGTCCAACGAACCAAAAAAATCCATTGCACATCGAATTGGATTATATAAAAGGAAATCAAGATTATCAGGGCTATACCGATATCAAATTGCAAAATGGTTACAAGGATCCATCCATGATACGTGAGGTTCTTTCTTACGCGATTTTAGAACAATACATGGATTGTCCCAAAGGAAACTTTGCCAATGTCTATGTAAATGGCGTTTACAGAGGGATTTATTCTAGTGCGGAAAGCATCAACAATACGTTTAATGCCAATCATTACTATCAAAGTGGAGATACCTATTTCAAATGCAACCCAATTGGCGGCGCAGGACCAGGAAGTACAGTTAGTCCTGATTTAAAATACATAAGCATGGACAGCAGTGCCTATGCGAACGGGTATGAATTGCGCTCAATGTATGGATGGAATCGCCTTGTGGATTTGATCAATACGTTAAATAATGATTTTACGAATATCGAGTCCAAAATGGATATTGATCGTGCCATTTGGATGTTGGCCTTCAATAATGTTCTTGTAAATTTAGATTCTTACAGTGGTGCATTTCGACAAAACTATTACCTCACTTGGGATAATAACCAGAGATTCGTTCCGACAGTTTGGGATTTAAACATGAGTTTTGGTGGATTTCCCGGAGGAACAGGCTCTGGTACAACAACGCCATCAACCCTTGATCCAATGTCAAATAGTACCTCAACCATACATCCGCTAATTGTTAAAATTTTAGGAAATCCAATGTACAAGCGCATGTATATGGCGCATGTAAGAACAATGGTGCAGGAAATGTTTGCGAATGATTACTATTTAACCATAGCCAATCAATTACGCACCACGATCGATGCAACGGTAAACACTGATCCATATAAATTTTACACGTATTCTCAGTTTCAAAATAGTTTAACTACTGCTGTTACGGGAACTGGTGGGCCTGGAGGTGGTTCTAGTATCCCTGGGATTCAAGCCTTGATGAGTGCGCGTGTTTCTTACTTTAATACAAATGCGAATTACGTACTTGTGGCACCTACAATTACTAGTTTTTCATCTTCAGTAGTAAGTCCTGTGTATAATCAAACAATTACGATCAATGCCACATGCTCGAACGAATCTTCTGTCTTTTTGGGATACCGTACGAATCATCAATTGAAATTCAATCGTGTAGCGATGTACGATGATGGAGCCCACAATGATGGTGCCGCGAATGATCATGTTTATGGAGTTGATGCCTTAGTAAATGGTGTCGTATTTGAATACTACATCTATACTGAAAATTCAAATGCGGGATTATTCAGTCCACAACGAGCGGAACATGAATTTCATTCCTTAACAGTAGTTGTTCCCTTCCCAACCGTTGGGTCTGTTTTAATTAATGAGGTTGTAGCATCAAATGGTACTTCGGCTTTAGACCAAAATGGTGAGAACGATGACTGGATTGAATTGTATAATACAACATCAAATCCAATTGACCTTTCTGGTATGTATTTAACGGATGATGCTTTGAATTTAATGAAATGGTCCTTTCCAGTTCCAACAACAATTCCTGCGAATGGATTCCTCATTATTTGGGCTGACAATGACGTGTTTCAAACGGGCTTACATGCATCTTTCAAATTAAATGCTTCAGGGGAATCTGTACTATTGAGCAACGGCGCGAACATACATGATCAAGTTGGATTCGGTGTTCAAACAACGGATGTTGCGTATGCGCGATGTCCAGATGGGGGAGCAACTTTTGCATATGTTCCACCAACCTATTTAGCATCGAATAATTGTTTTGCATCTATTTCACAGATGAATTTTGAAGTAAAAGTTTTTCCTAATCCGTTCAATGAGGAGTTGAACATTCAAATGGATGAAAACCTGCCTACCGTTGTCCGAATTACTGATGTAAATGGAAAAACACTTATTTCAGAAAGGATCACCAGTCAAGAATGGGACATTTCAACAGCGAATTGGTCTAACGGAATGTACATCGTTACGCTTGAAAATGAACGAGGAATGAAGTCCTTGAAATTAATTAAGTAACTCTTTAGATCAAAAAAAAATCCTCGGTTTCGAGGATTTTTTTTGATTGTATTTTTAAGAAAAATCAACTTAGTGATTTCGTTGTTCCGTTACTGATTTTTCCAATTTTGCATATTGTTCTGCCGTTAAGATGTTTTTCAACATGGACATCTTTGCTTCTTCATTTGATTTGATGATGGATTTCTTTTGATCTTCCGAATAGTTCGACATCAAAATCCCTTGATTTTTTTGAGCGATGCCTAAATGAATTGTATAAACTTGTTCTTGTTGAGCGCTTGTTAATTTCAACATTGTTGTTTGACTTTGTGTTAACGCTTGCGCAGTTTGCTCAGGTGTTTGTGCTTGTTGAGCAACAGCAGTTAATCCTAAGAAAAATGAAAAACATAAAATTTTAATTGCCTTCATGGGGATGGTTTTTTTGTTATTTATTCAAATTTTCGAAACGAAGTTAATGAAAAAAGAGGAAGTTAAATATTCTTTATTCCTTGAAGAGACTAAATCTAAATTTATTCCGTTAATTTCGTTTAAAATTCAGCTTTGAAACTTCTTGCCTCGCAACATATAGACAAACGAAAATGGGATCAAATGGTTGCTTCAGATGCGCATTTAGATTTTTTTTCATTGAGTTGGGTTTTCGATGTTTTACACCCAAATTGGGAAATGCTTTGTGATGATGAAGGAAATTACATGATGATTATTCCTCATGCTTCAAAATTTGGAATGACGTATCGATTGCAACCGTTCTTTATTCGTTCGCTTCAGTTTTCAATTGGTAATCAAGTCAAATCACTTGATATTATTCAGTACTTAAAAAAATCCGCGCGTTACATTCACTTGAATTTTGATTCCGATGACCAGGGAGTTTTTCAATCTTTTGGCATTTTCCAGTTACTTGATTTGTCTCCTTCAATTGATGTTGTCAAATCACATTACGGAACAAATGCTAAGCGAATTTTAAAGAAAATCCCTTCGGATTTTATCTTTGATCAGTACATTGAAATCGATGAGTTCATTTCCTTCTTTAAGAGGCAAAAAGGGGAGGAGCTTGTTGGATTTACCGCTGATGTTTGGATGCGATTGGCGCATTTGCTTCGCGAAACGAATCAACGCGGTATGTTGACGATTCAAACCATTCATTCAGATGGTTTACTTATTGCGGCGGGAGCATTCATTTCGTATAAAGGAACCTGTTATTTTTTAAAGGGAACAGCCACTCCAGATGGAAAAAAAACAGGTGCAATGTATGCATTGCTCGACCGTGTCATTACAGCCGTGCATTCATCACATCATCGCTTTGATTTTGTTGGCTCGAACAATGAAGCCATTGCTCAATTCTACCGTAAATTTGGTGCACAAGATAAACACTATGGGATTTTAAAGCAAAACAATTTGCCTGCCATCCTTCGGATATTTAAAGCCTAGTTGAAAATTAATTCATCAATAAACAACCAGGTTGGATTCCCAGCACCTAAATGCCAATCTGGACAATTTCCAGGATTCACGATGGTATATCGGATACTTTTTATTGTTCGTGTTTTGTCTGTTTCTAAAATCTGCGTGAATTTTTGATTGTATGGATTTTTATCTGTCTTCGTAGCAGCAGGAATGGTAATGATTTGCGGATTTTGGAAAGTGTTTCCATCATAAGAAATCTCATATCGGATTTCTTTTGGAAGGAAAATCCATGCTTTCTGATCGCGGATACAAGAAACACCAAATTCATGAATTGAAACGGGAACTTTGAATGTGACAGTAGCCACGATATCATTTCCATAGTAACCTTGCCAATCACCAGTTCTAAACTCATTCCCTCCGTATAGACCATCAATGAGTGCATTTTCACCCGATGCCGCATATTGATTTGAATACTTCGTGTCGAGTGTCAAATTGACATTTGGATTTTTTCGAATGAATTGACTTGAAACAATTGCACTTTCTGACTTTTCTCCAGCTGAATTCACCCTTAACAATTGGAGGTCAATTATAGTGGTTTCTTTTATCTTTAATGGTTGTAGGTATGTGTTCCATGGTCCATTATTCAAACGGTATTTCAATTCATATGTATCTGTAGGAGTCATAACAACATGTCCCAATTCTAAATACAATTCTTGTTCGAAGATGCGTTGTTCTGTTTTAACAAAAGGTGCAGGAACGAAATCTGAAGGGATATCCACGCTATTCATTTGTGGATAATTTGATTTTGCAGGCTTTTTATCAGTCATTTCAAATTCTAATTTTCCACCAAGCATCAACGTTTTGTGGTCAATTTGAAAATCTGGGATTAATTTACCATTCCATTTTACAGAAGCCACATAACAATTTTCGGTTCCTTGGTTGTTGCAGATAATCTCAATTTTAGTATGGGTTTGGTTGTCTACATTGATGCTTGCCTTTGCAAAAAGTGGACGTCCAATTTGATACATGGTATTACCTGGGGCAATCGGATAAAGTCCAAGGGAACTCAATACATACCAAGCGCTCATTTGACCACAATCCTCGTTTCCAGAAAGTCCATCTGGTTTTGCATGATACATTTCTTTCAAAATGCGGTCTACATAAAATTGTGTTTTGTAAGGAGCATTCGTGAAATTGTACAAATACGCCATGTGATGAGAAGGTTCATTTCCATGCGCATATTGTCCGATTAAACCGGTAATGTCTGCTTGTTCGCGTCCTGACAACTTCATTTCAGTTGTAAACAATCGATCCAACCATGCTTCTAAGGAATCACGTCCACCAAGTAAATTTGTCAAAACCTCGATTTCATGTGGCGCATAAAGCGAATATTGCCAGCTATTTGCTTCCGTGTAATTAAAGTTTACTTCTGATGGATCAAAGGGTCCATACCATTGTGCACCTCTTCGTGCTCGCATGAATTTAGTATTCGGATCAAACATGTTTACGAATGAAAAACTTCTTTTTCTGTAGGTTTTTGCCATTTCGTTATTTCCCATAGCCGCTGCCATTTCTGCGATGCAAAAATCATCATAGGAATATTCAAGAGATTTAGAAACAGATTCTGGTTCATCACTTGAACTTAAGTAACCATTTTTCGCGTAGACTTGTTTCCCGAGTTCATTAATGTTTGCCGTAAAATGCATGTCGCTCAATGCTTTTTTTGCATCGTATCCTAATCCAGCATCTTTCGTTTTTCCATCAATACCTTTCAAATAAGCATCCGCAATGACACTCACACTGTGATAACCAATCATGCATTCTGTTTCACAAGCAGCCAATTCCCAAACGGGAAGATCCCCGCCTTCATCAAATTGACGCAAAAAAGTACGGATAAATTGTGTGGTACGTTCTTGTTGAATTAAGGTAAAGAGCGGGTGATTTCCTCTGTAGGTATCCCATAGTGAGAACACCGTGTATTGGTTGTCCTTTACTAATTGATGAATTTTTTGATCTCGTCCACGGTAACGTCCGTCAAGATCACTCATTAAGTTTGGAGCAACCATGCAATGGTATAAACTCGAGTAGAAAATGACGGCATCTTCAAAATTCAAAGATTCGATTTTAATCTTGCTTAGCTCAGTGTTCCATTTTTCTACATTTCGAGAATATACTTGCATAAAATCGAAGCCAGGAATTTCCATTTGTAAATTATGTGCAGCTCCTTTTTGATCAACGTGCGACATTCCAACTTTTACTAGAAGGACTTTTGTTTCCTTAGGGAACTCCAGTAATAATTTATGCGTTCCATCAATTTTCACAGGCTTGGCTGAACTGAATGGAGTAGAGGTTTCTAGGTGAAAATAGAAGTGCTGTTCATTTGCCCATGCTTCAGAAACTCGTTTTCCGGAAATGGTGTTGTTGTTAATGATTTCAAATCCAGCATCAAGAACTTTGTCGCGGTAATCCAAATCTAAAAGAATGTACTTTTTTCCTTTCGCATTCATGAATGTATATTCGTGGATTCCTGAGCGTTCACTCGTTGTTAAACGGACATTTATTTGCTCGTCTTCTAGATAAACTTCATAAAATCCTGCGCGTGCTTTTTCTTTGGTGTGCGAAAATTTAGATCCAAAACCATTTTCTTTGTCTTGGTACTTTGGTAAAACTTTTGCTTTTTTTCCAGACTGGGGAACAATTAACAAATCGGCATAATCCGGAACACCTGTCCCGCTAAGGTGGGTGTGACTAAAGCCATAAATGATTGAATCCGAATAATGATAGCCGCCACATCCATCCCAGCCATCATGACGTGTATCTGGACTTAACTGCATCATTCCGAACGGCGCACATACTCCCGGAAAAGTATGCCCATGTCCACCTGTTCCAATCGTAGGCATTACATAGACATAAGGGTTGAATGTCCCTGACTGATTTCCAACTATTTTTTGAGCTTTATCACTCGCCTCCATAACCTTGTTTACTTGTGCAAAGGAGACATAGCCAAGGGTACAAAGTATGGTACAAAATATCGTTTTCATTAGTTAAATTTTCGTTTGTTTAAATCCGAATAAAAGGTGTTTTTTAAAAAGTAAAAATCCCATATAATGCGGCCATTATAGCGAAGAAATTTTCTTTCCTTGGTGTTTATTTGACGACGTTTTTTATAAAAACGACCAAATTGAGCATATACATTCATGTGCGCTAAAAATACCATCCATGTCAATTTTAACTTTCCGGACAAAAGAAATTTAATCCCAGCAATGCCATCCAAGCACATGCGCACATACAAACTTGGGAGCAATGGTCCAGCATGATTTTTCATGAGCATAAAAAGGCTGTTTCTGAAATTGAGGTAAACTTTTTTCGGAGAATCATAATCCAATGTTCCACCACCTAAGTGATAAACAGTGCTAGCTGGAACACAGTGGAAATCATATCCAAGGTTGCCAAGTCTGATGCACAAATCAATTTCTTCCATATGTGCAAAGAAATCAGAATCAAAACCCTTCACTTGATGAAAAACGTTTGCACGAATCATCATAGCGGCACCGGATGTCCAAGTAACCGGAATATCATAGTCGTATTGGTGCTGATCTTTTTCCAATGTGTCAAATATGCGTCCACGGCAAAAAGGGAAATAATGCAGGTCGACAAACCCACCTGAAGCTCCTGCGTGTTCAAAGGAATCCTTATTATTCCAGGATTTTATTTTTGGTTGACAGGCAGCCGTATTTTCATGGGTATCCATGAATGCTTTCAACGGTTCAATCCAATTTTCACTTACTTCAACGTCACTATTGAGTAATAGGTAATAATCGAATTGTCCTTTAATTTGTTCCAAGGCCACATTATATCCTCCCGCAAATCCGAAATTTCGTTTTTGTTCGATTAGATGGACTTGTGGAAAATGTTTTTGAAGAAATGTGATTGAATGATCTGTGCTTGCATTGTCAGCAACATAAATGGGGATATTCTTTGAATATCGAAGTACACTTGGTAAATAGGTTTCCAAGTGTTGTTGTCCATTGAAATTTAGAATGACAATTGCTAGGGAAGTATCCATTGGCTAGTATTGACGGTACAAATCGTTGCTATCTCCTCCCCAGTGTTTCACATTATTTTGATTAGGATTATCAACGTTTCCGTTGTATGTGTTTCGTTTTGCAAGGATTTGTGGCCAAGCAGGATTCTTCAATTCACCAATCATGTCGGAATGAAGTAGGCGATAAGCATTGTTGACTAAATCTGGATTGTAAAAGATAAAACGTTTGTTGCTATAAACGCCAATCTTATTGTAGGTCCAAATTTCGTATGGATATTCCGAAGGGGAAGATTCCCTTGCATTTACCTGGTTTGGCGCACCATATTTCAAGTAAACTCGTCCACGGTCTGTTTCAAATCCTTCTTGAAAGTTGTTTCCGTATATCTTTTGGACAAAAACTACCTGTGCTTTGTATTTTAACCAGGATTCATAAGGGTTTGTTGGTGTTGAAACAGCCCAATATCCTTGAATGTGTTTTCTGGCTTCATCCGTGTTTTTTGTTTTTAGGGTTTCAATGATGTTTTTAATTTCTGCAGGTTTCGAAATTGGAATTAAACTTTCTAAAAAGTACAAAACCGAATCATTTGGAATGGATGTTTGAAAGGCGGGGTCCAACATCATGTTATCCATGGTGAACATGTAATTGTTTTCATTGCTACGCTCGAAATCGTAAGTTTGAATGGCGAGTATTTCATTGGAATTACTCGTTAATCGGTACTCAATTTGATAGTTTCCAGTATTTAAGTCTTCCATGTTGATGGTTTCAAAAACCGGAACTACAGTCGATTTGTGCAAGATGCTGGTTCTTGTATATCCGGGCATTTCACTTGCATCTTTCATATTGATGATGCGATGAGACAATTGAAAAGTACTATCTGAAATACCTTCTGTGCCGTACAGTTCCAAATAAACGGGTAGTGTTTTGGAATCGGTGCCGTAAAAACTGGAAAGCATCGGGATAATGTGGTAGCCGGATTTGTCGAAATTGGTTTGTTGATCGCTCGGATAAGCATATTCTGCAACGAGTACGTCAGAAATTTTTGTGTTGATGGAAAAATCGTTCATCGAAATTGGAATTGCCCCTGAAATTTCAGAGCCCTCTTTATTGACATCCATTAAATGAATGTTCAAGGTATACTTTCCAGGATTTAACTGAACACGAATCACTTCGTAAAAGTCATCTTGTACGCTGTCAATTGCCTCGGGGGACTCTAACACGTAGCGGTCTGAATAAACGGTTTTGGAACTATCGGAAATATCAACCGAAATAAGCACCTTCGCTCTCAATCCGTTTCCTTCGTTTTTATAGCTAACAGAATAAGAAACGAATTGCATGTATACTTCCAAATAGTTTCCAACATTTGGTGCATAAAATTGCTTAGTATCCAGGTACGTTTTCAGTTTTGTCCCCTGTGAAAAGGAAATACCTTGTAAGAGACAAAAACAGATAAGAATGATTTTTTTCATGATTACCTAAAATTACTGAAAAAGCATCAATCTTCGATATTCAATCTTATTTTTTGTGCCAATTGACGGTTATAGGTTTCTAAAAGATACTTGAAATAGTTGTCCGTACTTTTTGAAATACACTTGGTGTAATGCTTCAACCTATGCTCAATGTGATCTTGTATAACCTGCATTAAATCAAGTGCATGGTCAAGGTCTTTTGCAGCTGATTCAATGGCTTTAAAATGGTTATCGATGGAAAGGTCAATTGCGACTTTTCCTTTTTCTCCTCGGTCTAAACATTCATAATAACAATCCTTGATATTGAATTCTTCAAGAATCGCAGAAGGCATATATTTATCAAATCCTTTTGGAAATTCAAATTCAACTTCGAATTCCATGTCTTCTAATTCGGAGATTCGCGATTCTAAAAAACGATCAGGGAATTTAAACGCGTCTTGCCAATTGATGTAATCTTGCCAATAACCGAAACGTCGGACGTTATTTCCTAAATCAATGATTTGGAATTCGCTTTTATTTGGAAGTTTACGAGAGCCACGTCCAATCATCTGGTGATAAAGAGTGAGGGAGCGCGTTGCACGGTTGATGATAATGGATTCAACGGTCGGTTCATCGAATCCTGTCGTCAAAATCCCTACGGATGTTAAAATAGCACCTGGAGTTACTTTAAACCAATGAATAACATCTTTTCTGTCCTTATCACTGAACGTTGAATCGAGGTGGCGAATATTGTATTTGAGCTTTTTAAAGGAATCTTCAACGCGTCGAGAAGTTTCAATTCCAGCATTGAAAATCAATGTTTTTTTGTTTAAACTGACTTCTTCGTATGCAAAGATCAATTTTTCCTGCATAAAGAAGTTACTGTACAATAAATCAGAACTACTCACTGTGAAATCACCATTCGTTCCAATTTTCAGTCCGTGTAGGTTTACATCGTATTGATAGGTCTCCGCATTGGATAAATACCCTCCTTCAATCAGATTTGAGATGGATTCTCCTACCAGCAATTTATTGTAATTGTCTTTTAATGGTAAATTTCGATTTGAACTTAACGGCGTTGCCGTCACCCCAAGGATATTCGCATCTTCGTAAAACTGAAAAATCTTTCTGAAACTATTGTAGTGCGCCTCATCGACAATCACCAATCCGACATCTGCAATGAAGTTGTCGTTTTCGTTCAATCGGTTATTCAATGTTTCTACCATGGCGATAAAACACTGGTATTCGTCTTGGTCATCCAAAAGCTTCACTTCTGAATTAATGACCTTGTTGGCCACTTTGATGGCGGAAAGTTGTTGTGATGTTTGCACAGACAACTCAATTCTGTGCGTTAAAATTAGGACCTTTTTACCCCACTGTTCAATGAAACGCCGAGCAATTTCCGAGAAAATAACTGTTTTCCCTCCACCGGTTGGTAATTGGTAGAGTAAATTAAAATTCGCACCGTTTTTACGTAGTTCGTCTAAAACTTGGTTAACGGTTTGCTCTTGAAATGGGTAAAGCTTCTTTGCTTCGTATAAATCGAAATCAATCATTTTCGCAGTTGGGATTTGCAAAAATACAGCCTTTTCTTTGAATTAAGGCACTATGATTTTGATTGACTCCAATGATAAAGGAAAATTCCTGTCGCGATGGAGACATTTAAGGATTCTGCTTGTCCAAATCCAGGAATGGTAACTGCTTGATTGATATGTTTTTGAATGGATGGCGATATTCCTTTTCCCTCGTTACCCATCACTAGAATTTTTATTTCATTTGGATCAATTTCCAATAAATTTTCACCATCTAACAATGCTCCATGAACCGTTGCATTCATTTTTAAAAAGAATTCCTCAAGATTTTCGTAAAAAACAGACATCCTAAAAGCACTTCCCATGGAGGATTGAATCACCTTCGAGTTGAACATATTTACGGTGTCTTCGGAGCAGACGATTTGTTTGATGCCGAACCAATCTGCAGTTCGTATTATCGTACCTAAGTTTCCTGGGTCCTGAATGCCTTCCAATACTAAAATACGTTCATTTGGATTAAACGCAGTTTTTTCCGGCTCGCGAAATACGCCAAGTAAGGAAGAGGCGGAATAAAACTGTGAAATTCGCTCCATTTCATTTTCGGTGCATTTAAAGCAATCAAATTTTGACTGTAATGTTTGATCAATGTCGTTACTTGCATAAATCGAATGTACCAGCGATGGAAATTGAATGGCTAACTCACTGACTAGTTTATGTCCTTCCACCAAAACAACTTTTTCTTTCTCCCTGTTTTTTTTAAGGTGAAGGCTTTTAATCCATTTTATCTTTTGAAGCGAAATTTTTTCCAACTTGATTATTGTTATTTTTGCACAAGGCATGAAACATCGAGCGAATTTACTAAATATTGCGATTATCCTTTTGTTTGTTTTATCAGCATGTGATTTAACGCGCAATGTCCCGCAAGGAAAATACTTGTTGCGGTCTAATTTAATTGACGTAAAAGACAATACAACAATTGATAAATACGATCTCGGATTAATCATCCGCCAACAACCAAATCAACGAAATTTTTATGTAAATGTTAAATTACGCATTTACAACGCCATCGATTCTGCCAAAGTGGCGCAGAAAAGAGAAGCGAAATACCAAGCGTTTCAAGTGAAACAGCTTCTGAAAGAAAAGAAAATCAGTGAGATTAATAAAAAACGAAACGAAAAGGCATACTATCGGGGAGATTCCACTTTTGTAGTGAAGGAGTATATTCCTGTTGAGTTTACAAAAGTACTTTGGAAAGAAAAAGTCAAATATAAATTTGGACAAAAACCAATTGTTTTTGATACCCTTCTATATCAAAAGAGCATTGAGCAACTTGGATTTTATTTGCGCAAAAAAGGATACTACTACGGCAAGGTTTCTGGAGAACTCAAAGTAAATGATAAAAAACGCTTTGTTTATCCTAGTTACATCATTGAAACAGGTCCCCAATATAAAATTGATTCAGTTCAATACATTGGTGCAGCGCTTTTATTGGAGAAGAACAATGCGTTTATTAAAAAACACATAAAGGAAACGGGTGAACATCCACTGATTGGAAAATCATTTGATACGGATTATTTGAACGATTACCGCGAGCAAGCAGCAAAGTTTTTGCGTGATAATCAGGTGTATAAGTTTTCATCTAGCAGTATTTCTTACACTGCAGATACAAACAAAAGAGCGATGACTGTTCGGCTCATCGTGCAATTTGATGACCGCTATGTTCCTTCAGAAGTGAAGAAAGATAGTTTAATTCGTGTGCCATATGTTGAGATGATGGTTTCAGATGTCTATTTCCATTTAGCAGATACAGTTAATTTGGATACTAGTTTTTTTACATTGATGAAAGGCCAACAATTGAGTTTATATGACCCGATTGCACCACAGTTTCTACGAACTACCAATTCGATCATTTATAACGAAATTGCCTACACTAAAAAACAGTTAAAAGGAACGAACATTCCTCGCGGTACTCCTCATCCATTCAGAAAAATTACTGTTACCTATAACGGAGATAAGCCATGGATAAAACCTTCCATATTAGAGCTTCAAAATTACCTTGAAAACGAGAATAAATATAAGGAATATTACCTTGATCGAAGTTACCGTGCCATTGTTCAATTAGGCGTATTCAGTTCAGTTAAGCCAATTATTATTGAACAACCTGGGAACAAATTGGCGGTTCATTATTTTCTGGAACCGGCAAAGAAACAAACCTATGGTTTTGACCCGAAATTCACATCATCAACCGGTTTATTAGGTGCAAATGCATCTTTTAATTATACCAACAAAAACATCAATAGAGGAGCGGGTAAAATGACGTTTTCTTTTGGGGGTGGTTTTGAATCTCAGCCGTTGGTATTCCAAGATCAATCTGGACAAACTGTTGGAGCAGGGAAGGGTAGGACGTTCAACACCTTTGAATTTGGACCAAGTTTGAAGTTTGAAGTACCTGGTTTATTTCCTACGCCTGTAACCATGCTTGGGAAAAGACAGAAACCAAGAACAGTACTTTCTACCGCTTATAACATTGAAAAACGAAGTATTTTCGATCGAAGTGTATTTCAATTAAACTATATGTGGAAATTCCTGGTTGGAAAGTCACAAGTATTTCAAATGGGTTTACCTGGAGCATCAGTCATCAAATATGTCGCGATTAAAAAAAGTGCGGCTTTTCAGGATCAATTAAATCAAATTAACGATGTGTTCCTGAATGCAACGTATAATAACCAGTTCATTTGGCAGGATTTTAAATTTTCCTTTGAGTACAGCAATAAAGAAAAAGATTTGAAAGATGGAAAAGAACGTAAAAATGCAGCGAACTTGTCGGTTTACTTCAACTCAACCTTCGATGCTGCAGGAAACCTACTATATCTGTTTAGAGCGCGACAGGACACATTGAATGGTCAATATTTATTGAGAAACCTTCCGTATTCTCAGTTCGTTCGTTTGGATAATCAATTGATTATGAGTAAGCGAATTCTAACAGGTTCATCCGTTCATTTTAAATTAAATGCTGGTGCTGGATTACCCTACAAAAACTCCTTAACTGCAATGCCTTACGATTATAGTTTCTTCGGTGGTGGATCAAATGATAATCGGGGATGGAGAGCAAGGGCATTAGGTCCAGGTTCCTATAAATATCATTTGGATACAAATCGATTGGCAACACAGATTGCCGATATTCGTTTTGCTGGTTCACTAGAATACCGCTTTAGTTTAGGATCGTCCTTAAAAGGGGCAGTCTTTACTGATTTCGGGAATATTTGGACCTTCAGGGAAGATGCAAGTAGGGCAGGAAGTCAATTTCATTGGAAAACATTTTTTCCTGAAATTGCCGTTTCTTCTGGTGTAGGACTTCGCCTGGATTTAGAATTTTTCATCATCCGATTAGATGTAGGATTTCCCATTTATAATCCGGCATTTGCCAATGGTGCGAAATGGGTGTTTCAAGAAATGGGAACAAGACAAACGTATTACCAGGAGGGCATGGATCATTTCAACATGACATTGGATCAAGTGAAGAAAATCATGCCTAAACCATTCCTTCCCAATTACTTGAATTTTGGTATCGGTTATCCTTTCTAAACTAGTTTTATGTTAAAGTATTCATTTTGTTTCATCGCATTCACGTTATTAGTGTCGTCATGCATGAAAGGACAAAAAGTAGATTTCATTCTACACAACGCTAAAATTCATGTGATGGATGACGCCGGCTCTGTGTTTGATGCAATGGCTATTCGGGATGGAAAAGTAGTTGAAGTTGGGCCTGAACGTCAGATTTTGAATAAATACCGTTGCGATGAAGAAATTGATGCGCTTGGAAAAGATGTTTATCCCGGATTGACAGATGCTCATGGTCACTTGTTGATGTACGCAAATCAAAAACTAGGTGTAGACTTAAGCGGAGCAAAATCCATGGATGAAGTAATTTACCGATGTGAAAAATATTACGCAAAATCAAAGAATAAATTCATTATTGGTGGTGGATGGGATGAGTCACTGTGGGACAATGATTCCGTTCCGAATAATAAAAAACTTTCAGAGGTTTTTAAACAGATCCCCGTCTGTTTGTATCGGGTAGATGGACATGCTGCTTTGGTCAATCAATACTTGGTGAAAAAAGCAAAAATTACAGGTGAAGCGATTGATGGAGGAGAAGTAAAAATCGAAAAAGGCGTTCCAACAGGTTTGCTCGTTGATAATGCGATGAATATCATTTCAGCGCATTTACCGACCTATCCACTATCTCAAGTAAGGGAGGCCATAATTGAAATTCAAGAAGAATTACTGCAATATGGAATAACTGGAACGCACGAGGCGGGAATTGATTTTAAACACATTAAATTATTTAAATCAATGGTTTCTAGTGGTAAGTTAAAGTTGGAATTGTACGCGATGTTAATGAATTCACCTGAAAACAGGGCTTTTGCTGCTAAAAATGGTCCCTATCGTTTTCGGAATTTATCAATACGAAGCTTTAAAGTATTTGCTGACGGATCATTGGGTTCAAGAAGTGCTCTTATGAAAAAGCCGTATTCAGACGATCACGAAAATCATGGTTTGTTACTCACTTCTGGTGTTGAAATGCGAAGAATCGCTCAGTTCTGCTTGAAGTATGGATATCAAATGAATACACATGGCATTGGAGATTCAGCAAATGCCCTAATTTTAGACATTTATAAAGAGGCGTTTGAACGAAATCCAGACCATCGTTTTCGAATAGAACATTCTCAAATTATAGACCCAGTTGATTTTGCAAAATTTTCGCAATTTGCTGTTTTTCCTTCAGTTCAACCAACGCACGCGACTAGCGATCAACGTTGGGCGGAGAAGCGCATTGGGAAAGCTCGACTTTCTGGGGCATATGCCTATAAAAGTCTGTTGAGTCAGTATGGGATGTTGGCGGTTGGAACAGATTTCCCCGTCGAATCAACCAACCCATTTTACACCATTCACGCAGCCGTTCAACGTAAAAATCCAAAAAACGAACCTTTAAATGGTTTCCTTATAAACGAGTCCTTGAGTTTGGATGAAGTCTTAAGAGGAATGACAATTTGGGCTGCGTTTTCCTCATTTCAGGAAAATGAACTTGGTAGTTTGGAAAAAGGAAAGTTTGCAAACTTCGCCATTTTCGATAAGCCTATTGAAAGCAATTCAAGCTTCGAGCAAAACTACGCATGGATGACATTTATTCGCGGAAAAAAAGTCTTTTCTTTGAATGAATTATAAGTTTTCGTGTGACCGATTCTTACCATTACCGTTTAATTTTTAAATTTGAAAAAAATGCACATGAAAACAGCACACTATTTAGTAATCTTTTTTGGACTTGGCTTTACTCACGTTTTTGCTCAAGCAATTCCCGGAACACTTAACTGGTATAATGGAACTGGACAAGGGATGTACACGGATGAAGCGTATAAAATGCTCAAGAAAAAGAAATCTCAACCAGTTGTTGTTGCGGTAATTGATTCTGGAGTCGATATTGAACACGAAGATTTACAAGGTAAAATCTGGGTGAATACAAAAGAGATTCCTGGAAATAAATTGGATGACGATCACAATGGATACATTGACGATGTGCATGGATGGAATTTCCTAGGGAATGCATCTGGAGCAAATCAAGAAAATGCACGCTTGGAAAAAACACGCATCTACGCAAGACTGAAAGATAAGTATGATGGTGTTGATCCAAAAACTTTGTTCGATGACACTGAATTTTTTATGTATGCCAATGCGAAAGCAGAAGTAGAAGCAGAGTTGGAAAATTTGGAACAATACAAAGAAGGACTGGCGAATGGACAATTTGATGAAGAAACCAAAAAGTACATTGAAGACCAATTGAACTATAACTTAAACATCTATTACGATGATCGTGCATTAATTGGTGATAATCCACTCGATTTTTCGGATGTGAATTATGGTAATAATGATGTGGAAGGTCCGGATGCGTTACATGGAACTCACGTTGCCGGAATCATTGCGGCAATCCGAGGAAATGATAAAGGCGGAGATGGTGTTGCGGACAATGTAAAAATTATGTCTGTTCGAACGGTTCCGAATGGAGATGAACAAGACAAAGATGTGGCATTAGCCATTCGTTACGCAGTGAATAACGGCGCGCAAGTAATCAATATGTCCTTCGGCAAGAATTACTCGCCAAACCAAGAAGAAGTGTATGCAGCGATGGCGTTTGCGGATTCCATGGGAGTACTGATGATTCATGCAGCTGGAAATGACGCAAAAGATGTGGATGTTGAACCAAATTTCCCAACATCAAAATATGCTTTTCAAGCAGAACCTTTTTCAAATCTATTGACAATCGGTGCGTCAACTCGTGAGCCAGGTGAAGGAAGAGTAGCAAGTTTTTCCAATTTCGGAAAGACATCAGTTGACGTTTTCGCTCCAGGATTAGAGATCTACAATTCTGTTCCACAAAGTGCATATATGAACCTGCAAGGGACATCAATGGCGGCTCCAATGGTTGCAGGTGCAGCAGCGATGTTGAAATCATACTTCCCAAGTTTAAGCATGTGGGAAATTAAAACCATTATCTTACAAACAGCAACTGTTTATGAGGATTTTGATTTCACCGATTTATCAGTAACAGGCGGAATTGTAAATTTGAAGGCGGCAGTGAAAGCATGTCAAAAAGCGGAGAAAGCACATAAATAATATGAAAGGTTTTATTGTTTTCTTATCCCTTTTCTTAGTTTCCATTTTTAACGTAAGTGCACAGTCAAGTGAGCTTGAACTCAATAAATTGATAGATTCCTGGCATGTTTCAGCAGCGAAGGCAGATTTTAATACGTACTTTTCTGTCACCACTAATGACTTCATTTTCCTTGGCACTGCACCGGGAGAAAGGTGGGTAAAATCAGAATTTCAATCCTTTTGCAAGCCTTATTTCGATAAAGGGAAAGCTTGGGATTTCAAGCCGAGCAACCGCAAATGGAATATCATAGCTGGTGGAACAGTTGCTTATTTTGATGAAGACCTACAAACTTGGATGGAATCCTGTCGTGGAAGTGGTATTTGTGTGTTAGAAAATGGAGAATGGAAAATTGCGTATTACAACCTGACTGTTCTGATCGAAAACGAAAAGATTAAACAATTCATTAAGCTTCGTAAAGAATAATGTTTGTATCCGATAATTCTCTGAAGTCTGCAAAGCATTATTTTGACGATCGACTTCAATCGCATTTTTCTACTTCGGAACTCAAGTCCATGTGGACCCAAATTATGTGTAATAGACTTAATTGGACTTCAAGTGATTTGCTATTGAATCAAAATGAACGATTGTCAGAATCAGATTTGTTATATGTCCGACGTTTTGTAAAAGGATTATTAGCAAAGGAACCCTTTCAATACATCATTGGTGAAACCGAGTTTTATGGACTCACAATTTTATGTGACTCCCGCGCATTGATTCCGAGACCTGAAACGGAGGAACTCGTTCAGTGGGTGATCGAAAGCGTCAAGGAACCGAAACGAATCGTTGATTTGTGTTCTGGAACAGGATGTATTTCCCTTGCCTTGAAATCTAGGTTTCCAACGGCACATGTTCAAGCAATTGACTTTTCCGATGAGGCACTAAAACTAAGTGAGGAAAACGCCAAAAAACTGAAACTGGATATTGAAATTATTCACGAAAACGTTTTGGATTTTAGCCATGCATTTATTTCGAACAACGCGAACTTCGATGTGATCGTTTCGAATCCACCCTACATTCCAAACAAAGAAAAAAGTATGTTATCCAAGCATGTCATTGAACATGAACCTGCTATGGCGCTATTTGTGGAGGACAGTGATCCAATTATCTTTTATAAAGAAATCATCAAATTTGCAGAAATGAATCTTCAAAGGGGTGGTTTGCTATTTTTTGAATTACATGAGTCTTATGGAAATGAGGTCTTGGAATTCATTCAATTATTTGACTTTGAGGAAATTGAAATTCGTCCAGATTTACAGGGTAAATCACGTATGATGAAAGCACAAAAAGTGTAACTTTATCTCATGAATGCAGCGCAGGTAAAATCGGAAATTGATCGATTGGTAAATGAGTTAAATCATCACAATCAATTGTATTACGTCCAAAATCAACCTGAAATATCCGATTTTGAATTTGATCAATTACTGAAGAAATTAGAAAAGTTGGAAATTGAATTTCCTGAATTCGCTTCAGAAAATAGTCCAACAAAACGCGTTGGCGGTGATTTAACCAAAAAATTCCAGGCGGTTTCTCACCGGTATCCAATGCTTTCATTATCCAATACATATTCCGAGGAGGAAATAACCGATTGGGAAAACCGCATTAAAAAATCCATAGACGAGGAAATTGAATACGTATGTGAATTGAAATACGATGGCGTTGCCATTGGTATTCGCTACGAAAACGGACAATTATCCGCAGCTGTTACCAGAGGTGATGGAGAGAAAGGTGAACTTGTCACGACAAACGTGCGAACAATTCGTACAATCCCGCTCCAACTGCAAAATGATTTTCCCCTTGATTTTGAAATTCGAGGTGAAATTTTTATGCCACATGAGCAATTTGCATTGCTAAATCAAGAGCGAGAAGAAGCAGGTGAAGCCTTGTATGCGAATCCAAGAAATACGGCATCTGGGACTTTAAAGTCATTGGATTCAAAAGTTGTAGCAGACCGGAAATTAGATTGTTATTTATATGGTTTGTACGGATTGAGTGAGCAACAAGTCGGACATTTTGAATCGGTATTAAAAGCGAAGGAATGGGGATTTCGCATTCCATCACCAGAAAATAGGTTTATAGAGAAGTCAAAAAGCATCGAAGGAATCATGGATTTTATCCATTACTGGGATCAGGCCAGAAATGAACTCCCTTTTGATATTGATGGCATTGTTATCAAAGTAAATTCCTATGATCAGCAACGTAAATTAGGCTTTACAGCAAAGTCCCCGCGTTGGGCCATTGCCTACAAATTTAAAACGAGTCAGGTTGAAACGGAGTTAGAATCAGTCTCCTATCAGGTTGGAAGAACAGGGGCAATCACGCCCGTGGCTAATTTAAAACCGGTTCAACTTGGAGGGACAACGGTCAAGCGTGCATCCTTGCATAATGCCGATCAAATTGAAAAGTTAAATTTACACTTGCATGACCTTGTTCAAGTAGAAAAAGGAGGTGAGATAATACCAAAAATAGTAGGTGTTAATTTGAGCCAGCGAAAATCAATGGAAAAAATTGCTTTCATTGAAAATTGTCCTGAATGTGATCACCCACTGATTCGAAAAGAGGGCGAAGCTCAACACTATTGTCCAAATGAGGTAGCTTGTCCACCACAAGTAAAGGGTAAAATGATACACTTTATTAGTCGAAAGGCACTGAATATTGATGGTTTAGGAGAAGAGACAATCGAAGTACTGTATGCAAAAAATATGATCAAAGACGTTAGCGACCTTTATTCCTTGAGTTTTGATCAGTTATTGGAATTGGAGCGAATGGGAGAGAAGTCCGCTAATAATTTATTGAAAGGATTAGAAGCATCGAAGAATATTCCGTTTGAACGCGTACTTTTTGGACTTGGTATTCGTTTCGTCGGAGAGACAGTTGCGAAAAAATTGGCGCAGGCATTCGAAAATATGGATGCATTAATGAACGCAAAATATGATGATCTCATCGATGTCGAAGAAATTGGTGAAAAAATAGCGATCTCTTTACATCACTATTTCCAAGATTCAGCTAATTTAGCTTTAATTCACCGTTTGAAGGAAATTGGCCTTTCTTTTGAAATAGTTAAAAAAGAACAAGCCTCTTCAGTTTTAACAGGTAAAATACTCGTTGTATCTGGTACGTTTGAAACTTTTTCAAGGGATGAGTTAAAAGAATTAATTGAACGCAATGGGGGAAAAGTAGGGTCTTCTGTTTCAAGCAAAACAGATTTCCTTATTGCCGGAGCAAATATGGGTCCGGCCAAGTTGAAGACGGCAAGTAACCTAGGTGTTACATTGATAAGTGAGAATGAATTTATAAAATTGATCAGTTAGTGAATAGTAAAAATATTTGGGAGTCAGCTAAATCTTTGCTTGTTGCATTCAACTACGAAAATGAAGAGCAATTAAAAGATTTCAGGAAATCGTTAGATAATATGCTCAATGAAAGTAACGTTGATCGTTTAATCATTGTCGTTAGCGTTCCGAAGGAAGTGGATAAGAACATCTTACCTCCTCATTTTTTAATTTATTACAATTCGCCATTGGACTTTAATTTTTGGAGTAAATTAAAGGATGTGCAACTTGAAACTGAATTAAATCGATCGTATGATTTACTCGTTTGGTTCGGACACACAGAATCGAAAATTTTCCCTTACGTTCAGAATTCCGACGTGAAAAGAAAAATTATTGTAAATGAAAAAGATTCGACCTTTGATTTACAATTAAATGCCGGTTCTGAAACACCTTCCGAAATGCTCCATTTTGTGATTGAAACATTAAAAAAAATATCGACAAATGAATAATCCATTTACTGGTGCAGGCGTGGCCTTGGTTACTCCATTTTTAGAAAACGAAGAAATTGATTTTGACGCACTTCGTCGTTTGGTACGAATGCAAATTGATGAAGGCACAGATTTTTTAGTCGTTCAAGGAACAACTGGTGAATCTCCCGTTTTGACTCAAGAGGAGAAAATGGAAGTTCTTCAAACAGTTATTGATGAAAATAAAGGTCAATTACCGATTGTTTACGGTGTAGGTGGTAATAATACACGTGCTTTAGAAGGGATTTTCGCAAATCTTCCTAAAGGTGTGGATGGAATACTATCCGTTTCTCCTTATTACAACAAGCCGATTCAAAAAGGAATTATTGAGCACTTTAAATTAGTTGCTTCCTATACAGAATTACCTATTATTCTGTATAACGTTCCTGGAAGAACTGGTTCAAATATGACGCCGGAAACTACCCTTGCTTTAAGTGAAATTCCAAATATTGTCGCAGTAAAAGAGGCTTCTGGAAACATGGAACAAATCATGGAAATTATCCGTTTGAGACGTCCTGATTTCGGAGTGCTTTCCGGTGATGATAACTTGACGATGCCATTAATTGCTGCTGGTGCGGATGGAGTAATTTCTGTTGTTGCAAATGCATTCCCTAAAAAGTTCTCTGCAATGGTACACGCTTCTATGAACGGAGAGTTAGACACAGCAAGAAAGGAACATTATGATTTGTTCAACATTACCAAAATGTTTTTTGAAGAAGGAAATCCAGGTGGCGTGAAAGTTTCATTAAACGTTCAAAACATAATGTTGGAGAAAATGCGTCTCCCATTGCATCCTGTTTCCGATGGACTTCGTCAACGAATAAGTGCCGAAACAAAGTTGATTTTGGCATGAGACCAAGTTCTTTAGGTCTTTCTATTTTCTTACTTTTTTTTTCATGTTCGGATCCTGTGCCGTCGAAAATCCTTAGTACAAAAAATAGCAACGCACCAAAGATTTCAGGGGTGGATCTTCCTTCAGAAAAGTTGAATGATACGACAGTTGTTTCGCAGTTTAATTTGGTGGATGTTCATGCGTTAAATAAGGCGATTTTTGTTGAATTGAAATATGCAACTTCGGATAATTTCATGGGAATGGTGTTATACGAACGTTTGAAAAACGCCTATTTACAAAAGGATGTTGCCGAACGCCTTTCAAAAGTTCAAGATTATTTATCCCAATTAAAACCAGGTTTTCATTTATTGATTTATGATGCGCTTCGACCGGTAAGCGTCCAACAAAAGATGTGGGATGCCCTTGATTCTTTGCCCCCTGCCGAACGCGGAAAGTTTGTCTCGAATCCGAAAAACCGAAGCCTTCATAACTTGGGTGCTGCGGTCGATTTAACGATAGTGAATGAAAAAGGAGAGTCGCTTGATATGGGGGCAGGATATGATGATATTCGTCAAATTGCTTATCCATCAAAGGAAAAGCAGTTTCTTTCAGAAGGAAAATTGAGCGCCATTCACATTGAAAACAGAGACTTACTAAGGAAGGTGATGAAATCCCAACAATTTCGACAAATCCCAACAGAATGGTGGCATTTTAATGCCTGCTCTCGTGAAGAGGGAATTCTGAAATACAAAGTGCTTTTAGTCGAACCTTAGTAGCTCAGGTATATTTGAGTCGTATCAAATGCTGTCGTATTCGCTTCTAAATACCCTTGATTTGGTGTGTTTAATACCCAATACAGAAGCGAATAAATCGTGTTTCCTTTGTTTAGGCAATAAATTGATGTATCGATTGCACCATATAAATTTTGTTCTGTTATTGGGCAACATTCCGCACATGATGCATATCCAGCCTGTTTAATGTATTGCAGATGATCCATCGATAGTGGATTTTGGTTGATGAATTTTAATTCAACCCATGATTGAGCCCACGTTTCTAAATCAAAAATATTATCTTCTTTTAATTTTAATTCTGAAAAATAAATGGTCTTCTCAATAGGAAAATATAAATTCTTGGAAACGCGTAAAATGTACTTTTCCATGCGTTCACGCGGAATAGTAAAGTGGTATTTACCGTCGGAACCAATCGTTTGACTGCTGATAAATTGCTCCGAATTTGAAGCGAGGGGAACCTTGTAAATAGCAATTTCTGCACCAACCAAGGAGGTGTGAAAGGTGTCGTCGTTCACGGTCCCAGTAATACTAAATTCGCCAGCTCCTTTGTTGCATGCGAACAAAAGAAAAACGAGTGCAAAAGATATGGTATAGCTTAGGCGTTCCATTCTTGAACTAAGTTTGTTTTCTCAGCTGGGATAAATAAATAATCACCTTGTTCGGCTTGCTTACCACTTTCTGCTACACATTTCCCTTTGAGGATTCCATGTTGAACATAATTTAGTTCAGCGAAAAAGGCCAATAGGTGTTCTGTATTTTTACTGTCAATTTCTATTTGAACGATTGGGCGTTTTTCTTTTAACACGTCACCTAGCTGGCTAAAAACTTCCCACTCATGTCCTTCAATGTCACACTTGATGTAATCAATTCGTTCGAAGGTGCTAAAAAATGCAGAAGTATTAACCATTTGAACTTGTTGGGTTGTTTGGTCTTGGCCTTCTTGCTCGTTGCGCATGACATGTGGAAGTCCGGTACGCATGATACCATTCGTTTTAGGAAGTACCATGGTGATGGATCCGGAGGTTTTTCCAAGGGCTACGTTATGTAATTCAACGTTTTCTTTATTTCCGATGAAATGATCCAAAATTGAATGGAATTGAGGTAATGGCTCAATCGCGATTAACTTTCCATTTGGCACCAAACGCGAAAATGTTTTTGCAAAATATCCGAGGTTTGCTCCGATATCGATGACCACATAATCTGGTTTGATGATGCGTTGAATAAAGTAATGGAATTTAAAGGACTGCTTGTTTTTCAATAATCCCAAGCGATACATGAAGTAGAAACTTCGGTGTAAAGTCATTAAGTATTGACGTTCGCTCAACAAGAAATATAAAAGTCTTTTCAATTGCTTTTTATTTGAATAACGAAGGTACATTTTTCCTATTGGACTTCCTTGTTTTTCATCGAAAAATGCGGTCTTTACAAAGAGAATTGTAATTTTAACACATGAAAAAAAGCGCTTTATCTGTCATTTCCTTATTCTTCCTTGTGCAAAGTGCATTCGGGCAATTGGATTTGAAGCAAATCATGACTGGAAATGAATTTATTGGAAATTCCCCTGAATCGTTCAGCTGGTCAATTGATGGACAATCCATCTATTTTTATTGGAATCCAGAAAATGACTTAGGTTCTAGCTTGTATCAATTTGACTTAAAAAGTAAGCAATACCGTAAATTGGTTGATTCAGTTGCCGTAAATGCTGTGTTTTATGATCCTAGTCAAGCCAATTACCCACAACAAGTAATGTGCGATGAAGGAGTACTTTGGAGCATTGATAAAAAAGACGGGAGTCGAAAAACGCATATCCAAACATCAAATGCGCTATACAATGTTCAACGAACAGCAAATCCGGACATCGTTGTTTTTCAGCAAGGCAATCAAGTTTATTCCTACCAGTTGAAATCAGGTGAGATGCATCAACTTACGAATTTTATAGCAACGTCATCAGAGAAAGCCAAAAAGGATAGCACGTTTTTAGAGCGTCAACAAACCGAATTATTCGAATTTGTTCAATCGAAAAATGAACGAAGTGCCTACTTAGAAAAACAAGCGAAAAATGTTCGTTTTTCTTTTCCCAAGGAACACGTCATTGGCACCGCTGATTGGGGAACAATTCAAGTGGATCCATCCCTGAATTATGCGTTTTTTAGAATATCGGAAGGTTCCGAAGGAAAAGCTACGAGTGTTGAGCAGTTTGTTACGAATGATGGATTTACAAAGCATCAACCTGCACGTGAAAAAGTCAGTAATAAAGAGCCGAATCAGAAAATGGGTTTGTATCAAATGAAAAAAGACACTTTGATTTGGTTGGATTTTTCACATTTGACTGACATTCGTTTGAAACCTGCTTATTTGAGGGAAAAGGACACTGTTAAACGCTATGCGAAAGACCGTTCAATCTTTATTCATGCCGTAAAATTCGCTCAGTCAAAAAGCATTGCATTGTGCGATGTTAGATCTTCGGACAACAAGGACCGATGGATTGTGTACATTAATTTATCGAACGCAACAGTGAAAGAACTGGAACATCAACATGATGAAGCATGGATTGGTGGTCCAGGAATTTCGTCTTGGAATGAAGCAGGAGGGAACATGGATTGGATCATTGATGGACAATCTTTTTATTTTCAGTCGGAAGAAACTGGGTATTCAAAATTATATGCATATGATTTAACATCGGATAAAAAGTCATGCTTGATGCCAATGGATAAAATCGAGGTTTATCAAGCACAATTATCCAAGGATCGAAAAAGTTTATACATCGAATACACCAATTGTCAAACAGGATATACGGGGAATCACTCGTTTGGAAAATTAGACATCCAATCGACAAAATTGGTTCCGTTTTCTCAATTAGGGAAAGGATTCAACGACGTGCTGATTTCTCCGAATGAAACACATTTAGCGATTCGTCAATCATACGCGAACAAACCTTGGGAATTATTTGTGAAAGAAAATAATCCAGCAAAAGAAGACTTATTACAAATTACCCATTCGACAAGCAAAGCGTTTGAGTCATACAGTTGGATAGATCCTAAAGTGATTTCCTTTAAAGCATCTGATGGAATAGATGTCTTTGCCCGTATTTATGAACCAGAAGTTTCCAAGAAAAACGGTGCGGCAGTACTTTTTGTTCATGGTGCTGGATACTTGCAAAATGCACACCATTTTTGGAGTAATTATTACCGTGAGTACATGTTTCACCATTTGTTACGGGAGAAAGGATACACAGTTTTAGACGTGGATTACCGAGCAAGTGAAGGATATGGGCGAGATTACCGAACAGCGATCTACCGTCACATGGGAGGGCGTGATTTAGAGGATTTCATTGATGCAAAAGCGCTTTTGGTTAAACAATATGGAATTGACGCTTCACGCGTTGGAATTTACGGTGGATCTTATGGTGGATTCATTACCCTCATGGGGCTATTGACCAAACCAAATGAATTCGCGTGTGGTGCAGCATTGCGTTCGGTTACCGATTGGGCACATTACAACCATGAATACACAAGTAACATATTGAATTACCCTGAAACCGATCCTGAGTCATACCACTTGAGTTCTCCGATTTATTTTGCGGAGAATTTACAAGATCCTTTGTTGATGTTACATGGTATGGTGGATGATAACGTGCAATTTCAAGATGTTGTTCGCTTGAGTCAGCGTTTTATTGAGTTAGGTAAAAAGGATTGGAATTTAGCAGTGTTTCCAGTTGAGTCACATGGATTTAAAGAATCTTATTCCTGGCACGATGAATACCGTCGCATTTTGGAGTTGTTTGAACAAGAGTTAAAATAAGCATATGTTAGTGAGAGAATTGGTGGATAAAACGGAAATGTTAGCGCAACTTTCTGTTCTGAATGAACTTTATCCTAATTTAACGTTGGATGAATACGCTGTTGAATTGGATGAAATGCTACCACATCGATATGGACAAGTGGCGGTGTTTGATGAAAACGAATGCATTGCCATTTCTGGATTTTGGATTGGAAACAAATTGTGGGTGGGAAAATATTTAGAACTCGATAACATTATTGTCCGTGAAAAATATAGAAGCCAAGGAGTAGGGAAGTTGATGTTTGATTTCTTAGAGAAAAAAGCAAAGGAACAGCAATGCAATATGTTATCCCTCGATTCCTACACCAATAATTTTAGTGCACATAAATTCTTTTACAATGAGGGATTTGCTCCCCGAGGATTTCATTTTATAAAATTATTGAATAAGGACGCTGTCCGATAAGCATAAAAAAACCGAGTGGATTCACTCGGTTTTTTTATGCTCATAAGGTTTAGGACTAGGAATGTTTTGCTGCCAAATAACGCTCCGCGTCTAAGGCTGCCATACAACCTGTTCCTGCAGCTGTAATTGCTTGTCTGTAAGTTCTATCAGCAGCATCACCCGCGACAAATACACCAGGCACATTCGTTTTAGAACTTCCTGGTTGTGCATATTTGATGTATCCCGTTTCATCCAAGTCGATGAAATCTTTGAAAATTTCGGTGTTTGGTTGGTGTCCAATCGCAACAAAGAAACCAGTTGCTGGAATGGTGCGTTCTTCTTTGGTTTGAATATTCTGAACACGTGCTCCAGTGACTAATTGTCCGTCACCAAGAACTTCTAATGTTTCCGTATTGAATAAGATTTCAATGTTTGGTGTGTTCATCACACGTTCCGCCATAATTTTCGAAGCTCTAAATTCATCGCGACGAACCAACATGGTAACTTTCGTACACAACTTTGATAAGTAATGGGCTTCTTCACATGCTGAATCTCCAGCACCAACAATAATTGTTTCTTGATTTCTGTAAAAGAATCCGTCGCAAACTGCACACGCGGAAACTCCTCCACCTAATTTCAAGTATTTTTGCTCACTTTCGAGTCCTAGGTATTTTGCTGATGCACCAGTAGAAATAATAACAGTTTCTGCATGAATTTCTGTACCGTTTTCCGTCCAACATTTGTGAACATCACCACTAAAATCAACTTTTGTGATAAATCCAGAACGAATATCTGTTTGGAAACGTTTTGCTTGCTCTTCTAATTGCATCATCATTTCGGGACCAGTAACTCCTTGTGGATATCCAGGGAAATTCTCAACTTCATTGGTCGTCGTTAATTGTCCTCCAGGCTGTAATCCTTGATACATAACAGGCTTCATATCTGCTCTAGCTGCATAAATCGCTGCAGTATATCCTGCAGGACCAGATCCAATAATTAAACATTCAAGGTGTTCGATTGTGCTCATATCTATTATTTTTAACAGAGCAAAAATAAGGGAATGTGTCCAATTGCAGGGTTTTTCTCTTGGTGTATTCTAAACAACTTCTCAACAATTCAGTAACATATCAACTAAGTCTTTATCAGTGAAAATAATTCCTTATTTTCGTGCATCTAAAAAACATAGAAATGAATAAAAGCATATTGATTTATTTGTGTTCGACGCTTGTATTTACAAGTATTGCACAGAAAAAAGAAGAAACACCTAACAAAGCACCATTAAATTGGTATTTGGATGATCCCAAAGCAGATGGTATTTATGGAGTAGGAGCAGAGCGCGCTTATGAGTTGCTAAATGCGGCAGGTAAAAAACCAAAACAAGTAATTGTAGCGGTTATCGATAGCGGTGTGGAAACAGATCACCCAGATTTAAAAGACGTGATTTGGGTAAATGAGGATGAAATTCCAGGTAACGGAATCGATGATGACAAAAATGGATATGTGGATGATGTTCATGGTTGGTCCTTTTTAGGGGGTGCAAAACAAGATATCAATAACGAAGCATCCGAATTGTCTCGCATGTACCACGCTGAATCAGCATATTTTAAAGGAAAGTCTGCATCTTCTATCACAGATAGTGATAAAACACGTTATGAAGCGTATTTAAAATTGAAAAAAAGTTTTGAAGATGACTTAAAAAGTTCACAACAGCAATTGGCTTCAATGAAAGCGTTTGATGCGTACGTTGAGAATGTGAAAAAAGCATCAAATGGTGAATTCTCCAAAAAAACAAGTGCGGATTACACGCCTATTTCTGACCAAGAAAAACGCATTCAAAATAGATTGAAAGCAATTTTAATTGCGATGCCGGCTTCAACACTGGAATCTGAAATTCATCATGCAATGGAATCAGTAGAAGGAAGCATAAAAATGTCTACTGTGAATGCCGATAGTATTCGTGCCATAGTGGTAGGAGATCATCCAAACGATTTAACAGAGAAATACTACGGTTGTAACCGTTACGAAGGACCTGACGCCATGCACGGGACACACGTTTCGGGAATCATTGCTGCGACGCGTGGTAATGGAATTGGAATAGATGGAATCGCGAATTGCGCACGCATCATGGTTGTTCGTGCTGTTCCAAATGGTGACGAGCGTGACAAGGATGTTGCAAATGCGATTTATTATGCAGTTGACAATGGCGCAACGGTAATCAACATGTCATTCGGTAAATACTACACACCGAACAAAGAAGCAGTTGACGCTGCAATTCGCTATGCGGAAAGCAAAGATGTTCTTTTGGTTCACGCGGCAGGAAATGATGCAAAAAACAAAGACGTGGAAGATTCATACCCAACACGCATTTTAAACGATGGTAAATGGGCAAGTAACTGGATTGATGTAGGTGCAAGTAGTTCTTCTAAAAAAGGAAAAACAATTTTAGCTAATTTCTCTAACTACGGAGCGAAATCAGTTGATTTCTTTGCGCCAGGTGTGGATATTTATTCAACTGTACCCGATGCAAAATACGAAGATGCTTCTGGAACATCCATGGCTTGTCCGGCTACAGCTGGTGTTGCAGCATTGATTCGTGGGTATTTCCCTGAATTAACGGCTGCTCAAGTTCGTGAATTGTTGATGAATACTTCGGTGAAGTATAAAAAATCAGTTCAAATTCCAAGTGCGAAGAAATCCGGTCAGATGACGGAAACATGTATTACAGGTGGATTTGTTAACGCAGCAGAAGCTGTTGAATTCATGCTAAATAAGAAATAATCGTCCGTTCAAATGGATCAAAGCCCCGACAGAAACGTTCGGGGCTTTTTTATGTTTAACAATTTGAAATTAATGAACTGATTACACATTTCATTCCTTGGGTCTCGTATCAATTTGCTATTTTTGCCCACAAGAATTAATTCAAGAACAAATGACAAATAATCCTCTACTAATAATCCTTTTTGCTGTAATCATCGTTTTTATGATGTTACTCGATTTAGGAGTAGTTAATAAGCGAAGCCATGTCATCACGAATAAAGAAGCATTAAAATGGACACTCATTTGGGTTTCGGTTTCTATGTTATTCAGTTTAGTTGTTTATTGGCAGTCCGGTTTTGCCAAATTTGCTGATTATCAATCTGCTTATTGGATTGAAGAAGCATTGTCCGTCGATAATATGTTCGTTTTTATCCTCGTTTTTCGTTTCTTTAAATTGGAAGGGAAACTTCAGCATAAAGTGTTGTTTTGGGGAATTCTCGGTGCAATCATCTTTCGCGCCATTTTTATATTCTCGGGTATTGGACTCATCAACTTAACGTATTTACCTGAATTTAGTATTGGCTCATGGAATTTCAGTTTAGACCAAGAAGCGAATAGAGAACTTGTTGAAAATGCGGGGAAATTCTTCCGTCCGAATGCAATTCTTACACTTTTCGGGATTTTCTTAATCTACGCTGGAATAAAGTCACTTTTTGCAAACGAAGATGAGGACGACAAACAAGATTACAGCACGAGTTTTGGTGCGCGTATGGCAAGAAAGGTTTTCCCAATTTCAAAACACTACTACAGTGATAAGTTTTTTGTTTCTTGGCACAAAAAGCGATTTGCTACCAAGTTGTTTTTGGTGTTGGTTGTCATTGAAACAACGGATTTGGTTTTTGCCATTGACTCCATTCCAGCAATTTTTGCCATCGCGCCAAATGATCCTGTAATTCTTTATACCTCAAATATATTCGCGATTTTAGGACTGCGTTCTATGTACTTCTTGTTAGCGAATTCTATTCATATGTTCTCAAAATTGAAGTATGGTTTAGCCTTCATTTTATCCTTTATTGGATTGAAAATGTTGCTATCTCCATTCATTCATATTCCATCGTCTATTTCACTACTAATTGTTGTAGGTGCTTTACTTTTATCGATTTTAGCTTCGATATATTGGAAAGAAGAATCAGAGGCGTAATTAGAATAAGAAACTAGCGCCTTCTTCGCTTTTGGTTACCATTTTGCGAACGTTTGCGAATAATTCCCTTCCGAAAGCAAAGGTGTCCTCGTTGGAAATGTAAGTCGCCTCTCTTGCTTCAACTTCAGCTTGATTTAAAACGGTCAGTTCGCCATGATAAGAATCCAAGCGAATAACGTCTCCAGTGCGTATTTTAGCAATCATTCCTCCGTCTTTAGCTTCTGGTGTAAGGTGAATGGCAGCAGGAACTTTTCCGGATGCTCCAGACATACGTCCATCTGTTACCAACGCCACCTTATATCCCTTTTTCTGCAGGATGGTTAGGGTAGGAGTTAATTGGTGTAATTCCGGCATTCCATTGTGTTTTGGACCTTGAAATGGAAGTACAGCAACGAAATCTTTTTCCAATTCACCGTTCTTAAATGCTTTGATAAGATCACTTTGTTCATGAAAAACAATTGCGGGAGCTTCAATCACACGTTGGTCATCTGCAACGGCTGCAGTTTTGATTACTGAGCGACCAAGGTTTCCTTTAAGTATTTTAATACCACCGTCTTTGGAGAATGGTTTGTCAACTGAACGAATAATCGATTCATTCAAGGTTTCTTTAGCGCCATCTACCCAAATTAATTCATGGTTTTCAATTCTAGGCTCTTGTTTGTATTTATTGAGGCCTTTACCAAGAATCGTATAAACATCCTCGTGTAAAATTCCGTGATCAAGTAAGGTGCGAATCACAAATCCCATTCCTCCGGAAGCGTGAAAATGATTGACGTCCGCAGCACCGTTTGGATACATGCGAGTCAATAGTGGAACGACATCAGAAAGGTCAGACATATCTTCCCAGTTAATGATGATACCAGCAGCGCGAGCAATGGCAATTAAGTGAATCGTATGGTTTGTTGATCCTCCTGTTGCCAGTAATCCAATGATTCCGTTAACAATCACTTTTTCGTCGATGATATTGGCAATCGATCTTTCAAATCCGATACCCGTGTTTTGAATGGCAACTTTGACAGCCTCTTCGTTTAACAAGTCACGTAATTCCGTTCCCGGATTCACAAAACTAGATCCTGGCAATTGCATACCCATGATTTCCATCAACATTTGATTGCTGTTGGCTGTTCCATAAAACGTACAAGTTCCGGGAGAATGATAAGAATCTGATTCGCCTTTTAATAATTCTTCACGTCCAATTTTTCCTTCAGCAAATAACTGACGGATGCGTCCTTTTTCTTCGTTGCTAATGCCACTAGGCATCGGTCCTCCAGGTATGAATACGGTTGGTAAATGTCCAAAACGCAAAGCGCCAATCATTTGTCCAGGTACAATTTTATCGCAAATACCTAAGCAAAGTGTGGCGTCAAACATATTGTGAGACAAACCTATTGCCGTTGACATAGCAATGACGTCTCTCGAATACAAGGAGAGTTCCATTCCCGGTTGTCCTTGGGTTACACCATCACACATCGCTGGTACTGCTCCTGCAACTTGAGCGATTCCATTGTGTTTGTTCGCGTATTTACGGATGTTTTTTGGATAATCTTCGTACACTTTATGTGCAGAAAGCATGTCATTGTATGCTGTAATAATCCCCAGATTCGGCAAGCGATTTTGGGCTAGTTCCGCCTTGTCATGTGTTCCACAAGCTGCAAACGCATGTGCAAGATTTCCGCAACTCATCGCTTGACGTGTGACACCTTCTTGATGTGCACTTTTCATTTGCATCAAATATGTTGCTCTACTTTCTTTGCTTCGCTCAATAATTCGCTGGGTAATCTCTAAAACCTTTGTATTCATAATTTAGGCGTTTTCAGTGAAATAGATTCCTTCAATGTAAGGAACGAACTGCTGTATTGGGTAATTTTTTTCTTTGCTTTTTGATAAAACATCTAATTTTTTAGAACCCGTGATCATTAGAAAAATATGTTTCCCTTCTTCTAAGATAGGTCCGCAAAATGTTATGCGTTTGGATGGTTCGTTTGGTGATGTCGTATTTGCCATTAGTTCTTTCGAATTTGCGGCAGATTCTGAAAGCTCATCATTGGGAAATAAAGAAGCGGTATGGCCATCATCACCCATACCTAGAATAATGACATCGGTGTTTCTAAAAACTTCATTTTCTGTTATTGCAAGCTGCAAATTCTCCGGGTAATTCATGGAATTAATGACCATGGAATGAAAATGGGCGTTTGAAGCATTTCCGGTCATTAAGCTTTCGCGAATAAGTGTTTCATTGGAGTACGGACTCGTTTGAGGGACAAACCGCTCATCTACGAGACCAACATGAACGTTTGCCCAGTCCAATTCCATTGCTCCCAATTTTTCATACAAATTCTTCGGTGTACTTCCGCCGGAAAGCAATAGTGTTGCTGAACCTTTTTTTTCAATTTCCATGCGAAGAATTGCAGCTATACGTTGTGCCAAATCCGCTTCGAGAAGTGATTTAGACTCAAAAGAAATTAATCTCTCCATGACTTTGTTATCCAAGATTCATTTTCATCTAAAATCAGATCGCCAGGCCCCCAAGTTCCAGCTTCGTAAAGTACATTCGCCATGTTGCTTGATTTCCACGAATTTGTAATGGATTCAATGTATGTCCATGCAGCTTGGAGTTCATCTTGTCGCATAAACAAGGTTTGATTTCCTCGAATAACGTCGATAATCAAACGTTCATATGCATCAGGGAAGCGTTCCTTGAATGAGTCAATGTAATCCAATTTCAAAGCGATGGGCTTGTAGCGGTATCCACCTGGACCAGGGATTTTCGTCATTTGAATCAATTCAATGCGTTCCTCTGGTTGCAAACGAATGATTAATTTATTGTTGTTTAATTTTTCTTTCGATGGGAAAATATTGTGTCGAACTTCTTTAAAGTTGATGACTATTTCGGAATACCTTTTGATCATGCGTTTTCCGGTACGTAAATAGAAAGGCACGTTTTTCCAACGCCAGTTATCAACGTAGGCTTTCATCGCGACAAAAGTTTCCGTTTTGGATTCATATTTCTCGATGTCTTCTAGGTATGAGCTCACTTGATCCCCGTTGATTTTTCCACGAGAGTACTGACCTTTTACGGTATCCGTTTGCACGGTTTTTTTGGTGAGTGGACGCAAAGCACGAAGTACCTTTAGTTTCTCATTTCGGACTTCATCCGCCTCTAAAGAAACCGGTGGTTCCATAGCAACCAAACAAAGCAATTGAAGCAAGTGATTCTGAACCATGTCCAAGAGTGCACCTGAATTATCATAATAAGAAGCACGTTTTTCAACACCCAGACTTTCTGCAACCGTAATTTGAATACTATCGATGTTTTCAGCATTCCATGCGCGTTCAAATAAATTATTTGCAAACCTTAAGACCATGAGGTTTTGAACGGTTTCCTTACCTAAATAATGATCGATACGGTAAATTTGATGTTCATCAAATGCTTGAGTGATTTCATCATTAATGGCATTAGAAGACTCCAAGCTATAGCCTAAGGGTTTTTCAATGACGACCTTACTTGATTCATTCACGAGGTTGCAGGCTTTCAATGTGCGCGCAATCGGTCCAAATGCAGAAGATGGAGTCGAGAAGTAATAAATGTTCTGATATGTAGGGAATTGCTTAAGGAACGTATTCAGTTCTGAATAATCCGCTACAGTTGCATCTTCAACTTTGATTAATTTGATTTTTGCAATGAATTTTTCAATTTCATTACGGTTGTATTTGTGGTGATCACTCGTTTCTAAAAAAGGAATTAATTTTTCAAAAAATTCTTTTTCATCTGGATCTTTACGTGTAATTCCGACGATGTTATAGTCAATATTGATTTGACCGTCAAGCTCTCTGTGAAAAAGCGCTGGATAGATTTTTCTGATAGCTAAATCACCATCTCCACCGAATACCACAATATTAAACGATTGAAAACGTTCTGTACTGTAATTGGTTTTTTTGTTGTTTGCATTCATTCTTAGAACAGCATTAGTTTGTGTCAAAAATACACTAAGTAAATGTAAAGCGCAATAATTTTACTTAAATTTAGCAACTATTTAATGTTTATAACGTCTTTTAGCCGATGATGATTAAAACGATTTTATTATCCCTTGCATTTTTGTTGATTTCAACAAATAATTGGGCTCAAAATTTTGTATTTGGACAACTTACGGGATCTCCAAATATGATCACAACAGGTTGGAATCTAACAGGTAACGCGCATATCGGGGATACTCCAGGTGACGTTGATGCCTTCAGTAATGAAATGATTCTGACGAATAATACAACAACACAATCAGGAGGAGTTTTTTTTAATACTCCAATTAACCTTACGGCATGTCAGAAATGGACGGTTGAATTCGAATACCGAATTGCCGGAGGGAATGCAGCAGACGGGTTGGCATTTTGCTTTATCGATGTTCCTCCAGCGGGATTTGTTCTTGGAGGTGGAATTGGAATTCCCGGTACAGCTAATGGACTTAAAGTTGTGATCGACACGTATGATAATTGCAGTCAAGGAGGGACGAATCCGGAGATTCAAATTTTTAATGGAATTGGTTACAACGAATGTTTGCCGGCAACTCCAAAGATTCAAAATTCAGGAGGTTCCTTGAGTTATTTGCGAAACACAAACTACCAACCGGTAAAAATCACCTACAATAATGGATTGGTAACGGTTTTGGTTAATAATGTTCAACTACTTCAAGCAACATCTCCCGTTAATTTTACTGGATACGTTGGATTTACCGCAAGTACAGGTGCTTTGTATGATTTACATTCGATTCGAAATGTTACGATTTATACAAATCAAGCTGTTTCAAATGCTGGGATTGATGCGTCAACCTGTTCATCAACTGCGGTTTCAATTGGATCAGCACCAAATGCGTTGAACGTTTATTCGTGGTCACCTTCCATTGGACTTTCGTCTACGACAGCAGCTAATCCAACAGTGACGTTACCGAATACTACAGGGGTACCTATTACACAAACCTATACCGTTACAACTTCACTTGCTTCCAATCCTGGACTTTGCCCAACAACGGATCAAATCCTTGTGACTGTTTACCCGGAATTTTCTAGCACGGTTTCTCAGACACTTTGTAATGGCGGTCCTTACATGTTTAATGGACAGGCGCTGACACAATCCGGTACTTATTATGACACGCTCAATACGATTCATAGTTGTGATTCGATCGTTACCCTAAATTTGACAATTGGCAATGCGCAGGCGAATGCAGGTCCGGATATTTTAATCTGTTCAGATGAAGTTGGTAACTTGGGGGTTCCTGCCGTTGCTGGATATGCTTATTCGTGGAGTCCCGCATTAAATTTATCCTCTTCAAACATTTCCAATCCAACAGTCACCGCTGTCAATACGAGCGGTGTTCCAATTGTTCAAACATATACGCTTTCAACAAGTTCGGCCTCAAATCCCGGTCTTTGTCCTTCGTCTGATCAAGTTCAAGTGACCATTTATCCGAAGTTTGTGACAAACATAACTGACACTTTGTGTAATGGTGGTCCATACAATTTTAATGGTCAATCGATCACTCAATCTGGGCTTTATGTTGATAGTTTATCAAGTGTATACAGCTGCGATTCAATTGTTAATTTGAATATTGTGATTTCTAGTGAACCTGTTTTTACACTCCAGGACACTATAATTTGTATTGGTAATTCTTTAACTTTAGCGCCTCAGGCTACCGCCGGCATTTATACTTATTCATGGACTCCGCAAATGTCGATTCCGACTTCTTCAGGATCGATGACTTGGAATCCAACCGTTTCGAATGAATTTTTCCTTTTAGGAACCAACAACTATGGGTGTACGCACCTAGATTCTTTGGATTTAACAGTGAATCCGTTGCCTAATATGGGATTAGTTGCATCATCACAGGCTTTGTGTCCAAATGAGACCTTGACACTCACAGCCTCTGGAGCAGCAAGCTATGATTGGAGTGGACCAGGAGTTGCTTCAATAACAACAAACATTCAATCCATTATTCCGACGGGTACCGGAGTTTTTAATGTTGTTGGCCATACAACTGAGGGCTGTGTCGATTCCATTCAAACGAATTTCACACTTTATCCGAAACCGCAAATGAGTATTTCACCCGATCAAGAAATTTGTGATGGTCAAATGGCATCTATTTCGGTAACTGGAGCAGATACCTATGTTTGGAATCCAACCAATCTTTCCGGATCACTTGTGTATGTGAGTCCAACAGTTACAACCAATTATCAAGTCATTGGATTCAATCAATTCAACTGTACAGATACGGTTCAATCAATTGTAATCGTTCACCCGAATCCTGTTGCTCAAATTGGTGCAGAACCATATTTATTAACTAGTGATTCACCTAATGTATCCTTTACCAATCTGTCTACCGGTCAATTGATTTCCACCTGGAATTTTGGCGATGGGGTAGTTATGGAAGAGTCGAATACAAATTTTGAATACCAATATCCATTTGATGAAGGTAATTACACCGTTGAATTAGTTGTTGAAAGTCAATTCGGATGTTTGGATTCAACCACGCAACTTATTCAAGTCAAAGGAGATGTACTGTATTATGTCCCGAATTCCTTCACGCCGGATGGAGATGAGCATAACAATATGTTTTCACCTGTTTTCACCTCTGGATATTTACCTGGAAGTTACCAACTTGACATATACAATCGATGGGGGGAATTGATGTTTTCTTCTCAAAATCCTGAAATCGGTTGGGATGGATACCTGAATTTTGTTCGTTGTCAGGAAGGAATCTACTCTTACTCTATAAAATTTATTTCTACTTCAACCAATCAAATGCAAACCATTTCTGGTCACGTGAATTTATTGCGTTAAGAATTCTTTTTTTGCATCCTTCATAAATGCGTGGAATACTTCTTCAATTTGTTCCTCCATTTGATCAAAAACGAGGTGGGCCGTGGGTAATTTGGTTTCGAAGGAAATGCGTTTCGCTACACCTTCGCAAGATTTCATTAAACCATATTTTGTTGGATAATGGTTCATCCATTGATGTGTGCGAAGTTTGTCCATGAATTCAGTGAAAGTATCCGGATAATGCTCTAGAAAATCAGTTTCATGTGAGTAAAAATCGTTTAAATAGCGTGTATATTCCGTTGAATGAAACTGGTTCCAATTTCTGGCAAGTAAATGGTCAAAAAACAAATCAACAGCAACTGGTCCTACCTTCGGTAATTCTGACATTAAGTCAAATTTTAATTCCTTCACCAATGGATGATTGTCGATGTAAAAATCAATCTTTCGGTGTAACTTAATTCCCTGTTGAATGACTTCTGGAAGGTGTTCGTGTTTCGATCCGCGTGCAAAGTCACCAAAAAGATTGGCAAGCATCAACTCTTTGTTATTTCCAGAAAAGTAAAGGTGTCCTAAAAAATTCATGGTAAAAAAAAATCCTGCCGAAGCAGGACTCAATTAATATTCATCTTCGTTAAAGAGAAAATCTTCTCTTGACGGATAATCAGGCCAGATTTCTTCGATACTTTCGTACATATCACCTTCATCTTCTAGGTCTTGTAGGTTTTCTACAACTTCTAATGGAGCTCCTGTGCGAATAGCGAAATCAATTAATTCCTCTTTCGTTGCTGGCCATGGAGCATCTTCTAAATAAGAAGCTAGTTCTAAAGTCCAATACATAATTCTTTGTTTTAGGTGTTAATTTTGGCAAAAGTAATTTTTATTTCCAATAAAGCAAATTAAAAATGAAAACTATGCAATAAAGCAACCGTAATTTAATATCGGGGTTTCCATTCTTGTTCCTTAATTCCGAGTTCTTGTGCGATCATTCTCCCTAAAACGAATAGGTAATCACTCAATCTATTTAAATAGGTAATCACGAGAGGAGCAACAAAATCATGTTCGTCTAAGGTCACGACCAAACGCTCAGTTCGACGACATACGCAGCGACAAACATGTATGTGTCCAACGAACGGATGTCCACCAGGTAAAACGAAACTTGTTAATTCAGGAAGTTTGCTCTCCATTTCGTCCATCCAATCTTCCAGTTTTTCAACATCTGATTCTAATAAATCTGGGATTTTCATGTTCGATTTCTCTGGATCTGATGCTAAACTGGAACCAATGGTAAATAAACGGTCTTGTATTTCGATGAGTTGTTGAACAGCTGTCGTGTTGATGTCGAAGGAGCGAATCAATCCAACGTACGAATTTAACTCATCAACGGTACCATATGCTTCGATTCTTAATTCTCCCTTTGAAACTCTCGTTCCACCAATGAGTCCAGTGTGACCTTGGTCGCCTTTTTTTGTGTATATCTTCATTATATGCTGCTTAAAATCTGATTAATTTCTTCTTCGCTGTGAGAAAAAGAAAGGATTTTCATCATCACGCCATCCACAATTGAATCTGGACAAGATGCGCCTGATGTGAGGATAATTCGTTGAGAGGAATCTGAACCTATAAAGTTGGATTCAACTAACGTTTTTGAGTGAATATCGAAAGAATGAATGCGTTCCTTTGAACGAATTTCGCTTTCATCTTTGATGAAATGACATGGAAACTTTTGCTCAAGTAACTCGACTAAATGACTTGTGTTAGAACTGTTATATCCCCCAACAACGATGGCCATGTCAGCATCCGTTTCCATCAAAGCAAGCGTTGCGGTTTGATTGTCGTTAGTGGCATAACAAAGTGTATCACGCGTATCTGCTATGTGTTCTTTGATAACTTCTGTTCCATATTTTAACAACATTACTTCACGTAAATAGCTTGCGATTTCCTGCGTTTCAGTTGCGAGCATCGTTGTTTGATTGACAACACCGATTTTTGTTAAGTCTTTCGTTGGGTCAAATCCATCTGAATATTTCCCATCGAAAATACGATCGAAAGCACTTAAATCTTCTTTACCAAGAATGAAATCCCCAAGAATTTTAGCTTCATTGATGTCTTTGATGATGAGAGAAGGGGCGTTTTTCGAACTATGGGAAAATGTTGCTCGTGTTTCTTCGTGTTTGTGTTTTCCGTGAATGATGATGGTGTGGTTTGTCTCTCCGAGTTTTTCGGAGCGGTTCCATACTTTTTCTACAAAGGGACAAGTCGTGTTGTATGTTGCAATGTCAACACCAATCGCCATTAATTTTTCTTCGATTTCTAGTGTAGTACCAAAAGCAGGAATAATCACTAAATCTTCCTTGGTTAAATGGTCATATGGAATAAGTTGATTTCCTTCCGTATCTTGTAGAAATTGTAATCCATGACTGATTAGGTCCTCATTGACTGCTGGATTATGAATCATTTGACTCAAAAGAAAAATCCGTTTTTCTGGGTTTTCGTGAATCGCTTTATAGCTTTTTTCGATTGCGTTTTCCACGCCGTAACAGAAACCAAAATGACGAGCAATAACGAACGTCACGTTCCCTAATTGTAGTTCCGTTGGGCTAAAGTCTTTCTTACGTGGATCAGCTAGTTTGCGTTGCGCTTTCACTTTGGAAATGATCTGCGAACGGTAAAAAGCTGGAACTTCGAATTGTTTCATAGTTTTAGTTCAACGAATGAATCAAGAATTGGTTCATTTGCGTTTATACATTTTTTCATACCGATCAATCCAATCCTTCACGGTCATTTTTTGTGCCAATTCACCAATTAACTCAAACGGAATTTCTTGTCCATGTTTGAATCGAATGCACGATTTTCCCATGTCTAGTTTTTTTGAACTGTGTTTTGGGAATTCTTTCACAAACCAATTCAATAAATTTTCATCACTGTAAATACCCATGTGGTAAACGGCAATGAAGTTTTTTTGACATGCAATGTTTAAAAAGGGCAAGGGTAGTTTTGGTGTGCAATGGTATCCATCTGGATAGATTTCATGCGGCACAACATAACCAATCATTTTATAGCTTTCCACTTCTTGAAATCCTTCAGGAATGTTCTGTTGAATCACTGCCATCAAACGAAGAAAGTCCGGGCGATGTGCTTCTGGAATTCCTGCAATATATGATTCGATTGACATGTCTAAGAATTCGTTCTACCCGGATATACTTGTAATGCTACGCGCAAACATTCAACCGCTTTTTTCAAAGAATCTTGGTTTAATACGTAAGCGATTCGTGCTTCTTGTTTTCCTGCTCCTGGGGTAGAGTAGAATCCGTTTGCTGGAGCCATCATGACCGTTTGACCTTCATGTTCAAAATCTTCCAATAACCATTGACAGAATTTCTCTGCATCATCCACTGGGAATTTAGCTACGCAATAGAACGCGCCACTTGGTTTCGGACAAAATACACCTGGGATGCTATTAAGGCCGTCTACCATGATGTTTCTTCGAGCGACATATTCACTTACAACGTTATCGAAATACGATTGAGGAGTATCCAAAGCCGCTTCTGCAGCAATTTGATCAACTGTTGGTGGAGATAATCGTGCCTGTCCAAATTTCAAGGCAGCACTCATGACTTCTTTATTTTTAGTGATTAACGCTCCAATGCGTGCTCCACACATGGAATAGCGTTTGGAAACAGAATCAATCATGATCACATTCTCTTCGATTCCTTTCAAATTCATTACTGAAAATGGAATCGCTCCATCATAGCAAAATTCACGGTAGACTTCATCCGCAAATAAATATAGGTCGTGTTTTAAAACGATTTCTCGCAATTGTTCTAATTCTTCTTGTGAGTATAAGTAACCTGTTGGATTTCCAGGATTGCAAATCACAATTGCTCTTGTTTTCGACGTGATTTTCTTTTCAAATTCTTCCACTGGAGGCAAGGCAAATCCTGATTCAATGGATGAAGCAACTGGAACAACATTCAATCCAGCAGTAACGGCAAATCCATTATAGTTCGCATAAAACGGTTCCGGGATGATGACTTCATCTCCTGGGTCGCAGGTACACATGAAACCAAAAATCAAAGCTTCTGAACCACCTGTTGTGATTAATATATCTTCGCTGTTTACAGGAATCCCACTTTTTTGGTAAGATAGTGCAAGTTTATTTCGATAGCTCTCGAATCCAGCCGAATGACTGTATTCTAACACTTTGCGGTCTAAATTATGAATGGCATTTAAAGCTGTTTCTGGCGTTTCGATGTCCGGTTGACCAATGTTTAAATGATAAACAATTTTACCTGCTTTCTTTGCTGTTTCAGCATATGGAACAAGTTTTCTAATCGGAGAAGCTGGCATCTGAACGGCCTTATCTGAAATTTTCGGCATGTATGTGTTTTTAATGTGTCAAAATTAATCAATCTTCTGAAATACGGAGGTGAATCATTGTCCGGAACAAACAATATTTGTTGAGCGTTTTAGAAAGACGAATCCACCTTTTGCGCCAATCTGTTTGAGTTCAGGATAATTGTTCAAGAATTCATCTTTCTGTTGAATCTTTACAACAAAATAAGCCGGTTTCAAAAGTGTGCCTGTAGCTAGTTCCTGTTCATTTTGCGTTTTTTCATTTCCAGGCTTCACATTTCCGTAAAATAAGTGAGCATATGATTTGAATCCCAAGGTAGTGAAGTACGCATCTTCATGTTGGTGTCGTTTATAAAAATCAATGGCAGCTCCTTGTGAAATATCTTCAATTTTTGGAACGACAAACGAATTGATACTCACCAAACTAATGATCAGTCCCGTTCCCAGTGAAAGGAAATATTTCATATAAAAATCTTTCTTTAAGTAATTGAAAGATAAAATTATAGTTGCTATTAATAAAACAAAAGGTATAAGCTGAAGTAAGGACCATTTGTATGTTTCTTTCATTGCTTGAACAGCGAAAGGATCTTTCACTTCGATGTTGTCTATTATAAGTTGAGTGTGCCCAACAAGATAGCCTAATACCCCAAAAATAAGTGCTAATAAAATCAGGAAAGAAAGGATAAAATAATGAATACGTTTATTGGTTTTAAAACCATTTTCCCATTGTTGAATGACAAAACGAGCACCAAAATAGGTGATTGGAAAATAACAAAAACTCGAGTAGTGAACGATTTTCGTCTTGACGATGGAGAACAATATCAAGGTAAACCACAACATTCCATGCATGATGATGTCCAAGCTCGTACGTTTGATTTCTTTGTTTCTTAGGTATCCAATGAGAAAGAATGATGCTGGAAAAACGCCGAAAAGTAGGATGAGCCAATGGTAATAAAGTGGTCCTCCGTGACCTGCATCTTGGGTTTGAAACAAACGAACTTGGTAAGTGATGAATTCCTGAATGATTTCTTTGTGTCCACTCGCGATTAAAAGTACAAACCAAAGTGAGCCGATCATCAAAGTTGTCATCAGAAAAACAATAATGTTTTTAATAGCGGGAAAATCTTTGAATCGATTGATTACAAAGTAGACAGCGAAAGCGCCTCCAATTAAAATCAATCCAACTGGACCCTTCGTGAGAATGGCAAGTCCGATGAAAAGTCCAGCCCAAGCAAAGTTTTTAGTCGACTGTTGAAGGCTTCCTTTGTAAAATTGAATTATTCCACAAAAAATAAAGTAATTGAACCATGGGTCAATGATCCCAGAATTGAAATACATAAAAGGTAGAATCGAGCAGGCATAAAGTGCACTCCAAGCAATCCCAAATTTCTCTCCGAAAAACTCCTTACCGAAGCGATACAAGGCTAATAAGGTAAAGACTGCCGCGATGACATTTGGGAAACGTGCAGCAAATTCATTTACGCCAAAAATAAGCATGGATAAAGCTTGCATCCAGATGAAGAGGGGAGGTTTCTCCCAGAAAGCTTGAAAATTAATGGTGACATTGAAATAATCCTTTGAAACAATCATTTCACGTGCACATTCGGCAAAATTTACTTCATCCCAATCGAAAAGTGCAGAAGAGCCTATTGTTGGAATGCAAGCAAGAAAGACAAACAAAACAATGAACCAGTGGAAGTATTTTATCATGCCTTATTTATTGAGTGGGCTATCTAATTTTTCCCATTTTGCTTGAAGAAAAACCTGTGTGTATTTCATGCAAAGGAATCCAATCATGGCGCCGGCGAACATATCCTCGAAATAATGCTGCGATAAATAAACACGGGTAAACGCAAAGAAAAGTGCAGCCATGAAGCAAAGTATTTGGGTTTGCCAACTTTTAGCAAAGTTCACCGCAAGAAATGTAAACAAAACAAAAGAACTCGTGGAATGTCCAGATGGAAAGCTTTGAAATAAATGGTAATGAAAGTCTTTTATTTGATGAAATCCATTTACATGCTGAAAAACATACATGGGTCTCATGTGGTTTTCGAATATGAAATGTTTGAGGAATTGGACTAATCCGGAGGAAATTAAAAAAGCAATCAAAAGAATGAGGCCTAATTTTCGACTTCGAAAAAGAAATACGAGAAAGGCAACAAGTAAAAGGAATAAGCCATCGCCAACATTGGTTAAATGCGGCATGATGAAATCACCAATTTTCGAGTGAAAGGAATTGAAATACAGGTGCAGGGAAAGTTTATCCGTTTTGAGAATAATCAATAATGCAAAGCACCAAAACAGGTAATTGCACCAATCAAAAAGACTTGATTTCATTTTCATCGGTCAAATTTACGGAATATTGAGAATGGTGTACTTAAAAATAAACAGTAGAGGACTTCTTTTCCTTAATCATTATCACAAACAAAACTGCATCATAAGCAAAGTGTGCGGAGATCGAAAACCAAAGTCCAAAGTGGATGTATCCAAAGGAGATGATGAAGATAAAGGGTAAAACAATCAATCCATACATGGAAAAACGCCAATTCCACGGATTTAAATAACCGTGCAGTGCGACGAATAGGACAGAGGTAATCCATGGTCCTAAAAATGGTTGAATGCCAGCTCTAAATAAAAGTTCTTCGCCGATTCCCGCACAAATGGATAGGAAAATTCCATCGGCATAGGTGAGAGGTAGTTGGTCAATGATGCGATCTACGCGATTCGGTAATTTCTCGAAAAATGGTGCTTTCATGAATAAATAAGCGATGAAGGCATATGCGAATCCGAGTTCTAAACCATATCCAATTGAAATTAATTTTGTGTTTTGTAGATCAAGAAATTCGCTCAAATTAGTTTCATGGTAATATGCTAATAAACAGAATCCGGGTAAAGGAAACAGAAGTAATGTAACCAATCCAAGCAAACGTATTTTAATAATATTTGTCAAATTTTTTTGGTGTCTTGTTTGGTGGATAAAAAAAATACATCTATATTCGTTCCTCTAAACCTAAAAGAACGCCTATAGATCAAATTTACTTTTAATTGTTGTCACTTCAACAGAAATTGTAAATTATGGTTTTATCTTCGTTAAGCGATTCTGAATTAATCCGTTTATACATTAATAACAATGAAAGAGCCTTTGAGGTCCTTTTAAAACGTTACAAAAATCAAGTGTATAAATTCATTTACCTAAAAGTAAAAGATGCCGATTTGGCCAATGACATTTTTCAAGATTCTTTTATTAAGGTTGTTCAAAACATGAAAGCTGGTAAATACAATGAGGAAGGTAAATTCCTTCCTTGGGCAACAAGAATCGCACAGAATTTAGTCATTGATTATTACCGAAAACAAGGAAAAGTTCGTGTGTTATCTGAACGAAATACCTTTAATGAGGATTTTGGTATCTTTCAACGAATTGCTTGTGAAGACAAAAATTACCTTCAACAAATATCAACTAAGGAACTGGATCTTCAATTGGTTGAACTAATGAATCACCTGCCAAAAGTTCAACGTGAAATTGTTGAATTGCGCATTTTTCACGATCTATCCTTCAAAGAAATCGCTGAATCCGAAAAGATTAGCATTAATACGGCACTTGGACGCATGCGTTATGCATTGATTAATTTGCGTAAGATGTTGGAGGAAAACCAAATAGTTACGCATTTTGCTTAACATTCATTGAATTCTTTTTCAAGTGTCAGCGGGACTTTTCATCCTAAATTGGCTATCTTTGTTCCTTAATAATATTGGATTGCTATGTTTGAAAATTTAACGGATAAGTTTGAGCGCGCGTTTAAAGTCCTAAAGGGACAAGGACAAATCACAGAGATAAATGTTGCAGAAACACTAAAAGAAGTACGTCGTGCATTGTTAGATGCCGATGTGAATTTTAATACGGCGAAGCAATTTACCAATACTGTTAAGGAAAAAGCACTTGGGCGAGATGTGTTAAATGCAGTTTCACCTGGACAATTAATGATTAAAATCTGCCACGAAGAATTGGTGGAATTAATGGGTGGAAATGAATCCGAAATCAACCTAAAAGGGAATCCGTCGGTTATTTTAATGTCCGGTTTACAAGGATCAGGAAAAACAACCTTTACGGGGAAATTAGGATCTTATCTAAAAAATAAAAAAGGAAAAAATGTATTGTTAGTTGCATGTGATGTGTATCGTCCTGCTGCAATTGACCAGTTACATGTACTTGGTGAACAATTAGGAATCGAAGTTTACTCAAATAGAGAGGATAAAAGTCCAGTATCGATTTCCAAAGCAGCCATTCAATACGCGAAAAGTAAATCGTTCAATGTGGTGATTATCGATACCGCTGGACGTTTAGCGGTGGATGAGCAAATGATGAATGAAATTGCACAGGTCAAAGAAGCGGTTCAGCCAAATGAAACGTTATTTGTGGTGGATTCCATGACTGGACAAGATGCAGTAAATACAGCAAAGGCGTTTAATGACCGAATCAATTTTGATGGTGTCGTACTGACTAAATTGGACGGTGATACCCGTGGTGGTGCAGCATTATCGATTAAAGCCATTGTAAATAAACCAATAAAATTTGTTGGAACGGGTGAGAAGATGGATGCGCTTGACATTTTTTATCCATCACGTATGGCAGACCGTATTCTAGGTATGGGGGATGTTGTTTCCTTGGTAGAGAGAGCGCAAGAGCAGTTCGACGAAGAGGAAGCTCGAAAATTGCAGAAGAAAATCATGAAGGATCAGTTTGATTTCAATGATTTCTTAGCGCAGTTGCAGCAAATCAAAAAAATGGGGAATGTTAAAGACCTGATGGGCATGATTCCAGGAATGGGCAAAGCCATGAAGGATGTAGATGTTCCGGACGATGCATTTAAAGGAGTGGAAGCGATCATCTTATCTATGACACCAAAAGAGCGATCAAATCCAGGGTTACTCAATAATCCGAGAAAAGCACGCATTGCAAAAGGAAGCGGAACGACGTTGCAAGATGTCAATAAACTCATGAAACAATTCGAGGATATGCGAAAAATGATGAAAATGATGAGCAATCCACGCAACATGATGGGCATGATGAACAAAATGAAAGGAATGGGCGGAATGCCTGGAATGTAAAATGGAAGAATTTGATCTATATCCACAAAAACCGTTGATTGAGAAAGTTAAAATCGAAAGCAACTGGGGGTTGACATTCTTTTCTTTAGTGCTTTTTGTTGGGACATTTCTTTTCCTTTTTAAGGACCAACTTCGTTTTGTTTTATTTCTTATTCTCGTCTTATTCATTCATGAAATGGGACATTTTCTCTTCATGAAGTTATTCAAGTATGAAAATGTGCGGATGCTCTTCATTCCATTGATGGGAGCTTTTGTTCAAGGTAGCAAAGAAAAATACTCGCAAAGAGAAAGTTTTTTTGTGATCTCCGCCGGACCCTTTCCTGGGATTTGGATTGGTTCCGCCTTGCTTGTTTTTGCTTCCCAATACCAGCAAGAATGGATGTTGGAATTAAGTTTTTTATTCTTGTTCTTAAACGTGGTGAATTTATTCCCCATCGATCCTTTGGATGGTGGACAACTTTTTAAGTTGTATGTGAACAAGAAACGGGATTTGTTTTTGATGTTATTCGCCTTATTTTCCTCATTGTTGATGATTTTTGTTGGATGGATGATTGATAGCTATGTCATTTTAGCATTTGGATTTTTGATGGGATTCAAAGTGCGTGGGTTTCAGCGAAATCATCACATTCGGACGATTTTAGATCAAAAAAAGATTACCTACCAGTCCACTTATGATGAATTAAGTAATGAACATTACGCCAAAATAAAAGAAGTCCTCATCGAAGAAACTCCTGCATTGAAAAAATATTTAGACTTGTCGGAGGAAAATAACGATGAATTTATGGCCGCTCATGTCAATTCTGCCCTTTTAGCTCCAGTTTCAAAAGATGCTGGAAAGGGATTAAAAATAACGATTGTGTTTCTTTGGTTACTTTCATTGAGTTTCCCCGTCTATTTGTTAGCGAGCGATGTGCTTGATTTTAGTTGGTACTTTGAAAAACTATAAGGATGTCATTAAAAAACCTGCTTTTCGGACTCATACTTTTCACCTATTCCTCGTTGATGAGTCAATGTGAACAAGTATTCGTTTCAGGAAGAGTGGAGGATACAATGAACCGAGACATGTTCTACAACCTGATGGTAATTAACAAGACTACTGGGCGAGGTGTTTTTGGTCAACCGAATGGTTTTTTTTCAGTGTATGTTCGTCCAGAAGATAAAATTGCGTTATCCACCAAAGGTTATCCTGTCTATGAATTCATCGCCAAAGCGGATGGTGATTGTCAAAGCCATATTTACGCAATTATCGAACGTATTCCGCAGGAAATTGAACAAGTAGTGGTTCGTCCATTGAAATCATTGGAACAAATCAAGGAAGAACGTCAAGCATTATCACAACGAGAAACACGTTTGGTTACCGGGATAAATGTACTCGAAAGTCCTATCACGGCTTTGTATCAAGCGTTTTCAAAGAAAGAACAAAGTAAGCGGTGGATTGCGGAACAACAATACAAAGATGATCAACGACGCGTTGTGAAGGAATTACTTCGTTTGTATGTAGCATTTGAAATCATTGATCTTCCCGAGGACATCTTTGATGATTTCATCACCTTCTTAAACATCGATGAAAATTTCATCAAGACAGCTTCAGAAATGGAATTGGTTCTGTTTATCAAGGATAAATACGATCACTTTAAATCCTTGCAGCGACGTTAATCACTGTAGGCGTTTCGTTGGTTCCCAAATACTCGATTTAATTCCTCCGATAAACTTGAAAAATCCGAGGAATAACGCAATGTTCATGGACGTAAAGTGTAATATGTAACGCACCCATTTAAAATGAACACCGATTTTTTTTCCCAGGTAATCAGGAATGTATAATCCCAATGGAAGGATAAATAATGCGTTCATAATGGTATAAACGATGTGGTCTCGGCTCAAAATACTTGACCCTATTAAGATGAACAACATGAAAAACGGCAAAATCCACCGAAGGAATTTGTGTGAGAAAAATGCGTAGGAAATGCCATCGAATCGAAATAACATTGCCCAAAATCGACTAAGGTTTTGAAAGTTTCCTGCGGAAATACGAATCTTACGTTTGAATTCAATCCATGATTCATTGGAAACATCTTCGAACACGCGTGCATTTTGTTCATTGATGCACTGATATCCTTGTCGAAGAATGACCATGTTCAAATAAAAATCATCCACTAAAAAATGTGTTGGAATCGGCTGAAAACAAACTTTTCTGAATGCGAAACAACCACCAAAAGGCCCCATCATCGCTCCCCAAATTTTCCCTTCCCCAAATTTCGTCTGAACTTCATTGGATATGTAGCCGTTTTCTGCCATGGAAATCCCTGTTTCTTTTAATCCAAAGTGCTCCATGCGGCTATCCACAAGTCCAATTTTTGGGTTTTTAAAATGTTTTACCAATTCATTCAATGTGTTTGAATCAAACAGCACATTTGCATCGGTCATCACGATGATTTCATGTTTTGCTTTTTTAACGAGCTGATTGACAATGTTTATTTTGCCTTGTCTTTCTGTAAATTCAACAAGGTTCATGTCCGGAAACCGATCTTGATACGAGAGAACAATGGAGCTGGTTTGATCCTTGCAATTGTCGGCTCCAATTAATAACTCGATGCGATCCAACGGAAATCGTGACTGCAATAAGGTTTCTAGTTTTTGACCAATGACTTTCTCTTCGTTATGAGCAGGAATGATGATTGTTATTGGCGGAAGTTCATCCACGTAAATAAGTTCATTCGTTTTTCGGTATTTGGAAAAGTATTGAACTAGTTTTGGGTAAATCACATAGCTGTGAAGAATCAATCCGATGCCAAGCCATAAAGTGATTTCAATGAATAACATGTACTGTTTCTGATGGAATTACAATATTAAACATTATTTACCGATTGTTTTTGAAAATCAAAAGGATGGTCGGAATTGTTCTTCCAGAATTTCATGAACCAACGTTGATGAGAAATTTTCTTGTATAAATTTTTTCCCAAGTGTTCCTCTTACAATACGTTGTTGTTCGTTCGTTAAAAGTGATCGAATGTCTGAAATAAACGATTCGCTATTGTCGTGAACGGGTATTATGTTTTCTATTGTAAGTCCTTCTGCTGCTTTTGTTGTCAATACACATGGCGCACCGATACTCATTGCTTCAAGGATTTTCATTTTTATTCCTGATCCTGATTGAAGTCCAGCAACGAAGATTCCATTTTCTGCAATAAATTGTAAAGGGTCTTCAATGAAACCATGAATGACTACGGATGATTTTCGGTATTCAGCTGAAATTTCAGTACTTTTTCTACCGGCGATATGAAATTCAATTTGCGGAAATTCCAATGTGATGATTGGTAAGATTGAATCAATAAACCATTTTACAGCTTCTAGGTTCGGTTCCCAATCAAATGAACCAAGAAAACAAACGCGTTGAATTGTCTTATTCACCTCCCGTTGGTTGTCAGGCATGGAAGAGGGTAAATATTGAACCGATGTCTGTGTGAATTGCTTCATGTAATCCGCGTCATTTTTTGAAATTGGAAAGATTGAATCCACAAGGTTCCAAGTTTTTAACTCTTCAATTTTTAAGGTTTTTGCCAGTTGCTTTATGTACCACGCTTTCAAAGGATTCTTTTCGTTTTGTGCTAAATCACTCCAAATGCGAAATTCTAAGTTGTGAGAACGGTAGCAAATTTTCCCTTTAAAAACAGATCGAATGATTGGGGTGTAAATTGCTGCGTACAAACTTTCAAAAATTATGACATTATAATTCGTCGCGCTTAATTTAGCCAAAAGTGTTTGAGTTACCTGCGGATGAAGGAACCGTTTGGCATGATAGGATTTCTTTGTGAGTAAAGAAGCAAGTGCAGGTAGCAGTTTGATCTTAGTGTCAATCGGGATGCCTTCAAAGGACACTTTATCATTCGTTACTTGATCATATTCAGCTAGAATGAAGGGGTGTTTATGCGTGCTTAAGGTGATGTAATCAATTTTTTCAATTTGCTTGATTCCTTGTAAATCAATGATGAATCGACTCATTGCAAGACAACCTCCATCAACGATCGGGTAGGGTGGTTTGTGGCTAAGAACGAGTACCTTCATTTTTCTTTGTTATTTTCGAAAGTAGGTTTTTCCACATCTCTTGTGAAAAAACCTGCGCGTCATTTGCTGCAGCTCGGGTGATGATCCATGCGACCGGAGTAAAGAAAAATCCAGCTAACCACATTCCAATAAATGGAGAAACAGTATTTGTTTCTGCGAGATTTCGTCCAACACTATTCAACATGAAGTAAACCATAAAGGTTAATGCTGCGATAACTACTGGCGCACCGAATCCTCCTTTTCGAATGATCGCACCAAGTGGACCTCCAACAAAGAACAAGACAACAATGGAATACGTTAAAGCCAGTTTGTTATGAAATTCAATCCAAAATAAGTCTGCTTCTTTTTCCATCACTTCCATGAATTGATTCTGGTTATCAACGGTTTCGTTGGTTCTTCTTAACCGAGATATGACAATGTTTCTCGCTTGAAGTTTGTCTACATCAGTAAGTTGATTAAATTGAACAGCTTTTATTTTTTCCGTTTGTGCTAGTCCGGAGTTCGGATTATTGTACACAATTTTATCATTAAAACTCACAAATTCCTTACTGCTGTTTTTTGCAAAGTTCTCCTTGATTTGCAATTTTTTTTTCTCTAGGGAATCCATCGCTGAGTTGATTTGAAACACGTTCAGCATTTCATATTTATCAGTGAATAGATCCTCGTCCGTGCGGTTTAAATTAAATCCGGCAATGTCTAATTTGTAGGTGCCATGTTCGAAATAAGAAACTCTTGAAGGTCTTCCTGAGGGATTTTGAATGCTTCCATCGGGTAAAAAAAGTGGATTTTGGATATCGAGTTCCTCCAATATTTTTCCATTTTTTAAATCAAAAAACATGAATTGACCGTTTACAGATTTGTAAATCCGGGCTTCTTTTGCTTTAACGGTTTTTAATTCGCTCGGATGACTATAATCGTGAATGGTGATTCCTTTGTAAACAGAATCGTTGTACGCTTCAACTTTTATTGAAAATCCTTCAAAGTCTTTTGTGTAAACACCTGGGGTTAAAATAGAAGAAATCTTTGTGTTTTGAATGTCGTAAATGAGGGTGTGAAATTTCAAGTTAAACACAGGAATTACATAATTGGCAAAGTAAAACGTTGCAATGGAAATCATTACGACAATTACCATTAAGGGCCTCATGATTCTGTATAGGGAAAGTCCACTTGATTTTAAGGCGGTAAGTTCATTTTTCTCTGCGAAACTCCCAAAGGTCATTAATGAGGAAAGTAAGATGGCTAAAGGAAGTGCTAGCGGAATTAGGTTTGCAGAGGCGTAAAAAAGCAATTCGAAAAACACCCAAATACTCAAGCCTTTTCCCATTAAGTCATCCATGTAGACCCAAAAAAACTGAAGAATGAGCATAAACATCGAAATCACCAGTGTCACAATAAATGGACCGGCAAATGATCTTATACTAAAAAGGTACAGTCTTTTCAAGCTTGAAAATTTCCACAAAGGTAGCTAATAAACGTCGAAAAAGACGAAGAATTGTGTGTGCTAAGAACCAAGAACTCTTTTTAAATCATTCACTTGTTGGTTCCAAAGCATGATGGCACTTTCTTTATCAGCTGGATAAGCGAAGTCCGTGATTTGAAGTGATACGGAGGAAGTCATTGGATCAACGATATAGGCAATTTCGAAGTACACATCAAGTCCATCTTCTTCATCTGAAAGCCATTTCCAACGGATTTTCGCATTTGGCTTGTTTTGTAATAAACGTGCTTCTTCTTCGTTACCATCCCATTCAAATGAATAAATGTCATCTTTAATATTCACGTCATCCGCGAACCATTCTGATAATCCATCAGGCGTGTTGATTAATTTCTCCAATATACGCGGTGATGTTTTAAGCAGAAATTCTAATTCGTATTTTTCTTTCATGGGACTTCCGTAAATAATTCTAATTTTGTTAAGCCTCCGCAATATACTAATTAAATCGTAAATGTCATTCAATAATTCGCTCGAACATATAGGAAATCAACTTTTTAGGTACCGTGGATTTGTTCCTGTTTTGTTCGCGATTGTTGCGTTTTCGATTCAGATAATTGATTCTTCAGAACGAACGCACTTCGGTTCAATCGAAGAAGTAGCTTATTTTTTAGTCGTTTTGGGACATTTGATACGTGCGTTGACTGTTGGCCACCGAAGCATGCATACATCCGGTCGGAACCGTAGCCATCAGGTTGCGGAAGTGCTCAATACAAAAGGAATGTACTCCATCGTTCGACATCCTTTGTACTTGGCAAATATTCTGATTTGGGTAGGGTGGACTACCTTGTTAAGTATTTCATGGTTGATTGTTGCAGCAACAATTGTTTTTGTTGTTTACTACCTGTTTATCATGTATGCCGAGGAACAGTTTTTGCGCAGAAAGTTCGGTGAGGAATATGAAAGGTGGCACCGCAGAACGCCTCGTTTGATCCCGAATCCATTTTTGTATGCTGCTAGTCGCAATGATTTTTCGTGGAGAATCGTCTTCAAAAACGAATACCCTGGTTGGACCGCGAGTTTAACAATAGCCTTGTGCATTTACTCACTTCTTATCAATAAGATTTATCCCTTTTCAGAATTTTACCGTTCATATGTAGAAGGATGGTTGGTTTTCGGTGGTGGGATCGCTATTTTCGGACTTACTTTTCGTTACTTGAAACACCGAACGAAACTCTTTCACGAGATGGACTAATGTCCACTTTGGAATACTTGACGTTGCTGTAAGGATCGTCCAAGTGTGAGTTCATCTGCATATTGCAATTCCGACCCAACGGCAATTCCACGCGAAATGGAAGTCACCAAACAATCAAAATGTTGCAATTTCTTGTACAAGTAAAAATTGGTCGTGTCACCCTCCATCGTTGGACTTAAGGCAAAGATGATTTCACGTACTTCTTCTTTTTCCATTTTTTTCAGGAGGCTTTCAATGTTCAAATCCGTTGGTCCGATTCCGTCCATTGGTGAAATGATGCCACCAAGAACGTGATAGATTCCTTGGTAAGTAGAGGTGGATTCAATGGCCATGACGTCGCGAATGTCTTCGACAATGCAAATGGTTGCGTGATCTCGTTTTGGATTCGCACAAATTGCACAAACGGGATCATCTGTCATGTTTCCGCAACTGCTGCAATGCAGAACTTTTTGTTTGAAGTCAATTAAAGCGCTGGTAAAATCAGCAATTTCCACTTCACTTCGTTTGAAGAGATCCAAGGCTAAACGAAGTGCAGAACGACGTCCAACACCGGGAAGTGTGGCGAGTTGATCTACGGCTTTTTCGAAGTGTTTAGATGGGATATTCACGTGTCAAATTGATTTTCAAAAGTACTTATTCTTTTCAAAATAGCACGGATTCTTTGTAAATACTATCTGTAAGTTAGAGGCTCTATTAACATTTGATTAACTTTGTGATGCCATGGCAGTGAAAGAACTAAACATACGGAACAAACGTGCTCGATTTGAATACCATCTCGAGGAGGAATTTATTGCTGGAATGGTGCTTTCTGGAACTGAAATTAAAAGCATTCGAAACGGGAAAGCGAGTATTCTAGAAGCATACGGAATCTTTTACAACAACGAAGTTTGGATTCGAAACATGCACGTAACGGAATATGAAAATGGTTCGTTTTATAATCACAAGCCGAGAGCAGATCGTAAAATTCTTTTGAATCGAAAAGAGATTGTTCGTATCGAGAAATTTCTAAAAATCAAAGGAAACACATTAATTCCAACGAAATTATTTCTTTCTGAAAAAGGTTGGGTGAAAATGCACATTGCCTGTGCAGTCGGTAAAAAGCTTCATGATAAGCGCAATGATCTCAAAGAGAAAGATGATCGCAGAGAAATGGATCGCGCCTTAAAACGTTAAACGTTTGATCAGCTTAATTAGTCTCTGATTACTGGATAACCTGGGAATTTCGTTTTATCGAAAACGAATTTTTTATCATCGATTTCAGGATTAGACGTGAATTTCGTCATCGAATACGTCATAACTGTTCCGTCCTTCGCTCTTAAAATAGCTTTTTTCAATTCATTGTCTGTTTTAGAAATGTACAAGACAATTGTGTGGTATTCTGCTTTTGCCGGAACTTTTGGGAATAAATCAATGATGTATACCGATTCACCGTTTAATTTATCTTCACGGTCGAACTTATTTTTAAATCCAGTTTCCCAAATCGTCATTAATTTCTTTGGATTAATTCCGTCTTCATCGTCCGTTGCATCTGATTCATACACCGAACGCTCTTCTTTGATAACGGTCCATGTTTTTACGCCATTTGAAATGATGGTGTTGTCTCCATATGAAGCGTAGAATTTATTTCCTTTTACCCATCCTTTTCCGGTTTCATTTTCATTTGTACCGCTTGATCCATTTTTAATCGTTGCATTGAATTCGATGTAGAAAGACTTCATCGTTTTCATTTTTGTCGAAAGTTTGTCAAGGATTCCTTGCGCTTTGGCATCTTGAGAAAATGCTGTTCCAACGTGTAGTAATAATACAGTTAAAAGGAGGTAAAATGATTTCATATCTTAAATTTCACTGCAAATATCAGAAATTATGCCAAGAACTAAAAATATTGTTAACGAATGATGATTAATGGTTTATTCAATACTTGCTTTTCTGATTCAATTTGAAGAATATATGTCCCGCTCGAAACATTTTCTGGAATTTCAAAAATTGACCCCTCGAATTTTCTTTCAGTCTTGATGGATTTTCCATCCGGTGAAATCAACTGTATTTTCTTGATTCCATCGCCTCTTATGTTCAAGCATGTTCCACTTTGAATTGGATTTGGATAAATGGAGATGAATTGTTTTGGGGATTCATTCAGGTTCGCCATGGACCCAAGGTTTATGTTATCGATGTAGATATTATTTCCCCATCCACCTTTGTTTCTAAAGGCAACTTGTAGGTTTGTTTGTCCTAAGTAAGCGCTCAAATCAACAGAATCAGTTCGCCATTGTTGTGCTGTTGGAATGAATGAACTTTGATTATCTGGTGATGTAGCTAAATCTGTTCCACCTTTCAGATACACTTGCTGAAAACTGACACCACAATCTGTTGAAATCATTACGGCTAAGGTGTCAGAATAGCCAGCTCCCCAACGGGCGTAAGCTACATCGAAATAAAGGTATGGTTGAATATCCAAGACACTCGCATCTAGCGGCATGACTAAATCATCGTAGGATTGCTGTGAATTGATGTCATAGTTATTAAAAACGGCTGAATTGGAGGAGTTTCCAAATCCACCTGCATTAGTGGATAAACTCCATGTTCCACCACCGTCTTGGTTGTTGATGCTCCATCCATTTGGTAAGAAAGTGGATTGAAAATCTTCGTTGATTCCTGTTTGCAATTGAAAAAATGAAACAGTTACCGTTAAACTGTCCGTATCTGTGTGTCCTGCTGCATCAGTGATTTGTAGAATGGCTAAATGATCTCCTGCTGTTGGGAATAATACGGAAGGATTTCGTTGGGTGGAACTAGATGGAAATCCAGTTGGAAAGGACCAGTTCCAAGTTGCATTGGTGTGGTTTAAAAAGGAATGATCTTCAAAATAGAACGAATCTACTGAGCAAACCGCAACAACGGAAAGTTTGTCGACGTTAATGCGACAAATCGGTAAACTTGGAATTTCAGTCAATGCGCTTTCGAAAATTCCTTTTCCGTAAGAAGCTAACCTGATTTTGGAATCACGGTAAAATGGTTTGAGGATATTTCCACTAATAAAGGTTGGAAGTCCAGCATTGTCTAATACAAACGCACTCGAGTTATTTCGGTAATACACTGCTTTATTCGTCGCAACATATAAACCGCCATCTGTTCCAGCAATGTGTTCAATTGACTGAACACTCTCGTTATTCAGAATGGAATTGGACCAATTTTCCCAGGTTTGTCCACCGTTACTTGTTTTAAAGACTTTGTTTCCGTTTGCTCCACTAGCGTAAGCAATCCACAATTCATTTTCGTTGAGTGGATTTATCGAAAGTAACATGCGTCGGCTATTTCCTCCGGGAATAGTGACCAATGTCCAGTTTTGTCCTCCATCTATCGTTTTCCAAAGTTTCCCTGTATTTCCAGACGCGGGTTGTTGATTTAAATAGATGACATTTGGATTCGAAGAAGAAACTTCGATGTATTTTACTTGGTCATTCACCGAATTTCCAAAAGAAAAAAGTGCGTTAAATGAAGCACCTGCATCAGTGGTTTTGTAAATGGTATTTTCCCTTCCAATGTAGGCAATGCTGTAGCAATTGGGGTGAAATTCCATCTCACTTGATTCGGCGGCGTAATAACTTTCATTGGGTGCATTCCCAAAGGGAGCGCCTGCAATTGGGTCACTCAAGTTCAATGGAATTCTTTTTCCGCCTATATCTGAGAAATAAGTCAGTCGATTTCTTCCTGGATTTACATAACCTGTAGCGGCTTCACCACCTCCAAGTTCGAGAAAATTTCCAGCTCCATAATTCTCGTGATAAGCCAAATTTCCATTGTGGTATAAGCCACCAACAAGGACATCTTCATTCCATCCGGAACCGAAACCCCAATAATCTGACCCATGAACGCCGGACATGCGAAATTCTGGTTCGCTTGAAAAGAAATCAGCTGAATGATACACGCCACCATCTGTGGTAATCCATGCGTCATTTCCATTCACTCGAAAATCTTGATTGTCGACATGCATGTGAAGCGGACCGCCCACATAACCGGATAAAGCGGTAAAGGTAGCACCACCATCTGTGGACTTGTAAACATTGAGTCCGCCAACTAAAATGACATTTGGATCTGAGGGCGAGGCCATAATCGCACAATTGTAAAATCCTTGATGGTACAACCATGTGTCTGTCCCAATAGCTAAATTAATGTGTGAAGTGGAGTAGGGTCCTCCAACTGGACCATTTGGCAGCGACCATGTGGATCCACCGTCATCACTTCGGTAAACTCCAATGTATCCAATATCATTTGGTTTGGATTCTCCAATTAAATAAGCGTAAACACGATCGGGATCAGCTGGAGTAACGGCAATTCGTGCACCGCCATCATTTCTTGCGGCATCGTTTGATGTATACCAACCGTTTGATTGTACGACCCAACTTTGTCCAGAATCTGTTGATTTTAAAAATTCACAATTCAAGGTGCTTCCGTTGTGTTTTACTAAATAAACAATGGAAGAATTTCCGGTATTTGCTTTTATGTCATAACTGGCATCGGAATATTGTTGAGTCCAATTCAATCCTCCATCGATGCTTTTGAATAAGCCCTTGTCCGTTGCCGCAAAGATCAGTTGTGAATTGGATGGATGTATGAATAATTCATTTACACCAAAATTTGAATTCGGTAAAACATTTGTCCAAGAAACCCCGCCATCCGTCGAACGAAAAACGCCGTTATTTCCTCCCGTAAATACGATGTTTGGATTGGAATAATCAACTTCAATAGCGGTAACACCACTCCCAAAATCGATGGACATTGAAACACAGCTCCAATGTAAACCAGTGTCTAAACTCTTGTAAACTTCACCTGGTTCTGTTCCGCAATAGCAAACGTTTGGCACATTCAAGCATTGATCAAAACTATAGGTGTTTGTTTGTCCGGACCCAGGTGTTTGTCCTTCTTGGAAGTTGGTGATGGGTCCCACGACACTCCAGTTGGATGATTTTTGCCGCTTTTGTTTTCTCACATATGCCTGATCTATTTGATCTTGTTCTGCTGCGTTTGGTTTTTGAATGAATCCTGCAGCATTTAAGTAGGGGAGAGCTGCTCTTCTCCAACGTTTGTAGTATTGTGTGTGATAGGTTTTGATGAAGTCATGCGCTTGAAAATAAGTGCGATACAACACGTCTACTTCAAATACACTGGGATTTTCACTGTACATCAACTGTGCCCAAGCTGGGAGTTGAGAAATTTCGAATGAACTTGGTTTTTTAAGGTTTTGAGCATAGGTCAAAGGTTGCAGGCCAACAAAAACCAAAGTAAAAAGTAGTATTGAGCGTATCATCTCTTTTATTTTGAGTTACGCTAATTTAGTGTTTTTTAAAGAAAGGTTGGCTTAAGAAAGGAACCGGCTTTTCCATTCAGAACTAGGTAACATGCATGTTTCCAACTTTCCAAAAATGCGGTAACGTCTTTTGGCACAGAAACGATAAGCAGCATTTCTAATGACTGGAGGAATTATTCGGAAGATTAATAACAGTTTCCAAATTCCACCTAAATCACTCAAAATCCCTAAAACCGCAGAACTTTCTGTGAAAACTTTTCCGTTTTTCAAATAAATCACTGAGTCCATAGGATTCACCTTGAATTGAAGCGTTTTCACCTTTTCTTTGACAAAATCGGATTGAGCGGTGGTAAAATAAAATTGCTTTGTTCGATCCTTTTTGAGAATAAACATCACAAACGAGTTACATAGGATGCAGACACCGTCGAACACAATGATTTTTTTATCGATCATTATTTCCTTTTGGGAACTTCAATTTTCTTTGCGTTTTTCACTTTTTCGTTCGTTAATGCAAGCTCCAAAACTTCTGACATTTTACTTACAAAGTGGAAGGTAATTCCTTTTAAATAATCTTCCTTGATTTCGTCAATATCTTGTTTGTTTTTCGTGCAAAGAATGATTTCCTTTATTCCAGCTCGTTTTGCAGCCAAAATTTTCTCTTTGATTCCACCAACGGGCAATACATCGCCGCGCAAGGTGATTTCTCCCGTCATCGCTAAGTTCTTCTTCACTTTACGTTGTGTAAATACGGAAGCTAGTGACGTTAACATCGTGATTCCCGCACTTGGACCATCTTTTGGTGTCGCTCCTTCCGGAACATGTACGTGAATGTTGTGTTCATCAAAAACTTCTTGATCTAGACCAAGTAGCTCGCTGTGACCTTTCAAGTATTCTAGTGCGATAACAGCTGATTCTTTCATGACATCGCCTAAATTCCCCGTCAAGGTTAATTTTCCTTTTCCTTTGGTGATAGATGATTCGATGAAAAGAATGTCTCCACCAACGGAAGTCCAAGCCAAACCAGTTACTACTCCAGCGGTATCATTATTAATGTACTTCGTTCTAGATCTTCCAGCTCCTAGGAAGGTGAAAAGATCGTCCATCGTGATGATTGGATTAAACGTTTCCTCCATCGCAATTTGACGCGCTCTATTTCTGACAAGTTTCGCAGTTACTTTATCTAGTCCACGTACGCCGGATTCATTGGTGTATTCCTCCACGATTTTCTCCCACACTTTTTTATCTACCTGGATATCATCTTTCGTGATTCCGTGTTCTGTAATTTGCTTTGGAAGCAAGTGTCTTTTCGCGATTTCAATTTTCTCTTCGATGGTATACCCATTAACTTCAATGATTTCCATTCGATCTAACAAAGGAGTTTGAACGGTGCTTAAACTATTCGCCGTTGCGATGAACAAGACCTTTGATAAGTCAAATTCTGTTTCCACGTAATTATCATAGAAGGCACTATTTTGTTCTGGATCCAAGACTTCAAGTAGGGCTGAGGATGGGTCTCCGTGGTGATTTCTCCCTAATTTATCAATCTCGTCTAAAACAAATACTGGATTCGCAGTTTCCGCTTTTTTTAAGTTTTGCATTACGCGTCCAGGCATTGCTCCGATGTACGTTTTACGGTGTCCGCGGATTTCCGCTTCGTCGTGTAATCCACCTAAAGACATGCGTATGTATTTTCTTCCAAGTGCTTCTGCGATCGATTTTCCAAGAGATGTTTTACCAACTCCAGGAGGACCATAGAAACATAGGATCGGCGATTTCATGTTTCCTTTCAATTTGAGAACAGCCAAATATTCTAAAATGCGTTCTTTGACTTTTTCCATTCCGAAATGATCTCTTTCAAGGATTTTTTTCGCGCGGTTCAAATCTAGTTTATCATTGGTGTAAACTCCCCACGGAAGGTCTAATAATAAATCTAAATAATTCATTTGAACGGTGTATTCTGCACCTTGTGGATTCATTCGTTGCAATTTCTCTAATTCTTTGACGAATAGTTTATTGACGCGTTCATCCCATTTCTTTGATTTTGCACGTTCTTCAAAATCGCGCACATCTTGAATTTGTGGGTTATCACCCAATTCATCTTGAATGGTTCGCATTTGTTGATGCAAGAAATAATCGCGCTGTTGTTTATCCAAATCTTTGCGAACCCTATTTTGAATTTCGTTGCGCATTTCGAGCATTTGAACTTCGAGGGTCAAATGTTCCATGACCATCATGACGCGTTTTTTAACGTCCATTTCTTCCAGCATTTCTTGTTTTTTGGCAACATCTGCGTTCATATTGGACGAGATGAAATTCACCAAAAATGTAGGGCTATCGATGTTTCCGATGGCAAATTGAGCTTCGGAAGGAATGTTTGGACTTTCGCGAATAATTTGAAGAGCCAAGTCCTTGATTGTCTTAAACATAATGTCAAGCTCTTGATTCCCTTGTTCAAATGGAATTTCTTTGAAAATGTTCACTTTCGCACGCATGTACGGCTCTGTTTGTACCGGTGTTACGATTTCAAAACGACGCTTACCTTGAAGGATAACGGTCGAACTTCCATCGGGCATTTTTAATAAACGCACAATTTGAGCAACCGTTCCAATGGAATGCAAATCAACGAAATTCGGTGATTCTTCCTCCTGGTTTTTTTGAGAAACGACACCAATGATTTTATTTCCCTTGTTCGCTTCTTGAATAAGTTTGATGGATTTATCTCGACCAACTGTAATGGGAATAACAACTCCCGGAAAGAGGACGTTGTTTCTTAATGGTAGAATTGGGAGTTCGTTTGGAAATTCTTGGTTGTTGACATTTTCCTCCTCTTCAGCGGTAATCAACGGGATAAACTCTGCATCTGATTCCATGCCAGACATCCCGAAAAAACCGTGTTCAAATAAATCACTCATATCTTATGTGTTGCGACAAGTTGTCATATTAGTTTTGAGAATCTCAAACTTTCGTAAGTAGAAACTAGCTTTGCTCTATTGGACAAGCATTGTGCCATGCTTGTCAGCACTGAAAATTCGTCAGTTTATGGCCTGTTTTGATGAAGGGTTTCAAAGATTTTGATATCTGCTTCTGTACATTCAACATGGCGGCGGTCCATCATTGCTTTGGCTGCTTGAATTGCTTTCTCTAATTGAAAAACGGTTTGTTCTTTTTCTGCTAACCACGTGAAGGAAGGGAGGTGTTTTGGTGGAAAAGCATCCGAGAATACATTGACAGCAAATCCAACCACGGTAGCCGTATTGAACATGGTGTTAATGGCGCTTTTGGAATGATCTCCCATGCAGAGTCCCATGAATTGCACTTCGCTCGCTTCAATGCCTTTAGTTTCGTAATTGTAGCTTGAAACCAAACTATAATTGTTCTTTAGGTTCGAACTATTTGTATCCGCTCCAAGGTTACACCATTCCCCAAGAATGGAATTTCCTAAAAATCCGTCGTGTCCTTTGTTCGAATACGCATAGAAAATGACGTTGCTCACTTCGCCACCAACGCGGCAATGAGGTCCGATCGTCGTTGCACCATAGATTTTAGCCCCCATTTTTACTACAGCCTCTTCACACAGAACAAAGGATCCTCGTATCATGGAGCCTTCCATGATTTCAGCGTTTTCACCGATGTAAATTGGTCCGTGATTCGTATTTAATGTGCAGCCTTCAATGATCGCACCCTTCTCAATGAAAAGTAGATTGCTAGGTCCGATAAGTGTATTCGTTTTGGATAATTTCTGTGATTTTCGCTCTTCTGTAATTAAGTGAAAATCCAAGGAAATCGCCGCATTATTTTTTTCAAATAAGTCCCATCGGTGTTCAATCACAATTGGTACATCGCCTTTAAATTCAATTTTAGTGGATGCAACGCCATTTTCTGCGACAAATAAGCCATTCCAGTAAAGTGAACAACCTTCTTCGAGTGCATAAACAGCTGCGGCCAGCTCTTCGTTTGGAATAACTTGTGCATTTATACGCAAAGACGTTTCCAATACGGGAAATTTTTCCTGTAAATACGATTCTGTGATAAATCCAACTTCACACTCCGGAAGCAAGCGTTCCCAGCGTTCATCGTTTGTGTAGATGCCCATCCGTAAATTTCCTACCGGTCGACTTAAGGTCAATGGTGCAAATCGCAAATGTAGTCCGTTGTCGTCTAAATTGATTTTCATGCAGTCGTTTTTTCAGTTGAAGCAGAGCTCGTTAGGAAAAGTAGGACAAAGGTAAGTCCACCATTTAAAATCAGCATTTCATGTCCGAATGCATATCCACTTAACCAGTTTTCCACTTTGTAATTTGGGTTGAAATACGTCATAATCAATGGTCCATAGGTTATTCCTAAACAAATCAATGGTGCAATGACGCAAACAATCGGAACCATGTAATTTCTCAAACTTCTTTTTGTTAGAATCCCAAAAGCAAATAGTCCTAACAATGGACCGTACGTAAATCCAGCGATGGTGAAAATTAAGTCTACGATGCTTTTGTTGTCCATCCATTTGAAGTAGAAAACTAGCAGCATAAACAATACAGCAAAGGACAAATGCACTCCTTTTCGAACATTGTTTTTGCGTACTTCATCCATGTCGGCTCGACGTTCAAAACCAAGAATGTCAATGCAGAAAGAGGACGTTAGTGCAGTTATTGCACCATCCACGGAGGGAAATAATGCGGAAATTAATCCAATGATAAAGATGACGAATATCCCAAAAGGAAGGTGCTGTTGAACGATTGATGGAAACAAATCATCCGGTTTGAATTCCCAACCGTTCTTTGTTGCGAAGAGTTGCAACATTCCGCCAAGCAATAAAAAAAGTGCATTGACAAATAGCAAGATAAAACTAAAAACAACCATGTTTTTTTGTGCGTCTTTTAGGTTTTTAACACTGATGTTTTTCTGCATCATTTCTTGATCAAGTCCTGTCATTGTAATGGTAATGAAAGCCCCGCCAATAATGTGTTTCAACATAAAGTCTTTGCGCATGGGATCAGTGCTCCATAGTTTGGTCATATCTCCTTCAGACATTTGATTCCAGATATGAGACCAGGACCAATTCAATTCACCTTGAATGGCAATAATGCAAACCACTAAAGCTAAAAGCATGAATACTGTTTGTAGTGTGTCCGTCCAAACGATGGTTTTAACGCCACCTCTAAAGGTATAGGCGATTATCATCGCGATAATTATGATAGTTGAGAGCCAAAATGGAATGCCGACACTGTCAAAAACAAACAGCTGCAGGACATTAATCACCAAATAAAGTCGCACGGTTGCTCCAAGCGTTCTGGAGAGAATGAAATATCCAGCGCCCCATTTGTAGGCAGAAAATCCTAAACGGTATTCCAAATAGCGGTAAATAGAACTTAAATTGTATTTGTAATAAAGCGGAAGAAGGACATAGGCTACAATGAAATAACCGATGAAAAATCCAAGAACCATTTGGTAATAGTAAAAACCATTGGCAGTTACCGTTCCTGGGACAGAAACGAAAGTAACACCGGAAAGCGAGGTTCCAATCATTCCAAAAGCAACTAAATACCAAGGACTTTTTTTGTCACCAGTAAAGAAACTTTGAGACGTAGAATTTTTTGAAGTATAATGTGAGATTACCAATAATACGCCAAAATAAGCGATGAGAATGGCAATGATAAACGCTTGATTCATGCAATAGATTTGAAATGTAAAAATAACGGAATCATCGATATCAGCAGAAATTTTTACGCATTACTTTTCAATCCTTGTTATCTTTGTCAAAAACACTACCTATGGATCTTTGGCTCTTTCTCGTATTATTGATTTTCTTTGGACTGACAATCATTGCTTTGGTTTATTTCTTTTTAAAGAGACAGGAAGACCAAGAATTGGTTAAGCTTCAATTGGAATTGCGAAAAGGTCGTCAAGAGTACTTTTTACCATCGCGTTTGGAAGCGTATCAACGGGCAATTTTATTGATGGAAAGAATTCATCCTAATTCCTTGGTAATGCGAGCACATCAAGGGAATGTTTCGGCACTTACGCAACATGGGATACTATTAAAAACCATACGAGAAGAGTTTGATCACAATGTCACTCAGCAGTTGTTTATTTCAGAAACAGGATGGAAAATGATGCGTGATTCGAAAGAAGAATCCATACGATTGATCAATTTGGCAGCAGCACAAATGGGTGAGCAGTCCACATCATTGGATTTATCTGCGAAAATCATGGAATTAATGGCGCAGTTAGAAACGATGCCTTCAGAAGTTGCCGTTGCTTTTTTAAAGCAAGAATTTCAGGCGTTATTTTGAAGCTAATTTCGCGCGTAAAATTTCAATAACCATTGGCAATAACGAAATGCCAATGATACCAAAAATTACAATCTCGAAGTTTTTACGTACAAATTCAAGGTTTCCAAAAAAGTAACCAAGTAAAGTTAATCCTGTAACCCAAGCAATGCCACCGATCACGTTGTAGCGAAAGAAATTGCGGTAACTCATGTTTCCAATTCCAGCTACGAATGGAGCGAATGTGCGAACAATTGGAACGAAACGCGCAATGATGATGGTTTTTGAACCGTGTTTTTCAAAGAAAGCTTGTGTTTGATCAATGTATTTTTGCTGAACGATTTGTCGCTTACCAAGCTTCCAAGTTAATGCTTTCAATCCAATGGTCTTTCCAAGGTAGTAATTCAAGCCATCGCCGAGTATTGCGGCAACAATGAGTAGGCCTAACACTAGAAAAAGATTCAATTCGGCTGTTTCACCATTGTTCACTACTCCAGCACAAAAGGTTCCTGCAGCAAATAAAAGGGAATCACCAGGTAACAACGGCATCACAACCAATCCCGTTTCCACAAAAATAATCAGAAACAAAATCCCGTAAATCCACACTCCGTAATCTTGAATCAAAGCAAATAAATGCGTGTCCAAGTGCAAGAAAAAATCAAGGAAATCTTTTAATAAAGTCATTAGTCGAGTTTTAAAGATGGATCAACGTGCTCAATCCAACCGAGGAGTCCACCTTCCATCACGAAAACGTTCGGGAAATGAAACTCTGTTTCCAACAAATTTACGACTGCTTCTGCACGACGTCCAGATTGACACATGATCACCACTTCCTTAGTAGGATTAATTTCTGAGTGTCTCAACGAAATTTCACCCATTGGGATGTGTGTAAATCCTGCGTTGCAATGCTCGTATTCGTAGTCTTCACGAATATCAATAACGATCAAATTGTCCTCTTTTGACAATCTTTCTTTACAGCTTTTTGGGTCGATGTAGCGCATAAATTGTTTTGACAAAGATAAGATTTGCTTTCAATTTTGAGCAATTTCATAGATTTTAGCTCCATTTTTAAGTGAATTCGGATGAGTAATCCATGGCATAAAAACGCTGGATTCCAATTTATTAGACCCTTTCTTTTCCTGAAAGTAAATGCGCCAAATCTTCTTGTTGAGTCGTACTTCTCTTCCAAATTCCGTCTTCATAATTTTAAGATGTTCACCGTTGAAAGTTAGTTCGGCATTTTTGTTTCGAATGGAAATGTAGCGCATGTCTGAAGGAAAAAGTTTTTGATAGTTCATGGCGGAGAATTCGATTTTTTGTGGATTTTCACTGTCGTAAAAACACCAACTTCGTTCTCCTTTTTTTAGAATCAATGTGAGTTTGTTCTCGTTTAAGATGCAGAAATGTGTACTCGACGCGTTCAGATAACGTTGGTAACTGAGCCAGCCTAAGATGAAAAGAAAATTCAAGGCGTTTATTTTCCAGTACTGTTTTTTGAGATCACCTAAAAGTAGTATGCTCGCATTGAAAAGTAGGATAGGGATAAAAAGGATGTTTACTTCGAATCCATAGACGAGGGCACCAGGCCATGTTTCAATCCATTGTATCAAACGAAACATCCAATGGACAGCGTAAAGAAGGATGAGTCCATTTAATTTTCCAAGCAAAGGAATTTTGTGGGTGACCAAAATGAAAATTCCTGCTCCTAAGACAATTGATGAAAGTCCCATGAGTCCAAGGTTAGCAACAGCGAAGTAATTCGGAAATTGATGAAAATAATACAAGGTAAGCGGCGTTGTGGCAACTTGTGCGGCAAATCCGATGGCTGTTCCTTCCCATAGGTAAAAGAGGATTTTATTACGGGGTTTCCAAATGCCCGCGATTTTTGGATAAAACAGAAAGATTCCCAACATGGCTAAATAGGACAATTGGAATCCGATATCAAACAAGTACATTGGTTTCCAAAGGACAATGACAAACGCAGTAAAGAACAATGAATTAATCGATGATGCCTGCAATCCCTTCATCTGAGTTAAGGTTAAAACACTGAACATGAATACCGCTCGAATAACGGAAGGTGAAAATCCTGTCATCAGCGCGTAAAACCATAATAGGAGAATCACAAATAGGATGGCAGTTGAACGATTCACCCATTTTGCACCAAGTTTAATCAGTGCCAATAAAAGTTGCAAAATCAGACCGATGTGTAAGCCTGAAACAGCTAAAATATGCATGGATCCTGTAGCGGTAAAAGCACTTCTTATTTCGTTGTCTAGCATTGATTTATCTCCCAAAATCAATGCTTGTGCAATGCTTAATTCTTGACCGCTCAAGTGCTTTGAGAGGATTGTCGAGCAAACTTCTTGGGCTTTCCGAATGGATTTTGTTAAGTAAGAACTTTGAATGGTTTTTACCACTTGAAAATCTGTGCTTTCCATGAAAAACATGCCGTAAATTCCCTTCGTTTTCCAATAGGTTTTTAGGTCGAACTCACCGGGATTCCCTTTGTTTTCAATTGGGATGATCTCTGTTGTTATCTCAAGTTGCTGGTCTAATTTGGGTATTTTTTTACCTTTCACGTAGAATCGAACAGGTGTATTGTAAGACGTTTTTCCTTTTCGCCATTGAATTTCACCAATTCCCTTTGTCCAAGGTTTTCCAAGTTGAATCTCTGTCACCCTCATTTGGAAAACTGTTTTTCCTTTGTGGAAATGCCAATCTTTCCAGCCAGTGTTTTTTTGTTGTTCTGTGTGTGCCAAAAATCCGAACAATCCACAAATGGAGAATAAAATCAATTGTTTCGTGCCAACTTGTATGAGGTCAAACGTTCGAAGTATCAGAGAGATAATGATCACATTCGACAACATGATGAAATAATATTCTGAAAGCGCAGTAATCTTTTCTGCACAAAGAATCCCAAGAGAAAAGTACAGGCAGATGTAAACAAATGGATAGCGCGAAAAGGCAGGACGAAAATCCGGCGAAACTGTTGACATAGTTGGAAAAGTTTAATTCAAGTAAAACTTTCCATCCATCCAGATAATGATTTCGTTTTTTAAAAATTCGCGTAAAAAATCTTCCACTTCTTTTTCAGACAATTTGAGTTCGTAGGAAAGCTCTTTCAGTGACATTGGTTTTTCCAGCAGGGATAGGATTTTTCCAGGAATGGAATCCAAGGGCAAGGAATTTTTTTGACAAACATCACATGTTCCACAAGGATCAGCAGTTTGTCCAAAGTAAGCGAGAACTTGCTGGGTACGGCATTCGTCTTTTTGACAAAACTGAATCATCGCATCTGCTTTTTGAATGGCAATGTCTCGTCGTTCTTTGTAAATACTTGGTTTTAAGTAAATGTGACTGTCTGGCAGTCTTTCAGTAATGTAGGTCACAGTTGGAAGACTACTTCTGAGGTTTAAATCGATGATTCCGTGTTGCTGCATAAACTCTAGTTGATGAGTTAAACGTTCAGAATTGATTTTTAGTCTTTTGCAGATCTCATCTTCGTGAATTACATGAAAATATTCAAAGATTCCAGGGTAGGAACGTGTTAATAGTGTAGAGAGTGGATGTGTTGATTCATATTGAATCTGAAAATTATATAACTCCCGATTTGTCACTAGAAAACGCAATTTAGTAGGGTGGAAGGTGCCTTCAGAAAACAACAGATTTTCATTCAGTTCCAGTATTTTGAGCGAGTGAAAGGTGGTTTCGTAATCAAGTTTATAGACTTGACACATTTTTTTTAAATCTAAAGGATAGGTCTCGTCTTTTCCCGAACCAATCGCAATTTTCAGGAAATTTGAGATGGCACGGTAGGTATTCAAAACATCCGTTTTTGCAGGAAACTTTTTTAAAGTCGAAGTCCTCAAAGTTTCGGTATCCTTGTCCTCAAAAAACAAGAGTGCCTTTGCCGTTTCACCATCTCGTCCGCCACGACCTGCTTCTTGAAAATACGCTTCCAATGAACTAGGAATTTCATAATGGAGGACAAAACGAACATTTGGTTTGTCGATGCCCATTCCAAAGGCGTTCGTCGCGACCATGATACGTCGTTTTTCGGACATCCAATCGTTTAACATGCGTTCGCGTTCCGATTTGGTTAATCCACCGTGGTAAACCCCGCAAGAAATACGGTTCGACATCAGCAATTTTACCATTTCTTTAACGGAGCGTCTTGTTTGACAATACACAATTCCAACACCCGTTGAATGTTTGCAATGTGCTAAAATTGATTCAATTTTATTGCTGGTTTTTCGAACTTGGTAATGAAGGTTCTCACGAACGAATGACGCTTCGTGTATGCGTACTTTCTTTAATTCTAAATATTGGATGATGTCCTTCTTTACGCGTTCCGTAGCGGTGGCTGTAAGTGCTAAAACCGGAACATGAGGTTTATGAACCCGAAGGTCCTTGATGTGCATGAAACTTGGTCGAAAATCATGTCCCCATTCAGAGATGCAATGCGCTTCATCAACTACAAGAAGTCCAACATTCATGAGTTTGAATCGTTCAATGAATAAGTCAGATTGACAACGTTCCGGAGAGGTGTACAAAAAATCGAGTCCACCGAAACGCGCGTTATCAAGGATGTAATCAATTTCCTTGTAGCTCATTCCGGAAGTGATTGCTTTCGCTCTTATGCCGCGTTTGTTTAGGTTGTCTACTTGATCCTGCATTAACGCAATTAAGGGAGAAATTACAACTGTAATTCCCTCTCGGATTAAACCTGGGACTTGAAAACAGATGGATTTCCCTCCTCCGGTCGGTAAAAGTGCAAGTGCATCATGGCCGGCAATGGCATCTTCCACAATTGCCTTTTGGTTCGATCGAAACTGATCGAATCCCCAAAATTGTTTTAATACTGCCTCGCTTTTACTCACTACCTCTAAATATACTACAAAAGTACAAGAATTGTCTTGTGAATAAAATTAGTTGTGAAGGAGGAATAAAGGACGTATATTCGCGCAACAAAATACGCGTATGTCAACTACATCTCTCAATTTTTCAGTTGAAAAAAACACTCAATCAGCATTATCTCAAGTAGATTGGGACAACTTACCATTTGGCCGCATTTTCTCTGATCACATGTTCATTATGGAATATGCCGACGGACAATGGCAAGAAGGAAAAATCATTCCTTTTCAACCGATTCCAATGCATCCGGCGATGTCTGCATTGCATTATGGACAGTCGATTTTTGAAGGATTGAAAGCATACAAAAATATAGACGAAGAAGTAGTTTTATTCCGTCCGGATATGAATGCGAAACGTTTTGCAGAATCTGCAGCACGTATGTGTATGCCGGAAGTTCCTGAAGAAATTTTCATCGAAGCAATTAAACAATTGGTTGCTGTGGACAAAGATTGGGTAACTGATCGTCCAGGGTATTCCTTATACATTCGTCCATTCTTGTTTGGAACCGATGAGTTAGTTGGAATTAAACCTTCTGACACGTATAAATTCATGGTTATTACTTCACCAGTAGGAGCATATTACGCAGAGCCTGTTCGCGTAAAGATTGAAGAACATTATACACGCGCTGCAAAAGGTGGAGTTGGACGTGCAAAAGCTGCCGGAAATTATGGTGCTTCTTTGTATCCAGCGAAACAATGTCAAATGCAAGGTTTCCACCAATTGGTTTGGACAGACGCCAAAGAACATTTGTACATTGAGGAATCTGGTACAATGAACATTATTTTCCAAATTGGAGGAAAGTTGATTACACCTTCTGAAGATGCGGATACCATTTTACGTGGAATTACAAAACGTTCGGTTTTAGAACTAGCAGCAAGTTGGGGAGTAGAAATTGAAGAACGTCAAGTTTCTGTAGAAGAAATCGTGACAGCGGCGAAAAATGGCACATTGGAAGATGCATTTGGAGCTGGAACAGCGGCAACAATAGCACAAATCATTGTCATTGGTTACCGTGATGAAATCTTGGAATTGCCAGCCTTTGAAACACGTACTTTATCGAATCGCATCAAACAACACATGGATGATTTGAAAGCGGGTAAAGAGCCAGACACGTTTAATTGGAACGTGATTATTTAATTCCTTTATGGAATTTTACTTTTGAAACCATCTCATGAATAAGATGAGATTTTTCCTGTTTTTATTGTTGGTATGCTGTACCGTTCATGTGAATGGACAAATACTCCGTTTGACTTGTGTCGACAAACGCACTGGAGATCTCGTTTCCAATGTCGCGATTACCATGACTCCATTTTTAGGAGGAGATTCGATTGTTTATCAAAAGTCGGTGAATGGGATAGCGGATTATCCATTGGATAAAATCGATTTAGGGAAAACCTTGAATTTTGAATTCCGTCATGCGATTTATCAAACAGCTCAGCTCGAGTTTTATTTTAAAGAACGCAAAGACACGATTCACTTAGAAGTCTTATTGATTCCCATGCGCATTCAAACATCAAAGGAAGTCATCGTGAAATCAGTAGGTGTTCCTGATACGGTTTTTGGGAGCAAACGGTTGAGCGTCGGGGATTTCGAACTGCAAGCGAATGGTGACATCATTCTATTAGCGTATCCGAAGCAATTACAGAAGGGAAGTGAGTTGCTGTTGTACGATGGCTCAGTCACTAAGTCAAGTGTATTGTTGAATGATCAAGCCATCGAATTGAAGCGCGATTTCCGAGGAAATGCACATGTCATATGCAAGGAACATGTATACGGTGTCTATTCAGACGGCGATCAGATTGAATTGGGTCAAATTCCGAAGGATTATTATTTCAAATACATTGAACCAATTGTCGATACGAATACGTCGAAGATCTTCTTTTCGGATTTCAGTAAAATTTATCCAGCGTTTGATTACTATGTCTATGATAAATTGGATTCATCGTATAAATCAATCGTGAATATCAAAGATGATTTGATGATGGAGCTCTACCGAGCGGAATACAAATGGATGGATGTTCGAACAAAACTTTGGGCGAAAAACAAGGAGATGGAAACCGGTATCGACGCAGAAATTTACATTGGAGCGAATTATTTCACGCAAACCATTTATTACAAAGAAGTGTATGCGCCGATGTTCCATCGAAACGATTCCATCTTTATTTTTAATTATCCGAAGGATGTGCTATTGATTTACAACATCGAAGGAAAACGATTGGATTCCATTCCGATTTACCACCATTACCAAGCGAAAGAAACAGGTTGGAGACGCAATGTTTTGCAAGACCGTGTCACAGGATCCATTTACGCGACTTATGAAAAAGATGGTTCGTGTTACCTTGGTCTCTTAAATATTAAAACGGGAGAAATCACTGAAAAAGTGAAATTGACGTTTCGCTACGTAGATAAAATCAGGGTGCACAATAACTATGTGTATTACATTTATCGTCCGTTTGAGTCGATTCAAAAGAAGTTCCTCTACAAGGAAAAACTACCGTATCAATTTAAAGGAGTGGATAAAAACTACGGAACCAAAATATCGATTGACACAGGTAAGTGATCGCTGTATCCACCGAGGTATTTATCACCTCCGTATGTTCTGAATGGAACTTTAACTCCTTTGTATTCTGTAATTAAATAAGGAAACGAAGAGATTTTTCCAGAATTTTCCGCCATGTGTACATTTCCGCTTTGGATCCCTTTGGAAACATAGATGTGGTCGAGCACGCCCCATTCTTCTTTGTAGTTATATGAGCCTCCGAATTCACCAGATGCTGCTGTAATCGCCGGAATCAAACGTTGTTGAATGATTTGTGGTGCTTTGTCCTGTGGATGGTCATTTAAATCTCCCAAGTAAACGATCTTTGCCGAAGGATTGATTTTCATGATGGAATCGATGAACTGTGCGCCAGCTTCGGCTGCTTTGATGCGTTTCGGTTCGCTCGTGTCTGTTCCAGAGCGTCTACTCGGCCAGTGATTGACCATCACGTAGATGTATTCTTTGTTACACTTGAATTTCGCCCAAACGATGTCGCGGGTGAGGGGAGTGGTATCTCCTGGAAGGACAAAACGGATTTTGCCAGATTCCTTCAAGCTGAGTAGTTTCTTATCATAGATCATTCCCACATCGATTCCGCGTAAGTCTGGACTTTCGTAATGAACGATGCCGTAATTGCTGTAGCCATCTTTGATTAAATCACTGAGCACGGTTTTATTTTCAATTTCACTGAATCCAACAACCATCGGGCGATTTAAGTCGTTCATCACTTGACGAATGTGCGTCAGTTTTTCATTGTAGCGTGTTCCGTTCCATTGGGACTTTGATTGTGGGAGAAATTCCGCGTCGTCATTTGGTCCATCAATCGTGTCGAATAGGTTTTCCGTGTTGTAAAATGCAATCTTGTAGGTCTTTTGAGCGAATGAACATTGCGCAATTAGAACTAGGATAAGTAAACTTTTGAATCTCATGTTATTTTTATTAATTACCAACTTCCACCGGAGCCACCTCCGCCAAAACTTCCGCCTCCGAATCCACCGAAACCACCTCCACCGGAGCTTCCTCCACCAAAGCCACCACCGTATCCGCCGCCGAATCCTCCAACGAAGAATCCACCGCGTCCAAAAGTAGTGCCGTTTCCGCCGCGTCCACCTTTTCGGATGAGTAAAATGACAATGATAATAATGGCCAGAAATCCAAAAATGGAACCTGCAAGGTCATTTTTTCTATTTGCTTTACGGTACGATTTTTCGTTGATTTCCCCTTTTGCCATTTTCTCTAAAACGACAATCGCATTTTTGATTCCTGTGAAGTAATCACCTTTTTTAAAATTTGGGATCAGTTCATTGTCCACAATTTCCCCACAGGAAATATCTGTAATTGCACCTTCTAATCCAGCACCTGGAGCAATAAACACTTGATGTCCACCTTTTTCTTCGGTAGGTTTCACTAAAAGCACGACGCCATTGTCTTTATCGGCTTTTCCAACACCCCATTTTTTTCCAAGTTCAGCCGCAAAATGCCACGCTTCGTCGCCATTGATGTCATCAACAATGACTACGGTGATTTCGTTGCTGGTTTCTTGTTCGAATTTGTCCAACATCGCTTCCAATTTCGCTCCTTGTTCCTCACTAATAATTCCCGTTTGGGAAAAGTTATTGAAGAATCGAGGTGGATTTGGTGCGTCCGGAACTTGGCTCCAAGCGAAAAGTGCCGTGAAGCAAATGAGGAAAAGGCTTAGTATCTTTCTCATGCTTCGGTGCTTATTTCGTTGGACAATTCGTTTTGATCGTTTTCCATGTATGGAAAATAAGTCCGAAGTTGAATTCCAGCCTCCTGGATAGCCGCGATGATTCCAGCCGCAAAGCGATTTTCTTTAAATTCAGCAATCATTTTGTTGCGTGTGCTTTCCCAGAAATCAGTAGGTACAAGTCCGTGAATGCCTTTATCCCCAATAATGGCTAATTTACGATCGCTGAAGGAAACGTAAATCAGTACGCCATTTCGCAATTCCGTTTGATGCATGCCTAATTTCTCGAATACTGTGACTGCTCTTTTGACAGGATCGGACGAACATTTTTTATCGATGTGCACGCGAATTTCACCAGAAGTCAATTTCTCAGCTTCTTGGATGGCTTGTACAATGAGGTTGTTTTCTTCTTGGTTAATCATTCCAATTCGAAATCAGGTGCATCTTGATCTCCTGCTTTCGCTTTGAAACCTTCTTTCTTACCGAATTCTTCACGGTTCAATAGCATGCTTGCGAAGAAGCTACGAATGTGCGTGTTGTACGTTTTTACGGAACCGTTGTATTCGTCACGTGCATAATTAATTCTGTTTTCCGTTCCTTCAACCGCGCGACCGAAGTCCACAAACAATTTAGTAGAAGTCAACTCTGGATATGCTTCGTAAGCTAAATTAATCGCAGTATTGATTTTTTTACCCATCAATTCTAAATCGTCTGGTGTTTTTGCGTTCACGATTCCAGCTCTTGCTTGTGTTACTTGTGTGAGGATTTCGCGTTCATTTTTCGATCCTGCTTTCACTTGTTTTACTAGGGCAGGAATCAAATCAGCGCGACGTTGGTAGGCAGACTGAACATTTGACCATTTTTCATCTACTGTTTCCTGGTATCCAACAGCGTTGTTGAATAAGCTACGGTAACCTAAAAAGGAAAAAAGGATAATTGCTCCAATACTCGCTAAGACAATGTAAATCGGTTTCATATTTTATGTTTTAAATTTTTCTTAAATAGTCAATTTGTGTTCCAAGATTTTTGTTGTGACATTTTGTCATTAATTCAATAGAAGCTTTCACACGGGTTAAAGTTACTACATTTTGTATTCAATAATTGTTAATTTTTTGCGTTAACCTATTTGTTCACAATTTTTAATTGAATAGAATTAAACTACTATTATTGTACGTAAATAATCCGTACATTTGAAAATTAATGATAGAATCATGGCAATAAGTAATAAAATTTCAGGAAAAACTCGGTTTGAAGCACGCTTGACTCAAGATGAAAAGGCATTTTTTGAAAGAGCTGCAGCAATAGGTGGTTATCGTAGCTTAACAGAGTTTGTCATTCGTTCAGCGGTGAAACAAGCTGAAGAAATTATTCAAGCTGAAGAAGCTATATTATCCTCAAAGCGTGATGCTGAATTGTTTTTCGATGCGATTTTTAATCCTTTACCACCAAATGAAAAACTGAAAGCTGCAGCCGCAAAATTTAAAACTAAACAGTAAGTGGTAGGTTTTAAAACAGTCCTTCTTCATTCTTCTCATTTTCGAACGGATTTCAAATGTGGAAAGTCCGTGTTGGACGATTATTTGAAGTTTCAAGCCAGTCAGGATATGAAGAAGCGATTATCTGCATGTTTTGTTTGTGTCAATGAGGAATTAAATGAACCGGTCATTGCTTATTACACGTTGTCAAACTCTAGTATTTCAAGAGATTTTATCCCTTTGGAATGGCAGCGTAAATTCCCAAAATCATATAAAACAATTCCTACAACACTTTTGGGTCGACTAGCGGTTGATGTAACTTTTCATGGCAAAGGACTAGGTAGGGAGTTGCTTGTAGAAGCCCTTTATCGAAGTTATCTTGCATCGAATGAAATAGGTTCTGTTGCCGTTGTTGTCGATCCTATTGATGACAATGCTCAACAATTTTACGTGAGTTATGGTTTTCAAAAATTACCGGATAGCGGCAAATTATTTTTAGCAATGAAAACGATTGCGCAATTGTTTGTAAGTTGATTTTGTTGCCCGACATTGCAAAAGAACAAAGTAAAAATACCAAAAATTGATATCGCGATTTTGCCTGTTGTTATTTTATGTTGATGATGCTAAATAAAAAGTACATCCAAAGTAAAAAGAACAATGGACACAATAAACGCACTCTATAGGATCTTTCTGGTGATGGAAAAATGCGCTTTAAATCGGATGCAAAAGTAGATGGGAACGAAACATACGAGCATATTCGATAGGTAGTAGAATAGTCCGAACCGTGGTTCTTCAAATAAGGTCAGTAAGGTTTCAAGTGAATTTTGGTCCTGGTCGATTTCGGGCAATTGCAACTCTTTGATGTAATTCCATCCAAAATGTAGCATTAAGTACGTACCCATTGACACAATGATCCACCAGGCGATTTTCGATTTCTTGTAAATGAAAAAAGTTAGGATGATAATGGACGGGTAGCTCAGCAAATACGCGAACGGTACATGTAGTTGAGCGCCATAAAAAAACCAAAATTTTAGTTGAAAATAATCTTGATTGAATTGAAATAGCATGAACTACACAAGCGAAATGCACATGGTCATCGGTTCAGAAATGGTGTTTTTATTTTTTAATAGGTGATTCATGTTTGCCATTGTTAAATTTTACTTTTGATCCATGTCCCACTCATGTTCTGTGTTTTCATCACAAAGAAAACCTTCAACTAATTTAGCTTCGATGATTTGATTCATTTTCTCTTGACTACTCGCAATTAGGAAAAAGAAACTGTCCCAGTCGATCGTGAACAACAGTTCTTTATCCACGGAATAGATGTAATAATCGTCGTGACCAATCTCCCTTACAAAATCATGGATAGTTAATGTATCCAAGTCCAGTATGGATCTTCGTTCATAATACTTGTCTATCACACAAATTTTATGTTTATCTAGAAGTTTGAATGCCTTATACATATCAACTTTTGACAGGGTGTTGAATTCACCTTCTGTTGGATGCCAGTAATTTTGTTTCGTTGTATGCGTTGTTAATTGATCGCATAATTCAGGTTTACTAAAAGCACTGTTTAATGCCCCGATGGATGTCTCCAATGCCTTGTTTATTTGCGAAAAATCTGAAAATCCAGCACCTTTTTTAATGGTTTCCCAAGAGATCGGTTTTCCATGCTCATAAATTTCTTCTTCTGTTGGATAATCCATGTTTTGGCTGTAAATCCTCGCATTTAATAGCGGTGCATCCTCAAGAAATTGAAGATCTTTCCGTGCTTCTTTAGGTGTTAATTGAATGGATTGACTTGGGCTTGAATGGATCATTTTTTCACCTTCCATTTCAATAAAAGGCATAAAAGCAACAAATACCGAGTCATAGAATTCCTGAAAGTGAAGGTTGATTTTTCCTTCGTTCGGATAAATATGATTGTCTGCGAAAATATTGGACATGCTACTGATACATCATGTTAAATCGTACTTAAGTGACTTACTCAAAGTTATTCTTTTTTGATGGATTTGCTCCTCTGCATGCATGCTACTTTTCGTCACATAAAGAAGTTGTAAACTCAAGCACTTCCTTGAAATAGTCCATTAGGCTGTGAAATATGGTTTCACCAGGAGCCCAGGCGGCAAAAATCCAATACTCCCAATTTGCATTTCCCTTGCTTGGAGGAATAAGAAAAAAATACTGTTCTTCGTCAAATCCACCAACTTTTATAGCCGTCTCAAGCTTATTTCCAACCTCAATGTTACCGGCTGAAGTCCAAATCTCAATGAGCTCAAGATCCACATTTTTCAAATAGTCTACTTTTTCTGTTGAACAAAAACTCGGTTCCACGTTGTTTGCCGCCAAAAATCCATTGGTCAGTTGTAGAAATTCTTTATAATCTTGCGGTAACTTCATTCCTAGTCGTACTTCTAGGGCGTCTATTTCTATGTTGCTTACTGGATAATATCCGATCCATCTTGAAGCGAGTTGGTGTTCCGATAGTTCTGGGTTAATCCAACCGTGCTCAATGGCTTTTGATGAGATTTCTTGAAGTATTTTCTTCATTTGGTTTAGAAGTTATTTTTGTTTGAGTGAACGTCATCAAACAAGTTTCGGTGCGACCACAGTTCGGTTTTTCTATCAGACCTATGACTTTGGACGAAAGTTAAATAGCTTCACTCCTTCACTAAATAATGATAATAGTATGTGCAGAATCCTTCATTTGGTTTCAGTTGGACGTCGTGTAAAAAGATGGAGTTTTTGTTTGTTGTCTTCATGTTGTCTCGACCCCAAATGCTATTTTTCCCAAATCCTTTGACATCACCTGTGATCGTGATCTCTTCTCCCTTGTACTTTTCAGATAAGCTGATGGAATCATTGTCCGCGAAAAGGTTCAGTTGAAGGTTTTGATTATTCGTCACAAAGGTATTTCCGTACCTCGCCACGTAAAAGGACTTTTCATCCTGACAACAGTACGTTATGACAAATGCGGCGTCTGGAATGCTGTCCTTGAATTTAGCAAATGCTGCGGCACATTTCACGCCATATTTCCCATAGTTATCGTCAAAAATATCCTCGAAACGTAATTGATCTTGGTGATTTGCGTAATAAACCGCATCCGCTATTTGAGCTATTGGTTCTTCGCCGTAAATGAAAAGATAAAACCACGTCAGTAGGACAAAGGAGCACAGTTGACTGACTATGCGAATGCTTTTGTTTTTAATGAAATTGATGAGGAAAAAATGTAAAATGCCGGTAATAATTGCAACAGCAAAACTCAGTGGGACAGTAAAGATCGTTCCAGGTCCTGGTGAAGGAAAAAGATGAAACAATAAGTTTTGTAGCACCAAGATATGGACAAGGTAGAGGATGCTGACAATGGTTTTTTTTGTTTTGTTCATGTTGTGCATTATCATTTTCGTCAACTTATCCATGTATTTACAGCTGTCACAAATTCCCAATGCTTGTCGTTCAATCGTCGGTAAACGTAGTATCCACCTTCGATGCACATATTTCCACAGTGAAAATGTTTTTGAATGATGACATATGTTTTGTCCACGGAAAACAGTGGAATGGAATAACAGTACGTTTTCAACCTTGCTTGTTTCTTACTCGTTAAGTGCGTGAGGTATGAAAACTTCGCTTGCCAAATAGTGTCCTTCATCGCGGTAAATTGTTGGAACATAAAATCGCGATCTTGTTGATTAAAAAGGGTGTCCGTACCACCACGACTTTTATACAGGTAACGACTGTCTATGTTGATGAATTCACGTTGATTGACTCCTGCCGATTCGGGGAGTAGAAAGTTTGCAATTTCCCACGGTAAAATGTTAGTCGTGATGTGCTTGCGTTTCCATGTAGGTTCATCCACGTGTTTGCGGTCATACACCGTCATCCACTTTAGAAAGGCATACATTTCCTCATCACTTGTCAGCGAACTATAGGTCTGTCCGAAGGTAAACGTAAGTGGTAAAAATCCGAAAATTATGCAAAGTAAATTTCTCACGGTTTGTTTTCTTGAATATTGATTCGATCGGTTTTTAGATCGACATGTTTCATATCAAATATAGCGTTTTTCTTCTTTCTAATTAGTACTTATAACGCAATTGAATTTGGAAAATGAAGGTTCATAAAATAACTAGAAGATGGTTTCATGCGCTCGCATCAGTTGCTACCATTTTTAGGTTTTAAGATAATGGCTCTAAGGATATTAAAAACAAATAGAACTTGACTAAAAAGCACGACAACGATGAAAAAACTCAGCCATTCGTTGATCCAAATTTCCTGTTTGTTGATTTCATCTGTGGGAAATTCCACTAGAAAAAATTGCATGATGGAATGACTGGAGATCACTTCCAAAATCAAAATTCCACAGACTGTTAGACCGAAATGAAGCCAATTGAGAATTGGACTTAACTGTTTGAAATTCCTTTCCAAGCCCCATAGAATCAAGGTGAAAAAGGCGAATAGGAGCGCAAAGATGATCGTTATTTGCGACTTGCTAATGATCACATACTTATCGTGTAAAGCAATGTCAAAACTTCCAGGTGTGAAGAAGCTAATGAACAATAGACAAAGGGCTGTTATTCCATAAATTTTGGCCATGCGAAAATTGTTGGTCTGATGTTTCAATTCGTTAAAGGTAAAGTAAGTCCAGGGAGAAATAACATGAGCGTTTTGAAAATTCCTTTAGTGGTATCGCTAAAGTCAAGCGACGAACAAAAGAACAAGTAGAAAATCTCCGTGAAAATGGAGTGAATAAGTGGTCGATTGAGTCCAATATATTCCATAGTTTTTTTTGCACTAGAAATAGTTAAAACCAGAAAGGTTTTCCAGGCATTCCTTTATCTAGCCAGCGATCATATTCCACCATGATGTTAAAAAAGTCGAATAGGAAAAAATTGACACCTATGATACAAAGCAAAGAAATGAAGATCCAACTTAGTTTGTCAATTTCCGTCCAAATTAACTTTGAAACGACGAGTAAAAGTAAGGATAGCGAAGTAAAAAACGTTCCACAAAACATCACATCAAGACTGGTTTGGTTATCCCCATTTTTTACGTGTAAAGCATAATAATTGATGAGTATCAGCAAACCTAACTGAGCAAGAATTCCAATTGTTTTAATGAGAGCCATTTTTATATGATATGTCCGATGAATGCGACCAAGAAAGTAAGGAGCGCGACATACCTTTCAAAGGTAACTAATTTCAAAATTTTTCGATTATTCGCATAGGAAATTTGAATAAGAATACTGATAATCAGTGTTGTAACTGCGACATAAATAAATGATGGATCATTAAACCTAATTTTTCGTCCATCTGCTAAAATAGCCGTAGCTCTTTCTGGTGCAATAAAGTCTAAAAGGGACATTCCCACTAAAAAAAACATGAAGTAGAGCAATAGTCCGAGCATAATGAGGTAAAAAACTTCCGGGATTATTTTAATCTTAGTGAAGAGTAAAATTGTTGTTAGCGCTGAAAATCCGATAAAGTAAACCTGAGGTTTGGTTTTTATGTTGCCTTGTAAATAAACCGCAGCAATGATGGCAGCTATAGCCAGAAGGATGAATGTTATTTTTTTAATCATGATCTAAAATCTCAAAAAGTATACATTCGAGGAAAAGGGAGAAGTGTGTTTTATCATTGAAATGCTTTTTTGAATAATTGTTTTTCTTCTTTTCTACCAAATGTTTCTTTGGCGCATTTTAAACGCATTGTTTTGGTATAAATAAACATCTGGCCCAGTAATATAACTGTGCTCTCCATGGTTGTAAAAGTATAATTCATAGTCGACAATAACTGTGTCACCTTTAACGGTTATGGTTAAATATACAAAATCAGAAAAGGTAGAAGCGCCGCTTGGACGTAAATAACAATCCTGTTGAAGAACGGTTTTTGCTACTTTGTCGTTTGGGAAATACATTTCTATTAACTGTTTCTGTTTTCTTGAGCCTTGTTTTCCAAGACCAAGTGCGGATGTAAGTTCACAGTAATCTCCACCGCAATTTGAACCGCCCATTGATGCGTAAAAAGCGGTTAATGCTCTTAACGGGGCATTTAGTTTTTGAATTGTTTTCCAACCAGGTCCCCCTGGTATTACGTCTAGAAACAATTCTCCCGAGCCAGGTTCAATTTCTGGGGTTTCTAGTTTTTTTCTTAGGATAATGCGGTATTCTCCATTTTCCAAATGAATCTTTCCTTTTGGTATCGTGAGGATGTGTTTTTCATCCTTTGATTCAATCGATTCGGTGTCCAGCTGTGTATTTTTTCCCCAAACAAATTGAAACCCAGACGACTTCACTTCTATGTTAAAAGGACGTTTCATGTAAACTAAATTGTCTGGATTGGCGGCAATTAAACTAGCTCCACTTATAATGAGTCCGGCGATGCTCCACAGGAAAATAGTCACCCATTTCCTTGGATTGATTTTACTCCAAAAACGGTTGATGCAAAAAAATACAAGGAACCAAATTAAAAAGTAGGTGAGAAAGTCCACGAAAAATTCAATTGCGAAAATTTGCAAGGACATCGATGTATGCCAGCCCTTACAAACGAATGGAAAAGGAAATCCTGTGAAAAAGGTACCAGGCGCGTCGACCGGAAGTGCATACCACCATTTCGTCAGTGTCGCGAACGAGATGACGCTTAGTGGAAGAATGAGTTTTAAAGTCAATTGTTTCATGATCAATGAAATAAGTCCCTATGCGTGGGACGGGATACGATGTTTAAAATTAGTTTTAATTTCGTTCCAAGATCGTTTTGTTATTATTTAAGTTTTTCGTTTACACCATTCCGGTTATTGCCCTCGACGTGTGTTGGAGGTGTTTTAAATAGATTGATTGTATTTACAATTAAACCTAAAAGTGATGATATAATTGGCCATGCGAGAAGAAACCATTCTTCTGGTTCTTCTATTGTGAGTAACCATATCCATCCTCGCAATCCTCCTTCATAAGAAAGAAAAATTGAAAACCCGATTAAACCAAGTAATAATAATAGAAAATTGATCAAAGTCTTTTTTGGGAGTACCAATGAAGTAATCAGTCCTATATATCCTGCGATTCCTAATAAAATCGACGTAAAAACAATGATATCCTTTTGGTCTAAATGGTTTGATGACATTATATTAGCAAGACCTAAAAAAGAAAAAAACAATAAAAATGTAGCAGGTAACAATCCTGTTATTAATATGATTTTATATGTAAGTTCTTTTAGCATCCGGATGTTTTTATCGAATTAATCCTTTTGTATTGGTGCAAGTTGACATTCGCTTCCATGTTAAAGTAATACATTAAATTGACGTTTGATCACGGTGAAATTTGGATGTTTTGACAAAGTTTGAAAAAAGTCATAGTTGTCGTAGGTGATGCTTGAGACTTTCCAGGTGTTTCCATGGTCCGAAAGCACTAATACATGGTAACTGAAACCTGGAACTCCTTTGGATCGGCCTTGCATTGGTGGAAAATAGTGAATGATCTGCAAAGTGTCTGAATTTAAGGGAAATTGAAATTCAGTTCCTTTGTGACGTACATTGAACACATTCTGTTTCTTGTCCCAAGTGACCTTATATCGCCATTCATTCACCAAATGAGAGATGAGAATAATGAAATCAATGGATGCCAAAAACATAAACGGAAAAGTGAAAAGGTGAATCCAAATCGGCAAATGTGTTGACGTAATGATATAGATCAATGCTGATACAGATAGTCCAAAGGTTAGTCCGTTTAACAGAAATGAGAAGAGGACGCTCATCGGATTTCGTTTCAATTTGACAAGGTCCTGACGTTCCTCTATGTCCGAACGAAGAGCCCCCGCTACTAAGATGAATGAAGGTGCAAAACAAGCAGCAAAAATAAAAATCCCCAAGAATAGATTCGTTCCCATAACCTTCAATTATTATTCATTGTTGCGTTCGAGCGATGTTTGTTTAACCTCTTCATGAAATCGTGTTGATTTTACACATGCGGAAATGTGGTATGTTAAGGAAGTCAATAGGAGTGTGAAAAAAATGATGAAGTTCTTCATGTGTTTGATGTAGTTAATCACCTTATGCTTCTTATAGTATTCATCCAAAAATAGTATTTGGTTTGACTATCTGATTGATACCAAAGATTATATTTCTTCCCATGGTCTAATTCTTATTCATTTTTTCGTTCGAGATTCTTATTCTCCGTTGTGAAGTTGGGAATTATATTCTGTTACCTAAAATTAAAAATTCTTTTGAAACGCTCACAGGTAGTTCATTTTTTGTTGGTATTCTTTGTGTTTTTTCTTACTGTTCTCAAAAAGAGTGTAACGTCTTTCGTCCACGCTTCTTTGTATTTAATCAAGTAGTTTTCGTGTCCGGCATTCGGAAAGATGCGTAGGTATTTTTGTCCTGCCAAATTTGTGACTATTTCGTCGATTTCTGCTCTGCTCACTTTTTCGTCTTGTTTTCCATACAGTAAAAGGGTTGGACACGTAATCTTTTTAGCATATTCTGTTGGATTGTGTCCAAATGCCCAAAAACCATTTTGAACGCCACCCCAAAAAACCAGCAATCCAGCAATTGGGAAAGTTGGCGCATTCATTGTTTTAAATCTTGCACAAACGGTCTTGTACATCGATCCAAATGGACACTCAATGATGATTTTCTTAGGTTTCAGGTCAAAATCGTGAATGGCTTTCATGATTGCAACGGCACCCATGGAAGTTCCAAAAAGGAAAATGTTCTTTTCGCCTTTATGAATGAGGTAGTTATAACATGTTTTCACTTGTTCCGCTTCAAAAAACCCAATGGTGGTCTGATTGCCTTCCGAACCTCCAGAACCCATGAAATCAACGAGAAGTGTGTTGTAGCCCATTTCATGAAAGATTGTTGCTTTGTCGAGCAGGGAGGATTTTTGTCCACCATATCCGTGAAATAGTATGACGGTTCCTTTAGCGTTTTTTACGTGCATTCTCCAGCATTCAATTTCTTTATTGCTTTTAAGTTTTAAGCTTTGGTAGATTGACGGGACACTTGTGTTCTCAGGTCTTGGGATGTTTACGCCAAAAAGCAAAGTTGAAATTTTCTGTCCGGTCGTCAATTTACCGGGCTCTTTTGTTTTTGCCGTTTTTGTCTCCGTGAAGTGTGTGAATTTGTAGGAATGAAAAACCGCAACAACATTCATCAGCACAAAGATGAGTGTTAGTGCTTGAAATAGTCGTTTTATCGTTTTTCGGTTCGTCAAAATTGTTTGATCATTCTTCTTTAAATTGTACACAGTCGGGAATGTCTTCTTTATAATTCATGGTGTCTCCATTGCGAATTAAGGTAAAATTAAGTTCGTTTTTGTGTTTTATTAAAACATCACCTGGTTTCAGGTTGGACCAAATTTTATAATCAAACAAGGATTCTTTTTCCATTCCATTTTCAAAAACGGTCACCCAGTGTCCGTGATTGTTCGATCTGTACGTCCGAATTATTTTCCCTTCATAGTCAAAAGCATAAAACACTTGTTTCGAAGAGGAACATTCTCCCGCTTTATTTTCTTGGTAAATCAGCGTGAGCGTTCCAATGCCAAATAGCCCAAAGAAAATGGCAAATATCCAATTCAACATTTTTTTGTCGATGCCAGCACCTTGAAATAAATCAAAAAAACCAAACTTCAATTTCACACTGTTTTAGGCCAAGGTTCATACGGTTAACGATTCGCATTTTTATGATCATCATCCAACCGCTTAAGATAATTCGGTTTTTAAAGATAGCGCTTTTTCTTGTTGAACGGTTGAAGTGTTTTGATGCCACAGAAAACTATTTTGAGCAACAAACGCTTATTGGATGAGTCCGTCGATCAGTATCAGAATTTATGAGTAGTGAGTGCACAGGTTGTTTTATCCGTCATTAACGAAAAATGATGATTGGCAATATTTTATTTGAATCTCCGTTATAGATGCTTATGGAAGAATTTGTCTTCCTCGTTTAACCGTCGATTTATGAAATTATCTGCTACTGCGATTTCATTGCTTTTTTTGAAAATTTCTTTTGGACAATTTAACCGAACAATGAATTGGGCACTTGGAGAAAATGCATTCATTGACTTTAATACCTCATTTCCGACAGTTGGGACTTCGAGTATTGACGCTTTCGAGGGGAGCTCAACAATGTCAGATTTAAATGGAAATTTGTTGTTTTACACGAATGGAGTTTCGGTTTGGAATTCCCAACACCAACTCATGGATAATGGTTTTGGATTGTTCGGGGGCTTAAGCGCCACAAACGCTGCCGTTATTGTTCCCAAACCCAACAGTGATAGCTTATATTACATTTTCACCCTTGATCATTATGTACTTTTCCAAAATGGAACAGGGGTATTTGGCTACTCCATTGTAGACATAAGTCAAAATGGAGGACTTGGAAAGGTCATTGTAAAAAACGTTCCATTATATTCGAATTCAACCGAAAAGCTATGTGTAACAAAGCATGCGAACGGTACAGACTATTGGATTCTTACCCATCGTCTTGGCACAAGTCAGTTTTATTCTTACAGATTAAGTAGTTCTGGTATTCATGGCCCGATCATTTCGGAATCTGGAGCGATTCATGAAGAAGAACCAGTTGATGATTGGGGACAATATGCCAATGGGAGCATGCGGTTTTCACCTTCGGGATGTCAAGTTGCACTCGTTTTATCTTCTGTAAAAGATTCCGTGCAGCTATTTGATTTTGACAATGCAACAGGCTATGTATTTAATCCAATCACGTTATTAGCGAATGCAGGAGAATACGATCAACCATATGCGCTTTCATTTTCACCAAATAATCAACTACTCTATGTTACTAGTCAGAATTACCTTATTCAATATGACCTCACGAGTAATGATCAGGTAGCCATAAATGCTTCAAAGTACATAGTCGAACAAAATACGTTATTGCAAACCGGATCTCCCAAGTATCTTTTTGGAGATATTCAAATTGCACCCAATGGTAAAATATACATATCAAGGATTTCAACGAATTATTTGAGTGCAATCAATTTACCAAATGTTTATGGGGCTGGATGCGCTTACCAATCCTCAGCATTGCTATTTCCAACAGAACAATGTACTTACGGCTTGCCTAATTTTGTGCAGAATTTCACTATTCCGGATAATGTGGTAAATCCACATTGTACGAATTATTGTCCTTCACTAGACCTTGGACCTGATCTTGACCTTTGTGAAGGGGATATTTTTTTTCTATCGCCTAATTTGCCATTTGGATCATACCTTTGGAATACAGGCGAAACTTCCACGAATATTGGTGTGACAGGTCCAGGTTTGTACGCGCTTGCGTATCAATTCAATAATTGTCCAGTAGTGACGGATTCTATTTTTGTTCATGTGACTTCATCACCTGTGTTAAATCTTGGAAATGATACCACCTTGTGCCTTGAGAATCCCTTCGTTCTGACTGTTCCTCAAACTAGTGGATTCGATTATTTTTGGAATGATGGTACAACTGGAACTCAAATAGGGGTGACTCAAACTGGCGAATATTGGGTAGAGGCAACATCACTTCACTGTTTTTTCTCTGATAGTATTAGAATAATTCAGTTTTGTCCATCTGAAATAAACATGCCGAATGTATTCACTCCGAATGGTGATCAAACCAATGATTACTTTCTTCCAATAAGCATGGTGAATATTAGTGAAGCGTACTTAATAATACTGAATCGCTGGGGGAGTGTGGTGTTTGAATCAAAGAACAACCTCATAAAATGGGATGGGAGTTCAAATGGCGTCAATTGTTCCGATGGCGTATATTTTTGGAAATTGACATATACAGATGGCAATGGAAATACGATTTCAACGGATGGATTTGTTCACCTGCAGAGAGAATAGAAAAAAGGCGATTATTTAAGTACGACGCTTCGTTTTAGGAAGCGGTCGATGTGAATTAATCAGTGCAACTTATGGGTGAATTTAGATTTTTTCCAAGCCTCAAGCATTTGTTCTCCTTTTTTATTGTCTACATACATGATATTCACCGTGAATTCCCTTTTATTAAAAAGACGGCTATACATGAGTAGGTTTAGGACCAACTTATTGGGATGTTCAATTTTCATTAACAATGTATCGTTTTATACTAAATCTAAATGAGCCATTTTTCATGTCAATAGGTAAATCTTCTGGTAACTCCATATCGTAATATGCTGCGCCTTGCCTGTCCATAAAAATAATTACACTTTGCCCATGTTTTACAATTGCTGCTTGAATAGTATAAAATTGTTTAAAAACATGCCATTCTTTCTCGATTAATTTAATCTGTCCGAGATAGGTGGTGAAATATTCAGCTTCATCTGATTTCTCAGATTTAAACTCTTTATTTATGTTTTTGAGTTGAGTGAGCGTTTTCAAGTATACAACTTTCGGGTCATTTTTCTTTAGTTTGAATTGTAAAGAACCAAGAATCACGTTAGGCTCATTTTCAAATAATGTTGTGTCGCAGTTTATACTATTATTTAGTAATGGCTTTGTTCCGCAACTGCAATTTTTCTTTTTTGTTTGTTTAGAGTTGCCCGTTTTGTTGGAGCACGCTAACAAAAAAAAGAATAAAGATAATGATGAAGTACTTCATGAATATGATTGATTTAGAACTAAATAGGAGAAGGAGGTGTTATCAGTCCTAAACCATATAAAAATTACGAAACTTTTAGGTTAAGGGATTCATAAAATTATTTACTCGTGTCAACAGAATAAAGTGGGTAATCCTTGAGGTGTTCCTTCTTGATGGAATGATTTTTTTTAGTGTTTGATCATTTTCTTTAAGTCGATGATGACACTGTCTTTGTTCCATTTTTCAGGTTCATCACTTACAAGGTATTTATACTTTACTGTTAACAGGTTGTTTTCAGTTTTGGGTTCCTCAAATAAATACTCAGTAAACATTTCATTCGATTCCATAATGGTCTTTTTAAGTCGTCCCGGTGGAATTGAAAAAGTATATTTTGTTCTCGTGTCAATATGGTAATAAGTGAGTGTGTCCTTCGAATCTGTTGAAAGGTATAATACGTAATTGTTCGAAGCCATGTCACTATAAAAGATAATTGTCCCAAAGGCTTCAATTACTTTTCCATTTTTTTTGTCGATGAGTTCGAAATTTATGGGGAATCCTCCACCTGATGCCTGTCTGTTTTCAAACAACAATGTCGTCTTATACTCTTTTACGAATTGATAACTGAGTCTACCAGTGAGTTCGATTAACTTCTTTTCAAACGAGGTCATGACATACTTGAAGCCGTTTTTATTCTCAAATGTCAGCCATGAAGAATCGCAAGTAAACTGCCAATAAAGTTTAGAGCCATTATCAAATAATGTTGTGTCGCAGTTTACACTATTATTGAGTATTGGCTTTGTTCCGCAACTGCAATTTTTCTTTTTTGTTTGTTTCGAGTTGCCCGTTTTGTTGGAACACGCTGACAAAAAAAGAATAAAAATAATGATGAAGTACTTCATGAATGTGATTGATTTAAACTAAATAGGAGAAGGAGGTGTTATAAGTCCTAAACCATATTAAAATTACGAAACTTTTGAGGTAGGGCAATTTATAAAATTATTTACTCGTGTCAACAGAATAAAGCGGGTAATCCTTGAGGTGTTCCTCCTTGATGGAATTAATTTTTTTTCCATTTCGCAGCAGTTTATAGTTGAATGAAGCATTTTTCAAAAAATCATCTAATGAATAAATTGTTTTGATGTCTTCAACAAGGAACTTGTAACTGCAAGAGCTAGCGACTTCACGTTCAATAGAGATCGTGTTTTCAACGCCATCTCTTTTCCTATTAAATAATCCTGCGCCGACAACTCCTGCTCTAAAAATAGGATCTCTTGAGGTTTCATTTACCTCCAGTATGATGGACTTTACTGCTGAATACTTTTCCTCAAATTTATCCGACCCTATGTGCAAAATGAATTCATTTTTATTGAGTGAAATGTTGCCAATAACTTGGTATTCTTTGATTTTTAAAGACCGGATATCGAGAAATATTTGGGATGCTAAAAAGAAAAGTACAGCTATGACCATCAAGTTTGGTGCAAACGCATTTCTTTCAATCGTTTCTATAAGTGCAATAAATCCAAGTACAATGCAGATTCCAATAACAATCTTGTAGGTTATCGTTTTCTTCTTTTGGATTAAAGGGAATGATATTTCTTCAAGCTTATTTATCACGATCGATGTCATTCAATTTAATCATTTTTGGTCTAGCGATTTCACTACTTTTAACGTAATTTCTGTATCGAAGTTAAGCTTATTTTCTTTCAAAATAATCATCGTTTTGGAGCAAGATGAACAATTGGAAGCAAGTCAGCTAAAATGGTGAGACGTATTCCTCTTGCTTCCGATTTTGAACGTTTTCAGCGAATGAATCATCATGGACATGTTTTTCATTAATTTTTCCGTTTGAGAGGCTCCGGCTATCAGGTGGTAATAAAATCCTTGTTCCTCACTTTTCAATATAAACGTAATTGCTTCCATTTCACCATAGGTTCCAGTATCTGATTTGTGATGTAAGAAATAAGCGGGATCACTTAATACATCCGTTTTTCCTGATTCAACCAGTTTTAATCCATGGGAATGTTTTTTCGATACGGCTAATAAGTGCTCATATTCCGTTTTTAAGTCGTTTGAATTACTTTGGCTTTTGACTTTTTGAATGGAAATCAGGTCCGTATGAGCATCTCCAATCATACATAGGCAATCATGCTTCAATGATGTCTGCCTCGAATAATGCCTGCAAGTCCTTTTTTGATTTATTACTCTCAAACTTAAATCCTCCCATTGTTATAACGTAGGCAAAGAT